>CAWIQR010000001.1:0-228205 GCA_963838365.1 uncultured Alphaproteobacteria bacterium
CGCTGAAATCCGCAGCCGAAGCGAACCGGGCGGATATGGATGCGCAGCTGGCCTATGCCGAGGCCGCGTTTGCAGCACATCCCTTCAATTCGGACATGCGCGATGAGGCCGCCGATACCCTGCTCGCCATGATCGAGGCCGACCGCGAATGGAACGAGGGCGCGGCCCGCACCAAGCTGCTGCAGATATTCGAAGCAGTCGGTCTTGAAGACCCGTGGGTGGTTACGACCCGCCGGCGGCTTTCGAAAATCCTGTTCGGGTAAGGACGGACACAATGCCCATGCGCCTTTCAATCTTTCCCCTGCCCGGAGCGGTGCTGTTTCCCGGCCTGCAATTGCCGCTGCATATCTTTGAGCCGCGTTATCGCGCGCTGATCGGCGATTCCATCGCGCGTGATCGGCGGATCGCCATGATCCAGCCGCAACGCGCGTTGGAGGGCGCGCCGCTCTACACCGTCGGATGTGTCGGGCGGATCGGTGAGATCGAGGCGATGGAGGATGGTCGTTACAACCTCATCCTCGAGGGTCAGTCACGCTTTCGCCTGATCCGGGAACTGGATGTGTCCACCTCATTCCGTCAGGTTGAAGGCGAGCTGATTGAGGATGATATCGAAGAGACACTTAGCCACGCACAGCGCGGCGGGTTCGAGGCCGAAGCGCGCGCCTTTGCCGATGCGCAAGGGTACAGCGTGGACTGGGATTCAGTCGAACGTCTTGACGACCAATCGCTGATCAACGGTGTATCGCAGATCGCGCCGTTCGATCCAGCGTCAAAGCAGGCGCTGCTGGAGGCAGGTTCGCTTTCAGCCCGGTGCGAATTGCTGGTGCAACTGATGCAGTTCTTTGGCCGGGGCGATGGCGGCGAAGAGATCATGACGCTGCAATAGGGCGCAGGTGAGCCATAGCGGGCCTTCACCCCCGCCTCAGATCCCGAAGCTGCCCTTCAGTCCATCGATCACATATTGCGCTGCCAGCGCGGCCAGCAGCACGCCCAGCAGGCGGGTAATGACCGCTTCCACCTTGTCACCCAGCAGGCGGATGAGCGGGCCTGCGGCGACCAGAGCCGCCGCCGTCAGCGCCAGCACCACGCCCAATGCCGCGAACACCTCAACCTGTTCGCGCACGTCCTGCGCCTCGTTCATCAGCAGCATCACCGCCGCAATTGCGCCCGGCCCGGCCAGCATCGGCATCGCCATCGGAAACACCGAGACATCTTCAACTTCGCTGGCGCTGACCTTGTCTGCGCGTTCCTCGCGGCGCTGGGTGCGCTTTTCAAACACCATGTCGAACGCGATGAAAAACAGCATCAGCCCGCCCGCAATGCGGAAACTGTCGAGCGCGATGTGGAGCGAAGACAGCAAAGCCTCGCCAAAGAAGGCGAAGATCAGCAGGATCACGCCCGCGATCGCCACCGCGCGCAGTGCCATGCTGCGCGCCTGCACGGGCGATGCCTGCTTTGTCAGCCCGGCATAGATCGGCGCACATCCCGGTGGATCGATCACCACGAACAATGTGATAAAGGCAGATACGAACAGTTCGGGTAGGGCCATGGATCGGGCAGTCTGGTTTGATGTCGGGATATTGGCGCGCGAGAATAGCCGCCGCCCTCATCATTCTTCCGCCGGGGATGCAAGGCTTTCTTCAATCGCGACCTCCCAGCCGCCCTCATAGAAATACTCCGCCTTTACGTATTTCGTGCCATCGGCGCGGTGTTCCCACTGCCAGCGCAAGGTGCCATCGCGCGACAATTGTGCCGCAGCCTTACCATCCTCGCCGATACCCATGGGCGGGGGCGGAGGCACGGATTCATCCCGGCGCGGACACGTTGCGACCAAACCGGAGACAGCGTCGATGGCGGTCACAACAATTGCGCCATCCTCGAACTTTTCGCGCGGAGGCGGTTGCGGATTATCCCTCCCGGCAACGTCGTAAATCCATTTATAACTGTTGTCGGGCTGACGCACCCATGTGGTGACGTAATTGCCCACCAGCCCTTGCGCATCCTGAAATCGTCCCAGCGTAAGCGCCAGAGCGCCATCGCAGCTCATCACCACTGTGCGCGGTGCCCATTGCGTTGCCTTTGCGGGATCGGCCAGCGAACCTGCAATCCCGGCAAATGGAACCGTTCCGCTGCGTCCGTGCACCAATGCTCCGGGAGCGGCGTATTCCAGCCCCACCGTGCCCGCCCCGCGCGCCGCCGCCTCGCGCGCATAGGCAATTTCCGTCGCGACCAGTGTGCTGGGCTGCGCAGCGCCGGGAGCAGTGGCCAGCGCGCGATTGATCACCTGCTCCGACGGTCCGCGCCGCTGCTGTCCCCCTGCGCACGCAGAGATGGTCAGCGCAAGGGCCAGTGCGGCACCAGCGTAAAAGGCGGTCTTCATTGCGATCTCCGTTCGGGACCAGCGTGTTGCCGTGCAACCTTTTCGTCAAGCTGAACGTGGTGAGCGCTTACAGCCCATCAGGCGCGTCCAGGCCGGCATTGCGATGCGCTGCGACCACGGTGTTGCGCAGCAGGACCGCGATGGTCATCGGACCGACACCACCGGGAACAGGCGTGATTGCGCCCGCAACCTCACTCGCTTCGCCAAAGGCAACGTCGCCTACCAGCCGGCCGGTCCGGCGCCCGGTTCGGGAGGCAGGCGATTGATCCCGACATCAATCACGGTCGCGCCGGGTTTCAGCCAATCCTTGCCGATCATTTCGGGGCGGCCCACGGCAGCGACAACGATATCCGCGCGGCGCACCACTTCCTTCAGATCGCGAGTGCGGCTGTGCGCGATGGTGACGGTGGCGTTCGCATCCAACAGCAATTGCGCCATGGGCTTACCCACGATGTTCGACCGCCCGATCACCACCGCCTCAAGACCGGACAGATCGCCCAGCCGATCCGTTAACAGCATCATGCAGCCCAGCGGCGTGCAAGGAACGAAGCCTGACTGGCCGACACTCAGCCGCCCTGCATTGATGATGTGAAAGCCGTCCACATCCTTGTCCGGGCTGATCGCAGCAATGATACTTTGTTCATCGAGATGGCCGGGCAGCGGCAATTGCACCAGAATACCGTCCACCGCCGGATCGCCGTTCAATTGCTGGACCAGCGCCAGCAGATCCGCCTCGCTCACATCGTCGGGAAGGCGATGGGTGAAGCTTTCCATGTGAGCGGCAATGGTCGCCTTGCCCTTGCTGCGAACATACACCTGGCTCGCTGCATCCTCACCAACCAGCACCACGGCGAGGCCCGGCTTGCGCCCGACCTTTTGGCCAAAGCCAGCCGCTGCCGCGCCCACGCGTTCCCGCAGTCGGGCGGCAAACGCCTTCCCGTCGATCAGCGTCGCCGTCATGCAAGGCCGCGCAGAATGATGACGAGTGCGTTCATCAGCAGCAGCATGACCATCGGAGAGAAATCGATCTGGCCGGTGTCCGGCATGATGTTGCGGATCGGGCGCAGGATCGGTTCGAACAGACGGCTCAGCGCATCGTGCACCGCCGACAGAAACTGGTTGGAGGGGCTGACGACGTTGAACGCGAAAAGCAGTCCGATTACAAACCAGACAATGATCAGCATGTTGGCAGTCTGTACGAGCATCACCAGAATTTGGATCAATGCATCCATCTGAATTTTCCTTACGATGTGTGGCGGGGCGGGCAAAAAGGCTGGGTAAAGGCGTGTTATATACCTAATACGCCATGGCGTTGCGTCAAGCGGCCGCGGTCGATCTGGCCCTATCAGCGCTGCGTCGCGCGCACCAGCGTTCCGGCCCCGCGCGCAGTGAAGAATTCCAGCAGCATGGCATGCGGCACCCGTCCGTCGATGATGACCGCCGCGTCGCATCCGGCCTCTACGGCGGCGACGCAGGTCTCCAGCTTGGGCACCATGCCACCGGTAATCACACCATCCTCGCGCAGGCGGGCAATCGCCGCCGGGTCCAGATCGGTTAGCAGCGTGCCATCCTTGTCCAGCACGCCCGCAACATCGGTCAGCAGGAACAGCCGCGCCGCGCCGAGCGCAGCCGCAATCGCGCCCGCCATCGTATCGGCATTGATGTTGTACGTCTGGCCGTCTTCCCCCGCCGCAATCGGCGCGATGACGGGGATCATCCCGGCAGCAACGGCAGTGTCGATCACGCTGGTATCGACGCTCGCGGGTTCGCCTACAAAGCCAAGGTCGACGATTTTCTCGATCTCGCTTTCGGGATCGCGCGTGGTGCGCGAAATCTTGCGCGCCGTTACCAGCCCGCCGTCCTTGCCTGATATGCCGATCGCCTTGCCGCCAGCATTGGCCAGCCAGCCGACCAGCTGTTTGTTGATTGCTCCTGACAGGACCATTTCCGCAATCTTCGCGGTCGCCTCATCGGTGACCCGCAGCCCGTCAACAAAGGTCGTCTCCACGCCCAGTCGCGCCAGCATGTCGCCGATCTGCGGGCCGCCACCATGCACGACGACAGGGTTGATCCCGACCGCTCTCAACAAAACGATATCTTCGGCAAAATCGCGCGCCGCCCGTTCATCGCCCATAGCGTGCCCGCCATATTTCACCACAAACGTGCGACCGGCATAGGTCTGGAAATACGGCAGCGCCTCGATCAGCACTTCCGCCTTCGCATGGATGGAACCAGGGATCGGACCGGAGATAGAGGCGCCGGGCCGGGCGTCGTCAGTCGAGGCAGTCATGCCATGTTTTCCTTGAATTGAGGCGATGGTTGCGTGCCGAGCGCGTAGCGGTTCGGGAGGCGTTAGGAAAGCGGCTGGCGTTCCGTTCCGAACTGATACTGGGTTCCGCCTGCCCGCGTCGACTTGAAGATTTTGCACTTGGCACTGTAACCCTGACCGTGTTCAGTGCGAATCGGATACAGCAGCGGATGCATTGTTCGCCGCAGACCATTTTATCTGGGAGGATTTCAAATGAACACTTCACGTTTTTCCGGCTCCATCGCACTTGCCGCCGCCGCCGGTCTTGCCGCAGCCTGCTCGGGCGGCGCGGGCGATGCTCCAACCGAAGCCACCGCCGCTGGCGTTGAGGGCGAAACGGTTGCCGCGGCTGCCACTGCCGATGCCGAGAAAGAGAAATGCTACGGCGTCAGCCTCGCGGGCAAGAATGATTGCGCCGCAGGCGAAGGCACCAGCTGCGCGGGCACCAGCGTTGTCGATTACCAAGGCAATGCCTGGAAATATGTCGATGCGGGCACCTGCCTCACCATTGAGAACCCGAACGGCACGATGGGCACGCTGGAGCCAGTCGAAGCCTGATCGCGTTTCAGCGCTGAATGGCGCTTTGCAAACTGGCCGCCGGGAGCGATTCCGGCGGCCTTTTGCTTTTTCAAGGGAAGCTGACGGACAACACTGGGCGGGTGGGCGTCTCGGGTGATAGGGTGCCCGGCGATGGCCCGATTTCGCTCTCCCCTCATCTCGCGCCGCACCCGGCGTTCCGGCAGGGGGCGCAGCCGGATGATGACGTGGTGGGTGCTGTGGCGCGTGCCTGCGCTGGTCGCCATTGTCGCGGCGCTTTGGTGGTATGGAGTGCGCCCGATCGCCCATGAACAGGGCTGGGTCCGCGTCGATGACAGCTTCGCAGTTTGCGGCGCAGGCAGCACGCGCGCCGCCGGTTGCGTTGTCGATGGCGACACCGTCATCATGGGCTTCGGGCCGGAGCGCCGCCGCATCCGCTTCACCGGCTTCGACGCGCCAGAGATGGACGGAGCCTGCCCTGCCGAGCGCGAGTCTTGCCATTTCCGCGCGCACCGCGCTGGCGCAATGGCTGGCACGCGGCGCATTCGAATGGAATGGCGCGGACGCCCCTCCCCGCGATCAATACGGGCGCGAACTGCGCGAGGTGCGCCGCACCGTCCCCGAACGCTCCAGCGATTACCTCGCCGCGACCATGATCGAACGCGGCCTCGCCAGCGAAAGCGGCTGGGGCGCGGACGAAGTCGACTGGTGTGCGTGACACGCCAACTCACCCACTCACGCCCCCCGCACAACGCCCATCAATAGGCGTTGAGACCAAACCCGCGCCGTTGCAGCTCTGCATGGGCGACGGTGCCGGTGGGCGCCATCTTCACCCCCTCGATCAGGTCCACATTGCCCACGCCGTGGACCGAGGCCGCGTATCCGCACACCCAGATCTCCGCCCCGCGCGCGATCAGTTCGGCAACGATCCCGGCGCTCGGATTGGCGCGAAGGCCGCTGTCAGTCGTGCCGTATTTCGCGGCGTAGCGCGCATCGCTCGCCACATCGAACACCGATGGGCCGTGGACCACAACCGCCACCTTGACCCGCTCGCGATCGACCCCGTGCTCCTCCATCGTCTTGGCAAAGGAGAGCGCGCGGCGCAGCGAGGCGTTCTCCTCCCCCGCCTTCGCCTCATAGGCATCGAACGAGTGTTTCCACACCGCATCGGCGGGGAACTCCATCTCGTTGGTGATGGTGACTTCGGGCTTTTCCGCCTGAGCCATCACGGGTGCGGGCAGCAGCGCGGCGGCGGTGAGAGCGAGGGCCGGCGGCGAGTGTCTGTTTCATGGTGAAGTCCCCTGTTGTGCGATCTGTGTGCGCAATCTGTGTGGCCGATGCGCGCGCGCGGCTCAAGTGCCCTCGGTTCGTCGCAAGCCCGGCACGGGTGACACACCTGACACACTGTCCAGAGGCGGAAAAACTGCTCCGGGCGCGCATGCGTGCCTGCGAGGTTTCATTGCGCGTCGGCGCGGTCAGGGAAAGGGGATTGCGGGCTGGCATGGACGCAAGGTTACGCGAGCGCGGGCGAGTAGGAAAACGCTTAAGGAATTGGCCCGCCGGCAGGTGTGGGTTGGCGCCGAGACTGACGCCCACACTTCACCAGAGAAACACGATCAGGAACACCGCCGCGCACAGCTGGACCGCAGCGATGGTGTGGAGAATGCTGGAAAACGGCTGCTTGCGCGTCTTGTGCCGGAACATCGCCCTCCCCGCATAGGCACCCGCAATTCCGCCGAGAAAGGCGAGTTGCAGCAACGTCGCCTCCGATATGCGCCGCCGCTGTTGTTCGGCGCGCGCCTTGTCGATCCCGAAGGCAGCGAACGCGGCAAAGTTCATGGCGGCGATTGCCGTGACGATGTTGGCGGGCTGCATGGCGAAGTCGAGCGGCGTCATGGCTCGCGTATTACATCAGCACTTCTTGACGAATACTTGCGATGCTGCGCGGAGATTGCGGGGTGGTTATGGCGAGCTATGCCCACCCCTAACCCTTTCCGCTTGCGGGGGGATGCGATAAATCTCCCCTCCCGCTTGCGGGAGGGGTCGGGGGTGGGCAAGACCCAAACCATGCCCAACTGGCAAATCCGCAACACCACCCGCGCCCGCTCCTTGCGCAACCAGGCCACCCCGGCAGAGCGCGCCTTGTGGCAGCACCTCGCGCGCGGCCAGACCGGCGCAAAATTCAGCCGCCAGATGCCGATTGGCCCGTATTACGCCGACTTCCTGTGCCGCGAATTGAAGCTGGTGATCGAACTGGACGGCCACAGCCACGACGTAGCGCCAGAGCGCGATGCGGTGCGCGACGCGTGGATGGCGGAGCAAGGCTTTACCGTGCTGCGGTTCGCGAATGCCGAGGTCTCGGGGAACGTCGAAGGCGTGGTGACTGCGATCAGGCTGGAGTTGGAACGCTTGAGGGGTCTGCGCGAATAACCCTTCCCGCCTGCGGGAAGGGAGCGAGACTTGGCGGCTTGCCGCCTAGTCGCAGCGGGTTGGGCAAGGCACGGCGCGAAGTTGAGACAGGCCCACCCCCAACCCCTCCCGCAAGCGGGAGGGGAGTAAGGTTGCGCTCCGACTTCATCCCTCCCGCCTGCGGGAGGGAAAATAAATCACCAGAACAAGATAATCAAAAACGCGCCTAACGGAAAAGTTAGCATGGCTGGCCAGAACCAGTCGCTATCCGCGACACGCTGGATTGGCGAGAGACGCATTCCTCTCTCGCTCCACTCAACTTCTCCGAGCTTTCGTGGCCGGGTCCGATTGATGCGATGGAGGTTACCCATCCGACCCCGATAATCAGCGATGTTTTCGAAAGCGTAAATCGTGGCCGACTATCGTTCGATATTGCGGAGGCCGGTGAGAAAGAATTGAAGCTCACCCAAGGCAAAGGGCAGACACCACCCCTCCCTCCCGCATGCGGGAGGGAAACGAGACTTGGCAAGCCGAAGGCGCGCTTAGTCGCAGTAGGGTGGGCAAAGCTGAGCACGCATGCCGAGCCGCGCCCACCCAGTCCCCCTCCCGCCTGCGGGAGGGGGACTGGGTAGTGCGAAAAACTCTTCTTCCGCCTGCGGCTGGGGGCCAGTTAGACACCGTTTAAGATTAGGCAGGCAAATTACGCTCGTGATCCAGACGCTCGCCGAAACGTTCCATCAACTGATCTTCGCTTGGTGTCTGGTTGATGCGTATTCCGGTTCTGAAATAGGAAAGTATTCTGTCGTTAATCTAAAAACCGACATGTCAAAGCGTGAACATAATTTCGGAATCTTCGTTGGGAAAGCTGGAATGATGATCACAGACGTTACGGTCTCCTCGTAAAATAGAGATTTGGATATAACGTAACGCAGCTCAATCCTGTACTTGATCCTCCAACATCAACAGAGCCGATGTAATCGTGCAAAACAGCAATAATTTGATCATCTTCCGTAAGTACGATATCGCTTTTTTCAATTCTCCCAACCTCAACGTTTCTCGTCAAAGTCAACTCACTCCCAAACCGGAAATCGTATTTTTCATCGGCTAGCAATTGGGGTGGCCCAAGTGTCTGAGATCCGTCCGTTAGAGTTATACCAAACCGAGTGAACGCTTCCATTAAGTAACGATCGTATTTAGCTTGATCTTGAACTGTAACAGCTGCTTTCGAATAGCAAATATTCCGATGCACATTTTCAATATTTTCAGTGCATGACGTGGTGATCGCTAAAACCACCAGAATTTGGACAAAATTGACTATTCGTGGAGACTGCCACGCGATCATCGAGAATTTCCCGATCGGCTGTGTGCGCCGAACACGCGATCAAACAAGTCTATCAGCCTGAAGTCTCTACTCCGCCGCCTGCACGTCCCCGAACATGTCCGGCCCGTCGTTCACCGCTTCGCCTTCGACAACGGCTTTCGCCTTCTGGCGGTTGTCGAAGCTGGACCACACGTCGTTCCAGTTGCCGGTCGTCGCGCCCTTGGAATATTCGGTCGCGCGGGTTTCGAAGAAGTTGGCGTGCTCCACGCCGTTCAGCAGCGGGGTGAGCCAGGGCAGCGGGTGATCCTCGATCATGTAGACCGGTTGCAGGCCGAGCTGTTTCAGGCGCCAGTCCGCGATGTATCGGATGTATTTCTTGATTTCGGTCGCGGTCATCCCCTCGACCGGGCCCATTTCGAACGCGAGGTCGATGAAGGCGTCTTCCAGCCGGACGGTCTTCTGGCAGATGTCGATGATGTCTTCCTTCACCGCCTTGGTCAGGCAGTCGCGCTCTTCGCAGAAGGCGTGGAACATCTTGATGATGCCTTCGCAATGCAAGCTTTCGTCGCGGACCGACCAGCTGACGATCTGGCCCATGCCCTTCATCTTGTTAAAGCGCGGGAAGTTCATCAGCATGGCAAAGCTGGCGAACAATTGCAGCCCTTCGGTAAAGCCGCCGAACATCGCGAGCGTGCGGGCGATATCCTCGTCCGTGTCGACGCTGAACTGGTGCATGTAATCATGCTTGTCCTTCATTTCCTCGTAATCGAGGAAGGCGGAATATTCGCTTTCGGGCATTCCGATCGTGTCGAGCAAATGGCTGTAGGCCGCGATGTGCACCGTCTCCATGTTGGAGAACGCGGTCAGCATCATCTTGATCTCGGTCGGTTTGAACACGCGGGCGTATTTGTCGTGGTAGCAATCCTGCACCTCGACATCGGCCTGCGTGAAAAAGCGGAAGATCTGGGTGAGCAGGTTGCGCTCGGTCTCGGTGATCTTTTGCGCCCAGTCGCGGCAATCCTCGCCCAGCGGCACTTCTTCGGGCATCCAGTGGATCTGCTGCTGGCGTTTCCAGAAGTCGTAGGCCCACGGATATTCGAAGGGCTTGTAGGTGTTCCGGGCTTCGAGCAACGACATCTTGTGTATCCCCTGATTGAAAGCAGATTCCCTATATAGGGAAACAAACTACGGATTCGAAGGCAAGCAGGTATGATTCGCCGGGGATAGACCGTGCAAAATCTGAGTCGAACGGAAAGGCGGGGACATGTCCTCGGCCCACCGCTCGCGCGGATCGCATCAGCCCGGTCATTCGCCCAGCAATATGGTGAGCCACATGATCGGGAGGAACACCGCGACCATCGCGATGTGCAACCGCCCGGCATTGGCGGCGTGGCCCTCCTTGCTGCGGCGCAGGTTCTTGATCGAGTTGAGCAGAAAGCCGAGGCCGACCACGGTTCCGAAAACGCCCAACCACATCGCATTGCTCATGAATATGTATCCCTGTTCCTGCCGCAATGGTGCGGCGATGGCGGCGATTATGACACAGGAATTGCCCGCAATCGAGTGCAAGGCTTGCATCACGCCGGGCAGGAATTCGCTCAGGGATTTGCGAGGGGCGTTCGCCCCGCCGCGTCAGACAAAGCGGCGGACGAGGCCCCGGTGTCGGGTGCTGGCGAATTCATCGGCCGCGCCTTCCCAGTCGTCCTGCGCGATGCGCGCCATGACGGTTTCGGCAAGCGGGCTGGCGAATTCGAGGCCGACCCGGTCGCCCAGCCGCCACGCGACTTCGGCGGTGTGCGGGCCGGTGGCGCCGATGTTCAGCCGAACGTATTCGCCAAGTTGCAGGCCGCGCGCGGGATCATCGACGCGGCAACCCCCGCATGAAAGGTCCGCGACCTCGACCTCCCACTGGACCCCGCGCGGGGTGCGATAGGTGCCGGGTGCCGCAGTGGCGATTCGGGATGATTTGCGGGCGCGCATACCGGGCCGGGTTAGCGCACAAGTTTTGCCGGACGGTTAATGGCGGGCGGTTGCAATGAGCGCGCCTATTGATTCAACCGGCGCGCTTCGGTGACGGGCAGACCTGTCTCGGTGGGCACGTAGATCAGGGTCGCCTTGCTTTCCTGCAACGCCTGTATCTGGAGGTAGCGCAGATACCCCTCCGGCCCGCCGAGCGAGTTTTGCAGGATGCGATTGGCGTCCGCTGCACCCCTTGCCCGCAGGACTTCCGCCTCTGCCAAGGCGACCGCGCTTTCGCGCCGCGCCTCTGCCTCGAGTATCGCGATCTTGCGGGAAGATTGCGCTTCGGCCAGCGCAGCCTCCCCTGCAAGGCGTTGCGAATAAAGCCGATATTGCGGATAGGCCCACATGCTGAACGGCACGATCAGCAGCGCAGCCGCAATGATTATCGCCCAGATGACAGCGGTGTATCGCATTCTCTTAGCCCCGGCGCTCGCCCTACTGGCAGCTCAGACATTCCTCGTAATCGGTCTGCTCGCCTGCGGTCAGTTCGATCTTGGCCGCATCAGATGTATTGTCGGCCTCCACTCCGCCGGCAAAGCCTGCGCGCTGGACCGATTTCGAGCGGAGATAATAGAGCGATTTGATGCCCTTTTCCCACGCCTGAAAGTGCAGCATCATCAGATCCCACTTGTCCACGTCCGCCGGGATGAACAGGTTCAGCGATTGCGCCTGATCGATATAGGGCGCGCGGTCGGCGGCGAAATCGAGCAGCCAGCGCTGGTCGATCTCGAAGCTGGTCTTGAAGCTCGCCTTCTCCTCAACAGTGAGGAAATCGAGGTGCTGGACGCTGCCGCCCTTCTCCAGGATCGAATTCCAGATATTGTTGGAATTCTTCGACTTCTTATCGAGGATCTTTTCCAGATACGGGTTCTTCACGATGAAGCTGCCCGACAGCGTCTTGTGCGTATAGATGTTCGCCGGGATCGGCTCGATGCAGGCAGACGTGCCGCCGCAAATGATCGAAATCGACGCGGTCGGCGCGATCGCCATCTTGCAGCTGAACCGCTCCATTGCGCCCATTTCGGCGGCGTCGGGGCACGGCCCGCGCTCCTGCGCGAGCAACATCGAGGCTTCGGATGCCTTGGCCTGAATGTGCTGGAACATCTTGAGGTTGTGCGCCTTGGCCATGGCGGATTCGAAACCCAGCCCCTTCGATTGCAGGAAGGAATGGAAGCCCATGACGCCCAGCCCAACGCTGCGTTCGCGCATCGCGGAATATTTTGCACGGGCCATTTCGGGCGGAGCGCGGTCGATGTAATCCTGCAGCACATTGTCGAGGAAGCGCATAACGTCCTCGATAAACCGTTTGTCGCCCTTCCACTCGTCCCACTTTTCAAGGTTGAGCGAGGACAGGCAGCAGACCGCCGTGCGATCATTGCCGAGGTGGTCGATACCCGTCGGCAGAGTGATTTCGCTGCACAGATTGGAGGTCGAAACCTTCAAGCCCAGATCGCGGTGATGCTTTGGCATCATGCGGTTCACCGTATCGTTGAACACGATGTAGGGTTCACCGGTCGCAAGGCGGGTTTCCACCAGTTTCTGGAACAACGCGCGCGCGTTGATGGTGCTGCGCACTTCGCCGGTCTTGGGTGATTTCAGGTCGAAATCATCGCCAGCGCGCACCGCTTCCATGAATTCATCGGTCAACAACACGCCGTGATGCAGGTTCAGCGCCTTGCGATTGAAGTCTCCGCTGGGTTTGCGGATTTCGAGAAATTCCTCGATCTCCGGATGGCTGACATCAAGGTAGCACGCCGCCGATCCGCGCCGCAGCGAACCTTGAGAAATGGCCAGCGTCAGGCTGTCCATCACCCGCACGAACGGGATGATGCCGCTGGTCTTGCCATTGAGGCCAACCGGCTCGCCAATGCCGCGCACATTGCCCCAATAGGTGCCGATGCCGCCGCCCTTGGACGCGAGCCAGACGTTTTCATTCCACGTGCCGACGATACCGCTCAGGCTGTCTTCCACGCTGTTGAGATAGCAGCTGATCGGCAGGCCGCGATTGGTGCCGCCGTTGGACAGCACCGGGGTGGCGGGCATGAACCACAGGTTCGAGATGTAATCGTACAGGCGCTGCGCGTGATCCTGATCATCGGCGTATGCATCCGCGACGCGCGCAAACAGATCCTGAAAATTCTCTCCGGGAAGCAGATATCGGTCGATCAGCGTCTCCTTGCCGAAATCGGTCAGGTTCGCATCGCGCGTCTCGTCGGTGGTGACGGTGAAACGGCGGTCGTTGATCTTCTTGCTGTCCGCTGCGTCCTGCTCTGCGGCTTCCTTGGCTGCGGCGGCCATCGCACTGCCCAGCGCCTCTGCGCCCTTTGCCGCGACCAGCGCATCGCTGCCTGCATCTGCCTTATCCATGGTTACGGCCTTCTTTTCTGTCTTGGCGCCTGTCCCGGAGGTTGTCTCGGAGGCTGTGCCCGCGCCCACATCGCTGGCGTTATCGCTGATACCGACATCGTTGGTCATGCCATCGCTCACTTTGAAATCCATTTTCGCACCCCATTATCCCCGAGTTCAAAACCTGCGGCAAGCGCCAATGTTCCAACTCTGTTCTCAACACGCTTTCGACAGGTTTGTAACCCGATCTGCGACGCGCCTGTGGTGATCCACAGCATGTCCACAGGTCTGCCCCCCGAATGCTCCCCAAAGCCCTCTTATTCCCCGCCACACACCCTGCCCCGAAAGCGAATCCGCCCCCGTGGTGCTGTTGCGAACATTTGCGCGAGCACCGAAGCGGTCACCAAGGATTGGGGGTCCAGCTTGAACCGAACCACTACATCATGAATCGGACGCGCGTCAGGGTCAACGGGGTATTAACCATGAAAAATGCGATTGACGGCTTTAAGCGACCAGCCGAAAGGCCGCGACGCGTGGACCAAGCTTGAGTCGCGAGTTGCGCAACCCCCAAACTGAATCTGTGTAGAAAAATGTGGGTGTTGAATCATGTGAATCAATGCGTGAATCATTCAGGCGCGGTGGCGCATGATTGTTGCGCGCGAATTGGCCGTCCTCGCTAGAATTGCCTGCCGAGATGTGCGTCGGCAATCGCCACGGCCAGCGCATCGGCGGCATCTGCGCCGGCAATGGTCGCGCCGGGCAGCAACACCTTGATCATGGCGGCGACCTGATGCTTGTCCGCAGCGCCGGTGCCCACCACCGCCTTCTTGACCAGCCGCGCGGCGTGTTCGTTTACTGCCAGCCCCGCGCCGTTATAGGCCGCGCCGCAGGCTGCGAGAACGACTCCGCGCGCCTGCGCCAGTTTGAGCGTGGATTGCGGGTTCTTGTTGACGAACACCTCCTCGCACGCGGCGCGCGCGGGCTGATGCGCAGCGATCACATTGTTGAGCGCGACCTGGATCGCGGCCAGCCGCTGCGGCATGGCAGCCTTCGCATCGGTCGGTATCTGGCCATTGGCGACATGGATCAGCCGGGAGCCTTCCACGCGGATCACCCCCCACCCGGTGCAGGCAAGCGAGGGGTCAAGGCCCAGGATGATTGTCACCGCGCGGCCTTAGCCATTGCGCCAACAGTGGGGCAGCGCACTACAATCCCACTCGCCAGCCCAGCCGCCACATTGCGGCGAGGAGGAATGCGGCCCCGAGCAGAACGGCAAAGAGCCATTCGCGTGCCCTCACCCGTCCAGCTTTTCCATCACTTCGTCCGGGATTTCGTAATTGCCCCAGACGGTCTGGACGTCATCGTCATCGTCCAGCGTGTCGATCAGTTTGAGCAGTGTGCCCGCGCCCTTCTCGTCCATTTCCACGGTTAGGTTCGGCTTCCATGCCAGTTTCACTTCCTTGGCCTCGCCCAACGCCTTTTCAAGCGCCGAGGCGACTTCGTGCAAATCCTCCGCTGCGGTCCAGATTTCGTGGCCGTCCTCGGAAGACTGGATATCCTCGGCGCCAGCCTCCAGCGCGGCTTCGAGCACTTTTTCCTCGTCGCCCGCTTCGGCGCCGTATTCGATGTAGCCCAGCCGTTCGAACCCGTGCGCGACCGATCCTTCGGTGCCCAGATTGCCGCCGTTCTTGCTGAAGGCGGTGCGCACGGCGGTGGCGGTGCGATTGCGGTTGTCGGTCAGCGCCTCGACGATGATCGCGCTGCCGCCGGGGCCGTAGCCCTCATACCGGACCTCTTCGTAATTCTCGTCATCGCCCGCGCTCGCCTTGTCGATGGCGCGCTGAATGTTGTCCTTGGGCATGGACTGCGCCTTGGCCGTGTTGACCGCCAGCCGCAGGCGCGGGTTCATATCGGGATCGGGCGTGCCCATTTTCGCCGCCACGGTGATTTCGCGGCTGAGCTTTGAAAACAGGTTGGAGCGTTTTTTGTCCTGCGCACCCTTGCGGTGCATGATGTTCTTGAATTTGGAATGGCCTGCCATTGGGTTGTCCTGAGTGAACTCTTTATTATCCGGTGGTGGTGCAATAGGGGCTGCATTAGACGCATGAACACCCCATCGACAAGCCTTGCTCATCCCGCGACCGCGCGCGCGGAGTACAATCGCTTCCTCGCCTTTGCGAAGCGTCCCGTGCTGCCTGCGCATGACCCGGATGCCGATGGCGCGGTGCGCGCGACATTCCGGATGCTGTGGCTGGATCTTGCCGTAATGGCGACGCTGATTGCAGCGCTGGGCGCGGCGGCGGCGATGGGGTTCGAACTGCCCGACAACGTCAACAACACGCTGGAGCCGGGGTGGCAGACGATCGTGTTGATCGTGGTGCTCGCCCCGGTGTTGGAAGAGATCGCCTTTCGCAGCTGGTTGACGGGTCGCCCGGCAATTATCGCGGTGGTGGCGGTTCTGATAATCGGGCTGGCGGCGGTGCCTGCGATTATCTCAATGGGGCTGGAAGGTTCGCAGCCTACAATGGGCACAAGCATCGCGATGATGGCCAGCTTTGCCCTGGCCATCGTTGGTGCGCCGCTGGTCGGGCTGGCGCTTCTCAAGCAACCCACGCCGGACTTGTTCAGGCGTGCATTCCCGCTGTTTTTCTGGGCGAGCACGCTGGCTTTCGCATTGGTGCATCTGCTGAATTATACCGAAGGATCGCTAGCGGTGCTGCTGCCGCTGGTGCTGCCGCAATTCGTGCTCGGCGCGATGCTGGGGTATCTGCGCGTCCATCACGGGCTGGTGCCCGCCATCGCGCTGCACGCCTTTCACAACGGCATCCTGTTCAGTCTCGCAATGCTGGGGCAGGCGGCGGCCTAAGGCCGTTTTTGCGTGCGCGCTGCCTGCCGCCATTCGCCTACACCTTTACCGCGGTCCCGCTGGCGCTGACCATCAGCATCGATCCGGTGTCGCCGATGACCTCGTAATCGAGGTCGATGGCGACCACCGCATTGGCCCCGCGACCGGCGGCTTCGGCCTGCAATTCCTCGATCGCCTGATTGCGCGCGTCCGACAAAATGCGCTCGTAACTGCCCGAACGCCCGCCCACGATATCGCGGATATTGGCGAACAGATCGCGAAACAGGTTGGCGCCGACGATAACCTCGCCGGTGACGATGCCGAGATATTCCTGTATCGGTCGGCCTTCGATGGTGGGGGTGGTGGTAACGATCACCCCGCGCGCGTCTTTCCACGGTCCGGGCATTGGCAGTCCTCCTGAAATGAGTGTGTTATAGAACTAACACGCAACGCCGGGATCGCAAGGGGCATTCAGCCCATGCCAAGCGCAGCCTTGTAGGTATCGAGGATCATTTCCTGCTCGCTGCGATCATCCGGCTTCATTTTGCGAAGGCGCACGATCTGGCGCATGATCTTGGCATCGTAACCGACTGCCTTTGCTTCGGCATAGACATCGCGGATGTCGTCGGCAGTGCCCTTTTTCTCTTCTTCAAGGCGCTCGATGCGCTCAATCAAAAGGCGCAGACGGTCATCAGTTGCGTTGGCGTCGGTGGCTTCGGCCATTTTTGGGTAGCTCCATTGGTGAATGAGAATCGCTTGACCGGGCGATAGCCATCGCCGCGCCGGGATTGAAGGGCCGTCTGCTCAATCCTGTTGGTTCTTCGCGACGCTGGCCTCCATCGCAGCCAGTTGCTCCTGTGTCGCAGGCGTCTGACGGGTCGCTTTCCATTCGTCCATCGGCATTCCGTGGATCACCGCGCGCGCGGCATCCTTGTCACCCTCGAACCCGGCATCGCGGATCCAGTCGGCGAGGCAATTGCGGCAGAACCCGGCCAGCCCCATCAGCTCGATATTCTGGGCATCGTGGCGGTGCTGCAAATGGCGCACCAGCCGCCGGAATGCCGCAGCGGCAATCGTGTCGTCCAGCCCATCAAGCGTGTCTTCATTCTTACCCATTACCGATCCATCCTTGCTGTCTATCAAAGAGCTTTAGTTGCAACACCAAGGTGCTATGCCATAGCGAGCGGCGCCTTGGGAGGGGCACCTTGAGAGGGATCATACCATTGCAGGACGACGACGTTCACGATCAGAGCCAATCCAGCGGCAGGACTGGCCAGCCCAAACTCGATCCGCGCGGGCGGCGGGTAAAGATCCTCGCCACTATCGGTCCGGCCAGCCGCTCTCCCGAAATGCTGCGCCGTCTGTTTCGCGCCGGCGCCGACGCCTTCCGCGTCAATATGAGCCATGGCAGTCACGATGACCACGCTGCCGCCATCGCCGCGATCCGCGCGATGGAGGACGAATTTCGCCGCCCCATCGCGATCCTCGCCGATCTTCAGGGGCCAAAACTGCGCGTCGGCGAATTCGTTGGCGGCAAGGCGGTGATCCGGCACGGCGGCCATTTCAACTTTGATCGCGACCCCACGCCCGGCGATGACAGTCGCGTGTGCCTGCCGCATCCCGAACTGTTCGGCATCCTCACGCGCGGGCAAAGGCTGGTCATCAACGATGGCAAGATCCGGCTGATTGTGCGCGAGGCGGACGAACATCGCATCCGCTGTTCCGCCGAAGTTGGCGGGGTGATTTCCGATCGCAAAGGCGTGAACGTGCCCGATGCCGAAGTGCCGATCCCCGCGCTGACCGACAAGGATCGCAGGGATCTGGCCTTTGCCGTGGAACAGGGGGCGGACTGGATCGCGCTCAGCTTTGTCCAGCGGCCAGAGGATATGGCCGAGGCGCGCAAGCTGATCGGATCGCACGACACCGCGCTGTGCGCCAAGATCGAAAAGCCGCAGGCGGTGCGCCGCCTTGCGGAGATTATCGAACTGTCGGACGCGATCATGGTCGCGCGCGGAGACCTTGGCGTGGAACTGGAACCGCACGAAGTGCCTCCGCTGCAAAAACGCATCGTCGCTGCCAGCCGCAATGCGGGCAAGCCGGTGATCGTGGCAACGCAGATGCTGGAAAGCATGATCGAAAGCCCCAGCCCCACCCGCGCCGAAGTCTCCGATGTCGCCAATGCGGTCTACGATGGAGCCGATGCGGTGATGCTCTCGGCTGAGAGCGCGGCGGGTGACTGGCCCGAGGAATCGGTGGCGATGATGCACCGGATTGCGCGCCAGGTGGAAAACGATGAGGAATATCGCGCGCGCGTGCGATTCTCCCATACGCCGCCCGACGCGACCACCGCCGATGCATTGGCACACAGCTGCATGACCATCGCGGACACTGTGCCGATCAGCGCGATTACTGTCTTCACCGCCAGCGGATCGACCGCGCGCCGCGTTGCGCGCGAACGGCCCGGCACGCCGATGCTGGTGCTCACGCCCTCGATCAGAACCGCCCGGCGGCTGGGACTGCTATGGGGCGCGCACGCCGTGACCACGCGCGACATCGGCAGTTTCGAGGAAATGATCGCCAAGGGCAAGCGGATGGCCCTGCGCCATGGCTTTGGCACCGCTGGATCGAAACAGATCGTGCTTGCCGGCGTTCCGTTCGGCACGCCGGGGGCGACCAATCTGCTGCACGTTGTCACGCTGTCTGGCGATGAGCTGAAAAAGCACGAGGGTTAGCAGCAGGGGCGCGCCGCTTGCTCAGGGACATCCTGATCGCCACTGCGCGAAGCAACGCGACGCTGACCTATGCCGACCTTGCACGGGCGCTCGACCTGCGCCCGCCGCGCACGATCCGGCAAACCGCCCTGCTGCTGGAGGCGCTGATGCGCGAGCAGGCCGAGGCCGGCGAGCCGCAGCTGGCGAGCCTCGTGACCTCGCGTGCGGGGGAAAGGGTGCGCGAGCGCCTGCCCGCGCCCGGCTTCTTTATGAAAATGCGCGAACTGGGCCTGTATGATGGGCCCGACACAGGCGCCAGCGGCGCAAGCCTTTGTCGAAGCGGAGCGGACGGCGTGTGGGGATCGGTGGGGGAATGAGGACGGGCGCATCGCGGCGAGCCCCCGGTCCCCTGTCAATGGTTCGTTCGATCGGCGTCCTGCTAAAGGCTATGCCGCGTCAACTCGGAAAAGTTCGCCGCGGCATCCAGATTGAACAATCGATCCATGTCGTCCACGATGACTGCGACCGGGGATTCGATTTGTCCGCGTCAGGCACAAAATCCGCAGTCCTTCTTTCCATCTGCTCTGGCCGAAGCAGAAAACCACGGGTCAATTCCGAGAACGGGACTGACCAGATGGTGCCACCGGTGTCGCCAAACACGAAGCTGTTGTTCAAGGTGACAGCGCGACCGGTGTAAAGGCCCCCGAGAACGATCCCGGTTCCCTGATCGACACCGCTGCCAAACCCATATGCAATCGTAGGTCCGTTTACCGACGCAGGTGGATTGTTTCCGATACCTTGCGTGCCTTCCCGTCCGGGCCAACCGAAATCAAGAGGCCGGGCATCGGGCGGGAAGAACGTCATTTCGTGTTCGACCGAACCGCCCTGATCACTCAACAGAATTTGCCCGTTAACCGCGCCAGCGCCGCCTGAACGACGAATACCATTTCCGATTATTCGCACAGCGTGCCCGCCTCGAGTGACGCTGGCCCCGGCGAAGGGATCGTTCTCTTCAAGGAAAATCAGCTTGCCGAGGCGCGAATTCGGATTTTGGGCGAAAGCGGCGCTTTGATCAGACAGTGTCCGGAACAGGTCGCCACCGGGAATGCGAGCGATCCGGACGCTTCGACAGATTTTTGCTGAACCTGCGCG
This sequence comes from uncultured Alphaproteobacteria bacterium, assembly GCA_963838365.1. Taxonomy (GTDB): domain Bacteria; phylum Pseudomonadota; class Alphaproteobacteria; order Sphingomonadales; family Sphingomonadaceae; genus Erythrobacter. The sequence goes on from CAWIQR010000001.1 coordinate 20,032, forward strand.
CGACCGCTCGGCAACGCTTCGACTTTCGTTCACAGCCCCATCGCCTATTGCGCGTATCGACACGCGCCATTTGCCGGAGCGCGGCAGACAGCGCGCTGGCGATATCGTGCGCGACAACGTGATGGTAAAAGCCGGATCACCAACAATTCGCCCCGTGCTCGACCCGCAAACACGTCTGCCAGCGGGGTCCGTGCTCCCGCTGACCATCAACATCGAATATCTCGCCATTCGATTGAGCAACAGCGATCCGGCCCGCCGCAACCAACCCGGATGGGCCGCGCGAAAGCAGGAAGCCCAGACGAGCGGGCTCGACGAATCCGGTCGCAATTCGTGTGACCGCGATCCCTTCCTTGTCGTTGGCAACGCTGACATTGAGGTTGATGGTATTCGATCCACCCCGACCGTCCTGCACGTTCAGCGTAAGATTATAGATATTGTCGCGACCGGCGTCGGTCGGGCGCTGAAAATCGGGGACTTGTTTGAATGAGAGGTTCGCGCCTGAAAGCGAGAACGCGCTGGCATCGGCACCGCCCGAAATCCCGAACGTCAGTGCATCGCCATCCCCATCGCTTGCGCTAGCGGTATAAAAGGATCCCGAAGAATTTTCCGCGACCGAAATCGTGGCCGAGGAGGTAAATTGCGGCGCATTGTTGACGGGAGCTGGCGCTGGCGCAGGTGTCGACCCGCCGCCACCGCAACCCGTAGCTATCAGACATGCTACACCGGCCACAACGTTCAACGCCACGCGCGAACTACACGCAATCATCTTTCTCAAATTACGCCCCCGAAATGAAGTCTTCTTCTATTCGATTGCCTATCAGCCGAAGCGCTTTTCTCAAACTCTCGGAGTTTTACTCAGCGTGGCTTACGTGCGTTCGAAAGACGGGAATATTACAGCGGAGTTGACGATAATGCGGCTCTCGTGTGCCCTGCATTCTCGTATCAGGCTCATTCCTGGAGCGTAAAACCGTGAGTTAGCCCCCACCCTTGCAAAGATGATGCCTCAGTTCTGCGGTACCGCGATGCCCGCTTCTTTTGCGCACGATTTACCGATTGCTTCAACCTTTGCGCGATCGCCGCCCAGCATATCGGTGATTTCCAGACCTTCGGCCGCCAGCCGGTCGGTCATGCAGGAACACAGGGCTTCGCCTTTCGACGCGTCGGCGGAGAGCCTGCCGAACTGGCGTTCACATTTGTCCACGGCGTGCGCACGCACGTCTTCGGCGCTTTGCGGACCACAACCCGCGATAATTACGGCGGAAAATGGAATGGCGATGATGGCAATCTTCATGGTGCGAACCCTTTCAGACGCAACTGGTGCAAATCGCGGTGCCCGCATATTGGCCTGAAGAGCGTTAAATTCGCGTAAGAGCGTGCGAGCTTCCCATCCAATGAAAGGCGCGCCTGCCCCTATCCTGCCGCGCGGTTCAGCCTTGCGCGGGCCTCTTCCTCGCCGATCAGCGGCAGCAATTCGCCCATATCGGGGCCGTGGTCCATGCCCGTCAGCGCCTGTCGCAAAGGCAGGAACAGGTCGCGGCCCTTGCGTCCCGTCGCCTCTTTCAACGCAGCCGTCAGCGCGCCCCACGGATCATCGCCCCATGTCAACGTGCGCGCCGCCTCGGCCAGGAACGCAGCTGTATCCTCGTCAAACACAGGCTGATCGATCGGGCCGGTCACCAGCCGCCACCACTCCGCGACCTCGTCCACTGTTGAAATATTGGGCTGCACCGCGTGCCAGCCCGCCTCGTCCATCCCGGCAGGCAGGCGATCCTTGACCGCGGTATAGGGCATGGCGTGGACGATGGCAGTGTTCACCCGCTCCAGATCGGCATCATCGAATTTCGCCGGCGCGCGCCCGAACGTGCCAAGATCGAACGTATCGAGCAGCACCGCACGGTCCGCAATCGGCTCCACCGGCAGCGATGTACCAAGCCGCGCCAGCAGGGCGATGATCGCCTCGGGTTCAATCCCACGCTCGCGAAAAGCATCGCAGCCGAGCGAACCGAGCCGTTTCGACAGCTTGCCCTCGCGCCCCACCAGCAGCGCCTCGTGCGCAAAGGCGGGCGGAGTCGCGCCCCTCTCGGAATCCAGAAGCGCGGTGAACATCTGGATCTGTACCGCGGTGTTGGAGACGTGGTCCTCTCCGCGAAGCACCTGCGTCACGCCCATGTCGATATCGTCGACGGTGCTGGGCAGCATATACAGCCACGATCCGTCCGCGCGCCGGATCACCGGATCGGAAAGCTGCGCCGGATCGAAGGTTGCGCGCCCACGCACGCCATCGTCCCACGCAATCGGTTCGTCATGATCAAGTCTGAAGCGCCAGTGCGGGGCGATCCCCTCGGCCTCTTTCGCGGCGCACTGATCTTCGGTCAGCGCCAGCGCCGCGCGGTCGTAAATCGGCGGCAGACCACGCCCGAGCTGGACCTTGCGCTTCAATTCCAGTTCCTGACTGGTTTCGTACGCGGGGTAGATCCTGCCCGCAGCCTTCAATTGCTCGAACGCAGCTTCATACAGATCGAGCCGCTGCGACTGGCGCGCCTCGCTGTCGGGCGCGATGCCCAGCCATTCCAGATCGTCGCGGATCGCCTCGACATATTCCTCCCTCGATCGCGCCGCATCGGTATCATCGATCCGCAGGATAAGGGTGCCGCCAGCCTTGCGGGCGATCATCCAGTTATGCAGCGCGGTGCGGATATTGCCGACATGCAGGCGGCCAGTGGGTGAAGGAGCAAAGCGGGTAATGGTCATGCCACGCCGTTAGCGCGACTGGCGACCTATTGCGAGAGGCGTGTGACCGAGAGCCCGCCGCCCGATTGTCTGGTTGCATTTGCGGGCAAATCAGGAAGACGCGGACTTCGCACGAAAAACCCCGCCGGAGCGTTTGCTCCAGCGGGGTCAATTCATCGCGCCGTTTCGTTGTTACTCGGCGCTATCGTCCATGGTTGCGGTTGCGGCATCACCGCCGCCAGCATTGGCCCCGGCATTTTCCATGGCGGCCTTCATGGCTTCCTCGCTCGACACCGGATCGGCTTCGGGCTCTGGCTTCTCGACCGGCGCAGGAGCGTTGGCGGCAGCAAGTTTGTCCTGCTGCTTTTTCCATTGCGCCTTCAGCGCGGCGTCACGGCTGGTGGCGGTAACGCGCATCCGGTTCATGCCAGCGCCGGTACCGGCGGGGATCAGACGGCCCACGATCACGTTCTCCTTGAGACCGATCAGCGTGTCCTTCTTGCCCTCGACCGAGGCCTGCGTCAGCACGCGGGTCGTTTCCTGGAACGACGCTGCCGAGATGAAGCTGCGGGTTTGCAGCGACGCCTTGGTGATGCCGAGCAGGATCGGAGTGCCCTCGGCGTGCTCCTTGTTGCGACCCAGCTTGCCGTTGATCTCCAGCATTTCCGCCAGATCGATCTGCTCACCGGGCAGCAGCGTGGTGTCGCCGCCATTGGTGATCTCGACCTTTTGCAGCATCTGGCGAACGATCACCTCGATGTGCTTGTCGTTGATCTTCACGCCCTGCAAACGGTAGACTTCCTGGATTTCATTCACGAGGTACTCGGCCAGCGCCTCGACACCCATGACTTCAAGGATGTCATGCGGGTTGGGCGAACCGGAAACAAGGGTGTCACCCTTCTTCACGAAGTCACCTTCCTGCACGTCGATCACCTTGGTCTTGGCGATCAGGTATTCCACCGGATCACCTTCCTCGGGAATGATCGCGATCTTGCGCTTCGCCTTGTATTCGCGGACGAATTCGATCTTGCCGGAAATCTTTGCGATGACCGACATGTCCTTTGGCAGACGCGCCTCGAACAGTTCGGCCACGCGCGGCAGACCGCCGGTGATGTCGCGGGTCTTGGCGGCTTCGCGGCTGGCACGGGCGAGAATGTCACCCGCTTCAACCGTCTGACCGTCCTGAACCGACAGCGTCGTGCCCGGAGCCAGCATGTAACGCTGTGCTTCGGTTTCGCCATCATCGGTCTGACCTTCGCCAAGCAAGGTCATGCGCGGGCGCAGTTCCTCTTTCTTCTTGCGGCCGGTGGCGCGGTTTTCGGTCACCACACGCTGTGCAATGCCGGTGGCATCATCGGTCTGTTCTTCGAGCGTCATGCCCTCGATCAGATCCTGATACCGCACCACACCCGATTGTTCGGTGATGATTGGCAAGGTGAACGGATCCCATTCAGCCAGCCGGTCGCCAACGTTTACCTTTTCGCCTTCCTTGAACATGACCACGGTGCCGTAGGGCACCTTGTGCATTTCACGCTCACGGCCCTCGGCATCGATCACCGCAATCTCGCCATTGCGGGCGAGCGAGAGGATACGACCTCTCTTGTCCGAGATAGTGGGCATGTCGCGCAGTTCGATCCGGCCTTCCGAGATCGATTCAAGGTGGCTGGTTTCGTTGAGCTGCGCGGCGCCGCCGATGTGGAAGGTACGCATGGTCAGCTGCGTGCCCGGTTCCCCGATGGACTGCGCGGCGATAACGCCGACAGCCTCACCGATATTCACCGGAGTACCGCGAGCAAGGTCACGGCCATAGCAAGTGCCGCAAACGCCCATGTCAGCTTCGCAGACCAGCGGTGAGCGGATCTTGGCAGACTGGACTTCAGCCGCTTCGATCTCGACCACCATCGGCTCGTCCACCAGAGTGCCAGCCTTGACGATCACTTCGTCAGTGGCTGCGTTGAGGATATCCTCGGCCACGGTGCGGCCCAGAATACGCTCACCCAACGATGCAATCACACTACCGCCCTGAACGATGGCGCGCATTTCCAGCGCGTTCTCGGTCTTGCAGTCATTGACCACGATGGTGCAGTCCTGCGACACATCGACCAGACGCCGGGTCAGATAACCCGAGTTTGCCGTCTTGAGCGCGGTATCTGCCAGACCCTTGCGGGCGCCGTGGGTGGAGTTGAAGTATTCAAGGACGTTGAGACCCTCCTTGAAGTTCGAGATGATCGGGTTCTCGATGATCTCTCCCGAAGGCTTGGCCATCAGGCCGCGCATCCCGGCAAGCTGCTTCATCTGAGCGGGCGAACCACGCGCGCCGGAGTGGCTCATCATGTAGATCGAGTTGATCTGGGCTTCCTTGCCATCGTCGTCGATCGGCGTCGCCTTGATCCCCTCCATCATGGCGTCGGCCACCTGGTCACCGCACCGGCTCCAGGCGTCGATCACCTTGTTGTACTTTTCCTGCTGGGTGATCAGGCCGTCCTGATATTGCTGCTCGTATCCGGCAACCAGATCCTTGGTTTCATCGACCAGACGTTCCTTGGATTCCGGAATGATCATGTCATCCTTGCCAAAGCTGATGCCAGCCTTGAACGCGTGGCGGAAGCCCAGCGTCATGATTGCATCGGCGAACAGCACGGTGTCCTTCTGACCGGTGTGACGATACACCTGATCGATCACGTCGCCAATTTCCCGCTTTGTCAGCAGGCGGTTGATGATGTCGAAGGGAACCTTGAAGTTCTTGGGCAGGCATTCGCCGATCAGCATCCGGCCCGGCGTGGTGATGAAGCGCTGCATGGCAACCTTGCCAGCCTCATCGGCCTGCGGAACGCGGGCGATGATCTTTGTGTGCAGCGTGACCGCCTTGGTTTCCAGCGCCTGATGCACTTCGGCCATGTCGGAAAAGCGCGGCAGACGCTCGACCTTGGTGCCGTCCTCGTTTTCGAGATATTCCGGGTGCTTCTCCTGCCGCTCCATCGAGAGGTAGTAGATCCCCAGAACCATATCCTGCGAAGGCACGATGATCGGCTTGCCGTTGGCGGGCGAGAGAATGTTGTTGGTGGACATCATCAGCACGCGCGCTTCGAGCTGGGCTTCCAGCGAAAGCGGCACGTGGACGGCCATCTGGTCACCGTCGAAGTCGGCGTTGAAGGCCGAGCAGACGAGCGGGTGCAGCTGGATCGCCTTGCCTTCGATCAGCACGGGTTCGAACGCCTGAATGCCAAGACGGTGAAGCGTGGGCGCGCGGTTGAGCAGCACGGGGTGCTCGCGGATCACCTCGTCAAGGATGTCCCAGACTTCCTTGCGCTCCTTCTCAACCCACTTTTTCGCCTGCTTGAGGGTCATGGAAAGACCCTTGGCATCGAGGCGCGCGTAGATGAATGGCTTGAACAGTTCGAGCGCCATCTTCTTGGGCAGGCCGCACTGGTGCAGTTTCAGTTCCGGCCCGGTCACGATGACCGAGCGGCCCGAATAATCGACGCGCTTTCCGAGAAGGTTCTGGCGGAAACGGCCCTGCTTGCCCTTGAGCATGTCGCTGAGCGATTTCAGCGGACGCTTGTTGGCGCCGGTGATGACGCGGCCACGGCGGCCATTGTCGAACAGCGCATCGACGGCTTCCTGCAACATGCGCTTTTCGTTGCGGACGATGATGTCCGGCGCGCGCAGTTCAATGAGGCGTTTCAGGCGGTTGTTGCGGTTGATCACGCGGCGATACAGATCGTTGAGATCGGACGTCGCGAACCGGCCACCGTCCAGCGGCACCAGCGGGCGCAGCTCGGGCGGGATCACGGGGATCACTTCGAGGATCATCCATTCCGGGCGGTTGCCCGAATCGATGAAGCTTTCGACGACCTTCAGCCGCTTGATGATCTTCTTCGGCTTGAGCGTGGACTTGGTGACCGACAGCTCTTCGAGCAGGTCGTCGCGCTCCTGCTCAAGGTCCAAGTCCATCAGCATGTGCTTGACTGCCTCGGCACCGATATTGGCCGAAAACGCGTCTTCGCCATATTCGTCCTGCGCCTCGAGCAGTTCGTCCTCGGTCAACAGCTGGAATTTCTCAAGCGGGGTCAGGCCCGGCTCGATCACCACATAGCTTTCGAAATAGAGGATGCGCTCCAGCTGCTTCAGCTGAATGTCGAGCAGCAGGCCGATGCGCGAAGGCAGCGACTTCAGATACCAGATGTGCGCGACCGGCGCGGCCAGTTCGATGTGGCCCATGCGCTCGCGGCGCACCTTGGTTACGGTGACTTCGACGCCGCACTTTTCGCAGACGACGCCCTTGTACTTCATGCGCTTGTACTTGCCGCACAGGCATTCGTAGTCCTTCACCGGACCAAAGATGCGCGCGCAGAACAGGCCGTCACGCTCAGGCTTGAACGTGCGGTAGTTGATGGTTTCCGGCTTCTTGATCTCACCGAACGACCATGAGCGAATACGCTCAGGGCTCGCGATCCCGATCTGGATCTGGTCGAAGGTTTCCGGCTTTGCCAGCTGGTTGGTGAATTTGGTCAGTTCGTTCATTTTTCTCTTCCTCTGTCCCCCTCCAGGATGCGGGAGGGGTTAGGGGTGGGTCTGCTTCGGGCAGGCTGCGTGTTTGTTCGCGCCCGCCCCCCGACCCCCTCCCGCAAGCGAGAGGGGGAGAAGGCATTTATTCCGCCGCGATCGCGCTGTAGTCGTCGTCGTCCTCGCCTTCGCCCAGCGAGGTGAGTTCGACGTTCATGCCCAGTGAGCGCATTTCCTTGACGAGCACGTTGAAGCTTTCCGGAATGCCGGCCTCGAAGGTGTCGTCGCCCTTGACGATCGCTTCGTAAACCTTGGTCCGTCCGACAACATCGTCCGATTTGACGGTGAGCATTTCCTGCAAGGTGTAGGCCGCGCCGTATGCCTGCAGGGCCCAGACCTCCATCTCGCCAAAACGCTGTCCGCCGAACTGCGCCTTACCGCCCAGCGGCTGCTGGGTGACGAGGCTGTACGGCCCGATCGAACGTGCGTGGATCTTGTCGTCCACAAGGTGGTGCAGTTTGAGCATGTAGATGATGCCCACGGTCACCTTGCGGTCGAACGCCTCGCCGGTGCGCCCGTCATACAGGGTCGACTGGCCGGAACTGTCCACATGCGCCTTGATCAGCATGTCGGTGACGTCCGCCTCGCGTGCGCCGTCGAACACCGGGGTGCCCATCGGAACGCCTGCAGAAAGGTTGGTCGCCAACTCGACGATTTGCCCTGTTGACCGGCTGTCCAGATCCTCGAAATACTGGTCGCCGTAAACGTCCTTCAGACGGTCCACCACCGCTTCGGGCGGCTTCACATTGGCATAGTCTTCAGCAGCGTTCGGATTGGCGGCTTTCCAGTCTTCCAGCTTCTGCGCGATTTCCATACCGAGATTGCGTGCAGCAAAGCCAAGGTGCGTTTCAAAGATCTGTCCGACGTTCATGCGCGAAGGCACGCCAAGCGGGTTCAGCACCAGATCGACCGGCGTGCCGTCCTCCAGGAACGGCATGTCTTCGGCAGGAAGGATGCGCGAAATCACACCCTTGTTGCCGTGACGACCGGCCATCTTGTCGCCCGGTTGCAGCTTGCGCTTCACCGCGACGAACACCTTGACCATCTTGAGCACGCCCGGAGCGAGTTCATCGCCGCGTTCCAGCTTTTCCTTGCGGTCGTGGAACTTGGCGTCGATCAGCCCGGCGGCCTCGTCGTATTGCGACTTGATCGCCTCGATCTGGGCCTGACGATTGTCATCGGCAACCGCGAACTTGAACCATTCGTGACGCTCGATGTCATTGAGCACCTGCTCGCTGATGTCGATGCCCTTCTTCACACCCTTGGGTGCGGCAGAGGCGGTCTGGCCCAGCAGCATATCGCCCAGACGATTGTAGGTCGCACGGTTCAGGATTGCGCGCTCATCGGCGGCGTCCTTGCGCAGGCGCTCGATTTCCTCGTTCTGGATCGCACGGGTACGATCATCGATCTCGATCCCGTGACGGTTGAACACGCGGACTTCGACCACGGTGCCCGCAACGCCCGGCGGCAGGCGCAGCGAGGTGTCGCGCACATCGGAAGCCTTTTCGCCAAAGATCGCGCGCAGCAGCTTTTCCTCCGGCGTCATCGGGCTTTCACCCTTGGGCGTGATCTTGCCGACCAGAATGTCACCCGGATGCACTTCTGCGCCGATATAGACGATGCCCGCTTCGTCGAGGTTGCGCAGCGCTTCCTCGCCGACATTGGGAATGTCGCGCGTGATGTCTTCCGGACCCAGCTTCGTATCGCGGGCCATGACCTCGAATTCCTCGATATGGATCGAGGTGAACACATCGTCCTTCACGATGCGCTCGGAGATCAGGATGGAGTCTTCGTAATTGTAGCCATTCCACGGCATGAACGCGACGAGGCTGTTCTTGCCCAACGCCAGTTCGCCCAGATCGGTCGAGGGACCATCGGCGATGATATCGCCCGGCTCGATCAATTCGCCCACCTTCACCAGCGGACGCTGGTTGATGCAGGTGTTCTGGTTGGAGCGCTGGAATTTCTGCAGCGTGTAGATGTCGACGCCCGACTGACCGGCCTCGACATCGCCGATTGCACGGATCACGATGCGGGTCGCGTCGACCTGGTCGACGATCCCTCCGCGCTTGGCCGCAATCGCAGCGCCCGAATCGCGCGCCACGGTTTCTTCCATGCCGGTGCCGACCCACGGCGCCTCTGCCTTCACAAGCGGCACCGCCTGGCGCTGCATGTTCGAGCCCATCAGCGCGCGGTTTGCGTCATCGTTTTCCAGGAACGGAATGAGCGATGCAGCGACCGAAACGAGCTGCTTGGGCGACACGTCCATAAGCGTGATCTGTTCACGCGGGGCCATCAGGTTATCGCCGGACTGACGCGCAGACACCAGTTCTTCAAAGAAGCTGCCGTCTTCGTTCAGTTCCGCCGAGGCCTGCGCCACGGTGTGCTTCTGTTCTTCCATCGCCGACAGATAGATCACTTCGGCCGTGACCTTGCCGTCCACGACCGTACGATACGGCGTTTCGATGAAGCCGTACTTGTTCACCCGGCTGAACGACGCCAGCGAGTTGATCAGGCCAATGTTCGGACCTTCGGGCGTTTCAATCGGGCAGATGCGGCCATAGTGGGTCGGGTGAACGTCACGGACTTCAAAGCCCGCACGCTCACGCGTAAGACCGCCCGGCCCGAGAGCCGAAACGCGGCGCTTGTGCGTCACTTCGGACAGCGGATTGGTCTGATCCATGAACTGCGACAGCTGCGAGGAGCCAAAGAATTCGCGCACCGCAGCCACGGCAGGCTTCGCATTGATCAGATCGTTGGGCATGACGGTGGACACGTCCACGCTGCTCATACGCTCCTTCACCGCGCGCTCCATGCGCAGCAGGCCGACGCGGTACTGGTTTTCCAGCAATTCGCCGACAGAACGCACGCGGCGGTTGCCGAGATTGTCGATATCATCAACCTCGCCCTTGCCGTCCTTAAGGCCGACCAGTTCCTTGACCACGGCGAGGATATCTTCCTTGCGCAGGGTGGTCACGGTGTCTTCGGCATCGAGGCCCAGACGCATGTTGAGTTTGACGCGACCAACGGCTGACAGGTCATAGCGTTCGCCATCGAAGAACAGGCCTTCGAACAGCGCTTCGGCGGTTTCCTTGGTCGGCGGTTCGCCCGGACGCATCACCTTGTAGATGGCTTCCAGACCCTCATCGCGGTTTTCGGCCTTGTCGACCTGCAACGTGTTGCGGATCCACGGGCCGGTGTTGATTTCGTCAATGTCGAGCAGGACCAGACGGTCGATCCCGGCATTGTCGAATGCCTCGACATGCTCCAGCGTGATTTCTTCGCCCGCCTCAATGTAAATGCGGCCGGTCGCCTCGTCGATCATATCGCGCGAGGCATAGCGGCTGACGACTTCCTCGGTCGGCAGCAGCAAATCGGTGAGACCATCCTTCGCAGCCTTGTTCGCGGCGCGAGGAGAAATCTTCTGGCCAGAGGCGAAGATTTCTTCGCCGGTGGACGCATCTACCAGCGGGAAGGACGGCTTCTGATTGCGCCACACTTCGGGCACGAACGGGATTTTCCAGCCGTCCCCGGCTTTTCCGGCGACGCGTTCCCACACGATGGTGTCGTAGAAATGCTCAAGAATGCCCTCGGCATCCAGACCCAGCGCATACAGCAGCGCGGTGACCGGCAACTTGCGCTTGCGGTCGATGCGGACGTTGACGATGTCCTTGGCGTCAAATTCGAAATCGAGCCAGCTGCCACGATACGGAATGACGCGCGCGGCAAACAGCAGCTTGCCCGACGAATGCGTTTTACCGCGATCATGGTCAAACAGCACGCCCGGCGAACGGTGCATCTGCGAAACAATGACGCGTTCCGTGCCATTGATGATGAAAGTGCCGTTGTCCGTCATGAGCGGCATGTCGCCCATGTAAACGTCCTGCTCCTTGATATCGAGGACGGAGCGGGTTTCGGTTTCCTGATCCACTTCGAACACGATCAGGCGCAAAGTCACCTTCATCGGCGCGGCATAGGTAATCCCGCGCTGGCGGCATTCGGTGGTGTCGTATTTCGGCGGCTCAAGTACGTAATTCACGAAGTCGAGTTCGGCAGTTCCGGCAAAATCGCGGATCGGGAAGACGCTGCGCAGCGTCTTTTCCAGGCCCGAAACATAGTCGATCGAAGGGTCGGAGCGCAGGAACTGTTCATAGCTTTCGCGCTGCACTTCGATCAGGTTGGGCATCTGCACAACTTCGTGAATGTCGCCAAAGATCTTGCGGATACGCTTCTTCGCGGTGCCCTCTGCCTTGCGGCTGCGGGTCGACTTTTTCGGGGCTTTGGTTGCCATGGAAGAGCTGTGCCTCTTTATCGTTGCGCCGGCAGGGATGGTCCCGCCCGCTCGATTGGATGTGTTATCGTCACGCGAAAACGGTGCCTTAACTGACGCAAAACAGCCGCATGCCATGGGATAAGCCCTTCGAAAATTCGGGGCTCGTCAGGCAGCAGCTCAATCGTTGCGTCGCGAATATGGCAAAGCGCCGCTTCCATCCCTGGTCCGATCCACCGCGCATGAATCAGTCCTGCTCGAAGCTGGCGTGTGATGACCATGTAGGAATTGGCCCCATGCGTGTCAATCGGCTTGCGACAACGTCGCCCTTGCAATCGGGCGTGTATTTGCAAGAACATCGCGACGATGGACAAAATCACCAGTGAAAAGCAGCGCGACCCGCTGAACAATCCGGCCGACTTCCGGAAAATGGGAATGGAGTTGGCCGCCAGCAAGGCTGGGGCAATGGCGGATGCGATGGTCGCCCGTGTCATGAAACAACACGCGGGCGATCCGCTTTGGGAAGCGGTGGCGGCCAGCATACTGCTCCACCAGGTGCCCGGATTTCATCTGAGGATGCTTCAGGACGCCAATCGCAATGCCGCATACCGCAAGGCAATCGAAATGCATGCGCCGGGCAGGATCGTGCTCGATATCGGCACCGGTTCCGGCTTGCTGGCAATGATCGCCGCGCGCGCGGGCGCCGCTCGGGTTATCGCGTGCGAAACCAATCCAATGATCGCCGATCGCGCCAAAGCAGTCATCGCGGCCAACGGGCTTGCAGACGCAATCACGGTCATCGATCGGCATTCCCTGAAGCTGGACCGCAAGGCCGATCTGTTTGGCGGAGCAGAAGTGGTCGTGTCGGAGGTATTTGCGACCGATCTGCTGAGTGAAGGTGTCCTGCCATCGCTCGCCCATGCCCGAACGCATCTGGCAGTGCCGCACGCAAAGTTCATTCCCGAATACGCTGCAATCAAGGTGGCACTGGCCAGCTTCAAGGAAACAGGCCCGTTGCCGTTATCGGTCGAAGGGTTCGATCTTTCGCTGTTTTCCCCTCATTTTCAGTATGTGGATGGCGTCCCGTCCGATGATCCGAACCTCGCGCTGAAAAGTGCCCCGGACACGTTGTTCGCGTTCGATTTCTCGGCCGCCGATGGTCCGGCACAAACCGGGCGAAACGACATCGAACTGAAAAGCCATGGCGGCCATGTAAGCGGTCTTGCGCAATGGATAGAACTGCAGTTTGGCGGCGGTATCGGATACGAGAACGCACCTGCGATTGACGAGACGCATCACTGGTGGATCAACACAATCGGGCGCGAGCCGCACGATACCGAGCCCGGCGACCGCTTCAGCGTCGGCGGATGGTACTGCGAGGACAAGCTTGAATGCTGGTATCAGGCCGGGGGACGCTGATCGGCGCCACGGCGCAACCCGCTGCAAACTCCGCCTGCGACCAAGAGCCGCCACGCTTACAGCGCCGGGCAGAGGCGCATGGACCACCCGTAAAACAATAATCACCATATCGTTTTGCGATATTATCGTTTGACAATAAATTCCGAATCGCCTAGACCGGATTTATCGACATTCAATAACGCACTTCAAGGAGAACGATATGACCCGCTTTGTTTCCAACTCGCTCGCCGCGCTTGCTGCCATCATCCTCGCGCTCACCTCAATCGGCATGGTTGCAACCGTCCCACCTGCCCATGCAGATGTTTATGCCACGTCAGTCGAACTGGCCTGATGCAAGACCTGACCGGAGGCGTCCTCATGACTGACAAACCCAATGATCTGCTGTTGCTGGCTGGCAAGGTGCTCACCGTATTCATGCAGATAATTATGGCGATCATTGCTGCGGTGATACCCCTTGTCATCCTTGCCCTGATCTTCGCGCGCGAACAGATAGAGGCAGGAATTGCCGAGGAACTCGGCGAAGCGACAATTGCATTTCCCTTGTGGCCCGCAGTCGGCGTGCTCGCACTTTGTCTTGTCGCCGTCGCCGCGATATTCGTTTTCTTTGGCAAGCTGCGCGCAATCATCGGCACTGTCGGTGACGGCGATCCGTTCCTGCCAGAGAATGCCACGCGCCTGAACCTTATGGCCTGGCTGTTGCTGGCTGTGCAGCTTGTGTCGATCCCGATTGCGGCGCTGGGGTTGTTCGTCGCGGATTGGGCCAACGAATTCGACAATGCGCACATCACCATCGATAACGGGCTGGACCTCACCGGCATCTTGATGGTCATCATCCTGTTCATCCTCGCCCGCGTGTTCAAACATGGCGCCGCCATGCGCGATGATCTCGAAGGGACCGTGTGATGCCGCCCAAACCCCACGATACCGATGAAGGAGCGACGATCATGGTCCGACTTGACGACCTGCTTTACGAACGGCGCATGACCCTGACCGAACTGGCGGACCGGGTGGGGCTGACGCTTGCCAACCTCTCGATCCTGAAGACCGGCAAGGCGAAGGCGATCCGGTTTTCCACCCTCGCCGCGATCTGCCGCGAACTGGAATGCCAGCCGGGCGATCTGCTGGCGTATCAGGACCGCAGCGCCGTCTGATCGGAACCGGCAGCCCGGCTGCCCGTTATCCTTCTAACAGAGCTGATAATGGCGAAATATTGGAGGGAATTTAATGAAGAAGTTGATATCCGTAGCACTTGTGTCCGCTTTTGCGTTGACTGCATGTGACGGTCCCGCCGAAGAAATGGGCGAAGAGGTCGATGATGCCATCGAGGCGCAGGCCGAAGTGACCGACGAGCAGGCAGAACTTGCCGAAGCGCAGGCCGACCTCGCTGAAGAGCGTGCCGATGTGGCCGAAGCAGCCGGCAATGATGTCAAACAGATGGAACTTGAACAGAAGGCGGAGCGCCTCGAAAGCAAAGCCGATACGCTGGAAGAAAAAGCCGACGGGATCTGATTTCAGTCCCCAACCAATCGGTTGACACTAGCGCCGATTTCTCTAAAGACCCGCCCCGACCGGCGGGTCTTTTTGTATTCGCCCGGTCATCCGTCCAAGACAGTTGGTGATCGGAATATGCCGGTCTTAATTTCCAGCCTAGACGGGGAAAAGAGATTTCCTGCAACGCTTTCTGAGCATTTGCATTCGCGCCACATGGTGCACCCTCCTTCCCCATCATTGGACTCATGGTGTCGACGAACGGCGCCATGAAACGTGAGCCGGTCTCATGCAGAGCCATCTGTGTGCGACCATTAGTGAAGGAGTATGGCATGGATCGTTCGCAAAAAGCCGACGCGGTTGCCCAGCTCAATGCGGTTTTCAAAGAGGTTGGTGTGGTGGTTGTCACCCGCAATCTCGGTATGTCGGTCGGTCAATCCACCGATCTGCGTATGAAGATGCGTGATGCTGGCGCTTCCTACAAGGTTGCGAAGAACCGTCTCGCCAAGCTCGCCCTTAAGGACACCGATTACGTCGGCCTGGATGAATATCTCACCGGACCGACCGCGCTGGCGTGGTCGCAAGACCCCGTCGCGGCTGCCAAGGCCGCTGTCGAATTCGCCAAGACGAATGACAAGCTGGAAATCGTCGGTGGTTCCATGGGCACGCAGGTGCTCGACGAAGCCGGGATCAGGTCGCTTGCCTCGATGCCCAGCCTCGATGAGCTGCGCGGCAAGATCGTGGGTCTCGTTAACGCCCCGGCGACCAAAATCGCCCAGGTCGTCAACGCTCCCGCGGCCAAGCTGGCCCGTGTGTTCGGCGCATATGCCGCCAAGGACGCTGCCTGAGAGACGGTCTCGCAAGAGACGAAACATTCAATGGGGCGCGCAAAACGGTTTTGACGCCCCGCCACATAATTGGAGTGAACCATCATGGCTGATATTGCCAAGCTTGTTGAAGAACTTTCGAAGCTGACCGTCCTTGAGGCAGCTGAACTTGCAACCGCACTCGAAGAAGCATGGGGCGTCAGCGCCGCTGCTGCTGTCGCTGTTGCTGGCCCCGCCGCTGGCGGCGGTGATGCAGCGGCTGCCGAAGAGCAGACCGAATTCGACGTCATCCTGACCGGCGACGGCGGGAAGAAGATCCAGGTCATCAAGGAAGTCCGCGCCATCACCGGCCTGGGTCTCACTGAAGCCAAGGGCCTCGTTGAAAGCGCGCCTGCTCCGATCAAGGAAGGCGTCAACAAGGCCGAAGCCGAAGAAATCAAGGGCAAGATCGAAGCAGCCGGCGGTACCGTCGAGCTCAAGTAATCTTGTACAAAGTTTTGTGGGTGTCTTGAAGCGCCCGCAGATGGGGGGCGGTATCAGCAATGGTGCCGCCCTTTCCCGTTGATTGTCGCGGCGCACCGACTGCCGGTTGGTCTGCTGACGCAAGACCGGGCCGATCAGAAATAAACGCCCGGCGGCAATCGACGCCCGTGTGCCGGCGTCGAAACCTACAGAATAATCATGCTGGCCGGTTGGACGGAGGTGCGATCCGTTTCATCCGTCGCGCGGACGTGAGGCGATTACTCCGAAACGGATGAATATACCCTCTCCTGTCGCAATCAAACTCCCAGAGAGAGCGGGGGGCAATGGAGCAGAGCGGCTCTTGCGCTGGCATGGACTTGAGCGGATGCCATAAACTCGATTTCTGCACCGCGACCCGGATGTGATTCATCCATATTGGACCTAACTTACGGCGCAGCACTATAGGGTGTGCGGCAATTAATCCATTGATTGCAACTGTGTATAAACGAGACGCTTCCTTCAGCGACTTGCCGAAGTGGGTTTACACTCAGTTAATAATGGCTAACATTGCCTTATCGAGTCGCAGAGCCGCAACCGGCTTCGAACGTTTGAAGATGGCAAAGCCCACACTTACGTTCCTTGATAAATTTGGGGGAGAATCAATGTACATCGTGAAGACAGGCCTTCTGGCTGGTGCACTTCTGTGCGCCTGTCCGGCTTTGGCTCAAGATGTGGTCTACCAGCCCATAAGCCCCACTTTCGGCGGCAACCCATTCAATTCGAACCATGTGCTTGGTGTGGCCAACGCGAACAACGACACCCGCGATCCTCGCGCAACCACCACCAATTCACAGGCGGATATTTTCGCCCGGCAGCTGCAATCGCGTCTGCTGTCGTCGCTGTCCTCGCAGATCGTCGACGCAATCTTTGGCGACAATCCTCAGGAACAGGGCATCATCAGCTTTGGCGGTCAGACGATCGAATTTTTCCGCAGCCTCTCAGAGGTAACGCTGATCATCCGCAACGATGAGACTGGCGAAGAAACGCGGATCGTCGTCCCTTTGTTCATTGAAGTGAATTGAACCCGGATGATGCGATCCTTCCTTTCGTTTGGTCTTGTTCCCTTGGCAGCGCTCGCGCTTGGCGGATGTATGACGATGGCCCAGGATGGCCGCGACACTGTGCCGACCACCACGAGCCTCGCCTATTTCCCCAAGAAAACGCAGACGCAGAACCTGCTCAACCAGTTGCCTGCACCGCAGCGCCCGGTCGCAATTGCGGTCTATGGCTTCACCGACCAGACCGGCCAGTTCAAACCAAGCGAAACCGGGCAGACCCTGTCGCGCGCAGTCACCCAGGGCGCCAGTTCGATGCTGGTGAAGGCGCTGCAGGATGCAGGCAATCGCGACTGGTTCACAGTCGTCGAGCGGGAGCGGCTGGATAACCTGCTGCGCGAACGTCAGATTATCGGTGAGATGCGCAAAAGGTATCTGGGCGAACAGGAAATCGATCCCAACGCTCTGCCAGCCCTGCTGTTTGCCGGCGTGCTGCTCGAAGGCGGGATTGTGGGATACGATACCAACACCGTGACCGGGGGCGCAGGCGCGGCATTCCTCGGCATAGGCGCGCGGACGGAATATCGGCAGGATAACGTGACCGTTTATCTGCGCGCCGTATCTGTGCGCACCGGCGAAGTGCTCGCCAATGTCACCGCATCCAAGACAATTGCCAGTCAAGCAATCGGCGCGAGCGCGTTCAAGTTCGTGGCTTTCCGCGAATTGCTTGAGGCCGAAGCCGGGATCACCTCCAACGAACCGGATCAGGTCGCGTTGCAACAGGCGATCGAAAAGGCCGTTTACGGCTTGGTGCTCGAAGGCATCGATCTCGATCTTTGGCGGTTTGAGGACATGGTTGCGGCGCAGCCGATCATCAACGCCTACCGCGCCGAGCGCGACGGAGTTTACGAAGCCAGCGACATCCAGAAAGCAGTCAAGCGCGCAGGTTCTTTGACCGCACTGACGATTGTGGACGACGAAAAGGAAGAAAAGCGCCGCGACGGTTCGTGACGCTGAACGCATTTTTCCTGAAAGCCGAAAGGCCGAACAGGAACAACCCGAGAGCGCTGAAAGCGCCGCATGGGCCGCAAAAATAAGCACGCAAAGGAGCTGCAACTCCGATGCGCGCGAGGAAAGGCTTGCGATTACCTAAGTAGCTCGGCGTCTAATCGCGCCGTGGCCAGCGGTTGGTATCGCCCATTGTTGAGGCTGATGCAACTATGAATGCCAACTGGCATGTTACCGAAATGATACGCAGCGGCGCTCGCGCGCCGGTTATTGCGGCGGGGCCTGTGGCCCAGCTTAGCAATAAACGCGGCGTTTCAAATCTGGTTCCCGCCATCGCATCTGGAACCGCTTCCAACGAACTTTGCAACCTTCCGCGACGGCCAACCAGGCCACCGTGGACCCGAAACACCGGGGCGATGACGATCCCGGATCAACAACATTGGCAACTTGTCGCAATTCAATTCAACACAAAGGAAATATGAAATGAAAAAGACTATTTTTACAGGCGCATCAATTCTTGCGCTTACGATCGCCGCTCCGGCTCTTGCGCAGGATGCTAGCCAATCGACTATTGACCAGTTGGGCAACGACAATGCCGCCACGGTTACGCAAACCGGCGTCGAAAACGAGTCGTTGATTGATCAGGATGGCGAAGGCAATACCGCTGTCGTTTCGCAGGACGATCAGGAGCCGGGCATCGCCGGTTTCAACACTCCGGCAAATGATTCGAGCATCACGCAGACCGGTGATGGCGGGTACGCCGAAGTGACCCAGACCTCGATCGAAGCGGGCGGTCCGGGCAATGAAGCGAACATTGTTCAGAACAGTGTCGATGGCGCTCCCAACACGGCGAACGGCTCAAGCTCGGATGTCATCGACAACGCATCAGGCACGTTCAACAATTCCGCAACCATCAGTCAGGCAAGTGCCAATGCTGGCGGTCCTAACTCGGCGGAGATTTACCAGGGTCTAGTGGCCGACACATTCGGCACTCAGGGTGCCATCTCGCAAGCTGGTGACAACAACGCCTCGACCGTGACGCAAAACGCCCAAGGCGCATCGGCCACCAACAGCCAGAGCGGATCGCTGAACACCTCAATGATCACCCAGACTGACAGCACGTTGCAACAGTCGTCCGGGACCGAGCCTGATAAAGCGTTCGATCCCGAAGCGTTCGTGGTTCAAAGCGGTGTAAACAACACCTCGTTCGTTACCCAGAATGCCGGCACCAACGATCGCAATCTGGCGGTCGACGTTTCACAGACGGTTGGCGACAACACATCAGACATCAATCAGCAGGCGACCGGCAATGGCTTCACCGGCACGCTTAATGCAACTGTCAATCAGAACGGTGGCTCAACCTCCGATCTCGATCAGCTCGCAACTGGCACTGATACCAGAAACTTTGGCGCGACAGTCAATCAAACGAATTCGGCTTCCACTATCCTGCAACAGGGAGCCGGTGCCAACAATCTGCGTCTGATCGCAAACGTGCGGCAGAGCGATTCCACATCGGATGTCACCCAAACGGCCGACGGTAACAACAACAAGGAATTAAACGTTAACGTCCGCCAGTCGAACGGGGCCGATTCCGAAGTCACGCAAACTGCTAGCGGGAACAACGCTTCGGATATCTTTGCAACCGTCAATCAGTCCGGTGCATCGTTCAGCACGATCAGCCAGACAGCGGCCGGCAATAATAACAACAACATGATCGCCAACGTGGTTCAAAACGGTGCGAGTACGTCGGAGATCACGCAGAACTTCGACAACACGGATGCCAACACCTTTTTCGCTAGCGTTACGCAGACTGGTGATGACCACAATTCAGTGATCGACCAGGACGACACTGCACCGCTAAATGGGGCCGACTCGGGCCTTTCGGCAACCGTGATGCAAAGCGGATTCAGCAACGATTCGAATATCAATCAGGATAACAAGGGTGCCACCGCGCGTGTAACCCAGACCGGTGACGATAACGAGTCTGATGTGCTGCAAAACGGTGCGGGCCTCAGTGCCGATGTGCTGCAGGCCGGCAATAGCAACTTGGCGTTTGTCAGCCAGCTAGGTGGCCTGAATTCAAGCGTCGACATCGATCAGCTGGGCAATGACAGCTTCGCCTATGTCAACCAAGACCACAATGCCCGGAACGACTCGGCAACGGTGCTGCAACAGTTCGGTTCTTCGGGCAACACCGCCACGATCGACCAGAACGGCGGGCCCGGCACACCTGGTCCGCAGTCGTTCAGCTCGGCTTCGATTACGCAGGGCGGTTTCGACAGCGAATCTACCATCACCCAAAACGGGACCCGGAACACCGCTTCCAGCAACCAGTCGGGTTCGGATAACACCAGCACCATCACGCAGAACGGCACTGGTGGTCTCTACAATACGGCTGAACTGACCCAGTCCGGAATGGATAACCTGTCGACCATCACTCAGACGGGCGCTGGCAACTTCGCTGACGTCACTCAGTCAAGCGACGACAACATGTCGAACGTGACCCAGACCGGCAATAGCAACAGCGCAACCGTCACGCAGGGTTCGTGATCTGACAGTCTCCGGGCGAGAAGCCATTCTCGCCCGGAGCTACATTCACCTGCTTCACAAGTCCCGGATCGCAAACACAAAACAATAGCCACAAAACCATTCAAATAAGGAAACTGGAAATGAAAAAGGTAATATACACCGGAGCCTCAATCCTGGCGCTATCCATGGCAACGCCGGTATTTGCGCAAGCGCAGGATTCGGACATCGATCAGACCGGTAACGCCAACGCCGCCACTGTCACGCAGGACGGAAACGAAAACCTGTCGGACATCGATCAGGTCGGCAACAACAACACCGCCACAGTCGATCAGGAAACCGATCCCGCCGGTTCGGTGAATTTCAACACCGCATCGAACGATTCGACCATCAACCAGACCGGCGATTTCAACACCGCATCAGTTGATCAGGACAACAATAACCAGTTTGCTCAGCCGAACGCTGTGGTGATCAATCAGAACGGGACTGGCACTCTGGGCGCAGAAGCGAACATTGCTGACGCCAGCCAGTCTGGTGATAGCAACACAACCAACATCGATCAGGGTACTGTCGCGCTCACCACCGGCAACAGCAACTCGGCCACCACCGACCAGTCGGGCCGCCTCAACGTTATTGATCTGACCCAGCTCAACGATGGCGCCACCGCCAGCGTCAGCCAGACTGGCCTGACGAACACCTCGACCTCGTCGCAGGGTCGTCCCAGCGGCGATCTGACCACCGATCAGTCGCTGATCGTGACCCAGAACGGCGAAGGCAACAACTCGATGATCGACCAGCGCGGTTCGAGCAACTTTGCCGATGTCAATCAGAGCGGCAATGATAACACCTCAACCATCAACCAGCCGGGCTTCGACAATGACGTAGGCGGTGTGATGCAGGTGGGTGTCAACCAGATCGGTGACGATAACGCCTCAACCGTCAACCAGAACGCCAATTTCGGCCTCGTTACGGTCGATCAGATCGGCAACAACCTGACCAGCTTCGTCACCCAGACGGGCCGGTCGAACAACTCGGTCGCCGATGTCGATCAGGCTGGTTCCTTCAACACCAGCACAATTTTGCAGGACGCACCGACACCCGCTAATGGCGGACCCGGTCGGGAGATGACCGCACAGGTTGATCAGTCGGGCACTAACAATACCAGCCAGATCAGCCAGACCAACACCCAGGGCGCTCCTGCTATCTCGGGCAATCTGGCTGACGTGACTCAGTCTGGTTCGCTCAACTTCTCCGACATCCTGCAGGACGGTCATGACAACACCGCCACCGTCGTACAGGGCGGCTTGGATAGTGACAGCTTCATCACGCAAACGGGCGACGCAAACACTGCAACCGTCACCCAGAATGGTGCGCTCGACCTGTCGACCGTGACGCAGACAGGCGATGGCAACACCGCCACTGTCACCCAGGGTAGCCTCTGAGCCTAACGACAACAGCCCCGGGCGGAAGTGAACTCTCGTCCGGGGCCGTATATTCGAGCCGGTAAATTGCGGCGAATACGTACGCACAATTAACGGCTCGAAAATTTATCGCTTACTCACTTTTCAAAGGAAACATGAGATGAAAAAGACAATCCTGACCAGCGCCTCTATTCTGGCCCTGGCCATCGCCGCCCCTGCCCTCGCGCAGGACAACACTTCGAACGTGCTTCAAAGCGGCAGCCAGCAGTCGGCCGATGTTACGCAGAACGGTGCCAATTCGTCCTCGCTGGTCGAACAGTCGAACGCGAAGAACGTCGCGGTCGTGCAGCAACAGGCTGCAACCGATGGCGCGGAAAGCGAAATCGAGCAGACCGGCCGGGACGAGCGTGCCAGCGTGATCCAGGCGGGCGGCGCAGCACAATCGTATATCGATCAGGAAGGCGGGGCGCAAAATGCATCCGTATTCCAGAATGGCGACAGCACCTCGATCATCAGTCAGAGCGTCCGCTTCAACGAAGCAAGCGTCAGCCAGACTGGCGACCTCAACCTTAGCACCGTGATCCAGACCGGGCAGAACGGCGCCGTGGGCGATCCCGACAACAATTACGGGACTGTCGATGCCGAAAGCCTTGTGGGCGTAACCCAGCTTGGCGATCGCAACACCAGCACCATCATCCAGAGCGGCGACAACACCGTTGCCGACGTTTTGACAATGGGCGATGACAACGTCGCCTCGATCACCCAGGAAGGTAATTTCTCGAACGCGGTGGTAATCCAGAACGGCGATGGCAATACCGCCACCGTGGTGCGTCAAAGCGCCGATGGCACCGGCGATGCCAACCCTCCAGGTGCCCCGGTCGAGCCTGACGTGTTCGCCGATGCCTTTGTCAGCCAAACGGGCGACGACAACATAGCTACGATCACGCAGGATGCGGTCCCGGCTTTCGCCTCGATTACGCAGATGGGCGACGACAATGACAGCTCGATCCTGCAAACAATCGACGCTGCCGGTGCATCTGCCACAACACTGCAGACCAGCGATGACAACACCAGCCGCATCACGCAGACTGCCGGTGCAAGCGCCAACGTGTCTCAGGGTGGCGGCAACAATACACTGGGTGGACGTGAATGGGATGGTGCGTCCTTCCCTCCCCCGCCGCCGCTCGGCAGTGGAGGTCAGCTCTACCGCAACAACGTTTCGCTGATCGATCAGTCGGCAGACGGTGCTTCGGCCACTGTTTCGCAGGACGGCACCTTGAACCGTTCTGCTATTACGCAGACCGCGGAGGCCTCGGCCGACGTCGCACAGTTCGGGGTGTATAACACCTCGGTGGTGGATCAGAATGGGACCGGTTCGGCAATCGTCAACCAGAGCGGTTCACATGCCCGCAACGCATCGTTGATCGAACAGAACGGATCGGACAGCTTTGCCTCGGTGACGCAGATCGGCTCGAACCTCGCGCCGCCTGCCAATGCGCCCACCAATGAAAGCTTTGTCAACCAGTCGGGCAGCTTCAACGCGACAAGTGTAAGCCAGAATGGCGACGAGAACACTTCGCGCGTAACTCAGCCTGGCACAGGCACTGTCGCCAACGTCGATCAGTCGGGGACCAACCTGGTGTCAAATGTGACCCAGACCGGATTGTTCAATGGCGCGACAGTCAATCAGTCGGGTGACGACAACCAGTCAACTGTACTTCAGAGCGCGACCGTGCTCAGCGGGGCAGTCGTTAACCAGTCAGGATCGGGCCAACGCTCGATAATCACGCAAAATCCGATTGGCGGCCATCAGGCCAATGTCGAACAGTCGGGTTTCGACAACACTTCGAACGTGTCGCAATCCGGTCTTGCCAACTCGGCGGGCAGCTTCGTGGACGAAACCGATGTCGGCGTGCGTCAATCGGGCAGCGATGGACAGTCTGACATCGTCCAGTCGGGCGGTTTCCAGAACGCGTTCGTCGACCAGCTGAGCACGTCGATCAGAGCCCGCTCCAACATCAATCAAGGCACCAATGGCTTCTTTGGCTTTGGTGCTGGCCTGTTTCAGGTCGCCAACGTGACGCAGGATGGAACCGATAACGGATCGGACATCAC
Source organism: uncultured Alphaproteobacteria bacterium (assembly GCA_963838365.1). GTDB lineage: Bacteria > Pseudomonadota > Alphaproteobacteria > Sphingomonadales > Sphingomonadaceae > Erythrobacter. Next base: position 43,919 of record CAWIQR010000001.1, read on the forward strand.
GCAACGCGGGATCGACCAATTGGCCACTGTTGATCAAAGCGGATCGGAAAATGAGTCCGATATAACCCAAGGCGGCACCTTTGGATCGGGCAACAGTGCCAGCGTCACTCAGTCCGGTGTCTCAGGCACATCGTCGGTTATCCAGACTGGAACTGACAACTCGGCTACGCTGACCCAGTCAGGTTTGGACAACGATTCGTTCATCACTCAACTGGGCAACGCGAACACCGCAACGGTGACCCAGTCAAGCGACGACAACATGTCGACCGTCAATCAGAACGGCTCGTTCAACACCGCTACGGTAACGCAGGGCTTCTAAGCCACACTGTGCGCCGGGCGGGAGGTAACTCTCGCCCGGCGCACCTTTTTCGAATACAAGGACACCGTCATGGCCCACATCCATCTCCGCACCATCACCCTTGCCGCGCTTTCATCTGCGCTGCTGGTGATCGCCGGTGCTACGCCGGCCCACGCGGATAACAACAAGGTTCCGCCGGGCAACCCATGCGGCGATGGTCCGGGCAAAGGCACCGGCAATCCCTGCAATGGCAATAACGGCAACGACGGCGCGCAAGGTAATGCGGGCAGCAACCGAGGCGGCGGCGGCGGTAACGCGCCGTTTGATCCGGTCGCACTTCCCAACGCCGATGATCGCGGGGTATTCATCACGCAAGTCGGCGAAACCAACCGCGCCGAGGTCCGTCAGGCGTCCGGCAGCAGCTACACGCGGATCGCGCAGGACGGGTCGGAGAATGCAACCGTCCTCGTGCAGGGTGCGAGCGGGCGTCACTACGCCAGCGTCGCGCAGGATGGCGACAACAACACGCTCGATGGCGTTCAGGATGGCAGCGGGCAGACTGTGCTGCTTCTGGCTCAGCAGGGTGATGGCAATGGTGCGATCATCCGTCAGAGCGATGACGGCACCGGTTATTCCGCGGCTGCGGTCCAGCAATCCGGCAACGGCAACCAGCTTGTGCTCGTTCAGGATGGCAGCGATAATCAGGCCCGCCTGACTCAGGATGGTGATGATAACGCCATGACCGCGACACAGCTCAACAACGGCAACCGGCTCGAATGGAGCCAGACCGGCGATGGCCTTGCCGATCTCGGGATTGTCCAGACCGGCAACGGGAGCCTCCAGATAACCCAAAGCACCACTGGCGCCCAATTCACTCTTCCCCCGGGATCGGGCGGGTAGGGGAACGCCATGACCGCTGCACCGCGCCTCGCTTACTTCGCAATGCCGCTGCTCATCGCGGCGGGCTTGCCATCGGCGGGTCTTGCGTTGCAGCAAGAGCCCGTTACCGACAGCCGCACGCAGGCCGATCAGATTCAGGCACCCGCCTCCGAAACGGCGCGGCGCGAACGCGCGGGCAAGGCCTATCTCGATATCGCGCGCGAACAGCCGCCCGAGCCGCGCGCAAGTCTGACGCAGACTCCCGACGATCAGATAATGCGCGCGTCCGGCAGCGCTCCGACGGTCCAGATTACCAGCCGGACCCAGGGCAGTCCGGGTATTGCCCAGTTGTCCAAGGCCGATCTCAACGCCACCCTCGCTCAGTTAAGCGCTGCGGAACGCCGCGTGCTGCTGCAAACGATCGAAGGCACCGATGTTTGCGATAACCCTCCGCAAGTTCCCGCCGTGATCGCACTGTGCCGGGACCGCATCGAAACCCGCTCTCAGGACTTCGCGACACAAATCCAACGCCCGCTCAGCGCAGAAGAACAATTGCTGCGCGGCGGGCTCGATATGGCCGTCCAGCCCAGTTTTAGTCAGGTGATCGACCGCCTTGCCCGGACGAATGCGGCAACCGACGATTTCAGCAATCAGGCGATTGCCTCGATTGCGCTCGCCCCACCCTTGGCACCGTCACAGCCGGGAGGAGACCAACCGGACGAGACGGAGGGACTTGGAGAGCAAACCCAGGCCCTTATCAATGCCATCATCAACCAGCTCGGAGGCGGCGCACCATGACCATTTCTCACGCGGCGGGACTTGCCGCAATCCTGCTCTCTTCCACTGGAACGGCGCCTTACATGACTGAAGATTCTCAAGCCCTGACACTCGATGTTCAACAACGCGATGGCGTCATAGAGGTGCAGCTGATCGGCCACTCGGAGCGCGCGCAGGAGGTCAGCTATCTGCTCGAAGTGACCGGACAGTCGACCTCGCGCCACCGCGGCAAAACGACGCTTGCAGCCGGAACGACCGCCATACTGTCGACAATGCGCGCAAACGCTGGCGAAAACTGGTGTGTGAAGCTGGTGGCCGAGGAGCCGGGGCGTGAGCCCTATGAGATCGTCGAAGGCAGTTGCGCCCCCGATGCAGACCGGCCCGACGCCGACTGATCGTCAACGCGCAACTCGTCATTGCGCAACTCTTCAACGCCCGACCTGATCGACCCCGCTGCTGTCCAGCCCGCGTTCGGGCGACGATATCTGGTCCATGTGTACCTTGTGCGCGGCTTTGGGCCGGGTGTCGGTCTGCCCGATATTGAATTCATCATAGACCGGATCGTAACTGATCGGGATGCCCTGCGCTTTCAGATCGGGGAGCGAAAGATAGATATCGCCCGCCGCCGAGGCCCTGATCCGTTCGATTTGCGTGCGTTCGTAGCGATCGCTCAGCACCTCTACGATGGATCCCAGACGCACCAGCAGGCCGGTCGGGGTCTGCCGGAAATCCAGCTCGCCAGCGGCTTTTCCATCGACACGGGTGAGCAGCTGGTCATGCGTTTCGAGCGCGAACCCACCGCCCATACCCGCGCCGTGCGCACTTGCGAGCGGCTTTGTGGCGGCTGGCAATGCGGTAATCGCTGTTTCAACCGGTGCTGCCTGCGCAGCCGAAGGAAGGGAGGGCGCGTCAATCTCAGGCGTGATGATAGCGCTGATCGGCACTTTCATGGGCGCGATGACGGGCGCAAGCAAGGGCGTGCTAGCGGGGGTGACGGCGGCAAGTGAAGCCAAGTCTGTACGCGCGGTTGCCAGTATTGCGCCGGTTGCCGGTGCAGATAGGGGCGCAGTCACAAGGGATTGTTGAGATACCGGCTTCTGAGGCGCCTTTACGTTGGTTGCATCCGCGCGCGCCGCATCCCGCATGACCGGCGCAGCGAATGTTTGACCAAGCGCGGGGTTAAGAGCCGAGGCGAACGACGCCTCTGCCAATGGTTCTGCAGCCTCGACCAGCCGCGATTCTGGACCGGGCGCGATGGGAACCGGTGCTGTTGCCACAAGCGCGGTCGGTTCTGAGAACACGATGCCGAGTGTCGGTTCTTCCGAGCGCGGCAGGGCTTCCGGCAGGATTTGCGGCCGTTGCACGGCCCGAGTGCCGGTTGCGCCAATCGCCGTTGTCAGATTAATCGGCACATTCGCCAGTGGTGCCTTGGCCGTGCCAGCCACCGGACCGATTCTTTGCGGCGGCGCAGCAAAGGATGGCGCAAGCGAGTTTTGGAGCTGCCCTCCAGCACCCAAAGCGCCAGCGCCGAAATTGCCAGCGCCAAAACCGCCCGCGCCGACCGAAAATTCAGGCGCGACCAGCGCAGCAATCACCACCATGCTGCCGGGCAGCGCACGGCTCCACATCACCCGGCCAACTCCCCTGAAGCGCGCTACGCCGCGACCTATATCGCCGGTATTTGTCTGCTTGCTATGCGTCAAAATTCCCCCCGGATTGGCGCAATAATGTGCTTAATAAGCGATTCGGCAAAGCAGAATCTGCAGAAAACCCGGCGATTGCGGGGCGGTGTCCCAATCCGGTTCCGTTTTCAGCCAATCCTCAATAGCCACTCGCGCCAAACCGGTTTGTGCAGTTTGTGCGAAGTCCGGGCATTTAACCTTTCCCCAAAGCGCCACTGCTCCTATTCGGGTTCGCCCGCCCGCCGCAGGGCACTGGACCAACCATGCAGCAAGCTTATCGCTCTGAAATGCCCGGCTGGGGCAAGGAATTGCGCGCCACCTTGATGTTGGCGAGCCCGCTGGCGCTCGCCAACCTGTTGCAAATGGCTACCTATGCCGTCGACGTGATCTTCATTGCGCGGCTGGGTCCAGAACAACTGGCCGCATCGGGGTTGGCGACATCCTTGTTCGGGCTGGTGCTGTGGGCAATGACCGCGCTGGCCGGAGCAGTCGCGCCACTGATCGCCGAGGCATTGGGATCGGGCAAGCCTTCGCTGCGCCCGGTGCGGCGATCCGTGCGGATGGCATTGTGGCTGGCGGTGATCAGCGGGGTGATCGGCATGGGATTGTGTCTGCTGCTCGATCCGATCATGCAGGTCACCGGGCAACAACCGGGGATCATCGGGTTCGCCAACAGTTACAATTCGCTTGTGATTTTTTCGCTCATCCCGATGCTGCTTGCGGCGGTTTTGCGCACTTTCGTCTCCGCTCTGGGCCGCCCGATCTTCGCCACCGCCATTACCGGTGTCGGCATCGGAGTGAACGCATTTGCCAACTGGGTGTTTATCTTCGGCAACCTTGGTGCGCCAGCGCTGGGCCTGCCGGGGGCGGCCATGGCAACGATCATCACCGCGTTCTTCACGTTGGGCGCATATGTTGTGGCGATCCGGTTCGACACGCGGTTGCACCGCTATCATGTGTTCGGGCGGCTGTGGTCGCCGGACTGGGCGCGCCTGCGCCAGCTCGTCCAGATCGGAACGCCGATTGCACTGACGGTCACCGCCGAAGCGGGCATTTTTGGCGCAGCGGCGTTCATGATGGGGCGCATCGGCGCGGCTGAGCTGGCTGGCCACATCGTCGCGCTGCAACTGGCCGCGCTGGCGTTTCAGGTGCCGTTTGGCGTGGGGCAGGCAGTCACCATCCGCGTGGGGTATTTCTATGGCGCGGGTGACAGCGTCGGGATCGGGCGCGCGGGCTGGGTGGCGCTGGTCATCGGTGCCGCGTTCATGACCTTCACCGCCAGCGCAATGGTGCTCGCCCCGCTGACGCTCATGCGTATCTTCCTGGATCCGCTGGCGCCAGCGAATGCGGTAACGGTGGCTTTTGCGCTGCAATTTCTGGTGCTGGCAGCGATATTTCAGTTGGCCGACGGGTTTCAGGCAGTCGCAGCGGGCGCCTTGCGCGGATTGCAGGATACCCGCGTGCCGATGTGGATCGCGATATTCAGCTATTGGGTACCTGGCATCGGCATGGCAATTGGCCTCGGCTTTTTCACGCCGCTGGAGGGTGTCGGCGTGTGGATCGGGCTTGCGACGGGGCTGTTCTTTGCCGCAGTCCTGCTGACATGGCGGTGGATACGGCGCGAGCAACTCGGCTTGACTGCGCGCGGCGGGGATGTGCCGGTCCCAGCCCCTCTCGCACCCGCTCAGATTTCGATCATGTAGCCTGCGTGACCACGCGTTGCGGGAATGGCATCGTGAGGCCGACATCGTCAAACTGTGCCTTTGCCTTTTCAGTAAGATCCCATGACAGCGCGAGGTAGTCGGCAGTGTTGCACCACACTCGCAGACCGATGCTGACCGAGCTGTCATTAAGCGAACTGACGAAGGCCTGCGGTTCGGGATCGGCCAGCACGGACTTGTTGTTCGTTGCCAGCGCCAGCAGTTCGCGGCGCGCATCAGCCATATTGTCATCGTAACTGATGCCGACCAGCAATTCGAACCGGCGAACGGGGTGACGATCGTAATTGATGATCGGCTTGTTCCAGAGCTCGGAATTGGGGACCATGACGAACAATCCGTCAAACTGTTTCAGCTCCGTCACGAACAGACCGATCCGCACCACCCTGGCCGTGATCTGCCCGGCATTGATCGCCTCCCCGACCCTGAATGGTTTTTGCACCAGGATCATCACCCCCGCAGCCACATTGCTGAGCGTTCCCTGCAATGCGAGGCCGATCGCCAGCGCGACACCCGATAGCGCCGCGAGAATGCTGGTGGTTTCAACCCCGAATTGTGTGAGGACTGTCACCAGAACCACCACCCACAGCGCGTATTTCACGAGGTTGGAAAGGAATTGCGCGACTGTCGGATCGAACCGATCGGCGTTGTTGAGTGCGCGCGAGACCATGCGTTGAATGATGCTGGCGACAAACAGGCCGATGAACAGGACGGCAAATCCGCCCAGGATCTCCATCAGATTGACCTGCAGCCACAGGAACGCCGTCTCCGGCAGGGTCAGCGCTGTAATATCGCTATCAAATTGCATTAACTCGTGCCCCATCCGGGAAATTTCTGAAAAGTTGCTCCCGCACAGAATAATACGGGCGGGGGCGCGTTCCAACCCTGACCATAAATTCCCTCCCCGAAGATTTTTTCGGCCTCCGCCGCTTGACTCCCCCTCCCCCGGCAACCACATGCGCTTTGCTGGCACTCTCAGGAGGAGAGTGCCAATATCGTTCATCAACCTATGTAGAAAGGTCATCACTTATGGCATTTCGTCCGCTGCACGACCGCGTTGTGGTCCGTCGTATCGAAGCCGATCAGAAAACCGCCGGTGGTATCATCATCCCTGATTCCGCGCAGGAAAAGCCCAGCGAGGGCGAAATCGTCGCCGTTGGCGAAGGCGCCCGCGACGATGACGGAGAGCGCATCCCGATGGATGTGAAAGCCGGTGATCGCGTCCTGTTCGGCAAATGGTCGGGCACCGAAGTCAAGATCGACGGTGAAGACCTGCTGATCATGAAGGAAAGCGACATCATGGGGATCGTCGGCTGATCCGACCCGATCCCTTCGTTTCCTAAACCATTCCAAGAATTCCAGGAGAAACACCAATGTCTGCCAAGGACGTGAAATTCTCGCGCGAAGCACGCGAACGCATCATGAAGGGCGTGGATACGCTCGCCAACGCCGTCAAGGTTACGCTGGGGCCCAAGGGCCGCAATGTCGTGATCGACAAGAGCTTTGGCGCACCGCGCATCACCAAGGACGGCGTCACCGTCGCCAAGGAAATCGAGCTTAAGGACAAGTTCGAGAACATGGGCGCGCAGATGCTCAAGGAAGTTGCATCGAAGACCAACGACCTTGCAGGGGACGGCACCACCACCGCCACCGTGCTGGGTCAGGCCATCGTTCGCGAAGGCATGAAGTCGGTTGCCGCCGGCATGAACCCGATGGATCTGAAGCGCGGCATCGACACCGCCGTCACCAAGGTCGTCGAAAACCTCAAGGCGCGTTCGAAGGACGTGGCCGGTTCGCAGGAAATCGCCCAGGTTGGCATTATTTCCGCCAATGGTGACAAGGAAGTCGGCGAGAAAATCGCCGAAGCCATGGAAAAGGTCGGCAAGGAAGGCGTCATCACCGTCGAGGAAGCCAAGGGCCTCGAATTCGAACTCGACGTTGTCGAAGGGATGCAGTTCGACCGCGGTTACCTGTCGCCCTACTTCATCACCAACCCGGACAAGATGACGGTTGAACTCGAAAATCCGTACATCCTGATCCATGAAAAGAAGCTGTCCAGCCTGCAAGCGATGCTGCCGGTGCTCGAAGGCGCCATGCAGAGCGGCCGCCCGCTGCTGATCATTGCCGAAGACATCGAAGGCGAAGCGCTCGCGACCCTCGTCGTGAACAAACTGCGCGGCGGCCTCAAGGTTGCTGCGGTCAAGGCCCCTGGTTTTGGCGATCGTCGCAAGGCCATGCTGCAGGACATCGCCATCCTGACAAAGGGTGAGATGATCAGCGAAGACCTCGGCATCAAGCTCGAAAACGTCACGCTGGGTATGCTCGGCGAAGCCAAGCGCGTCACCATCGACAAGGACAACACCACCATCGTCGATGGCGCCGGTTCGGCTGACGATATCAAGTCGCGCGTGGGCGAGATCAAGACGCAGATGGAAAACACCACCAGCGACTATGATCGTGAGAAGCTGCAGGAACGTCTGGCCAAGCTGGCTGGCGGTGTTGCCGTGATCAAGGTTGGCGGCGCTTCGGAAATCGAAGTGAAGGAACGCAAGGACCGCGTCGACGATGCGCTGCACGCAACCCGTGCGGCCGTTGAAGAAGGCATCGTCCCCGGTGGCGGAACGGCTCTGCTGTACGCGACCAAGGTGCTGGAAGGCCTGAAGGGCGAAAACGACGATCAGACCCGCGGGATCGACATTGTGCGTCGCGCGATCATGACGCCGGTTCGCCAGATTGCCGAAAACGCCGGTCACGATGGTGCGGTTGTCTCTGGCAACCTGCTGCGCGAAGGCGACGAAACGCAGGGCTTCAATGCGGCAACCGACACGTACGAGAACCTGGTTACGGCCGGCGTGATCGATCCGACCAAGGTCGTGCGTATCGCGTTGCAGGATGCAGCTTCGGTTGCGGGCCTGCTGATCACCACCGAAGCGGCGATCACCGATGCTCCTGAAGACAAGCCCGCCGGTGGCGGCGGTATGCCCGACATGGGCGGAATGGGCGGCATGGGCGGCATGGGCTTCTAAACCCACAGACGCTCTGACGCTTACCAATGAATTAGCCCCGTCGGACCTCGGTTCGGCGGGGCTTTTTGTTGTGCGGGCCGAAGTGGGCACCGCATTGCAGCGCGCTGTCTGTCACGGCTTTGCGCAGGTGGCGTTTTCGAAAAAGCGGCTTTTCAAACCCGCTGCACGCGCGCAGGGTCCGCGGATCGAATTCGAGGGAAAACGTCCGATGACAACCAGACTTTCAGCTCTTTTGCTCGCCACTGTCGCCCTGGCAACGCCGCAATTCGCCTATGGTCAGAGCGCGACTGCCCCGACCGCTGCCACGTGCACATCCACGCAGACCGAGTGCCTCAACGCCTGGTTCGACGCCAAGTTCGAGGAAGAGCTGACCTTCAGCCCCATTCGCCAGACTTCGCTGGGCATGAAGACAGATTACGAAAAACTCGATGATTACAGCGTTGCCGGGATGAAGGCAGAGGCCGACTGGTGGCAGCAATCACTCGCTGAGATGCAGGCGACGTTCGATTATGACGCGCTGAGCGACGAGGCGAAGCTGTCGTGGGACATGTTCGCCTTTCGCGCCGATCAACATGTCCGCGCGCTCCAGTTTGTCGACCAGGATTACATCCTCCACCAGCAGAATGGCACGCACACTGCCCTGCCGAGCTTTCTGCTGACCCAGCACAAGGTCGACGACGAAAGCGATATGGTGGCCTTCATCGCGCGGATCGGTGCACTTGGCACGGCAATGGACCAATTGCTTGCGCGGGCGCAGGCCAACGCCGCCGCCGGGACGCGCCCGCCCCGTTTCAGCTATGACGCGGTGATCGCGGAATCGGGCAAGCTTATCAACGGCGCACCGTTCGATGACGGCGAGGCATCTGCCCTTTGGGCCGGTGTCGAGGGGCATCTCGCAGACCTCTTGTCGAACCGCGTTATCTCCGCAGAACGCGCCGATGAACTGCGCGAGGAGGCGCGCACCGCGCTGATCGAGGATATGGCTCCGGCCTACCAGCGGGTGATCGACTGGTACTCGAGTGATCGCCCCAACACCGATGAGAACGCGCGCGGTGTTGCCTCGCTGTCCGAAGGCGCGGATTTTTACAATTACCGCCTGAACCTGATGACGACAACCGATCTGACAGCGGACGAAATCCACCAGATCGGGCTTGCGGAAGTGGCGCGTATTCGCGGCGAGATGGAGGCGATCAAGGATAAGGTCGGCTTCGAAGGCGATTTGCAGGCGTTCTTCACATTCATGCGCGAAGACGATCAGTTCTATTTCCCGGATAATGATGCGGGCGCGCAGCAATATATCGACGAGGCCGAAAAGCACCTTGCCTTCATCAAGACCCGGCTGCCCGATTTCTTCGGCGTCCTGCCCAAGGCTGATCTGGTGGTGAAGCGCGTGGAGCCATTCCGCGAACAGGATGGCGCTGCGCAACACTACCGATCCGGGACGCCCGATGGCTCACGCCCCGGCGTCTATTACGCGCACCTCTCCGATATGCGGGCAATGGCGATACCCGCGCTTGAGGTGATCGCCTATCACGAAGGCAATCCGGGCCACCACATGCAAAGCTCCATCGCGCAGGAGCTGACCGGTATTCCGCGCTTCCGCGCGCAGGGCGGTTATATCCCTGCCTTCGGTGAAGGTTGGGGGCTGTATTCGGAGAAACTGGCTAAGGAGATGGGCGCCTTCAAAGACCCCTATTCCGACTTTGGCAGGCTAACCACAGAGATTTGGCGCGCGATCCGGCTGGTGGTCGATACGGGGCTGCACTCCAAGGGTTGGAGCGAAAGCCAGGCGGTCAACTATTTCCTCGGAAACTCGCCCATTCCCGATGCCGCAATCAAATCCGAAGTGCGCCGCTATATCGTCCAGCCGGGACAGGCGACGGCGTACAAGATCGGCATGATCCGCATTCAGGAACTGCGCGCGAAGGCTGAAGCGGAGCTGGGTGACAAATTCGATATCCGCGGGTTCCACGATACCGTTCTGGGCGGCGGATCGGTGCCGCTCGGCATTCTGGAACAGCGGGTGGATCAGTGGGTCGCGCGCGTCAGCAAGCAATGACGCAGGCAGATTCCGGCAACGATCCGGTGGGTCGCGCGTTGATTGGGCAAAAGGAGACTACCTATGAAATTGCCCGTTAACGCACACATCGCCGTGGTCGATGGAGAGAACTTTCTGCTTTTCCGCAACACCGGTCAGCCGCTGGAACCCAAGCTGAAGAATGAGGATTCGCCCACGCTCAATGCCACCAATTTCAGTGCCGCCGTGCGCAAGCAGGACAATATCGGGCAGAAACTTGGCCGGACCGATCTCAACGAACTCGCCCATGGCGCGGCAGTGGCCGAGTGGCTGAACGACCGTGCAATCGCAAATGATCTCGAAAATGTGCTGATCATTGCTGATCCCAAAACGCTGGGTGAGATGCGTCGGCATTATCACAGTGAGCTGGAAAAACGGCTCGTGGGTGAAATCGACAAGACGCTGACGGGCCAGCCCACAGAAAAGATCGAACAGGCAATTGTCGCCGCCTGACCCGGTTTTGACACGCAAAAGCCCCCGGAACGTCGCAGCGTTCCGGGGGCTTTTTATTGTCTGGCATGGGCAGGCGTCAGCCGCCTTTGCTGGCTTCGGCGCGGCTGGCCTTGGCGGCTTCCATCACGCCCGCGTCCCACGTAACCTGCGTCTGGGTTTGCGGATTGAAGCGTGTGTTGGCATAGCTCGCAGCCTCGGCAGCGGCAATTTCTGCGGGGTTCAAATATTCGCTCGGCTCCAGTGCGAACACGTCCACACCGCGTGTGATCTCCGTCCCGTAAATGCGGCCATTGTACCAATAGGATGACCAATAGCCGCCAACGACCAGTTGCTCCTCATCAATCGGGCCACGGTCGAAATAGGCGATTTCGACAGGGTTTGAGCTATCGGTGAAGTCCATCACGCTGATGCCGCCCTGATACCAGCTCTGCACGAACAGATCGCGCCCCGGCACCGGAATGATCGAACCGTTGTGCGCCACACAATTTTCGGTATCACCCTGCGGTCCGGGCATCTTGTAATGGCTGCGGAATTGCAGCTTGCCATCGACGATGTCGTAAACCGCGTTTGCGCCCCAGGTCATCGGGTCCGACGCACGACAACGCGGACGCCCGCCCCCGCCCCATTCATCGGTGAAAATCACCTTGGTCCCGTCATTGTTGAACGTGGCGGAATGCCAGTAGGCAAAGCCCTTGTCGAACACCGCGTCGATCCGTTTGGGGTTCATCGGATCAGAGATGTCCATCAGGATGCCGTTGCCCGAACACGCGCCCGCTGCGAGATTAAGCGACGGGAATACGGTAATGTCATGGCACTGATTGGTCTGGCGGGTATTCTGCGTGCCCTTGCCGCTTTCGCCCCCTTTCCAAAGCCCGGCGATCTCTCCGGTTGCAGCATCGGCGAACACGCGTGGACTGCTGATGATGCGGGATTTCGCTGGATCTCCGAGCGGTATCTCGATCACGTCGATGCTGAACAGCGCGGTGCGGCTGTCTGCCGGATTTTCGATGCAGCGCGACAATTCTTCCTGATCCCGAACGCTTGATGTGCCGGAATTGTAGACGATGATTTTCTGATCATCGGCACTCACGATGGAGTGGGTATGGCTGCCCCGGCATGTCTGCACCTGCCCGACCTGCCGCACTGCGGTCAGATCGGAAATATCGAAAATGCGCAATCCGCGGAAGCGTTCTTCACTGACGTCGCCTTCCACCCCTTGCAGTCCGCAATCGACCCGGCCACGCGTCTGCTCGACGCTCATCACCAGAATATTACCGACGACCGAGACATCGCCCTGCCCGCCCGGACACACAACCGAGCTCATCAGATCGGGCGCGCCATCATCGCCCAGTTTGTAGATGTTGAAGCCGTGGTAATTGCCTGCAATCATGATGTCGTCAAAGAACGCCATGTCGGTGTTTGCGAAGTCGAGCAGCGGGCTGCGTTCGGCAAACTGGGTCAGGCTCTCGCTTTCATCCTTTTCGCGAGTGGCGGGTGCATCGGGATCGCCGGCGGTTTCAGCAGTGGATTCAGTGACGTCTGCGGCGGCATTGTCCTTCGCTTCGCCGGTTGCGTCTTCATCCTTCTTGTCCTTGTCCGAAGGGATCTCCGGGCGCAGGTCCGCCGGGTTATCAGGGTTGAAAAAGCCAGCCGGTTTGCGAAAACTGGCGACTTTGCGCAGGTTCATGATCGCCTCGCCCGCATCGGCAAAACCGGGCGTCAATCCTGCGCGCGGATCGGTTGAAAGGCTGGCAAGCAGCGCGTCCATCTTGGTAATTTCAGCCGTTTGATCGCTGTCGACATCGCTTACAAACCGGAACAGCACCGGATCGGCGGCGCTGCCGGGCTGTTCCAGCAGGTCTTCCACCATTTCCACCGCGCCCTCATGATGCGCAATCATCAGGGTGAGGAACAGGCGGTCGAATTCGGCGCCCTCAAGAGTTGCGAGCTTTGCCATGTCTGCCGGGCTTGCCATCCCTGCCATGGTGGAATGGTCCATCCCCATTACACTTTGCCCCATTGCACCTTGGGCGTGTTTGGAGTGGTCCATCCCGGCGCCGTGACCGGAATGGTCCATCATGCCTGCGGTCACGATCTTTTCGCCGCGCGTTTCCAGCCATTCGTTCATGAAGACGATTTCATCGGCCTGTGCTGCTTCGATCCGGCCACCAACCGCGACGATTTCCTCACGATTGGTGCGGTCCTTGATCAACCGCGCCATTGCCACGGCCTGCTGGTGATGCACGATCATGCCCTGCATGAATGCGACATCGGCTGGCGAATAGGACGCACCGGCCAATTTGATCGCCTCATCTGCGGAAAGCGTACGGCTGTTCTGCCCCGGCGCACCGGGCTGCACGATCGGCGCAGTCTGCGGAACCACCTGAGCCAAGGCAAGACTGGATGTTCCAAGCAGCATGGCAGTAACGGCTGCGCGCGCACAGCGCAGTTGGCTCGAATCGGACATGGATTTCCTCGTTTCGGTGAAAATTGGCTTGGCACGCAACCTGCCTCTGTTCAGTCGCCAGTCAAGAGGCCTCTGGCATATCAGACGAATTGTCGGGGACGAATGCAGCCCTCGGCACGTGTGGCTTGCTATTTCGATCCGATGCCTGAACGGCTGACCGGTCGCGCGCATCGCACCATTTGTCGCAACTGGCAGACTGTGTACTTGCCGCGATGAATTGAGCGTGCGAATCGAAAGCCTTAATGATAAAGTAACCCAATTCGGAGACACTTTTGATCATGCTTCGTGTTCCCCGGCCCCTTACCGCTCTCGCCCTCCTTGCTGGACTGGGCACCCTTGCGATGCCTGCGCCTGCGCTTGCCGACACCGGCGAAACGTCGCAGCTGGAGGCAAATTTCGACAACGCCTTTGGCACCGAGATGCGCGAGCCCGCATCGTTCGAGGTTGTCTATGCGAGCGGGTTTGAAGAACGCATCGCCCGGCTTGCCGATGGATCGCAGGGTCGCATCGGGGTGTACGCGGTTGACCTGGCCAGCGGAGAGGAAATTTCCGTGCTCGGCGATCAGCGGTTTCCCATGGCCTCGACCAGCAAGGTCGCCGTCGCCGCAGCATTTCTGGCTGGAGTAGATGCTGGGCGGTTTTCACTCAGCAACGAATATCCGCTGATAATCCCCGTTCGTTCGCAGAAGTTCGCTGGTGATCGTGCGCCTGTGAAAACGGGCAATTACGTTCCCGCGTATGAGTTGTTGAACCTGATGATCTCGAAAAGCTGCAACAGCTGCACCGATGCATTGTTGCGCGTGGTTGGCGGTCCTCAGGCGGTCAACCAGTGGATGCGCGGCGCGGGTCTTGCCGAGTTTGAACTGTCTCGCGATATCGCCACGCTTGTCCGCGATGACGGCGAATTTGACCCGGTGGAATGGATCGACCCGCGCGATTCCGCCACTCCACGGGCGATGGGTCAATTGCTCGCTGGGATCTATCAGGGCCGCTGGCTCAGCGCGTCCAGCCGCAACGTGCTGCTGGGCGCCATGGGAGAAACCAGCACCGGCAGGCAGCGGATGAATGCAGCCCTGCCCGGCGCGGCGGGTCTTGCGCACAAGACCGGGACGCTAAATCGCACCGCCAGCGATATCGGAATCTTTCACCTGCCCGATGGGCGGGCGGTAGCAGCCGCTATATATGTTACCGGGCAAAGCGCCAGCATGGCTGACGAGGTCCGCAATAAGCAAAGCGCGCGACGGTTGCGCGATGAACGGATCGCGTCGATAACACGGGCGCTGTATGATGGTTTTGCCGCAAAGGCGCGGTTGAACAACGATCCCACTCGTAACTGGACGGACGCTCCAGCACCAGCAACGGGCGGTTGAATCCGCAATCGAACGGGCCGCGCCGGCGCGCCTTTGCAGATACGAATACAAAAAGGGCGGCACCTTTCGGTACCGCCCCTTTTTTTAGCATCCGAACTGCCAGAGCAGCGCGGAAAACCGCCAATTACTCGGCGACCATTGCTTCTTCGGCTTCCGCAGCAGCTTCGTCAGCGGCAGCGGCGGTTTCGTCAGCAGCGCCTTCAACCGCAGCTTCGGTTTCCATAGCGGCTTCGTCAACGGTTTCAGCGGTGGCGTTTACAGCTGCATCGGCATCCGAAGCCATTGCGTCGGTGGTTTCACCGGTCTGTTCAGCGGTTTCCGAGCAAGCGGCAAGACCGAGAGCCGAGGTAGCGATTGCGGCGGCAAGAACGAACTTACGCATAATAAAATTCCTTATTCAACTCAGTGAGACAACGGGGGCTGATTGGGCCATCCGCGTGAAGCCGGACAATTCATCCTGCGGCCTCTGCATCTCCAAATAATGGCAGGAATGTGGCATTGCAAGCTAAATAAGGCACCACGCCCAATTTTTGCCGTTTTCTCGCCATATTGTTCCGGCGGAAAATCACCGTGGGCTCCAAGCCCATCCGGTCAGCTGCGCGTTTGCAGGGATTGGTTTGTGACCGGGCATTGCAGTGCCGGTTGTTCTGGCTCCGCCCTTCGCGCGATGCTAGCAATCGCGCCATGTCCCAGCAGCAGCATCTCTATCTCGTCGATGGCTCGTCCTATATCTTTCGCGCCTATCATCGGCTTCCCCCACTGACCAATCCGGAAGGCACGCCCGTCGGCGCGGTCTATGGCTATACAACGATGCTGTGGAAGCTTGCCTCCGATCTGGACGCGGCCGATGGACCAACGCATCTGGCGGTGATTCTGGACAAGGATTCCAAGAGCTTTCGCAACGATATATATCCCGAATACAAGGCAAACCGGCCAGAGCCCCCCGAAGACCTGCGCCCCCAATTTCCGCTGATCCGTGATGCCACGCGCGCGTTCAGCCTGCCCTGCATCGAGGAATCGGGACTGGAGGCGGACGACCTGATCGCATCCTACGCGCGAGAGGCGCAGCGACAGGGCTGGAACGTCACCATCGTCTCCTCCGACAAGGATTTGATGCAGCTGATCGGCGAGGTGGAAGGGGCCAAAATCGACATGCTCGACACCATGAAAAGCGCGCGCATCTACATCCCCGAAGTGACGGAGAAATTCGGGGTCGCGCCCGAACTGGTGGGTGATGTGCTGGCGCTGATGGGCGATAGCGTCGACAACATCCCCGGCATTTACGGCGTCGGCCCAAAAACCGCGAGCAAGCTGATCGCCGACCATGGATCGCTGACCGCGGCGCTCGATTCGGCTCCCGACATGAAAACCTCGAAGCTGAAGGAGCGCCTGATCGAAGGGCGCGCCGATGCCGAGATGAGCCGGGTTCTGGTGACGTTGAAAGAGGACTGCGACCTGCCCGTTGCGCTGGAGGATATGCGGATCGAGACGATCCCCGAGGAACCGCTGGCGCAATTCCTCACGACGCACGGCTTTACATCACTTCTGAAACGGCTGGGCGCGGGATCGGGCAGCCCCGAACGCAGCAACAATCTCCACCCGGATAAAGCGGACAAGGCGGGCGATGCGGGCACAGCGGCAGGCTCGCGCCAGCCCTTGCCCGACGCGCCCAAGGTCGATCGCAGCGCCTACACAACTGTTCAGACAGTCGCGGCGCTGGAAGAATGGGTCGACCGCGCCACCGCCGCGCGGCTGGTGGCGGTTGATACGGAGACGTCATCGCTTGATTCGATGCAGGCAGATCTTGTCGGCGTCAGTCTGGCCATTGGGCCTAACGATGCGTGCTATATCCCGCTGGCTCACGGCGGGGCCGACATGTTCGATGAAAAGCCGCAGCAGATTGAACGCGAAGCCGCGCTGGCGGCGTTGCGCCCGATGCTGGCCGACGATGCGGTGCTGAAGGTTTTTCAGAACGGTAAATACGATCTCAACGTCCTCGCGCGCTATGATGTCGAAGTGCATCCGATCGAAGACACGATGGTGATGAGCTTCGCGCTCGATGCCGGGCGCGGTGAGGGGATGGGAGGCGGTCATGGCATGGACGAGCTTTCCGAACGCCACCTTGGCCACACGCCGCTTTCGTTCAAGGAGGTTTGCGGAACCGGCAAGAAAGCGATCTCGTTTGGAGAAGTGCCGCTTGACCGCGCAACGCAGTATGCAGCCGAAGACGCCGATGTGACCCTGCGCCTGTACCGGGTGCTGAAACCGCGGCTTTCCGAAGAGGGCGGCACGCGCATCTATGAGCGGGTCGATCGTCCGCTGATCCCGGTAGTGGCGGCGATGGAGCGCGAGGGAATCAAGGTCGATCGCGCGCAATTGGCCCGGCTGTCGGAAGAGTTCGCCAGGGAAATCGGGCGGCTCGACGGGGAAATCCACGCCATCGCCGGGCATGAATTCGCGGTCGGCAGTCCCAAGCAACTTGGCGAAGTGCTGTTCGAGGAAATGGGGTTCAAGGGCGGAAAGAAAGGCAAAAGCGGCTCCTACTCGACCGATCAGTCCGTGCTGGAAAAGCTGGCGATGGACGGGGAGAGCGACAAGACCGGGATTGCGAAAAAGGTGCTGGAATGGCGCCACCTGTCAAAGCTCAAATCGACCTACACCGATGCGCTGCAAGCGCAGATCAATCCCGATACGGGGCGGGTCCATACCAGTTACAGTCTTGTCGGCGCGCAGACCGGGCGGCTCTCCTCGACCGACCCCAACCTGCAAAACATCCCGATCCGTACCGCCATCGGTCGCACCATCCGCGAGGCGTTCGTGCCGGAGCCGGGCAACACGCTGCTCGCCGCCGACTATTCGCAGATCGAGCTGCGGCTGGCCGCGCACATGGCCGATGTCGATACGCTGAAAGCCGCCTTTGCCGCTGGCGAGGACATCCACTCGCGCACCGCCACGGAAATGTTCGGCGAAGTCACCCGCGACACGCGCGCGCAGGCCAAGACGATCAACTTCGCCATTCTGTATGGCATTTCGCGCTGGGGGCTTGCAGGCCGGCTGGAAGTGACACCGGATGAGGCGCAGGACATGATCGACACCTATTTCCAGCGCTTTCCCGGCATACAGCGCTATATCATGGAGACGATGGAGAGCGTGCGGACCTGCGGATATTCGCAGACGCTGTTCGGCCGCAAGACGTGGTTTCCGCGCATCAATTCAAAGAACCAGGCCGAACGGCAGGGGTCTGAACGCGCCGCGATCAACGCGCCGATCCAGGGAACCAGTGCCGACATCATCAAACGCGCGATGGTGCGGATGCTGCCCGCTTTGCGCGATGCCGGGCTGAGCGATGTGCGGATGCTGTTGCAGGTGCACGATGAACTGGTGTTCGAGCTACCCGAAGGTGACGTCGCCGCTGCTTCCCCGATCATCGAGCGGGTAATGGCAGAGGCCGCGCTGCCCGCCGTCAAGCTGGACGTGCCGCTGGCAATCGACATCGGCACCGGCGCAAGCTGGGATGCGGCGCATTGATGATATGGCGTCGAGTCAGGCCGCAAACCTCATTCGTGCTTTCTCGCCCGCGCAGGCTCCAGCGTGTCGGGTTGGAAGAACCCGATTGGCGTCACCTCTGCGGCGCGCGTTTTCAGCTCGCCGCGCATCTTGCGGTATTCAGCCTCCATCTTCGACGTGACGGTCGCGCGACTGTCTTTCAGCGCATCTGCAAAATCCGCGCCTGAAACCTCTTCCACCTCTCCGCCAACACGGCGCAGCGCATTCAGACCAGCGCGGCGCACCACATCTTCCAGATCAGCCCCCGTGAAACGCTCAGTCTTCGCCGCGACTCCGGCCAGATCGACATCCTTTGTCAAAGGCATCTTCGCGGTGTGGATTTTCAGGATATGCTCGCGTCCGGCCTTGTCCGGGGTGCCGACATAAACCAACTCGTCAAAACGGCCCGGTCGCAGCAGCGCCGGATCAACCAGGGTCGGGCGGTTGGTCGCGCCGATGACGACGACCGATTGCAATTCCTCAAGCCCGTCCATCTCCGCCAGGATGGTGTTGACCACGCGGCCTGTCACCTGCGGTTCGCCCTGTCCGCTGCCGCGCGCGGGCACCAGACTGTCGATCTCGTCGATGAAGATGACACAGGGCGCGACCGATCGCGCGCGCTGGAACATGCGGGCAATCTGCTGTTCGCTCTCGCCATACCATTTGGACAACAGGTCGGAACTTTTCATCGAGATGAAGTTGGCCTCCGCCTCTTTCGCCACCGCCTTGGCCAGCAGGGTCTTGCCCGTGCCGGGAGGTCCATAAAGCAGGAACCCCTTGGCCGGGCGTATACCCAGACGGCGGAAGGCGTCGGGGTTTTTGAGCGGAAGCTCGATCCCCTCTTTCAGCTTGTCTATGGCATCGCTCACCCCGCCGATATCGCCCCACGAGACGTTGGGCATCTGGACCATGACCTCGCGCATGGCGGAGGGTTGAACGCGCTTGAGCGCCGCCAGAAAATCGTCGCGGGTGACGCACAGGTCTTCGAGCACTTCGGGCGGGATCGTGCGTTCATCCAGATCGAGGCGCGGCATGATCCGGCGCACCGCCTCAATCGCGGCCTCGCGGGCGAGCGCTGCAATATCCGCGCCGACAAACCCGTGGGTGACGCGCGCCAGCTCATCGAGATCGACCGCTTCTTCACGCGGCATTCCGCGCGTATGGATCGCGAGGATTTCGCGCCTGCCATTCGTATCGGGTACGCCGATGACGATTTCGCGGTCGAACCGGCCGGGGCGGCGCAGCGCCTCGTCTATCGCATCGGGGCGATTGGTGGCGGCGATAACGACCAGATTGGCGCGCGCCTCCAACCCGTCCATCAGGGTGAGCAATTGCGCGACAAGACGCTTTTCCGCCTCGCCGGGGACTTGCGTGCGTTTGGGCGCTATCGAATCGATCTCGTCGATAAACACGATCGCGGGCGCCGCGCGGCTTGCCTCCTCGAACACCTCGCGCAGGCGTTTTTCCGATTCGCCATAACCCGAACCCATGATTTCCGGGCCGTTTATGGTGAAGAACTCGGCGTCCGATTCGTTCGCCACCGCCTGCGCCAGCCGGGTCTTGCCCGTGCCCGGCGGACCGTGCAGCAACACCCCCTTGGGCGGATCGACGCCCAACCGGGTGAACAATTCGGGATAGCGCAGCGGCAGCTCGACCATTTCGCGCAGCGCGGTGATGGTATCCCCCATCCCCCCGACATCATCATAATTGACGCCCGCGCGCGCATCGCGCGGCTCCTCGAATTCGGTCCGCAACTCGACCTCTGTGTTCTCGTCGATATGGACGATCCCCTTGGGACTGGTCGATGCGACGGAAAGGCGGATCTGCGTCAACGCATAGGCTGGCGCGCGCAGTAACTGTCGCACGTCCGAAGGCATGTTCTGCACCGGCTGCTGACCGGTGGTTGCGACCAGATCGCCTGCGACGAGCGGTTTGCGGAAGAAATTGCGCTTTAGTGCCTGGGTCGGGCCCTGCAGGCGCATCTCGCGCTGAGCGGGCGCAAACACGACGCGGGTCGCGGGGCGCGATTCGGCGGCGATAATCACAACATGTTCACCAGAGGCCGTCTCGGCATTGCCGCGCTGCAACCCATCCAACCGCACCACATCGAGTGTATCATCCTCCGGATAGGCAGACATCGCAATCGCGGCGGTGGTGCGCTTGCCCTGAATTTCGACCACATCGCCATCGGTTATGCCAAGCTTCTGAAAGACCGAGCGGGGCATCCGGGCGATGCCCTGCCCCGATTCCTCCTGCCGCGCGGCTGCCACCTGCAACCGGGCGGAATCTGTATCGGTCGGGCTAATCGCATCCGCCATTGGCAATCCTCTCTTTGGCCGGTCACTTCTCTGACCGGGCGCGCAGCTTTCACGGCAATGTCGGGTTAGCTAGGTTCCCGCGTCGCGCATTGCAAATGAGATTGGCGACACGCCACCCTTCATGCTCCCATTCGCCAGCGACGCGCGAGGCTTTGGCCGACTACCCCAGAATGACGCCGGGCAGAAAAAAGCCCGGCACGCCAAATTTACGCCGGGCAGAAAAAAGCCCGGCACTAGGGCCGGGCTTGAAAGTTTGGGAGAGGATGCCTGTAAGGCACGAACGACATATGCGGCCAAGAAGATTATTGTGCAAGTGCGAAAGGCGCATAGATATTTGCGGATTTTGCAACATCGAGTGCGCCCTTGTTCGCTTTGAGGCATGTGTGACATCGTTTCATGCTTAAATAACGAGCATTTGCACATTGTTTAGGCACATATGTTTCGGTTTCGCTGCTGCATCGCAGCAAAACAGTGCGCCTTTTTCCCGAACCTTGCCCTTGCCGTAGCGTCATTGGCTGTCGTCCAATCACCTATTGTGACGCTGATGGTGACAGGCATCGCGCAAATCATTATTCATCGCGCCTCATCCCGGATTGTCCGCCGCATTGCGGGCTCGCGCACGCTCATCGGCGCATCAACAGGCGTATCGTCCATGTCGAAGATTTATCCCTCCGCCGCCGCCGCTCTCGAAGGTGCTATCGCTGATGGCATGCTGATCGCAGCGGGCGGTTTTGGCCTGTGCGGCATTCCGGAGCGCCTGCTCGATGCCATCCAGGATAGCGGCGCAAGCGGCCTGACCTTTGCCAGCAACAATGCCGGGATCGACAATCAGGGCATCGGCAAACTGCTGCGCACGCGGCAGGTGAAGAAAATGATCAGTTCCTATGTCGGTGAGAATAAGGAATTTGAGCGGCAATATCTCGCAGGTGAGCTGGAGGTCGAATTTTGCCCGCAAGGCACGCTGGCAGAACGGATGCGCGCAGGCGGGGCAGGCATTCCCGGTTTTTACACCAAAACAGGCGTCGGCACACAGGTGGCCGAGGGCAAGGAACACGCCGAATTTCCCGACCGCGATGGCGTGATGTCCACCTATATTCTGGAGCGCGGGATCTTTGCCGATCTCGCCATCGTCAAGGCGTGGAAGGCGGACGAGACCGGTAACCTTATCTTTCGCAAAACCGCGCGCAATTTCAATCAGCCCGCCGCCACATGTGGGCGGGTCTGCATCGCGGAGGTGGAGGAGATCGTACCCGCAGGCGCGCTTGATCCCGATGCGATCCATTTGCCCGGTGTGTTCGTGAACCGGCTGGTGCTGGGTGCGCCCTATGACAAGCAGATTGAGTTTCGCACCGTGCGGGAGCGTGAGAGCGCGTGAGCCGCAATCGCGCCATTAACATGGCGTGGGCAGGCGCAGCGGGACTGTGCCTGTCGGCCAGCCTTTCAGGCTGCGTGGCAGCGGCGATCCCGGTGCTGGCGGGCGGGATAATCGCGCGATCGGCAACCGATGGAAAGAGCGCCAAGCGGAACGCCGCGCCAGAAGCTGCAACCGGGACTGCGACGGTGGCGGCGAGCGTGCCCGCTCCCCTGCCTGCGCCAGCCAGCACAGCCAGCGCGACCGGAACGCTGATGGTCGCGACGCCGGGAGAGGCACCCGCCCCGGATGCGCCAGACACCGATAATGCCGGCAATCCGTTCGCCGCATTGGCCCGATATGCCCAGCAGCGCGGCGCAAACTCCGCCAATCTGTCCGGCAGCGACCTGCAACCATCGGGCAGCGCACGCACGCTTTCCGCCGTGCTGCTCGATCCGACCCGGCTCAATCAAAGGCGAAAGCCCTGCACCAACGCACAACGCACGGTCCTAATCGACCTTGATCCGGGCCCGTCAACCTTTGCACCCGGCGACGATATCAACGCCCCGGCAGGCGCGGCAGAAAGCCTCCTCAGCCTGCGCGAATCAGAGGTCGAAATCGCCTGGATTTCCGGTACATCAGCAGCCTATGCAGGTGATGTTCGGGTTGCCCTGAAGGAAAGCGCGCTGGACCCCGAAGGCAAGGACACGTTGCTGTTGATGCGCTATCCCGGCGATCGCAAACAGACCCGGCGCGAAGACCTCGCTGCGTCATCCTGCCTGATTGCCATTGCCGGAGACGAGCGGCGCGATTTCGATGAATTGTTCGCCTATCTGGTCAATCCCGAGGCGGCGCTGGGACTGGAATTGCTGATCGGCGATGGCTGGTTCCTGGTGCCCGACCTTGTTGCCCCCGCCAATTCCCAAACCCCTCCCCTCGCCAATGGAGAGCCGACACAATGACCGATACCGCCACCACCGCCGCGCAGAGTGCCGGATGGACCCGCGACGAAATGGCCTCCCGCGCAGCGCGTGAGCTAAAGGATGGCTATTACGTCAATCTGGGCATTGGCATCCCCACCCTTGTCGCCAACCACATCCCCGAAGGAATGCTGGTAACGCTGCAAAGCGAAAACGGGATGCTGGGTATTGGCCCCTTCCCCTATGAGGACGAGGTCGATCCCGATCTTATCAATGCGGGCAAGCAGACCATCAGCGAGTTGCCGCACAGCGCCTATTTCGACAGTGCCACCAGTTTTTCGATGATCCGCGGCGGTCACATCGACCTCACCGTACTGGGCGCGATGGAGGTGGCTGAGAATGGCGACATCGCCAACTGGATGATCCCCGGCAAGATGATCAAGGGAATGGGCGGTGCAATGGATCTGGTCGCGGGCGTGAAGAAAATCATCGTGGTGATGGATCACAATGCCAAGGATGGCAGTCCCAAATTCATCCCCGAATGCACGCTGCCGCTGACGGGTGCGGGCGTGGTCGACATGATTGTCACCAACCTTGCGGTGTTTCATAGGCCCGACAAGACCTCCCCGTTCCGCCTGATCGAACTGGCGCCGGGTGTCAGCGCGGACGAGGTCGCGCAAAAGACCACCGCCCACTATCTTGCGTAAAGTCGCGCACAATCGCGGGTCAGGCTGGCTGATCGTGGGCGGTGTGCTGTCATTGTGCGCCGCCTTGCTGCATGTGGGCGTCATTATCGGCGGGCCGGACTGGTACCGGTTTTTCGGCGCGCCAGAGGAATATGCAATCGCTGCCGAACGCGGGATGATCATGCCTGCGCTTGTCACGGCGGGAATAGCGACAGTGCTGGCCGTGTGGGCCGCCTTTGCCGCATCCGGGGCGGGATTGATCGCGAGGTTGCCATTGCTGAGGACGGCGCTGATTGCGATCACGGCGATCTATTTGCTGCGCGGCGCGCTGCTCATCCCGGTGATGCTTTATGTCCCCTATGACAAGGGCGCGTTCGACTATTGGTCGTCTGCCGTCGTGCTGGTTTACGGGATCGTTCATGCACTTGGCCTGTGGCTCGCATGGCCGGCGCTGGCCCCGTCGAGGATCTGACCGTGCGCACGGCGATGCCGCATGTCGACACACTGCGCCGGTCGCGATAACGTCGCTTGCATGGGCTGGCTCTACACCTTCAAGTTTCTGCATTATCTTGGGATCATATTGCTGGCCGGGAACATCACGGTCACGGCCGTATGGAAGGTGTTTGCCGATCGCACCGGCGATTGGCGGCTCGTCGCATTCGGGCAACGCATGGTAACGGGCACCGATTTCGGCCTGACCATTCCCGGCATCGTGCTGACGATGGTGGGCGGATACGGCGCGTTGTGGGTGCTTGGCTATTCGCTGCTGGAGCCTTCGTGGCTGCTATGGAGCCAGATCTGCTTTGTTGCGGCGGGCGTCATCTGGCTCTTCATCCTCGTCCCGATCCAGATAAGGCAGGCGCGCATCGCGCACGCCTTCACCGAGGATAGCGGTATAACGCCGGAATACCGTGCCCTGTCGCGGCGCTGGATCACCTGGGGCCTTATCAGCACCGTGCCGCTGACTGCGGTGCTGTGGCTGATGGTGGCAAAGCCGCTATAGGCGCTGCAATATGGCTGACTGGCTTACACATTCGCGCAATCCGATGGCGCCACTTGCCGGGCTGAAGGTGCTTGAACTTGCGCGCGTGCTCGCCGGGCCGTGGGCGGGGCAGGTGCTGGCCGATCTGGGCGCGGATGTGATCAAGGTCGAAAGTCCGGAAGGCGATGGCACCCGCCTGTGGGGTCCGCCATGGGTCACGCGTACCGGGCCGGATGGCGTGGAACGGCGCGAGGCGGCCTATTACCACGCCTGCAACCGCGGCAAGCGTTCGACTATTGCCGATTTCGCCAAACCTGACGACCTTGCGAAGGTGCGGGCATTGGCCGGCGAAGCGGACGTCGTAATCGAAAATTTCAAGACCGGCTCGCTTGCCAAATTCGAGCTCGATTATGCCGCTCTCGGCACAGCCAATCCGGCGCTTGTCTATTGCTCGATCACCGGTTTTGGCCAGACCGGCCCCCGCGCACACGAGGCAGGGTATGATTTCGTGGTGCAGGGGATGAGCGGGTTCATGTCGCTCACCGGGGAACCGGGCGGCGCACCTGTGAAGATGGGCATTTCGATCTCCGATCTGGCGACGGGATTGTGGGCGGCAAACGGTATTCAGGCGGCGCTGCTGATGCGCGAGCGCAGCGGCCCCATGCAGGGTCGCGGACAACATCTCGATATGAGCTTGCTCGATTGTTCGGTCGCACTGCTGGGCAATCAGGCGACGTACCACTTCACCACGGGCGAAAACCCGCCGCGTATGGGCAATGCCCACGCGCAGGTTGCGCCCTATGGCGTCTATCCGGTGCGCGGCGGGCATGCGATCCTGGCGCCTGCCAATGACCGGCTGTTTGGGAAGCTGCTGGGAGTGTTGGGCCGTGAAGCCTTGGCCGATGACCCCCGCTTTGCCAGCAATGCCGGGCGGGTGGAGAACGCAGCCACGCTCGATGCGCTGATTGCCGAGGCGACTGCGGGGTGGGAAAAGATCGAATTGCTCGCCGCCTGCAACGCCGCCGGAGTGCCCGCAGGCCCGATTAACCGGCTGGACGAGGTGTTCGCCGACCCGCAGGTGCTGGCGCGCGGGCTGCGGATCGATCTGGGCGGCATGGCGGGGGTGCGCAGCCCATTCGTGTTCTCCGATGCGGAGCTGGCGCTGGACGTGCCCTCTCCCATGCTTGGGCAACACGATTAAGGCAGGATGCGCGCCGCCGATCTGGCAAGAAAGCGCCATACCCGCTCCAGCGGGCCCTGCCCGAAAAATCTCAGCCACAGGGGCGACCAGACCAGCATGGCAGCGCCCGGTATCAGGCTGATCGCGAAAGCCTCCGCGCGGCTGACTTCGCCGAACAATCCAAGCCCCCAAGTTGCGAAAATCGCGGCAAAGATCACGCTCGTCGCTAGGTAATTTGAGAGCGATAGCCGCCCCACCGCGCCAGCGCGCGGGCGAACTTGCCGTGCGGATTGATCAGCGCCATTGTCAGCAACGCATAGGCCAGCCCCAGCAGTACATCGAACGGGGCCGAAACGATCAGCGCCGCCGGGCCCATCAGCTCTGCGGGAAAGCCCGCCTCTCCCACCCACCACGCGATTGCCAGCAGAACCGGAATCGCTATCAGCGCGCACGCACCCGCCAGCCGCTGCATTCGGAACGTGCGCCATTCGCCCGCCAGCATCCGGTCACGCCACAGCGCCATGCCCAGTGCCATCGCTCCGAGGTTGAGCGGGATAGCGGCGGAAAGCACCTGCAATTGCGCTGGGATTTGCGCGCTGCGCCGGGCGATGCGGTCGACCAGCGCCTCTCTTCCCAATTCCAGCGAGTATTGGATTGCGGCGGGATCATCGCCAAAGTTCCGGTTGGCAAACAGCACCGCATCCGTGCCTTCCCTGCCGTTCGCAAAGTCGATCACTCCGCTGCCAAAGGTTACGATGCCCCCGCCCACATGCACCGCGACCAGCCCGATTGCGACGGCATACAATTGCCCCGCCGAAAGTCCTGCCAACAAGGGCAAGGCCATCCCGGCCAGCGCATAGACGCGCAGCACATCATTGCTCGCCAGCAGGATCGAATGGGCTAGACCTATCGCAAACAGCACCGCCATGCGCGCCGTGTGGCTCTGCCAGCGCCGTTCGCTGTCACGATCAAGCAGCATCAGGCATCCTGCGCCAAACAGCATAGCGAACAGGGTGCGAAACTTGTCCTCGACAAAGACGAAGCTGACCGTCCAGACCAGCTGATCGAGCGGGCCCGTCATCCCGTAGGCAGCCGGATTGTAATAGGCCGGCGCCGGCAAAGCGAAGGCGAACACGTTCATCCACGCTATGCCGATAACCGCAATCCCGCGCAGCGCGTCCAACTGGACGATGCGCGCGGTGGTTGTGGCAGGAGGGACAGTCGCTTGCATCGCGCTGCCCTAACGCAAATTTACGCCAGCGCCGCCTTCAAGTCTTCGATCAGGTCGGTGCGCTCCCACGGGAAGAACTCCCCATCGGCGGTGCGTCCAAAGTGACCATAGGCCGCGGTTTGGCGATAGATCGGCTTGTTCAGGCCCAGATGCGTGCGGATGCCGCGCGGGGTCAGACCGCCCAACTTGCCAATGCGGCGGATCGCATCCTCGATACCTGCATCGGAAACACCATCGACGCTTGTGCCGTGCGTATCGACGTAAAGCGACAGCGGCTCGGACACGCCAATGGCATAGGCGATCTGGATGGTGCAGCGCGTGGCGAGCCCGGCGGCGACGACGTTCTTTGCCAGATAGCGGGTGATATAGGCGGCGCTGCGATCGACCTTGGTCGGATCTTTGCCGCTGAACGCGCCGCCGCCATGGGGCGATGCGCCGCCATAGGTATCGACGATGATCTTGCGTCCGGTAAGGCCAGCATCGCCATCGGGACCACCGATCTCGAACGCGCCGGTCGGGTTGATGTGCCACGCGGTGTCACCCGAGATAAATCCATCGGGAAGGATGTCGGTGACGACCTTCTTCACATAGGACTTCAGTTCGCTTTCCTTGTCGCCTTCATGATATCCGGCGGCATGCTGGGTAGAGACGACGATGGCCGTGCAGGCGACGGGCTTTCCGTGCTGGTATTTCAGCGTGATCTGGCTTTTCGCGTCCGGTTCCAGGAACGGGGCCGCGCCCGATTTGCGATCAGCGGCGAGCTGTTCCAGAATCTTGTGACTGTAATCCAGCGTTGCCGGCATGAAATCGGGCGTTTCATCGCAGGCAAAGCCGAACATGATGCCCTGATCGCCTGCGCCCTCATCCTTGTTTGACCCTTCCGCTCCGGCATCAACGCCCTGCGCGATTTCGGAGGATTGGCCGTGCAGGTGGTTTTCGAACGTCAGCGTCTCCCAATGGAAACCCTTTTGTTCATAGCCGATTTCCTTGACCGTGCGGCGCACCGCGCTTTCAATCTCGTCGCGCGCACCCGGCGCCCAATAGCTGTTGTATTTCCAGTCGTCGCGAGTCTTGTCGAACATCGGCGCGCACCGGATTTCGCCGGACAGCACCACGCGCTGCGTCGTGGTCATCGTTTCGCAGGCAATGCGTGATTCGGGGTCTTTCGCTAGCATCAGATCGACGATTGCGTCGGAAATCTGGTCGGAAACCTTGTCCGGATGGCCTTCGGATACGCTTTCCGAAGTGAAGAGATATTCCTGGCGCATGGTTCCTCCAGATGGGTCGCTATTCGGTTTGGCGGCAACCTTATGCAGATATAAGGAAACCTTTATGTGTGGCAGTCGCCCTAGCTGTGCGTCGTCCGCAGCGCAAGCAATCTTGGCAGGGCAAGGCCGAGGAAAATGAAGGCTGCCGCCCAGCTCAGCGCCAATGCGTTGCCTACCAGCGCAAACAGCGTTGGCGCATTGGCTTTGGGGATGATTCCCTCGATCGCTCCGGCAGTATTCATCGCAAGGGTATCGCGCACGATCCCTCGGGCGTCGATCACCGCGCTGATGCCGGTGGTCGTGGATCGCAGGACAGGCAGCCCCTCCTCCAGAGCGCGCATCCGTGCCTGCGCCAGATGTTGCGGCGGACCCCATGCGCCAAACCAGCCATCGTTGGACGGATTGAAGATGTAATCGGGCCGGACCTGCCGGTCGACAACCTGCCCGGAAAACACGATCTCGTAACAGATCTGCACGCCCGCACGACCATGCACGCCCAGATCGAGCGTGCGCGGACCGGGGCCGGGCAGATAGTCGATGGACCCAGCCACCAGCCGCGACAGGCCGAGCGGTTCAAGCAACGGGCGCATCGGCAGATATTCGCCATAGGGCACCAGATGCGCCTTCACGTAATCGCTTTTGATCGTGCCCGAACCGTCGATGGCGATCACGGAATTGCGCGCGCTGATGGCTTTGCGCCGCCCTTCGACCACGCCGAAGTCCAGATTCACAACTCCAGTCAGCAAGGTCGATTGCGGGCCGATCACTGCACCGATCTGTCGCCGCGCATATTCAGGATCTCCGCCAGCGGTAAAGCGGCTGTAATAGCGCTGCGGATAGCCATCTTCGAGATAATCAGGGAGCGCACTTTCGGGCCACAGCACCAGTCGCGACGTGTCGCGGCCCGGCGCGGACAGGCGGGCGATGCGCATGAACTGTTCATCGAATTTGGAGCCGTCGTTGATCTCGTTTTGCGGGATCAGCGGCTGGACTAGAGTGAAGCGCACATTGCTGTCTTCTGGCGATTTTACGGCGGGCAAAACCATGCTCACCGTAATGATGATCGCCAATGTTCCAGTGACGATATACTTGCGCTGCGCTATGCCACCGGCAAGGCCCGACGCAATCAGGATCGCCACCCCTGCCAGGGCATAGGTGCCTGTCCAAGGAAGGATACGGGCAATGCCGGGGGCGTCCCAGCTCCCGAGCAGGACCAGCCCAAGCGGTGGCCACGGATATCCGGTGAAAGCCCAGCTACGCATCCATTCGAAGAGAATCCATGTCGCAGCAAGAACACATCCAAAGACAACAACGCTCGCTTCG
This sequence comes from uncultured Alphaproteobacteria bacterium, assembly GCA_963838365.1. Lineage (GTDB taxonomy): Bacteria > Pseudomonadota > Alphaproteobacteria > Sphingomonadales > Sphingomonadaceae > Erythrobacter. The sequence goes on from CAWIQR010000001.1 coordinate 73,471, forward strand.
CGCTTTGCCAGCCTGCGTGCCAGCAGGTGTGCGGTCAGCGCGGCGAGCGCTGGATAGATCGCGAGGTAGATGCACAGCAGCGGCACCGCGATCCAGCCGAGGAATTCGGGCATCTTTGCCTGATGCGTGAACGCGGTTGCGATCCAGTTGTTCGCCAGCGTCAGATGCGCCCAGCCGAACACCCAGCCCAACCATGCCGCGCTGCGCCATGAGGGTGCTCGATATACCAGCGCGACGAAGCCCGCCAATGCGGGCAAAGCCAACCACCACAGATGCAGCGGCGGATAGCCCAGCGCAGCCATCAGACCGAGTGCAAGGCTGCTCCACGCAGGGCGCCGCGCGCACGCTTGCGCTGCGGAGTGCAGGCCTTTGCGTAAGTCGGCGACCATCCAGAAACCCCGCAATTTCGCTCGCCGGTTTGGCAAATGCAGTATGGCAAATGGCAGAGTGCAGGCCGAACCGGTCGCACTGCGTCCGGCTCACATCCCATACAACGACGTGTCAGCCGCCGATTGCGGGCGGCAGAACCGCCGAATCGATTTCGCCACCCGATTTGTCACCCGCATCGCCTGCGGGCTTTTTCACACGGGGCTTGCGCACTCTTGCCGCGGGGCTCGCCACCGGGCTTGCCGGGCGACTTTCCTCTTTGGCAACGACGCGGCGGCGGCGCGGCTTGGGCGCGCTCTGGCGCTCGAAACCGTCGCCGTCATCAGCATCGTTATCGGCATTGTTGCCCGCATTGCTGTACGAGCGATCGTCCCCGTCCGAATCGTCTTCATCCGAATTAAACCGGTCGTTATCGTCCGTTCGCGAGCGGCTACGGCGCTGGTTTTTGGGCTTGTCTTTCCGGCTGTCGCCACGATTATCGCCACGATTATCGCTGCGATTATCGTTGCGGCGGTTGTTGCCATCATCGTCATCGTCGTCACGCGAATCGCTGTCGTCACCCTTGTCGCTTCGGGTATCGCCGCGTTTGCCGCGCGCTTCGTCCTGGCGGGCCTTGTTATCGGCGATGACGCGGAAATAGTGATCGGCAAACTGGAGGTAATACTCCATCTGCACCCGGTCACCGTTGTGCTGCGCATCCTGTGCGAGCTTCTTGTATTTATCCAGCATTTGCGGAGCGTTGCCACGCGCGCGGCTATCGATCCGGTTAAGCTGGTTTCCGCTGCCGGCCTGGTTGCGGTTACCGCGACCACGGCGACGATTGTTACGATTGTTGTTGTTATTCAAGGAAAGTCTTCCTCATCCGTGGCCCATGATGGCCTGCCGTGTCGCGCTTGAGCATGCGCAAGCATGAAATCGCGCGTCCCGGCCATTGGATCCCCTGTGGGCCTTCGTTTTACCCGCCTCCAGATGAGAGACGGTGCACACTCCACCCTGCAGGGGCCGTGGGATTTGACCCATGCGGCCGGATAAAGCTGTAAGGCGGAGCTTGGCCTGGCGATCTGCGCATTGCGCGTATCGGCAGGTCCATTCCCGAAGTAGCGGGGCGGAAAGCGTTTGCCAAGCCCTTCGCGCGTTTTCCTCACGAAAGGATCAGCGCGCGTGGCCGATTGGCAAGATCATGTCGCAATTCCACCACAAAACCGTCGCGCTGGGCCATTTCGCTGACCGCCTCCCCCTGCGTCGCGCCGATTTCAAGGATCGCCACCGCGCCGCGGTTCATCAGGTTGTGCAGTTGCGGGATCAGCACACGGTAGTCGTCCAGCCCGTCCGGCCCGGCAAACAGCGCAGCGTGGGGTTCGTAGTCGCGCACATCGGGGTCAAGCGCTGCGTCGGCCTCCACATAGGGCGGGTTGCACAGGACGAGGTCGAAGGTGCCCAGATCACTCGGCCCAGCCGGTGTCGCGCCAGCTGCGCTGCAGAATGCGAACTTGCAATTCCCCGATGCCCAGCGCGGCAGCGTTGGACTTGGTGATCTCGACCGCTTTGGCCGACGCATCGATGCCCACCCCCTGTGCGCAACCGATTTCGAGCAGGGCGGTGACCAGCAGCGCCCCGGACCCCGTGCCAAGATCGAGAACGCTGCGGGCGCCAGCGGCACACTCCAACGCGGCCTCAATCAGTGTCTCACTGTCGGCGCGCGGGATCAGCACCTCGGGCGACACCGCGAATTGACGCCCATAAAATTCCTGCACGCCCGTGATGTAGGCGACAGGTTCGCGCCTGATCCGCCGCGCGACATATTCGGCGAAGTCGGGCGGAACGGCTGCGTCCATATGCCGGATCAGCATATCCGAACGGCTCACCCCAAGCGCGTGCGCCATCAGCAGTTCGGCATCCAGGCGCGCCGTGTCACTTGTGGCGGCCAGTTGCGCCCCCGCATCGCGGATGGCCTGCCCAACGGTCATTCAGAAAGCGTCGCCAGCCGTTTGCCCTCGTCTTCCGCGATCAGCGCATCGACCACTTCGGCAAGGCCCGGCCCGGCGAGCACTTCCTCCAGCTTGTGCAGGGTCAGCCCGATGCGGTGATCGGTCACGCGGCCCTGCGGGAAGTTGTAGGTGCGGATGCGTTCGGAGCGGTCGCCGCTGCCGACCATCGCCTTCCTCGCCTCGGCCTCGGCGCCCTGGGTGGCTTCGCGCTGGGCATCGTAGAGCCGCGTGCGCAGAACCTGCATCGCCTTGTCCTTGTTCTTGTGCTGGCTGCGTCCGTCCTGACAGGTGACGACGATGCCGCTGGGTTCGTGCGTGATCCGCACCGCGCTGTCGGTGGTGTTGACGTGCTGCCCGCCCGCGCCGCTCGCCCGGTAGACGTCGATCTTGAGGTCGCGATCCTCGATCTGGATGTCCACCTCATCGGGTTCGGGCAGCACCGCAACTGTTGCGGCAGAGGTATGTATGCGCCCCCCGCTTTCCGTCACGGGCACGCGCTGCACGCGGTGGACGCCGCTTTCGAACTTGAGCTTTGCGAACACGCCCGCGCCGCGCACATTGGCGACGATTTCCTTGAACCCGCCGACTTCGCTGGCGTTCATGCTCACCGGCTCGATCCGCCAGCCCTGTTCGGCGGCATAGCGTTCGTACATGCGGTACAGGTCGCCTGCGAACAGCGCCGCCTCATCGCCGCCGGTTCCGGCGCGGATTTCGAGCATCGCAGGCTTGGTATCCGCCGAATCGCGCGGCAGCAGGGCGATGGCGAGTGCGCGTTCGGCTTGCGGCAGGGTTTCGCGGATATGGCGAAGTTCTTCCTGCGCCATGTCCTTCATTTCCGGGTCAGCCAGCATCGCCTCCAGCCCGGCGATTTCCTCGCGCATGGCGGCGATGGCGGCGGCGGCGTGTGCCACCGGCTCCAGCTCGGCATAGTCGCGGCTGGCCTGCACGAATGCGTCGCCCTCCAGGGTACCCGACGCCATGCGCGCCTCCAGCTCCGCAAAGCGGTGGGCGATCTGTTCAAGACGGGCGGCGGGTATCTGCAAGCGGGTTCTCGGTCTGGAGGGCGGCTGACACACCTGACACACTGTTCAGGGGCGGAAATTTCAGGGGCGGTTGGATGGGCGGTAATAGGTGTCGGGACGGGCGGGTTCGGTTTGCTTCATGCGCGCAGCGTTAGCGCGGATCGGGGGGTGTAGGAAAGTGGGTGGCGGCGCTCTCACTCGTCATCCCGGACTTGATCCGGCATCCCGCTGCTTTGGCGTGCGCAAGACAGCGGCTGAAAGGCTGGACCCCGGATCAAGTCCGGGGTGACGAAAAAGCTATTATGGTCTCTTGAGATGATCGAGGATCGTATCAAGGCTCAATTTGCATTGCGTGCCGTATCAAGCCTCTTCAAACTGACTTCACGCTCGTTCCACTCATCGCCTCCAATAATGATCGCGAACTTGGCTCCGCTCTCGTTTGCTCTTGTCGTGCGTTTCTTCGAATTACCGCCGGAAAGGCAATCTCAGCGACACCGAACCTTTCGGCGCGACCGCGCTATACACCAATCGCTTTGTCTATGCAACGGTGCCGTCTTCCGGAACTACTACAATGTCGGCATCGTCCTCTTCCCGCTCCCCCACCAGCATCGCCAGCCGTTCGATCCCCGCCGCCCAGCCGACGGCAGGAGTTGCAGGACCGCCGAGCGATTCCATCAGGCCATCGTATCGCCCGCCGCCCAGCACGGTGCTTTGCGAACCCAAAGCCGCTTCCGACGCACTCCCCGCGTCGGGGATGAATTCGAACGCGGTGTGGCGGTAATAATCCAACCCGCGCACGAGGTTTTCTGCGCGCACCCATTTCACGCCCGCCGCGTCCAGCCCGCTGGTGACGGCATCGAAAAACGCGCGCGCCTCGTCCGATAGAAACGCGTCGATCTTCGGCGCACCGGCGACAAATTGCTGGTCCCGGCGATCCTTGGAATCAAGGATGCGCAGTGGGTTCTTCTCCAGCCGGTCCTGCGATTCCTCGGACAATTGCCCTTCCACGGCGCGAAAATAGTCGATCAGCGCGGCGCGCCACGCATCGCGGCTGTCCGCATCGCCCAGCGTGTTGAGGTGCAGGGTCACATCGTTGATGCCCAGCTCCTTCAGCACCTGATCCGCCATCGCCAGCAGCTCGACATCGGCCTGCGGTTCAGCGGCGCCGATGATCTCCGCGTCGATCTGGTGAAACTGGCGGAACCGGCCCTTTTGCGGGCGTTCATACCGGAACAGCGGGCCGTGCGTCGCCACTTTCAGCGGGGCGTGCTGTTGCCAGCCATTGGTGAGATACGCCCGCGCAATCCCGGCGGTGAATTCGGGGCGCAAGGTCAGCGATTCGCCGCCGCGATCCTCGAACGAATACATTTCCTTGGACACCACATCGGTCGTCTCGCCGATGGCCCGGCTGAACACCTCGGTCTTCTCGAACACCGGCATTTCCACGCGGCGAAAGCGATAGAGGCGGCGCACGCGCTCGAATGTCTCGACCACAAACGCAAACGCCTCCGCGTCCGCTCCGAAAATGTCCTGTGTGCCTCTGATGGCCTGAGGGGTGTTTTTGCTCATGGGCTGGGCGGATAAGGCCATGCGGGGTCTTTCGCAATGGCGCAGCACCCGCTAGAGGCGCGCCTCCCTGATCTTTCATTCGAAGAACGAGAACCCCATGCGTATCGACAAGATCCCGACCGGTGTGAACCCGCCAGACGACCTCAACGTCATTATCGAAGTGCCCACCGGGGGCGAGCCGGTGAAGTATGAATTCGACAAGGAATCGGGCGCGCTGTTCGTTGACCGCATTCTGCACACGCCGATGCGCTATCCCGCCAATTACGGCTTTGTGCCGCATACGCTCAGTCCCGATGGCGATCCGCTGGATGCGCTGGTGATCTCGCGCTCGCCGTTCATTCCGGGCTGTGTGGTCCGCACCCGCCCGATTGGCGTGCTGAACCTTGAAGACGAACATGGCGGCGATGAAAAGCTGATCTGCGTGCCGCTCGACACGACGTTCCCGTATTATTCGGACGTCGCGGAAACCAAGGATTTGCCCTCGATCATCTTTCAGCAGATCGAACACTTCTTCACCCATTACAAGGATCTGGAAGCGGAAAAGTGGGTGCGCGTAGGCAAGTGGGGCGATGCCGCCGAGGCGCGCCAGGTCACCATCGAGGCGATCGAGCGGTACACCAGGGGCGGCTGATCGGGCGGTCGCAATCAGGCTATATGGGCGAGGTGATTATTCCACCGGGCGGGCGTGATCGAGCAGATCATTGGCCTGTTCGGGATCGTTGCGCCGCTCGGTTTCCACCATCTCCTGAATCTCGCTTTCGGGCTTCACGTCGTGGGTTTCAGGCGACGGAGGGGGAGTGCGCCTTTTCGGCGTATCCGCTTGCGATTGGGTGTGTTCGGCTTCGGCGGGCTGGCCGAGCGGGAGCGATCCGGTGCGAGGGTCGAAGCGCAGTCGATAGATCGGCTCCGGCATTCCGAACCCGGCGTTTTCCAGCGCATCCTTCACCGCAGTGATCGCAAGCGTGCGCGATTTCAGCCAGTCCGCTTCGCGTTGATCGACCCAGGCGAGGAACAGGACCGGCGTATTGGAATCGCCCAGTTCGTCAATTCGCGCTCCGGGTTCCGGATCGTTCAGAACAAATGGCAATGCCCGCAAAGTCTCCAGCCCCAATGCCATCGCGGCGCGTGCATCGTCATCGCCATCGACCCCCATGATGAACTGGAGGCGACGCTGCGGGTTGCGGGTGTAATTGAGGATCACCGCCTTGAAGACCTGCGAATTGGGAATGCGCAGATGGTTGCCCTCAAGCGTCATCAGGATCGTCGCGCGGCTGGTCAGGCGGATAACACGGCCCTCCAGATCGTCGATCAGGACGTGTTCGTTCGGGCGGAACGGCTGGCGCAGGCTCAGCATCAACGAGGCGACGTAGTTCTCCACCGTATCGCGCATGGCAAAGCCCAGCGCGATACCGACCACGCCCGCCCCGCCCAGCACCGCGCCCAGCAAAGCGCCCGCGCCCAGCATATCAAGCGCGATAACCACCCCGCCGATCATCGCGACAAAGCGGATTGCACCGGCGATCAGATCGGCCAGAAAGACGTTTGGCGCCACCTTGCGCCAGATAAAGTCCAGTCCGGCGATGAAATATCCCAGCGCCGCAATCGCAATCGCGATAGCAATGGCGACCGCGAACAGCGGCAGCGCCGTCACAGCGTCGGAGGCCATGTCGCGCAATTGCGTGAGCGCTGAAAGGTTCTGCTGCACCGAGAGATCGCGCTCAATCGCATTTTCCACCGTGACAACGCCCGCGACCCGGCCCGCAATTGCCTCCGCACGGGCAATGGCATCGGCGTCGGCCAGCGTCCCGCTCAACATGACAACGCCTTCGCTGACATCGACGTTCAGCGCCTCAAAACCGGGCAATTCGGAGAAAATACCACTGATGCGGTCCGCGATGCGGGCATCGTCGCCAGCGTCGGGGGACTGCTCGATCGCGCCTTCCGCCGAAGTTTCCTCAGCAGGTTCGGAGGCGGTGGGATCCGGCAGGACTGCGAATGCGGGTGCGGTCAATGGCAGGATTGTGGCTGCCAGCAGCAGGCACAAAACGAAACGAAACAGGGTGTTCAAGCTGGGCTCCCGCCGCGCGCACCGGATGCAGCGCGCATCAGGATAACCGTATATGGGCGCCGGACGTTCCCGGCAGTTGTTGCGAAAGGCCACCTCTGCGGCCCTTGGCAGCGCTCACATCAGGGCAAAGCCCGCCTTGATCAGACCGGTCAACACGAATGGCAGGCCAATGGCGAGCATCCACAGGCCGATCACATCGCGGCGAAAGGCGGGGGCGTATGCGGGGTCTTGCGCCTGTTCAGCGGAAAGGTCGGTCCAGCGTTTCTCAAACCACCGGCACGCGGGGATGATCGCGGCGACCAGCGCGACCAGCGCCGCGTAGGGAAGGATCGTGGAGAAGCCCGCGGCCAGCGCCTTTACCGTGACGAAGATTTGCAGGGCGGTGTAGACCAGTAGCGCGTAGGCGACATGGTCGCTCATCGCCTTGCGCCAATCGCGCACAGCGGGTGCGCGGTCGCGGCGGTTATTCTGATCTTGTGAAAGTTCGTTCATCATCCGGCTCCCCAACCCATGTTCTTCGAATGCTCAGCCTTGCTGTTTGCAATGCAGAGTATCCCAAATAGTGCGCCCGGTTGCAAGGCGAGTAACGATATTGAAACATTCTTGCCCGGATCGAGCCGGGTCATCTGTGCAGGCTGCTGAATTTCGGCACAAATTGCGGGGCAGAGCCGATCTGGCGCGGCGAATATTGCGTCCAGCGATGCCGGGTAAGTGGGCCAAACGGGTGGGCGCAAGCCCGACTCGCGGTGTCCGATGGTCGATCGATGCAAGGCAAAGACCGCGCTGTAGCAGCCCTGTCCTGTTTTTATGCAAAAAGCCTGCCAGATGCGGGTCTGAGCTGGTTAAAAAGACGAAATCGGCCCTTCCCTGTTAATCCGACAATGCTAAGGCGGGGGAGCAATGGACGAAAACATGACCTTGAACAGTCCCGGTGCCAGTCCATCGGATGCGGCGGCGAACACGGTGCCCCACACCGGCCCGATCACCGCCACGGCCGCTCTCCCCAATGGTGGGCTGGAAGTCATCTCAATCGCCAAAAGCTATGACAAGCGCGCGGTGCTCTCCGATATCTCGCTCAGCGTGGGTAAAGGCGAAGTGCTCGGCCTGCTGGGTCCGAACGGCGCGGGCAAGACCACGTGTTTCTATTCGATCATGGGTCTGGTCAAACCGGATTCGGGCCGCATCCTGATGGATGGGGAGGATGTGACCAACCTGCCGATGTATCGCCGTGCGATCCTGGGTCTTGGGTATTTGCCGCAGGAAACCAGCATCTTTCGCGGCATGACGGTGGAACAGAACATCAATTGCGTGCTGGAACTGGTAGAGCCGGACAAGGATACGCGCGCGGCCGAACTGGAACGCCTGCTCAGCGAATTCGGCCTGACTCGCTTGCGAAGCTCTGCCGCGATGGCGCTTTCGGGCGGGGAGAGGCGACGCTGCGAAATCGCGCGCGCACTTGCGGCCAAACCGTCGATCATGCTGCTGGATGAACCGTTTGCCGGGATCGACCCGCTTTCGATCAGCGATATCCGCGATCTGGTGGCCGACCTCAAGACGCGCGGCATCGGTGTGCTGATTACCGATCACAATGTGCGCGAAACGCTCGAAATCGTCGACCGCGCCTGCATCATATATGGCGGGCAAGTGCTGTTTGCAGGATCGCCGCAGGCACTGGTCGCGGATGAGAACGTGAAACGGCTGTATCTGGGCGAGGGCTTTACGCTCTAGGATTGCACAATGGCCATCGGTCCCCGCCTCGACCTTCGCCAATCGCAATCGCTGGTGATGACGCCGCAATTGCAGCAGGCAATCAGGCTGCTTGCGGCCTCGAACCTCGAAATCGAGACGTTCATCGGTGAGGCGCTGGAGGCAAACCCCTTGCTTGAGGCGGGTGCGCTCTCATCGGAAAACACTCCTGACACCGGCGATGACGCCCCTCGCGAAGAGGTCACGTCAGATCAATTGATGACGCAAGGAACGGGCGAGGCCGACGCCCCGCTCGATCTGGACACAGGTGCGCTGGATATTGACCGCGACACCGGTGATGGTGCCAGCGCGTCGCGCAGCGCCAGCGCGGATAGCCCAAACGACTGGGCCAGCGCAGCGGGCGGCGGCGGCGCAGATGGCGACATGCCCGACTTGGAGGCGATGCGCGCAGCGGAAATCACGCTCGGCGATCACCTGCTCGGCCAGATCGGCGCGGCGGTGCGCGACCCGATGCAAGGCTTTATCGCGCGCCACCTCATCGGCTTGCTCGACGATGCGGGCTATCTGCCGTTCGATCTGCGCGATGTCGCGTATGATCTGGGCATCCCCCTGGACGCTGCCGAGGCAGCGCTGGCGGCTGTGCAGACGCTTGATCCCGGCGGTGTGGGCGCCCGCACGCTGGCCGAATGCATCGCAATCCAGGCGCGCGAGGCGGATCGCTATGACCCCTGCATGGCGCGCCTGATCGACAATCTGGAACTGGTGGCAAAGGGCGAAGTCGCCCGGCTGAAACGCCTGTGCGACGTCGATGACGAGGATTTTGCCGACATGCTGCGCGAATTGCGCAGCTACAATCCCAAGCCCGGCCTCACCTTTGCGCCTGCCAGCGATAATACAGTGGTGCCCGATATCCTGTTGACCGCCAATGGCCAGGACGGATGGGACATCGCCCTTAACGAAGACACACTGCCGCGTCTGGTGGTCAACCGCGATTACTACGTGGAAATGAAGGGTGGCACGACGGACCCGGAGGCGCAGGGGTGGCTCAAGGAAAAGCTCGCCGATGCGCACTGGCTGATCCGTGCGCTGGACCAGCGGCAAAAGACGATCCTCAAAACCGCCGCCGAGATCGTCAGGCAGCAGGATGGCTTCTTTCGCCGGGGCGTATCCGAACTGCGCCCGCTGACCTTGCGCGAAGTGGCCGAAAAGATCGAAATGCATGAAAGCACCGTCAGCCGGGTGACGAGCAACAAATACCTGCACTGCGAACGTGGGTGTTTCGAGCTTAAGTACTTCTTCACCAGCGGGGTCGGCCGGATCGGGGGGAATAGTGACGGTGAAGGCGCATCCTCGGAAACGATCAAGGCGCGGATCAAGGCCCTTTGCGACGGCGAAGACCCCAAGAAAGTGCTGTCCGATCAGAAGCTGGTGGACCTGCTGAAAGGCGAAGGATTCGACCTCGCCCGCCGCACTGTCGCGAAATACCGCGAGGCCATCGGCATCGGTTCCAGCGCGCAGCGCCGCCGCGCCAAAAAAATGAGCGGTTTGTAGTTGCGCGGCTTTTCCGCCTCGCACCCCCGCGCAAACACTTAGGTTTACGCATAATTAACCTTTTCCGTTCAGACCTTGTGTGGTTAATACATGGCAACACGTCTGAACGAGACGTTACAGACCATCCGGTCGAGCGACTGGGGCAATTAGGGGACCGGCAATGCGAGTGTTGTTGATTGAGGACGAGCCGACAACCGCCAAGGCGATTGAGCTCATGCTCACGACTGAGGGGTTCAATGTCTATTCGACCGATCTGGGTGAGGAAGGCCTCGATCTGGGTAAGCTGTATGATTACGATATCATCCTGCTGGACCTGAATCTGCCCGATATGCACGGCTATGATGTGCTGAAGAAGCTCCGCGTTGCCAAAGTGCAGACGCCGGTCCTGATCCTTTCCGGCATTGCCGAAATGGACAGCAAGATCCGCAGCTTCGGCTTTGGCGCAGACGATTACGTGACCAAGCCGTTCCACCGTGAAGAACTGGTTGCGCGCATTCATGCTGTTGTCCGCCGTTCCAAGGGCCACAGCCAGTCGGTTATCCGCACCGGCAAGCTGGCAGTTAACCTCGATGCGAAAAACGTCGAAGTCGACAGCGCCCGCGTTCACCTGACCGGCAAGGAATATGCGATGCTTGAGCTGCTCAGCTTGCGCAAGGGCACCACGCTCACCAAGGAAATGTTCCTCAACCACCTGTATGGCGGCATGGACGAACCCGAACTCAAGATCATCGACGTGTTCATCTGCAAGCTGCGCAAGAAATTGAGCCTCGCATGCGGTGGTGAAAACTATATCGAGACTGTGTGGGGCCGCGGATATGTGCTGCGCGATCCCAACGAAGAAGCCGAAGCGGCGTAATTTCTCTCACGCTAACGGCTTCGCCGACGCTCCGAGGGGGCGCGGCAGGGGCCGCGACGCGCGGTCGCGCTTGCGGATCGCGGGCGATCCGGGGATTTGTTTCGCCTCAAGCGCCGGCGGGGCCATCCGGCCCCATGGCTTTCGCGCTAAATGCGCGGCGGCCGGTCGGCCTTGCGGATCGCAGGGAATCCGGGAATTTCTCTCGCGCTAACGGCTTCGCCGACGCTCCGAGGGGGCGCGGCAGGGGCCGCGACGCGCGGTCGCGCTTGCGGATCGGAGCCGATCCGTTGCCGCTCAGCCTATAACGTTCAGTCTCCTGAGTACCAGCGCCCGGGGCCACGCCTCGGGCGTTCTGATGTGAGGTCCGCACCGCTGTCATTTGCGCACCGTACAATTAGTTTTGATCCGGACCGGATCGGTTGTAATTAACGCTGCACAACCTCGAAAGATCAGCGGTGGACGGTTTTCTTGCGGCTTTTGCCGAGCTTTTGCCCTTCATCGCCATCGGCTTTGCCGCGCAATTGGTCGACGGCGCGCTGGGAATGGCGTTCGGGGTGATTACAAACTCCTTGCTTGTCGGCGTAATGGGTATGCCGCCCGCCCTCGCGTCGCAGCGTGTGCACGTGGTTGAATGCTTCACCACGGCGGCATCGGGCATCAGCCATCTGGTCAGCGGCAATATCGACCGGTCCCTGTTCGCGCGGCTGCTGATACCCGGCATCATCGGCGGGGTCACCGGAGCGTATCTGCTGTCCTCCATCGATGCAGGCGCGGCCAAACCGTTTGTGCTCGGCTATCTGGCGCTGATCGGCATCTATCTGCTGGTGCGCGGGGTGCTGTATCCGCCGAAGATCAAGGTCGCGCGCCGGGTGGCCCCGCTCGGCCTGATCGGAGGCTTTCTCGATGCCGCGGGCGGCGGCGGATGGGGGCCGGTCGTCACGTCGAACCTGTTGTTGCAAGGTGCCGAACCGCGCAAGGTTGTGGGCACAGTGAGCGCAGTCGAATTTTTTCTCACAGTGGCAATTTCAGCGACTTTCATTTTCAAGCTGGGCATTGCCGATGTCGTTGGAGCGACGCTGGGCCTGCTGATCGGCGGCGTAATGGCTGCTCCAATCGGCGCGGTGGCGGCAAAGCGCGTCTCGCCCAAGGCAATGCTGATCCTAGTTGGCACCGCGCTGACGGCCACCAGTTTCTATGGCATCTGGAGCGCGCTCAACTGATTGCGCGGCCCTTATCGCCCGGCGTGATCGCGCTGTGGAGGTCCAGACCCGTCGGCGTCTGAAACACGCGCAGGTCAAACTCCGGCACGATTGACAGCATGTGGTCGAAAATGTCGGCCTGGATGCTCTCATATTCGGCCCATACGGTCGTATCGGTGAAGCAGTATATCTCCAACGGCAGCCCTTGCGGTCCGGGCTCCAGCTGGCGCACCAGCAGTGTAAATGCGTCGTTGATCCGCTCATGCCATTGCAGATAGGCGATAATATAGGCGCGCAGCGTACCGATATTGGTCAGCCGCCGCGCGTTGACGGGCGCATCCTCGCCTTTCAGTTCGGCAGCGTTCCAGCCCTCGATCTCCGCGCGCTTGCGCTCAAGATAGGGTTTTAGGATCTTGAACCGGCTGAGGTCTGCCACCTCATCCGCGCTCAGGAACCGGATTGAATTCTGGTCGATCACCAGCGACCGTTTGATCCGGCGCCCGCCCGCCTCTGCCATACCGCGCCAGTTGCGATACGAATCGGACACCATGCGGTGTGTCGGGATGGTGGTGATGGTCTTGTCGAAATTCTGGACCTTTACCGTGTGCAGCGAGATATCGATCACGTCGCCATCGGCTTCCATGCCGGGCATGGTGATCCAGTCACCCACGCGCAGCATATCCTGAGTGGTCAGCTGCACGCTGGCGACAAGGCTCAGGATCGTGTCCTTGAACACCAGCACCAGCACCGCCGTGATTGCGCCAAGTCCCGACAACAGCAGCAGCGGGGACTGGTCGATCAACACGGCAATCATGATGATCGCCGCGCCGCACAGGACGATGATCTTTACCACCTGAACAAAGCCCTTGATCGGGCGGTTTTTCGACCGGGGCAGCCGTTCGTACAGTTCGTTTGCGTAAGCCAGCAGCCGTACGAGTGCCACGGCGATCGACAGCACGATCAGCGCCTGCGCAACGTTGCGCACGCCTGTCACCACCTCTTCGGGCAGATTGGGCACCGCCGCGATCCCGCGCGCGATGATCAACAGCGGGATGACTGTGGCGAGGGAGGCCGCGGCCTTGTCCGTGGTCTGCGTGGTGGTGTCCAGATACGGCGCGGCGGCGCGCAGGATCACTTTCTTGAGCACGAAATTAACCGCCAGCGCAGCCGCCGCCAGCAATGCCAGCGCGATCAGCGATTGCACCCACAGCGCCTGCTCGGCGAAAAGTTGCGTGATGTGTTCCATCGCCGCGCGCCCTAGCGGGCATTGGTCCGGTTGCTCAAGGTATTTGGTTCGCTGCGCAACGCTCTGGACAATTTGTCCCCGGCCCGCCAATTGACCCGCCCATGACCGCATTCAAGGAAGGCGACCCCACCACGCTCAGTCGGCTGTATGGCCGCAGCGTCGGCAAACCGCTGCGCGCGCGGCAACAACGGCTCGTGGATGAGTTGCTGCCAAAAATCGCGGTGCCCGCCGAGGGGCCCGTTACGGCGCGCGCGCTGTTTGGCGAGGATTGTCCGCTGCATTTCGAGATCGGCTTTGGCGGGGGTGAACACCTTGCCTATCGCGCCGACCTGTTGCCCAATCACGGGTTCATCGGGGCCGAACCGTTCCTTAACGGCGTGGCGCAGGCGCTGACGCATATTGAGGATCAGCGACTGCCCAATGTCCGCCTGTATCACGGCAATGCGCTGGAAGTGCTGGAGCGCGTGCCCGACGGCACGCTGACGATGGTGTATCTGCTGCACCCCGATCCATGGCCCAAGAACAAACATGCCAAGCGGCGGATGATGAACGATGGCCCGGTACGCCTGATCGCGGACAAGCTGAAACCGGGGGGCGAGTTCCGCTTTGGCACCGACCACGCAATCTATCTGCGCCACGCACTGATGGTGATGCAGCGGTTCGGGGATCAGTTCGAATGGGTGGTCGATCGTCCCTCGGACTGGCAGAACCGCCCGTCTGGCTGGTGCAAAACCCGTTACGAGACCAAGGCCCGCGAAGTCTTCGGGCACGAGGTCTGGTACTTTCGTTTCCGGCGGAGGTAACGCGCAACTTGCCGTTCGACACGGTTTATCGCGCCAGCGTTGCAGCTTGTCGTGTGGGACCATAATGGCCTTTATGTTTTGGAACGATCAGGCGGCAGGGCCGTAGGTAAGTCATACAGTGAACACGAATTAAAAAGGTGATTACAATGACTATCGCAACCCTCAAAGACCTTTACATCGATCAGCTGCAGGACATCTACAGCGCAAACAAGCAATCGCTTGAAGCGACCAAGAAGCTGCACGAGAAAGCCAGCTCGCAGTCGCTGAAAGATGCTCTCAAGGCGGGCGTAGATGGAATTGGCGAAGGCATTGAGCACGTCGGCAAGATCATCAAGGGCCATGGCGAAGATCCCACCGGCGAATTCTGCAAGGGCATGGAGGGTCTGGTCAAGGAAGTGAAGGCTCATGTGCTCGAAGCGGACATTCCCGACGCGGACGTGCTGGATGCCTCGATCATCGCGCAGTATCAGCGCATGACCCATTATGGTCTTGCTGGCTATGGCACCGTCGTCGCGTTTGCAAAGCGTCTGGGTCTCAAGGACGATGCAAAGACGCTGCAGACCTGCCTCGACAACACCTATGATGGCGATCGCACGATGACCGATATCGCCACCGGCGAAGTCAACAAGGAAGCGATGGCCTAACGCTATCCAGACAGCCGAACCTATCGGCTAGATAACAAAAAAAGGGGTCCGGCCGGCATGGTCGGACCCCTTTTTCGTATGCGCTAATATTCAAGCGCTAACATGCGTCAGGCTACCACGCCCGCACTCGCCAGCACGGCGAGCGTCAGCACATCGGGCGTCAGCGCGGTCATCGGAGCGATTTGCACCGGTTTCTCCATCCCCAGCAGCATCGGCCCGATGGTCGCATTGCTGCCCAGTTCGCGCAGCAACTTGGCCGACAGGTTGGCCGATTGCAGACCGGGCATGATCAGCACATTGGCGGGCGCTGACAGGCGACTGAACGGATACAGAGCCATCACCTTGGGATTGAGCGCGGCGTCGGGTGCCATTTCACCTTCGTATTCAAAGCCCGGCTCTTCGCGGTCGAGGATCGCCACCGCTTCGCGAATGTTGTTGAGCCATTGGCCGGATGGATTGCCGAACGTCGAATAGGACAGGAAGGCAACACGCGGTTCGTGGCCCATGCGGCGCGCGACTACGGCGGTTTCCTTGGCGATATAGACCAGTTCTTCTGACGTGGGACGTTCGTTGATCGTGGTATCGGCAAGGAAGGTCGTGTGATTCTTGCCGATCATCATGTGAATGCCGAACGGAAGCGCGCCTTTCTTCTTGTCCAGCACCAGGTTCACCTCGCGCGCGGTCTGAGCATAGGTGCGTGTAAGGCCCGAAATAAGCCCGTCGCCATGCCCCAGCGCCACCAGCAGGGCGGCGAACACGTTGCGTTCCTGATTGACCATGCGGCGCACGTCCCGCTCGGTATAACCGCGCCGTTGCAGACGTTTGTACAGGAAATCGACCATTGCGGGCACGTGCTCGCTGTCGGCCGAATTCTGGATTTCAAAACTGCCGGGATCGCTGACCGAAAGCTGGTGCAACTTGTCCAGCACCGCCTTTGTCCGACCAACAAGGATCGGCGTGCCGTATCCGAAATCGCGGAACTGGATCGCGGCGCGCAGCACCACCTCCTCTTCCGCCTCGGCAAATACCATCCGCTTGGGATTGTTCTTCGCCTCGTTATACACGCCGGTCAGCACCGAAGTCGTCGGATTGAGGCGACTGCGCAGCTTTACGCGATAGGCGTCGAAATCCTCGATCCGCAATCTGGCAACGCCCGAATCCATCGCTGCTTTCGCAACCGCGGATGAAACGACCTCGATCAGGCGCGGGTCAAACGGGGCGGGGATGATGTAATCGGTGCCGAATTTCTGGTTCTTGCCATATGCGGCGGCGACTTCCTCTGGCACGCGTTCGCGCGCGAGTTCGGCGATGGCCTGCGCGGCGGCGACCTTCATCTCCTCGTTGATCGTGGTGGCCTGCACATCCAGCGCGCCGCGGAAGATGAAGGGGAAACCCAATACATTGTTGACCTGATTGGGAAAATCGCTGCGCCCGGTGGCGATGATCGCATCGGGGCGCACGGCCTTGGCCTCGTCCGGCATGATTTCGGGCACTGGATTGGCCATTGCGAAGATGATCGGCCGGTCGGCCATCTTGCGCACCCATTCAGGCTTCAGCGCGCCTGCCGCCGACAGGCCAAGGAAGATGTCCGCACCATCCAGCGCCTCTTCCAGCGAGGTCGCATCGGTGGCGACGGCATGGGCGCTTTTCCACTGGTCCATGCCCTCGCGCCCCGGCGTGATCGGGCCGGATCGATCGCACATGATGACGTTGTCATGGCGCACGCCCATCGCCTTGATCAGTTCGGTGCAGGCAATCGCTGCCGCACCCGCGCCGTTGACCACGACCTTCACGTCCTTGATTTCGCGCCCGGTCAGATGGCAGGCATTCAGCAATCCGGCGGCGGTGATGATCGCGGTGCCGTGCTGATCATCGTGCATGACAGGAATGTTCATGCGCTCGCGCAGCGCAGCTTCGATGATGAAGCATTCGGGCGCCTTTATATCTTCAAGGTTGATGCCGCCAAAGGTCGGCTCCATCAGGGCGACCGCGTTGATGAAGGCTTCGGGATCTTCGGTATCCAGCTCGATATCGATCGAATCGACGTCGGCGAAGCGTTTGAACAGCACCGCCTTGCCCTCCATCACAGGCTTGGATGCCAGCGCGCCCAGATTGCCAAGACCAAGGATGGCGGTGCCGTTGGAAATGACCGCGACAAGATTGGCTTTGGCCGTGTAACGCGCGGCGAGCGAGGGATCTTCAGCGATGGCTTCCACCGGAGCGGCGACGCCGGGCGAGTAGGCCAGGCTGAGATCGCGCTGCGATGTCATCGGCTTTGTCGCGACGATCTCCAGCTTACCGGGGCGGATCGTCTCGTGATAGAACAGCGCCTCGCGAGCGGTAAAACCGCCTTTGCGCGGGTTGGCTTCTGCGTCCTTGATACCGCTGCTGTCGCCCCCGTTACTGTCGCCGTTCCCGCCTGCCATCAAACTCTCCTGTTAAATCCCTCTGCCGCGCCCGCCTAACGCGCATTGCAGGGAAGTTATAGAGGCTTTGCGACATCATCGCGTGATCGTGGCCGGGTAGGGGTACGCCCGACCGGGGATAGAGACCGCCGCGCGCCATGCCGAATCGCGCAAGGCTTGGTAGGGCAGGCGCAATGGCCGCTTCTGCATCTTCCACCAAAGCCTCCGGGCCGACCCCGATGATGGAGCAGTATCTGGCGCTCAAGGAACAGGCCGCCGGATCGCTGCTGTTCTATCGCATGGGCGATTTTTTCGAGCTGTTTTTTGATGATGCCCGCCGCGCCGCTTCGATCCTCGATATCGCGCTCACCAGCCGGGGCGAACACGCAGGGCAACCGGTGGCGATGTGCGGCGTGCCGGTGCATTCGGCAGAGGGGTATCTTGCGCGCCTGATCAAGGCGGGCGAACGGGTCGCCATCGCCGAACAGATCGAAACGCCGGACGAGGCAAAGGCTCGCGCCAAAGCCGAAGGTCGTCCATCGTCGAAGGTGCTGGTAAAGCGCGATATTGTGCGCTTCGTCACCGCCGGCACCCTCACCGAAGAGGCACTGCTGGAACCGCACCGCGCCAATGTGCTGGTGGCGCTGGCCGATGTGCGCGGGACCATCGGCATCGCCTCGGTCGATGTCTCGACCGGCGCGATGGTGCTGGCGGAGGCCGCACCGCACCTGCTGGGCGCGGAGCTGGCGCGGCTTTGCCCCAGCGAGGTCGTTTTGCCGGAAGGGTGGGAGCATAACGCGCCCGAAGACGCCTCTTTCCACGATCGCCGCGCGTTTGACAGCGATGCCGGTGCGGAGCGGTTGCGCAGCCTCCACGGCGTTGCGACGCTGGACGGGTTTGGCGATTTCAGCCGGGCGATGTGCGCAGCGGCGGGCGGACTGATCGCCTATCTCGACCATGTCGGGCGCGGCACCCTGCCGCTGCTGCTGCCGCCGGAAATGCGCCGGACCAGCGCGGCGATGGTGATGGACGAGGCGACCCGCACCAGCCTCGAAATCCTCGAAAGCGCGACCGGGGGCCGCAAGGGCAGTCTGGTGGCGACGCTGGATCGCTGTTCGACCGGGGCGGGATCGCGGATGCTGGCCGAAGACCTCTCCGCCCCGCTGTTGGATGTGCAGGCCATCACCGATCGGCTGGCGCTGGTGCAGTATCTGCATGATCGCCCGATGGAACGCGCAAGCTTGCGCGATCTGCTGCGCGCGCTGCCCGATCTGGGACGGGCGCTGGGGCGGCTGGTTGCGGGGCGCGGAAGTCCGCGCGATCTGGGGCAGGTGCGCGACGGTCTGGCCGAGGCGAAGCGGATACAGACCGGCCTCGCCGGGATGCCCGACCGCCCCGCCCTGCTCGATACGCTGCTGCCCGCGCTTGGTGGGCATGGCGCGCTGATCGACTGGCTTTGCCGCGCGCTGGTCCCCTCCCCACCCACGGAGCGTTCGGGCGGGGGATATATCGCCGATGGCTATGACGCGGGGCTGGATGAATTGCGTGCCACATCGGGCAATGCCCGCCGCGCGATTGCCGCGATGGAGGCGCGCTATCGCGACCAGACGGGCATCTCCAGCCTGAAGATAAAGCACAACGGCGTGCTTGGCTACTTCATCGAAGTGCCCAGCCGCCACGCCGATGCCTTGATGGAGGCGGACAGCGGCTTCACCCATCGCCAGACAATGAAGGGCGCAGTGCGGTTCAATTCGCTGTCCCTCCACGAAGAGGCCAGCCGCATCGCCGAGGCGGGCGGACACGCGCTCGCCGCGGAGGACGCGCATTTCGAGGAGATGGTGAGCGCGATTGCCGACGCGCGCGAGGCCATCGCCGCCACCGCCGCCGCGATCGCGCGGATCGACGTGGCCGCGGGCAATGCCGAACGCGCGAGCGAGGGCGACTGGTGTTCGCCCGAAATCACCGAGGATCGAGCCATGGAAATCATCGCCGGGCGGCATCCCGTTGTGGAGGCTGCGCTGGCAAAAACGGGCGACCGGTTCGTCGCCAATGATTGCGCCCTGTCGCCGGACAATCGGCTGTGGCTCATCGGCGGTCCGAACATGGGCGGCAAATCGACCTTTCTGCGCCAGAACGCGCTCATCGTGCTGATGGCGCAGGCGGGCTGCTTCGTTCCCGCGCAGGCCGCGCGGATCGGGATGGTGGATCGGTTGTTCAGCCGGGTGGGCGCATCGGATAACCTTGCGCGCGGGCGCTCCACCTTCATGGTCGAAATGGTCGAAACCGCCGCTATTCTGGCGCAGGCGACGGACCGCAGTTTCGTGATCCTGGACGAGGTCGGGCGCGGCACTTCGACTTATGACGGGGTAGCGCTGGCGTGGGCTGTGGTAGAGGCGGTTCATTCGACGATTGCCTGCCGCTGCCTGTTCGCGACGCACTATCACGAACTCGCCCGGCTGGCAGAAACCTGCGAGGCGCTGTCGCTGCATCACGTCCGCGCGCGCGAATGGAAGGGCGAACTGATGTTGCTGCACGAATTGGCGCGAGGACCGGCGGATCGCTCCTATGGCCTTGCCGTGGCGAAACTGGCGGGCGTGCCGCAACAGGTCGTCGCGCGGGCGAAATCTGTGCTGGAGCGGTTGGAAAAAACGCGCGAGGAAACCGGCGGCATCGCCGCTGGCCTTGGCGAATTGCCTCTGTTCGCCGCCGCCGCGCAGCCAGCGCAAACCACGCAAAGCCCGGCGCAAAAGCTGGCAGACCGTCTTGCCGCAGCCGATCTCGATGCGCTCTCTCCGAGAGAGGCGCTTGATCTGTTGTATGATCTGAAACGCGATCTTTCGGACGGCGGATAACTCCACCAATCCTTAACCGGTTTTCCGGTATCCCGCAGGTATGACAGTCGCACTTTTCGCAAACAGCAAAGCTGCCCTCGCTTTCGCCGGCATCGTCACCGTTGGTGCGGCGCTGGTCGTGAGCATGCTCGGCGATCACTTTATTCCGGGCAATGCGGGTGAGGTTGCTTACAGTGAGGCAGACGCCCAACCTGTCGAAAGCTCTGGCACCGGCGATTATACCATATCGGATGGTGGGCCGATTGATGCGCAGGGCAATGTCGCGATTACCGCATCTGGAGCGGGCGAACCCGAAGTCGTCGTCGGGTTTGCCAGCGATGAAGATCTGATTGCGGATACCAGCGGCTTCAATCCGTCACCCGCTCGCGATGTAAAGCCAGTGCAGGGGGACAAAATCAAGGCCGACGAAGCCTCCACTACGGTCGAGAAGGGCGGAGCGACGAACGAGCCTCGGTGAACTCCCACACTGACACGTTCGCCGCGTTTCGCCTGTCAGGCATCAATTGTCGCGGGTGGTCTGTTCTTCGTCATCGTGAGCCGGTTCCCCCGCGAACGCGCCGTTATCGATGATACCGGTTTCTTCCATCTTGCGCATCTGATCGATGAGGTCGGTCTCGCTTCCGGCGACATTGTCGACACCCGGAGAGGCCGGCTTGCGGCTTTCGGTGCCGCCCGGCTTGCTGTGCGTGCCGTGCAACGCCTGTTCTGCCACTTCCTGCGCTTGCGCGCGGTGGTCATCCTGTTCATCGTTATGCGTTTCGGGGGCCAGGCCCGCCAGACGTTCTTCCTGGCTTACCGGGTTTTGGGCGGGTTTGGTTTTATCGGTCATACAAAATCTCCTTTGCATGACCAACGGATGCGCTGCCCCTGCGGTTCCGAACCGCTTTACCGCGTGGGGACGGGCACTTCGCCGGTGTAATCATAGAAGCCGCGCCCGGTCTTGCGCCCCAGCCAGCCGGCCTCGACATATTTTACCAGCAGCGGCGCGGGCCGGTACTTGCTGTCGCGCGTGGTCTTGTACAGCACCTTTATGATGTCGAGGCAGGTGTCCAAACCCACGAAATCCGCCAGTTGCAGCGGTCCCATCGGGTGATTGAGGCCAAGCCTGCAACCCTTGTCGATATCCTCGATACCCGCGGTCGACTGGCCCAGCACAAACACCGCCTCGTTGATCATCGGCAGCAGGATGCGGTTGACGACAAAGCCGGGTTCATCCTGACTCAGCACAACCTCCTTGCCCAGCCCTTCGGCAAAAGCGACCACCCGGTCGGTTGTCAACTGCGCGGTGGCGAGGCCGGGGATCACCTCGATAAGGCCCATCACCGGCACCGGATTGAAGAAATGCAACCCGATAAAGCGGGAGGGATCGGGCGAGTGGTTGGCCATGCGCGTGATCGGGATGGAACTGGTGTTAGAGGCCATGATCGCGCCCTGACCCAACACTTTACCTGCTGACTCAAAAATTGCCTGCTTGACCGGCTCTTTCTCGGTCGCGGCCTCAATAATGAGGTCGGCGGCTTCCATCGGGGCGTAATCGGCAACCGGGGTCACGCGGTCGAGTAGCGCCTGCGCTGCGGCCGCTTCCATCTTGCCGCGTCCGACCAATTTGGCCACCGCCTGATCAATGCGGTCCTTGCCGCCCTGCGCATGGGCAAGGTCGATATCGGCCAACATAACACCCATACCATTGGCAGCAACGGTCTGGGCGATGCCGGTTCCCATCTGACCAGCTCCGATAACGGCAATATTGTGCATGGCAGCAATTCCTTCGCAAGTGCAGCAAAGGTCGATAGCGGCGGGCGCGGCAATTGGCTAGTGAGTTAGCGCGCGCGTTGTGAGGATGTCGGATAGGCGCCGTTTAACGGTTGGCGCCCGGAACCCACTTTACGTCGTCTACGCCATCGGCATTGACGACCCGCGCCAGCACGAACAGCAGATCGGACAGGCGGTTTATATACATAAGTGCCGCAGGGTTGACGGAGGTTTCCCCCGCCAGCGCGGTCATCGCGCGTTCCGCCGCGCGAGTGCTGGCGCGGGCCACGTGGACGCGCGCTGCCGCTTCGCTGCCGCCGGGCAGGATAAAGCTGGTCAGCGGCTCAAGCCGATCGTTCAGGGCATCTATCTGCCCCTCGATCCATTCGGCCTGCGCCGCGACCATCCGCAGGACCATTTCCGAAGGGGTGAAGTCTCCGTCTGCCGCAGGCGTGGCCAGATCCGCGCCCAGATCGAACATATCGTTCTGGATACGTGTGAGCATCGCGCGCTGCGCCGCGTCGGCAATCGCCACAAGGGCAAGGCCGATCGCGCTGTTCGCCTCATCCACCCGGCCAATTGCGTCGATCCGGGCGGAGTGTTTGGCGGTACGTGATCCATCGACCAGTCCGGTCGTGCCATCATCGCCCGTGCGGGTGTAAATCTTGTTGAGCTTTACCATTGTGCTGCCTGTGTGGTGGTCCCGGCGGAGCGGGGATGGTGCGTCGCGTCAGCTTCCGCCTTGCGCCAGCAACAGGATGATCGCAACCACGGCAATCGCCAGACCCTGATATTTGATGCGCGCGAACATCGCCTTGTTCTGTGCAAGCTGCATATCGGTGGCGGTTTCACCCTCGCCGGTTTCAAGGTCGATCCGCGTTGTTTGCAGAAACGCGATCACCCCGCGCACCAGCGAGATTACCACCAGAGCGCACAGGACGGCGAGGACGGCAAAGAGAAAATAGTTCATGGCTGTTCAAATAGTCCCTCACCGGTCAGGTTCCAGTCCTTATCCGCTGCGGCGCGCAATTTCTCGGCCAGCGCGCGCCCGTTCTCGCCCGCTTCGCGCCGGGCGGACAGCGGCGGCGAGGCGCGGCTTTTCGACAGTTTTTGCCCGTCCTCAGCCATTATCAGGCCGTGATGCAGGTATTGGGGCACGGGCAAATCCAGCAGATGCTGTAACAGACGGTGGACATGAGTGGAGGCGAACAGATCGGTTCCGCGCGTGACCAGTGTGATGCCGTCCGCCGCATCGTCCAGCGTCGCGGCAAGGTGATAGCTGGCGGGCAAATCCTTGCGCACCAGCACAACATCGCCAAAGTCGCGCGGGTCTGCCGCTTGCCTGCCCGCGATCTCATCGTGCCAGAACAGGTCGCCCGCGCGAGGCAGGGCGGCATCCAGATCGAGCCGCAGGGCAGAAGGCTCGTTATCGCTTCCTTCCGCGCATCGACCCTTGCACGATCCGGGGTATGCCGAGCCGTCCGGCCCAATCCGCTCTGGCAGCGCGTCAATTTCTCGCCTTGTGCAGGAGCAGCGATACAGCAGCCCGTCCGCCAGCAACCGGTCCGCGGCGGCGCGATAACTGTCCAGCCGGGTCGACTGCGCGGGCACTTCGCGCCATTCGAGGCCCAGCCATTCCAGATCGCGGCGAAACGCATCTGCGAATTCGGGGCGCGATCGCGGGCCGTCGATATCCTCGATCCGCAGCAGAAACTGCCCGCCGCGCAGCCCAGCCTCGTCATGGGCCACGATCGCCGCAAAGGCATGACCCAGATGCAGCGGGCCGTTGGGACTGGGAGCAAATCGGGTGACGGTTTTCACGCCTTATCCCCTGCCACAATCATGCACTCTGCGCCAATCGAGCGCCGATCTGCGTATCTTCGTTGCAGGGTCTGACGAAAACTCGCCGGGGATAGCGTACCTGTCATGGGTTTGACTCTTTTTGTTGCCACGGCAAGATGGATTCAATCAGGAAGGAACGCGAACCGTGTTCAGAGCCGAACTGATCGATGTAGCGGCGAAATTTCGCCCCGCCCAAGAGGATCCGACACGCAATCTGTCGGCCTGCCCCGCGCTTGTGCTCAACGCGGATTACACGCCTCTGTCCTATTACCCGCTGAGCCTGTGGCCATGGCAGACCGCGATCAAGGCGGTGTTTCTGGACCGTGTGGACATCGTCGCCAGCTATGATCGCGAGGTGCATTCGCCCAGTCTCGACATGAAAATTCCCAGCGTCATCGCGCTGCGGCAATATGTTCGGCAAAGCGAATTTCCCGCCTTTACCCGCTTCAACGTGTTCCTGCGTGATCGCTTTTCCTGCCAGTATTGCGGCAGCGGCGACCATCTTACGTTCGACCATGTGATCCCGCGCCGCCTGGGCGGCAAGACCACGTGGGAGAACATCATCAGCGCCTGCGCGCCGTGCAATATGAAAAAGGGCGGGCGCACGCCCAAACAGGCGCATATGCCGGTGCGCCGCGCACCGATCCGCCCGACCAGTTGGCAATTGCAACAGCATGGCAAGCTGTTCCCGCCAAACCACCTGCACGAAACATGGCGCGATTGGCTTTATTGGGACATCGAGCTGGAGGCCTGACGGCTGCAGGCATTTTGCTTGCACCGTCGCCCGCCAGAACAGGCATACGGTGCGATACCTAGGGCGCGGCAGGGGTTCCTTGCGATGCGGTGGGCCAACACGGTTTGACCCCATCAACGAAAGAACCCTGGCCGAGCCACCTATGCAAAGAACCACCACCCTGCGCCGTCAGCACGAGGCGCTGCAAACCCTTTCTGCCCAACTGTTTCATGCTATGGCGACCATCGAAACCGACGCTCAGGCGCGCACCTGCGCGCTGATCCTCGGCAAGATGACCGGATTGCTGACCGTCCATCTCGCGGCGGAGGACAGGTCGCTGTATCCCCGAATGGAGGCTTCGGGCGATGCGGACGCTGCGCGCATTGCCCGCGATTTTGCCATGGAAATGGGCGGACTGGCCGCCACTTACACCGAATTTGCAGGCCGCTGGCGGAGCGGCAGCGCGATACTGGGTGATGTCGAAGGGTTCCGCACGGAGGCTGCGCTGGTCCTGTACGCGCTCGAACGGCGGATCACGCGGGAGAACGATGAGTTGTACCCGCTGGCTGATCGCATGGTGGAATTGCGCGAACGCACCGCTGCCTGACCGTCTATCTACGCTCAAGCTTGGACATCCCGCCCTTCCCCGGATATAGCGCAGCAAAGACAAACGGATCGCGCGGGAGGGGACCAGGCGTTGAAAGAATTGCTTGCGAAATATGGGAAGCTGACCGACCTTCGGCCCGACGAACAGGAAGTATTCAGGGGGCTTGCCCTGACCCGGCGCAGCTACGAAGCGGGCACCGATCTGGTTGCCAGCGAAATCGATGAACCGGACCAGCTTTACATCGTCGAGAAGGGGCGTCTGTTCGCCTCCAATGACCTGCCCAGCGGTGTCCGAGCGATCACACGGCTTTATTTTGCCGGCGATATTGTGGGAACGGCCAACATCCCGTTCGATCACGCGACGCACACGATTACCGTCAATGAGCCTTCCGTGCTGTATCTCTTCCCGCGCAGCAAGCTGGTGGATGCTTTCGTTTCGTCGCCGCGTGTAGCCGCGATTTTCTATACCTTTGCCGCGATGGAGGGTGCGATCCTCAACGATCGGCTGGTCTCCGTCGGGCGGACGCGTGGACGGTCACGGCTCGCCTCGCTGATTCTCGAAATCGAGGCACGTCGCAACCTGCTGGCCGATCCGTCACTGGATCAATTCAACCTGGGACTGACGCAGGCCCAGATCGGCGAGACGATCGGGCTGACAGAGGTGCAGGTAAGCCGGCTGTTCCGGCAGTTCATTAACGAGGGATTGATCGAACGGGTGAGCGGCGGCACCCGGATCCTGGACAAGCCACGGCTGATCGAATTGGGTCAATTCACTGACCGATACGAAGACCTCAATCTGGACTGGTTTGACGAATAGCAGGCCGTTATCGCGCTGCCATGCCCGATCCGCCTGCACATTCAGCCGGCGCAAACTGGCTCATGTTTGTCTCGCGCAGGGGTTCGACCAACCAGACGCCGCTGTCTTCAACCAATCGCATCCGGCAGACAGTCCTGCCTCTGGTTGACAGCACGGCCCAATCGCCGCTGGCAGCCTCGCGTGCAAGGGTCAGTGCATTGGCCGTCGAATGCGCGAAAAACGTCACAGTCGATTCGGTGCCGATCTCGTCCGCCGAGTAGGTAAGCGTGTATTCGTCCATGCGATCCTCCGCCAAAAGAGGGCAATAGCTGGTCGGTTGTTCCCTGCATTATCAAATGATGCACCGCAGCGTCCGATCAGGTGCCGCTCAGGTTACGCGCGCACGCTGGTTGAAAGCGTCGCCCTGCCATTCGCCGCTCTGCACGATCTCGGCAAGATGGCGCGCAGCCTCTGCCATATCGGCAAACCGCAGATAAGCAGGCGCAAAGCCCAGCCGCAGGATGTCCGGATCGCGAAAGTCGCCGATGACGCCGCGCGCGATCAAAGCCTGGCAGATGGCGTAGGCGTGGGGATGGCGAAACGACAGCTGGCTGCCGCGCGCCGCGCTGTCAGCCGGGCTTACAAGATCGAGCGTCAGGCCGTGTTCGCCCAACGCTTCGAGAAAGAATTCCGATAGCGCCTGCGATTTGCCATGCAACCGATCGACACCGATTTCCGCGATCAGGTCCACGCCTACCTCCAGCGCAGTCAGACCGAGCACGGGGGACGTGCCGCATTGCAATTGCTCGATGCCGGGCGCGGGTTCGTAATCATCGGAAAATGCGAACGGGCGCGCATGGCCGAACCAGCCGGTCAGCGGTTGTTTGAGGTCGGCCAGATGGCGCTGCGCCACGTAGGCAAATGCGGGCGCGCCCGGCCCGCCACAAAGATATTTATAGCCGCAACCCGTGGCAAAGTCTGCGCCCGCGCCATTCAGGTCCACCGGCAGCGCGCCTGTGCTGTGCGACAAATCCCATAGCACCAGCGCGCCCGCATCGTGCGCAGCGCGGGTCAGCGCAGCCATATCGAACAGCTCGCCGGTCTTGTAATGCGCGTGGGTCAGCATCAACAGGGCGACATCATCGTCCAGCGCCGCAGCGATATCGGCACGCGCGGCAAGGCGGCGTTGCGCCAGACCCTGCCGCTCCAGCCCTTCGATCATGTAGATATCGGTCGGAAAATTGCCGGGTTCGGACAGGATCACCTTGCGACGCCCGTTATCACCGCGGCGCATGTGGAGCGCGGCGGAAATCAGTTTGAACAGGTTTACGCTGACGGTGTCGCACGCGATTACCTCGCGGGTTTGCGCCCCGATCATGGGCGCGATCTTTGCGCCGACGCGCGCCCCCATGTCGAACCAGTCCGCATCGTTCCATGACCGGATCAGCCCCTCGCCCCACTCATCCTCCACCACGCGAGCCATCGCGGCAGGCGTTGCTCGCGGCAGGGCGCCCAGCGAATTGCCGTCTAGATAGATCACGCCCTCGGGCACGATAAACCTGTCGCGATAGTGCGCCAGCGGGTCCGCCGCATCGAATTCGCGCGCTTTTTGGGCGATGTTCATAAGATTTCCCGCAGAATCGCGCGCACCGGCGAGGCATCGCCGCCCGCAATGGGCAAGGGCAGCGCGATCAGTTCGTACCGCCCTTCCGGCACGTCATCCAGCACCAGCCCTTCCAGCACGCGTATGTCGTGTTTCAACACCGCCTTGTGCGCCAGCATATCCTTGGATGTCTGCGGGTCGATACTCGGGCCGTCGATCCCCACCAGCTGCACGCCCTGCGCCGCCAGCCAGTCGATGGTTGCAGGGGCAATAGCAGTGGTGTCATCCTCCCATGCATCGTGCGGGAAATGCTCGAACGTGCGGAACAACACGCGCTGCACTCCGCCAAGGTTCGGCAGGTCGCCCGTCTCGATCAGCGCGCCCGCCCCGCGCGCATCAATCACCAGACACTCACCCAGATATGGCTCCAACGCGACGCTGGCGATATCGGGCGCGGTGGCGCTGTAATGCAGCGGCGCATCGGCGTGTGCGCCCGAATGCGTGGAGAGCGTGAGAGCCGAGACATTGACCGGCGACCCCGCCTCCATCTGCCACGTTCGCGCCTGCGTAAACGCGGTGTCGCCCGGCCAAACCGGCAGGCCGGGGCGCAGCGGCTGCGAAATGTCCCAAATCCTGCCGCTCATATAGCGGTCCTGACGCTGAGCAGTTCGGGGAAGAATGCCTGTTTCAGCACGCCCTCCAGATATGGCACTCCCGGCGTGCCGCCAGTGCCGCGTTTGAACCCGATAATCCGTTCCACCGTCTTCAGATGGCCAAACCGCCAGCGCTGAAAATGGTATTCCAGATCGACGAGTTTTTCCGCCAGTTCATACAGATCCCAATGCGCTTGCGGATCGCGATAGATGCTCGCCCACGCAGCCTCGACGCTGGCGTTGGGGGTGTAAGGCGCATCGGAAGCGCGGTCTGCAACGCTGGCATCAATCGCAAAGCCACGGCGCACCAGCAGTGCGATGGCGGCATCATACAGGCTGGCGCGGGCCATTTCGGCGCGCAGCCGCGGGCCCCAATCACCGGTCCTGTCATGCAGGCGCGCGTGCTTTTCATCACGCCCGCCCAGCATGAATTCCATCATCCGATATTGCGGCGACTGGAAGCCCGATGAACCGCCCAGATGCGGGCGAATGGTCGAATAATCGTGCGGCGTCATGGTGCTGAGCACGTCCCAGCTCTGGATCAATTGCGCCTGCGCGCGTGCGACCCGCGCCAGCATCTTGAACGCAGGGCGCAAATTGTCCGCCTCGATATTCGTGCGCGCCAGCGTCAGTTCGTGCAGGCACAGTTTCAGCCACAGCTCGCTGGCCTGATGCACGATGATGAACAGCAATTCGTCATGCGCACCCGATGCGGGATGCTGTGCAGACAGGATCTTCTCAAGATCGAGATAGCTGGAATAGGTGACGGGTTCAGCCATCGATCACGCGCGTTTCGGGGTGATGTTTGTCCAGATGTTTCCTGATGATGCGCAGGTTGCGGGTGTTGGACCGGAACACGAAATCCGCCGCATCGCCCACCAGCGGGACCAACCCCAGCGCGCTGTCGAACGCGACATTCGCGCCCATGCGTATCAGTTTCCATTTCGGCAGGCCCAGATTGCGCGCTTCCCAGACGATGTATGCGCCAAGCGCGGTGGTCACGATATCGCCCAGCACCGGAACCAGCCCGATGAGCGAATCGAGCCCCACCGGCATATTGGTGCCCGGAATGCGAAAACTGCGCTCCAGCAACACTTCCATCGCTTCCACCCGCGCGCGCACCGAAGCGGGATCGGTGCCGGTCGGCAGGTTGAAGCCCATCCGTTCAGGCCGCTCTGGACGTGCATCGGATTGGCTGCCGGGAAGAGGTTCAAGTTTGATCGGCGTTTTCATGTCGTATTCCTATGGCCCGGTTCTGGCCGGCCTCCCTTAATTGGTAGGCCCGGAGAGCGGGAACAAGGGGTGCAACCCCCACGGATTGGGCTGATATGCATCGATCGCGCCGCGCACCAGCGACCATCGCACCGGCGCGCCAAGGGGGATGAAAACCTCCTGCGCAATCAGCACCGCCTGCGCCCGATTAAAGGTCAGCTCCTTCAACGCGGGATCGGTCATGGTCAGCGTTTCGCGCACCAGCGCATCGGCAGCCTCCGAACACAGGCCAAGCTCCAGCTCGCAATTGAACTGGTTGAGGAACCAGCGGGGCGATGAATACCGCGCCAGGCGGTCCCGCCATTCCAGCTCGGCCCCGGTTCCGGGACGGACCTGCACCGCGCGCACCCCAATGGTGGCCCATGCGCGTGCGATACCGCGAAACAGCAGATCGCTGCCCGGTCCCGGCGGCATGGCGATGCGCAGCACAACCTCTCCCTCACCGCTCTGGCTGCGCCACGCCGCAATTCGCGCAGCGCCGATGCGGCGGCGTTCGGCAAGCGACAGGCTTTCCCACCGCGATGGCGGCGGTTTCAGGCTGACGAACTGATCGCGCGGCACGATCCAGCTGGTTGCCTGCCAGCCGCCCAGACCGAACGGTTCGATCAGCGCACCCCGGTCCAGCGCCATCGACAGCGCCTCGCGCCGGGCCGGATCGGACAGCACGCCACTGTCGCTGAGGAACACCAGCCCCATCAGTCCCAGTGCCGGATCGACCTGAACCGTCCCGCGCGACAGCGGGCCGAGTTCGACCATCGGGAGTTCCGCAATCCGCCCGTTCATCAGGATATCGACATCGCCCAGCGAAAACGCCTCAATCGCCTGCGCTGCGGGCATCGAGCGCACGGCGACCGGGCGCGAGGAATCCTCCCAGTCCTCCCGTTGAGGCAGGCCCCGTTCCTGCGGCGGCAAGGCGCTGAGCCGGGCGAGCGGCGGTGCTGCCACCCCGGCTTCGTCATCGCGCGATGCGATCATGGGGCCAGCGCCGCTGCCGCTTTTCACAAGGCCCATTTCGGGTTGGGCGAGCAGGCGCAGGAATTCGGGCATCGGACCGGACAGACGCAGTTCGACGACCCGTTCGGTCATCGCGCGCACCTGCGTCACCTTGGCAAGGTCCAGCCCCAGCGACGTGCCGTCATACTGTTCGATCAGATCGCGCAGAGCGGTGCGGATATCGCTTGCGGTGATCGGCTCGCCATCGGGCCAGGTGCGCTCTCCGATACGGAAAATATAGCTTAGCCCATCGTCGGTGATGATCCAGCGCTCGGCAATTGCAGGCACAACCTGTCCACCTGCATCCAGCGTCACCAGCCCTTCAAACGATGCTGCGCGCAGATGCTGCGCTGCGGGCGTCAGGCGCGTTCCGGAGTCGAACAGACTTTCGGACTCTCCGATAATCGCGACCTGAACCGGACCGTCGGCCGCGGACGGTCCGCATCCCGCCACAATCGGGGCGAGCACAAGAGCCAGTATCGCCGCGATACAGGCCGGAGTATGGGGAAGAGCGCACAGTCGCATGGTACGACCACGCCTAGCAAAGCGCGTGACCCGCGTCAGCGAAAGATGCATCAAATTACAAGTGAGGTGTGCCTTCGGACGAAACGGGATGGGATACGGGGTCGGCAACTGGGCCGCAATCGCTCCGCGTCAGACCTTGCGCATCGTCTTTGGGTCAGGGGTGGTGGGCGCGCGATGTTGCCACGATGACTGAATGATCGTCGCGGCCGGGTTATCGTCCTTCTGGTTGGGAATGCGCGCGCGCTGCGAATCGATTTCGTTATCAAAGGCGATGCCGAAGCGGTTGTCCTGCACCCACGCCACGCTGCCGGGCACCTTGCCGATATTGCGCAGTTCGATCTCAAGCCGGTTGCCGCGCTGCACGAACATATTGCCTTCGGCCATCATCCCGCCATCGGACAGGTTGCGCACGCGCACACGGTGATCGTCAGTCTGTTGTTCAACCCGCACAATGGCAAGCAGGAACAGGCTGTCACGTGTGACACTGCGTGTTTCGACACCGCTCATTATCGCCCTTCCTTTTGCAAATTAGCTGATGAGATATCAGTTTGGCGAGTTTACAATCAGTCCAATTGTCAGGGCCCTTGCAGTGCAATGGCCCTGTATTTCGATAGCACCGCATCAATCCGAAACGCTGGCTTGCGTGCGATGGATCGGGGCTAAGAGAGCAAAGTAAACGGATCGTTAAAACTTGTAACGCCCGATATGCCTCCATTTTCACCGTCCCAGATTGGAACGTTCGGAGGGCGGGCGCTTAATCGATAATCGGCCCCCGGTGCGCCTGCACGCTCAATCGTCGCGGCTGACTTTCTCGCGGCGTTCGTGCGCTTCCTGCGCCTCCACCGTCATCGTCGCCACGGGCCGCGCGATCAGCCGCCTGAGGCCGATGGGATCGCCTGTCTTTTCGCAATAGCCATATTCGCCTGCATCCAGGCGGCGCAGCGCGGAATCGATCTTGGCAATCAGTTTGCGCTGGCGATCGCGGGTGCGCAATTCGATGCCCCAGTCGGTTTCGCTGGAAGCGCGGTCATTCAGATCGGCCTCTCGAATGGGGCCGTCCTGAAGTGACTGGAGCGTCTGCCCCGCTGCATTATGGATTGATCGTTTCCATTCGATCAGCAGCATTCTGAAATAGGTCTGCTGCCGTTCGTTCATGTATTCTTCGTCATCGCTCGGAATGTAATCCGGCTCAAGCGTGCGCTTTGCCTTGTCGAGGATGTCGAATTCGTCAGCTGTGGAGGTAGCCATAGGACCCTCTTGTCAAAGTCATGTTCCACCTGACAGTCGCGTTTCGCCGCCCGATTGATGCCGTATGGATGCTTGCTTCCAAGCAAATCGTCGCGTTGCCGCTGCCCTATAGGCAGGCTTACCCGCCCTATCAAGACGCTTTGCACATTGGGCCGTGGGCAAAATCGCTCGCGTCTCGCGGCGATACAAATAATCCGCACCGCCATTAACCTTTTGTTGACCACGATAGTCAAAACCCGTCGTGCACGCCGCCTGATACCGGGTTGGTGCAACGGGGGAATATCAAATGGAACTGAAATCAATTGCGACGCAGGATTGCCAATCGGTCCTGACACAGGAAGCGGAACTGGTCGTGGCGCGCGCATTGCGCGATGCCGCATCGGGCGGGATCACCGCATTGTTCGATTTGGGCGTCATCTTTTCAACCGGTAGCCATGGCGTCGCCAGCGATCTGGTCGAAGCGCACAAATGGTTCAACATCGCCGCATCGCGCGGCCACGAAGAGGCCGCATGGTGCCGCGCCGATATCTCCGATGAAATGACCGCACGCGAAATCGCCGAGGCCCAGCGCCGCGCGCGCCAATGGCTTGCCGATAACAGCCGCCGCGCTGCCTGACGGTCTGGATGTTCTGGCTCAGTCACCTTTTTTAAAAGGCGTGCGCGCGTCCAGAAACATCTGGTCCGTTGCAACGCCTTCTCTCTCACGCTCCAGAAAATCGGCCACCGCCGCGCGAAAACCGGGATCAGCGATCCAGTGCGCGGACCATGTCTGCACCGGCTCATACCCGCGCGCCAATTTGTGCCCGCCCTGCGCGCCAGCCTCCACCCGGCCAAGGCCCAGCTCGATCGCAATGTCGATGGCCTGATAGTAACACAGCTCGAAATGCAGGAAGCGCACATCGTGTGTGCAACCCCAGTACCGGCCATACAGCGCATCTGCGCCGATAAAATTGAGTGCGCCCGCAATCGGCACCGCGCCATCAAGCGCGAGGATCATGACGATCCGGTCCCCCATCCGCTCCCCCATCAGGCGGAAGGCTTCGCGCGTCAGATAGGGGGTGCCCCATTTGCGCGCGCCGGTGTCCTGATAAAACACCCAGAACGCATCCCAGTGTTCGGGCCGGATATCGTCGCCCGACAACCGCTCTATCCGCAGCCCCGCACGCGCAGCCTCGCGTTCCTTGCGCAGGTTCTTGCGTTTGCGCGAGGCGAGATCATTCAGAAAACCGTCGAAGGTATCGTAATCGCGGTTCAGCCAGTGAAATTGCAGATCGGCCCGCATCAGCCACTCGCCCGCCTCGAAATAGGCCAGTTGATCGGGGTCGATGAAGGTCGCGTGCGCGGATGACAGCTTGCTTTGCAGGCATACCGCCTCCGCTCCCCTCAACAGATGCGGGGCGAGGGATGGATCGGACAGCAGCAGGCGCGGTCCGGTGGCGGGCGTGAAAGGTGCCGCTATCTGAAGCTTGGGATAATACCGCCCGCCTGCGCGCTGATAGGCATCGGCCCAACTGTGATCAAACACATACTCGCCCTGGCTGTGACCCTTTGCATAAGACGGCATGGCGGCAAGCAGGCGATCGTCCGCGTCCTGGATAACGATGGGGACGGGATCCCAGCCGGTGCCTTCGCCCACGCTGCCCGAATCTTCCAGCGCGCTGAGAAATTCGTGCGAGACAAACGGGTTGCGATCCCCGCCCAGCGCATTCCATTCGCCCGCGTCAAAGCTGCCGACGCCCGGCGCGATGCGCACCGTCAGTTCGTCCGGAGAGGGCGCGCCATCGCTCATGCCAGCGCCTCACCCTCTGCGACAAGGGCATCGGTCTGGGGCCGGGCTATATCGCGTTGCAATGCGGTGCGGATCGTCCAGGACAGCAAGGGGCGGCCCCCTTCGCGCCATCGCTGCGCATCTGGTTGATTGAGATCGCGGCAATCGATTGCCAGAAAATCAGGCTGTGCCTGTTCCACACTGTCTGAGTTGCGCCACACATTTTCAAAACCATTGGGAAGGCTATCGGTGCCCACCAATCCGCGACAAATCGCAGGAACGTGGGCGGCAAACCATTGCGGCACACGCGGGTCAAAGCTCATGACGGCGAATTGACCTTCGCGCCCGCTCAGCACGCGCGCGACTTCGACACAGGTGGGCAGAACATCGTAGCCGGGCTGCGACTTGATCTCGATCAGCAGCGGAACCTGCGCCGCAATGGCGTCCATAAATTGCTCAAGGCGCACCGGATGCTCGTCTGTTTCCAGCAACCTGAGAGTTTCAAGTTCGTCCGCCAGAAACTCTGCCACCATCCCGACCGCACCTGTCAGCCGGCCGAGTTCCCAGTCGTGAAACACCATCGCCGCGCCATCCCGGCTGCGCTGGATATCGCATTCGATCCCCAGCCCGCGCGCGATTGCTCCCTGCGCTGCGGCGAGTGAATTTTCCGGGACACCCGGCCCATGCAGGCCGCGATGGGCATAGGTGGTTGCCGTCAGCCAGCCGGGCGCAGGGCGGTGTGCCACCTTGCCGCGACTATTCCGATGCGAGTGCGATCACCGCATCGACCTCGACCGCCGCACCCAGCGGCAGCGATGGAGCGCTGACAGCGGCGCGGGCATGGCGCCCGGCATCGCCGAACACCTCGACCATGAGGTCCGATGCGCCATTGGCAATTTTTGGCTGGTCGGTGAAGTTGCCCGTCGAATTGACGAACGCCCCCAGCTTCACGACGCGCTCAACCCTGTCCAGCAACCCTGCCGCCTTCAGCTGGGCAAGGATCATCAGCGCGCAGGCACGGGCAGCGTCAATCCCGCCAGCAACGTCCACGTCCTCCCCCAGACGCCCCACTTTCAGCACTCCATTGATAAACGGCAGCTGGCCAGAGACGTAAGCGAACCCGCCCGCAACCACCACCGGAACATAGCTCGCCACCGGAGCAGCCGCTTCGGGCAGGACAATCTCCAGTTCTTCAAGTCGCGCGTCGATATTCATGCCGGTTCCCTTTCCAATCGGTCCATCAGCCATGGCAAGGCATCGGACCAGCGGTCAATTCTGGCATCGGCATGGCCCGCCTTGTGCGCGCAATCAATGCCGTGTGCGATCATCGGTTCGCCGCACATGTGCAGCCGCACCACGTCAGGCACGGTTTCCATGACAGAGGCATGATGCTGCGGCAGGTCGTCGATAAAAAACGCGCGGCGCATGGCCCCGTGCTCTTCCAGAATGGCTTTCAATGGCGGGCCTTTTGGCCCCTGATTGGTGTACACCTGCGCATGGATGCCGACCCGCGCCAATTGCTGCGCGCGCTTTTCGCGGCGTTCGTCCACCAGATTGGTCAGGATTACGATATCGGCGTGCTCGCTCAGGGCGTTGATCGCATCGACCGCGCCCGCAATCGGCTCCTGCGAGTCCATTTCGGTGTCGAAGAACCGGCCCAGCATTTTCCAGATATCCATCGGCTCAAGCAGTTCGCCGCTTTTCTGCCAGCGCATCGCTTCGGTAAAATTGGCACCATCGAGGTTGAAATTCACCCCTTGGCTCGCCTCCAGCCAGATCTTGAAAGGGGCAACCATGTGCAGCAGCACTTCGTCGCAATCGCTGATGATAAGAGGGCGGTTCATTCGTCAAAGCTCCTGTGGGATTTCCCGGCGGAAAGGTCATGCCGGGCAGCGATCAGTTCTTCGGGCGTCACGGCCAATGCCTCTGCCGCGCGAATCAGATCGGGTTCGTGATTGGCAAGAAAATCGAGTGTCGAGGCCAGCACAGCGGGATTGCCCAGCCCGGCGCGCAAGGTGTCAGCGTCCATTCCGGTCATGTCGAGATACCGCTGCGCCCGGTCGCCATCCTGCAGCACCCAGCCGAGCGCCGCCAGCGCCAGCGTTGCCGCGCGCTCGCCCACTTGGCCTGTCCCCACGCGGCTTGTCCCCACGTGGCTTGTTGACGCCTGATCTGATGTGTCATCGCCTCGCGGCATTGTCGCGGCCTCATGCGTAGGGTAGGTCAATCGGGAAATCGGGGCGATAGGGTCAGGGAACCAGGTGACAAAGCGAATAATGGTTGTGGAGGACAACGACCTCAACCGAAAATTGTTCTGCGACGTGCTGAGGGCCAATGGTTTCGAGGCTTTGCCGGTCGCCGATGGCGATCTGGTGCTGGATACCGCGCGCCGCCATTCGCCCGATCTGATCATCATGGATATCCAGCTGCCCGGCATTTCCGGGGTGGATCTGATACTGGCTGCAAAGGATGATGCAGGGCTGCGCGCGATCCCGGTGCTGGCGGTGACAGCCTTTGCGGCAAAAGGTGATGAGGAGCGCATCCGCGCGGCTGGCGCGGCGGGTTATCTGTCAAAACCGGTGTCGATCATGCCGTTCATGAACGCGGTGAAGGGTCTGCTTTAGTCGCAACGCGGTTACGGGGCGATCGGGGCGATCGGGGCAAGTCCAAACACGGATTCCGCCAGATACACCACCATCGTAACCAGCAGTCCGCTAAGAAAAGCGCGATAGGCGTAAGTGAGAAACCGGTATTTGCGCCGGTAGAGCACCTGCCCGTTCTGATAGACATCGCGCAGCATGATCCGCAATACTGCCTCGTCGCTTTTGAATTCGGCGAGCAGGGTTTCCTTCCATTCCTCCTCTTCCATCCGCGCGAAATTACCGAAGAACAGGATGTTGCTCCCCTGATCGATTTTCGGCGCGGTCTGCACGGACGGCAGAATCGCGATCACCGCGCACAGCGAAGATACAAACGCCGTCGCCGCCAGGGTCAGCACCGACCATGTCAGGTCCGCGCTGGTCAGTTTCGTCACCGAGAGCGAGAATACCACGAATGTCGCACCGATCAGGATGGAGGCTTTCTGGTCCGCCATCTGCGACAGGGTAAGCGTGTTGATCTGCGCGGTGCGCGCCAGAAAGATCGCATTGATGGAGAAATCGGCGCTGGGGTGGTCCGGCACCGTGATCTTAGATGAATCGGCCATGTCGCCGCCCCCCGTTTTGCAGCACAAAACGGTCTGACACGCCACCGGACGCTTGACAAGTTTGGCACTGACCCGCTTTTCCAGCGTTGAAACGAAGCCACCTGCGCTCAGCCAGCGTATCTTGCACCACAACGAAAGACCGATCCATCATGACGCAAGCCGAAGTTGACGATCGCATCCGCGACCTGATCGCACCGTTCAACAAGAAAGGCGTGACGATCGAACCCGGCACCAGTTTTGCGGGCGATCTGGAGTTCGACAGCCTGACGGTCATGGATTTCGTTGCCGAGATCGAGGACGAATTCGACATCATCATCAGCATGAACCAGCAGGCCGAAATCGAGAATTACGGCCAGTTGGTCACCGCAGTGCACAAACTCCAAGATAGCTGATACAAGGCGCGCCATGACTGATATCGCAACCGAAACTGCCCCGGAAACCACTTCGGATTCGACCGCGCCCAAGGGCGATCTGTTTTCCAAGTTCGACGGAATTATCCAGACCCGTGAGACGCTGCTCGCGACGGGGGTGGAGGATCCTTACAATCTGGTGATGGAAAAGGTGCTGTCGCCCACGACCGCAATCTGCAACGGGCGCGATACGATCCTGCTTGGCACCTACAATTACATGGGCATGACGTTCGATCCCGATGTGATCGCGGCGGGCAAACAGGCGTTGGCCGATTTCGGTTCGGGCACCACCGGCAGCCGCGTTTTCAATGGCACGTATCAGGGTCACAAGGAATGCGAGGACGCCTTGCGAGAATTTTACGGGATGGACCATGCGATGGTCTTTTCCACCGGGTATCAGGCGAACCTGGGCATCATCTCCACCATTGCGGGCAAGGGTGATTACATCATCCTCGATATCGACAGCCACGCCTCGATCTATGACGGGTGCAAGCTGGGCGATGCCGAGATCGTGCCGTTCAAGCACAACGACATTGAAGCGATGGAAAAGCGCCTGAAGCGCATCCCCGAGGGCGCGGGAAAGCTGGTAATTCTCGAAGGCGTCTATTCGATGCTGGGCGATGTCGCCCCGTTGAAGGAAATGATCGCCATCGCCAAAAGTCACGGCGCGATGGTGCTGGTCGATGAAGCGCACTCGATGGGCTTTATCGGAGAGAACGGGCGCGGCGTCGCCGAAGAACAGGGCGTGATGGATGATGTCGATTTCATCATCGGCACATTCTCCAAAAGCGTCGGGACGGTCGGCGGCTTCTGCGTCTCCAACCACCCCAAGTTCGAGATTCTGCGGTTGGTGTGCCGGCCGTATGTCTTCACCGCCAGCCTGCCGCCCAGCGTAGTCGCGACTGCGGCAACCTCGATCCGCAAACTGATGCACGGATCGAACAAGCGCGCGCATCTGTGGGAGAACTCAAAGCGGCTGCATGGCGGATTGCGCGAACTGGGATTTACTCTTGGCACCGACACCCCGCAAAGCGCGATTGTCGCGGTTATCATGCCCGATCTGGAGCGCGGCGCGGTGATGTGGGAAGCGCTGCTGCACGAAGGGCTCTACGTCAATCTCGCCCGGCCTCCGGCAACGCCTGCGAACATGACGCTGCTGCGGTGTTCGCTATGCGCAGATCACTCGGCGCAAGAGGTCGAGACAATCCTTCAGATGTTTGAGCGAGCGGGCAAGAGGGTCGGGATTATCTGATCCCGGCCTATGCAGTCTGACTGATCTCTATCGGATCGGGATTGGCGCACGGTCCCTGATCACCCTTATCTTCGCTGCCGAACTGGGTCAGCACCAATATTCCGCCAACGACCAAGAGCACAAAAGCGGTTGTGACCATGCCCAGATAACGGTCGATAAAGAGCTTGATCGGTGCGCCAAACACCCGGAACAGCACGCCGACCGTGAAAAATATCATGCCCCGGCCAATCAGGCTGGCGAGAATGAAGGTGACGATGTTCATGCCCGCAAATCCCGCGGTGATCGTCAGCAATTTGAACGGGATCGGGGTAGAGCCGGCGATGATAATCGCCTCCCAGTCGTATTCCTTGAGCAGGCACGCTGCCTGCGGAAAGCTGTTCGGTCAGACCGACGAGGCCGAGCACCCAGGAACCCACGGTATCAAACAGCACCGCGCCAATGAAATAGCCGAACAACCCGCCCGCCACAGATGAAAGCGTCGCGATAATGCCGAACCGCAGCGCCTTTTTTGGCTCTGCGAGGCACATCAGGCCAAGCAGCGGGTGCGGCGGGATCGGAAAGAAACTCGCTTCGATAAAGCAGAAAAACGCCAGCCAGCCCTGCGCCCAGGGATGCGACGCCTTTTCCATCGTCCATCGGTAAAGGCCGTGCAGCCAGCTCATGGGCGTCTATCTCCAAAGCGCCACAACGCGCCGACCGAAGCGCGGCACTAAGCGAGAGTGTCCGTCGGTGCAATGACAATAAACTAACCTATTTGGTTTTTTCTGTTGACATCGTCACGCTCTTTGGTTAGTAAAGGGCATCATCGCAAAAGTGTGAGTCGCTGGCGCCCCATCAGGTCGCCCCGCGAACCGCTTATCAACCCCGCCCCTTTCCCGAACCAGCGGACTTGCCGACGAGGCAGGTGCCGCTGGTTCGCACCCTCAATGAAAGTGCGTATCATGGCTGATCGCGGCAATAGCCGGAGCATTCCAACAGGCAGGTCCGGCGACGAATGGCGCACGCCGTTCCTCGATAAACTGGCAGAAACGTCGAACGTAACAAAATCGGCGGAGGCCGCAGGTGTCACCACAAGTCACGCCTACAACATCCGGCGCGAGGAACCCGAATTTGCCCGCGCATGGTCGGCCGCGCTGTGGGAAGGATACGCTCACCTCGAACTCGAAGTGTTGCGCCGCCTGCGTGAGGGCGATCAGATCGCGGGCGAGAAAGAAAAGTATGACTTTGCCAACGCCATCCGGTTGCTGGCCGCGCACCGTGACAATGCGGCGCGGGCGCAGGCTGAACAGCACAACGTCAGCGCAGCGGAAATTCGCGCTTCCATCGACCGCAAGGTCGAGGCGATCCGCCTGCAGATAAAGCGTGAGAAACAGGGCGATAAACTCGGCCGCAAAACCGGCAGTGCGGCGCGCTGATGCATGTCGATCTCGCGTTCCTCGCCGACGAGGACGAAGAATGCCGCGCGCGCCTCGTGGCCGCGCTCTCGCAACCGGAACTCAATGCGTTCGATTACCACTGGGGTATGGCGTCGCGCCGCGAACAGCGTGCGCCGCCCGGTGACTGGAGGATCTGGATGATTATGGCCGGGCGCGGCTTTGGAAAGACGCGAGCGGGTGCGGAATGGGTCCGCCAGATTGCGGAAACTTATCCCGACGCGCGCATCGCGCTCGTCTCTTCATCGCTGGCGGAAGCGCGGGCGGTGATGATCGAGGGTGAGAGCGGCCTGCTGGCCTGCTGCGCCCCCGGTCAGCGCCCGGTATTCGAGCCCTCGCTGCGGCGCCTGCGCTTCCCCAACGGGGCGCAGGCGCAGATGTTCTCCGCCGCTGAGCCCGAGACATTGCGCGGCCCGCAGCACAGCCACGCCTGGTGCGACGAAATCGGCAAGTGGCCGCTGAGCGCGGAACGCGCAACGCGCTGCTGGGACAATCTGCTGATGGGCCTTCGCATCACGTCCGACCCGCGAATCGTCGCCACCACGACGCCGCGCACCGTACCGCTGATCGAACGTCTGCTGGACGGCGAAGAGAGCGGCGAAGTGGTCGTCTCCTACGGGTCGACATATGACAATGTCGGCAATTTGCCGCGGCGCTTTTTCGAAGCGGTGGAGGCGGAATTTGCCGGCAGCCAGCTTGCCCGGCAGGAAATCGGCGGGGAGATGCTGCGCGATGTGGAAGGCGCGCTGTGGACCCGCAGTATGATAGCGGCCGCTCGCGAAACCGGCACCGTGCCCGGCCAAGCGCGAGTGGTTGTGGCGGTCGATCCGCCTGCCTCTGCAACCGGAGACGAATGCGGCATCATCGTTGCAGCGTTGGGCACGGACGGCATCGCCCGCGTCCTCGCCGATTGCAGCGTGTCACGGCCATCGCCCGATCAATGGGCCACAGCCGTCGCCGCTGCGGCGGACGAATGGGGCGCCGACCGCGTCATTGCAGAAGCAAACCAGGGTGGCGCAATGGTCGAAAGCGTTCTGCGCGCCGCCAGCGCCGCTTTGCCAGTCAAACTGGTTCACGCCAGCCGCGGCAAGGTTGCCCGCGCTGAACCGGTGGCCGCGCTCTATTCCGCCGGGCGCGTGCGGCATTGCGGGGATTTTCCCCGATTGGAAGACCAATTGTGCGGCCTGATGACTGGCGGCGATTATGTCAGCCCCTCTCGTAGTCACTCTCAGGGCGCTGGACGCAGCCCCGACCGCGCTGATGCGCTGGTCTGGGCGATGACCGAACTCATGCTGGGACGCAGCGCGCGCCCCAGCATCCGAAGGATCTGAAAAGGAACCATCATGGCCATGTTTGATACATTGCTTTCCGCCTTCAAGGGCGGAAGGGACAGCCGCGTGCCGCTTGCACCGGGATATGCAAGTGGGTTTCCCGGTGGTTTTCCGGGCGGCTGGTCTCCGGCATTTGAAAATCCGGGCGAGCCCGAAGCGTTCGAATACACCAGCGCGGTGCGCAAAAGCTTCCTCTGCAACCCAATCGCCCAACGCGCGGTGAGGATTGTGGCGGAAGGGATTGCGCAGGCTCCGCTGTGCAGCGGCAATGCGCAGGTCACGGCGCTCGTCGCGGCAACCAGCGCGGGCCAGCCGCTGATCGAGACGCTGGCCGCGCATTTGCTGTTGCATGGCAACGGCTTCGTGCAGATCATCAAGGATGCGAGCGGCCAGCCGGTAGAGCTGTTTGCGCTGCGACCTGATCGGATCAAGATGATCGTCGATGGCAATGGTTGGCCCTGCGCAGCGGAATACAGCGTTGCTGGTGATACCCGCCGCATCGCAATGGAGGATGAGGATGGCTGGCCCGGCCTCATCCAGATCAAGGCGCTGCATCCGCTGGAGGACCATTACGGGGCAAGCGCGCTGGCCGCAGCCACGCAGGCTGTCACCATTCACAATGCTGCATCCGCATGGAACCGGGCGCTGCTGGAAAACGCGGCACGTCCTTCGGGAGCACTGGTTTACGACACCGGCGATGGCGCTGGTCTGACAACCGATCAGTTCGACCGACTGAAGGATGAATTGGCGACCGCGTTTTCCGGCGCGGTAAACGCCGGACGCCCGATGCTGCTGGATGGCGGGCTGAAATGGCAGAGCATGGCGCTTTCCCCCGCCGACATGGATTTCGCCACCCTGAAAAGCGCCGCCGCGCGCGACATTGCGCTCGCATTCGGAGTGCCGCCAATGTTGCTCGGGCTGCCGGGCGACAACACCTATTCCAACTATCGCGAGGCCAACCGGGCGCTGTGGCGGCTGACGTTGCTGCCGCTCGCCAGCAAACTGTTCGCCGCGCTGGGAGAGGGCCTTGCTCCGTGGTTCCCCGATGCCTGTCTCACCGTCGATCTCGATCAGGTTCCGGCCTTGTCGGAGGATCGCGAGCGGTTGTGGGCGCAGGTATCCGATGCTGATTTCCTCACCCGCGCGGAAAAGCGCCAGATGCTCGGCCTCAGCTTTGACGAGGATGTTTCGCAGGAGGACGCCCAATGACCGCCGCCACCCGCCCGTTCATCCAGCGCGAGGATTTGCTCGCCAGTCTGCTGATGCAGGCCAGCAACGAAGGTGCAAAGCTCGATACGCTGCGCGCGATTATCGAGGAGACGAGCGAACTTGCCGCCGACCGGGTGCTGGAACGGCTGGGTCTGGGCGATGCGCGTGCAGAGGATGATCTTGGCGAATTGCGTGAATTGCTTGCCGCGTGGCGCGATGCCAAATCGAGCGCGTGGAAAGCCCTGATCGAATGGGCCATCCGCGCTGCACTTGCCGCGCTGCTGATCGGGATTGCCGTGCGCCTTGGCGTCTGGGAAATCTTGTGATGGCGGGCGCGAACATCCGTTTTGCCGGCTATGCCGGGCTGTTCGACATTCCCGATGCCGACCGCGATACCATCCGGCGCGGAGCGTTTGCGCGCACGCTGGATAACCGCGCCGGGCTGCTGCCGCTGTTGTGGCAACATCGCCCGGATCAGCCCATCGGCGTGATCGAAGCCGTAACGGAGGATACGCGCGGCCTGCGTGTAATCGCCCGCATCGACCGGCCCGATAGCCGCGCCGCCCGGCTGCTGCGTGACGGCGGAGTAAGCGGCCTCAGTTTCGGATACCGCGTCAGAGAAGCGCGCCGCAGCGATGCGGGACGCGAATTGCTGGCCATCGACCTTTTCGAGGTCAGCCTGGTCACGCACCCGCTGCAACATGGCGCGCGCGTGCATCTTATCGAATAGCTGGTCGCGTCCCCGCGGCCTCGCCCCGTCTCGCATTCATTTTTCCGACAGCCGCCATTGGGCGGCTTTTTTTGTGCCCCCAACCACCA
Organism: uncultured Alphaproteobacteria bacterium; assembly: GCA_963838365.1. Classification (GTDB taxonomy): domain Bacteria; phylum Pseudomonadota; class Alphaproteobacteria; order Sphingomonadales; family Sphingomonadaceae; genus Erythrobacter. The sequence continues at coordinate 117,218 of CAWIQR010000001.1, forward strand.
CCCCACGAAAGGTTTGATACCCCATGGACATCACTGTCACTCCCACCAATGCCGAAACCACGGTCAGCTCGGTCGATCCGCTTGAACAAAGCTTCGATCTGGTCGCCCGTCAGGACCGGGCCGAAGAGGCCATCACCACGCTGCGTTCGGACGTGGACGAGGTAAAAGCCCGGCTCGACAAGGTTTCGCGCGCCGCATCTCGCCCCGCCATGAGCGGCGGCGCCCCGGCCAGCGATGAAGTCAAAGGCTTCGTCAACGGGTATCTTCGCCGTGGCCGCGAGAACGAAATCAAATCGCTCAATACCGGCGTGCCTTCCGATGGCGGCTACGCTGTGCCCAAGGCCATCGACGCGATGATCGCCAGCGAGCTGGTCGAAATCAGCCCGATCCGCAGTCTCGCTCAGGTCGTGCAAACCGGCACTTCGGGTTATCGCAAGCTGGTGTCGACCGGCGGTACGGCGTCAGGCTGGGTTAGCGAGGTTGCACCGCGCGGCCAAACCGAAGCGCCCAAGTTCGCCGAAATCGCTCCCCCCAGCGGTGATCTGTTCGCCAACCCGGCAGCCAGCCAGACAATGTTGGACGATGCAGCCTTCGATATTGAAAGCTGGCTGGCGAGCGAGATCGCGATTGAATTCGCCCGCGCAGAAGGGGCCGCCTTCATCAATGGCACCGGGATCAACCAGCCCGAAGGCTTCCTTTCCGCCGCCAACTCGTCTGCCGAAGATGGCGTGCGTGCATTCGGATCGGTTCAGTATATCGGATCGGGCGATGCCGGTGGGTTCGACGCCGCGCCGGAGGCCAAGCTGATCGACCTCATCCATTCGCTGAAGTCCGGGCATCGCCAGGGCGCCAGCTTCGTGATGAATTCGGCAACACTTGCCACGGTGCGCAAATTGAAGACCAGCGATGGCGCATTCCTGTGGCAGCCGGGTCTGGTCGAAGGGCAGCCCGACCGTCTGCTTGGCTATCCTGTGGTCGAGGCCGAAGACATGCCCGACGTCGCAGGCGGCACGTTCCCTATTGCGTTCGGCAATTTCCGCCACGGTTATCTGATCGCGGAACATTCGGCGACGCGGGTGCTGCGCGATCCGTTCACCAACAAGCCGTTCGTCCACTTCTACGCGACCAAGCGGGTCGGCGGGCAGGTGCTCGATTCCAACGCCATCAAGCTGTTGAAGATCGAAGCGTAATGCACCGCTGACCCCTCCGGCAAGGGTTCGGGACACCCCTTTCCCTCATGCCCTTGCCGGAGCCTGCGCGCCCGCGCCGCCCTGTGGCCCACCTGTTTGGCACATGCGCGGCGCGGGCGCTTTCCTTTCAAGCTATGACAACGGGAGAACCCGCGATGATGCGGACCGTCACGATGCCAGCCGATCTGGCCACACAAGCGCTGGACGATCTCAAGGGCTGGCTCGGGATAACCCGCCCAGCCGAAGATGCCCTGCTAACCGATCTGCTGAGCGCAAGTCTTGCCGTGTGCGAAGCCTTCATTGGGCAGATGCCAATTGAGCAGGAAATCACCGAAACGCTCATGCCTGTTGCGGGATGGCAATGCCTGACCGCTCGTCCGGTGCGTGCGGTGATCTCTGCCCGCGAGGTCGCACCCGATGGCACGTCCACGCCGATTGATACCGGCGCATTGGACTTTCGCACCAGTCCCGAAGGTGTGGGCGCAGTCCTGCTGCCGTCAACGCCTGCCGACCACAACGTCACCGTCACGGTGCGCGCCGGGATTGCAGCGGACTGGCGCGCTTTGCCCGGTCCGTTGCGGCAAGGCATCGTTCGCCTCGCCGCGTTCCATTATCGCGACCGTGAAACCGGGCGCGATGCGACCCCGCCTGCCAGCGTTACCGCTCTGTGGCGCCCCTGGCGCGTGCTGCGCCTGACATGAAGGGCCAGCCATGATCCGCGCCGGGACCGCACGCCAGATGGACAATCTGTTCCGCCGCCTGACGAACATAGCGGAACGCGCAGCGCAAGCCCGCGCGCGCGCCCTTGCTGCTCGCCGCCCCCGTCCTGGCCATCCGTGGCGATCTGCCACGCGGCTGTGGCCCGATTTTTTCGAGGACTGATACACAATGGAAAATTCCCTGCGCGCAGACCTCATTGCGTGGCTGCGCAGCGATCCTGCACTGATCGACATCAACGCCATCGAGGAAGAAAGCCCGTTGCGCGCCTCGCCGCCGTGGCTGGGGATCGCCGCCAGCGCTTCGACCGATTGGGGCACCAAAGACAGGCCCGGACGCGAGATACGCATCGCGCTGGAACTGGAAACCCGGATTGACGATCCCGCCGCCGACGAACGCGCGCTCACCGCGATTGAGCGCCGGGTGCTCGATTTGCCGCCCTTTGCGCAAAGCTATGAAGTCGCCTCGATCCGGTTCCTGCGCGCACGCAGCGAACGCCGGACCGACAACCGCCGCGGCGCGCTTACCGAATTTCGCTTCCGCCTTCTCAACGCAATCCAGGAGTAAATCCCATGCCCGCACAAAACGGATCAGCCTTTCTTTTGAAAATCGGCGATGGCGGTAACCCGGTAACCTATGAAACGGTCGCCGGGCTGCGCACCACGCAAATGTCCATCAACGGCGACACGGTCGTCATCACGCATAAGCAATCGGGCGGCTGGCGTGATCTGCTGTCGGGCGCGGGCACGCGTTCGGTATCGGTCAGCGCTGCCGGCATCTTCCTCGGCAGCGCCGCGGAAAGCGCGATCCGGGCCCACGCGCTGGCCGGGACGATCGACGATTATGAGTTATCGTTCGACGATGGCGAGCGTCTGCGTGGGCGCTTCATTGTCCAGCGGCTCGATTACTCGGGTGATTTCAATGGGGAGCGCAATTACACGCTCCAGCTGGAAAGCTCGGGCGCGGTCGTGCCTGCATGAGTGCGCCCGCCAATCCCCTGCGCGGGGAAGCTGCCTTTGTCGTGGGCGGCCAGACACAGGTTCTGCGCCCCAGTTTTGAAAGCCTTGTCGCCGCCGAGGCAGAACTGGGATCGCTCTTCGCGCTGGTGGAACGGGCATCGGGCGGCGCGCTGACACTGGCGGAGATCACCGCGCTGATCTGGCACTGCCTGCCCACGGACACCCGGCCCGCGCGCGCCGAAGTAGGCGCTGCGGTGCTGGCAATGGGCCTGGTCAATGCCACCGCCCCGGTGCGCGCAATCCTCGCGCAGGTGCTGCAAGGCCAGCGATGAACAAGCCGGATTGCTTCGCCGAAGCAGCGCCGCGCTGGTGCTGGCTGGCGGCGCGCGTGCTCGGCTGGCGACCAGGCGAATTCTGGAGCGCGACCCCGACCGAACTCGCAGCCGCGCTGCACGATCCGCAGGGCGCGCAAACGCTCGCGGGGCCGACCCGCGATCAGATCAACACAATGATGGAGCGCGAAGCGCATGGACGATAATCTTGAAGAGCTGGTGATCGATGTGCGCGCCAGCACACAGGGCTTTGCCGCCGATCTCCAGACCATTCGCGGCACCGTGGACAGCTCGCTGCTGGATGGCTTCAGCAAGGCGGGGGACACTCTGGAACGCGGACTGGTTACTGCCCTGCGCCGGGGCAGCCTCGGGTTTGACGATCTGAAACGCGTCGCAATCCGGTCGCTGGAGGAGATTGCGACGCACGCGCTGCAATCGGGGATTGGCAACCTTTTTGGCGGGCAAAGCAGCAGCCAGGGAGGCGGAATTGGCGGGCTGATCGGGCAATCGCTCGGTGCACTGCTGGGCCTTCCGGGCCGGGCCACGGGAGGGCCGGTATCACCGGGGCGCGGTTTCATCGTCGGTGAAAACGGTCCGGAACTGTTCGTGCCCACCAGCGCGGGCCGGGTCGAGACAGGGCTGGGCGGTGGAGGGGCGGGCCGCAACGTGCAGGTCGCCATCAATCTCGCCACGCCACGCGGCACCGCTGCCCCCACCGCCATGCGCCGTTCGTCACGGCAGGTCGCCAGCGCGGTACGCCGCGCGCTTCAAAGCAATTAAACCAAGGGAACCCGCAATGGCATTCTGGTTAGCCGATCAACGCAGCGCGCAGGAATTCAGCTATATCCAGCGGTTCGATCCGCGTTTCTGGACAGTCAACTTCCCCCGCCCGGCCATGGCATCGGTAATCACCACCGGCCCGGACTCGCTGCAGGTCGATATCGAACTGCACCACGAAGGCGAGCTTGTTGGGCTGATCTGGAACAGCATCGACACGCTCGATCATCCGCTGCTCGCCTACAAGACCGACCGGGATTACGCGAACACGACGCTCAGCTTTCGCTGGCAGTCGGACGGGGTCATCCCGCTTGACGGGGTAAACGGTCCCACACTGACGATTGAGGGGTATGACGCGGTCGACCAGCCGCGCACATGGTTTGTGCGGTTGTGGAATTATGCCGTGGGCACGCCGGAAGACGCGGTGATCACGGTTCCGTTCTCCTCGCTGGAGGCGGGTTTTTCCCTGCCGGGCGAGCGGGTTCATCCGCGCCGGATCGACCGCATGTTCATCTCGCTGGTCGCGCCCGGTTTCGTGCCCGGCTCCACGCAAGCCTTGCCCGCGCGCGCCAATGGCCGCGTCACGCTGTCGCAGATCAATGCGGATGGCGGGCGCGCGATGCTGGAGATCGGCGACGTTCGCCTGCCGGTGCATGGGGAGCGGATCGCCACCGCCTATGACGATGCCTACGATCAGACGCCTGCACGGCTTTTGCGCAATGTCATCGGCCTGGGATACCGCGAAGACCTCGTCCATTATGTCGGCATGAGCCATTATATGCGGCTCGAACGGCGCAGCGATGGCACGTTGCTTGCCAGTGCGGCGGGGGAGCTGCGTGAGCCTTGCTCGCAATGGCACCGCAATTTCTTCGAGCTGTGCAGCCAGAACGATCTGGAGGCGATTGCCTCTATCTCATATGAATTGTTCAACGCGTTCTGCCCGGAGGGCTGGAAACAGCGCACCGCCGCCGGAGCGCCTGCCCTGACGGGTTGGGTGCCGCCCTCGACGTTGCTGTCACCTGCAAACGCGCAGGCAATGGGCTGGTTGCAGTCGAGCGCGGCGCGGTTCGTTGGCCTGCTGGAGGATGCCGGATTGCCGGTGCGGATGCAGATCGGGGAGCCTTGGTGGTGGACGACCTTCGATACGTTCGAGATTTGCCTGTATGACGATGAAGCGCGCGCTGCATTTGGCGGATCGCCGCCGGTGATCGCCGACATGCGCGGGCCGCTGAACGCTGCGCAGATCGCGCTGCTGGATCAGGCAGGCGCCCTGCTGGCCGCATCGACCGCCGATCTGACCGCAGCCATTCGCGCAGCGGCGAACGGCCGTGCCGAGGTGCTGCTGCTCGCCTTTACGCCGACCATTCTGTCTCCCGCGACACCCGAAGCGTATCGCGCGAACCTGCCGCTCGGCTGGGCGCGCCCGGCCTTCGACCGTTTGCAGGTGGAGGATTACGACTGGCTGACGCACGGCGCGGATGCCGCCCGGCGCGCGGCCTATGATTTCGTCGACGCGCGGCTCGGTTATCCCCTGCCCGAACAGGATTACCTCGCCGGGTTCGTGCTGCTGCCTGACGACGCCGAGGAATACTGGGAGCGGATCGACGCGGGGCTGGATGAAGCCGCCGCACGCGCCGTTACGCGCCGGTACGTGTGGGCGCTGCCGCAGGTGACGCGCGATGGGTACACCCGCCTAACGACAATCGAGGATGATACAATGCAGGCTTTTGACGACGTCATCTACCCCTTTGCGCTGGGCCGCAACACCGCTGTAGCGCCCGAATTTTCAACCACCGTAACCGTTACCGCATCGGGCCATGAACGGCGCAATTCGCTGTGGGCGGATGCGCGCATCAATTTCGATGTGGGGCCAGGCATCCGGTCAGAAACGGAGCTGTCGCAACTGATCACTTTCTTTCGTGCGCGGCGCGGCGCGGCGCGTGGTTTTCGCATCAGTGATCCGTTCGATTTCAGCACCAATGCGATGACGGGCACGCCCACCATGTCCGATCAATTGCTGGGCATTGGCGATGGCGCGCGCGCGGATTTCCCACTGATCAAGACCTATGGCCCCGGTGACGAACCGCAAATCCGACCCATTACCCGCCCGCGTGAAGTAACTCTGCTGGTCAGCGTGGCAGGGGTCGCGGTGACCGATTGGACGCTCGGTACGGGCGGAATACTCACCCTCGCTGCAGCGCCGCCTGCTGGGGCGCAGGTGCGCGCCGGGTTCCTGTTCGATGTGCCCGTTCGCTTTGCCGAGGACCGGATCGACGTTTCCGGCGTCAATTTCGCCGCCGGAGAGGCCCCGAGCATCCCGCTTATCGAACTGCGTGAGACCGCATCGTGAGAGTGTTCTTCGACCGCGAGCTCGATAATGTCGCCACCTTCTGGCGCATCTTTCGGCGTGATGGGGTGACGCTTGGCTTTACCAGCCATGACCGCGACCTGACCTTTTCCGGCATCCGCCACCGGGCCGCCCCCGGAATGCTGCCCTCGGCAGTGCGGATGACATCGCAAATCAGCGATGACAGCGCAGAGGTCGAAGGCGCGCTAAGCCACGATACGATCAACGAGGCGGACCTTGCCGCTGGACTGTTCGATGAAGCCGGCATCGCCATCGGCGCGGTCGATTGGGAGACATTGGAAAACCACACCCTGTATTCAGGGCAAATGGGCCGGATCGAGGATGACCAGCGCGGCTTTGCTGCGCAGCTTCGATCGGCAAAGCATGTGCTGGACCATGATCTTGTCCCGCGCACCAGCCCCACCTGCCGCGCCGCGTTTTGTGGGCCGGGGTGCGGGTTGTCAGCGCAACGCTTTACCTCGCTTCACACGGTGACCGGCGTCGATGAGGATGCGAACCGGATCGAGCTGGATGGGCTGGGAGCCGGGCCATTTTTGGATGGGCAGCTGCGATTGCTGGGCGGGCCGCAGACCGGAATCGGGTTCGGCATTCTGGATGCGACCGGACCATGGCTGACGCTTGATCGCCCGCTGGCATCCGGCACCGCCATCGGCACGCGCGCGGAACTGCGCGAAGGGTGCGATCATACGCTTGCCACCTGCGCAGACCGGTTCGCCAACGCCGTGAATTTTCGCGGAGAGCCGTTCCTGCCGGGCAACGATCTGCTGGCTCGCTACGGATCGCCTTCCTGATGTCCATCGGTGTAAAGCTTGCGGCGGCGGCAGCGAGTTTTGTCGGAGTGCCGTTCAGACTGCATGGCCGCGACCCGCAAACGGGCCTCGATTGTGTGGGACTGGTCAGCATCAGCCTTGAAGTAATCGGCCACGCGGCAGACCCTCCGCGCGGATACGGTCTGCGCAACAGCTCGATCACCAGCTGGCTCGATCATGCGCAGCTTTCCGGACTAGTTGTAGCGAGCGGGCCGATCACCCCCGGCGATGTCCTGCTGGTGCGTAGCGGGCCGGGGCAGCATCACCTGATGATTGCACAAAGCGCTGCCAGCGTGATCCACGCCCATGCAGGCCTGCGCCGCGTCGTGCGTCAACCGCTCGCGCCGGACCAGAAATTCGCCGCGCAGTGGCGTCTGACCGCCTGAATTTTCAAAGGACAAACTCATGGCAACATTAGTTCTGACCGCCGTTGGCACCGCTATTGGCGGGCCGATTGGCGGCGCGATTGGCGGATTTTTAGGACAGCAGGTGGATCGCGAAATCTTCGGTCCCGGTCCAAAGCAGGGGCCAAGACTTAGGGAACTTTCCGTGACAACGTCCAGCTATGGCCAGCCTATGTCGCGCCATTTCGGGCGCATGCGGGTCGCGGGAACGGTGATCTGGGCAACCGATCTCGTCGAAACGTCGTCGACGCAGGGCGGCAAGGGCCAACCCAAATCGACCACCTACAATTACTCGGCGAGCTTTGCGGTGGCCCTGTCGAGCACGCCCATTTCGCGCGTGGGGCGGATCTGGGCGGATGGCAATCTGCTGCGCGGTGCGGGCGACGATCTGAAGGTCGAAGGGCAGATACGGGTGTATGAAGGTTATGGCGACAGCGCCGTCGACCCGCTCATCGCCGCCGACCAGGGGAATGCAGCGCCCGCGTTTCGCGATTGCGCGTACATCGTGTTCGAGGATCTGGCGCTCGGCAATTTCGGCAATCGCATTCCGGCACTGACTTTTGAAATCTTTGCCGAGAATGACGCGCAGGTAGGCTTGTCGCAAATAGTACCCGGCGCGCTCGATACATCGGCCGACCTGTTCCTGGCCAACACGCGCGGCTTCGCGGATGAAGGCGGGCCGATTGCAGGCGCGCTGTCGGCGATAGATCGCGTGTTCCCGCTGACTTGCGCGACAACCCGAAACGGTTTGCGCATCGCCTCTGCCATCGAAGTGCCAGCGCAGGTCGTCACCCTGCCCGCACAATTATCCGGCGATGACAGTGCAGATGCGTCCCAGCGTCACAAACAGCGCGCCGAGGCGCTTGGGCAGGAGCCAATGGCGCTGCGCTATTACGACGAAGAGCGCGACTACCAGCCTGGCGTGCAACGCGCCATTGGCAGCCGACCAACCGGACGCGAGGTGATGCTGGATATGCCCGCCACCATGACCGCAGCCGGAGCAAAAGAGCTTGCCAACGAAAACGCGCACCGGGCGCGCTGGAGGCATGAACGGATCACATGGCGCATCGGAGAGCTTGATCCTGCAATCGAGGTAGGCGGCGTGGTCAAACTGCCCGATGCTTCCGGACTTTGGCGAGTGATGCAGTGGGAATGGTATGATCGCGGCATTGAACTGGGTCTCGAACGGCTTGCCCCCGGACGGGTTGCGGCAACAGGCGGGGACGCAGGCGTTACAAGCCCGCCGCTCGACCTCGCGATCACGCCCACACATCTGCAAGTGTTTGAGGCACCCGCCGATGGCACGACAAACCCTACGGTTTCCACGATCCTTGCGGCTGTAACCTCCGAAGGGGCGGCGTGGAACGGCGCTGCGCTGTTTGTGCAGCAGGGTGATGCGCTGGTGCCTATTGGAACCGCCGGATCAAGACGCGCGCTGACAGGCGCGCTGGTTCAACCTTTGGCATCGTCGCCGGCGCTAGTGCTGGAGCCTGATGCCGCAATGGAAGTAGCCCTCATTCCCTGCGATCTTGGCTTTGCCGATACTGATATTGCCGGGCTTGCCGCCGGGGCTAATCGCCTGCTGATCGGCGGCGAAATCGTTCAATTCCTGCACGCTGAGGCTTTGCCCAATTCGCAATGGCGGCTGAGCGGACTTCTGCGTGGACGCGCCGGAACCGAGGACAGCGCGCACATCGGCCATTCGACTGATACGGTGGTGGTCGCTCTGGATGACCGGCTGACCGTGCTGGACGCTGACAAGGTTCGTGCCGATCCAGCTTTGCGCATCGCCGCCATCGGTCGCGGCGATGACGAAGCAGTCATGGCAACCCTCGCCAACCCGGGACTTTCCCGGCGACCGCCTATCCCCGTACATCCGGTGCTGCGCCAAAGAGGCGACCTGTCGTGGGAGCTATGCTGGACGCGGCGCGCGCGCGGACATTGGCGCTGGGAAACAGCGACCGAGGTGCCGCTGGTGGAAGAGAGCGAGCGCTATTTGATTGGCTATGGTCCGGTGGACAGCCCCTATGCTGCCTTTTCCGTGACCGAACCACGCATCGTCCTGAGCCAGGCACAGCGCACGGAACTGATTAATACGCATGGCCCGGCAAACCTGTGGGTGCGCCAGATAGGCACTTATTCGAATTCGAGCGCACTATTGCTCACCCCACTCATCCTTCCTTGATCGGAGACACTCATGGCAGAACCTATCGCCTTTCCCTCGACCACTGCGAACCTTTCCCTGCCGATGCTGTTTGCCGGACAGGCCCAAAAGGAATTTGCGCTGAACCAGTCGCTGATGATTATTGACGCGCTGTTGCAAAAAAGCATCGCTACGACACTCGCTGCCCCCCCGCAGACTGCTGAGCCCGGCGCGACGTACCGCATCGCTGATAATGCATCTGGCGAGTGGGCCGGTCACGAGAATGAGTTAGCGACGATCGTCGGTGGGTCATGGCTGTTCGTGCCGCCATCGGAGGGGATGTCAGTCTATGATCGCACCGCACGCCAGAATCTTTTCTATGATGAAGGCTGGCAAACGGCGGAAACTCCGTCCGCCCCCACCGGCGGAGCAGTGATTGATACAGAAGCCCGCGCGACGTTGGCTGCGCTTGTAGACGCTCTGCGTTCGATAGGAATCTTTGCCAACCCGGTTTGACCCGCCCGGAAGGATTGATTGGACGCGCCGGGATGCCGCATCAAAATGGCGAAAATACTTTGGAACCAATTGACCAAAGCGGCATTTTTGCAACAGCTTGCTGTGATTGATTGCTTGCCACGCAACGGTGGAAAAGATACAGCGAACTCAGAATATCAATCCTATAAGAAGGGGAATGTTAGAATGCGCAAACTCGTCATTGGTATGGCGATGGCTTCGACCGCGCTCTCCGCACCCGCCATGGCCCGTGATGGTCAATGGTATATCCAGGGTGACGGCGGCGTGATGATTGTCGAAGACGTCGATTTTGAAGTCAACGGAGCTGGTGGTGAAGCCAGCGCCGATTACAACGTCGGTTATGACTTTGGCGCGGCTGTTGGTTACGATTTCGGTGCTTTCCGTCTCGAAACGGAAGCCAGCTATCGTGCTGCGTCGCTTGATCAGCTGACCGCTGGCGCGACCGGCCTTCAGGCGGGTAACCCCGCTGGCGGGCCCGGCACGCGTGTTGCGACAGGTGCTTTCCCGGCGTCTGGCGAAATCAACGCTCTGTCGTTCATGCTGAACGGCATGTTCGACTTCGGTCCCGATGATGGTCTTCAGGCCTTCGCTGGCGCCGGTATCGGCGTTGCTCGCGTAGACTTTGATGGCACCGTCGCACTTAGCGGCCCTGGCGCATTTGATGATTCCGACACCGGTCTCGCATGGCAGCTGATCGCTGGTGTCCGTGCGCCGCTCAGCGATAGCTGGGATGTCGGCTTGAAGTATCGTTACTTCAATGGTGTGGACGTGAACTTCGTCGATACCCTTGGTCGCGACTTCAGCACCGATCCGAGCTCACACTCGATCCTCGGCTCGATCATCTACAACTTCGGTGGTGCACCTGCACCGGCTCCGGTTGTGGCTCCGCCGCCGCCGCCGCCCCCGCCCCCGCCGCCTCCAGCAGCACCGGCTCCGGCACCCAGGGTTGCCTGCAACACTGGTCCGTACATCGTCTTCTTTGACTTCGATCAGTCGGCAATCACTGCAGAAGCCGCGAACATCCTTGATGGCGCGGTTACGGCCTACGCAAACTGCGGTGCGGCCAACGTCATGCTCGCTGGTCATACCGACCGTTCGGGTAGCGTGACCTACAACATGGCACTGGCTGAGCGTCGTAACGCCTCGGTTCGTTCGTACATGAATGGTCGCGGTATCCCCAATTCGCGCATCAGCAGCGAAGCGTTCGGTGAATCGCAGCCCCGCGTTCCGACGCAGGACGGTGTGAAGAACCAGCAGAACCGTCGAGTGGAAGTCAGCTACGGTCCGGGTTCGGGCATGTAAGACTTGCCATCAGGCAAATTCAATGGAGGGGCCGGAGAAATCCGGCCCCTTTTTTGTGCATGACTGTTTTGTAGGCCGCAGCCTCGCACAAATCACCGCCACGTTGATAGACATACCAGGCCGGCAGCGAACCCTCGACCGCCAGCTTGCGACATCGATGTTCGCCAAGGCCGCTCCCACCTGTAGCGTCGCACACTTAACCAGATACCTGACAGATAACCGGACGGGTTGTCCTATGGACGCACTCCGATACCAGCTCTCATTTACGGATGATCACGCTGGGAAAAACGGCGCGAACGCCGAGGCGATGGCACGCTACCTACGAGCAACTCATTAAACGGGATTATTTGGCAAGAACCTTGCGAGCAAGGACACTACAATACCGCGGCTTCGATCTCGGCGTTTCTCGGGCGGTTCCATGCCCCGCACCTCGCATCAGGCGGCTGAACCAGTCAGCCCGCTATCACTTCTCCGGCCTCGCGCGCTGTTGCGACCATGCCTCGCGACGCTGCGGGGACGAGCCTTATAGCGGCCAACAGCATTACCAATCCGATAGGGGTCACTACCAGCGTAGAAAGTACCCCAGTTCCCAGATCATCATTGTTCACGGCCGAAACATAGCCCGCCATGAAGGGTCCAAGCCCCAGACCCAGCAATGTGGTCGCGAGGAAGAACGTCGCGGTCGCCACACCTCGCATTCGCGGCAGGACCAGCGCCTGGCTGGCAGCAGCAGCCGCGCCCAGCGCGGAGGCCGAAAGCATGTTCACCATGAAACTGAGCACATAGAATACGGGTCGCGTCTCCGCGTTGTAGGCGAAATAGATGAATGGCACCGGTGCAAGCAGGCCGAACATGATCACCCAGATGCGCCCGTCCGCGCGCCGCACCAAGAGAGCATCGGCCAGCCTTCCTCCCAGGATCACACCCAGGAAACCGGCAACCGCCGCCGGCGCGCCCAGCATAACGGCAATCTCTGCACTGCTCGCTCCCAGCGCCCGCTCCGCAAACGGAGCGCCCCAATATGAATTGGTATAGGCGATGAAGGCCACCATTCCATAACCCATGATGACGGACAGAAAAGCGGGCGATCCCCAAGTCAGCTTGAACGTGGGCAAGTCTCGGCTTTTGAGACCGGAGGCCCAGCTGAATACGGCGTAGTAACCCACCCCCAGAAAAAGCCACTGGTCCGATACCATCCAGCTGCCGTCTTCGCTGCCGGAGAGGATGTTGGCCGGGGCGGGCACGAGCATCGTCATAACCAGCGCGATCACGGCAAACGCGATGAGGCCCGCAAGGTTAATTGCAAGCGCGCGTGGACCGCGCATCACAGCACCGATAATCGTGAGCGGCGGGATTACCTGCAGCAACTCTCGGAAAAAACCTTCAAATGGTGCGGGGTCTTCAACGGTTTGGAGCCCGTCTATTGCGCCGCGTTTGGGCTCCCTCAGCGTCAGCACCCACAACGCCAGCAGCAGGCCGGGAATGCCGACAGACAGGAATGCCGCCTGCCATCCGACGATCCCGTAAGGGCCGCCGCTGGGAAAAGCTTCATTCCATCCATCCTTGATCAGCGCACCGATCAGCAGCGACAGACCGCCGCCGATATATAGCCCCGAGGAATAGATCGCGAGCGCGGTGGCGCGCAGCCGCGCTGGAAACCAGTCGGATATGAGCGAATAGGCAGACGGGCTGGCAGTCGCTTCGCCCACGCCCACGCCGATCCGGGCTACCGTCAGCATGGCAGGATTTTTGGCAAAGCCAGACAGTGCAGTCATCGCCGACCACAGCGACAGGCCAATGGCGAGCAGACGCACCCGCTTCCAGCTGTCCGCCAACTTGCCCAGCGGAATGCCGAACAGCGCGTAAAACACCGCAAACGCCGTGCCGTACAGAAATCCGAGATAGGAATCATCGACGCCCAGATACGCCTTGATGTCCTCTGCCAGGATTGAGAGGATCTGCCGGTCGATAAAGTTCAGCACATAGACCAGCACCAGCACACTCAACGCATACCAGCTGTAGGAGGGAACGGGCTGCTCCACTCCCGGCTCTTGCGCCGCGGCCACTTCGCTCAAAGAAATTCCCCTACCCGATCTCATAACCGCATTCGCGCGGCAAACGGTTTACTGTGCGTAGGGTGTGCTATCGACTATTCCGGCTTCGGCAAAACCCTTTTTACGCAGGCGGCAGGAATCGCACAGGCCGCAGGCGTGATTAGCCTCGCCGGGATCGTAGCAGGACCAGCTCCACGCCGGGTCAAGGCCAAGCCGGTCGCATTCAAGAGCAATATCAGCCTTGGTCATGTGTTGCAGCGGAGCATGGATAGTGAAGGGCGCGCCTTCGACGCCGGCCTTCGTGCCGAGCCGCGCAGTTTCGGCAAAGCTCGCGATGAATTCGGGGCGGCAATCGGGGTAGCCCGAATAGTCCAGCGCGTTGACGCCGATAAACACGTTTTGCGCACCCGCCGCCTCGGCACAGGCCGTGGTCAGCGCCAGGAAAACCAGATTGCGAGCGGGGACGTAGGTAACGGGGATATCCGCACCCACTCCGCATTTTGGCACGTCGATCGCATCGGTCAGGGCCGATCCGCCAAACGCGCGCAAATCCAGCGAAATTTCAACCTGCCTCGCAAGCCCCAGCCGTTCCGCAATTCGTTTAGCCGATACCAGTTCGAGCCGGTGACGCTGGCCGTAGTCCACACTAAGCGCATGAACCGCGAAACCGCGCTCTTGCGCCAAAGCTGCGGTAACCATGGAATCGAGCCCGCCGGACAGCAGAACTACGGCAATCGGGCGCTGATCGGGTTGCATCGTTTCAGACATGGCCGCAACGCGCTAGTGCCAAGGGCACTTCATTGCAAATGCACAATCCGATGTGCCCACCCCAGCCACATAGGCCGGTCAACACGAACCGGTGCGTCTTGCCTCTGCGATAAACTGAAACGGCAGGCCGGACGCGATGCCCTGGCTTTCAATCTGGACCAGAGAATTGGTTTCCCTGCGTATATTTGTGCGGCCATAGCCATTGCCTTGGCAAGTGTACTGCACGGTCACCTTGGCTGCGGCGTCCTCCACAACGAAGCGACTGCAGCCGGGTTGTGTATGCTGCAGTTGGATAAGCTCTTGGCCGGTCTTTACGCAAATTCTGCGATCGGGTGTGCCGTCGCGATATTTGACCGTCCACTGGCCTTTCACCAGATTGCGAAGCATCGCCAGACTGTCTGACTGCGCTGCTAGCGGAGACCCGAATAGCATGGCTCCTGCAACCATAGCGCCTGCAATAAGTGGCGCGGCCACCGTAAAAACGGCTTTCGCCTTTAATGTTGCTGGGCCTGTTCGCATCATCTTAACTCCGACAGAAAATCATTGGCAGGACTTGTACAGGAACGCCGCCATGGGATGAAACGTGTATCAACAGAGACGAATTGAGCACAAAACGCAACTACGTATTCAGCATGTATTTCCGTGAGCAGAATGCACAATCAACTTCGATCACACCGTCTTCGTTCCGCATTTCCGCCTGTTCTGCAGGTGGAAATCGCGAAACGACCGATTCATAATATTTGGCGCTGCAACGGCATCCCTGTTTTAGCGCGCCGCCACGCTGGATGCGAATTTCGTTTTCCTCGTGGAACAATCGCCACACGATCGCTTCCATCGAAATGGCAGGATCGAGCAGTTCTTCATGGCTGATTGTGCCTGAAAGCACGGAGACATGCTCCCAATCGGGATGATCCATCCGCACATGCAGCCGTTCACGGCCTTCCTCACCATCGGCCAGATGCTGGACCAGCAGGCCTGCCGCCACGCGCCCATTCGCGCCCGCACGGGTCGCTATGCGGATCAAAGTCGGCACTTGCTCCGACTGACTGAAATAACTCTCGCAAGCCTCGGCCAGCGTATCGCCTTCCAGAGGAACAATGCCCTGATAGCGTTCGATAACGCCGGTGCCGCTGTCGGTTTCAAAGGTGATTGCCAGAAAACCGCCACCAAACAGCGCGGAAAGCGACGGATTTGCCCCCAGACCGTCCAGCGCTTCGTCATCGAAATCGGCATACCCCCGCATTACCCCTGCACGATAATCGCAAACAAGAAGCTTCACGACCCCGCCGCGCGTCTGTGCCTGCATCGTCAGTTGGGCCTCATCCCCCTTCAGTAGTCCTCCCATAAGCGCCGTCAGAACCAGCGCCTCGCCCAACAGATGGGTGATGGGCGCGGGATAGTTATGCGCCCGCAGGATATCGTCGACGACCTTATCCAATCGGACAACACGGCCACGGGCATTGCGCGCAGGCAAGGTGAAGCCGAGCAATTCGTCGGCAAAAATTTCAACTTGGTTTTCCATGGCGCACTATATGGGGCGCAGGAGCGGTAGCTTTAACCCCCCTTCCAAAAACGCGAGGGGCAGATCGGGTGCGAGACCTATACCTCGATCAGGCCGAAGCTCCAGAGTAGCACCGATTTTTGGGCGTGGATTCGGTTTTCAGCCTCATCGAAAACGAACGATTGCGGACCTTCGAACACCTCTTCGCTCACTTCCTCGCCCACATGCGCGGGCAGGCAGTGCAGGAACAGCGCATCACGTTTAGCCATAGCTATCAGCGCGGCATTGATCTGGAATGGCTCCATCGCCGCGCGCTTTTCGGCAGCATCGGTCTGGCCCATGGAAATCCATGTGTCGGTGATCAGCACATCAGCCCCGCGCGCGGCATCTTGCGGGTTGTGTGTCAGTGTCACATTCGCCCCTCCTGCGCGCGCCATTTCCACAAATCCGGCATCGGGTTCGTATCCGGCTGGCGTCGCAATGCGCACGTTGAATTTCATCAGCCCGGCCGCCTCAAGGATCGAATGCAGCACATTGTTGCCGTCCCCAAACCACGCGACTTCGAGCCCCGGCAACGCCTTTCCATGCTCGATCACGGTGAGAAGATCGGCGACGATCTGGCACGGATGCGATCGGTCGGTCAGTCCGTTGATGACGGGCACTGTCGCGTGGCGGGCCATCTCCTCGATCTTGGCGTGATCATCAGTGCGCAGCATGATCGCATCGACCATCCGGCTGAGCACCCTGGCGGTATCTGCAATGCTCTCCCCCCGGCCAAGCTGGCTTGAACCCGATTCGAGAATCAGGACCGATCCCCCCAACTGGCGCATCGCGATATCAAAGCTGACACGGGTACGGGTCGAGCTCTTTTCAAACACCAAAGCCAGAACGCGGCCTGACAGCGGAGCATCGAAATCCGGTGCTCCTCTCGGCAAACCGGCGCGGGCCGCCTTGCGATCGATCGCGTCGGCTATCATCGCGGCCAGCGCATCTGCCCCGGCATCCTCCAAAGCGAGAAAGTGGCGGTGTGCCGGGGCCAGATCGGTCATGCCGCCTCGGTCACCTTGAACGACGCCGCGCCTGCGGACAGTTTATCGAAGAACTCGTCGATCTCGGCATCGCCGATCACCAGCGGCGGGATGACGCGGATCGTCTGGTCGCCCGCCGCAACGGTCAGCAAATGGTGGTTGTCGCGCAAATGGATGAAGAAGGGGCGGCTTTCGACCTTCATCTTGAGGCCCAGCATCAGCCCCTTGCCACGCACCAGTTCAAACAGATCGGGATAATTCCCGATAAACTGTTCAAGCCGTGTGCGAATCCGCTCTCCCTTTTCGGTGACCTGCGCAAGAAACTCCTCGTTCGCGACCGCATCCATCACCGCGCTGCCTGCGGCCATGGCAAGCGGGTTGCCACCATAGGTGGAACCGTGGGTGCCAAATGTCATGCCGCGCGCCGCCTTTGCAGTGGCGAGGCAAGCACCAAGCGGAAAGCCACCACCCAGCCCCTTTGCCGAGGCGAGGATATCGGGCTCGATCCCGTAATGTTCATGCGCGTACAATTTGCCGGTGCGCGCCATTCCACATTGCACTTCGTCCAGCACCAGCATCAGATCGTGCTCATCCGCCAGCGCGCGCAGACCCGACATGAATTCCTGACTGGCCGGGCGGATACCGCCCTCGCCCTGGATCGGCTCCACCAGAAAACCGGCGGTGTTTGGTCCGATCAGCGCCTTGGCTGCTTCCAGATCATCGAATTCGGCGTATTTGAATCCTTCGAGCAGGGGGGAGAAGCCGTGGTGCATCTTGGTCTGGTTCGATGCGCTGATCGTTGCCATCGTGCGCCCGTGAAAGGCGTTGGCAAAGGTGATCATTTCAAACCGCTTGGTATCGCCATGTTCGCCTGCATTCTGGTGATAGGCGCGCGCGCATTTGATCGCAGTCTCCACCGCTTCCGCGCCGGAATTGGTGAAGAACACCGTGTCGGCAAAGGTCGCATCGACCAGTTGTCTTGCCAGTTTCTCACCCTGTGGGCTGCCGTAAAGGTTGGAGACGTGCATCAACGTTTCGGCCTGTCTCTGGATCGCCTCGATCAGGCCGCGATGCGAATGGCCCAGCAGATTGACCGCAATGCCGCTCGCAAAATCGAGATAACGCGTGCCGTCCTCATCGATCAGGTGGCAATTGTCGCCGCGCACGGGGCGCACCCCGCAGCGAGGATAGACTGGCATGAGAGGCGTAATTGGCGTGGTCGGCTTGGTCGGCGTGGTGGACATCGGCAAAATCCCAACAATTAAGGTCGCAGCGTGCGACGCATAGTCAAACGGCGCAAAAGCAAATGGCGGCCCCTTGCAGAGCCGCCATTCGAATAGATAAGGCCGCTCTGACTTGGGGTCAAACGGCTGAATGATGATGCAGGTCTATTCCTGCACGGGCACCAGATTGACCGCCGAGTGCTTCCCGCGTCGGTCAACCTCAAGGTCGAACTCGAACCGTTCGCCTTCGTTGATCGCGGAAAGTCCCGAACGCTCAACCGCGCTGATATGGACGAATGCGTCCGGCTGACCATCATCGCGTACGAGGAAGCCGAACCCCTTCATCGAATTGAAGAACTTGACCGTACCGGTCGCCTTTTCACCTGTCAGCTCACGCTTGGGCGCGGCTGCTTCCTGCGGGGCAGCGATCACATCGCCAACCACTTGAAGATCCTGAGCGGAAACTTTCCCGCCGCGGTCGACCAGGTTGAATTCCAGCTCCTGACCCTCGGCAAGGCCTTCCAGACCGGCACGTTCGACCGCGCTGATGTGAACGAACACATCTTCGCCGCCGGTTTCCTGCTGAATGAAGCCAAAGCCTTTTTGGGCGTTGAAGAACTTTACGGTTCCCTTGCCGGTGCCAACGACCTGTGCGGGCATACGGTTGAAACCACCGCCTCCGGCGCCGCCTGCTCCAGCGCCGCCGCCACCGCCGCGAGCACCGCCGCCGTAACCGCCGCGATCACCGCCGCCGCCGCCGCCGCCATAACCGCCGCGGTCTCCACCGCCGCCGCCGTAGCCGCCACGATCGCCGCCACCACCGCCGCCATAGCCACCGCGATCTCCACCGCGATCATTGCCATAGCTGGGGGGCGAAAATCCATTATCACCGCCGCCGAAGGGATCGAAACCGTCCTCGCCGAATCCGTCGCGCTTGTCCCGGCCGCGCCGACGTCCTCTATCGTAACCCATAACTCAGATAGTACCTTGTCACACTGCCCACCCGTATATGCATCAGCAACGGGGACAGCATGCCGTGCCGGATGCAGATGGCCTGCCGGAGAATCCGGGTCCATCCCTGAAGCCCGACTATAGCGCACAAAACAATCGCTGGCGAACGATTTAACGTGTGATTTGGTTTCGGAGTTCCAAGCGCCATGCGATAGGCTGTGCGGAGGGACTATTCTTGCGGTATCCCGCCGCATCCCGATGCCGCTTATCGCGCGGGGTGCTTTACGCTATCACACGCAATACCGACGGGAGAAAACCATGAACGACTTTCGCAAGCTGTCCGAGACGGCTTTTGCCAGTCCGCAGATCGACATTTCCGATATAGACGCAGCCAAGGCGGCAGGCTTTGCACTGATCGTGAACAATCGCCCCGATGGCGAAGAGCCCTCAGCCCCGCAAAGCGCCGAGATAGAGGCGGCGGCGCGCGCGGCAGGGCTGCTATATGTGGCGATTCCCATCGGGCATTCAGGCTTCAGCGAACCGCAGATAGATCAGATGATCGCGGCAATGGAAGAGGCCGATGGCCCGATGCTGGCCTATTGCCGGTCAGGCACCCGCTCTACCTTTTTATGGGCACTCGCTCAGGCAAAGTCGGGCCATGCGCCCGATCACCTCATGCGCGCAGCGATGGCGGCGGGCTATGACATCAGCCCGATCCGCCCGATGCTGGACATGCTCGCCGCGCGCTGAAATCCTATTTGCGGTAGTCAAGTGGCGGCGCGCGGTCGCCAAGCAGGCTCTTGTACTCGTAATTTTCCCCGCGCGCCGTTTCGAATTCCGCGCGGGCGGCGGTGCGCAGTTCCGGATTGGTGAACAGCTCCACCGCCATCAGCGCCATCGTCTTGGCGGCGACCTGTGCGCCCTTATGGCCGATCGAATGGCCGCTGGCGGCGACCGCCTGCCAGCTGTGCGCGCTGGTGCCCGGCACCCATGTCGCCGTGCGCAGCCCCACGGTGGGCGTCGCGTAGGAGACATCGCCAACATCGGTCGATCCATAGCCCAGCGTCTTGTCATACGGCTGGATTTCGGCAGCGCTTCCCAGCGGCATAACCGCATCGCCCAGCGATTGCTGGATGGTGGAGGCCCATTCACGTTCCTCATCAGTGTATTGCACCCCGCCGACCAGCCGCAGCTTTTCATCCATCGCCTTTGCCAGAGCCTCGTTCACGAGCAGCGGATTGTTGCCGTGGATGACTTCCCATTCCACCTTGGTCCCGGTGCCCATTGCGGCGCCGCGCGCCGCATCTTCCAGCCGGGCCCAGATTTCGTCCACTCCATCGGCTGCGGGATGGCGCACGTAATAGAAAACCTCGGCAAAATCGGGGATCACATTGGGCGCTTCCCCACCATTGGTGATGACGTAGTGCATCCGCGCATCCTGCGGCATGTGTTCGTGCATCATGTTGGCCATCATGTTCATGGCCTCCACCCCGTCGAGCGCGCTGCGCCCGCGTTCGGGGGCACCCGCCGCATGGGCAGATATTCCGGCAAAGCGGAATTTGCCGACCAATTCGCCAACGTGGTGCGCGCCGCCGCGCTGTTTTCATCATCGCCGTGCCAGTGGATCGCGATGTCGACATCATCGAACATGCCAGCGCGCGTCATGTACACTTTGCCCGATCCGCCCTCCTCTGCAGGCGTGCCATACAGCCGGATGCGTCCGGGAGTGCCGGTCTTCTCCAGCCAGTCCTTCACTGCGATTGCCGCCGTCAGCGATCCCGCGCCGAACAGATTGTGCCCGCACGCGTGGCCTGCACCCTTGCCATCGACAGGGTCGCGCGTGGCGGCACCGGACTGGTTGATGCCCGGCAGCGCGTCCATTTCCGCCAGAATCGCAATTACCGGCCCGCCCGTGCCCCATTCGGCGACGAAGGCGGTGGGAATTTCCGCAATGCCCGGAGTGATTTTGAAACCTTCGCCCGAAAGCTCGGCCTGCATCAGCCCGGTCGACCGGGTTTCAAGATAGCCCACCTCGGCGAAATCCCACAGCGCCTGCGCCACCCGCGCCGTGCGGTCCTGCTGCGCGGCGACCAGCGCAACCGGGTCCGCATCGGCCTCGGTGTGGTCATCGGCCGCAAGCGGGGCGGTGGCAAACATCAGCACGGCGCAGGCCGTGGTCGCGCAGAGTTGGGTGGTGAATTTCATGGGCGGTCTCCTGTTAACCCGCACATGCTTGCCGCAAAGCGGTGGCCGTGCCAATCCCCCCGGCGATGGAACTCAATCCTTTGATTGTGCAATTCGGGGCCTCACTGATCGCGGTTCTCGTGCTTGCCGCGATTGCGTGGGGCATGAAGCTGGGCGGCAACCCGGTGCTGACCGATGATGCCGC
The DNA here is from genome assembly GCA_963838365.1 of uncultured Alphaproteobacteria bacterium. GTDB lineage: Bacteria > Pseudomonadota > Alphaproteobacteria > Sphingomonadales > Sphingomonadaceae > Erythrobacter. The sequence goes on from CAWIQR010000001.1 coordinate 138,667, forward strand.
CGTCGCCCGCGCTGCTGGCGAGGTGGAGGACGGTTTTGCACCGGTGCGCACCTCCATTGCGCGTGGCGGTTCGGCGGCACTGGCGCGTGACGAGGGTGGGCGCATCATGGTGATAAAGCGCCATGGCAACAGGTTTGCCGGACGCATCCTGACATCGGCAGCGCGGGTGCGCGAAGAGGTTGATGGGCTGGTTGTAGAACCCGGAGAAACACGGTTTGGCAGCGTGCGCCTGTCGCTCAACGATCCAGCATATTGGGCCGACGCGATCAATCGGCTATAGACAAAGCGACCATGCCCGATTTTCAACCAACCCAATACGCCGTGCCACTGTTCGTGATCGCAATCCTGGCCGAGATGATCTGGTCACGCCAGCGCGCGCCAGAGGCGTATGAGCCGCGCGATACGCTGATCAGCCTCGCCCTGGGACTGGGCTCGACCGTGGCAGGCGCGTTGTTTGGCGGACTGGCGGTTACGGCGATGATCGCGGTGTACGACTATCGCATCGTCGATTTTGGCGATGAATGGTGGTCGGTGTGGTGGGCTTGGCCCGTTGTCTTCGTGCTGGATGACCTCAAATATTACTGGGTTCACCGGGCCGGGCATCGTGTCCGCTGGATGTGGGCAGCGCATGTGAACCACCATTCCAGCCAACATTACAACTTGTCGACCGCGCTGCGCCAGACCTGGACGGGCACATTTACCTTCGGCCTGTTGTTCGCCCTGCCGCTGGTGCTGATCGGGTTTCACCCCTTGATGCTCGCCATAGTCGGCGGGTTTAACCTGATCTATCAGTTCTGGATCCATACCGAGGCGATCAAGCGGATGCCGCGCTGGTTCGAAGCAGTGATGAACACGCCCAGCCACCACCGCGTGCACCACGCCACCAATCCGCGCTATCTCGACCGTAATTACGCCGGGGTCTTTATCGTCTGGGACAGGATGTTCGGCACGTTCGAGCCTGAGCGTGATGACGAGCAAATCCGATACGGCATCGTCAAACAGCTTGGCAGTTTCAACCTGCTGTGGTCGGTGTTTCACGAATGGATCGGAATGCTGGGCGACATCGCCCGCGCCTCGTGGCGGCATAAATTGTCCTATCTGCTACGCGAACCGGGCTGGAGCCACGATGGCAGCCGCGAAACCTCCGACATGATCCGCCAACGCTGGCTGGACCGGGTCGGGCGCGCCCAAGCCGAAACGGACCGTAATGAGGTCAGCGGGCCAGTGGCCAATCGAAACCCGATTGCGCCTCCACCGGAAGCTGCCTAGGCTCTCTCCCAGAGGAGAGTGGTATGGAAAGTTTCGACTACATCGTCATTGGCGGTGGCAGTGGCGGCAGCGCGGTTGCGGGTCGCCTGGCGGTTGATGGCACGCGGCGGGTTTGCGTGATTGAGGCGGGCGGGCGCAACAACAACATGCTGATAAAAACGCCGGGCTTCATGCCCTTCATCCGCAATGCATCGAACTACAAATACGACACTGTCCCGCAAAAGGGGCTGAACGGACGCATCGGATATCAACCCCGTGGCCGAGGGCTGGGCGGATCATCGGCAATCAACGCCATGGTCTATATTCGCGGGCACCGCTGGGATTACGACAATTGGGCCGAAATGGGCTGCACCGGCTGGGCCTATGATGATGTGCTGCCCTATTTCCGCAAAAGCGAAGCGAATGAGCGCGGGGCGGACGATTATCACGGCGAGAACGGTCCGCTGTTCGTTTCCAACCAGCGTTCCCCCAACCCCGTCAGTCACGCCTTTGTCGAAGCCGCGAGCGAGCTGCAATTGCGCACCAATTCCGACTTCAACGGAGAGCGGCAGGACGGGTTCGGCATGTATCAGGTGACGCAGCGCGACGGCGAACGCTGGTCCGCCGCGCGCGCCTATGTCGAACCGATTCGCGATCAGGGCAATATCTCGATCCGCACCAATACGCTGGTAGAAAAGCTGGTGGTCGAAGGCGGCCGGGTTACCGGCGTGCGCGTGCGGCGTGGCAAGAAACCGGGCAGCGGGTCGGACATGTTGTATGCACGGCACGGCGTGATCCTGTGTGCGGGCGCGTTCAACAGCCCGCAAATCATGATGCTATCGGGCATCGGCCCGGCGGCGCACCTGAAAGATCACGGCATAGACGTAGTGATGGACAAACCCGCAGTCGGGGCAAACCTGCAGGACCACATCGACTATGTTTCTGCATGGGAGACGACCAGCGATGTGCCCATCGGCCAGTCGCTGAAGGGAACGATCAAGATGGTTGGCGCCATGGTCGAACACCGGCGCAAGCGCACGGGCATCATGACCACGCCCTATGCCGAAAGCGGCGGTTTCTGGACTGTCATGCCCGATGCCCCTTCGCCCGATATCCAATGGCATTTTGTGCCCGCAGTGCTTGAGGATCACGGGCGACAGGCGATCCGCGAACATGGCTTTTCGCTCCATGCCTGTGTGCTGCGACCCGAAAGCCGGGGCACGGTGCGGCTGGGATCGGGCGATGCGGGCGCGGCCCCGCTGATCGATCCCAACTTCCTCGACGATGATCGCGACATCGCCACCTTGCGCGCGGGCGTGCGCCTGTCGCATCGCATCGCTGGCGCGCCGCCTCTGCAGGCCTATGGCCCGACAGACCGGCACCCCGTCGATCTCGAAGATGATGCAGCACTCGATGATATCATCCGCAACCGCGCGGATACTGTCTATCACCCCGTCGGCACCTGCCGCATGGGCAGCGATGCAGACAGCGTGGTCGATGCGCAATTGCAGGTCCGCGGGGTCGACGGGCTTTGGATCGCGGATGCCAGCATCATGCCCAAGATCGTCAGCGGCAACACCAACGCGCCCAGCATCATGATCGGGGAACGCTGCGCCGATTTCGTGAAAGCCAGCGAAAAGGCGATGCAGGCGGCGTGATCCGGTACTGACAAGCGACAAAAAAAGGGGGGAGAGGCACGGCGCCTCTCCCCCCTTTTTTCGTTCTGCGCAAAGTGTCAGTTGTAGGCGCGCTCGCCATGTTCGGCGATGTCGAGGCCGTTAACTTCGGTCTCTTCGTCAACCCGCAGGCCGATCGTATACTTGACCACCGCACCGGCCAGCAACGTGCCTGCACCGGCCCAGCCAATCGTGACCAGCACGCTCTTGACCTGAATGCCAAGCTGCACGCCCAGTGCGGTCGATCCGTCGCCCGGACCGCCGAGGAACGGCTGATACACAATCGCCGTGCCAATCGCGCCAACGATGCCGCCAATGCCGTGGATGCCGAACGCATCCAGCGCATCGTCATACCCCATCTTCGCCTTCACCGTCGCAACAAAGTAATAGCAAACCGCCGACGAGATAATGCCGAGCAGGATCGCGCCGAAAGGTCCGCTGTTCCCCGCTGCCGGGGTCACCGCAACCAGACCTGCGATCACGCCGGAGCAAAAGCCCAGCGCCGACCCCCGGTGCCCGGCCATCCGCTCTACCACCATCCATGTGAGGCCGCCGGCAGCGGTCGCAACAAAGGTGTTGATCATCGCGAGACCTGCTGCGCCATCGGCTTCCAGTGCGGACCCGGCGTTAAAGCCGAACCAGCCCACCCAAAGGAGGCCCGTGCCGATCATCGTCATCACCAGACTGTGCGGAGGCATCGGTTCCTGCGGCCATCCGCGACGCTTGCCCAGCAGATAGGCGAGCACCAGACCCGAAACACCCGCGTTGATGTGAACAACCGTGCCGCCTGCGAAATCGAGCGCGCCATCCTCGAACAGCAACCCGCCGCCGGCCCACACCATGTGCGCAATCGGGAAATATACGATGGTCAGCCAGATCGGCACGAACATCATCACCGCGCCGAACTTCATCCGCTCTGCCGTCGCACCCAAGATCAGCGCCGCGGTAATCGCCGCGAACGTCATCTGGAAACTGATGAAGACATATTTGCTGATGACTTCATCGGTGAAGGTCGCAGCAGTGCTGTTGAGGTCGGTTCCGGACAGGAAATAACTCCCCCCGCTTACAAACAGGCCCAGAGTGCCTTCGTAGGTCGTATCGCCAAATGCGAGACTGTAACCCCACATCACCCAGATGATCATCGCGAGGCTCGCGGTGGCACCGATCTGCGTCATTGTGGAAAGCATGTTCTTGGAACGGGTCAGACCGCCATAGAACAGCGCGAGGCCCGGCAGGATCATCAGCATGACCAGCACGGTCGATGTCATCATCCAGGCATTGTTACCCGGATTGGGCACCGCTGCAGCAGCTTCGACCGCGGCCTCAGCTGCTTCGACGACAGGCGCAACCGGCACCGCATCGGCGACCGCCGCCGCAAGGGCAGGCTCCACCAACGCAATCGATCCGGTCGCCAGGATGGCAAGTTTTGCAAGCATGTGTGTCATATCTGTTTGCCCCCTTTACAGTGCGGTTTCGCCGGTCTCACCGGTGCGAATGCGGGTGGCGGACGCCAGATCGAGGACGAAGATCTTGCCGTCGCCGATTGCATCCGTGTTGGCGGTTTGCTGGATCGTTTCGACCACCTGCGCCGCCACATCATCGCTGGCAGCGATTTCCAGCTTCACCTTGGGAAGCATGTTGGTCGAATATTCAGCGCCGCGATATATCTCGGTCTGGCCCTTCTGACGGCCAAAGCCCTTGACCTCGGACACGGTCATGCCCGCGATCCCGATGCTGCCGAGGGCCTCTCGGACCTCGTCGAGTTTGAATGGTTTGATGATGGCGATGATAAACTTCATAGCCTGCTTCCCCTGATTTTGATGGGCTTTTGAAATGGGCCCACTGACCCACCAAATCGCAGAGCAAGAGCTGTGCCACACTGGGCGCAGCACGCATTCCGCAGCGGAAAAAAATATGCCGGGCAACCTGACAGGCCAAGGCCCTGCCTTAAGTTTAACCTTTTGATTACTTTTTAGGCAGCGTGCGCGCCCGAACCGCCGGTTTCACTCGCCCGCAATGTACCTATTCGTCGCTCGCGTTGGCAGGCCGTCAATGCTGCTGGTGCGCTTGGCCATCTTGGCTTCCCACTCGACCGGGTTCTGACTGGCGATGCGCTTTTTTGAGGGTATCGCGCTCTGCCTGCATTTCCATGAACGGCACGCCCCAACCGCACGATGTCTGGACGCTTTCGATGTCGATCACGAAAATCTGGCGCGTACCGGGCAGCATGGTGAAATGCCTCGCGAGCGCATCCCACTCGGCGTCCTGCGGCAATATCGGCCTGCCCCGGCCATATATTCGCAATATCAGTGCGGGCCGGTCAAAATTGCAGAACATGATCGTGATGCGGCCATCTGCGGCAAGATGTGCGTGCGTCTCGTTGCCCGATCCGCCCAGATCGAGATAGGCGACCTGCGTGGGCGACAGCACCCGAAACGCGTCATATCCCTTGGGGCTGAGATTGATGCGCGCATCGAGCGCAGCCGTCGCGACGAAGAACACCGGCTGCTTTTCGATCATTGCCACATGCTTTGCATCAAGCGTGTCGGAAAAATCAGCCATAGAAAGTCTCCGTCAGGGGTGGGGCGTCACAGGAAGTCCCTCAGGACTCCGATAAACTTATCGAACTGATCGTGGTGAAGCCAGTGGCCCGCTTTCTCAAATTCGATCACTTTCGCATTGTTGAAATGATCGACCCGGCCATCCTTCTCGGGATTGGAGGCCCAGCTGTCCGCGCCATATAGGAGCAGCGTGGGGCAGGTAATCGCGCCCCATGTGGCCTCGATGAACTCATCGGCAATATCCTCGACACCCCAGACATTCAGGTGCGGATCGAACTTCCAGCTATAGGTGCCATCCTCGTTGCGATTGACGCCGTGAACGGTCAGGTGCCGGGCCTGCTCCTTCGTCAGATACGAATTTTCCTCGATCATCCGGGCAAAGGCGGCTTCGATGGTGTCATATTTACGCGGTGTTCGCCCGGCGGCCCTGCGCTTTTTCTCAATCCATTCGGCAAGGCGTTCGGGATAGGGAGTGGCGCGTTCTTTCGCCTTCCATTCAGGCGACGGCCCAAGCCCTTCGATCGCGACCAGTTTCGTGACCATATCGGGGAATGTCCCGGCATATCGCAGGGCAACATTGCCGCCCATCGAATGCGCCACGATTCGCACCGGCCCTGCGCCCAACTGGTGGATAAGCTGAGCCAGATCGTAAACCATATCGCCGCTGGAATAATTGCCGTCGGACACCCAATCGCTGTTGCCGTGGCCGCGGTGATCCATCGCGACGACGTGGTAATCCTCGCGCAGTGCCTCTGCCGTCCAGTCCCAGCTGCGGGCATGATCGCGCCCGCCATGCACCAGCACCAGCGGCGGTTTGGCCCGGTCCTTCTCGGTCACGGCCCAATCCTCGTAATTGAGGCGCAGGCGCTGCGAAATGAAGGTTTGCGATGTGGGAGAAGCGCTGTTCATGGCTCAGGCTTTGACGCGAAGTTGCGCGCGCCGCAAGCCTATCGCTCCTTGGTCGCGGAAAAGCTCAGCTCGGGGTTCTTTTCGACCTGATAATTCACGTCCCACGGGCTCTTGGCCATGAACACCAGATCGCCATCGCGGTCGCGCGCAAGGTTGGGGCGGTTGAAGCTCTCGAACGCATCCAGCGCCGCCTGATCGCCCTTGATCCAGCGGGCGGTGGAAAAGGGCGACGCCTCCAGCCCGGCCTCGACCTTGTATTCCGCCTCAAGCCGGGCGATCAACACTTCGAGCTGAAGCTGGCCGACCACGCCGACGATGTGGTTGGCACCGATCTCCGGGTAGAATACCTGGATCACACCCTCTTCGGAAAGGTCGTCCAGCGCTTTTCGCAGTTGCTTTGTCTTGGTCGGATCTTTCAGCTGTACCCGGCGCAGGATTTCGGGCGCAAAATTGGGCAGGCCGGTAAAGCGCACCTCGTTCTTTTCCGACAACGTATCGCCCACGCGCAGGGTGCCGTGATTGGGAATGCCGATGATGTCGCCAGCCTCTGCAGTGTCGGCAATTTCGCGGTCCTGCGCAAAGAACAGGATCGGCGAATGGATGGCAATGGGTTTGCCAAGCCCTGACGGCGTCAGCTTCATGCCGCGTTTGAATGTACCCGAAACCTGCCGCATGAAGGCGATCCGGTCGCGGTGGTTGGGGTCCATGTTGGCCTGCACCTTGAAAATGAAGCCGGTCACCTCGTCACGGTCGGGCGCGATCACCGTCTCACCAGCGGGCTGCGGGCGCGGCGGCGGGGCGATCCGGGCGATAGCCTCGATCAGTTCTGTCACGCCAAAATTCTTGAGCGCCGATCCGAAGTAAACCGGCGTCAGGTCGCCATTGCGATAGGCCTCCAGATCAAACTCGGGATAGCCGATGCGCGCCAGCTCGATCTCCTCGACGCGTTCTTCCGGAATTTCCGGATCGCTGTCGCGCCGGCCCAGAAATTCTTTGGATGGCCCCTCGGGGCGGCTGACCGTGCCCGATGCGAAGTCGAGCACGCCCTTGAATTGTCCGCCCATGCCAATCGGCCAACCTTGGGGCGACACATCGAGCGCGAGCATATCAGCGACCTCGTCCATCGTCTCGAACGGGTCGCGGCCCTCACGGTCGACCTTGTTGACGAAGGTGATGATCGGCACGCTGCGCAGGCGGCACACCTCGAACAGCTTGCGCGTCTGCGGCTCGATCCCTTTCGCGGCGTCAATCACCATAATCGCACTGTCGACCGCGGTAAGCGTGCGATAGGTGTCCTCGGAGAAATCCTCGTGCCCCGGCGTGTCGAGCAGGTTGAACGTCACGCCCTCACGCTCGAATGTCATGACCGACGACGTGACAGAGATGCCGCGCTGCTGTTCGATCTTCATCCAGTCCGACCGCGCCCTCCGCGCCTGCCCGCGCGCCTTGACCTCTCCGGCAAGGTGGATCGCCCCACCCTGCAAAAGCAGTTTCTCCGTAAGCGTGGTCTTGCCCGCATCGGGGTGCGAAATGATGGCGAAGGTGCGCCTGGAATTCGTGGTGTTGGACATGAGGTTTCGGTACGCGGATTAGCCGCGCAGTTCCGCCCCCTGCCTGACCGCCGCAGCCACAATCGTCTCCGAAATCGCTTTCAGATCGGCATCTTTGTAGCTTGCATCCTGCGGTTGCAGCGTCACTTCAATAGCGAGCGATTTCTTGCCTTCGGGGATGCCCTGACCGGTGAACAGGTCGAAAACACGCGCCGCAACAATGTTGGCCTTGTCCGAGCCGCGCACGGCTTTCAGGAGATCTTCCGCTGGCAGATCACATGGCACAATAAACGCGAAATCGCGGGTTACTGCTTGCAGCGCGGGCGGCGTGTAGGTGTCGCGCGTGAACCCGGCGGCACCCTTTTTCGCGGGGATCGCGTCCAGAAACAGTTCGACCGCCGCCACCGGCCCATCGCCGGGGCCATCCATGTCGAATGCCTTGAGCGTCGCGGGATGCAGAATCCCGAACCGCGCCAGCACATTCTTGGGCCCCAGCCGAAGCGTGGCCGACTGGCCGGGGTGGAATTGCGGGCCCGCCTCTCCCATCACCATCAGCTTGTCGACCGGCGCGCCTGCCTCGCCGAGCAAAGCCAGCGCCGCGCTCTTGGCATCGAAAGCGTCGAACATCGTCGCCTTGCCCGAAGCCCAGCCACGCGGAGTCTTCTCGCCCGCCAGAATCACACCCAGAGTTGGCCGCTCGTCGCTTGTCCCGTCACCGCTGCGGAAATATCGCCGCCCCAGCTCGAACAGGCGCGTCGTATCCGCGCCGCGATCGGCATTGCGCTTTGTCGCGAGCAGCAATCCGGGCAGCAGCGAGGGGCGCATCGCCTTCATATCCTCGCTGATCGGGTTTTCCAGCACCCACAGCGCCTCACCTTCCGGCGCGAAGTGGTCGGCCGCATCGGCTGGCAGGAAGGACCATGTGACCGCCTCGTCCAACCCGCTGCCCGCCGCCGCGCGGCGCAGTTTGCGTTCAAGCACCTGCTGCGGTGTCGCGGTCGGTCGGGCAACACCATCCGTGCGCGGCAAGGCGACACTTTCGACCTTATCGAGGCCGTGTATACGCACCACTTCCTCGACCAGATCGGCTGGCCCTTCGATATCGTGGCGGCGCAGCGGGCAGGTGACCTGCCAGTCGTCAGCAACCACAAAATCGAGGCTTTCGAGGATACGCTTCTGCTCATCGGCGGGCACATTCACACCGCCCAGTCGCGCGGTCAGGCCTGTGTCGAATGGGACGACTTTCGGCTCGCTCGGCGGCGAACCTGCATGGACTGCTTGGCTGGCGGTACCGCCTGCCAGTTCCACGATGAGGCCCGTCAGCAGATCCAGCCCGTCTGCCAGAAACGCCGGATCGACCCCGCGTTCAAACCGCGTCCGCGCATCGCTGGCAAGGCTAAGCTTTTGCCCGGTCACTCCGATACGCGTCGGTGTGAAATAGGCGATTTCCAGCAGCACATCGGTGGTGCCATCGGACACGCCCGAATGCTCGCCACCCATGATACCGGCGATATCGTGGACCTGAATGTTGTCCGCGATCACCACCATGCTTTCATCAAGCGTGTAGGTCTTTTCGTTCAGCGCCAGCACCTGCTCACCCGGCTTGGCCCGCCGCGCGATGACCGCACCAGTCAGCTTTGCCAAGTCATACGCGTGCGCCGGGCGACCAAATGCCAGCATCAGGTAGTTGGTAAGGTCCACCAGCAACGAAATCGGGCGCTGGCCTGCGCTTTTCAGGCGTTGCTGCAACCAGTCTGGTGACTGGCCATTGGTGACGCCGGTAATGACGCGGCCATAGAATGCCGGACACCCTTCCGGATCGTCGGTTCGAATCTCGACCGGGCACTCTCCAGCCGCTTCAAATGCGGGGAAGGCAATCGGTTTAAGCGTCCCCAGACCCGCCGCCGCCAGATCGCGCGCGATGCCGTGCACGCCCATGCAATCGGGGCGGTTGGGCGTGATTGCGACGTCTATGATCGGCGATGAACCGTGATAATCGGCAAAGCTGTGGCCGACCGGTGCATCATCGGGAAGTTCGATTATCCCGTCATGTTCCTCACCCAGTTCCAGCTCGCGCACGGAACACATCATGCCGTTGGATTCGACCCCGCGAATGGCGCTTTTGCGCAGCTCCATGCCATTGGACGGGACGACCGCTCCGGGTTGGCCCAGCACGCCTTTCATGCCCGCACGTGCGTTGGGCGCGCCGCACACAACCTGCAGCGGATCGCCTGATCCGGTGTCGACGGTGAGCACTTGCAGCTTGTCCGCATCGGGATGAGGCGCGGCGGTCAGCACATGCGCGACGGTGAAGCCCGCAAGCCGCTCTGCAGGGTCTTCGACCCCTTCAACCTCAAGCCCGATGGCGTTCAGCGTATCGAGCACTTCCTGCAAGCTGGCGTCGGTCTCAAGGTGATCCTTGAGCCATGTCATCGAGAATTTCATGGCCGCGCTCCCACCCCGCCCGATAGCGTTGGCTGATCGTGGGGCGAGAAGCCGTAATGCTGTAGCCAACGCGGATCGCCGTCGAAGAAAGCGCGCAAATCGTCCATTCCGTATTTGAGCATGGCCAGCCGGTCGACGCCCAGCCCCCACGCAAAGCCCTGCCACTGGTCGGGATCGAAACCGCTCATTTCGAGCACGCGACGGTTCACCATTCCGCTGCCGAGCAGCTCCATCCAGTCATGCCCCGGATCATCGCCCGACCCGCCGACGACGCGGCGCCCGTTCTCGTTGGCATAACCGACATCGACCTCGACCGAGGGCTCGGTAAAGGGGAAATAAGAGGGGCGCAGGCGCAGAACGATATCGTCGCGCTCGAAATAGGCCTTGAGGAAAGTCTCCAGCGTCCACTTGAGATGGCCAAGATGGATGCCTCGGTCGATCACAAGCCCTTCGATTTGATGGAACATCGGCGTGTGGGTCGCGTCACTGTCCGAACGGTAGACGCGGCCTGGGGCAATGATGCGGATCGGCGCGCCGCCGGGATGGGCCTTGGCAACTTCCTTCATGGTGCGGATCTGCACCGGGCTGGTGTGCGTGCGCAGCAGCATTTGTCCGCCGTCAGGTGCAGCATTGGGAAAGTAAAACGTATCGTGCATCGCCCTGGCCGGATGGCTTTCATCCATGTTGAGCGCGGTGAAATTGTGCCAGTCATCCTCGATCTCAGGACCAGTCGCGACCGCAAAGCCCAGATCGGCAAAGATTTCCGCCAGCTCGTCCATCACCTGGCTCACAGGATGAACCGAACCGCGCATCATTTCGGGCGCAGGCAGGGTGAGGTCGATCGTCTCGCGCGTGAGCTGTTCGTCCAGCGCAGCCGCTTCGAGCGCGACCTTGCGCTGGTCGAGGGCATCGGCAATCTCGGCGCGCATGGCCTGAATGGCGGGCGCGGCCTGCTGGCGTTCCTCCGGGCTCATCTGGCCCAGAGTCTTGAGCGCAAGGCTCACCCACCCCTTTTTGCCCAGCGCGGCCACACGCTGTTCATCCAGCGCGGCAAGGTTTCCCGCAGCGGCAATCGCTTTCAGCGCCGCCTGTTTGTCGGTTGTCAGATCGGTCATCAACTCGTTTCCAAATGCAGCGCAGCCGCTAGCGCCAATCGCGCCCACATGCAAAGATCGTTTGCCTTTGGGGTCCGGTCCCGGCTTGGGACTACTTCAATAGGTGAAGTCGATCAGCGCGCAATGAGTACGGTACGGTTGGATCGTGCAGTCCCGGCACCTGCCCGCCCACAATTGCGTGGTGCGGACTGTCAATTGTTCAGGCCGCGCGGAGGCGACCCGTGATCGTCGTCGGGCGAATCCAGCGTCTGCGCCGCACTGCCCCAGATACGGGCGCGCGCTTCCATGAAAGACGCCAGGATGGGGTGATCGAGCGCAGCATATTCGCTCGGCAGCATCGTCATGAATTCGCGAAACTCGCGCGTGAATTGCGCCTGATCGTGGTAATCGCCGTCCATCGCCTCGGTCCAGCGACCGGTTCCGCGCGTGGCTTCGTTCAGCATGAAACTCGACAGGCTCCGCATGAAGCGTTGACGCCGCATCAGCAGTTTGGGCGTGAAGCCGAAATGCCTGCGGCACACCCGCTCCAGCGTCCGCACGCTCATCGCGCATCGGCTGGCAAGTTCGCTGACCTGGGTGTGCTCCCCCGTTACCAATTGGGTATGAACCTTCACAATCCGCGCTTCATCACGATGCGGCCTCATCAACCGTTCCAGCTGTTCGGTCAGCACGGCAAGCTGTGTGTCGGGATCCATCTGCGGGTCGCACAGGATGTTGGAAAGGCTGTCGAACCGGGCAAAAGCAGGATGTGTCGCACCGTCGCTGATCGTGTTCGCGAGTTCGAATGCATCCGCTGCGATCAACCGCGCCCAGCCCAGCGGTAACAGGCCAACGCCCCACATTCTCGATGTGCCCAGCACAAAGCGGCATGGACGCGAGCTTGGCCCCGTGGCGACAAACCGGGCATCGGTGACGCTGGTGTCTCCAATCCGTGCTTCGGGAAAAGAGCCTGAGAAAAAGCGCAGGTTGGACCATTCGGGCAGCAGGTAATCGCGCACGGTCACGCCTGCGCCAGCTTCGAGATTGACATAATAGAACGTCGTGAAGCAGCCGTCGAACTGGGGCGGAGGCGAGTGGAATTGGCTGACCACGGCAGGTGGGCCAGGGATTTGACCAGTCGGGTGGCCGATGCGATCGCGCGAGTCCCCCATGGATGCCAACATGCCGGTCCTGCCGCGTTTCTACAACCGAAATGTCGCTTCCGTACAATCGCACCGCCTATAGCGGCCCGATTGCGTCGATCAGATCGCGTGCCGCCCGCGGTGTCAGATGACCGGTATCATAGTGGATCGGCAGCCCGTCGGATGCGAAGTGATGGCACTTGCGGCCTGAGCGCGTCGCCGGGCATTCCCGTGCGATTTGCGACACATATCGCCCGCCAGCCCGCTTCACCGCCTCTGCCAGCACCGGGTCGATCGCGTCGCGTTCCGATCGCCGCATCGCTTCGATATAGGCAGGATCGCCGCGCCGCTCCGCTATCGCAAGCACACGTGGAAAGGATTGCTGGTATTCGACCGGCGGGCCGATCACCGTAACCTTTACCCCCGCATCGCGCATAGCCCGGATGGTCGCGGCCAGCGCAGGCGCATCCGTCGCCTCCCAGCGCGAGGCAAGCACGATCTGCGCGATTTTGCCCGCGCGGGCGAGGTCGAAAACGCGGGCATAGGTCTGCGCGCAGGCGCTATCGTCGGCGCTCTCGTCCCGGCTTTCAGGCTCGCCTTCGATGACCGGATTGCAACCCAGCACCGTCGCCTGATGCACGCGCAGATCGGGATTGGCCTCGGCCAGCGCGCGCCATAACATCGCGCCATAGCTGCTGCCCATCACCACCACGTCGCGCCCGTCGCCATTGGGTCGCACACAGCGCTCAAGATCGAGTTCGGTGCCGAAACAGGCGCCCATGCGAAATTGCTCGACCCGGCGCTCATCCGCTTTTGCATCAAGCTCCGCTGCCATCCGCGCCGCCGGTCCATCGGACAGATGCGGAGCCAGCGCCAGACCCACCAGCGCAAGCGCCGATATCCCGGCCACGCAGGCGATCCCGATGCGGAACACCGTGCCGCGCGATACCGATAGCAGCGCGCGCTGGCCGGGACGCTCAATCGCGTAATAGGACAATGCTCCCGCCAACAGCGCGGCGATCACCAGTGCGACGCGGGTCCAGCGGTCCTGCAGCACGCCATATTCCAGCCGCCAGAACACCATGATTGGCCAGTGCCAAAGGTAGGCGGAATACGATATCCGCCCGATCCAGCAGACCGGTGCCAGCGACAGGATCGCGCGCGCCGGCCCGCCAGCGCCATAGGCGATCACCAGCGCGGTGCCGATGCAGGGCAGCAATGCGGCAGGCGCAGGCACGGTGCCAAGCCACGCGATCCCCAGCACGCCCAGCGCGATCAGTGCCAATCCCGCCAGACCCAGCGCAGCGCGCACTGGCGGCGCGGTGATCCTCGGCCCCGCTCCCACGGCGACCAGACCGCCCAGCGCCATCTCCCACGCGCGGGCCGAAAACAGGTAGAACGCGGCCTGCGGTGCGGCGCTGGAAAGCCACAGGCACAGCGCAAACGATGCGCCCGCCAGCACCGCCAGTGCCGCCGCCTCATGCCCCGGCCACCAGCGCTGAAGGGCGATCAGCGCCAGCGGGTAGAACAGGTAAAACTGCTCCTCCACGCCCAGCGACCAGGTGTGCAGCAACAACGCGGTTTCGTGCGTCGCGAAATAGTCGGTCGTCGTCCAGTAATTGAGGTTAGCGGCAAAGCCCGCCGCCCAGATCGCCTCTTGCGTCAGCGCTGGCCAGTCGCTTGGCAACAGCAGCCAAAGCCCGGCCAGCAGCACCGCCGCCAGCATCGCCCACAGCGCCGGGCCAAGCCGCGCAAACCGCCGCGCATAGAAGCGCGAGAGCGAGAAGCGCCCGTTCTCCATGTCCGCGAAAATGATGCGCGTAATCAGGTAACCGGAGATGACGAAGAACACGTCCACGCCCACGAACCCGCCGGGAAACTGGGTGAAGCCCGCATGGATCAGCAGCACCGGCACAATCGCGACCGCGCGCAGGCCCTCTATCTCCGGCCGGAAACCGAGCGCACCCACACTTGCACCATGGCCGGTATTCTGACCTGCCGGATTCATACCCCAACTTTCCCAAAGCAACTGACAGCGACAAACGCGAAAGGGCGACCTTTTGCAAGGCCGCCCTTTCATGGTGTGCGCTGCCTGAACACTACGGCCTAGCCGCAGCGGACAGGTGTAGGAAAGTGTCGCGTGCCCTTATGCGGGCAGTGCCGACTTCGCCTGAGCGATGATCGACTGGAACGCCGCACCTTCGTTCATGGCGAGATCGGCCATGACTTTCCGGTCGAGTTCGATCCCGGCCAGCTTCACCCCGTGCATGAACTGCGAATAGGTGAGGCCTTCGGCGCGGACGGCAGCGTTAATGCGCTGGATCCAGAGCGCGCGGAAATTGCGCTTCTTGATCTTGCGGTCGCGATACGCATACTGGCCGGCCTTTTCGACGGCCTGACGCGCGATGCGGATGGTGTTCTTGCGGCGACCGCGATAGCCTTTGGCTTGATCGAGTATCCGTTTGTGTTTCTGGCGCGTGGTAACGCCGCGTTTAATGCGTGGCATATGAGTATATCCTTGTGTCTTTTGGGAGTTTCGGCACCGGCCCGCTCCCCGCCCTTCCACCCGGATCCTGCCCGGTATCATTCCGGGTGGAAGGGCGGGGGAGCGGGCTGGCTAGGCCAAGCGCTTAATCAAGCCCGTAAGGCGCCCATTTCTTCACCGTCTTGGTGTCGGCGTCGGACAGCACGAAAGTGCCACGGTTCTGGCGGATATACTTCGCATTGTGGCTGATCAGACGGTGGCGCTTGCCCGCGACACCATGCTTGATCTTGCCGGTTGCGGTGATCTTGAAGCGTTTCTTCACACCGCTCTTGGTCTTAAGTTTGGGCATTTTCATCTCCTTTATCAGAAGACACGTTTGGCCAGCCCTGGCAGCCCTTGTCGCCAGGCCGGTCGGTTGATTCGTGTCGTTGAAGAGCGGGCACATACGAGCGGACGCGCCGATTGGCAAGGGATTTGGCGCAAATGCGCGCCCGATGCGGGGTTCAACAGCAACCACTCGGTTCATCGCCGCTGCGGGGCGGGTGACACACCTGACACACTGTCCTGACGGCGAAATCGGTTCGATCACAGGGGTGGCGATTGATCGAGTGAGGCGATCAGTGCGCGGGGAAGTACGGGGCGCGTTGGGCATGAGTTGCAAATTGGCAGACGCAGGGCGAGTAGGAAAGCGCGAGGTGACGATCAGGGCCGAGGCAAGCTGTCATCCTGCGCGCTCACGTCAGGAACCGTTCCCCCACCAGTTCCTCGCTTGCTTCCCACAACCGTCGGGCGATGTCCGGGTTCAACGCGCGGTGTTCCACATCACTGTCGCCCACCGGGCCGCGCGCGTCGAAGAAGCCGGTGGGTCCGTAATACCCGCCGCTTACCGCGCGCGGATCGCCCGCTGCCAGCGCGGTGGGCCATGCGCCGCGCGCTGCCGCTTGCGCAAACACGGCGTTGGACACGGCATAGACCGCCTTGAACAGCGGATTGCCGACCTTGCCTTGCAGCGGCGTGTCCGAATAGCCCGGATGGCACGCGATGGATTTGACCTGCGATCCCGCCGCCGCCAGCCGCCGGTGCATCTCCAGCGCAAACATGAGATTGGCAAGTTTCGACCTGTTGTAGGACGAATTGGGGTTATACCCCCGCTCCATCATCAGATCATCGAGATTGATCCGCCCGAACTTGTGCATGATGCTGGCGACCGTCACCACACGGCCCGCAGCCGGATCGAGCTGACCGAACATCAATGCGGTCCACAGAAAATGGCCAAGGTGATTGGTGCCAAGCTGCATCTCGAACCCGTCGGCGGTCTTTTGTTTGGGCGTCTGCATGACGCCCGCATTGTTGATGAGCGCGGCAATCGGGCCAAACCGCTCTTCCGCCTCTGTCGCGGCAGCGCGGATGGAAGCCATATCTGCCAGGTCCATCGTCAGCATGTCGCATTGGCCACCGCCCAGATTGACCAGTCCCGCCAGCGCGCGCCTGCCTTTGTCCGCATTGCGCACGGCGATCACGACATCGGCGTTGTGCGTGGCAAGCAGCCTCGCCGCCTCCAGCCCGATGCCCGAATTGCCGCCGGTTATGATGAAGCGCTGCCCGGAAAGATCGGGCAGTTCGGCAGGGGTCCAGGCGGTGATGCCGCTGGTGTTCAAGTGCGGCATATCTGTGTCCTTTTACCGGGGTGGAAGATCACCCCATCGCCTCCAGCACGTCTTCCAGCCGGGCGGGATCGCCCAGCGCGATGACGCTGCCGTCGCTTTGTGCGTCCAGTGGATTGCCCTGCCAGTCGCTCATCGTGCCGCCTGCGCCTTCGACAATCGGGACCAGCGCGGCGTAATCATGGATCGCCAGACCCGCCTCGCACACGATGTCCAGATGGCCGCTCGCCAGCAGGCCGTAATTGTAGCAGTCCCCGCCATAGATGATTGCGCTCTGCCGGGTGTTGCCGCCCACAACCTGCGCCAGCGACATATACGGATCGGCCTGCTGCGCTGTAAAGTAATGCGGGCTGCTGGTCGCCAGGCTCGCCCCGATCACATCGGCGCAGGGGCGAGTGCGAACAGGCTTGCCGTTGAAGGTCGTGCCCTCTCCGATCCGCCCGACCCAGCGCTCGCGCGAAACCGGCTGGTCGATCACGCCCAGCACCGGCCAGCCATCCTGCATCAGCGCGATCAGCGTACCGAATATCGGGCGACCCGCCATAAAACTGATCGTGCCGTCGATCGGATCGAGCACCCATTGGCGCGCGGCGCCTTCGTTGCGGGGCCCGTATTCCTCACCGATAATGCCGTCATCGGGAAAGCGCGCCTCGATCAGCTTGCGCATCGCGGCCTCTGCGGCGCGGTCCGCTTCGGTTACAGGGGATCGATCGGCTTTGCGATCGTGCGCCCATTCGCCCCGGAACAGCGGTCGGATAACGCTGCCAGCGGCATCGGCAAGGGCGTTGGCCAGCGCGAAATCCTTATCAGTCATCCCGCTCCCGTTCGGCCAAGCTGCGCGCAATCGCAAGCGCTTATTGGAGGGTCGGTCGAAGATATCGCATTGTGCGCCAAACTTCGCTAGAACAACTCCGGCAGGGCGCGCTTCGGGCAGAACGGGTGCTGGACCAATCGGCCGGTTCAACGGGCCAAACAACACTT
Organism: uncultured Alphaproteobacteria bacterium; assembly: GCA_963838365.1. Taxonomy (GTDB): domain Bacteria; phylum Pseudomonadota; class Alphaproteobacteria; order Sphingomonadales; family Sphingomonadaceae; genus Erythrobacter. The sequence goes on from CAWIQR010000001.1 coordinate 156,422, forward strand.
TTGGCGGGGCGCACCATCTATGGGGGTTGAAAAGAGCGGGCAGGAATTCGTCCCGGCAAGCCCGGAATTGCGCTCGGCTCTCGGCCACACCCACAATGGCGAGCCGCTGTCGAACAACCGCGCGCCCGCCGATGATCTCGCCCCGTGGGTGGCGCGAGTCTATGCTACCAAGGTTGAGATGGATCCCGGCGCGATGATCCATTGCGGGCTGATTTCCGACACACCCGTCATGCGCGTGCTGTTTTCGGGCGATTGGACGGCACGCACGCGCGACGGTGTGGGTCGCTACGGCCCGTCGGCGCTGTTGTTCGGCGCGCAGACCAAGCGGATGGAGGTGAGTGTCAGCGGCAGTTTTGCGAGCGTCGGCGTGGCATTGAAACCCGGCGCGATGCCCGCACTTCAGGGGCCACGGGTCGAAGACACGCTCGACCGGATCATTCTTTACGATCACATCTACGGCGACAGGGATTGGGGCCGCAGCGAACAAATGCTCGAATGGTATGACCCCGCAGGGGAGCCCGAACGCTGGCTGAAGGTGGCGGAAAAACTGGTGCGCAAGTTGCTTGAGCTTTCCGGAGCGAAGGAGCCGGATCCGGTCATTGCCGCCTTCGACAAGGCGGTGTTTGCCGACCCCAATCTCAACCTTGGCGATTTTGCCGAGGACCACGCGATTGAGCGGCGGCGGCTCGAACGGCAGATCAAGCGCGCCTATGGCCAATCCGCTACGCAGGTGCTGCGCCGCGCGCGGGCGCTCGACATCGCCTCGCACCTCCTCGGCGTGGCGAATGACAGCGAGGCGGAGGAAGCCGCGCTCAAGTTTTTCGATCAGAGCCACATGATCCGCGAATTCCGCCACTTTTTCGGCACCACCCCGCGCCAGTTCGCGCGCACGCCGCAGCCATTCATGACCCTGACGCTGGAAGCGCGGCAATCGCGCAGGCTCGAAGTGCTCGGGCGGGCGCAGCCCAACTATCCGTGGCGGGCCTGATCGGCGGCGGTCAGGCGGTGCGCCAGTAATCGAACGCGACCCGCTGATGCAGCTTCACATATTCGCGCGCGGCGGTGCCTTCCCAATCGAGCGGCCATGTGCCCGGCAGATCATCCGCCAGATGCGAGCGGGAGACGAACCAGCCTTGCCCCGGCAATCCGTCCGACTGGCGCACCACCAGCACCGCCAGCCCCGGCTCGCCCGCGATCCGCCCATCCTCGTCAATCGCGTCCAGCACCTTGCACAGACTGCGCATTTTCGGGCGGGTAAACTGATAACCGAGCAGGCTCAGCATCTGGCTGTATGTCAGCGCGTTCCCGCCGCGAGCGGCGCCAATCAAGATTTCCCGGACCTCTGCCGGGTCGAACATCAATCAAACAGGCTCGACACGCTGCTTTCATCGGCAATCCGCCGGATCGCTTCGCCCAGCAGGGGCGCGATGGTGAGGATGCGGATCTTGGCAGAGGCGGCGGTTGCGTCCGTGGGGCGGATCGAATCCGATGTCACCAGCTCCTGCAATTGCGACCCGTCGATGCGCGCCACCGCACCGCCCGACAGGACGCCGTGGGTGATATAGGCCGCGACCGATTTCGCCCCGCCCGCCAGCAGCGCATCGGCAGCATTGCACAAGGTGCCGCCCGAATCGACGATGTCGTCGATCAGTACGCAATGGCGGCCCGAAACATCGCCGATGATGTTCATCACCTCGCTCTCGCCGGGGCGATCGCGGCGCTTGTCGACGATGGCGAGCGGGGCGTTATCCAGCCGCTTTGCCAGCGCGCGGGCGCGCACTACGCCGCCCACATCGGGGGAGACGACCATCAGATCCTGATCGCCGTAGCGCGCCTGAATGTCCGCCGCCATCACCGGCGCGCCATACAGGTTATCGGTCGGAATATCGAAAAAGCCCTGAATCTGCCCCGCGTGCAGGTCCACCGCCAGCACCCGGTCGGCGCCCGCTTCGGTAATCAGGTTCGCCACCAGCTTGGCCGAGATCGGCGTGCGCGGGCCGGGTTTGCGATCCTGCCGGGCATAGCCGAAATAGGGCACCACCGCGGTGATCCGCTTGGCCGAGGCGCGCCGCAGCGCGTCGATGCAGATCAGCAGCTCCATCAGATTGTCGTTCGCCGGAAAGCTCGTTGGCTGGACGATGAACACGTCTTCGCCGCGCACGTTCTCGTGGATTTCCACGAACACTTCCTCGTCGGCAAAACGGCGCACGCTGGCATCGGTGAGCGGGATTTCGAGATAGGCGGCAATCGCGCGCGCCAACGGCAGGTTTGAATTGCCGGACATGATCTTCATCGGTGCGAATCCCCGAGCAGCGAGTGTTGCAACCCGCCTAGCCCAGCGTCACGGAAACGCAACAGGGGCGCGCCCGAGTTGTCCGCAGGTCAGCGGCGATGCTGCTCGATTATCGCGGCCAGATCGTCTGGCAACGGCATGGGCCTGATCGGGCTGACATTTGCGCCGCCGGTATTGCCCACCGGTATCCACCCGATCGCTGTCTTGGTTGCAGCGGCGATGATGCGCAGCACCTGACCTGCAATTTCGCGCCAGTCGCGCTGCTGCCAGCCCCAGCGCAACATGGAAACATGGACGCGAACATGGTCGCGGGTGGAGTACTGGCCCAGGATATGCGCACGTTCAAGATGCGCAAAGGCGCGGCGCGGATTTCCGGCGCGCTCAGCCCGCGCAAGTTCGGAATTTACATGATCGCCAAGCGTGGTCATTTTCCCATCTCCAACAACAGACGTAACATACAGGCGTCTGATTTCAATTCAAGGCAGGTGGAATGTGGAACGGCCCCATCTCGAAGGCCGGGCCTGACTGGCTACAGCCGCCTGAAATTGAAGGAAGCGTTGAGCGCAAAGACCGCAAGACCAGCGAACACCGATACGATCACCCGCGCAATCAGGTAATTCATCGGGGTAAATGTGATCAATGCCCAGAACAGGCCAATCGTCACGAAAAGCCCGACCACCGCATTGCCGAGAAACAGCAAATAGCCGGTGGATACCCGCCTTTGTGTGCCGGCGAATATCCATGCCCGGCCAAACACGTAATGGATGCTGTTGGCAACGATGAAGCTGATGGCGGTCGCCAGGACAGGATCGACCTCCGCCTGTTCGACCAACAGCCACAAAATTGCCAGTCCCACAAGAAAGACGCCGGTGCTCACTATGGTGTTGCGCCACAGCATTGCGCCTGCGCGACGCGTAAAAAAGCGGGCGATTACCGTGCGGATGGGCGCTTCACCGATGCTCGGTCAGGAAACCGGAACAGAAGATATTGGCACAGGGCGGGGGTTGGATTCGTCCGCATCGCGCCAATCGCTGCGCCGCGGCGCCCCGACCCACAGGAACAGCAGCGGCAATTTGATAAACAACAACTCTGAATGGATCATGCGGTCGATCCATCGCTCGATGGCGCTTGGCTCGCTGCGGGAATTTTCTGCAAGCCATTTGTCGTAGGGTTCGAAATGGCTCGGTTCATCAAGGTGAACCACTTCAAAAATCCGCTTGAGCGCCTTGTCGGTCTTCACGACCGGATGATTGAGCAGGACTTCAATCTGCTTCAGTCCGCGCTTTTCCGTCAGGGAGATGACCCTGCAGAGCCGCTCGAACAATTCATCGCTGGCGATGATCGCGTCAGTATCGAGATTGTCGATCGAGCTTCCGAAGGTAATCTCTATGAAGCGATCAATGTGTCCGAACGTGCGATCAAGCGCGATCGGCATGGTGTTGCGCAATTCAAACCAGCGTTTGAACATCGTGTAATGCTTGCGCTCGTCCGCGCGGTGCTTCTCGATCGCAGCGATGAATTCGGTCGCTTGAGGATGCCTGGCCCTTACCGCCAAAAGCACCCGGTCAAGCGCCGTGTATCCGCGATGCTCGTTGTAGATGTAGATCGAGCCAAGAAGGTCGAGATACCTTTGCGCAAGCAGGTTTTTCATACCGCAGTTTTATCATGGAACCGAAAGCCTGTCGCCGCTTCATTCCATTGGCCTGATACAGCGCGAGCCCCCCCACCTCCGTGCCGCCGCGTGCGAGGACCGTTGAGGCTCCGATGTCTCGGCTCACGTCCGGTGGGGTGCGATCCGGTGCTCGCCCCTGATCCACCGCACGCCCTTTGCCTCGCGTGCGAGGACCGTTGAGGCTCCGATGTTTCGGCTCACGTCCGGTGGGGTGCGATCCGGTGCTCGCCCCTGATCCACCGCACGCCCTTTGCCTCGCGTGCGAGGACCGTTGAGGCTCCGATGTCTCGGCTCACGTCCGGTGGGGTGCAATCCGGTGCTCACCCCTGATCCACCGCACGGTGCCACTCGACGCGCGCATGACGACGCTTTCGGTGGTCATGATCACCGCGCCCGTAGATTTTCGGCGGCGTTTTACCCCGGCGAGCAGCGATCCGTCGGTCACGCCGGTGGCAGCAAAGATGCAGTCGCTGCTGGCGAGGTCTTCCAGCTTGTAAATGCGATCGAGGTCGGTGATGCCCCACTGCTTTGCGCGGGCCTTCTCATCGTCGTTGCGGAACACCAGCCGCCCGTTGAATTGCCCGCCGACACAGCGCAGCGCGGCAGCGGCCAGCACGCCTTCGGGGGCGCCGCCCTGGCCCATATACATATCGATCGCGGTGTCCTGATCGGTCACTGCGATCACGCCCGCCACATCGCCATCGCCGATCAGAAATACTCCGCAGCCAATGCTGCGCAGCTCTGCGATAAGTTCGGAATGGCGCGGACGGTCGAGCACGCAGACATTGATGTCGGAAGGCTTCACTCCGCGCGCAGCCGCCACCGCCTCGACGTTTTGCGTTGGCGTTTTGGCAAGGTCGATGATGTCTGCCGGCAGACCCGGCCCCACCGCCAGTTTGTCCATGTAAACGTCGGGCGCATTCAGCAGGCCGCCTTCCTCCGATGCCGCCAGCACGGCGAGCGCATTGGGCCCGGCCTTGGCGGTGATCGTGGTGCCTTCCAGCGGATCGAGCGCGATGTCGATCTTTGGCCCCTTGCCCGGCGCCCCGCCGACCTTTTCGCCGATATACAGCATCGGTGCCTCGTCGCGTTCGCCCTCTCCGATAACAACCGTGCCGTCCATATACAGGTCATCGAACGCGCGCCGCATCGCTTCAACAGCGGCGGCATCGGCGGCCTTTTCATCGCCGCGGCCAATGAGTTGTGCAGCCGCCACCGCTGCCGCTTCGGTCACGCGGACCATCTCCAGCACAAGCACCCGGTCGATCGCATTTTCGCCCGACGGTTCCTTTGCAGCCAGAACGTCGGTAGTGGAGATGGTGTTCATGCCGAATTAATCCCTCGGATAGCTTTGTTTTCGTCACACCGCGCTTAGTCGTAAGGAGCCAGACTTGTCGAGCGATCAAGCCCCGTTGTCGAGCACGATTGCGTTTCAATGTCTGGCGGCCCTGGCTTTTGCAGGTGGCATACTGAATGCCGCCCCTCTGGCCGCGCAGGATGACGCTGTGGTGACGCCGCCGTCGGCTGATGCCGCGCCATTGCAGGCTGATGCCGATGACGAGGAACCGGCCGATGCTCCCCTGCGCATCGACCTGTCCGTCACTGTCCCGCGCGGCGATGTGAACGAGGCGCAGGTGCGCGCATGCGAGGACGATGCCGACGCGGGCCAGATCAGCGGCGAAATCGTGGTCTGCCGCAGGTTGGGCGAGGACAACGGCAATTATTTCAGCGGATCGCGCGATGCGGCGCAAAAACGCTATGCGCAGGAAACCGCGTTCAAGGGCGATATCGCTGCTCCCGATGTTGCTGGCGGCGGCATTTTTCGCGGACCTGCCACCGTTTCTGGCCTGTGTGTCATCCCGCCCTGCCCGGCCGAGGCCGCGCTCCTGATCGACGTGCAGGCCTTGCCCAAGGCCCCGCCCGGATCGGACGCAGACCGGATCGCGCGCGGCCTGCCTCCGCTGGGGCAGGACGAGGATCTGTCGGAGGACGAAGTGCGCAGACGGCGCGAGGCGCTGGGCCTGCCTCCGCCCGCGTATCAACGCAGCCCTGAATGAGGCGATGCGGGGGCGCAGTGTCATGGGGGCAGGGGCCACCCTGTGTCACGGTGCCATCGCGGCGCTCGCACTATCCGCCCAAGCGTTCGCGCAAAACACCCAAACAGCGCAAGCACCGTCACCCCTGCGGCCTGACGGGGGCCATCTGAATCTCGACATTTCGGGGCTGAGCGATGCCAGGCAAGCGGACGATCCCGCCGCCGCAGAGCAATGCGCGAAGGATCAGGACGCCGCGCTGATCTCCAACGAGATTATCGTCTGCCGCAGGATCAATGGGCCGGATGCCTCAGGCTTTGACAAGGCGGATTGGGAACGCCGCCATGCCGAACGCACGCAGGGACCGCAGCCCGTCAATGTTGCCGGGGCGGGGGGAACCATCATGTTGCCGAGCGAGGGATCGGTGATCAGCGTTACGGTTTCGGTGAAAGCAGGCCCCCCGCCCGAACCCACGTTGATTATCGACGTCGCCTCGCTGCCAGAAGCCCCGCCGGGATCGGATGCAGACCGAATCGCACGCGGCCTGAACCCGCAACAGCCGCAATAGCCTTCAGGCGGGCAGGATCGGCAGCACCAGCGGGGTTGCGGTCAGGCTGTCGGAGCCATCGAGCAATTCCAGCGCGCTCGTCACATTGCGCTCGGGCCCTTCGTGCGTGACCATCGCCACCAGCACTTCGGCTCCGTCGCGTCCGCGCCCCTGCTGGATCAGGCTCTCGATCGAAACGTCAGCATCGCGCATCGCGGCGGTGATCTCCGCCAGCACACCGGGGCGATCGTTGACGGTAAAGCGGATATAGGCGCGCTCTATCCGGTCGCCCGGTTCTGCGGGGGCAAGCGGGGCGAGCTGCGCGACCGGCATGGAGAACGGCGCGCCGACCTCTCCGCCCTTGCCGAACACGCGCGCGATGTCGATGCAATCGGCCACCACCGCGCTCGCCGTCGGGCCATCGCCCGCGCCCGCACCCTGGAACAGCAGGCGTCCGGAGAAATTGCCCTCTGCCACCACGGCGTTGGTCGGGCCGTCGACATGGGCGAGCGGGTGGTCCTTTGCCACCAGACACGGGCGCACGCGTTGCAGCAGCGCGGCATCGGCTCCCTCGCCCTGCACATCGGCCTCCGCGATCAGCCGGATGACAAAACCCAGCGCATCGGCCTGCGCGATATCGGCAGCGCGCACCGCGACAATGCCGGTGGTGCGAACGCTGGCAAAATCGACCCGCGCGCCAAACCCGATGGCGGCAAGGATCGCCAGCTTGTGCGCAGCGTCCACCCCTTCGATGTCGAACGATGGGTCGGCCTCGGCATAGCCCAGCCGCTGAGCGTCGGCGAGCACAGCCTCGAAATCCGCACCGGTCGCCTCCATCTCGGACAGGATATAATTGCAGGTGCCGTTGAGGATGCCGTAAACCCGCGTCAGCGCGTTGGCGCTGGTGCCTTCGCGCAGGCCTTTCACCACCGGAATGCCGCCAGCGACCGCAGCCTCGAATTTGAGCGGGGCGTTGGCTGCCTCGGCGGTTTCAGCGAGAGACAGGCCGTGATGCGCGATCATCGCCTTGTTCGCGGTCACCAGCCCCTTGCCCGCAGCCAGCGTGGCGCGCGACAGGGCGAGCGCGGGGCCATCGGACCCGCCCACCAGTTCCAGCACGACATCCACATCGTCGCGCATTGCGAGCGCGGTCATGTCGTCTTCCCACGCAAACCGCGCGTGATCGACGCCGCGATTTTTGCTGCGATCCCGCGCGCTGACGGCCGTTACGATGATGGCACGCCCGGCGCGCGCGGCGATCAGATCGCGATTGGTGTCGAGCAGCCGGATAACCCCCGCCCCGACCGTGCCCAGCCCCGCAATCGCGACGCGCAACGGCTGGGCAGACTTGTCAGAGGTGAGGGTGGACATATGGGCGGTTCCTGGCTGATGAGGTTCGAGAGGATTGGGGCCGAATGGATCGGGGCCGCGCGCGATACGCGCAGCGCACACGCGCGCTTACCCGCGCCGCGCCGTTGGTCAAGCGTGCAAGGTGTCCCAGTCAGACCGCGATCAGCTGGAATTGGCCTCGGTTATCACGCGCGCGCACGGGCCAAGCTGGCTGACGACAAAGGCATAGTCGCCTTCAGCCAACCGACGTGCTGCCGGATCGCGGGCCAGATTTGCGTTGCTCGGCAGGCTCGGCGGCAGTGCGCAGGCCAGACGATACCATTGCAGAGTTCCGGGTTGCGGCGCGCTGGCGGCCGAATCGATGATCTCCCCCCACGAGACGCCCCAAACCGGCGATTGGCCGGGACGGCGCAGCACTGTCACTGAAACGGGCGAACGGTCCGCCGTCTCCAGGAATATTTGCGTCTCCGATTCCCCGGTCAGCGTGCCTTGCACAGCGAGCGCATCACCGATGCCGGTAATCACCGGCGGGGCATCGCGCGCAATCAGGGCGGACAGGATCGGTCGGAGCCGCGATTCGAGTTCGGGCGTGTAATCCAGCTGCGCATTCTTGCCGGTCAATTGCAATTGCACCGCGCCCTTTGCCCCGCGTCCGGCGACGTTGGCGAACAGCACCATCTCGCGCCTTTTCAGTTTGGGCGGCTTGCCCTTCGCATCCACCGGCACATCGACGAGGTAGGCGAGCGATTCGCCAAGGCTGGAGGTGCCGGCGATCAAAGCCTGCGTCTGCGCCTCTATATACAGTCGTTTATGGCCGGGCGCGAGGCCGGGGGCACGCTCTGGCGCGAGCGCGGTCTGGCGGCGAATCTGTGCGCGCACAACCACCGCGCTGCGGTCCGCCAGACTGACCAGATCGGCGTATGTCGGGCCGTCAGTTGCACCTGATGCAACCAAACCGGGCGGAGCAGTGCGTTGAACGGGGGATTGATACAACCCTTGTGCCATACCCGCGGACGATGCTGTGATTGCACCGGCGCACGCCAGAATCGCAAGGTTCAACCCCGTGAATTTATTCGTAAATTTTTCGTTAATAGTCGCCATCGTCCAAAAATCCCGTCGCGCGTGATGTCGCATTGATACAGTGCTTCGCATGGAAGGACGAGAGCGTTGAATTGCACCTGAACCGATAAAGCGTTTGATTGACCAAGGGTTGACCGTTAAAGCCTGAAACGCTTGCACCGGTGCGGGGGACTTCTCCGGTGTGCGCCCATGCCACACTGCCTGCGAAAAACATGCACGTGGTATTCCGGATGCGATCCGGCCCTTTGCCGGGCTGGTTCGATGATCCGGTCGGGAGGAAAAAGTTTGTGGGATTCGCGCCCCGGCTTAATTGAAGGTCGGGCGAGGATGTGCGTTAGCCTGTTGGCTGACGCCGAGTAATGGAGAGAAAGCGACTGGATGGCATACGCTGACCAAGAGATGAGTGGAAACAAGATAGTTTCCATCGTTATCGTGGCGATTGTCCATGTTCTGATCGGGTATCTGCTGATCTCCGGACTGGCCATTTCGGCCGTGAAGGAAATTGCTGAGCGGGTTACCACGGTAGACATCGAGGACGAACCACCGCCCCCTGAAGAACCGGACGAACCGCCGCCCGAACAGCCGCAGGACGTTGCTCCTCCGCCGCCGGTCGCGCCGCCGCCGCCGATCAACATCGCGCCTGCGCCGCCCCAGATCCGGACGACACCGACCATTCCGCCGCCTGCACCGCCGGCGCTCAGGATTCCGCCTCCGGCACCGCTTGCCCCGCCGGCACCTCCACCGGCACCGCCGCCTGCGCCTTCGAAGGCACGCGCCTTGTCGCCGGATGGTATTGGCCGCTGGTCGCGTCGTATTTCCGAGAACTACCCCTCGCGCGCGTTGCGTGAAGAGGTTGAAGGAAATGTCGGCGTTGCCGTTCAGGTCGGTCCCGATGGACGCGTAAGCTCCTGCCGGGTCAACCGGTCCAGCGGATCCTCGATCCTCGACGAAGCTGCCTGTCAGGGGATGGAACGTTACGCTCGTTTCAACGCTGCTCTGGATGCAGCTGGCAATCCGATAAGCGGCTCTTACGCGACCACCATTACCTATCAACTCAACTGATCCGGAATGATGAGATGTGCCCAAACAAAGGGCAGCTCATGGGGACTATTTTAAAAGGATTTTCGCAATGTTCATGACCCTGATTGCCGCGGCGGTGGAAGCAGCGCCCGAAAACAAGTTCGGCTTCATTGAAGCCATGAGAGAAGGCGGACCGGTCGCATGGTCGATCCTCGCCGTGATGATCATCATGAGCGTCGGCTCGTTCTACATCCTGTTCACCAAACTGTTCGAACAGAACAAGGTGATCAACCAGTACAAGAAGGGCAAAGCGGCGTTCTGGCGTTCGGCCAGCCTCAAGGATGGCACCACCAAGTTCGAAAAGAACAGCGCATGGCGTCAGCTGGCCGAAGACGCGGTTCGCGCTCAGGAACAGCATTCCAAGATGCACGGCGCAGGCAGCGAAGTCGGCTATGTCGAAGATAGCATCGCCCACAGCCAGGAAACGATCAACGCCTCGCTCGCCGGTGGCCTGTCGTTCCTCGCATCGGTCGGCGCAACCGCACCGTTCATCGGTCTGCTCGGAACGGTTATCGGTATCTACCGCGCGCTGATCAACATCGGTATCGAAGGTTCGGCCTCGATCGACAAGGTTGCCGGCCCGGTTGGTGAAGCACTGATCATGACCGCTATCGGTCTGCTCGTCGCCGTGCCTGCGGTGCTCGCGTTCAACTGGCTGCAGTCGCGCAATCGCAAGATTGCTGCGATGATGACCGATTTCTCCAACGACATTCTGGCCTTCATCGGTTCGGACGGCGTGGTGAAGCCGGCGCTTACCGCAGCACCTGCTGCTGCCAAGACCCCGGTCAAGCCGGCTACCACATCCGCCACAACCGCTGGCGGCGTAAAGCCCGCGACCAAGGCTTGAGCCTTAAGATTGGCGGGAGCGGGCACTCCGTCCTCTCCCGCCACTTTTGGCCTGTTGGCGTAATGCGGTTAGCGCATCCGTCGGCGGGTCGCTGAAGACTGAAACAGCGTGCCAAAGTAGGAATTTTCAATGGCAATTTCGATGAGCGGTTCGGGTGAGACCCCGATGTCAGACATCAACACGACACCGCTGGTGGACGTGATGCTGGTTCTCCTGATCATCTTCCTCATCGCGGTTCCGGTGGCGATCCAGACAGTTGAAAAGCTGGAGATCCCGGTGTTCGAACTGGAAGAGTCCAAGAACAAGGTGGAGAACCTCCAGTTGACGGTCAGCAGCACCGATGATCAGGGGCGTACGGCCGGTATCGTGAACACTGGCTTCACCGGCGCATCGCGCAACGGGGAATGCCGGATCTATTTCAACAACATCACCCCGGTAAATTCGCAGGAGCTTTACGATCAGGCGTTCAAAACGCTGGACGTGATCGTGAAATCCGCTGGCGGACCCGAAGCCCTGATGGAAGATCCGGAGCGTATTCCCCAGGTCCACATCCGCGCGGACAAGAACACGCCGTGGCGCTGTGTTGCGGGCACGATCTATCAGGTGCAGGCGGCCGGTTATCCGACCGTTGGCTTCATCTCGAACCCGGTCGATCCGAACGGCTGATCCGAAAGGGTCAGACCGCCGGTAACGACCGCGAACCGAACGATTTAAGGAGTAACTGACATGGGTATGGCCGGAGGCAAACTCGACGGCGAGCCGATGCTCGACATGAACATGACGCCGCTGATCGACGTGCTGCTCGTTCTGCTGATCATGTTCATCATCACCATTCCGATTGCGACCCACTCGGTCGATATCGATCTGCCGCAGGGCCAGCCGCCCCCCACCGACATCGTGATCGAGCCGGTGAAGAACAAGCTGGTGCTGACCTCGACCGACCAGATCCTGTGGAACGGTACGCCGCTCAGCCAGGGACAGCTGGTCGAAACGCTGCAGACCACCACCACGATGGCGGTGGAGCCGGAACTGCAGTTCGAGCCCGAAGCGCTGGCCAGCTATGACCTGTCGGCAAAGGTGCTCCAGATCATCAAGCTGTCGGGCGTGACCAAGTTCGGTTTCGTCGGCAACGAAAAGTATCGCGAATTCGGCTCGTAACCCATCGGGCGCGATTCTGCCGAACAGCAAATGGCAATTGGAAAACGGGGCGCTGCGGGAAACCGCGGCGCCCTTTTTCTTTGCCGCACATCCTGGAATCCCGCGACCAGATGGCCAGTAATTCTCGTGATACCGGTATGCGTTAGGCAACCTATATGTTATAGTGTATCATGCCCCTCTCACGTCAAAGGAGGGATTCGCATGACCACAATCACAGCCACACGCAGCGCCGGGCCACGTCGCCGTTTTTCCGGCTCGCCGATGCCACGGATGCGCCGTTCGAACGCCGCGATGGGCGATATGAACGTCACCCCGTTTATTGACGTGCTGCTGGTTCTGCTGATCATGATTATCCTCGCCGTGCCGATCAAGAACCACGTGGCGCAGGTCGATCTGCCTGCGGCCCCTCCCATCACGCCCTTGCCCGTTCAGGAGACCAACACGATTGTCATCGACGCGGCCGACCGCCTGTTCTGGAACGGCGATCCGGTCACAGTGCAGCAATTGCGCGCGCAGGTTGCCGCTGCCAGCGCGCTTGCGAGCGAGCCCGTCCTGCGGTTCGAGCCCGATGCCAACGCCAGTTATGACCGCGCGGCGCAAACCATCGTGCTGATCAAGGAAGAGGGCGCCACGAAGTTCGCCTTTGCAGGGAACGCGCGGTACAGGGATTTCGGCCTCTGAGCGCAATCCGCGCGCCCGACACGTCGCCCGCCTAATCCCCTTCCAGCATCCGCTCGCGATCCTCGGCGTCGATCCGCATGGCCTCGCCTGCAAGACTTTCCGCTTCCAGCAGCAGCTCATCATCGACCGCGCCTTGCGGCACCGCCTCGCGCCCGATCATGGTCATCACCGGCACCGCCAACGGGCTGACGCGATCAAGCTCGACATGGACCAGCTCGTGCTCCGAACGTTCGAGCAGGTCCGCCAACCGGCCCACATCCGTCATCCGCGCCCGCGCATCGGCCCATGCCGCCTCCAGCAGGACGTGGTCGGGCTCGTATTTGCGCAGTACGTCGTAGATGAGGTCGGTCGAGAACGTCACCTGCTTGCCCGTCTTGCGTTTGCCGGGATGCTGGCGCTCCACCAGTCCGCTGATCACCGCCACTTCGCGAAACGCGCGGCGCAGCAGATGGCTCTGCGTCACCCAGTCGACGAATTCATCGGTGAGGATATCGGGCGACAGCAGCGGCGCTGGATCGCGCACCGGCTTCAACCCCCACACCGCCAGACAGTAATCGTTGGCGACAAAACCCGCCGGCATCAGCCCGCGATCCTCCATCCGCCGGGTGATCAACATGCCGAGCGACTGGTTCGCGTTCCACCCCTCGAACGTGTAATACGTGGTGTAGTGCTTGCCCCCGTGGGGGAAGCTTTCAACCAGCAATTCTCCGGGCGCGGGCAGTCGGCTGCGATAGTCCTGCACCTCCAGCCATTCGCGCACATCATCGGGAAAGCGCCCCCAGCCCGCGCGGTCATTCAGCATCGCCTGAACGCGGGTAGCCAGATGGGCGGTGATCGGCAGGCGGAGGCCGCCATAAGAGGGGATCGTCGCGGATTTCTTCGCCGCGCGCACGATCACGTCCATATCCTTGACGCTCTCCACTTCCAGGCTCAGCCCTGCGAAGAAGAACGTGTCCCCGGTGGATAATTGCGCGGCAAAGCGCTCCTCGACCTTGCCCAATTGCCGCCCATTCCTGAACCGCACGGTCAGCATTTCGGAATCGATGATGATCCCGGCATTCATCCGGTGGCGCGCCGCCTGTTCGGGATGGGTAAGCCGCCACACGCCATCCTTGCCGCGCGCGATCCGCTTGAACTTGTCATAGGCGCGCAGGGCATATCCGCCGTTTTCGACAAATGAGAGAACACGGCCCAGCACCTCATGATCCACCCATGCATAGGCCACGCTGGACCGGATTTCGGCGAGCAGATCGTCCTCGTGAAACGGCGCAGCACAGGCGCACGCCATTACGTGCTGCGCCAGCACATCGAGGCCGCCTGCACGGAAATCCTCGCCATCGCGCTGGCCCTCGTCGACGGCATCCTTGGCCGCCATCGCTTCGAGGAATTCGAACCGGTTGCCGGGCACCAGCAGTGCGCGGCTGGCTGCGTCCAGCCGGTGGCCCGCGCGCCCGATCCGCTGCAACAGGCGAGAGCTGCCCTTGGGCGCGCCCATCTGCACAACCAGGTCAATGTCGCCCCAATCGACCCCCAGATCGAGGCTGGAGGTGCAGACCAGCGCGCGCAACTCGCCTGCCGCCATCGCATCTTCAACCCGGCGGCGCGCCTCTTTCGACAAGCTCCCGTGGTGGACGCCGATGGGCAGATTGTCCTCGTTCACATCCCACAGGCACTGGAAGATGAACTCTGCCAGAAATCGCGTGTTGGTGAACACCAGCGTGGTGCGGTTGGCCTTGATCGCTTCATACAACTGGTCCACCGCCCAGCGCCCGGCATGGCCGCCCCACGGCACGCGCGCATCGACCGGCAGCAGGATTTCAACCTCCGGCTCCGCCCCCTTTTCGCCCAGCACCAGATCGGCGGCAAAAATCTCGCCAGTGTCATCGACCGGCTGCGGGCAGAGCCATTCCTGAAAGCTCAATGGATTGGCGAGCGTCGCGGACAGCGCCACCCGCTGCATATCGGGCGCGATCATCTGCAACCGCGCCAATGACAGCGCCAACAGATCGCCGCGCTTGCCCGTGGCAAAGGCGTGGATCTCATCCACCACCACTCGCTTGCAGGTGCGAAACAGGTCGATACTTTCGGGATAGGACAGCAGCAGCGAAAGCGATTCGGGCGTGGTCAGCAGCACGTGCGGCGGCTTTTCACGCTGGCGTTTCTTGCGGTCGGACGAGGTATCGCCGCTGCGCGTTTCGACCCGGATCGGAAGGCCGATTTCCTCGATCGGGGTCAGCAGGTTGCGCTTCACGTCATGCGCCAGCGCCTTCAGCGGCGAGACATAGAGCGTGTGCAGCCCGTCTTCGGGAAGCGCGCCGTTTGAGGGGGCAAAATCGCACAAAGTCGGCAGAAATCCCGCCAGCGTCTTGCCCGCGCCGGTATCCGCCACCAGCAGCGCGTGGTGGCCCGCGCGCGCCTTGGCCAGCATGTCCGACTGGTGGCGGCGGATGCGCCAGCCCCGGCCATCGAACCAGTTCTGGATTTCTGCGGGAATATCGGGCGCGCTGTTCATATCCTGACAATCGCCAAGCAGGTGCGCACGTTCCTGACGGCGTTACGCCTCTTCGAACAGGCTGGCGTCTTCCTCCACTGCCTCGTCCTCTTCGGCCGGTTGCAGCGCTTCGAGTTCGGAGGCGGATTTGCCCAGCAGGCGGGCCGCGCGATTGCGTTCCGCCTCACTCAATTCGCTGAATGTACGCTCTTTTGCGAACTGGGCTTCGATTTCGGCGGCCTCCTGAATTATTTCGGGAAAGACCTCCATCATCGCCGGTCCCATCTGTTCCATCACGCCCAGCATCTGCGGATCGTACTGAATCGCGAATGATGCGTTGGCGAACTTGCCGCCGGTTGGCGTGGCAAAGAATGCGAGCAGATCGCGCATCTCCGTTTCGTCAAAGCGGGTGGCCAGCGCGCGCGAGTAACCCTCCCGGTAGGCGGGTTCCAGCGCCTCGAACAGCCGTGCAACCATTGCGCCGGAAACCTCGCCCATCTTTTCAGTCTTCGCGGTGAAATCGGGGTCGAAGATTCCAAGCAGTTCTTCGGCATCCTCGTCACTTACCCCTTCCAGCGCCTCGAAATCCACGCCGGTCAACTTGGCGATTCGCATGCGCGGGTTTTCCAGGGCAGCACCCATGATCGTGCTCATCATCGGTTCCATCGTGTCTTTCATCATCGAGCCGAATGTGCCTTCGGGCATGATGTACCCCGTCATCTGGTTGGCGAGAGGCAGCAGCGCCTCCTGCTGCGGGGTCAAAGGGTCCGCCTTGAACAACTCTCCGAAGATTGAAAACGCCGCCTCCATCTCATCTTCGAGCGCGGCCATCTCCTCCTCTTCCTCTGTCAGAAAGGTAAAATCGGGCTCCTCCGCCGACGCCTCGCCATCGCGCGCGACGTCCACCTGCTCCTCCTCGCCGGACTGAGCCAGAACCGGCGATGCGGCAACCAGAGCAAGGATGGAAAGGCCTGAGAGGACTAGGCGCTGCATTGATCGGTTCCTTTTGTGAAAGTCCGCAAGTCTGGCGCAAGGCGACTTGCATCTCAAGAATGGTTGCAACCACCAGCCTTTTTTCGCCGCACCCGTCAACTGCAAAGGGCGAACAGGAAAACCAGTCCGAGCAGATAATAGGGTCCGTATTTGTCAAAGTTGATCTTGGCGGCAAATGCTGCCCATTCTTCACCGGGTGTGGGAAGCCTTTCTTCATCTTCGACCGACCAGTCCGGGGTGACGGCCACGATTGCCTGATCATCGTCGCTGTAATCCGCAGTTTGTTCCGGCTCCGGCTCCGGCTCCGGCTCCGGCTCCGGCTCCGGCTCGCGGCTCGCGGCTCGCGGCTCGGGCTCGGGCTCGGGCTCGGGTTCGGGTTCGGGTTCGGGTTCGGGTTCGGGTTCGGGTTCGGGTTCGGGTTCGGGTTCGGGTTCGGGTTCGGGTTCGGGTTCGGGTTCGGGTTCGGCGGGCGATTGTTGGACAGGCTCCGCCGCGTCAATAGTCAGATCGGATTTCGGCACCGGATCAGCGGACGCCTGCGCCGGTCCCGCCTCTCGCCGTATCGCAGCGGCGAGGAACAACGCTTTCTCCCGCGCCGCCGTCAGGTCCGCAAAAGCGGAAATCCGCATTGTTTTGTGATCGAGCGCCGCGCGGGACCCCAGATACGCGGCCTCAATCGCGGCGCGGTCGCTGGTCGGTGCAATGCCCAGCGCGGACCACGGCCAGTCCTGTGCGCCCGCACCACCTTGGTCTTCAGTGGCCAACGCCTTCCCCGCGCTCCAGCCCCGACAGCGCAAGCTGTTCGTCGATCAGCGCCAGCAGCCGGTCCAACCCGGCCTGCGTGTTGCTTTCCGCGCGGGCAACCAGCACGTCTTGCGTGTTGGAGGCGCGCAGCAGCCACCAGCCGTCCTTCGTATTGACGCGCACGCCATCGGTCGCGTTGACTTCCTCCACGTCCGGCCCCGGATTGGTGGTCAGCCGCTGCGCAATTTCCGCCATTGCGGGGAATTTGCGCGCCTCATCCACCTGAAACCGCATTTCGGGGGTGTTGAGCATTTCGGGGATCGCGGATTTCAGCTCGGTCACCGATTTGCCCAGCCGGGCCGAGGCCGCCAGCAGCCGCACGCCAGCGTACAGCGCATCGTCGAAACCGTAATAAGTGTCGGCAAAAAACACGTGCCCGCTCATTTCGCCTGCCAGCGGTGCACCTGTTTCCTTCATTTTGGACTTAATCAGCGAATGGCCGGTCTTCCACATCAGCGGCTTTCCGCCGAGCTGCGCCACCCGGTCGAACAGCGCCTGGCTGGCCTTCACATCGGCGATAATCGTGGAGTTCGGGCGATCTCGCAGCACATCCTCGGCATAGATCATCAGCAATTGATCGCCCCAGATCACCCGCCCCTGACCGTCGATCGCGCCTATCCTGTCGCCATCGCCGTCAAAAGCCACTCCAAAATCGAGGTTCTTGTCCGCGACTAAGGCGCGCAGATCGGCAAGATTGGCCTCCACAGTTGGATCAGGGTGGTGATTAGGAAAATGTCCGTCGACTTCGGTAAACAACAAATGGTGTTCCCCCGGCAGACGCGCGGCAAGCGCTTCGAGAGCCGGACCGGCAGCGCCGTTGCCCGCATCCCAGCCGACCTTGAGATGAGCGAGAGCGCTGTGTTCGATTCCAGCGAGACCTTCGAGCAGGCGCTCGACATACTCGCCAAGAATGTCGATCTGGCTGACCGTGCCCGTCCCGGCGGTCCAGTCCCCGGCAGCGGCGATCTGCCCCAGCTTCTGGATGTCCGCACCGAAGAACGGCCGACCTTCAAATACCATCTTGAAGCCATTGTAATTGGGGGGATTGTGACTGCCAGTTATCTGAATGCCGCCATCAACTTCTTCGGCTGACGCCTCTGCATAATACAGCATCGGGGTCGCGCTCATCCCGATCCGCACGACGTTGCAGCCGCTCGCATCCAGCCCTTCGACCAGCGCATGTTCCAGCATGGGCGAACTGACGCGCCCGTCGTAACCCACCGCAACAGTCTTTTCACCGATCGGCGCGGCCTCGTTTCCACCAGACCGGCGCAACAACGTGCCGAAACTGCGACCGATGGCGCGCGCGTCATCCGCGCCGAGCGTCTCTCCGATAATGCCGCGAATATCGTATTCGCGCAGGATTGTGGAATCGAATTGGTGGGTCATGTGCGGGGGTATTCCTGATGCGATTGGCACTGACGGGTTTGACCCCGAACGGGCGAGCGACTGGCAAGCGAACAAGCGATCTTACGTGATCCGTTCCTGCCCTTTGCGCTGATGTTATGGTCTGTCCTCACGGGATGCGAGTGCGCGTGTTTTGTGTCAATCCCATGTTTGCCGGGCACTTGCCTCAAGGATCGGGGGTTGTGTCCCTGTCCGTTTCCGTTGATCCAATCCCGCGCGCGCCGTTATCGGGCAATTCCGACAACAGCAGGTCGCGTGCATCGTTTGCTTCGTGCACGGCAGCGCCGGAACCGCCGCGATCCGGGTGCACGAACGTCATCAGTCGCTTGTGCGCGGCCTTGATATCTTCGCGGGTCGCGTCGTGTTCCACCCCAAGCAGCTTGCGCGCGCGAAACAGTGCCTGCGAGCGCGTGGGCGCAGGGTTCAGATATTGCCACGGCCATTTGCCGAATGCCCACCGGACCATGATGCACACAATTGCGATGATAATGACATAGCGAAGCATGGGTTCAGTTCAGTTCCAGTTGAGGCGCGGTTTTCTGAAAATCAGGCAGGTTCAGCGCGCTGATCAAGGCGCGCAATTCCTGCCTCGCGACCAGATGGCTGGTGCCCAGCTCGCCCAGGTGCCCCTTGTCCAGCAAGGTCAGGCCCGATGGGAACAGCTCGCGATAGATCACGCGCTCCGACAGGCCCTTCACCGCGCGAAAGCCGACGCGCTGCGACATGTCCTTCAACGCTTTTTCGATGCGTGACTGGTTGCGCGCCTCGACATAGCCGGTGCGGTTGCGCACCACGATCCAGCTCATTTCCGGGCGCCGCCCCTCAAACGTCTGGCGGCTGCGTTTCATCCGCGCCTCCCAGATCAGTTCGGCAAAGAAGGACAGTTTCTTGACCTCGAAAGTCTCTCCATCGACCTGCCCGATAAGATCGAAGTCGACAAAGCTGTCATTCAGCGGCGTTACAAGAGTATCCGCGTTCTCCACCGCCGCGCGCGCAAACGGATCGTCGCGGCCCGGATTGTCGATGATGAGGAAATCACTGTCCTTCTCCAGCCGCTCTATCGCCTGCATCAACGCGTCGGCAGTGCGGCCCTTGAACACCTCGGCAGCGGGGGTGGGCAGGTCTATCTTGCGTTTGTCCATCGTGATGACACGGTTTTCGAGATAGCGAAACGTGGTGCGCTGACGCGGATCAAGATCGAGCATCGTCACCCGCGCACCCAGATAGGACAGCGCCACCGCAACATGCACGGCGGTGGTGGATTTGCCGGTTCCGCCTTTTTCATTGGCGAACACGATTCGATGCGCGGATTTGTCGCTCATAACGGGGGCAGGTTTCCTAAAATTGCACCGAATGTCCGGTGGCCGATAGCGCAGGCTTGTGACGAGTGCGCTGCCCTGTCTACTGTGCGCACTCGGCACACGTAAAGGGGCACCATCAGTGCAAACCACAAGCACGCTGGACGATCTGCGCACAATTATCGGAAAATTGCGGCGCGGGGGCGAGACGATTGGCCTTGTCCCGACAATGGGCGCTCTGCATGAAGGGCACCTGACGCTGGTGCGGCGCGCGCGCGAGGATTGCGATCACGTGGTCGCATCGATCTTCGTCAATCCCACGCAATTTGGCCCGAACGAAGATCTGGACGCCTATCCACGCCAGCTGGAGGAAGACGCCGCCATGTTGGAGAGTGTGGGCTGTGCGTTGCTGTGGGCACCGGGGGTAGAGGTGATGTATCCGCCGGGTTTCGCCACCTCGATCAGCGTTTCCGGGGTAAGCGAGGGGCTTTGCGGGGCGAGCCGTCCGGGCCACTTCGACGGGGTGGCGAGCGTCGTTTGCAAGCTGTTCAATCAGGTTCAGCCCGACATGGCGTTCTTCGGAGAGAAGGATTTTCAGCAGCTGGCGGTGATTCGCACCATGGCGCGCGATCTCGACATGACGCAGCCGCATGTGCGCCAGATCATCGGCGTGCCGACCGTGCGCGAGGCGGATGGCCTCGCCATGTCGAGCCGCAACCGGTATCTTGTCCCCGAGCATCGCGCCGCCGCGGCAACCCTGCCGCGGGCGATGAAGGCGGCCGTTGCCGGGATCGAGGGCGGGGACGATGTTTCGCGCGCGCTCGCAGAACTGGAACAGACCCTGCTGGGTGCAGGATTTGCCAGCGTGGACTATGCCGTGCTGGCCGATGCCACCTCGCTTGCGCCGATAGAGGCGTTGACGGGTACCTCCGCCCGGCTGCTGGTGGCAGCCCGGATCGGAGGCACCCGCCTGATCGACAATTTGGCAGTTTCCTGATTTGCGCACGCCATCGGGCGCGCGGTGGCGCTCGCGGGCCGTTGGCCCGGTTCAGCGCTCTCGTGCGGCCATTTGCCTTACCTCATCGAAAACAGAGCGCCGCTGGAGACCTCGCGCGCGCCAAAATCGTGCAGTTTGAAGGGGATTTGCGATTGACGTCATTGGCCGATCAATGGCAATAACGCGCGCTGTGCAACGTCACCCGGTGAGCGGGTATAGCATAGTGGTAATGCTCTAGCCTTCCAAGCTAGCTAGAGGGGTTCGATTCCCCTTACCCGCTCCATTTTTCCCGCGTCAGTTACGTTGTGCCAAACCTTCGGTCCGGGCAAGCAAATCTACATTTCCTTTGTGCAATGCAGCGTGTAGTCCGCTCGCCATGCGTAGTCTTACTCATCTGGAGCGGCTTGAGGCCGAGAGCATTCACATTTTTCGCGAAGTCGTGGCCGAGGCGGAAAATCCGGTGATGCTGTATTCGGTGGGCAAGGATTCTTCTGTCATGCTGCATCTTGCGCGCAAGGCCTTCTACCCTTCGCCACCGCCATTTCCGATGCTGCATGTGGCATCGGGCTGGGATTTTCAGGCGCTGCTCGATCACCGCGACAAGACGGTGGAGCAATACGACCTCGAACTGATCGTGGCGCAAAATGACGATGCGCAGGAAATGGGGATCAATCCATTCGACACCGGCAGCGCGTTATACAGTCAGGCACAATTGACCGATCCTCTGAAACGCGCGCTGACGTTGCACGGGTTCGACGCGGCGTTCGGCGGCGGGCGGCGCGATGAGGAAAAGGCGCGCGCAAAAGAGCGCGTGTTCAGCTTCCGCACCGCCGCGCATCGCTGGGATCCCAAGAACCAGCGGCCCGAACTGTGGAACCTCTACAACGCCAAGAAAAACAAGGGCGAGAGCATCCGCGTGTTCCCGATCTCCAACTGGACCGAACTGGATATCTGGCAGTACATCGCGCTGGAAAACATCGACATCGTGCCGCTCTATTTCTCCGCGCCGCGCCCGGTGGTGGAGCGTGATGGACTGATTCTGGTGGTTGATGATGACCGTTTCAGGCTGGAGGATGGCGAACAGCCGGTAACGCGGCCTGTGCGGTTCCGCACGCTGGGCTGTTATCCGCTGACCGGCGCGACGGTGAGCGATGCGACCGATATGAACCACATCATTCAGGAAATGCTGCTCGCCACCGGGTCCGAACGGCAAGGCCGCGCCATCGACAAGGGGCAATCCGCGTCGATGGAAGACAAGAAGCAGGAGGGGTATTTCTGATGGCAGACCAGCCCCACCCCTCTTTCCAGACCGACGCCCTGATTGCGGACGATATCGACGCGTATCTTGAGCAACATCAGCACAAAAGCCTGCTGCGTTTCATCACGTGTGGCAGCGTGGACGATGGCAAATCGACCCTCATCGGGCGGTTGCTGTACGATTCCAAGATGATCTTCGAAGATCAGCTGACCGCACTGGAAAACGACAGCGCAAAGCACGGTACGCAAGGGGCAGAGATTGACTTTGCGCTGCTGGTCGATGGCCTTGCCGCAGAGCGTGAACAGGGCATCACGATCGATGTCGCCTACCGGTTCTTCACCACCGAAAAGCGCAAGTTCATCGTCGCGGATACGCCGGGGCATGAACAATACACCCGCAACATGGTTACCGGAGCCTCCACCGCGGACCTTGCGATTATCCTCGTCGATGCGCGCAAGGGCGTGCTGGTGCAGACCCGGCGGCACTCCTATCTGACGCACCTGCTGGGCATCAGGCATCTGGTGCTGGCGGTGAACAAGATGGATCTGGTCGATTACGATCAGGCTACCTTCGATGCGATCGTTGCCGATTACCGTGCCTTTGCCAGCGAAGTCGGAATCGAGCAATTTACCGCGATCCCGATCTCGGGCTTCAAGGGGGACAACATCACGCCAAGAGATGATGGCGCGCCCTCGCCGCACACGCCGTGGTATTCAGGCCCGGCGCTGATCGAACATCTTGAAACGGTTGAGCTGTCGAACACCGCCGCTCAGGAGCGCGCTTTCAGAATGCCGGTGCAGTGGGTGAACCGGCCCAATCTGGATTTCCGGGGGTTTGCCGGGCAGATCACCGATGGCACGATCAAGCCGGGCGATCCGGTCCGCATCGTACCCGCGGGGAAGACCAGCACGGTCAAGTCGATCGCGACATTCGACGGCGACCTTGAAGAAGCGGTTGCGGGCCAATCGGTCACACTGACGCTGACGGATGAGGTCGATTGCAGCCGTGGCGATGTGATCGCCGCGGCTGGCGATCCGCCAGAGGCATCCGACCAGTTCGAAGCGACGATCGTGTGGATGGACGATGTCGCGCTCAAACCCGGGCGCGGATACTGGATGAAGCTGGGCAGCCAGATGGTCACCGCGACAGTCCAGCCGCCCAAATACGAAGTCGACGTCAATTCCTTTGAGCATCTTGCCGCCAAGACGCT
This sequence comes from uncultured Alphaproteobacteria bacterium, assembly GCA_963838365.1. Taxonomy (GTDB): domain Bacteria; phylum Pseudomonadota; class Alphaproteobacteria; order Sphingomonadales; family Sphingomonadaceae; genus Erythrobacter. Next base: position 179,621 of record CAWIQR010000001.1, read on the forward strand.
GGCGCTCAATTCCATCGGCGTGGCCGAGGTTTCGACCGACCGGCCCGTGATTTTCGAACCCTATGCCACCAGTCGCCAGCTGGGCGGGTTCATCCTGATCGACAAATACACCAACGCTACCGTGGGCGCCGGGATGCTGCATTTCAGCCTGCGCCGCGCGCAAAACGTGCATTGGCAGGCGACCTCGATCACTCGCGAGGACCATGCCAGCCTCAAGAACCAGACGCCGCGCGTGTTGTGGTTCACCGGGCTTTCGGGGTCGGGCAAATCGACGATTGCCAACGAGGTCGAGAAAAAGCTCGCATTGATGAACCGCCATACTTTTCTGCTGGACGGCGACAATGTGCGGCAGGGCCTGAACAAGGATCTGGGCTTTACCGAGGCTGACCGGATCGAGAATATCCGCCGGATTGGCGAGGTTGCCAAACTGATGACCGATGCCGGGCTGATCGTGCTCACCGCGTTCATCAGTCCGTTCCGGGCCGAGCGACGGATGGTGCGCGCCATGCTGGGCGAGGGTGAATTCATCGAAGTGTTCGTGGACACCCCGCTGGAAGTGGCCGAAGCGCGCGATGTGAAGGGCCTGTATAAAAAGGCGCGCGCGGGCGAGATCACCAACTTCACCGGGATCGACAGCCCGTATGAACCGCCGCAATCGCCCGATATCACCGTCAACACCGTGACCATGACTCCGGCAGAAGCGGCAGATTACATCATCGCGCAAATCCTGCCGTTGAAATGAGTGCTGCCATGACGGACGCGGCGCTGGCAGCGCACTTGGCGCAGGTCGCGGGCCGCATCCTGCTCGATGTGCGCGACAGCGGCATGTTCGAGGGAAAGGCGCTGGGCAGCGCGGGCGATGCCACGGCGAATGAATTTCTCTGCCATGCCCTGCGCGCGGCGCGCCCCGATGACGGGCTGCTATCGGAAGAGGAGAAGGATTCGGCCGCGCGTCTGTCAAAATCGCGCGTCTGGATTGTCGATCCGGTCGATGGCACGCGCGAATATGGCGAGCAGCGCAGCGACTGGGCGGTGCACGTGGGCCTCGCGATAGGCGGAGTGGCGAGTGTTGGCGCAGTGTCGCTTCCTGGACTGGATGGCGGGATTGTATTGCGCACCGATCAGGTCAGCGCCTTGCCCGATGCTGCGAGCAAGCCGCGCTTCCTCGTCAGTCGCAGCCGCCCCGCAAAGGAAGCGGTCGCGGTGTGCGATGCGCTGGGCGGCGAACTTGTCGCCATGGGCAGCGCGGGGGCAAAGGCGATGGCCGTAGTGCGCGGCGATGCGGAGATTTACCTGCATTCTGGCGGTCAATACGAATGGGACAGCTGCGCCCCCGTCGCGGTGGCGGCGGCATACGGCCTGCATTGTTCACGGATAGATGGATCGCCAATCCGCTACAACAATGCGGACACCTATCTGCCCGATCTGTTGATCTGCCGCCCCGAATGGGCAGACAGGGTGCTCGGGCTAGTTGCCAGACTGGGCTGAGCCTTTTTCCTCACCCGATCGATCAGCCATTTCGGCGGCTGGCGATTGCGGGCGGCCCCCTTCGACCATGATATCCACCCGCCGGTTTGCAGCGCGCCCCTTTTCGTTGGGCGTTCCGTCAGACAGCGCGTTGGGCTGCGCGGGGTTCTGTTCGCCAAAAGCGAGCACGGTAATGCGGTCGGCATCGATCCCCTTGTCCGTCAGCCATTTTTTTACGGCGAGGCCGCGCTGTTCCGAGGCTCTGATATTGGCGGAATCGGTGCCAGCGGAATCGCTGTGCGCGCGTAACACGATGGACCGGCCAAGCGCGATCTGATCGGATTTCAACACGGTGTTGAGCGCGCTACGGGCGTCTTCGTTCAGCGTGTTGCCCCCTTCGGGAAAGCCGATCGTCACTTCGAGCGGGCCGATGATGTCATCGGTAACGTTGCCATCCGGGTCTTCCACACCGGGTCGCAGGATCGAAACCGTCTTCGCCTGCTGCGCGTCATCGGTTGCCGATTGATCGGGCTGATCGATGACAGGGTCTTGTTCGGCGGGACGCTGTGCATTGCAGGCTGCAAGCGCGGCGCAGGCAATCAGGGCGACGGTCGATTTGGGGAAGTGCATAGGTCTCTCGTTCAGGGATTCGCGATTTTGCGTTCTATCATGTGGTCCGCGGCTTGTTTGAGCTTGGGGGCGCAGGTGCAGGGGAAGGCGCACCGGCCTCCTTCGCTGCGCGCTTGGCGGCTTTTTCGGAAGCGCGTTCGTCCGGGGTGCGGATATGCTGGGGACCGAACGAGACGATCGTATCGCCTGCGCGCGGTTCTGGCCGAACGGCATGGGTAAAGAATCTCGGCACCCCGTCTCCGCGCAACAGCAGCACCATATCGGTACCTTCACCCAGCTTTTCCTGCGCCTGTTCGAAATCGAATTCCTCGGAAAGTTTGGTCTTGCGGAACACCCAGCCCTGTTTCTGGCGGGCATTGACCTCATCGACGCCAAAGCCGCTTTGAAACAGCGCGCGGCCCCTTAGTGACGGCGGAAGGGCGTTTTTGTTATCCGTTCCGTCGGTGCTCTCGCCCAGCTGATACACCATGTCGCGCCCGATCTCATGCGCGAATTCATTGCAGACCAGCGTGTTGTACGCCTCGTTATCGGTGGCAGCGATCAGCACCTGATACGGCGCAAGATCGAGGTTATGCTCGGTCGCCTCGTTCAGAATTTCGCCGTGGTAGAACGGCAGTCCCTCGCGCCGTGCCTCGCCCAGCCTTTGCCAGCTGGAATCGACGATCATCACCGGGGTGCGCAGGCTCTGCAATTCCTTTGCCAGCGCAATCGTCCACGGGGTTGAGCCGACAACCAGAAGGCCGGGACGCGATGTGCCGCGAACTTTCAGCAGGCGCGCCGCGAGATTGATGGTAAATCCATGCGCGACCACAGTGGCAACCACCACGGCAAAACTGAGCCCGATAAGCAATTGTCCGCCATCAATGCCGAGATCGCCCAGCCGCAGTGCAAACAGGCCCGAAATCGCGACCAGCACGATCCCGCGCGGCGCGATCCACGCGACGAACAGCCGTTCGTTCCAGGGGACCGGCGATCCCAGCAGGCTGATGAGCACCGTCGCCGGGCGTACGAAGAACAGCAACGCCAGCAGGAACAGCATGAATCGGAAGCCCACCGGTTCGAGCGGGTTGAGATACGCCAATTCGCGCAAGGACAGGCTGGAGGCGAGCAGAATGAAGATGCCCGACACCAGCAGAACCGCGATATTTTCCTTGAACGGATGGATCGAGCGCATGCTCGACACTTCCATATTCGCCAGCGTCACGCCCATGACGGTGACGGCAACCAGACCCGCTTCGTGTTCGATCGCATTGGTGAGGACGAACACGCCGATCACGGTCGTAAACAGCACCGGAACCTTGAGATATTCCGGAATGGCCCCGCGCGGGAACAGGTATCCGATCAACCGCGCGGCGGCGTATCCGACCAGACCGGCAAGGATCGCGGCTAAGATCAGCGGCGGCACCACATCGACGACCGAAGCATTGGGAAATTCATTGAGGCGGCGGAAATATTCATATGCGATCACCGCGCACAGCGCGCCGGTAGGGTCGTTGACGATGGCTTCCCATTTCAGGATCGAATTGGGGCGCGTCTGAACCGTTGCCTGACGCAGCAGCGGGATCACGACCGTCGGACCGGTCACGATCAGGATACCCCCGAACAGCACCGCCACGGGCCAGACCAGTCCGGCAATGTAAAAGCCTGCAAGCGCGCCCAGCGCCCAGCCGATCAGCACGCCGATGGTAGCGAGCCGGTACACCGCGCTGCCAGAATGACGCAATTCGCGCAGGTCCAGGCTCAACCCGCCTTCGAACAGGATCAACGCCACACCAATATTGATTGCCGGTTCCAGCAGATCGCCAAACGCGGCTTCCGGATCGATCAGGCGAAAACCCAGCTCTTCGGCGACCGGTCCAGCCAGAAACCCTGCCGCCAGCATCAATACGATGGCGGGCCAGCCAGTTCGCCACGCAAGCCATTGTGCCCCGATACCGAGGACTCCGACCGCGGCGATCATGAGTGCTTGCGATTGCATTATAGTTCGGCGCGCCCCGTTATTCTTGCATGTCGTGCGGCTGGATGCGGATGATATGCCGCATCGCTTTGATCGTGAACCCTTATGCTAGCATGGTGCGCGGACCTAGTCTCCCTCGAACTCCATGATGGCTTCGACGCTGACACCGGCTGCGCGCAGTTTTGCCGCACCGCCCAGGTCCGGCAGGTCTATTACGAACAGCGCGTGCGCGGCGTGTGCGCCCGCATTGCGCAACAATTGCGATGTGGCGAGCGCGGTGCCGCCCGTGGCGATCAGGTCATCGACAATCACGATACGTTCGCCCGAACTGACAGCCTGCGGATCCATCTCCAGCCGATCTGCCCCGTATTCGAGCGCGTAATCGATGCCGATGGTTTCGATCGGCAGCTTCCCCGGCTTTCTGACGGGCACGAAGCCGAGGCCCAGTTCGACCGCCACCGCGGCGCCGAATATGAAACCGCGCGCCTCCATTCCGGCGATCTTCTGCGCGCCGTTTGCCTTTGCCAGACGGGCCAGATGCGCCACGCTGGATGCCATGCCGCGCGGATCACCGATCAGCGTGGTGATATCGCGAAACTGGATGCCGGGCTGCGGAAAATCGGGAACGGTGCGGATCAGCGCCTTGAGTTCTTCGGGAGAGAGATGGCCGCTCATGGGAAGTCCTCTTGCCGGTTCAGGGACCGCATTAAACTGGCCCTGCACCATGGAGTAATGCCGTGCGCCGGGTGGCCCCGATCAATGCCTGACCGACCCGCTGTCCGCAAGGGACCATATAGGGCGCGCCTGTCATACGAAGGATCCAGCCGCCCGAAACAGCAACGCCCCGCCGTCCGGTTTGGATGGCGGGGCGCGATATTGGTTTCTCAAGGGTTTGAGCCCGATCAGGCTTTTTTCATTTTCGGCTTTTTCGGCTTCTTGGCAGCCCAGATCTGTTTGTACGACAGGAAGGCGAGGCCGGTGAGGAACACCAGGAAACCGATTACCGCCCAGCCGGTCTGTTTGCGCTGAACCATTGAAGGCTCCGCCGTCCAGGTCAGGAAGGCTGCAACATCCTGCGCCATCTGTTCCGGTGTCGCCTCGGTCCCGTCGCCATAAGTGACCAGATCGGGGTAAAGCTGCGGTGGCATGGCAATGTTGATGTTGTAAAAATACTCGTTGAAATACAGGCCCGAAGGTGTCTCGAAATTCGGTGATTTCTTGACATCTGCGGGATCAGGCTCGTTGTAGCCCTGCATCAGCGAATAAATGTAGTTCGACCCATCCTTGCGCGCTTTGGTGATGAGCGAGAGGTCGGGCGGCAGAGCGTTGTTGTTGGCCGCGCGCGCCGCCACTTCGTTGGGATAGGGCGACGGGAAATAATCGGTGTATTCGCCGGGGCGGGTCGTCGCCTCACCGGTTGTCGGGTCTATACCCGGAACACTCCAGCTGGCAGCTTCCGCGCGGGCTTCGGCCTCGGTGTAGCCCAATTGCTCAAGGTTGCGGAACGCGACGTATTTCATCGAATGGCACGCCGAGCAGACCTGTTTGTAGATCAGATAGCCGCGTTGCAGCTGCTGGGTGTCCCACTTGCCGCCAATGCCTTCGAAAGAGAAGCCGCCGGCCGGGTGGATATTCTTTTCCTGGAACGCGTAATAGTCCGGCTTTTCCGGCGCAGGTTCGGCGATGAGACTGTACGCGCCGGGAACCAGCGACCACAGGAGCAGGATAGCAGTGATCGCAATACCGGCGATTATGCCTGCGAGACGGATTGTCATGACCTAAACTCTTTCTCGTTATCGGGTCAGAAGGGGTCGGCGGCGGACCGGTCCGATGAACCTGTCCGCCACTTCGCCGGTTCTATCACTCTGCCGGTTGCAGCGAGCCATCATTGCCGGGAAGCGGTCTCACCACAGTCTCGGGATGGTCCCCGCCGCCGTCGGTTCCACCTGGCTTGTCGTCCCTGCCGAGCACCGCTTCGGTGATCGAGAACGGCAACGGCTTTGGCACTTCGATCTGGCTGATTATCGGCAGGATCACCAGGAAGTGAAGGAAGTAATACGCCGTCGCGATCTGACTGATGATCACGTAGGGCTGCGCCGCCGGTGCTCCACCGCAAATCGTAAGCACGATCATGGTCGGCACCAGACCGAACCAGAAGAACTTCTTGAACGTTGGGCGATAGCTGCCCGAACGCACCGGGCTTTTATCCAGCCACGGCAGGAAGAACCACACCAGGATCGATCCGAACATGGCGATCACGCCCAGCAGCTTGGCCGGGACCAGCGTGATCCCGAAGATCGCAAGATCGCCGGTGAAGGCACGCAGGATCGCGTAGAACGGCAGGAAGTACCATTCGGGCACGATATTGGCAGGCGTCGAAAGCGGGTTCGCCTCGATATAATTGTCCGGATGGCCCAGCACGTTGGGCGCGAAGAACACGAATGCCGAGAAGATAACCAGCACAAGGCCAAGAAACCATCCATCCTTCGCCGTATAATACGGGTGGAACGGCACAGTGTCGCTTTCCTTCTTCACTTCGACGCCGGTCGGGTTCGAAGACCCCGGAATGTGCAGCGCCCAGATGTGCAGGATCACCACGCCCAAAATCACGAACGGCAGCAGGAAGTGCAGCGAGAAGAAGCGGTTGAGCGTCGCATCATTGGGCGCATAGCCGCCGACCAGCCAGATCTGCAGCGGCTCACCCACCAGCGGGATCGCGCCGAACAGGCCGGTAATCACCTTCGCACCCCAGAAGCTCATCTGCCCCCAGGGAAGCACATAACCCATGAACGCGGTCGCCATCATCAGCAGGAAGATAACGACACCCAGCAGCCAGATCATCTCGCGCGGGGCCTTGTAGGACGAATAGAACAGGCCGCGGAAAATGTGCAGGTATATGACGATGAAGAAGAAGCTTGCACCGTTCGCGTGCGCGTAACGCAGCATCCAGCCGTAATTGACGTTGCGCATGATGTGTTCGACTGAACCGAACGCAACCGTTACATCCGCAGCATAATGCATCGCCAGAACGACGCCGGTGATGATCTGCACCACCAGGAAAAACCCGGCAAGAACGCCGAAATTCCACATGTAGTTGAGATTGCGCGGCACCGGATAACCGGCACCGATGGCGTTGTAGACCAATCGAGGAAGCGGAAGTTTCTCATCCATCCACTTGGTGAAATCGGACTTCGGCTCATACTGTTTTGCCCAGGCGAAACTCATGGTTTTCTCTCGACTTCTCTCAGTGTGAAAGGTGTTGGCTCAATACAGTTACGCATCTTCAACCAACTCGGATGACGGTGTCGGACGTATAGGCGAACTCAGGCACGACCAGATTGGTCGGTGCGGGGCCTTTGCGAATGCGGCCGGCAACATCGTAGTGCGAGCCGTGGCACGGGCAGAAATATCCGCCGAACTCTCCCTTGTTCTCGCCTTCCGCTGCACCCAGCGGCACACAGCCAAGGTGCGTGCAGACGCCCAGCGTGATCAGCAGGTCGGCATTGCCCTCGCCCAGTCGCTCTGCAACGGTTTGCGGGTCGCGCATGCTGACACCATCGTCGGCTTTCGCTTTTGCGATCTCTTCAGGAGTAAGGCGGCGCACGAACAAGGGCTGACCGCGGAATGTGTCTTTCACCGTCTGCCCCGGTGCAAGCGCACTTACATCGACATCGGTCGTGCTCGCGGCCTTCACATCGCTGGTCGGAGCCATCTGGCTGACCAGCGGGATCAGCACCGCTGCCGCGCCGACACCGGCTGTGCCCAGCGTGGCGATGTGAATCCAGTCGCGGCGACGCACACCTTCTTCGGTGGCTGCGCCATCGGCGGTCTGCGTGGTGCTCATGTCAGCTCCGGTGGAAGCCATCTGTTTCTACCCTGCTCTATCTGCCGGTCCGGCGTTCCGTGGGTGAAGCCCCGGTTGAACGCCGCTGCCTCATGCCGAGGTCAGGCAGTGCTGTGAATTACGCCGTCTCGCCCCTCTGGTTGTGCAAACCGGAGTGTGGCGGAAAACTGTCCCGCCGTACAGACCGACGATACACAGACCGTTTGGATTGTCGACTTGGAGGCGCCAAATACCAGAAATACCGTTAAATCCAACTGTCTTTTGAGCATCAGCCATTCGGTTTCGTGCAATCCGGTATCAGCGCAGGCAAATCAGGGAGATTTGCCGCCCGTATTCCGAACCTCCGCCATGCGCAGCTCTGCGATATGAATGATAACGCCCGGTTTCCGCAAAAGTATCCCGCTCACGATCATCGACGTTTACAACCCCGCACTGTTTGAGCTGGGCGGCGACATATCCCGGCAAATCGAACAGCCAGCGCTCGCGGCCTTCGCGCATTGGAGCGCTGCGGAAATGCCGGTCGTCCTCGCGCTCGAACTGCGAACGGAACGGCGCGTCGACTTCGTAACTTGCCTGAGCAATCGTCGGCCCGATGGCGGCTGCGATGCGGGAACGTTTCGCGCCCAATTGTTCCATCGCGGCAATTGTGTTTTCCAGCACACCGCCATGTGCGCCGCGCCAACCGGCATGGGCCGCGCCGATCACGCCTGCTTCCATGTCGGCTAACAGGACAGGCGCACAATCGGCGGTGACGATCCCGATGGCGAGGCCCGGCGTTGCAGTGACGAGCGCGTCTGCAACCGGGCGTCCCTCGATCTCATCCGCCCACGGTTCAAGGACGGTGACGACATCGGGCGAGTGCACCTGATGCGGCGTGACGATGCGGGAGCCGGGCGCGATGGCACCAGCCGCCGCCGCACGCATCGCCTGCACCGTCGCCACCTCTCCCGGCCCGCCAAAGCCGAACTGGTGATCGCCGCCACCCGACCCGAAGAATCCGTGCGCCACATCTGCGAGCAGCGGCGAACGCTCGATATCGAATTCACCCCTCAGGGCGTCACCCCTCAAGACTTCACCCTTCAAGGCTGCGGCTCACCTGCTCGAACGTGTCGCGCGACAGGCCCTTGATCGCCGCGATCCGCTCCAGCTCGCCCTTCATCAGCGCGGCCCGGCCCGGTTCGATCCGACGCCAGCGGCCCAGCGGCGAGACGAAGCGCGCCGCGGTCTGCGGATTGATCGGGTCTAGCGCGATGATAACATCGGCAATCATGCGATACCCCGCTCCGTCGGCTGCGTGAAAACCCACCGGATTGCCCGCAAACGCCATATAGAGCGAGCGCACGCGATTGGGGTTGTGCATGGTGAAATCGGGATGCTTCGCCAGCGCCTCGACCTGCGCGATCACTTGCGGATGGAGCGAGAGCGCCTGCAGTGTGAACCACTTGTCCACCACCAGCGCATTGGCCTGATAGCGCTCGTAAAACGCCTTTAGCCGATCCTCGCGCAAGGGGTTGTCGAGACCGCACAGCACCATAAGCGCACTTTGCCGGTCGGTCATATTGTCCGCCCGGTCAAACTGGCGCGCAGCCAGCGTTGCTGCCATCGCCGGATCACCCGCCGCCATCAGGACCAGAGCCTGCGCGCCCACCTTGCGCGCGCCGACGCCCGCGGGATCATCGAAGGCCACCGCTTCACAGCGCGCATAAAGCCCTTCCAACTCGCGCTTCAGCGTGACGCCAAGCATCGCCTTCACCTGCTCGCGCTCGGCATGGATCGCGCCGGGATCGGCCTTGCGCGTGCCGGTTGCTCCCGAACCCGCCATCGCTTCGAACAGGTAGGTTTCGCTTGGCAGCATCATCAGCTCGCCGCGCATGTTGTCGTCCAGCGCATCGTCGGTCAGCACCGCGCGCATCGCCTCGGCGAGCGCGGTCTTGCCCGCCGCGCGCGCGGCCTCGTCCAGTTCGCCGCTGGCGGCAGCAACCAGATGTTTGACCGCGAGTTCCTGCATCGCTTCGTACCGGGCAAACGGATCATCGTCGTGTGCCGCCAGAAAGGCCAGGTCTTCGCGGCTCAAGGCACGCTCGACGATGACCGGCGCAGTGTATCCGCGATTGATCGAAACCACGGGCTGCGGCCCGGCGAGCGGCAGCGTGAAGCTCTGCTTATCCTCGGTCAGCACGATCAGCTGCTCTTCGCCCAGCGCAACCGTCTCGCGGCAATGCACGGCCACGCGCAGCGGAATCGGCACAGCCGCCTTTTCGGGCTGGCCGGGCGTGGGCGGGGTTGTCTGACTGAGCGTCAGGACCAGCCCATTATCGCCTGTTTCCTGCGTCATATGCACGCGCGGTGTGCCAGCCTGACGATACCAGCGGCGAAACTGGGCCAGATCAAGCCCCGCGCCATCCTCGATCGCCTTGATGAAATTCTCGCAAGTCGCCGCCTCACCATCGTGGCGGTCGAAATAGAGGTCAGTCCCCGCGCGGAACGCCTCGGGCCCCGCCATGCTGCGCATCATGCGGATGATCTCTGCGCCCTTGTTATAGACGGTCGCGGTGTAGAAATTGCTGATTTCACGGTAACTGTCCGGGCGGATCGGGTGGGCGAGCGGCCCTGCATCTTCCGGAAATTGCGCCGCGCGCAGGATGCGCACATCCTCGATCCGCTTGACCGCTTCCCCGCGCATATCCTGCGAAAACAGCTGATCGCGCAGAACGGTGAAGCCCTCTTTCAACGATAGCTGGAACCAGTCGCGGCAGGTAATGCGATTGCCCGACCAGTTGTGGAAGTATTCGTGCGCAATCACGCCCTCGACCGCGTCGAAATCGGCATCGGTCGCGGTGTCGGGGTCTGCCAGCACGTATTTGGTGTTGAAGACGTTGAGTCCCTTGTTCTCCATCGCCCCCATGTTGAAATCGCTGACCGCGACGATGTTGTACAGATCGAGGTCGTATTCGCGTCCGAAGGTTTCCTCGTCCCACTTCATCGAACGGTGGAGCGATTCGAGCGCATGGTCGGTGCGCGCGAGGTCTTCAGACCGGACCCAGATGTTGCACTCGACTTCGCGGCCGGACATCGTTGTGAACGGCGCGGAATTGGCGACCAGATCACCCGCGACCAGCGCGAACAGATAGGACGGCTTGGGCCATGGATCGTGCCATTGCGCGAAGTGCCGCCCGCCATCCAGATCGCCCGACGCGGTCATGTTGCCATTGCACAGCAGGATCGGGAACTGCGCCTTATCCCCCTCCATCCGCACCGAATAGGTCGACAAGACATCGGGCCGGTCAGGAAAAAAGGTGATCCGCCGAAAACCCTCGGCCTCGCACTGGGTGCACAGCATCCCGTTCGAGGCATAAAGGCCCATGAGGGTGGTGTTGGCCGATGGGTCGATCTCGGTCACGATCTCGACCGTGTGCGATTTACCGGCAAGGTTCAGAACAAGATCGGGTCCATCCATCGCCCAGTCATTGACCGCTTCACCATCCACGGTGACGCTTTGCGCGGTCAGCCCGTCGCCTTCGAGACGCAATTGCTGGCTTGGCTCTGCCGCCGGGTTGCGCTCGACCGTCATAGTAGCCGTTATGCGGGTCTGTTTTATGCCGAGATCAAAATCGAGCGTGGTCTGGGGAACCAGCCACGCAAACGGCTTGTAATCCTCGCGCCGGATCACTGGCGGGTCGGTCGGATTGCGCGCGGCATCGGCGAGTTCGGGGTTGCCTTCGGGGTTCTGGGGGGTCGTTGCTATATCCATGCGGTGTGATTTAGGTTGATTTGGCCGCAGGTCCAATGGTTAGGTCCAATTGATGGCGCATTTGCTGATCTTTGGCCTCGGCTACACCGCGAAACGGATTGCCGCGGCGATCGAAGCGCGCGGCTGGCAGGTGGAGGCGACGGGCAGCGCGGGCGATGTCGACTTTGCCGATGGCGATGCGGTGCGGGCGGCCCTGCGGCGGGCCAGCCACGTGCTGTCGTCGGTGCCGCCCGACCGCGAAAGCGGGCTGGACCCGGTTCTCAGCAACTATGGCCGCGATTTCGGGGCGGCGTGGTATGGCTATCTCTCCTCGACCGGGGTCTATGGCGATCAACAGGGCGCATGGGTGGACGAAAGCTCACCCACCGGCATAGGGCGGCGCGATGCCCGTTCGGATGCGGATGCGGCGTGGATGGAATTGGGCGCGCGCGTGTTTCGCCTGCCGGGCATCTACGGTCCGGGCCGCAGCGCGTTGGACCGGGTGCAAGAGGGCAAGGCGCGGCGCATCGACTTGCCCGATCAGGTGTTCAGCCGGGTGCATGTGGACGATATCGCCAGCGGCGTGGTTGCTGCGATGACCAGCGATGCCCCTGCCGGAGCCTATAATCTGGGCGATGATCTGCCCGCCAGCGGCAACGATGTGACGGAGCACGCCTGCCGATTGTTGGGCATAGAGCCGCCCCCGTTGGAGACACTGGAGGAGGCGAACCTTTCAGACATGGCGCGCGGTTTCTACGCCGAAAACCGCCGCGTTGCGAACGGCAAGGCAAAGCGGGTGCTGGGGTGGAAGCCCGACTATCCAACCTATGTCGAAGGGCTGGCGGCGCTGCTATAGCTTCGCATAATTCGCGGCCTTTGCGCGAAAAATATTCTACTTTCTCTTCTGCTTCGCTCTCAACGCCAGCGCCATGCCGATCAGCGCCAGCACCGCGCCGCTCGCTGTTAGCCACGTCCAGTTGTAATCCTCAAAAACCGTCGAGAGCAGCATTGCGACGCACACTGTCACGATGCCGTTATAGGCGGTGCGTCCCGCGCCGATCTCGCGCACCAGATTGTAATGCAGCGGAAATGTCACGACCGATCCGATCAGCGCCAGATAGACAATCCCCAACCAGTATTGCGGACGGTCGGGCACGGGCGGCGGCCCCGCGGTCAGCAGCGCGAACCCGAGGTCGAAGATCGTGCCATACAGCATCGCCCACGCGAGCAGGCTGACCATCGGCACACCGCGCCCGGTGGGGTTGGCCTGAACCACGTTGGCTATCGATGCGGCCAGCATCCCGCCTACCGCCAGCGCAATACCCAGCGCGACATTGCCGCCGACCACGCCCGCACGCGGCGCGGCACTCCATTCGTGAACCAGCAGCAGGCTAACCCCGGCGATGGCGACCGCGCTGCCGAGCAGGAAGCCGCTTTGCACCCGCTCCCCAAGAAACACGCGCCCGAACACGGCATTGGGCACCATCAACAGCGCAAACATCACCGCGACGATACCCGACGTGATGTAGAGTTCGGAGTGATAGACAAACAGGAAATTACCGCTGAACTGCGCAATCCCGACTCCGATGGCGAGCATGGTTTCAGGCCGGTTCAGCCGCAACCGCCGCTTCATCAGCACCGCGACCAGAAACAGCGCCGGGGTCGCCAGTGCAAACCGGTAAAACACCGACCACGCGGCCGGCACGCCGTCGATCTGTCCGGTAATCACGAACCAGGTCGAACCCCAGATCGTGCCTGTCAAAAGGAACGGCAGGATCACCCGCCAGTTCAACATCGGTGCCGGTTCGCCCCCGGCGACAGACCCGTTCATAGCGACCGGATCGCCTTGCCCAGCGCACCCGCATGTTCGGCGCTCGTATCCCATGCCGTGACGAACCGCGCCGCGCCTTCGCCCCAGTCATAAAACTCGAACCCCTGCGCCCGCAACGCCTCGCGGTCCGGGGCGGTCAGATGCACGAACAGCTCATTCGCCTCGACCGGATGCATCAGGCGATCCGCGCAGCCGCCCGCGATTTCCTGCGCCGCGGCATTGGCATGGGCCGCATTAGCGAGCCACAGGTCATTTTCCAGCATGGCAAGGATCTGCGCGGCGAGATAGCGCCCCTTGCATTGCAGATGGCCTGCGCGTTTGCGCCGATAGCGCACCTGCGCCGCTGCTTCGCGATCGAACAGGATCACCGCCTCTGCGCCCATGCCGCCATTCTTGATGCAGCCGAATGCCAGACTGTCGACCGGGCCGCTCGCGCGTCTGGCGGCAGTTTTGGCATCGCCGCCCACATGCGCGGCCGCATTGGCAAAGCGCGCACCGTCCATGTGCAACCCCAACCGCCGCTCGCGCGCAAAATCGCTCAGGCCCGCCAGTTCCTGCACGGTATAGCTGCGCCCGTATTCGCTCGCCTGCGTTATCGATATCGCGTGCGGCTGCACCTGATGCACATCGTCGCGGATCGGGTCGATGACAGCGGCGATACCCTTGGGCGTCAGCTTCGCGCCCTCGCCCTTTGCGTGGATCAGCTTCGCCCCGTGGAGGAAAAATCCGGGCGCGCCGCCCTCGTCAACCTCGATATGCGCCTCTTCGTGGCACACGACACCGCCGTGAGGAGCGCACATCGTAGCGAGCGCCAAACAGTTTGCCGCCGTTCCCGTCGCCACCCACAGCGCCGCGCATTCGCGCCCGAACAGATCGGTGAAGCGCGCATCCAACTCAGCCGACAGTGCGTCCCCGTCATAGGGTTTGTCGGCGTGATCGGCGGCGCGCATCGCCTCCCACACCTTGGGGTGGACCGGAGCGGCATTGTCGGAGAGAAATTTTGTCATCGCGGAACGCCTGTAGCCACGCCTGCATTGATGACAAGAGAGGAGCCATGATGGCCGATATTTCAGAGCGGGTTACGATAACGCATCATGCCCAGGGACAGGGCGGCAAATACGTCGCGCGGATTGAAGGCGAAAGCGCACAAGGTACGCTCGATTGGGAGCCCCGAACCGGACTGCCGGAGGTCGATGTCGGCGCCGATATCCGCGTCGCAACGCACACCATCGTGCCCGATGAAATTGGCGGGCGCGGAATTGCGGGATTGCTGGTGGACCGGCTGATCGCGGACGCGCGCGATCAAGCGTTTCAGGTCGATCCCGCAATGCTGGTACGTCGCAAAGAAGTTCGATCAGAACCCGGATTGGGCAGATCTCAGGGCCTGAGCTTCTCTCCAGCTCTGAAAAATCCGTCGCGGTGATGGTGTCCAGCACCTTGGCCCGCACTGCGCGCGCCCGTTCCAGCGCAATGCCGGGCACGGAAAATTCGCCGCCTGCCAGCCCTAGGTGAAGCGTGGCATAGCCAAAATGCCGCGCCAGCGGACCCTGCGCGATCTCTGCGGAATGCAGTTTTACCCGCGTGGCGATCTGCGTTGCCGGGGCCAGCACTCCCGCGACCGCGACGATCTGACTGGCATCGAGCGCGTGCCGCTTGAACCGCCACGAGACAAGGCCGGCTACCGCATCGAGCGCCGCAATCGCCATGGTGCCGCCCACCGCCAGCGCCGTCCATTCGGGCGCGAAAAGGCTCGTGACAATTCCCGCAATCAGCCCCCCGCCGATAAACAAGGCCATGCTGGCCGCCAGGGATACATTGCGGTAGGCGGTTGTCGCGCGGTGCCAGTCGGCGTCCTTTGCGGGCAGGTGGAACCCTGCCGCGCTGACGATCGGGTCAATCTCTTCCAGCTTTGCAAACGGGGCGACGACATGGCTCGATGCGCCCGCATCCTGTGCCAGACTGACAAAGCTGAGACTGTGCCAGCCAAGCCGGTATCGCAGCAGGCCCGTGCCGATGGTCAGACCCTGAACCCGGTGGATCGGCATGACAACGTCGGTGCGCGTAAACAGCCCGCGACGCCTGCGAAATCCGCGCGCGGTGCGTTCCAGCAGGAAACCCCATTCGCGCGCAAAGGTGCGGGCAATGCCGGTGGCCGAGCCTATCACGAACACCGCAAGCAACCCCGCAATCGCGCTGACGACCTGCGAATAGGCGCTGAGTTCCAGCAGCCAGCCGCCCTGTTCGCGTGCCAGATCGCGCCACAAATCAAAATCCCAGACCTCGAAATCGAGGAACGTTTCGGTGTATTGCAACAGGCCGCCCAGCACCGCGAACACCGCAAGGCTGAATTCGAACAGTCCAAAGGTAAATAGCCGCCCTGGCCCCATCGCGAACAATGGCGTCGCGTCGTCTTCGCGCCTTGTCTCGGTTCCCGCGGGCGCGTCTGCGGTCTGCGCCGGGCGGTCGGCATCGTCGCGCCGTTCGCGCACCAGTTCGCGCAATTGCTCGCCCTGCGCTTCTGACAGATAGGTCAGTGCCAGATCATCGCCTCCGCCAGCCCCGGTCTCGAACTTGACCGAAACGAGGCCAAGCAGGCGCGGCAGCAATTTCTGCTCAAGGCTAACGTCCTGAATACGCTCATACGGCACCGAGCGGGCAGAGCGGCTGAAAACGCCGCTTTCGACGCGGATATCCTGTTCTCCGATAGTATAGGTCAGCCGCCGCCACGCGATGTAACTGAACACGGTTCCAGCGACACCGATGCCTGCAAGCAGAAAAAGTCCGATCAGAAGGCTCGACCCGCCTATACGCAGCCCGATCGTGGCCGCGATGGCGGGGAAAATCGCGTTCTGAAAGCTCGCCAGCGCTCCCACCAGCACACTCAGCGGGGCGGTGTGCTGGGCATCAGCCGCTGCGGGAGTCGCTGCAGATCTCGGAGCTGTTCTCGGAACCGAGATCGTCGGCGCGGGGTTATCCGCGTTCATACGGTTTCCCGCTTGATATGCTGGCGAATTTCCTCGCGCATGTCCGTTGCGATTGTGTGGTTCAGGCCGGGCAGGTGCACCGATGCGTTATGGCTGCCCGCCGTATGCAGCGTGAGCGTGGCGATGTCGAAGAACCGCTCAATCGGACCCTGATTGAGGTCGATATGCTGCACCCGCCCGAACGGCACCACCGTATCGGACCGCCACAGCAATCCGCGCACCACCCGCAGACGGTCTGCGCTCATGTCATAGCCGCGCGCCTGCCACCGGCGCGTGGGCAGGCGGATCACGAAAGCCGCCGCGATGAAGGTGACGACGCCCACGATCACGCCAAACGGCACCGGCCAGCCACCCTCCCCGGCCCTCGCCAAGATCGTTTCGAGCACCAGCGCGCCGATCACACAGGGAATGGCGCTCACCACTGCGGTCAGCCGCAAGGCAGTGACATAGTTCGGATCGAGCCGGGTCAATTCAGCATCGTCGGAGGCAGGTGAGCCCGCCGGGATTATCGGCAAAGTTGCGGCGGGAGCGGCTGTTGTGTCCATGTGCGTTAGATGCGCAACACAGCGCCCCTATGCAAGCGGTTTGCGAGCGCCGCGTCCGCTTTCGCCGTCATCCGCGCTGGTTGAACCTGCGCCCGATCATGGCGGCGGTGATGTTGGTCTTTTGCACGTCTATCGCGCCGCCAGCGATGCCCCAGGCATAGGCATCGCGCAGGCGCTGTTCCATGCCGTAATCCTTGTGATAGCCGTATCCGCCCATCACCTGCATCCCCAGCGCGGCCACTTCGCGCACGATTTCGTTGGCGTAGCACTTGGCAAGGCTGCTTTCGTACACGGTCGGCAGGCTATCTGGCTGCTCATCGGCGTTGACGGCAGCGCGGTGGATCAACAGGCGCGCGGCGTCCACTTTCATCGCCATCTCCGCCAGTTTCAGCTGCACCGCCTGAAAATCGACAATCGGTTTGCCAAACGCCTCGCGCTCTTGCGTGTAGGCGAGCGCGTGTTCCAGCGCGCCTGCCGCCACGCCCAGCGCCTGCGTCGCATTGCCGCAGCGTTCCAGCCCGAACGCGCTCATCAATTTACCAAACCCGCCCGCGCCGATTATGACGCTGTCGCCCGGTACCGCAACGTCGTCAATCGCGATGTCGGCGGTGGGAATACCGCGAAAGCCCATCAATTCCTCGCGCTTGCCGAAACTCAGACCGTCCATACCTTTTTCCAGCAGGATCGCGCCGATACCCTTTGCGCCCGGCTCGTCTGTAAAGCGGCAATAGGTAACGTAGTAATCGGAGTGCCCGCCGCCGCTGGTCCAGCGCTTGGTACCGTTGACGCGGTAGCCATTACCATCCTTGCGCGCGTTGGTGGTGAGGTCGGTCAGCGCGGTTCCGGCGTCCGGCTCTGACATCGACACCGCGACGATTTTCTCCCCCCGGATTACTTCTGGCAGGATGCGGGCCTTCATTTCCGCGCTGCCGAATTTCTCGATGGTGCGCACCGGGCCGGTCAGCGCCTCGAACACCGGGAAAGCAACCGCGTTGGAGACCTGTGCAAACTCCTCCAGCACCAGCAAGGCTTCCAGATGGCCCAGCCCCAGACCGCCATATTCCTCCGGCAGATTGACCCCCAGAAAGCCCATTTCGCCATAGGTGCGAAGCATTTCGGGCGGGACGGGATAGTCCTTTTCCTCCATGTCGCGCGCCAGTGCGGGCAATTCTGCTCGGGCAAACTTGCGCGCGGTTTCCTGAAGCTCGCGCTGCTGATCGGTCGGTTGGAAATGCATCGGCTTCTGATACAGCCTGCGCAGCCGGAGTCACTAGCGAGAGGTAAAGACAATGGACGTATCGAAGCTGATGTTCCGCGAAGGTCTGATGGCAGGGGAGCGCATTCTGGTGACCGGCGGCGGCACCGGGCTTGGGCGCGAGATGACCGAGGCTTTCGTGAAACTGGGCGCAACCGTCTATATTTGCGGGCGGAGGCAGAACAAGCTGGACGAGACCGCTGCGGAGCTGATGGCCCTCCACGGCGGCAAGATAGTCGGCATGGCCTGCGACATTCGCGATGCCGACGCGATACATGCAATGGTGGGTGCAATCTGGGCAGATGGCGGCGCGCTGACCGGCGTGGTCAACAACGCGGCGGGCAATTTCATCAGCCGCACCGAAGACCTCTCGATCAATGGCTTCAACGCAATCGCCGACATCGTGATGCGCGGCACATTCTATGTCACGCTCGACATCGGGAAACGGCTGATCGCGGAAGGAAAGCGCGCCAGCTTCCTCTCGATCCTCACCACCTGGGTGTGGTCGGGCAGCGCGTTCGTGGTGCCCAGCGCCATGTCCAAGACCGCGATCAACGCCATGACGCAAAGCCTTGCAACCGAATGGGGGCGCTATGGACTGCGCTTCAACGCGATCGCACCGGGCCTTTTCCCGACCAAGGGGATGAGCGCGCGGCTCAATCCCGGCAGCGAGGGGGACAATTCAAGGAATGATATGAACCCAATGGGCCGCGCAGGCGAGATGCACGAAATCGCCAACCTCGCGGTGTTCCTGATGGGACCGGGCGCGGAATATGTGAACGGCCAGACCATCGCAATCGACGGAGCGGGCTATCAGGCCAATGGCGGCACGTTTTATTCGCGCCTGCAAGGTTTGGGCGATGCCGAATGGGAGGAAATGCGCGCGCAGATCAAAGACACGAACGAGAAGGACAAAGCCGACCGCGTAAAACGCTAGGACAGACAGCCACGTCCTCAAGCAGCGCAGCGATAGGACAGACAAGAACGTCCTCAAGTAGCGCAGCGATAGGACAGACAAGAACGTCCTCAAGTAGCGCAGCGGTAGGACAAACAAGAACGTGCGGGTGGCGGGACTCGAACCCGCACGAGCAAAGCTCAGGGGATTTTAAGTCCCCGGCGTCTACCATTCCGCCACACCCGCGCGGATGCGGCGATAGCCATCCGCACGGCTCGCGACAACACGGCAATGCGCTTTGTCCTGAGGCCGCGCTTGCCACCGGGACGGCTACACGCCATTTGCACTATCGGAACCGCTCAAAGGGGATCGGAATGGCAGGCGAGAATGCACAGGCGGTGATCGAGACGATCCAGCCTGCAATCACGCTTCTGGGCCTCGGGATCGGCGCGGCGCTGATCAGCCGGGCCTGCAGGCTTAACCCGATTGTCGGCTATCTGGGATTGGGCGTGACGCTTTCCGCGCTGGGTTTTGCGGAGGATTTCAGCGGTCCCGTGGTTGCCACCATGGCAGAGGCGGGCGTCATATTCCTGCTGTTCAACCTTGGCCTGCATTTTTCGCTGGGGCGAATCTGGTCCGAGAAAGGCAACATTTTCGGTTTTGGCAGCCTGCAGATGCTGGTTGCGGGTGGGGGGTTCGCGCTGCTGTTCGCGGCGCTCGGCTTGCCGACCGTCTTTGCGATCATTGGTGGGTTCGCGATGGGGCTTTCCTCGACTGCGGTGGTGATCGGACTGGTGCGCGAACGCCATCAGGAAGACTGCCCCGTGGGGCGCGCGGCGCAGTCCATCCTGATCTTTCAGGATATCGCCGCAATCGTGCTGCTGGTGACAGCGGGTGCACTGGCCGAAGGCGGCGCTATTGCGCCCGCGCTGGGCATGGCAGGGTTGAAGGCGCTGGTCGCATTTGCCGTCGCGGTGGTGTTTGCACGCTATCTTACCGGGCCGCTGTTCCGCCTGATTGCGCGCGCGGGCAGCAGCGAGGTCTATACCGCGACCGCCCTGTTTCTGGCGCTGGCCGCCGGTTGGGCGACCGGGGTTGCGGGACTTTCACTGACGCTGGGGGCGTTCCTGGGCGGCATGGCGGTGGCCGATTCGCGCTATCGTATCATGGTCCAGACAGAGATTGACGCGTTTCGCGGCCTGTTTCTGAGCTTTTTCTTCATTTCGGTCGGGCTGAGCATCGATGCTGGCATTCTCGCGCAGAACTGGGTGATCGTGTTGGTTGCATCGGTTATCATGATCGCGCTCAAATGCGGGTTGAACGTCGCGGCGGGGCTGGCCAATCGCTGGTCGGTGCCGGGTTCCATCCAGCTGGGTTTTCTGCTGGGTCAGGGCAGCGAGTTTGCGCTGGTCCTGTTCGCGCTGCCCGCGGTCGCCGGGCTGGTGGAGCCGCGCCTCATCGCAATTGTCGTTACCGCCATCGCCATCAGTCTGGCGGTGACGCCGGTGGTTTCCAACATCGGTCGGAAACTGGCGGGCAAGCTGCGCGCAGGTCCGGCGGATGAAAAACTGTCGGGCGACGATGCGCCGGTGATCATCATCGGGCTGGGTGACACCGGGCGCGCGGTCGCAGATGCGCTGGCATATAATGATGTTGCCTATCTCGGCATCGAGAACGGGCTTGCCGCGTTCGAGACCGCGCTTGCCGATGGATATCATGTGCATCAGGCCAACCCGGCGGACCCCCGCAGTTGGGAGGCGCTGGGCATGGAGCGCCGCGATGTAGTGGTGATCGCCACCGGCAATGTCGCCGTTTCGCGCGAACTGACCCCCCTGGTCGAGGAACGCCTGCCGGATATCGCGCGGGTCATTGCCGTGCCCGGCGCGATGGAGCTGGAGGAGTTCGATGGTCTGGGCATGGTGGCGGTCGACATGGGAGCGGCGGGCGGCACCGAACGCATGATCGACGCTGTGTTCACCGCGCTGGGGCGGGATCGTCGCAAACCGGTGGGCTATGCGGCAACGCCCGAAGCCCTTGCGCTCGAATACGCATAAAACGTTTCCACGTCGGCACGCCATGCATACGGCGGACGCGGATCAATCCTGGTTCAGACGCTCGCGGATTTCCTTGCCTGCCTTGAAGTAGGGCACCCGTTTTGCCGGGACGCTGACCGCTTCGCCGGTGCGTGGGTTGCGACCGGTGCGGCCTTCGCGCTCGCGGGTGGAAAACGCGCCAAAGCCGCGCAGTTCCACACGTCCACCTTCGGCCAGACGCCTCGCGATTTCATCGAAGAAGATATCGACAACCTGCTCGATTTCCTCGGCGCGCAGTTCCGGATTGTCTTTATGCAGTTCCGCCAGCAATTCGGATCTGATCATTTCGATCTCCCGCTCATGACGCGCCCCCTGTGAATGCGATATCAGGCAGCGTGCCTCGCTCCAATGCAAGGTGCCCGTCTTGACGATGCACCCGATTCCCCAACCTCGCTCAGACCCCGTGAGCAATTATTATGGCGTTGTTCTGCCAGAATGATCCAAAATGGGCAAGCTGGCATTCAGCTTTGTATCACGCTGGGTCGTCATGCCTGCTCCGCGAGTTGCGCCGGATCGATGCCGAGGCGTTTTATGCGACTGCGGATCTCCGGCCATTCGGTGCGCAGGAACTGATCCCGTTCGCGCGCGCGCAATGTTTCGGCCGCGCCGGGGACCACATACATGCCCACCCCGCGCTGCACCTCTACCAGCCCATCGTTCTGAAACTGCTGATACGCCTTGGCCACGGTCAGCGGATTGGCCCCCTGCTGCGCGGCCAGCGCGCGGACCGATGGCAGCATTTCGCCTTCGGGATAAGCCCCTTCGATGATCGCAGCGGCGATCTGATCACGCAGTTTGAGATAGACGGGGCGGGATTGGGTCATGGCAAGGCGTCCTTCGCAAGGTGCATCAGTGCCATAATACAGCCATGCGGGTCAAGGCGCAGGCCCCGCAAACGGTGACTTGCCGTCATGCGTGGTTCAGAGACGGTGAGGTGTAATCAAGGCTTCACATAGGGAATTTGCCCGCTAGGGTGCGGGGCAACGATGGGACAGCGCGGTTCATCGCGCGAAAAATCTGGGACAAGAACAACACTATGGCATCGCAAGCTATTCCGCACGGTGACAGCGCGGGCACCTTCCTCGGACACCCAAAAGGGCTTTTCGTCCTGTTTTTCGCGGAAATGTGGGAGCGGTTTTCCTATTACGGAATGCGCGCCCTGCTCATTTTCTACCTTACGAAACACTGGCTGTTCAGCGACGGCGAAGCAGGCGTAATCTACGGCGCCTACACGGCGCTGGTTTACATCACACCCGTGGTTGGAGGGTATCTGGCCGACAAATATATTGGCCAGCGCAAGGCCGTGCTGTTCGGGGCGGTGCTGTTGACCCTTGGTCACTTCTTTATGGCTTTCGAGGGACAGCCTGCTGCCGGTAACGAGGGTAATCCCGTCATTTACGTGTTCTGGATGGCGCTGGCACTGATTATTGTCGGCTCAGGCTTCCTAAAGGCCAACATCTCGGTGATCGTGGGTCAGCTCTACCCTCGCACTGATGTGCGTCGCGATGGAGCCTACACAATCTTCTACATGGGCATCAATATCGGTGCCTTCTTTGGTTCCATCCTGTGCGGCGCAATTGGTGAAATCTACGGCTGGGCCTACGGATTTGGACTTGCGGGTATCGGGATGCTTGCCGGGCTACTGGTGTTTGTCTGGGGTAAGCCACTTCTGTTGGGTCGGGGCGAACCTGCCACGGCGCCGAAAAAATCCAGCGAATTATCAGTATATGCCTTTGGCCTATTGCTGGTTGTGATCTGCTGGGTCGCGATCCAGTATCAGGATGCGGTTGGCGTCTTCCTTGGAAGTTTCGGCGCTGCACTCGTCTGTTATGTGCTGGCGATCGCGACATTCCAGCTGCCATATGGGACTTTCAGCAACGCGCCGAAGGCTGCGGTCTCGGCATTCGCTGGATTGGCACTCGTGTTGGTTGGCTCGATGTTTTTCGTATCAAGCGGCGTTGAAGCGGCACGTCTTCCCGCAAGTATCGGCTTTGGAGGGGTTGTAACGATCCTGGTGCTGCAGATGATGTCAAAGGTCAGCCACGATCGCAACCGCATCGTTGCGGCCATGTTTCTGATCATTGTTTCGATTGTCTTCTGGGCGCTGTTTGAACAGGCAGGCTCTAGCCTTAACCTGTTTACGGACCGATATGTCGACCGCAACCTCCTCGGCTTTGAAGTGCCAGCGTCTACCTTCCAGTCCGTGAACGCCGGTTTCATTTTCCTGTTGGCGCCAGTGTTTGCCGTTGTCTGGACGTGGCTGGGCCGGAAAGGAATGGACCCGTCCACACCGATGAAATTTGGGCTCGCAGTGGTTCAGGTTGGACTGGGTTTTCTTGTCCTCGTTTGGGGCGCAAGCAGCGCAGGCGCTAACGCTGCCGTCCCGGTGATCTTCATCTTCCTTATCTATCTGCTTCACACCACAGGGGAGCTGTGCCTGTCTCCAGTGGGCCTCTCCGCCATGAACCGGTTGGCTCCGCCACAAATCGCCTCGCTCATCATGGGAACGTGGTTCTTCGCTTCGGCCACAGGGAACTTCGTCGCTGGCAAGATTGCCGAGGCGACCGGGGCCGAAGGTCTTGGAGAAGAAGCCGGAAGACAGGTCGTACTCGATGTTTACTCTACGGTTGGTATGTACGCCATCGGCGTTGGCATTGCCGTCATGGTCGTCAGCCCGCTGGTCAAGAAACTGATGCATCTCGATACGCTCGCCGATGATGGCGTAGGTGACGATCTGCTCGGTCAGGACGAAGTGGGCGAACCACAGGCGGCGGGTATTCACCCGGCGACCCGCCCCGCCGAATGATTGTCCAACGCACACGACATTGAAAATCGTCCAATGAACTGGACATCGCTCCCTGATCTCGCCAAGATCGAAAACTTGCGCAGGAACAGGGAGCGATATTCATGCGGTATTCGGGTTTGCATGTTGGAAGTCGGCTATCGAGGCTCAGGGCGTTAGGCCCGGTAACCACGGCCCTTGCCGCCGCGCTCGCACTGGCCGCTTGCTCCACAACCGGCTCAGCCAACGCCGCGGATGACAGCGACGACGAAAAGCCCGAATTCGCCGCCAAGACAGAGTCCGAAAACCCCTTCCCCTCCACCTATAAGGCCTATCCGGGCGCGCCGACGGTCATAACGAATGTTACGATCTTCGATGGCGCTGGCGAGCGGATCGATAACGGTGCGATCTATTTCGCCGATGGCAAGATCCAGGGCGTCTATGAAAACGATGCCGCAGCACCCGCCGACGTTCCGGTAATCGACGGAACAGGCAAGTTCGTCACCCCCGGCATTATCGACATACACTCTCACCTTGGCGACTACCCCTCACCCAGCGTCGATGCGCATTCCGATGGGAACGAGGCGACCGATCCCACGACGCCCGATGTATGGGCCGAACATTCGGTCTGGCCGCAAGACCCCGGCTTCTCGCGCGCGCTCGCCAATGGAGGGATCACCAGTCTGCAGGTTCTGCCCGGTTCGGCAAACCTCATGGGCGGACGCTCCGCCACGCTCAAGAATGTGCCCGCCCGCACCGTGCAGGGCATGAAATTTCCTGGCGCGCCCTATGGCTTCAAGATGGCGTGCGGCGAAAACCCAAGCGCGTTTATGGCGGGCGCGGGCGCAAACCGTCCACGCGGATGGGCAATTTCGCGGTCAATCGCCAGACCTGGTACGATGCGATCAACTACGCCAACGATAAAAAGGCGAAACGCGACCTTGGCAAGGAAACGCTGGTCGGCGTGCTGAAGGGCGAAATCCTGGTCCACAATCACTGCTATCGCGCGGACGAGATGGCGCTGGTGATGGATATGGCCAAGGAGATGGGATACAAGGTTGCGGCCTTCCACCACGCGGTTGAATCCTACAAGATCGGCGATCTGCTGCGCGAAAACGACGTGTGCAGCGCGATCTGGGCCGACTGGTACGGCTTCAAGATGGAAAGCTATGACGGCATCCAGGAAAACGCCGCATTCCTGCAACAGGCGGGCGCGTGCGTGGTAATCCACTCCGACGATGAAAACGATATCCAGCGGCTCAATCAGGAAGCTGCCAAGGCGCAGGCCGCGGGCAAGCGCGTGGGTATCGACATCACCGATGCGGCGGTGATCCAGTGGATCACGCTGAACGCGGCAAAGGCGATGGGCATCGACGATATGACCGGCAGCCTGCAACCCGGCAAGATGGCCGATGTGGTGCTGTGGAACGGCGATCCGCTGAGCGTTTATTCGCGGCCCGAAAAGGTCTGGATCGACGGGGCGCTGATGTTTGATGCGATGGATCGCAAACGCCGCCCGGTGAGCGATTTTGAGCTTGGCCAGCCCGGTGAAGGAGACGTGAAATGAAGGATCTTCTTATTTCCGGCATGATGGGCGCAATCTCCGCTGTCGTCATCGCTGCCAGCCCTGCGGCTGCGCAGGACGTCATTATCATCAATGCAAGGCTTGTGCTTGGCGATGGCAGCGAGCCGATCGATAATGGAAGCGTCGCCATTCAGAATGGCAGGGTCGTAGCAGTAAGCGGTGACCCTCGTGTTTCAATCATGCCGCCGGAAACGCCGGTCATTGACGCAAATGGCGCGTGGGTCACACCCGGCCTGTTTGCCACGGTTACGACGCTGGGCATTTCCGATGTCAGCGCCGTCAGCGAATCGAATGATGAGCGCGCCAGCGGCGCCCCCTTCAGCGCCTCGCTCGATACAGCGCCGGTCATCAATCCCAATTCGCAGCACATTCTGGTTCACCGCGCCGCCGGAATCACTCGCGCAACCACCACTACCGAACCCTCGGCCTCGATTTTTGCCGGGCAGGGCGCGATCATCGATCTCGACAGCGATGGCACCCCGGTCATGCAAGCTCGCGCATTCCAGATGGTCGATCTGGGCGAGCGCGGCGGCCGCATCGCGGGGGGAAGCCGGGCCGCGGCCCATGCCCTGTTCCGCAATGCCTTGCGTGAAGCTGGCAGCTATGGCGATGCTGCGTTGATCCCTGCCAGCGGACGGCAAAACAGGGTTGCCACAGGGGACGACGTGCCCATCGATCCGCGTCTGTCAGGACGCGAAACCGATCGCGCTGGCGATGTGTTGTTGACGCGCTTTGACGCGGCGGCTCTCGTGCCTGTGGTCCGAGGCGAGCAGAAGCTTTATATCAAGGTGGAGCGTGCATCCGACATTCGCGCTGCGCTGGCTCTGAAATCCGAATTTCCACGACTGGACATGGTGCTGGTCGGTGTCAGCGAAGGCTGGCTGGTTGCCAATGAAATAGCCAGTGCGGGCGTGCCGGTAATTGCCGACAGTCTGGACGATCTGCCCAGCAGTTTTGAGCAGCTTGCGGCCACGCAAAGCAATATCGGCCGCATGGTCAACGCCGGGGTGGTGGTGGCGATCAACGCATCGGCCATGCAAGACCCACGCCGCCTGCCGCAACATGCGGGCAATCTGGTCGCGCTGAACAGGGTGCCGGGCGCATCGGGGTTGAGCTGGGGTCAGGCGTTCGCCGCGATCAGCTCCATTCCTGCGGCGATCAGCGGGCTCGGCAACACCGCAGGTGTGCTGAAAGCGGGCGCGATCGGCGATGTAGTGGTGTGGGATGGCGATCCGCTGGAAGTGGGATCAGTCCCAACGAAGGTGTATATCGGCGGCGTCGAACAGCCGCTTGGCAACCACCAGAGCCGACTGCGGGACCGTTATCGCAACCTGGATGAAAGCGAGTTGCCCAAAGCCTACGACTGGTGATCGCCAGGGGTGGGTGCGGCCTGGTGCCAGCGCCCGCGCTCCTCGCTTTCATCGAACAGGTGGCGCGATCCCCACTGCGCCATTTCGTGATACAGCGGCTGCAGATCAAGCGCGGCATTGGTAAGAACATAGCGCGCACGTTTGCCTTCGGGCGGGTCACGGCGGATCAGCCCTGCCTCTTGCAAAATCTCCAGTCGCGAGGTGAGCGCCGCGCGGTTGATACCCAGCCGGTCCACGAAATGCTCGAACCGGTCGGCTCCCAGAAACGCCTCGCGCAGGATCAGGATGACCCAGCGATCGCCCAGCACGCGCGCGGCGCGGCCAATCGGGCAGGGTGATCGGGAGGGTCGGTAGGTCTTCATTCAGGTCCTTTGGGTCTGCTTATCAGACTTGCGGGAGGTGGTGGCAAGAGGCATAACGTCTGCGAACCAGACTAAAGGCAGCTCCACCATGACCCAGACCCGATTCGACAGTCCCGAAGCCTCGCTCGAGTATATGAAGCGTATCGCGGTCAAAGGCTCCGGCTTCTCCAACTGGCTCGCCGTAGAGCCGGTGGTGGTGTGGGCCGGGCAAAGCGAGCTGCTGCTCCAGCTGCGGCCTGAGATGACCCAGCATCACGGATTCGCCCATGGCGCAATCGTCGGGCTGATGGCCGACAATGCCTGCGCGTGGGCAGGCGCTTCGGTCGCGGGCGATGTCGTGACCGGGGGCTACACCATCAACTTTCTGCGACCGGCCAAAGGTGATCGGCTGCGAGCCAAGGGCGAAGTCATCAAGCCGGGAAAGCGGCAGGTGATCGTACGCGCCGATGTCTGGGCAGAAACCGACGGGGCCGATCCCGTACATGTCGCCACGGCGCAGGCTACGATCATTCCCACCGGGCTTGCCACCTGATCTCTTGCGCTGGGCGATGCCCACAATGAATGATAGTCACGGCGCATGAACGCAGCCCTCATCGAACTCATCGCGGCGAACATCGCTTTTGTAGGCTCGCATTTCGCCATGTCGCACCCGTTGCGCGCGGCGATGGTCAAGTCGCTTGGCGCCGCAGGCTTCCAGATCGCTTATTCCGTGGTCAGCCTTGCCACGCTCGGATGGGTCTATCTCGCGTTCAAGGCCGCGCCGCCCGCCGACCTTGCAGGTTCGGGAGAGATCGGCTGGGCGCTGGCGACAATCATCACTCTGCCGGCCATGGTGCTGTTGGCGGGATCGTTCATCGGCAACCCGGCGCTGCCCACCCCGATGGCGCAGGATCAGGCGCGCGCGGAGCCGAAGGGCGTATTTCGAGTAACACGGCATCCGATGATGTGGGGTTTTGCGCTGTGGGCACTATCGCATATCGTCCTGTGGTGGAGCACCCGGACAATCGTGCTCGCACTCGCGATGGGCTTTCTTGCGCTGGTTGGTGCACACATGCAGGACCGCAAGAAACGCGTATTGATGGGCGATGCCTGGGCGCAGTGGGAAAGCGGCACGAGCTATTGGCCGCGCTGGGGCGGCTTCGCCTCTGTTGGCACTGTGCCGATCGTCGGGGGCGTCGTGCTGTTTGTGGGCCTAAGCTGGTTGCACATGCCGCTGGGCGGGATACCGGCAGGGATCTGGCGCTGGATCGGGCTTTAGAAGCCGCGCTTAGCCAATAGCATCGACTATTCGCCGGTGAAGCGGGCGGCGCGTTTTTCGATCAGCGCGGCGACGCCCTCTGCATGATCGCGGGTGGTGTGCATCATCGCCTGCGTGTTCGCGGCAAGTTCCAGCGCGCTATCGTATCCGATCTGCTGGCCCTGTCGCAGCAACATCTTGGCCTGTCGCAGCGCGTGCGGCGGTTGCGCGGCGACCTTGAGGGCAAGGGTGCGCGCCTCCTCCATCAGCGTGTCTGGGCCGAAGACGCGGCTCACCATGCCCCATTCCAGCGCGGTCGCAGCGTCGATTACGTCGCCGGTGTAGAACAGCTCTGCCGCTCGCGCCGGGCCGATGATGCGCGGCAGAATCCACGTGCCGCCATCGCCGGGAATGATGCCCAGTTTGAGAAACGTGACGCCGAATTTCGCAGTCTCGCTCGCAATGCGCATATCGGCAAGGCACGCGATATCGCAGCCCAGACCGATGGCCGCGCCGTTGACTGCCGCAACGACCGGCACGCGAAGGCCATGGAGCGCGCGCAGCATCATGTGAATATTGTCGCGATACCCGTCCGAAATCGCGGGCGCGCTGCCGCCGAACGTGCCGGTCTTAGCCTGCATTGCCTTGATATCCCCACCCGCGCTGAAGGCACGCCCCGCCCCGGTCAGGATAACGCAGCGGGTTTCAAGATCGCGGTTGATCGCGTCGCACGCACCACGAAATTCCTCCCCGTCGCCGGGTGCGCCCAGCGCATTCATCGTATCGGCACGGTCGATGGTCAGCGTGGTGACCGGACCGTCGCGGGTAATTTCGAGGAGGGGCATGGGGCGATAAGTCCTTTCGCCCGACCCATGCCACCGACCATTGCCCGCGTCACCCCATGGCGTTTGCCTTAGCCGGGCTTCCACCAAATTGCGCTCTGATCGATGTTTCCAATCAGGTGTCGGAGCAGAAAGCAGCAATCGCGTCGAACACCCGCTGAGGGTCTTCAAGTTCGGGGGTGTGGCCAAGATCCTCGAACGTGACGCACGAGACGCCCTCGTAAAGCGCGGCAAGCGAGTGCCTGTTCTCGTCCGGGTGCGACCGATCCGCCCCTCCCCAGATTGAGAGCATCGGCTGCGACGGAGCAGGAAGTTCCTGCGAATGCGCCATGAAAACCTGATACGCACTGGCGAGGGACCACATTGCGCCGTGCTCAAACGACCTCTGCGCGCAGGCACAATAATGATCCACCCGCTCCTTGCGACCGACCGACAGCCTGTACCATTGAGGCATCCGGCGCGGGGCCAGTCGTTTCATCACCACCTGACCGATGACCGGCCGCGCAAGAATCCCCTTGGGATCGCGATCTGCCTTCCACCGGGCAAACGCCTGCGTTCCTCCTCCCTGAATGAAGCAGAGGTGCGATGCGAGTTCGGGCATGCGCACGGCAATGTCGATCCCGCTGAGCGTGGCGGCGCATGAGAATGCGAAGATGTTCCGCTCTCCGCATACGGCGCGGATGAACTCGGCAAGGTCGTCTCCCGTTTCGGCAAAGCCAAATCCGAAGCCTTCCCGTACAGCCGAAAATCCCATGGCGGGCAATTCGACCACGATGACACGGAAATGTCTGGCGAAAACGGCGACAAGTTCGTCGTACACCTCAATCGTCATGGGTGGGTCGACGGTGAAAATGATGGTCTGGCCCTCGCCAGCTTCAAGATACCGGTATTGCACATTGCGGGTGCGATGAAAGCTGATGCCCATGCGCGTTTGTGACGGCCACCCCTTGCTGAAACGGGCCATCTTCGCCCGGCCATTCCAGGTGTCGATCCGCGTTCCCAGACGGGTTAGCAGGCCGGTCATGGCCTAAGCCCGGGCCTTTCTCTCGCCGCCACATCGCGGGACAGCATGACAGCTGCGAGCGCGAGGAAAACCGCGATCCCAATATGGCGCGCGATGATTGCGGTCGGGGCGTCCGCCTGAGCGGCGATCCACGCATCGCCCAATGGCAGGAACAGGGCGCAAATGGCCATCCATTTGAGCGGGGCGAGTTCCCGGCGGATCAGAAAAACACCCACCAACGAGGCGATGAACCCGGCCCGCAGCCCGTAAATCTGCACCCACGCCCCAAGCTCTGCGGCAGAGGATGGTGCGCCCATATATACCGCAAATCCAGCCGGGTCGACAAAGGCCCGCACTGCGTTGATCGCTTGCGAGGCGGCCATGAGGATCGCCATCCAGAACCCGATTGAACGGGTGATCGCGGGGACGGATAGCTGGTGGGTTTCGGGATTTTCCATGGCGCAAGGTGTAGCTTTATTTGCTACGAATCATGATTGAATACACGCGCTGATAGATGATACTGGTTCATCCATGATGCATCCCGCCGATATGCCGCCATGGTCCAGCCTCGTCGCATTCCGGGCGGCGGCCGAGCGGCGGAGCTTTCGCGATGCGGCGGTGGATCTGCGGATCACCCCCTCGGCAGTCAGCCACCAGATCAGGAAGCTGGAAGCGTGGGTTGGTGGGCCTTTATTCGAGCGCCGGGTTCGGCAAGTACGCCTGACCCCGCTGGGAGAGGATCTCGCCATCGGGCTGGAACGCGGCTTTGGCGAGATTTCGGCCGCTCTGGGCCGCGCACGCGCCGGAAACAAGATGACAATGCTGCGGGTATCGGCCCTCCCGTTGTTTGCGCATGGCTGGCTGGTGCAGAGATTGCCAGCGTTCGAGAAACGCCACCCGAGACTTTCGCTGGCGATCGACACCTCCGCTACCCTCGCCGACCTTTTGCTGGGCGAGGCGGATGTCGCGATCCGCAATCTACAGGCTCCCACGCCGGGCGTATGGGCCAGCAAACTGCTCGATATTCGAGCGACGCCGCTGTGCACTCCCGAGCTGGCCGAGCGGATCACAACGCCGGAGGATCTTTGCGATCATACGCTCATCGGGTTGAGCGTGGGCCGTCGGGGGTGGTCGGATTGGTTTGCCGCAGTGGGAGCCGCGCCGCCGGACGGGACACGGATGTTGCTGTTTGACAGCATGGCCACAGCGATTGACGCTTCCGCCGCTGGCCGGGGGGTGTTGCTGGCGCTGACGCCGCTCGTATTGGATATGCCGGGCGCGCGCGGTCTCGTCGCCCCGCTGCCGACTGCACCGCAGGAGGCGGGCAGCTACTTCGTTGTCTGCCGCAAGGAGGATCGCGACAACGCGATCATCGGCGATTTCGTCGACTGGCTGATCCGCGAGATGCACCGCGACCTGCCTCGCCTTCGTGCCGTTGGTGAGGCGAAAGTTGCGCAGGCAGGCTAGGCCCGGCTAGGCCCGCACTTCCTCAATACTTGCGTCGTTATGCTTCAGCGCCTTCAGCACCGTTTCCACGATTTGCGGGGCGTTCAGACCGGCCTCATCGTATTGCTTGTACGGATCTTCGTGGTCGATGAACGTGTCGGGCAGGCGCAGCGTTCGCACTTTCAGCGCGGCTCCGCTGTCGCCATCGGTCAACCCCTCATCGCTGGCATAGGTCAACACATGCGCGCCCAGCCCGCCAATTGAGCCTTCCTCGATGGTCAGGACCACTTCATGCGTACGCATCAGGCGGGCAATCAGATCTTCATCGAGAGGCTTGGCAAAACGCATGTCGGCAACCGTCGTCGAAAGCCCCTTGGCCTCCAATTGGTCGGCGGCTTTCTTCGCCTCTTCCAGCCGCGCGCCGAGTGACAGGATCGCAACCTTGTTGCCCCCGTTTTTGTTGGCACGCACGATCCGGCCCTTGCCGATTTCGAGCTTTTCGAGAACGTCCGGGATAGGCACGCCTGTCCCATTGCCCCGCGGGTATCGGAACGCGATGGGGCCATCGTCGTATTCCGCCGCAGTGTAAGTCATGTGCGCCAGCTCAGCTTCGTCCGCTGCCGCCATCACCACCATGTTGGGCAGGGTGGCAAGATAGGTGATGTCGAACGACCCCGCATGTGTGCAGCCGTCCGCGCCCACCAGCCCGGCACGGTCGATCGCAAAGCGGACCGGCAGGTTCTGGATCGCTACATCGTGGACCACCTGGTCGTAGGCGCGCTGGAGAAAGGTCGAATAGATCGCGGCAAACGGTCGCATTCCCTGCGCGGCAAGCCCGGCAGCAAAGGTGACGCCATGCTGTTCGGCGATGCCGACATCAAAACTGCGATCCGGGTGCGCTTTCGCAAAGCGGTCGATCCCGGTTCCCGACGGCATGGCCGCAGTAATCGCGCAGATGCGGGGATCGGTATCGGCCAGCTTTGCCAGCGTGTCGCCAAACACATTCTGATAGGCGGGCGGGCCAGCCGCGCTCTTGCTCTTCTCGCCGGTGATGACATCGAATTTCGGGACGCCGTGATACTTATCGGCGCTTTCCTCGGCGTATTTATAGCCCTTGCCCTTGGTCGTGACGACGTGGATCAGCACCGGACCTTCGGACGTGTCGCGCACGTTTTCCAGAACCGGGATCAGGTGATCGAGATTGTGCCCATCAATCGGGCCGACATAATAGAACCCCAGTTCCTCGAACAGCGTCCCGCCCGTCACCATGCCGCGGGTGTATTCCTCAGCCTTGCCGATAGCCTCGTGCATCCGGCGGCTCATTTTCTTGACCGCGCGGCTGGCAAGGCTGCGCAGGCCGAGATATTCGCTGGAGGAAACCATGCGCGCCAGATAGGCCGATAGTCCGCCCACCGGCGGCGCAATCGACATGTCGTTATCGTTGAGGATCACGACCAGCCGGTTGCCCGCCTGCGCGGCGTTGTTCATCGCTTCATAGGCCATGCCCGCACTCATCGCGCCGTCACCGATCACGGCGATTCCGCGACCAGGGCGGTCCTGCATCTTGTTCGCCAAAGCAAAGCCGAGCGCTGCGGATATCGAGGTAGAGGAATGCGCCGCGCCGAACGGATCGTATTCGCTTTCCGAACGCTTGGTAAAGCCGGAAAGGCCACCGCCCTGACGCAGGGTGCGGATGCGGTCGCGCCGCCCGGTGATGATCTTGTGTGGGTAGCACTGATGCCCCACGTCCCAGATCAGTTTGTCCTCGGGCGTGTTGAAAACATAATGGATCGCAACGGTCAGTTCGACCACGCCGAGACCGGAGCCCAGATGCCCCCCCGAAGTGCTGACGGCGTCGATCATTTCGGCGCGCAGTTCATCGGAAAGCTGGCGGAGCTGTTCGGGCTTGAGTTGGCGGAGTTCGTCAGGCGTAGGCACCTGATCCAAAAGCGGTGTTGCGGGTCGTGTCGTCATGCCGAATGCCTTACACCGTGCAAACCGAACTGTCGACAAACGCTTGATCGCACACCACCCATGCTTTGCCGGGGGGTATCCGCCTTCGCTGCCAGCCAGTCTCGCGGAATGGCCAGCCAGTTTCGCGGAATGGGATGTGAGGCGCGCCTAAGCCACGAGTGCGCAGGCGGGTCGCCGTGCGCGGATTTCGCGGTCGGTCAGTTGCAGGTTCGACAAACGCCGCGCACTTCGAGCACGGGCCGTTTTGCCTTGAATTCGCGCCTGTCGGCAAGCGCACGCACGCTGCGACTTACCTCCTCATCATCGACATGGGTGGCCTCCCCGCACTCGTCGCAAACCAGGAAGACGCAATCGTGTTCGCACCCTGGATGGCTGTTCGCGAGGTAGGCGTTCGAGCTTTCCACGCGCATCGCGAGGTTGTTGATCACAAACAGGTCCAGAATGCGGTAGATTGAGTTTGGCGCAACCCGCTTTCCGCGCGCGGCGGACAGGTTGTCAGCGATGTCATAGGCGGACACAGGCCGTTCGTGCCGGGCCAGTTCGGCAAACACCGATTCGCGCATTCCGGTCCATTGTTCACCAGAGCTCATCAAAGATGTGCGCGCGGCGGCGATCAGATTGTCGCCGGTATGTTCCTGATGCGAATGGGTGCGTGGCTGGGTCATCGATGCGAATATAGGCTGCGATTGCTGCAAGTTCCAGTCTTGCGGTTCGCGCCAGCAAAGTCGCGAGTTTCAGCCGTCGCGCAGGAATGTTGGGCTGTAATCGCGCGGGAACATCGCTTTCAGCGCGTCGACCTTGGGCGCATCGTACCGGATGATGTAACCACTGCGCGGGTTCTTCACCATGTAATCCTGATGATAGGTTTCCGCTGGGTAGAATTTACGGTGCGTTTCAATCCGCGTCACAACCGGCTTGCCCCAGACGCCGGTCGCGTCGAGCTGGGCCAGATACGCCTTTGCCACGGCGCGCTGTTCGGCGTTCATGGGCACGAGGGCGGAGCGGTAATGCGCGCCGACATCGGGCCCCTGACGGTTGAGCTGGGTGGGATCGGTGGCGACCGAAAAGAATATCCGCAGCAATTCATCATACCGCACGACATAAGGATCATAGGTAATCATCACCGATTCGGCATGGTTGGTGGTGCCGGTAGTGATCGCGGAATAGCTGGCAGTGCCCGCCGTGCCGCCGTGGAACCCCGCAACGGCGGATTTAACGCCCTTCACATGGCTGAAAACTCCTTCGACGCCCCAGAAGCAGCCGCCTGCAAAAATTGCCGTCTTCAACCCGGCGCCTTCCTTCGCGATGCGTTGGGCGGCGGGCGCGTTGACCGTGCGCTCAGCGTGAACCGGCGCGGAAATGCCAGAGAGGACAAGCGCGGCTGCGGCGGCAGCAAGGCCGATTGCGGTTCCAGTTTTGGTGCGGGTCTTCAGACGAATGCGCGACGAGATCGATGCGGGCATGAACGGACTCTTCAGTCTTCGGGTGCAATAAGGAATTCGGCGTCGGGCAAAGGCGCCTCGATGGTTTGCGCAGCCTGCGCAGGCGGCGAGAATTCATCAGCCCATGCGTCGGCGTTTGCGGCGGCGACCAAAGCAGTGCCCAGCACAAAGCCCAGTCCAAGCTGGCGATAAAGATCAGGGGTGAATAGGGTCATGTTCGTTGCTCTTGATTCGTGTTTTATCTCTTGTCGTGTCCCATGTGCCGCATCGCAAATTGCGCGGTGGTGAACAGTGGATTCATGCAATAGTTCGCAATGCCCTCACGTTTAGTTACGCAGAGCCTGAAAAAAGGTTGAGGTGGTGCGAGGTTTGAGGCGGTCTGCAGGTTCGCAAGACCTCCCCTTGGAATGCAGGCCGATCAATGCCGGAAATGGCGCATCCCGGTGAAGACCATCGCGAGGCCCGCCTCATCGGCAGCGGCGATAACCTCGTCATCGCGGATCGACCCGCCTGGCTGGATCACGGCGGTTGCGCCGGCTTCCGCTGCCGAGATTAACCCGTCGGCAAAGGGGAAGAACGCATCCGATGCGACCGCGCTGCCGATTGTGCGGGCTGCATCCCAGCCGTGCGTTTCGGCCGCCTCGCGCGCCTTGATCGCAGCGATGCGCGCGGAATCGCGGCGGTTCATCTGGCCCGCACCGATCCCGGCGGTTGCCCCGTCCTTGGCGTAAACGATGGCGTTCGATTTGACATGCCGGGCGACGGTCCAGGCGAACAGGCAATCCTTCAATTCCTGTGCAGTGGGTGCGCGTTTGGTCACAACCTTGAGGTCCGCCTCGCTCACCGCGCCGTTGTCGCGAAACTGGATCAGCATCCCGCCCGCGATGGTCTTCATCGCAAAGCCACCCCGGCGCGGATCGGGCAGGGTGCCGCATTCGAGCAGGCGAAGATTCTTCTTGGCGGCGAACACTTCGCGCGCTTCGGCGGTCACACTGGGCGCAATCACGACTTCGGTGAACATCCCGGCGATGGCTTCTGCGGTCGCCCCGTCCAGCGCTGTGTTGACCGCGACGATCCCGCCAAACGCGGACACGCTGTCGCACGCGAGCGCCGCCTCCCATGCCTCCAGCAGCGATGACGCTTGCGCGACGCCGCATGGATTGGCGTGTTTCACGATCACCACCGCCGGTTCCTGCCCGGCAAATTCCGCCACCAGTTCCAGCGCGGCGTCGGCATCGTTCAGATTGTTGTAGCTGAGCGCCTTGCCCTGCAATTGCGTGGCT
The DNA here is from genome assembly GCA_963838365.1 of uncultured Alphaproteobacteria bacterium. Classification (GTDB taxonomy): domain Bacteria; phylum Pseudomonadota; class Alphaproteobacteria; order Sphingomonadales; family Sphingomonadaceae; genus Erythrobacter. The sequence goes on from CAWIQR010000001.1 coordinate 216,178, forward strand.
TGCGGCACGCCCGAAGTGCCCGTCACCTGCGGCACATAGATCGCGGCTGACTGATGCGGGTTTTCTCCATAGCGCAGCGTGTCCGTGCTTTTAAAGGCAAGCGGCATGGTGTCGGTAAACGGTGTCGCCTTCAGCGCCTCTGCGCCCAGCGGATTAGTGAACGCATCGCCAAACGCAAACCAGTTTGCGATAGCAGAATCGTAAGCAGCAGTGCGGGCATAGGCCTTGCCCGCCATGCGGATGCGGAACGCCTCGCTGGTCGCGCCGTCATTCGCGTCCAGTTCTTCCAGCAGTTCGCCGTAATCCGCTGCATCGGTCAGGATCGTCACGAAACCGTGGTTCTTGGCGGCGGATCGCACCATCGAAGGCCCGCCAATGTCGATATTCTCGATGATTTCGACGCGGTCTGCGCCCTTGGCCACGGTTGCCTCGAACGGGTAGAGATTGACCACCACCAGGTCGATCGCGCCGATATCGTGCGCCTGCATCGCAGCCACGTGATCGGCGTTGTCGCGCAGGGCAAGCAGCCCGCCATGAACCTTTGGGTGCAGGGTCTTTACACGCCCGTCCATCATTTCGGGAAAGCCGGTGAGGTCGGATACGTCGCGCACGTCCAGCCCAGCCTCGCGCAGCGCCTTCGCCGTGCCCCCGGTGCTGACCAGCTCCACCCCGCGCGCCGCCAGCGCTTCGCCCAGCTGCGCAAGGCCGCTTTTGTCGGACACTGACAGCAGCGCCCGTTTGATCGTCATATCTGCCACGTTGTGAAGCTCCTGCCCGAAAGCAATTGTGGGGCGCTTACCCCATTTTCTTGAACAGCCAGGAGAATTGTCCCCCGCCGCGCGATGTCAGCCCTTCGATCACGAGTTGATGCGTCGCGTGGGGGCGGCCCTCGCCATCGACCCACAGGCTGTCTTCGCAACCCAGCGCCATTTCGCCGGAGCCCGCCACGTCGCCGCGCAGGCGGAACTGCCACAGGCGACCGTCCGGGGTCAGCAGGCTTGCCCCGCGCGCATCGTCGGACAAGCGAACCTCGACCCCGCGGCCAAGGTGAAACCGGACCGCAAAGCCGATCTTCCCGCGCTTGCCCTTGCGGCTGACGGGCAGCAGAATATCCTCGCCCGCCAGTTCGGTGCCGTCGCTGCGCAATGTCAGGATGCGCTGATGCGTAAGGCCAAAGCGCAGGGCATAACCATCATGGCTCGCCTCCACGCGGCTCATATTCTTGTTGGCGACACGCCGCTCAACCTCGACCAGCTCAGCGCCCTTGCCCAGTTGGCCGTGCAGCAGGACGGCGGTGGAATTGGCATTGTCCAGCACCAGCGTCGAATGCGCGGCACTTGCGCGAAGACCCTGGCCAATATGCGCGGGCACCTGCCCCCCGGCCAACGCTGCTCCGCCGCAATTGACCACGATCCGGGCCGGACCATCCGAAAACTCAAACGCCAGCGTCGATGCACAGCCAATGCGCGCATGGCGGGCACGTGGAGGCGGCGCGGCGTCGAATTGCACCACAGCCTCGCCCCCGCGCATACGCTGGAAACCCCAGTGTTGCGGTTCATTCAGAGGGCGCGTGCGCACGCCGGTTGCCGCGATCAGATTGGCAACGCGGTCTGCCGAAATTGCGCCCTGCCCCTGCCAGCTGCCAAGCGCGCCATCGCCATGACGCAGCGCCAGCAATGGCGGGATCAGCAATTCGCGCATGACGAACAGCGCCTCGGGCGCATCCACCCCGGCGGCCTCGTAACAGGCAATCAGATCGGTGAGCGTTGCAATGGCTTGCATCTGCGCCGCCGGACAGCGCGACAGCACGCCGCCATCTTCTGCGACAAGATCGCCCAGCGAACGGATCAGCGCGGCCTGCCCGTATAGTCTGCGCGGCTTGCCTTCGGGCAGCAGCAGGCCTGCCGCCGTCACCGCCGCCCAGCCGATCATCTGACTGAGGCCCGCACCGCTTTTCAACGCCTTGCGATCGAGCCAGTCGGCGGTCTCGACGATGGCTTGCAGCAATTCGCCGCGCAGACCGCATTTGCCATCGCCGATGATAACTGGCGCATGGATCAGCCATGCGAGCAACCGCAGGCCGGTATGCTCGACATCCCACGCCCGCAGCTTGGTCGCGCGCTTGGGTGGGGAGGGATTGGCACCCAGCCAGCCGCGCATCAGCCGCTGCGCCACCGGCGTGCATTCCTCGCGCGGGGCGGCGGCGGCCAGATCGTAAAGCCAGCCGAACGAATGCAGGCTGCGCTCAATACCCGGCGAAAGCCGCGTGCCGCCGGTGTAATCGACTTGTGCGATCGGCAATTTGACACTGTGGACCAGAAAATGCCCGGCGCGAAGCGCAATGCCCGACGCCCGGTCGCCGGTGACGGGCGTTGCCACCTGTGCCAGCAAGCGCGGCGCGGAGGCCCGGCGGAACGGCGCGGCAATGGCATGACCGGGCACGCCAAGGCGGTAGGCCAGCCGAATGAACGCCTCACCTGTCCCGCCGCGCGGCGCAATCACATCGGTCAGCGCCAGCGCGCGCGATGGTTCGGTGGCGACCCCGCCTTCGTCGATTGTTCCGCTTTGCTCGCTCAGCGCCTCTTCGCCCGGTCCCAACGGCAGCGCGCTCTGGCCCAGCGGTTCGTCCTGCAGATCGGGCCGCAGATCGGGCAGGCGCGCATCGGAATCGCTGTGTTCATCGCGAAACAGGGTGTCCATCAGCCAATCCCCTTAAGCGCGGCGATATTGGCCGCATAGCGATCCGGTCCGCCTTTGAACGTGGCCGATCCGGCGACCAGCACATCGGCCCCGGCAGCGACGCATTGCCGCGCGGTTTCAGGATTGACCCCGCCATCAACTTCAAGATGAATGTCGCGCCCCGTCCGGTCGATCATCGCGCGGACGGCCGCAATCTTTTCCAGTTGCGACGGGATGAAACTCTGCCCGCCAAACCCGGGATTGACGCTCATCACCAGAATGAGGTCGGCCAGGTCCATCAGGTTATCGAGCACGCTGACAGGGGTGCCGGGGTTCAGCACCACACCAGCCTTTTTGCCCAGCGCGCGGATTGCCTGCAAGGTGCGGTGGATGTGCGGCCCGGCCTCCGGGTGGACAGTGATGATGTCCGCGCCGGCATCGGCGAAGGCTTCCAGATACGGATCGACCGGCGAGATCATCAGGTGGACGTCAAACGGCTTGTCCGAATGCGGGCGCAGTGCCTTTATCACATCGGGGCCGATGGTGATGTTCGGCACGAAATGGCCGTCCATCACATCAATATGGATCCAGTCCGCCCCTGCTGCATCCACCGCGCGCACTTCTTCTCCGAGCCGGGCAAAATCGGCTGACAGGATCGAAGGGGATATAAAAGGTGTCGACATGGCTGATACTGGCGGCCAAAATTGCTGGCGGGTAGGAGCGTCTCCCTGGTTGCGCTGCTTTCCCGCCTAAATGCCTGCGAATCGGGCCACAAGCTTGGTTCGGGTGCTTTTCCACTATGGTGAATTCCCCGGTAAGGTACGTGAGCGCACCATTTGGCTGAGATTACCGGCCAATTCAGCCCCAATTCACCGCAATATTGCCACTCATCGCACCATATTCACTGCGCAATGCATGATTTGCGCCGTGACGACGGGGTGCAAATATCTTGCACGCCCGTGTTGAATTCTGGATTTGAAAGACGCGTAAATGATGAAATCTTTTGCAGTCGCCACCGGCGCGCTTGGTATCCTTGCGATGGGAATGGGCGTGTTGCCCGGCACCACTGCCGTGGCGAATGCGCAATATCGCCAGACCATCGGCAACGATTTGCGCGCCTGCGCGCCCGGCGGCGGACCGGCCGTGCGCCTCACAGTGCGCGGGATCAAAAGTTCGCAAGGCAAGGTGCGCGTGCAAATCTATCGCGCCACCGAAGCCGAATGGCTGGCCAAGGGCAAATGGCTCAGCCGGATCGAAATGCCGGCGCAAAAGGGTACGATGACGTTCTGCGTACCCGCGCCCAAGGCGGGCAGTTATGCAGTCGCGGTGCGCCATGACGTCAACGGCAATGGCAAGACCGATCTGCGGCAGGATGGCGGTGCAATGTCGAACAACCCCTCGATCAGTGTCTTCAATCTGGGCAAACCAAGCGTCAGCAAAACCCGGTTCGACATCGGCGCGAGCGCGCAATCGATGTCCGTCAACATGCTGTATCTGTAAACGCTTCAGTCCGGCTTTGCAGGCATCCCGCTGCGACCCCGGCGGTGTCGCCATAGTGACCACAGCACAGAAGGCGCGGCCAGTATCGGATAGCGTTCGCGAAACGGCGTGATGGCGACGGGCATTCCGGTGTGCCGCTCAATCTTCCATGCGGCATAGCGGGTTGCGCCCTCGAACGTTGTGCTGGCCTTTATCAGCCGGATGAGATTGAGCGGTTTGCCCAGCCGCTCGCGCCGCTTCCACCAGTCGAGAACCGTTTTACGGGTCGCCGGTTCGAGGTGTGGGGAAATCGCGTCTCCGTGCGCGGTTAACCCAATACCCGCGGCTTCCAGCGCAGCAGGCAAAAGCCCTGCGAAATGGGCGGCATTGACGGCAAGAATATCGTTTTCGCGGCCCGCTTTCTCGACCCGGAATTCAGCCTTATAGGTCGCGCGGAACAGCGCGCGCCAATACTCATCTGCTGTTCCCGTCGCCGGACCAAGCACTGCTGCCAGCCGCGCCGCAGTCTTTGCGGCATCCGCGACCGCATCGGTGATGTGCACCCGCGCGCCATCATCGTTCACCCACACCAGCGCGCATGGTTGCACGAACCGCGCCCAGATGGTGGTGTCGATGCGTTCGCCAGAGGCAGCCTCGGCAAAGGTATCCAGCCGCATCATCGCCACCTTGGCGCGCAGCATGTGCGTGCCGATTGTTCGTTCGTGATAGCTGACACGCGGCCAGATCGCAGGCTCGCGCGCCGCATCGCCAGGCAACAGCACATAAAAATCGAGCACCCCGTCAAGCGACCGGGTGCGCAGGTTCGATCCATAGAACAGCACGCCCAGTGCTCCTGAATCGTGCGCCAGTATGCGGGCGAACTCGCTGACCGCCGGATCGACCGGAGCCGCCAATTGTGTCGCGAGGCGCTCTTTGAGCGCGTCGGTCATGTTGGATCGTGGAGAGCCGCACCCGATTTCGGCGTCACGAATTCGAGCAGTGGACCTTGACCGATGCGGTAATGACCGGCCGGGAAAGCCTCTCCATCGAAGATGAACTGATCTTCGATCTCAAGCGTGAATTCTGATGCGCTGACCTGATGGATGCCACGTTCACGCAGCCCGTTTTGCATCCGACCCGTCGCCACCAGCGGGACAAGCACCGTGGTGCGCCGGCTGATCTGATCAACCGCCAGCAGTTTCAACCCGCTGCGCAGCCGCCCGAACGGCTTCAGCCCCGCAGGCAGCCGCTTCAACGTAGTCGTGAAAAGCAATTGCCGGTAGCGCGGATCACCGGTGCCGCTGTGTATCATAGGAGCCTTTTGCGCCCCCAACCAGATCGTCATGCGCGACCCGCGCCGCCATGGATTGCTGCGCGGACCAAGCAGCGCCTGCATCAGCCCCCAAATGCTGGTAACCGCCACCACCACGCTGTTGAAGGCACCAAGTTTGTGGGCGCTCTGTCCATCCTGCGTCGCGGCAGTGAAGGCGCCGGCCCCCAGAATAAATCCCAGCACGTCAGCCTTCACTTCAGCGATATCCTGCCCTGAGGCATCGCCTAACGGAGCCTGTTGCAAATCACGCACCGCAATCGGCCTGCGCACGATGCGACCGCCTGACTCGAATGCGTCGATCGCATCTTGCAGGCTCCATTCCATCGGCACGCCCAGATCGACGGTCAACGCATTGGTCTTGCCCTTGGGCAGGACGGCGAGCACTGGCCAGTCATCGCCGAAAATTCCCTGTCCGCAGGTCAGGACATCGCGCACCGTGCCATCGCCGCCATTGATGACCAGCAGGTCAATCCCCTCCGCGGCCAGCCTGGCCAGCGCATCGAACAGCGCGGACCGGTTACCCGGCCTGGCAATGTGAACATGCGGGCAAACTTCGCAATCAAAGTCCGCACCCTGATTGCGGTGGCTGCGCGGATTGTAGATCACCCCGACGCGTGGTGCGTCGCCGGGTCGGCGCAGCGCATCGCGTACAGGCGTAGGATTGCGCAGGACAGAAGCCCGCGGCAATTGCGCAAATTCATAGATCGGCGTTGCCATGGCGGTGTCCTTAACGTCTCGAAGGGCAAATGTCGCTGCATTTCATACGCAGTTATGTAACAATTGGGCGGGTCGATCGCACGCGCCGTATGGTCATGGCGTGTTACCCTGGCCTGAATGACGCCGTTCTGAGTAGCGCTGTGGTACGCAGGATCGGCACACGCTTGTTAGGAATTGAAGGGCTCTGGTTCTCGCTATCACCACCAACTGCAGCTTACAGGTTAATTGGCACAGATGACAGGCCATCGCGGCGCCTGAAGTGCCGTTGCTGGCGGCTGCCAAGGCGCAATATCATATGGCTTTCGCCCTATGCAGTCGCGGTCAGACCTTGCGCCAGACCCCGCCGCCCCGATTGCAACGTCGCTTCGAACGCTTCCAATCGGGACCGGATCGCCTGTGCATCCACATCAAGTTGGGCGCGCTTTGTGGCGTGATCGGACATCTCGCACGCTCGTTCAAACAGGAAGTCGATAAGGCCATCCATGCCGTCTTCTTCGAAACTGGCCTTTGCCAAACGGTGGTAATTTTCGATCAAGCGGATCGCAACCGCCGGATAATCACAGGCCGCCTGCCGCAACGCCGAGAGTGGGTCGGCAAACAGGCTGGCAAAATCCTGGCCTGGCAATTCGATCCGCTTGTCCAGCTTCCAGACAGGTGTATGCCCATCATCGGTCCAGCATTGGCGATGGCCCAGCATGGCGATCAATATCGCGTCCGCGCAGGTGAGCGCAGTGTAGAAGTCATTCACCGCAGGTGAGAGCGCTCTGGCTGCGATTTCCACCAGCAGTCGTATCCTGAAGACGGATCCCTGCGCATCGCTTCGATAATCATCGATAACAACGGCGGGCGCAAAATTGGGGGATTCGGCCTCTGTGAAATCCACGCTGATCAGCGGGTCCCCCTTCATGACATGCTGACCGGGGGCCGCCAGCACCCGGATATGCCCCGCTTTTGGAGCAAGCCGGGCAATCGATACAAGGTCAAGACCTTCGATATAGCCTTCACGCGGGGAACGCAGGACCACGTGCATTTCGGCATCACGGCCCGCAACCTTCGACAGCACCGGATAGGGCGGTTCGCGCAGCCCGTCATGCAAAGCGGCAATCGACCGGTCGACGAACATCGTCCGGCCAAGATCCTGCAGCGCGACTGAAAGCAAGGCGACATTTGCCGCGATGGAAGCGAACGTCAGGGATAGCAGGGTGAGCGGCACTGATGCCAATGGCGCCTTGGGATCGATCGCCAGCATGGTCGCCAAACTGATCACCAGACCAAAAGCGAGGGAGCCAACAGTTGCCCGCACGAGCCGCTTGTCCAGCCATCGATCGATCAGCCGGACACCGAGACTGCTGGCTGCCATCGAAAGAACGATAAGCGTGATGGAAAAATACAGCGTTATGAAAGCCGCCGAAACGCCCGCCGCAACGCCCGCAAAGTCCCGCGCTGTCTCGGCACTGGCGACCGGGGCGAGACCGGCGTCAATTATCGCTGCAGTCAAACCCGTTCCATCCAGCATCAGAATCGCCAAGGCTATTGGAACGGCCAGCAACACGGCCAGAACGGCAAGTGACCAATAATTGTCGAACATCTGCCGAAATATCCATGCGGGCATCCCGTTCACGGGCATTGGTTTCGTCATGCAGATTTCGCTTTCAGATGGGGCTGTCGATGCTGGTTTGGGAACCGAATGCGCGGATCTCTGATTTAGCTCCCGAATAAATCGATGTGTGGCAATCACGCCCACATGCGGAGTCCCGATTATGAGCATGACGCTACCCGTATCCCCTGAACCAACGGTCCTACCTTCTGTCGGGCCTAATCTCGCTGATCAGGTCGGCAATATCGAAAACCTCGTCGCGCTGACTTCCGGCCAATACACGATGGGCTCGCTCATTCTGATGGTCAGCTTCGGGGCGCATTTCGCGTTCCTGCTGTATTTCATCATGACCAGCCTGCAACTGGCGCCGCGTTACCGGCTTGTGCCGATCATGTCGGCAATTGTCATGGCCAGCGCGGGCCTCAGCCTGATGCAGGAATTCAACCTCTGGAAGGCGAGCTACGCATTTTCGGGCGGCCTTTATCTGCCGCTGGCTGAGGGAGAAACGTTCACCAATGCCTATCGATACGGCAACTGGACGATCACGGTGCCGATCCTGTTGACGCAATTGGCAATCGCTTTCGCCTTGCCCCGGCCCGAATTGCACAAGCGATCGCTGCGCATGATCATTCCTGCGCTGCTGATGATCTGGACCGGGCTGTACGGTCAATTTGGCGAGGCCAACGATTTCGTCCAGCTGAACGTTTGGGGCGTTATTTCGACCCTGTTCTTCGTATGGCTGATTATCGAAGTGCGCGGGGTGATTACGCGCGCCATTGCATTGAGCCCTACCGAACTTGCAGCCTGGCCAAAGAACATCTGGTGGTATTTCCTTGCGACCTGGGGCCTGTATCCGATCGCCTATGCATTGCCACAGCTGGGCTTCACCGGTGACGTCGTAGTCACGCGGCAGCTTCTCTACTCGATTGCGGATATTTCCTCGAAGCTGATCTACGGCATTATCCTCAGCCGATATGTGCTGCGGCGCAGTGCGCTCGAGGGTTATGCTCCGTCGGCAGAGGCATTGGAAATCTCACCTCTCGGCTCTGCGATCGCCTCAAAGCGCGGCGACTGAACAATGACCGGCATCGCAAAAGATGTCGCAGACTGGCCCCGGCATCGCGCCGGGGCCACCCCCACATTGATAACGCTGGCGTGCGCCGCAGCTGCGGTGTTCGCCAGCATCCTCGGGGATAAAGCCGCCATTGTATGTGGAGCGGCTTTTTTTCTAGCTGGCTTGGGTCATGGAGCAGCGGTGGAAGATGCAACCGGGCTCCGCAGATACTCCCTCGTCGAAGCGATTGCTTATGGCGTGTTTGCCCTCGCAATTACGGCTGTTTGTCTTGTTGCCCCTACGGCGGGATTGATCAGTTTTCTGGCGCTGTCAGCCTGGCATTTTACGCTCGCGTATTCCGGGGCTGGTAATTCGGCAGACAGTTCGATTGGCGCCCTCGCCCTTGGGTGGATCGCCATTGGCGGCAGCGCAGTTTTCTGGCCCATGACAACCGCTGAAATCTTCGCTGAGATCGTCTCGCAGCCTTTTCCCGATTGGGCGCTCGTGATTTTGCGCGGATTGGGCGCTTGCGGCATGCTGCTGGGAGGAATTGCTGTCTTGCAGCGCGACACGCAAGCGTGGATGCTGATTTTGGCAGTGTTTGCGACTCTGGCCTTTCCGCCGATCCTTGCAGTCGGCTTCGTGTTTTTCGTTTTGCACGCAATGCCGGAAACGAAGCGCCAGATGGAGCGATTTGGCGTGAAGCACGTACTGAGATCAACATTGCTGCCTGTGCTGTTGGCGTGCCTGGGCGCCGTTATTATCGGGTATTGCATCGTTTCAGGCATGGTCCCGTTGGCAGTGGCTGCCGCCTTGGCAATCGGTCTTGCCACTCCCCACATGATCGCGGGGGACTTGCGGGGCTAATACCGATCTATGTTGAGCCGTGGCCCAATCGAAAGCACGGTTAAGCATCGTTCGATCACTTGCAGATCGACTGTCCGGAACCCAAGACGTGACTACACGATATCGTCCGGCGTGATGTTCGTAATAAGCGTTTTGATCGTGCTGAACAGCAATGTGATAACCGCTACAAGCAGCGCGCTCAGACCGACGACGAGCCAATACAGGACCTTGTAGAGGGTCGGATACCAGGCTTCGGGCACTTCCTCGAACTCACCGATGGGCATACTCATCATCAGCAACATCACGACCGATCCGACCAGCAGGATCGCGCTTAACAGGCTGATCCTGTAGACATTCTTGTATGTGGAATGATCGAAATCCGCATCCATCCGCCGGACCAGGCCGAGGACGGTTAGCATTAGCGCCATCGTGGTTGCCGAACTTGTTGCAATCGCACCGCCCAAGTACAGCGCAGGCGACGTCAGAGCATCAATCATCTCGCGCGCATGAAGACCTGAATAAATCCGCCCGCTCGCGATCTGACCCGCGAAACCAACAGCGAGCACAAACACGGCAGAAAGCGGCGCGAGATAATTCAGTTTCATCAGGCAATCGGCCCTTGCGCAGGCGCTCCATCAACATCGGAGCAGATCAGATGCCGGTAAACACCCCACGCATTGATCGCCATGAGGCAAAGGTTTTGCCAACCAATTCCTTCGGCATCCTTGCTGAGAAAACCCCATGCAATCAGCGCTGCAGAAGAGGAGACGAACAGCACGAAAGCCCAGCCGGTAACACGATCGGAGAAATTGGATGCAACGACAAGCGCTGCAATGACCGAAGAAACCGCGCCATACCACTCCAGAATATCGAGTGCAGTCATGGTCGCCAGTCCCCAGCTAATCCGCTTCGATCGATCTCATAGTCAATCGGTTTGAAAGTGCCTCCATTGGAGGCGTAGGCCGAACAGGCGGTAAGTCCGATTACAAGGTCGATATGCGCGCGAAAGCGAATGAAATCTCCGGGTTTGCTGGTCGGAGGAAGCACCTTGAGCGAACCATCCGCTGAAACCGGTACGTTCATGAAAATGTTGAAAGCCGTGGGGATCTGATCTTCGCCAATGCCATAAGGTCTCAGCGCGACCGCAAGATTGCCGAAGCAACCGCGATGTGGCTGGCTTGTCGGGATAAAAGTGCGAGAACGTCGCTTTGGCGCATGGAGTCAGCAGGAAATCGTGACGACCCACCGTATCCTTTTCTATGTCGAGCATGACCCGCGAACGGTTCGACCAGAGCCGTGATCCGGTCGTCAGCAGGATGGTCTCCTCATAATCGAAAGTTCGCCCGTTGGAGATAACTTCCCCGGTGTCATCCGCGGCGAACGCCACCAGATCGCTGACCTGCGATCCGTTGGGGTCGAACACCGTAACGGCGTCACCCTTCTTCAGGTCGAAAGCTGCCCCCGAGCGCGGTTCGATACGCTCTCGTTTCATGCTGTCGACTTTTCGAAGGGACACACCCAATTCTCATCCACCGCCCGGCCGCTGTATTGTCGCGCCTCGCTCGCTTCTCCGTGTCGCGAGAGCATGGGGTTGGTCGATCCATCGAGCGCTACGTCGCGTTTGAGAATGGCGGCTCGAAGTTTTTCGTATCGCTGGTCTGCGCGCAGACGTTCAAACTGGTTGTGGAGATTGAATATCAGAGTGGGAAACATCGTCCGACGCGACGTGCGTGAAGCGTTGGGATGCATACCGACTACAAAATACGCCTCGCCCCCGAAACTAAGCGAAAAATGCGGGTCCGAAGGATCGCGGCTGACTGCGGGATCATAAGGCTGGCCGCGCCAATCGTCTTTGGCCAAGAGCGATTGCAACCTTTCCCACATGGCATTCTCGAACTTTTCCTCGTTCAGATCGAGCGGACCGGAAAAAACGACTGCGAAACTGCGCAGGCCGTTGCCTTCTTTCTTGTATCGCTCGCTCCATTCTAGCAGCTTTTGGTGGATCGCCACATCATCCCAGGCACTCGTCAGCATCCACGATGAATGAATTTCCAGCATCTTTGAATTCATTGCGGATTTCGCACCGACGCAAGGAAACTCGCTGTGTTTGATATGATCGAAAAGCGATCGAGATAGTCGATCCTTATCAAACTCGAACGGTCCGGTTTCGCGTGGCTGAGTGATAATCATCATGCCCACATACGCGATCACTCGGCGAAGTTTCCAAAGTACAACAATGTTATCTTGGAACTTCGAGGCCAGCGATCGAAAACGGAGCCATATCCAGCGGTTCGATTATGGTGCACCCGACAGGATTCGAACC
>CAWIQR010000002.1:0-384906 GCA_963838365.1 uncultured Alphaproteobacteria bacterium
GTGCACCCGACAGGATTCGAACCTGTGACCTCTGCCTTCGGAGGGCAGCGCTCTATCCAGCTGAGCTACGGGTGCCGGTGCCTTTGCGGCGGTTTGCGCGGTTGGGCGCGGGCAAGCGCTTAGCAAGTCGCGGCAATTGCTGCCAGTCAATAATGGTCGTGCGGCAATCGGCAGCAATCGGGTGCGCAAGGCGCGCGACGGCGGCGTTTCACGCGTGCGGCTTAACCCTCCGGTAAGACAGCGCGCATAAGGTCATGCTATATGTCAGTGCTTCATCCCGATCAGGCGCGCAGTATGCGCGAAACCGCAGCGCTTTTGCGGCCAGCAGAAGCCGCCGGGGTGAATGCCGCACTGGCGTTGCAATGGCTGAATTTGCACGAACAGGCGGCTCAGGTGGCCAGAACTGCGCAGCTTTCCGCTGAACCGTTTGCCGGACAAATTGCGGCGTTCCCTTCGCGCATCGCCGATGCCGCGTCTTGGCGGCGTGAGCTCGTAACGCACGGGATCGAGGACATGGGCGCGATGATGCAGACCGGGCTTGCGGCGCTGACGATTATCGAACGGCGCGGAGGTGCGGGACATGCGCCTGCGCTGGCCCTGTGGCGGGAGTTTCATGAAATGCGCGATGCGGTGTTGCGGGAGGCGATACCAGACGCCGCGTCATCGCGCGATGCCGCCCGAAACGAGCCTGTACACAGCTAACGTTTCGCTTGACTATGTTCCGCCTATGTTCCAGCATTTGCGGATGACGGGCACACTCTCACGCACACTTGATTCGCGGATGATCGGCACAGGCCATGGTGATCAAACTCGTGCAGCGCCCGTTCCTGATCCGGTCGCGGCAGACGTTATGCGCGGCATCACCAGGCTGTTTGCGCGCAACAACATCTGGTGCGCCGCTGAAGTGCCGCTGCAGAATTCTCGCCGCGCCGATCTGATGGGGATAGATGCCAAGGGTCTGATCGTTATCGTAGAGATAAAGGTAGCGCGCGCCGATCTGCTGGGCGACAGCAAATGGCCCGATTACCTCGATTATTGCGACCGGTTTTATTGGGGTGTGCCGCCGGGGCTTGACCGTGCGCCGTTGAGCAGCAGCGCCTATCAGCCCGACCTCAGCGGCGTGATCGTTGCTGATGGCTATGATGCGGAAATAGTGCGGCAGGCCCCGTTGACGCGGCTGGCCGCAGCCCGCCGCAAGGTGCAGATCGAACGGTTGGCGCGGATTGCCATGCGGCGGCACACCGCGCTGCTCGATCCACATTGCGCCGATATCGACGCCATCGGTTGAACCATGATGGCCAACCATCGGCATTACGAAGGCGGCAAAATCAACGCTGTTATTTGACCCGCGCCCCCTTCATAACAATGCCGTGGACGGGCAAGGACGATGATACCGGGCGATACGCCCCTTTGGCTGGCCGCCGTGCTGGCAGGCGGCGCGGTATCGGCAATCGTCGCGCTGCGATATCTGCTGGTGAGCGGTGTTTTCGCTCTGGTCACACAGCGCGTGCGACCGGCATTGTACGCTGGACTGGGATCGCAGATCGGGCGGGAAATCCGCTGGTCGATGATTGCGGCGGTCATCTATGGCGCGCCGACCGGCCTGATCCTGTGGGGCTGGGAGCACCAAGGCTGGACCGCAATCTATTCCGATTTCGGCGCCTGGCCGCTGTGGTATCTGCCGCTGTCAGTTCTGATCTACCTGTTCGTGCAAGACAGCTGGTTTTACTGGACCCACCGCGCAATGCACACGCCGCGCCTGTTCCGGCTGGCCCACGCTGTCCACCATCAAAGTCGCCCGCCAACAGCGTGGACCGCCATGAGCTTTCATCCGATCGAATCGCTTAGCGGCGCGATTGTCGTGCCGATCCTGGTGTTTATTGTGCCGATCAACATCGCCATGCTGGGCATGGTTCTGGCCATTGCGACGGTCATGGGTGTGACCAATCACATGGGGTGGGAAATATTTCCGCGAAGGCTTGTTCATTCAACGTTGGGAAATTGGCTGATAACAGCCAGTCACCATGAACGCCATCACGAGGAATATAGATGCAATTTCGGTCTGTATTTCCGGATTTGGGATCGACTGTGCGGGACCGATCGCGGATTCTCCAAACGGATGGTGGAAGGCAACGGGGAGCTCCGCCGCGAGCACACTGGCCAACAGCGACCACACTATCCTTGACCGGCGAGCCGGTGAACGGCGGGCCCGCGGATGGCTGTGGCGCTGGCAGGACTGGCATACGGGGGTACAAAATCATGCATAAACGGGCAATTCGCGCCGGTTTGGCTGCGGCGTGCGGAGCGCTGTTACTGGGCGCATCAGCGGTGTCTGGCGCCGGTCCGGCGAATGAGGGCGAGGTGGTGATCACCATCACCGATCTGCGATCGACAAAGGGCGTCGTGCGCGCTTGCATGACGACCAGGGAGACCGTTTTCCCGCAATGTCGCAAGGATCCCGCAGCCCACCGCACGGTGGTACCCGCCGGCAAGGCGGTGACGATCCGCTTCACCGGGGTCGTACCGGGCGATTATGCGGTCGCGCTGCTGCATGATGAGAATAATGACGGCAAGGCCAACCGCGCTCTCGGCATGATGCCGCGGGAAGGCTTCGGCTTTTCGCGCGATGCCAAGGTGCAGATGGCTCCGCCCAAGTTTGGCGACGCGGTTTTCCGTTTTTCTGGCGCAAACCAGAAAATGACTATCCGGATGCGTTATTTTCTCTGATTGGTCCCTGCCGGATTGAACGCGGCCATTCGCGGCGACAGGACGCCAGTTGCGCCATCGGCAGACAACATTTTCAGGTCGCAAGGAAATCCGGCGCGACTTAACGTGATGTTTACCACGTCGCGCCAGAACCAGCCCTAACACGTTATACAAGGGGCAAGAATGGCCATGGACACGTTGCGCGGCGCATTCGATTCGGGCGAACCAGCTGATCGAGATATCTTTGAAGACAGCCCGGATTTCGGGTCCGATGATCAGCATCCGGCCAACTTGCGGGATCTGCCGCCTTCGACCATCGGTCAGGACGAACGCCGCATGCAGGTTCGCGCCTACAATCACTGGGCCAGCCTGCTGGGTGAGCGTACCTTCCCCTGCATCGAGGATCTGGAACCGACCGATCTGCCCGATTTCGGTCCGCATTCCGTGCTGCTGGATTTCTCGACCGGGATTGAAGATCCGGTGGTGCAATATCTTGGGCCAATTCTGGGTGAGGAATGCGGCGCGCAAGGCGTGATCGAACGGCTTTCGGACGTGCCGCCGCGATCGCTGCTCAGCCGGATCACCGATCATTACATGCAGATTATGGCCAACCAGGCCCCAATCGGATTCGAAGCGGAATTCGTGAATCAGCGCGCACAGGCGGTCCTGTATCGCGGTATCCTTCTGCCGTTTTCCAGCGACGATGAAACCATCGACTTCATTTATGGCGTCATCAACTGGAAAGAAATGGCCGACCAGGCGACCGCTGATGAACTGCTGCTGGAAATAGATCAGGCGCTCGACGCGGAAGAGGGCGGCGACGACGAAGGCGAATACCTTGGCCAGTACGCCGATCCTTACCTTCGAAATGAAGACATAATGACTGACTGGGCCGATAGCCCTGCGCATGAAGCCGGCGAGGATGAGATCGAGGACGAAGACGAAAGCGAGGTCCCCCCGGCCGAGCCCGCTCATGCGTCTGCGCATGACAATGTCGCCGCCTTTGGCGCTGGCACGGACACGGATAACGGTTACGGCTCTTTGCTCAATTCCTCTGTCGTCGATGCCAGCGATGATTTGCCGATGCCAGATTTCGGCCAGTACGCGCTCGATGATCCGGATATGGACGAAGAGGACGAGGATTACGACGAAAGCGACAAGCCCTACACCTTCGCATCCCTTGCCGATTATATCGAAACCCCGCCCAAGAAAGCTGTCGATCTGGATGCGGACCGCTTCGATCCGGCAGATTATAACGTCGACGATTACAGGGTCGACGATTACAGGGTCGATGATGGCTCAGGTTCGTCGCAGACCGCGCCAGTGACCGATGAGGTCAGCTTTGACAGTACAGAAGACTGTGCCGCCAAGGCAGATGCGAACTGCGATGCAGAGGCCGATGAAGACCGCGTTGAACGTCCGGATTCTGGCCCGCACATCGAAGCAGACATCCCTGCGGAAATCGCAAAACCTGTCGGGCACTTCCCTGAGAATGCGGACCTTTACGATTGCCTCGCCTCTGCGCGGGAGCTTGCGCACAATGCCCGCGCTTCGGAAGATCGCAGCCGCCATGCGTTGTATGCAGCGGTGGGCCGCGCCTACGACTTTTCGCTCGCGGCAAAGCAGTCGCCGGATGATTATGACGCGTTGATCGAACAAAGCGGGCTTGCCGTACAGGAACGCGCACCGATGACGCCGGTGGTGAAACTGGTGTTCGGCAGCGATTACGACAAAACGCGCCTGACCGAATACGCCGCCGTGTTGAGCCATGCACACCGCATCGGGCTGGAACGCGGTGCGCTGTCGCACTTCCTTTCGGACGCCAATGGCGGGCTGAAAGGCGTGGTCACGGCCGAACGCCGCCTTCGCCGGGAAGAAAGCGGCAAGACCGTCGAGCCGGAAAACCAGGTTCGCGAGGCGCTGGCGAAAAAGCTGCGCCAACTGGAAGCGCTCACCTTCGATGCGATAAGCGCCGAAGGGCCGGAATTTGCGCTGGTAATGGTCCGGCGCGGATCGGGTACCGCCGTCGAAGTGCTGGGCGAAGTGGAAGAGGACATTGTGCTGATCGAACGTGCCGCCCGCAAACTGGTGGGCTGATCGGTCCGCCACACGGCCCCTATACGGCACCGCCGGCACCGGTTAGACCACCTCATCCTGACAATTGCGGCCAGAGGCGGTGAGATTTGCGTATTATCCTGTGGTCAATCGGCGCGCTCGTCACCCTGTTCGTGGTTGGCGGCGTTGCCCTGCAATTTGCAATCTGGCGCAACGGGCCTGCTGTCGTCAGCGCGATCGACAGGGTGGCCGGGGGCAGCAATGCCGCAACCCCTCTCGCCACTATCTCGACCGGCGACCACCCCCGGCAACAGGTCATCGTCTGGGGCCCTGAGAAGCGCGACAGTATGGCACCCGCTTTGCCGGTGTTGATCTTTGCACACGGAGGCGGTTGGCACTCGGGCAGCCCCGAAGACTATGGTTTCTTCGCACGCGCATTTGTTCCAGAAGGGTTCATTGTCGTCCTGGTCGGCTATCGCCTCGTACAGGAAGGGGCGCCCGACGGTGTCTATCCCGCCATGCTGGAGGACACCGCCAGTGCGATTTACTGGGCGCGGCAGGAAATTGCTTCATATGGCGGCGATCCTGATCGCATGGTGCTCGCAGGGCATTCGGCAGGTGCATATAACGTGGTGATGACCGCGTTGGAGCGAAAATGGCTCGGGCGTTTGGGTATGGATGCTGACGTTATTTCCGGCGTCGTGGGCATTGCCGGCCCATATGATTTCTTCCCCTATGCCCGCGCTTCCACGATCAATGCCTTTGGCCCCGCGCCCGATCCGCAGGCGACGCAGGCCGCGACCCATGTGCGCGGCGATGCGCCGCCGATGTTGCTGATCCATGGCGACAACGATGATGTGGTCGGTATTCACAACTCACGCAATCTGACTCGCGAGATCGAGAGCCTGGGCGGAAACGTGGCGCTTAAGATTTATCCCGGCAACACGCACAACGACCCGCTGATCGCGATGGCCGCGCCATTGCGGGGACGCCGAGATGTGGTTCGCACCATTGCCGATTTTGCGAAGGACGTTACGGGCGGATCGAGTGCCGCATCCACCGTGCCGCAGCAACGCTAGATCGCCCGCTGCAACGCTTTCAGTTCCCGTTCAGGCCGATCCGCGCTATGGCTCGCTGATGCGCTCCCTCCGCACAGTTCCCGCATTCGCTCTCGCGCTGGTCGCGACCTTCACTTTCGCCTTTGCCCCGGCCAGCGCTCAATCGCGCCTGCGCGATGCCGAAACAGAGGCGCTGCTGGCTGACATGCTCAACCCGCTGGTCGACGCGAGCGAGCTGGATGTCGGCAATGTCGAAGTCGTGCTGATTAACGACCCCTCGATCAACGCCTTCGTTGCCGGGGGGCAGATCATCTATGTCCATACCGGCCTTATCAACGCGGCAGAGACGGCAAACGAGGTGCAGGGCGTGCTCGCGCACGAACTCGGTCACATCACCGCGGGACACGTAACCCGGTTTGAAGAGCGGACATCGGGGATGCAGGGCCTCACCCTGCTGTCGCTGTTGGCAGGGGTGGGTGCCGTGCTGGCAGGCGCTCCGCCAGAGGCCGGGATGGGGCTGTTCGGCGTGGGTATGCAGGCCGGGGTCGCCAATTTCCTCAGCTTCAACCGCGATCAGGAAGCCTCCACCGATCTGGCGGGCGCCCGCTACCTTTCGGGAGCGGACATTTCGGGCCGCGGCATGATCGCTTTTTTCGAGCGGCTGCGCAGCTTTGAAATTCGCCGCGGCTACAGCCAGGCCGATGAGGCGGCGTATGGACGCACCCACCCGCTGTCGGGTGATCGCGTGGCGATCTTGCGTGAATTGCTGGAGCAGGACAGTGCCTGGGCAGAGCCTGGCGATGCCGAACTGCAGGACCGCTTTATCAAGGTGCGCGCGAAACTGTACGGATTCATCGCCGAACCGCGCCGCACGATGTCGCTGTATCCAGAAACCGATACCAGCGTCGAAGCACGCTATGCCCGCGCCTATGCCTTTCACAAGGATGCGCGCATCGAAAAGTCGCTGGCAGAGACGGAGAGCCTGTTGGCCGAAGAGCCCGATAACCCCTATTACCTTGAGCTGAAGGGACAGGTGCTGCTCGAATCCGGACGGCCCGTGGATGCGCTTGCGCCGTTGCGCCGCGCGACGATGCTCACACGCAGCCAGCCACTGATCGCCTCAATGTTCGGCCACGCGCTGATCGCGACCGAGGACGCGGCCCATTTTGCCGAGGCGGAGGAAGTCCTGCGCGCGGCGGTTGGCCGGGATCGGTTCAATCCGTTCGCATGGTATCAGCTTGGCGTTGTGTACGCCGCACGCGGGGATGAACCGCGCGCGCGGCTCGCCAGCGCGGAACAACAGGTGATGAGCCGATCCTACCCCGCCGCCCTGCTCAACGCGCAGGCAGCGGAGTCAGGGCTGCCGCGCGGCACACCAGACTGGATCCGCGCACAGGACATTGCGCTGGAGGCGCGGTCCGCGCTCGAACAATTGCGCGACCGGCGATAGAGGCGCATCTGGCGCTCATCTGCGACACACGCTAACACCCGCAATATGACAGATAGCACTACAGTTTCAGCGTCGACCGCAAGCGGTTTCCGTTCCGCATTGCTGACCGCGCTGCTCGCGATGGCATTCGGCTTTCTGGGGGCAGCGATCTGGTCGCTTACCGGGCTTGGGGATAGCGCGGCGGACAACCGCACGCGTGCCTATCTGCTGGATAATCCGGAAATGCTGCCCGAGATGGCTGAGGCATTGCAGGCGCGCGAGACGTCGGCGCGGCTGGCAGAGGCGGGAGGTGAAGTGTACGCGCCATTTCCCGGAGCGGTATTGGGTAACCCCGATGGTTCGCGCACCCTCGTTGAGTTCACCGATTACAACTGCCCCTATTGCGAGGCAAGCCTGGCCGATGTCGCCAGACTGATTGCCGACGATCCGGAATTGAAGGTAATTGTCCGCGAATGGCCGATCTTCGAAGGCAGCGAAGTTGCCTCGCGCATGGCGCTGGCCGCGGCGATGCAGGGTAAGTATCGGGCATTCCACGAACAGATGTTCAAGCTTGGTCCGGCGACGCCGGACAGTGTACAGGCTGCAGCGCGTGCGGCAGGGCTGGATCTTGCACGCGCAGTCGCCGATGCGCAGAGCGAACCGGTCAGCATCGAACTTGCGCGCAATCAGGCGCTGGCGCGCACCATCGGTTTTTCCGGAACGCCCGCCTGGGTTACCGGGGACAAGGCTATCGGCGGCGCGATCGGTTATGATGGCCTGAAGGAAGCGATTGCCACCGCAGGCCCGCTCCCGACCAGTACTCCCGGCAACGCATCCGGTGCCGCATCAGGTTCTGGCGAAGGATCGCAAGGTCAAAGCTGATGCGGCGGATAGTTGCGCATATTGCGACGGCTGCTGCCTCCGGGTTGCTTGGCAATCCGCTATTGGCAGCCGCGCCGGATCTGACCGGAATAGATCTGGCGGCAGAGCGCGCCGCCATCGGCCAGTTTCAGGATATGGATCAGCGATTGCAGGATGTGGGCTGGAAAATGGTGCGCGGCAATGCGCCCTTTTGCGAACGCGTGATCCCTTCCATCGGGCTGCAATTACAGGATATCGCCAGTTATGGCCGCCCCGATATCGCCCGCGCCGCGCTTGGCCTAACCGGCGCATTCGCCGTGCAAACCGCCGCGATTGGATCGCCAGCGGGTCTTTCCGACGCATTTGCCCGCAATCGCGAAGTGGTCCGCATCGCCGATGCTCAGCCCAACGATTGGGCTGCGCAGGACCGGATGCACTGGGAACGCCTGACACGCGCCCATGACTTGATCGACACGCAGCTTTTCCAAAGCGGCACAGTCGCATTCGCCTTTGCCGATGGCGATACAACCACGATTGCGCCCGTTCCCGTGTGCGCCACCCGGTTCGAGATTTTGGGGGATTCGCGCCGCGCTGTCGCTGATGGTGGCCGGGTTGTCATCGGCGCGCGCTTTCCGGGCTTTACCTATGAGGAAGAAATCTTTGCCGGCGTCGTCGCGCATGAACTTGCGCACAACCTGCTGGGTCACACCATCTGGCTCGACCGGAACAAGCGCAAGCGCCGCAATGTCCGCCTGACAGAGCGGGAGGCCGACCGGCTGATGCCATGGCTGCTGGCCAATGCGGGCTACGATCCGGCGGCGGCGTACCGCTTTATGACGAAGTGGGGCAAGGATCACGATCTGGGCATATTCCGCGCGCGCACGCATGATGGGTGGGACGAACGCGCCGAATTCATCGCCGCCGAGCTGCCGATTATTTCCGGTCTGATGGCGAGCGACGGGCAGGCGGACTGGTCGGTCTATTTTCGCCGCGAGATTGACCCTGAAAAGGGCCTGGAGATCGCGCGCAGCGACCGGGGCGAAGGCGATTGAGCGAGTGCCGATCCTTCGCTGATGTCCGGCATCGCCTGCGGTGTCCGCGGCCCGTTTCCAAATTCACCCTGCTAACCGCGCGCAAAATCGGGTAACACTGTTCTTATGGCCCGATCCCCGCCCAGAACGATGCCACGATCCATGCAGATGCTCCAGATTCAGCCGGCGCCGTTTTTCGCCAGCAAGAACCGGGCGTTCTGGAACCTGCAGCTTGCCGGATGGGGCGGCTGGTTCCTGCTGCGCGCCGTCACTGCGATTGCCAACGATCAGCCGCTGAGCCTGCTCACCATCCTGCTGGTGACGACCGTGACCGGCTTTTCGCTCAGCGTCGTCCTGTCCGTGATCTATCGCGGGCTGATCGGGCGCACGCCGCTGGTCACGTGGGGCATGACCGCCATTGTCCTCATGGTGGCGGTGGTAATCCACGCCTCCATCGATGCGTGGGTGCAGGGAATTTATTACGGCGAAACCCGCGATTCCAGCTTTGTGCAACGTTTCATCGGCCTGTCGTTCATCCCGCTGACGCTGCTGGGCGGGTGGAGCGCGCTGTATTACGCCATCAATTTCTTCCTGACGGTGGAGGAACAGGCGGATCGGCTGGAACGGCTGGAGGCGCAGACCACAGCTGCGCAGCTTGCCATGTTGCGATACCAGCTTAACCCGCATTTCCTGTTCAACACGCTCAATTCGATCAGCACTCTGGTCCTGCTCAAACAGACCGAGCAGGCCAACGCCATGCTGACCCGGCTTTCGGGGTTCCTGCGGCATACACTGATTGCGGAACCGGGCAGTCTGGTGACGCTGGATCAGGAAATCGAGACGCTGCAGCTCTATCTCGATATTGAACGGATGCGGTTCGAAGAGCGACTGCGAACCCATTTCGAGATTGACGAGCAGGCGCGCGATGCATTGTTGCCGTCCATGCTGCTTCAACCGCTGGTCGAAAATGCGATCAAATACGCGGTCGGCGCGCAAGAGGAAGGCGCGCGCATTTCAGTGATTGCCCGCGTCGTTGGCCAACGCCTGCGATTGAGCGTGGAGGATACCGGGCCGGGTGCAGAACTGGGCATGCATGCAGCGGAGCAGGCGCTGGATGCCGATCCGCTTGCAATGCAGCCCGCTGCAATTGACGCTCCCGTTTCAACCGGCGTCGGCCTTGCCAACATCCGCAACCGGTTGTCGCAGGCGTACGGTGACAGTCATGTGTTCGAAGCACGCTCGCAGGCCGGGGGCGGATTCACCGTTCTCATAGAGATTCCATTCGATTCGGCGCGCGAGGAGGCTCGATTGGTCGAAACTGTCAGTGACCGTTCACAAAAACCGGGCCAGCAGAGCCGCGATGACAACCGCCCCGATGCCAGTCTCGATGCTCGCTCCGATTCTGGCCCTGAAACTCGCACGACGTCTGCCGACCCCCCTTCGCAGGCGCCCAACCTTAACACTCATCCTGCAATTGGATCGTAAATCATGACCATTCGCACCATCCTCGTCGACGATGAAAAACTCGCTATTCAGGGCCTGCAATTGCGGCTCGAACCGTTTGACGATGTCGAGGTGATCGACACCTGCTCCAATGGTCGCGAAGCCATCCGCAAGATCAAGACCGAAAAGCCCGATCTGGTGTTTCTTGACATTCAGATGCCCGGCTTTGATGGATTTTCCGTGGTCAAGGGCGTGATGGAAATTGAACCGCCGCTATTCGTGTTTGTGACCGCATACGAGGAACACGCGATCCGCGCGTTTGAGGCGAATGCAGTCAATTACCTTATGAAACCGGTCGATCAGGACAAACTGGCCGATACGGTGGAGCGCGTGCGCCAGCGCCTGGCGGAGAAGAAATCTACCGAGGATGCCGAACAATTGCTCGACGTGCTGGCCGAAGTCGCGCCCGACCGCGCGGCTCAGTTCAGCGAAACCGACGGCGAGCCTTCGGACAGCGCCGACAGGTTTGAAAAGCTTATCAACGTCAAGGATCGCGGCCAGATTTTCCGCGTGGAGGTCGATTCGATCGAGCATATCGAGGCAGCAGGCGATTACATGTGCATCCGCACTGCCGACAATTCGCTGATCCTGCGCGAAACGATGAAAGATCTGGAACGCCGCCTCGACCCGCGCAAGTTCCAGCGCGTTCACCGCTCCACCATCGTCAACCTTGATCTTGTCCGGCAGGTAAAGCCGCATACCAATGGCGAATGCTTCCTGGTGCTGGACAGCGGACAGGAAGTGAAGGTTTCGCGCAGCTATCGCGACGTGGTAGCGCGGTTCGTGCACTGATTTGTGTTGCGCTCACGCATCCGCGTGAGTGTCCTCGATCCTGATCCTCCACTTCGCTCCGGGCATCTGCCTGCGCACGGTCGTACTTGCGGTCGCTGCGCGACCGTTTAGACAACCTAGATGACCTTTACGCTCCCTGGCTTCGATCTTGACCGCTTCGTCCGCGAAACCCTTGCCGAGGACTTGGGGGTGGCGTTTGCAGGCGGCGGGCATGATGTCACCTCCGAGAGCGTAATTCCCGTCGAAGCGCGCTTTTCTGGTGTGATGGACAGCCGCGATGCCATTGTGGTCGCAGGGCTGCCGTTGGCCGAGGCGTTTTTCCGCGCGCTCGACCCCGATTGCACAATCAACGCTCTGATGGCGGATGGCGACAGTGTTGCACCGGGCACCGATCTCATGCACCTCACCGGCAACGCTCGCGCACTGCTGACGGCGGAACGCAGCGCATTGAACATCGTTCAGCACCTCTCGGGCATTGCCACCATGGCGCGCGATTATGTCTCAGCGATGCGCGAAGGCAGCGCCACGTGCACGCTGCTAGATACGCGAAAAACCCTGCCCGGCCTGCGCGTATTGGAGAAATACGCGACCCGGATGGGCGGCGCGCAGAACCACCGAATGGGCCTGTGGGATGCCGCCATGATCAAAGACAACCACGTCGCGGTTGCAGGCAGCGTGGGCGAAGCGGTGCGGCGCGCCGCAGCGGCCGGGATCAAACCGATCATCTGCGAGGTCGACCGGATCGACCAGATCGAACCCGCCATCGCGGCGGGCGCGCATCACTTGCTGCTCGACAACATGACGCCCGAAACCCTGCACGAGGCGGTGGAACTGGTCGCAGGCCGCGTCGCGACCGAGGCGAGCGGTGGTATCAACCTCCAGACCATCGCAGCCAAGGCGGCAAGCGGGGTCGATTACGTCTCTGTTGGCAGGCTGACACAAAGCGCGCCCGCAGCCGATGTCGGCCTGGATTTCAAGCCGGTATGAAGCCGGGATGAGCCCATGATGAGGATCGCGCAGGGGCCAAGGCCGATTTCGATCAACCTCTTCGCCGCAATCCTGCTCAC
This sequence comes from uncultured Alphaproteobacteria bacterium, assembly GCA_963838365.1. Taxonomy (GTDB): domain Bacteria; phylum Pseudomonadota; class Alphaproteobacteria; order Sphingomonadales; family Sphingomonadaceae; genus Erythrobacter. The sequence goes on from CAWIQR010000002.1 coordinate 12,503, forward strand.
CATCGCAGTCTGGAATCTTGCGACCGCGCTGTTCGATCTGCCCGCGCAGGAGGAGTTTCTGCGCTCACTTGGCCTTGGGCTGGACTGGAACCGCGACTGGACCATCATTACAAGTTGCGCGTGGTTCACCATAGAGCTGATCCCGATCGCGCTCGTCTGGCTGTCGGCCAGCCGGTTCGCGCGCGGCTTCATCGTTGTTATGGCAGGCGTGAAGGTGCTGCTGATCTTCATCAATCTCACCATGTTGTATGCCCTGCCGGGCATCGCGATGGGGCAGTTGATCGCGCTGTCGGCGGTGGCACTCCTGTTTACACGCGGCGCGAACGAGTGGTTCGGCAAACGCGAGGTCGATCTTGAAACATTCGCTTAAATACACGCTTAGCCTTGCCGCGCTGGTGCTCCCAGTGACAGCGCAAGCGCAGGCGTATCAATGCCGCGCGTCGGCCGTATCTACCGTCCCGCAAATTACGCCCGACAGCAAGCCGCGCCGGGTGCCGATCACCGGCTACACCCTCGCCCTCAGCTGGTCGCCGGAATTCTGCAAGCCGCGGGAAAGCGCGCCCGCCCACAAGGTGCAGTGTTCGGGCAGCAATGGCAGCTTTGCGATGGTGGTCCACGGGTTGTGGCCGCAAGGCGGCGGCACCTGGCCGCAATGGTGCGGGTCGAAGAACGCGCTCACTCCCGACGATCTGCGTCGCAATATGTGCATGATCCCCGGCGCCCGCCTGATCGCGCGGCAATGGGCCAAGCACGGCAGCTGCATGACGAACAAGCCGACGACCTATCTGCGCGTCACCCGCATCCTTTGGGAGAGCCTGCGCGTCCCCGAATATGACCGGATCAGCCGCGAAGACGCGCTAACCGCAGGCCGCATCCGGATCGCCTTTGCCGATGCCAATCCCGGCTGGCCCGCCAGCGCGGTGGGCGTAAAGCTGAACGAGCGTGGCTGGTTGGAGGAATTGCGCCTGTGCTATTCCAAACGCTTTCGCCCGACGCGCTGCGATGCGGCGCGGTTTGGAGCGAAGGATACCGCACGCGCAAAGATCTGGCGCGGGTTATAGGAAATGAGCGGACTGGCGCGCGGCTGCTATTGCGCGCATACTCGCCGTCATGAGCACGGCTGATCACGAAACGCCGCCTATTGAAAGCACTCAGGGTAAAGGTGACCACGCCGACAGGGCGTTTGTCTTTGCCGAGCGGGCGCTGCTGTTCGTCGCCGCGATCATGACGTTCGTTGCAGCGGGCACCGAAGTCATAACTGTTTGGGAACGGGGGACGATCAATCTTGCTGATATCCTTCTGATGTTTCTCTACACCGAAGTGATCGGCATGATTGCAGTGTTCTACACCGGCAAGGGATCGTTCTTCATCTACCCGATCTTCATCGCGATAACGGCAATCGCGCGGCTGATCGTTTTGCAGGGAAAGGACATGGCGCCCGAAAACGTCCTGTTTGAGGCGGGCGCGATCCTGTTACTTTCGGTTGCGGCGGTGGTGTTGTCGTGGGCGAAACGGGATTAGCGTTCCTCCTCATAGGGCTTGATCAGCGACAGGGGCGCGAATGGCGCTGGCCACAACGCAACTGAATACCGGTCGTCGCCGTCGAGGCCGTCGTCACTCAGCGTATCGAGGCCGGAAAAGCATACTCTGGTGCGAAAGGTGCCCATGCCGACCGGCAAGATGTCAATCGATCCTCCGGTGCATTCGTGGATCTCGATCCGGCCGGATGGGACGTCAATGCTGGCCTCAACAATATGGTCCCAGGCTTCGGGATCAAGCGGCGGTTCGGTCTCCAGCACCTCGATATCGACCGGGACCGTCATATTGCGCTCGGGCAAGACCACGATGATGTGCGGCGCGACCTTGATGCGAACCTGATTGTCAGCAGGGACATAATCCGTGGGGGCGTCGGGCGCTTCACCGTGGTCCCTAAGGTAGAACTGAAAATAATCGGCAAAGATTTCATATTGCCGTTTAGCAATGGCCGCCATTAACGCCGCTCCCTGAAAAACCCGCGCAGCAGCTCACCCGCCTCCTCCTCCCCCATCCCGGCGTGAACCTCTGGCCGGTGCAGGCACTGGTCGTGTTCGAACACCCGCGCGCCGTGTTCCACCGCGCCGCCCTTGGGATCGCTGGCGGCGTAGTAGAGGCGAGCAATCCGCGCATGGGCGATGGCGCCTGCGCACATCGCGCACGGCTCCAGCGTGACATACAGATCACAGTCCGTCAGCCGATCCTGCCCCAGCGCCTGTGCCGCCATGCGCAGCGCGCGAATCTCCGCGTGGCCAGTGGGATCCGGCGGAGAGCGGGTAACATTCGCGGCCACCGCAATCACCCGCTCGCCATAAACGACAACGGCGCCGACAGGCACTTCGCCTGCCGCCGCCGCTTCACGCGCTGCATTGAGCGCGGTGTGCATTGCGACCGGAACAGGCCAGCGAGGGCCGATCCCGGTCACGTTGCGAAAGCCTTATTCGTCGCCGGTAACTGGCTCGCCTGCGGCATCGTCGGGCATATCCACATCGACTGTCGGAACTTCAACCGTAGTCGTTTCGGTGCCGACATCAACATCTGCGGTTTCAACGTCGAATTCCGGCATGTTGCCACCTTCGACGCTCACTTCGGGCATATCGCCTTCTTCGGTTTGGTCGACATCACACGCGGCCAGCGACAACGTGGCGAATGCAGTCAGGGTGGCAATAGCAAACTTTTTCATGAGGTACCTCCATACGGCGCGAAAGATAAACCCGATGCGGTCTCCAAGGCGCTTGGCCAATGCAATGCACGAACATCGCATATTGTTCCAGCTTGACGATTCGGGGATGCGTGGGTATGCGGCGCGCTTCCCGGGAAACCTTTGTGTCTGGTCCGCCAAACAGGCGACGGCACGTTTTGGGCGCCCGCCACTGTTTAACAAGACGAGAGATAGCATGTCGCGTATTTGCGAACTGACCGGCAAGGGTCGCCAGACGGGCCACAATGTGAGCCACGCCAACAACAAGACGAAGCGCGTGTTTCTGCCCAATCTGCAGAACGTCACGCTGCTGAGCGAAAAGCTGGAGCGCAGCTTCAAGTTTCGCGTTTCGACACACGGCCTGCGCTCGGTTGAGCACAATGGCGGGCTGGATAACTGGCTGTTGAAGACCAAGGACGAAAAACTGTCCTCGCGCGCTCTCAAGGTGAAGCGTGAGCTGAAAAAGGCTGCGACACTCGCGGCCTGATTCGCGGCTCGCAAGGGCAACTGAAACAGGCAGGCGCGCGAGGGCTACTCGCGCGCCTTTTGTTTTGCCGATGGCACCGGTGCGCCTGCCGCGGCAGGGTCGAAGTGCAATTTGACCACGAGCGTGCGCTGGATCGAGGATAGATTGTCGTCGGAAATCAGCCAAACGTCTGACGTCCCGTCATCTCTCGGGCGCACAGCGATCCCTTCGTAATTGTCGCGGGGGACTGTGCCGGTGAGATCCAAGACGATCCGCGGAGCCAGAACCTGGCGATCACCTGCCTGCGGAACGTCGGCTATCGCGATCCGAACTTCGAATGGCGGCCAGCCCCATGCCACTTTGCGTAACAACAACATCAATCGCCCGTCGGGCAACTGCACGGCATCGGTAATGCCAAACCCCGCGATCGGCGAGCGATAGATCAAACTTGTGGCCTTGGCCCCGTCGACCGGATCGGCGGGGTATATCAGGCCATCTTTCCCGTGTTCGGGCACGATGATGAACCGGCCATCATTCAGCCGCACCATCGCCTCTGCGCCCGAATTTCCCGGCCATTCCACTTCCTTGTCGACGATTCGGACGCCTTGTGGCTCACTCGTCGCGGAAAAACGCTGAAATCCGTGATAATTCTCATAGCCCAGCCAATATCGGCCCGATGCCGGATCACGCGTGGCCAATTCTATATCCCACAGGAAATAATAGTATTTATCGTCGACCGGTTGTGCGTCCATGTATCGCACAGAGCGTTCGGTCGGGCTTCGCACCACGCCCGGCTGCGGTTGATCGGGCTCAAGGAACGTGAACCGCGTTCCGCGGTCGGAGAAGGCTCGCAAGGTGCCATCGTCCAGTGCCAGCAGCGCGGAATATCCGCCAAACATCATGCTTTCCGCCTCGTACTCCCATACGCCGCGCAATTGCCAGCCATCGCGCACTGTCGGCGATGGTCCCTGTAGGCGGCGCAGTGTAATCGATCCGCCAAATCCCTCTTCAACCTGGGTTCGCACCCATGTGCCCGGCGCGATTGCGAGTGCCAGCAAAGCGATCAGGGCAAGCCGTCGTTTCATCGCTCCGCTCGCCCGGCTCTATACCGCCGCGCATCGGCTTTGCTCATTCCATCGGCCCGGTGAACAGCAGCGGATCGAGCCGCGCATCGTTCCATTTCAGGCTCCAGTGCAGATGCGGCCCGGTCGCGCGGCCCGTCGCGCCCACATCGCCGATATGCTGCCCCTGCGTCACGCGCTCACCCTCGCTCACTGCGATCCGCGAAGCGTGCAGAAACGCGCTGTTGAGGCCGTTGCCATGGTCGATGATGATCAGCCCGCCCTCAAGACTGAAGCCGGTGCGCGCCAACACCACCACGCCGGCAGCGGGGCTGACAAACGGCACGCCCGCGCCTGGCGCGATATCGATGCCCGAATGATACGCGCCCGGCTCTCCGCGATAGATGCGCTGGCGGCCGAACCGGCCTGAAATGCGCCCCTTCACGGGCCAGATGAAGTCCTGTTGCCAACCTGTCGCTCCGGTCCGCAGAGCGCGCGCCGCGTTGATTGCGTTGTATTCGGGTTCACGCTTTTGCCAGTACGCCTCGCTCGAACGTCCGGCGCGTTTGGCGACATTGATTCGCTCGATTTGCCAATCGCGCGGGGCGATCGTCAGGGTCTCACCGTGAAGCTGGCCCGAATCGAGCTGCGCGCTGAGAACCAGCGATGTCGGACTGTCTCGGTCGAAGGCGGCGAAGAACGTACCGTCAGCGGCAATTTCCAATTCCTCGTCGCCCAGGGTCGCGCGCACCGTACCCTTCGGGGCAAGCCCGCGAATAAAACCGCCCTGCGTGAGCGTCCCGGCGCCAAAGGAAAAGCCGGTGTGTTGCCACCCCATGACATCAGCCTGCGTAGCTGAAACCTTCTGAAGCACCGGATCAGGCGCAATCGCCTGTGCTGCGCCACTCTCGGCAACGTCCGGCGCTCCCGAACGCGCGCTTTCAACCGACGCCGGTTCATTCGCCGCGCATCCCGACAGGGCAAACGCGCCCAGCATTCCAAGCACATTGTAACGTCGCATTATCGGGGAATCATGCCTGACCCAGCAGCCGCCGGGTTGCGATTTCAGGCGTGGCATATGCCTCCTGATGGTCCGCGCTCCAATACCGTAATTCCTCAAGCGGAATCGTCACGCCTGATACGGCGCACAGCACGTGGCCACCGGACCGCAGCACGCGAAAGGTCGAAGGGCCGTAGTAAAGTTTGGCCGGCTTTTCGGAAGAGGACATCAGCATGGCGCGCAGCGTAGCATAAATGCACCTAGCCGAACAAATCATCTTGTCGCGGTTTTGTGGGCGACGACCTGGGCTTTCTTGAGGGGGCGGGGACGGGGGCTGGAGGCGATGATCCAGCGGGCACAACGCCCAGCTCCCCATCGCGAAATTGCAGCGTCAGGGCGGCCTGTGTCGCAGCTTTTGCCCGCGCGGTGATCGCGGTGCCATCGACAGCCCGGACGATCGCATAGCCGCGCTCAAGCGGCTTTTCCGGGTGCAACTGGCTGGCGATCCGGGCCAGCGCGTCGAGCTTTTCCTGCGCTGCAGACAACGGGCGTTCTATCAAGGCAGGCAAAAGCCGCGCATTGGTCAGGCGAACGCTGGCATCGCGATGTGCGCGGGTTAACATATTGGGGGAAAGTCGTGCGGCGATCCCGGTCAATCGCTCTCGCCCGGCCTGCGCGCGTATGGTCAGCCCCCGGCGCAGGCGCTCGCCCGCATCGTCGAGCCGCTGGGCGTGGGGTTGAAGCAGCGTTTCGGGCCGGGGCAGTCGCCGCACGCGTGCCTCCAGCCGTTCGCGCCCCAGTTCCACCGGGCGATGCACGGCGCGACGCTGGCGTGCGGCGTAATCGGCCAGCGTTGCGTCGAGATCGGCGCGCACGGGCACGGCCATCTCCGCCGCCGCCGTGGGCGTGGGCGCGCGGCGATCCGCAGCGTAATCCGCCAAGGTCGTATCAGTTTCGTGACCCACCGCCGAGATAACCGGAATGGTACAATCGGCAATGGCGCGCACAACAACCTCTTCGTTGAAGCTCCACAGATCCTCGATCGATCCGCCGCCACGTGCGACGATCACCAGATCGGGTCGCGCCACCGGACCTCCGGCGGGAATATCCGAAAATCCCCGGACCGCCGCCGCAACCTGTTCCGCTGCGCCCTGCCCCTGCACCAGCACAGGCCACACGATCACATGCGTGGGAAACCGGTCCGCTAATCGATGCAGGATGTCACGGATAACCGATCCGGTTGGCGATGTGACCACGCCGATGGTGCGCGGCAGGAACGGCAGTTGCCGCTTGCGCTCCTCATCGAACAGTCCCTCTCCCGCCAGCCGCACGCGGGTTTTCTCAAGCAGCGCCAGCAGCGCGCCCTCGCCCGCGAGCTCCAAGTGGTCGATCACGATCTGGTATTTTGAGCGGCCCGGATAGGTCGTCAGTTTGCCGGTGGCGATCACCTCCAGCCCGTCTTCGGGCAAAAACGCCAGCCGCCCGGCATTGCCGCGCCACATCACCCCGTCCAGCACCGCGCCTTCGTCCTTCAGCGCGCAATACATATGGCCCGACGCCGCGCGCTTCACCCCTGAAAGTTCTCCGCGCAGGCGCACATGTCCGAACCGGTCTTCCACGGTGCGTTTCAGCAGGCCCGAAATTTCGGTGATCGAGAGCGGCTGTGCGTTGTCGCCTTCGCTCACGCGCGCTACCAGCCCGTCATTGTCGGAGATTGAAGAGGGAGCGCGCGCCATGAATGTCCTGTTGCTGGGATCGGGAGGCCGCGAACATGCGCTAGCGTGGAAGCTGGCGCAATCCCCGAGCGTTGTCCGCCTGTTCGCTGCGCCGGGCAATCCGGGCATCGCGCAAGAAGCTGAAATCGTCGCGCTGGATGCGGGCGATCACGCCGCCACCGTGCAATTCTGCCGGGACAACGCAGTCGATCTGGTGGTGATCGGGCCGGAGGCTCCATTGGTCGATGGCCTTGGTGACAGTCTGCGCGCCGCCGGGATCGCAGTGTTCGGCCCGTCTGCCGCCGCCGCGCAGTTGGAAGGCTCCAAGGGGTTTACCAAGGATCTGTGCGCGCGCGCCAATATCCCGACCGGCGATTATGTCCGCGCGACGACCGTGGAGGAGGCGCGCTCTGCGCTCAGCCGGTTTACTGCGCCTTACGTGTTGAAAGCCGATGGGTTGGCGGCGGGCAAGGGCGTGGTCATCGCCGATACGATAGAGGGCGCGGACATCGCGCTGGCGGGCATGTTCGACGGTCAGTTCGGAAACGCGGGCGCTGAAGTGGTGATCGAGGAATTTCTCGAAGGCGAGGAGGCGAGCTTCTTTGCATTAACCGATGGCACCGCGATCCTGCCCTTCGGCACCGCGCAGGATCACAAGCGCGTGGGCGAGGGCGACACTGGCCCCAACACCGGCGGCATGGGCGCGTATTCCCCCGCCCCGGTGCTCACGCAGGCCTTGCAGGATCGCGCGATTGCCGAGATTATCCGCCCGACAGTCGATACGATGCGCGCGGACGGAATGCCCTATTCCGGCGTGCTGTATGCCGGGCTGATGCTGACGGCGGACGGGCCAAAGCTGATCGAATACAATTGCCGGTTCGGCGATCCTGAATGTCAGGTCCTGATGATGCGACTGGATGGCGATCTGGCTGCGATCATGCTGGCTTGCGCGCGCGGCGAACTGGCCGGGGTGGTGGCTCAATTCCGCGAGGACACCACGCTGACCGTGGTGATGGCGGCAAGGGGATATCCCGGCACGCCCGAAAAAGGCGGCGCGATTGCGCTGGGCGCGGCAGAGGAAGGCGGCGCGAAGGTCTTTCACGCTGGCACGACGCTGGAAGATGGCACGCTGGTCGCCAGCGGAGGCCGCGTGCTCAATATCACAGCTTGCGCTCCGAATGTGAGCGAAGCGCAAGCCGCAGCCTATGCGGCGGTTGACGCGGTGGATTTTCCCACCGGTTTTTGCCGCCGCGACATCGGCTGGCGGGAAGTGGCGCGCGGACTCGGCGATTGATCCGTGTCAATGCGCAGCGCACCCGATGCTGATAATTGGGCTGCATGACACACCGCACTCACACCCTCGCCCTGATCGCCATGCTTGGCAGCCTTACCGCCTGCCAGAGTGCGGATAGTCCGCCTGCTGTTATCGCAGCGGCGCCCGCACCTGTGCCGGTGCCAGATCTGGTGCAGGGGGTGTGCGGGGATTGCCATGGGGTGCAAGCGCCGTTTATCTCGCCCAACCCTGCCGCGCCGCCCTTCGATGCGATTGCCAATCGCCGGGGGCTGTCTGAACGAACTCTGGCGAGCTGGCTGATCGACGCGCACAATTACCCCGATCTGATGGAGTTCGAGCTGAGCCGTGAGGAAGCGCAAGTGGTCGCGGACTACATGGTGACGTTGCAACGCAACGATTATCGGCCCGCGCCCTGAACGCAGTCTGCAACGCCAGCACATTGAATCGTACCGTGCCGAAACCTGCCATTCACGTTGTCAATTTTGCGCCCCTGCTTGTGCGCGCCCTCCCTGTGCGACGACGCGTTAAAGTTTCTCTGCCATCAGCGCCTTCAAATCGGCTTCGGGCCGGGGGCCGTAATGCGAGATCACTTCCGCCGCCGCAATCGCGCCGCGTCGCAGGCATTCCTTCAGCGGCGCACCCTTTGCGTGGCCTGAAAGGAAGCCCGCCGCAAACTGATCGCCCGCTCCGGTCGTGTCGATCACGCGTGCCACCGGTTCGGCAGCCACCTCGGCACGCTCACCATTAGCAATCGCGATCGCGCCCTTTTCGCTGCGGGTCGCGACCAGAACCGGGACTTTACCGGCCACCGCCGCGATACCGGCTTCAAAATCGCTCTTCCCGGTCAGCGTTGCCAGCTCGCTTTCGTTGACGAACAGGATATCGATCAGACCATTCTCTATCAGGTCACGAAAATCGTCGCCGTGGCGTTCGATTACAAAGCTCTCGCTGGCGGTGAAGGCGACCTTGCGTCCCGCATTGCGCGCGACCTCGATTGCGCGGCGCATCGCCTTGCGCGGCTCTTCGGGATCCCAGAGGTATCCTTCGAGATAGAGGATCGCGGCGCTGGCAATCAGCTCTTCGTCCAGCGCTGCGGCGGGCAGGAACTGGCCCGCGCCCAGAAACGTGTTCATGGTCCGCTCGCCATCGGGCGTCACGAAAATGAGGCAACGCCCGGTCGGCGGATCGTCTTCGCGCATCGGCGTGTCGAAATCTATGCCGGCGGCGCGGATATCATGGGCGAAGACCTTGCCGAACTGATCATCGGCAACCTGGCCGATAAACGCGCATTGCACACCCAGTTGCGAAAGCCCGGCGAGAGTGTTCGCTGCTGAACCGCCCGATTTCTCGGTCGCGGGGCCCATCGCGTCATACAGCCGGTCTGCGCCCTCGGCATCTACCAGAGTCATCCCGCCGCGCGCCAATTGCAGCTCATCAAGAGTGTCTTCATCGCAGGCGGCAATGATATCGACGATGGCATTGCCAATGGCGACAACGTCATAACGTGGGTCAGTCACGGAGGGGATATCCTGTTGGTTGGTATTGAGCCGGATGGCGTTGGCAAAGCGCCTAGCCGCGCGTGCCGCATTGTCCAAGGATTTTGGGGCATAAGAAGTTTGATAACGGGTTTGACAGCGGGCAACCCGGCAGCGCATCGGATACCCACGATGCGCGCGGTACTTTCAGCTCTTGCAAAGGCGGTAGGCCAGATTGCCGATCCCGCCATCCTGCGAGTGCTGGTAAAGACGATAGCGATTACCGTGGCGGTGTTCATGGCGCTGGGCTTGGGGCTGTATTATGCGCTGATATGGATTGGGACAGAGCTTTCCTGGTCGACCGGCGGACTGGCCGAGGCAGCGGCGGCGGCGATCATCGCGATTGCAGCGGGCTGGCTGCTGTTTCGCGTGGTTGCGCTGGCCGTGCTGCAATTGTTCGCGGATGAAATCGTCGCCGCGGTCGAGGTGCGACATTATCCGGCGGCCGCAGCACTGGCCCGGCCCCTGCCGCTCCATCGCGATATAGCCAACTCGCTGAAAGGCGCAGGGCGTGCGCTGCTGTTCAACGCGCTGGCCCTGCCGGTTGCGGGGCTGCTGTTGTTCACCGCGATCGGCCCGGCGGTGGTGTTTCTGCTGGTCAACGCGGTGCTGCTGGGCCGCGAGCTGACGGATATGGGGTGGCTGCGGCATTGCGGCGGCGATACGGCGGGCAATCCGGTCGCGAAATCGCAGCGGTTCGCGCTGGGCGGAGCGATTGCGGCGCTGATGCTGGTGCCGTTCATCAATTTGGTCGCCCCCGTAATCGGTGCGGCGGCGGGCACGCATCTGGTGCAACGTCGCATGGCCGTGGTCGCCGACAAGGAGAATGGTCTTGCGTAGGCTTTGGGTGATTTGTGCAGCTCTGGCGATTTCAGGCTGTTCGGGGACTGGAGGCGTAACCGGCGCAACCTCCGCGCCGCGACCGGCGGTAGGTGGCAGCGGCACCGGCGCGCCGACCACCGGAACATTCGTGAACCCGCGCGTGATGCAGGGCGGCGACATCGGCGGCATCATCGGTAAGGAGGCGGCGACGCTGACCCGCCGGTTTGGCACCGCACGCATCGACCTGACCGAAGGGGACGCGCGCAAACTGCAATTCATCTCGCATGCCTGTGTGCTCGACATCTTTCTGTATCCGCTGGCATCGGGGGCTCAGCCTGTCGCCACCCATGTCGAGACGCGGCTGCGCGTAGGCGGCACCCCGACCGACCGCGCCCGCTGCATCCGCGAGGTCGAACAACAGCAATAAGGCTTCGTGGTAACGCGGTTTTAAGCATGGTCGTGCGATGCCCTCTGACAGATATGAGAATGGCACCACAGGGGCACCCACGACCATGACGACCCATTTCAAGGATCTCGCCCAGCGCGCGGCAGCTGACGGACAGGTTACTTCGCAAGAAGTGCTGGCGTTGCGCCAGCAGGGCTGGGGCGACGGCATTATCCACCGTGACGAGGCTGAGGCGCTGTTCGCGCTCAACAATGCCCTGAACGACCGGAGCGGGGAATGGTGCGATTTCTTCGGTGAGGCTATTACCGAATTCGTGCTCAATGGCAGCCCCCCGCGCCGCCAATGCACCGAAGACGAAGCCGGCTGGCTGATCGCACAGGTCAACCATGATGGCGCGGTCGAAAGCATGGCCGAGCTGGAGGTGCTGGTCCGCATCCTCGAACGCGCGGAAAACACTCCGGTAAAGCTCAAGGATTACGTGCTCTCCCAGATCGAACGCGAAGTGTTGAGCGGCACCGGGCCGACGCGCTGCGGCGGTGCGCTGTCGGCAACGCATATCAGCTCAGCGGAATGCCGGATCGTGCGCCGCGTGATCTTTGCCAGCGGCGGGCACGGCCCGGCCGCGGTAACGCGCTTTGACGCGGAGATGCTGTTCCGACTGAAGGACGCGACGCTGGAAGAAGAGAACGCTCCCGAATGGGATGATCTGTTCCTCGACGGCGTGGCGAATTTCCTCAAGGGCTTCACGCTGCAAAATGCGCAGGTGAGCCACGAACGCAAGTTGGAGCTGGAGGCCTTCGTCGCTGACGCCAGCCCCAATGTCGGGCGTTTCCTGGCGCGCGTGGTGAAAGAGGCGCCAGAAGTGGCCAACCATTTCGGAAAGGTGTTTGGGCAGCGCGGCACCCCCGACAACAGTGGCACCGATTACACTGCGTTGGAGGCAGCTGGCAACGAAGTCACCGACAATGAACAGCAATGGCTGGAAGCGATGATCGACGGCGATGGCGAAGTCGATGAGCTGGAAAGCCGCCTGATCGCAAGGATCGCGGCTGGGGAATAGAGCTTAACGCGCCAAGTCCAGCGGCGCTTCGGCCCCGCCCTGTTTAGGCAGTGGCCCGGTGGGCGGAACGGCAGGTATCGGAATGCCTGCTTCGGGTGGTTTGCGACGCCGATTCCCGTTATCACGCAGGATGGCATCAAGGCCGCGCGTGCCGGTTCGCATATCCGGTTTGGCCTGCCGCTTGCGCGATACAAACGCGGCACTTGCCAACATGGCCACCGTGCCCAGTCCGGCGCCAATGCGCGCCAGATCGGCAAGAACGTTGCGCTGGGGAAGATCACGCCTCGGCATAAGCTGGCCTATACCATGAAACTTTCACCGCAGCCACACGCGCCCTTGGCGTTGGGGTTTTCGAACACGAAACCGGCGGTGAAATCATCCTCCACCCAGTCCATCGTCGATCCGATCAGGTAGAGCACGCTCGCGCCGTCGATATACAGCACGCCGCCGGGCGTCTCGATCTTCTCGTCGAACTTGGCCTCCTCAGTGACGTAATCCACTGAGTAGGCGAGGCCCGAACAGCCCCGGCGCGGGGTTGAGAGCTTCACGCCGATTGCGCCCTCGGGCGCTTTGCCCATCAAGTGGGCGACACGGTCCTGCGCCCCTTGTGTCAGGTTTACGGCGGCGGGGCGGTTTTTGAGCGTCGTCATCACAGCATCCCCAGTTCGAGCCGCGCTTCATCGCTCATCTTTTCCGGCGACCACGGCGGATCCCAAACCAGCTGGACTTCGGCATCGCGGATACCGGGAACAGAGGATGCGCGCAGCTCCACTTCGCCCGGCATGGTTTCGGCCACCGGGCAATGCGGCGTGGTCAGCGTCATCAGGATCGTCACATCGGCAGCGTCATCCACCTCGACGCCGTAAATCAGGCCAAGATCGTAAATGTTGACCGGAATTTCCGGATCGAAAATCTCTTTCAGCGCAGCGATCACATCGGCTTGCAATTCGCTGCCCGCACCGCCCGGTCCATCCTGCGGCGGCGTGGCGGAGAGGAAGCCTTCGAGATAATCGCGCTGGCGGCGTTCTGGAGCAGTGGCTGCGACTTCGCCATCCTCAATCGCGTCAGAAACCCGCGCGCGCGGCGGCTTTTGCGCCAGCTCATCATTGGGCGCAGGCGCGGCGACAAAGCTCTTTTCATCGGCTGGCTTGTTCATATCCTCATCCTTTGCCAAAGATTTTGCGGGTGCGGGCGATGCCGTTCAGCAAGGCGTCGATATCGGCGTCGGTCGAATACAGACCAAAGCTGGCGCGCGCTGTTGCCGGGATACCGACATAGTCCATGAATGGCTGCGCGCAATGGTGTCCGGCGCGGATCGCGACGTTCGCCTCGTCCAGGATCGTGCCCAGATCGTGCGGGTGAATGTCATCGAGAGTGAAGCTGACAATCCCGGCGCTGTCAGCGGGGCCATACAGCGTGACGTCGTTCATCGCGCCCAGTTCGCTGCGCAGGCGCCTTACCAAAACCGTCTCGGCCTCGTGAATGCGCGCCCGGCCTACCGCATCGACGTAGTCGGCGGCGGCAGCAAATGCGATGGCTTCGGTAATCGCGGGAGTGCCTGCCTCAAACCGCTGCGGTGCGGGGGCGTAGGTGGTCTTTTCGAAGGTGACGCGGTCGATCATCGCGCCGCCGCCCTCCCACGGGGGCATGGCATCCAGAATATCATGTCGCGCCCAAAGCGCCCCGATCCCGGTCGGGCCATAGAGCTTGTGCGCCGAGAAGACGTAAAAATCGCAGCCCAGCGCGCCCACATCGACCGGCATGTGCGGGGCGGATTGGCACCCATCCAGCAGCAGCTTTGCGCCGACATTGTGGGCCATGGCCGCCGCGCGCGGCGCATCGAGCAGTCCGCCGGTGACGTTGGAGACATGGACGAAGGCGACCAGTTTATGCGCCTGCGTCAACATCGCCTCTGCCGCATCGAGGTCTATCTGGTGATCATGGGTCAGCGGGCACACATCAATCTGCGCGCCCGTTGCCTCCGCGATCATCTGCCACGGCACGATGTTGGAATGATGCTCCAGCTGCGAGAGCAGGATGCGATCACCCGGTTTCAGGTTTGCCCGGCCCCAGCTGTTGGCGACCAGATTGATTGCCTCGGTCGCGCCGCGGGTAAAGACGATTTCATCCTCCGCCCCGCCGACAAAGGTTGCGATCCGCCGCCGCGCCGCCTCGTATGCCTGCGTCATTTCGGCAGAGCGGGCATAGACCCCGCGATGGACGGTGGCGTAATCCTCACCCAGCGCGCGCGCCATTGCATCGATCACAGCACGCGGCTTCTGCGCGGTCGCGCCGGTATCGAGGTAATGCCAAGGCGAACCATCGCGGGTGACGAGACCCGGAAAGTCGGCCCGCAAATCGCGGGATATGGTGGCCGGAGCGTTCACAGCGCGGCCCCCTCCAGCGCGGCCAGTGCAGCCTTGAGCAGGCGTTCGCGCCCGGCCTCATCGTGCAATTCGACGAAAGCATCGCCGATGAATGCCTGCACCAGCAGCCGCTGCGCCTGATCGGGCGAGAGGCCCCGCGCAGCCATGTAATACCGTGCGGCCTCGTCCAGCTGGCCAACGGTTGCGCCATGCGCGCACTTCACATCATCGGCAAAAATTTCAAGTTGCGGGACAGCATTCGCACTCGCCCCGGCTTCCAGCAGCAGGCCCTTGAAATCCTGCGCGGCGTCGGTCTTTTGCGCGTGACGCGCGACCTTGATCTCACCCAGAAAATTGCCTGTACCGGTGCCCCAGTGGACGCTGCGAACGATCTGATTGCTGGTGGCCTCAGGCTCGGCATGGACGCAGGTGGTGACGAATTCGCGCACCGCATCGCCGCCGCCGATCGTCACCCCGCCAAATTCGAAATGCGCTCCCTTGCCCAGCGTCACTTCCACTTCCAGCCGGGTGTAATCCGTGCCGACATTGGTCACGAACAATTCCGCGCGCGCCGCATCGCCCAGCGTCAGTCGGATGCGGATGAGCTGGGGCGTATCGCTGCCGATCACCATAGCGTGACGGCGGGTCTCACCGTCTTCCAGAATAACGTCCTTCCACCGGCCGAGGGCATCCGCACCAATCCGCTCAAGCGCGGCAATGTCGGCATAGCGCCAAGCCTCATCGCGGCGGGTCGGAAGGGTGGTGGGGAGGATCGCGGCTTCAGGCATCTGCCATCACCGCGTCATAGCCTTCGGCCTCAAGCCGCAGGGCGAGTTCGGGTCCACCGGTCTGGACGATGCGACCATCGGCCAGCACGCTAACCTTGTCGGGCTTCACCACGTCGAGCAGACGCTGGTAATGCGTGATCAGCAACACGCCCTTGTCGGGGGCGCGCATGATCGCATTGATGCCATCGCCCACGATCCGCAAAGCGTCGATATCGAGCCCGGAGTCGGTTTCGTCCAGCACGGCAAAACTCGGGTCGAGGATGCCCATCTGGACCATTTCGGCGCGCTTTTTCTCGCCGCCGGAAAAGCCGACATTTACCTGCCGTTTGAGCATGTCCATATCCATCTTCAGCAGGCCCGCTTTTTCCTTCGCAAGCTTCAGGAAGTCGCCGCCCGAAAGTGGTTTTTCATCGCGATACCTGCGTTGCGAATTCAGCGCCTCGCGCAGGAACTGAACGTTGGAAACACCGGGGATTTCAACTGGATACTGAAAGCCCAGAAATAGGCCTTCCGCCGCGCGTTCATGCGGGTCGAGCGCAAACAGGTCCGCGCCCTTGAACGTCACCGACCCTTGCGTCACGTCATAACCGGGCTTCCCGCCCAGCACGTTGGCGAGCGTCGATTTGCCCGCGCCGTTCGGCCCCATGATGGCGTGAATTTCGCCAGCGGCGATTTCCAGCGTCAGGCCTTTCAGGATAGGTTTGGCATTGTCACCGTCACCAACCGTGGCGTGGAGGTTTTCAATCTTGAGCATTCATCGTCTTTCCGGTTTGGGCGGCGGTTGCATCGGTGCGCGCCTTTACCACCGAGGCATCGCGCAGTTCGAGCACGAGACCGCGCGGCCTTTCGTTTTCGTATTCCGTCACGGCGTTCTCAGACGCAATCATGCGCTGCCGAAACTGATCGTCCAGATCGCGTCCCCGCGCGACGTGGATCAAGCCGATATTGCGGAACAGCTGATCGACTTCTTGCGCACCAATCGCCGTTTTCGATCCGCGCATGGCCTCGTTTGCGCGCGCCTTTGCCTGTTCACCAAGTGTCTCGCAACGCGGCACATCGGCGGCGTGCTGGACCTCGAAGTTCGCCTCGCCAGTGACGCGGCGATCCGAAGAAGCGAGGCAGTTGCGATATTCGACTACAAATGGCCGAATGATGCGCGGATATTCGACTGACCAGCTTTCCGGATCGTCATTCTTGATCGCCACAAGGGTTTCGCCTGCGGATTGAAGACTGATTGCAAGGGCTAGTGAGGACAGGATCATGAGTGTTCGTTTCCAATTTTCATTAGGTGTCAGGTGCGGCCGGAACCGGGCTGGTTGAAACGCTGTCGACGCGCCTGCCCCTTGTCGGCAATGCGGATCCGCATTCCGGCGGTGACGCGTTGCAATACTGCGTCCATGTTGTCGAGGATGTCGCCCGCCTTGATCCGCATCACCCGGATGCCGACCGCCTCAAGGCTTTTGTCACGGCGTTTGGCCAGGGCTTCGTCCGCATCTTCCTCGTCGATCATGATCGCCATGCCGAGATTGTGGCAATTGAAGTCGACAATCGCGCTGCCGACCACGGCAAAGCGTTTGAACGTGTTGCGGCCCAGATCGGCCTTCGCGAATTTCGCCGCCAGCGCCTTGTTCGCAGGCGAGGCAAAGCGGCGCATTTCGCGCGCGCGATCGTGCAGCTCATCCAGCCGCCTGTCCGAAATCTTCCAGCCGCGACCCTTCTTGTTGAGGGTATCGCCAAGGTCGGTATCGGACGGCGGGCGCAGGTTCAGGGTCTTGCGGTCGGTCATCCGGTGACCTCATCGAACTTGAGCGTACGCGGGTGAAACCCCTCGGTCAGGCGCGTGTTGTTCTCGCCAAACCACGTGCACACGATGTTGTCGGCATATTTCGCCTGCTGGACAGTCATCAGCGGCCCGCCCGATTTGAGGCGGACCACGTCGCCCACGTTGAATTCAAGATCGCTCAAGAGAGGCTCCCGTTTTTCGAAATGGCAAGAATGCGCCCGTTGCGAAGGTGGGACTGGGCAGCATCGATCCGCGAATCCGAAATCTCCCACCCGCGGCCCTTATTCTTGAGCGCGGGGGCATCGGCGGCGGCAGCCTCGGGGTTGAGGGCGAGGGTTTTACGGGTGGTCATTGTTCGTCCATGCCTTCGAGTTGATTGGCACCCATGATCAACATTTCGGCGAATTCACTTTTGCCGCCCGTGTTGCCTTGTGGGTCAAGACCAATCCCATCGAAACATACGATAAGCGACGCGACAACATAGCTGGCGGCGCGCATTTCCTTGATGGAACGGGTGTGGATCGACATGACAGCGTCCCCGTCATCGATCGAGAAATCCGAGAACGAACTAAGCCGGGCATTCAAGTCCGATACGTCGCTTGGCCAAAGGTGGGCCGGGAATAGGCTCCCCTCTAGGTAAGCTTGCCCGCCACTACCTAGCCGAACCATCGCGCCGTCTGTAACCGTCGTTGCGTGGTCGAGCGCTGGAAATCGCTCGATTATGAGCGGATACCCTTGCTCCACGACACATTGTTGAACTTGCTCGTTACTCGGCCAGCTTTCGACCGGCATGCTTACGTAAAGATCAACGCTCACCCCACGCTCCCCTCAAGCGAAATCGCCAGCAGCTTCTGCGCTTCGACCGCGAATTCCATCGGCAGTTGCCGCATCACGTCCTTGGCAAATCCGTTGACGATCAGCGCAACGGCCTCTTCCTCGTCCAGCCCGCGTTGTTGGGCGTAGAACATCTGTTCGTCGCTGATCTTGGAGGTGGTCGCCTCGTGCTCGATCTGCGCGGTGGGGTTCTTCACCTCGATATAGGGCACCGTGTGCGCGCCGCATTGATCGCCGAGCAGCAGGCTGTCGCACTGGGTGAAGTTGCGCACGCCGCTCGCGGTCGGGCCGACGCGTACGAGGCCGCGATAGGTGTTCGACGAACGCCCTGCCGAAATGCCCTTGGAGATGATGGTCGAGCGGCTGTTCTTGCCGTTGTGGATCATCTTGGTGCCGGTGTCGGCCTGCTGAAAATTGTTTGTGACTGCGACGGAATAGAACTCACCCACGCTGTCCTCGCCATTGAGCACGCAGGAGGGATATTTCCACGTCACCGCAGAGCCGGTTTCGACCTGCGTCCAGCTGACCTTGGAACGGTCGCCCTGACACAGCGCGCGCTTGGTGACGAAATTGTAGATCCCGCCCACGCCCTCGGCATTGCCGGGATACCAGTTCTGCACGGTCGAATACTTGATTTCGGCATCGTCCATCGCGACCAGTTCAACCACGGCAGCGTGGAGCTGATTTTCATCGCGCATCGGCGCGGTGCAGCCTTCGAGGTAGCTGACATAGCTGCCTTTTTCCGCGATGATCAGCGTGCGTTCGAACTGGCCCGTGTTCTCCGCATTGATGCGGAAATAGGTGCTGAAAGCTCCATCGGGCAGCGCACGCCTTCGGGCACATAGACGAAGGTTCCGTCGGAAAAGACCGCGCTGTTGAGCGTCGCAAAGTAATTGTCGCGCACCGGCACAACCTTGCCCAGCCATTTGCGCACCTGATCGGGATATTCGCGGATTGCCTCTGAGATCGAGAGGAAGATTACGCCCGCGCGCTTCAATTCGTCGCGGAAACTGGTGGCGACGCTGACGCTGTCGAACACCGCATCCACGGCGACCTTCTTCGCGCCCTTCACCCCCGCCAGCACTTCCTGCTCGCCCAGCGGGATGCCCAGCTTGTCATAGATCCGCTTGATTTCCGGATCGAGTTCGTCGAGCGAATCCAGTTCGATCTTCTTCTTGGGCGCGGCGTAGTAATATGCACCCTGATAGTCGATCTTGGGATAGCCGACCTTGGCCCAGTCGGGCTCTTCCATGGTTTGCCACAGGCGAAACGCCTTCAGCCGCCATTCGAGCATCCATTCAGGCTCGTTCTTTTTACCCGAAATGAACCGCACGGTGTCTTCGTTGAGGCCCTTTTCGGCAAATTCTGTTTCGATGTCGGATGACCAGCCGTGTTCATATTCTGCCGCACCGGCAGCCGCCGCGCGTGCATCAGCGTCCGTCACCGGCTCTTCAGCTGTCTTGGTCTTGAGGTCGATATTGTCGGTCATGCCGCTGTTTCCTGAAGGGAGGGACTGGAAGTGTGCGCTGGCCGCGAAGGCGCAGGCTGGCGCAAGTGTTCGAGCGTGATCGCAGCCAGCGATTGGCGCAGCGCGGAGTTAATGAGCGGCCAGTGCGGGCGCATGTGGCAGCGGGCCTCATGATCGCATTCGCCACTCGTATCAACGCACACAGTCAGCGCGATGGGGCCTTCTACCGCTTCAACAATGTCCGCGACGGTGATCGCGGCGGCCGGTCGGCCCAGTTGCAACCCGCCTTTTGCCCCGCGCACCGATCGCAGCAGGCCAGCGCCGGTCAACTTTGACACCAGCCGCTGCACAGTGGGCACCGGCAGTCCGGATTCGCTCGCCAACTCAGCCGCGCTCACCCGGCCATCGCCGCAATGGGTGGCGGCCTGGCACATCGTGATAACGGCGTAATCAGCGAGATTGGATAAGCGCATGGCGCGTGGCGAAGCCTCTAATTGCGAACGGTTCTTAAATCGGAGTGATTGAGTCGTATTTGAAATACGCAGCCTTTTGTCCGATTTCAAGCCATTTGCAAAAACCGACGCTCGTGGAACAGGATCCAGGTGGCCTAATACTTGCGCAAAGTGTCTCCCGCTCGCCCATGCCCATCGGGATCGAAGATTTCCTTCGCAAACTGCCCGTCGGCCAGCCTTCGCGGTGTGCGACCGGTGTACCGCCGAATGTCCCGGATCAGGTGGGCCTGATCGAAATATGCGGCCAGCATCTCGTCACGCGCTTCGGTCGACAGATCGTCATTTGCCAACAGCATTGCCGCCCTGATCGCGCGATAGCGTTTGAGCAATTGCGCCGGTGGCACTCCTAAATACCGGCGACACAACCGCTGCACTTGCCGCTGACTGAAATCGACCGAAGCGTAAAGGTCACCGATCGAAGGGTTGAAGGCGCTGGCCAGCCAATCCTCAATCGTCGTTATGAGGTGCATGTGTTCAGTGCGCACAGAGCGATCGGGATCAGAGCAAACCTGCCTGATCGTGGCCTCCAGAGCGGTGCAAAGATCGCGCGCCCCGGTCTTTCCTGCGCGGCATTGCAAGCGCGCCCGGTCCAGTTCGCTCAAATGATGTACCGGGACCGCGGTGATCGCCTCAAACGCGCAGTCGACCACCTCGTCCGCCGGAAGCCCGCAGAATGTCGCCCAGCCTAGCGGGGTAAACGAAGCGCCGACATTGAGCACCGGCCCTTCCAGCACCATCGGCGCGGCGTGGAACATCGGGGCGTTCAGCGTAATGTCGCCGGACAGGCCCGGCTCTTTCCCGGAGTAATGGATCGCGCCCTTGCCCACGACGAACATGAACAGCTGGGGTGAAAATGCGGGCATCATCTCTTCTGTGCGCCCCGCATCGGAGCGCACGATAAACAGAGTATGCAGGTAGGGCGCAAGATCCCTGGCGGGCGCGATCCATTCGATCCGTGGACTGGCGAAAGTCTCAGACCTGGTCACAGCGCCCCACCATCCGACTATCCGCCCGCTCTGGTCGCTGCGACCCAGTTGTCGACATTTTCTTCGAGGATCGACAGCGGCACCGGCCCATTCACAAGGATAGCATCGTGAAACCCGCGAATGTCGAAATCATCGCCCAGTTCCTCGCGGGCCTTGGCGCGCAGTTCCATGATCTTGAGCTTGCCGATCATGTATGCCGTCGCTTGACCGGGCGTGGTGACATAGCGCTCGATCGCTTTGGTGATGTCACCTTCGGGGTTGGGTGTGGTGTCCTTGAGATACTGGATCGCCTTTTCGCGGCTCCAGCGTTTTGAATGGATGCCGGTGTCGACCACCAATCGGCAGGCGCGCCACAGCTCCATGCCCAGCCTCCCGAAGTCGGAATATGGGTCTTGGTAAAATCCCATGTCGCGGCCCAGCTCCTCGGTATAGAGGCCCCAGCCCTCGGTATAGGCGGTCCACCCGCCAAACCGGCGGAAAGGCGGCAGGTCGCCCAGTTCAGTCTGGATCGCGCGTTGCAGGTGGTGGCCGGGCAGGCCTTCATGATAGGCCAGCGCCTCCAGCTCGTTTTTCGACATGTCGCGCAGATTGTAGAGGTTGACGTAATAGGTGCCGGGCCGCGAACCATCGGGGGCGGGGCTCTGATAGAATGCCTTGCCGCCGCTCTTTTCACGGAACGCTTCGACCGGCTTGATAATCATCGGTGCTTTGGGAAGGCGACCGAAAAATTCGGGCAGCTTTGTTTCCATCGCATCGAGTTTGGTCTGCGCATCCGTCAGATAGGCTTCACGCGTGGTGTAATAGAACCGGTCGTTGGTGCGGGTGTATTCAAAGAAGTCCTGCAACGATCCCTCAAACCCGACTTTCGCCATGATGCCGCGCATTTCACCATGAATACGCTCGACTTCGCGCAGGCCGATATCGTGGATTTCATCGGCGGTCAGATCGGTGGTGGTGTAGCTCTTGAGCTGGGCGGCGTAATAGGCATCGCCATCGGGCAGTCGCCACACGCCGTCCTCTTCGGGCGCAAAGGTCTGCTGGCGCTTCATCTCGGTGAGCAGGCGTTCATAGGCGGGGCGCGCGGACTGGTTCCACGCAAGTGTCGCACGCTCCTGCATATCGGCCATATCAGCGGTGCTGATGTCGAGCGAGGCGACTTTCTTCTCGAAATCCTCCAGAACGGCGTTGCCGTCGCCAGCCGCAATCAGCGCTTCCAGATCTGCAATGATATAGGGGTAAACCCAGTCCGGCGGCATGATTCCGGCATCGGCGCGCTGCTGCGCTTCGACCCGCAGCGAATCCAGCTGTGGCCCGATCCCCGCGATCCGGCTTATATAGGCGGCGGCGTGATCAACCTCGCTCACCCGGTGAATGTTGATCAGAAAGGCCGGAATATCATTGTGCGGTCCGCGGCGGTGATCGAAGATGTAATCGTATTCGCGGAACGGAAACAGCGAAGCGCTGCGCTTTGCCGTGGCGTCGAACAGGCGCAACGAAAGGGCGTCCTGCCTGGTCAGGTCCGCCGGGTCGAACCGTTCGCGCAAGGTGGCGGCCGCTTCCTGCAATTTGCGATATTCGCGCGCTGCGGCGGCATCGGACGGATTATCCCACTGGCCGTAATCCTCATCGCGCACGCCGCGATAGGCCTTTGATTGCGGTGACAGCGCCAATTGCTGCGCATCATATTCCTCGAAGAACCGGGCAAGATCAGCGGCGCTGGTAGACGCTGCGGCGGTTTCGCTGTGCGCATCTGCAAATGCCGGAGCGGGCGCGATGGCTATCCCAAGCGCGAGGATGGAGGCGGCAAGCGAGATTGTACGGCGCAAAGGTTTTCTCCTGTGGTGGCGGGTGTCGGTATATGAAATGCGCGGACCGTCCGCAATTATCCAGCCTGCGTCTTAACGATCCAATTCGCGAAGGTTCTGCATACTGATCATTTCGGACAGATAGGGTTGGTCGCCATGACGCAACCGTGCGGGCGTGCGGCCGACAAAGTGCTTGATCTCGCGGATCATGTGCGGCTGATCGAAGAATGCCTCGCCCAGTTCTGCCTCGAATTCAGGGGTCAGAGACGGCAGCGACAACAGGGCCGCCGCGCGCAGGGCTCGGTATTTGCGCGCCAGTGCTTGCGGAGGCAGCCCGAAATACCGCTCTGTCAGGCGCTGGACCTGCCGGGTTGAATACGCGGCGCGGTCCAGCAGGTCTTCTATCCGCGGGTTGAAAGCGGAGCCTAACCAAAGGTTCACCGACCGGATAAACGCAATATGTTGCGGATTGACCGGTTTCAGTGCTCCTCCGATAAAGTTCGCCACAGCAAGAGCGCATTCGCGCCCGGTCCGCGCACCTGTCCGGTATTCTTCGAGTAAAGGTCGGCAAAACACCTCGACCTCAGCGCCCAGGATATCCCTCGCAGGCATCAGGCGGTCACCGTGCTTTCCCGCATTGAGCCCCGTCAGTGCCGCCCAACCGAGCGGCGTGAGCGCGGCGCCGAATGCGTGAAACGGACCCTCGACAACCAGCGCTGCAGCCGCCGACGTCGGGGTTAGGATAGCGATTTCGGGATTTGGGTCACGCTGGCCCGAGGCGAACAGCGCCGCCCCCTTGCCGAACGGAAACAGGCCCAGGTGCCCGATCGATGCGGGCTGCACGTCACGAAAATCGCGTTCTTCGCAGCGGAAATGATACAGCGTGGTGATAAAGCTGCCGAGACCGTCCGGCGGTGCGATGTAATCGACATCTATGAGCGAGCTTTCAGTAAGCTCGATCACCGCATCGTCAGCGCTGCGCCCCTGATCGGCCCGAATATTTCCGTGCTCTATATCCATCCCGCGCCCCGTTTACAGACGCTTAGCCCGTTTTGCGTGGTTACGATAGGGTAAACGCTAATCAAAAAAAGGGCGGCCCGGATTACCGGACCGCCCATTTGAGTTGAGGAACTCTTTGCAAATCTGCTCCGAGCCCTTCGGGTCGCATCGCCGATCTAGCCGCAGCGCCAAACATTGGATTGTATGCAAGCGACAGTTCCGCTTTCCTGCCAAAAATAGCCCGGTCTCTGACGTACCGATCCTTTCAACATCAAAGACTTGCGTTGCGCGCGCACGATTTTGACGCTCACGTGTTTTTGAAAACGCGAGGGGATGCGATAGGGGTGGACCATGCTTTTCCGCCTTGCCCGCCCTGCCATCTTCGCTCTCGATTCGGAAACTGGCCATCGACTCGCCATTGCCGGGTTGAAGGCAATGCCGAACAGATTGCCTGCACGCCCCGGCGCGGCAGCCATTGAGGTTGCCGGGCTGACCTTTCCCAATCCGGTGGGCGTCGCGGCGGGATTCGATAAGGATGCGCAAGTCCCCGATGCGCTGCTGGGACTTGGGTTCGGCTTTACCGAGGTTGGATCCATCACGCCGCTGCCCCAGACCGGCAATCCCACCCCTCGCCTGTTCCGACTGGTGGAGGATCGTGCCGTCATCAACCGCATGGGTTTCAACAATGCTGGTGGTGAGGCGGCGCTGAACCGGCTGAAAGCGCGTATTGGCAAAAATGGAATCGTCGGCGTGAATATCGGCGCGAACAAGGATTCGGCGGACCGGGTTGCGGATTACGCCGATATGGCGCGCATGATGGCCCCGATTGCCAGCTATCTTGCGGTCAATGTCTCCAGCCCCAACACACCGGGCCTGCGGGCGTTGCAGGATGAGGGCGCGCTGACCGCACTGATCGACAGGGTGATCGAGGCGCGCGATGCGGCAACGGCCGGGCTGGTAAAAAACGCCCCGCCGATCTTTCTGAAAGTCGCACCCGATCTGGAACTTGCCGATATCGACGCCATAGCGCGCATTGCGCTGGAAAAGAGGCTGGGCGCGCTGATCGTTTCCAACACGACGATCTCTCGGCCCAATCTCCGCTCGCATCATGCTGGCGAAGCCGGCGGCCTGAGCGGAGCGCCCCTGCGCGCGCTTGCGCTGCAACGCGTGCGCGATTTCCGCAAGGCGACCGGCGGCGCGGTTCCTCTGATCGGAGTGGGCGGGATCGCCACCGCCGACCACGCGTGGGAACGGATCAAGGCAGGCGCCAGTCTGGTGCAAATCTATTCCGCGATGGTGTATGAGGGGCCAGGCCTGGGCGCCCGCATCGCCCGCGGGATCGAGCGGTTGATGGTGCGCGAAGGCTTTGCAACCATTGCAGATGCCGTGGGAAGCGAATAGCGACAGCATCCATGTTGCATCGTCTCGCGTCATCGACACTCATCGGGCTTGCGCTTTGCGTAAGCGCCTGCGCTCCCACACAGATCGACACGGTGGCCTCCGCGCCGATTGTCGGCACGCAAAACACAGGAGCGGTCAGTGCTGCTGATCCGCGCGCGCAGGCGGCAGGGGACGCGATCCTTGCCAAGGGCGGCTCGGCAACGGATGCGGCGATTGCCGTGATGCTGGCGCTTACCGTGGTTGAACCGCAAAGTTCCGGGATCGGCGGCGGCGGATTTCTGGTGCATGCGGACACTCAAGGCGTCATCACTTTCGACGGACGTGAAACCGCACCCGCTGCGGCCACGCCGGACCGGTTCCTTGATGAAAAGGGCGAGGTTCTGCCGCGCGAACAGCGCGTGTTTTCGGGGCTTAGCGTCGGTGTGCCGGGCAACATTGCGCTCGCGGCAAAGGCGCATTCACAGAATGGCACGCTGGAATGGGCGGAATTGTTCGGACCTGCGATTGCGCTGGCGCGTGACGGGTTTGTGATGAACCGCCGCCTCAACGATTCGCTGACCCAATCAAAGGGCCGCGCGGATATGACGGAAGAGGCCCGCGCGATTTTCTACGGCGCCGATGGTGAGGCGCTGCCAGTGGGAACGCTGGTGCGCAATCCCGACTTTGCGCGCACGCTTGAATCGCTGGCGGCGGCTGGACCGCGCTACATGTATTTCGTGATGGCGGATCGTCTGGCGCAATATGTTGGCGAACAGACCCCGCAGGACGGGCGTATGACATCAGCGGACATCGAAACCTACGAGGCAAAATTGCGCGATCCGGTCTGCACGAAATACCGCGTGTACAAGGTGTGCGGCATGGGCCCACCTTCGTCCGGGGGCGTCGCTGTGTCGCAGATGCTGGGGCAACTTGAGCGGTTCGATCTTGCCGCGCTTGGCCCTGACAGCCCGACATTCTGGCACCTGTTCCTCGAATCGCAGCGCATCGCCTATGCCGACCGCGATCTGTATATCGGGGACGAGGATTTCGTACCGGTTCCGGTGGAGGGCTTGCTAGCCCCGGCCTATATCGCGCAGCGCAGCGCTCTCATCAGCTCTGACAAGGCGCTGACCATCGCCGAACCGGGCACTCCGCAAGGCGTCACCACCGCCTTTGCCCCCGGAGACGATCCGCAGGAGAACGGCACCACCCATTTCTCTGTGGTCGACAAGGATGGCAATGCTGTCAGCTACACCTCAACCGTCGAGGGAGCATTCGGATCAGGCCTGTTTTTCGAAGGTTTCTATCTCAACAATGAACTCACCGATTTCAGCCTGACCCCGCAAAAGGATGGAAAGCCTGTCGCCAATCGGGTGGAAGGTGGCAAGCGTCCGCGTTCCTCGATGGCGCCCACAATCGTCTTCGACGCCAAGGGAGAAGTCGTGCTGGTGATCGGCGCGGCTGGTGGGCCGACGATCCCGGTCCAGACAGCGCGATCCATCATCGGCGTGCTCGATTTCGGCTTGACCGCGAACGAGGCGCTGGCACTGCCGCTGATCATGTCTTTCGGATCGACCGTGGTGTATGAAGAGGGCACCGTGCTGGCGGAAATGGAAGAGACGTTCAAGGCCCTGGGGCACACGCAGATCCGAGGCTTTGGCGCTCCGTTGAAAGCCAATGCGCTGCGCCGGATTGTTGGCGCGGATGGCAAGATCAGCTGGGAGGTCGCCCGCGATCCCCGGCTCGAACCCATGCTCGCCTATGAATGACCCTTCTGCCAGATAGCAGCGGGCAGATAGCAGCGCGGCAAGCGCGCTTGCCGCTACGGCGAACACAGCGTAACCTGATGCAACAACACCACACTACACTTGCTCAACGCCTCCAATGAGGGGCGGGCAGGAGAGGAGCCAACCCAAGGTGCACGCCCCACACATGCCGAATTCCAGCTATCCCGTCATCGATCCCAGCGATCACCCGGTCCTTCAGGATATCGACCGCGCCAACAATCTGGTCGAACTGTTCTTGATGCGCGCCGATCAAAAGGGCGGCGCACCGTTTCTTGGTCGCAAGGCTGACGGTAAATGGACCACGCAAAGCTGGCACGAAGTGACCGATCAGGTTTGTTTGCTGGCAGAAGGTTTGCGGGGGCTGGGTCTGAATGCGGGGGACCGGGTGGCGCTCGTCTCCGAAAACCGCCCCGAATGGTGCATCGCGGATATGGCGATCATGGCGGCGGGTTGCATCAGCGTGCCGACCTACATCACCAACACTCAGCGCGATCATGCGCACATCCTCGATAATTCCGGCGCGCGCGCAGTGATTGTTTCGACCGAAAAACTGCTCGGCCCGCTGGTCGGTGCAATCGCGCGCACCGGGATCATCGAACACGTGATCGGGATCGAGGATCTGCATCGCCGTCAATCGCCCGGATTTGACTATCATGAATGGAACGCACTGATCGCGGGCGACCCCGCCGCCGCGCGCGCCGCCGTCGATCAGCGCATCGCAGCGATGAAACGCGATGACACCGCCTGCCTCATCTACACCAGCGGCACCGGCGGCGCGCCGCGCGGCGTAAAACAGCACCACGGCGCGATCCTTTGCAATATCGCAGGCGCGGGCGAGATCGTGATCTCCGATTTCGGGCTGGAGGACGAACGCTTCCTCTCTTTCCTGCCGCTGTCCCACGCCTATGAACACACCGCCGGGCAATATCTGCCCATCGCGCTGGGCGGTGAGATTTTCTATTCCGAAGGGCTGGAGAAACTCGCCTCGAATATCGAGGAGGTGCGCCCTACCATCATGGTCGTCGTGCCGCGTCTGTTCGAAGTTCTGCGCACGCGGATCATGAAACAGATCGAAAAGCAGGGTAAAGTCGCCAACCTGTTGCTGGGCAATGCCATGAAGATCGCGGACAAGAGCAAGGACGGCAAACGCCGCCTGCGAGACCGGCCGATGGATGCGCTGATCGAACGTACGTTGCGCCCGAAAATCCGCGCCAAATTCGGCGGCCGGATCAAGGCGATGGTTTCGGGCGGCGCGCCGCTGAACCCCGAAGTCGGCAATTTCTTCGACGCGATGGGCCTCACCCTGCTGCAAGGATACGGCCAGACGGAAAGCGGCCCGATCATGAGCTGCAATCGCCCGGCTGCGGGGATCGGCATGGAGACCGTCGGCCCGCCGATGCGCGGGGTCCAAATCAGGATCGCGCAAGATGGCGAAATCCTGTGCCAGGGCGAACTCGTCATGCACGGATACTGGCGCAACGATGCCGAAACCGAACGGACGATCGTGGATGGCTGGCTGCACACAGGCGATATCGGGCATCTGGACAGCAAGGGTCGCATTGTCATCACCGATCGCAAGAAAGACATGATCATCAATGACAAGGGTGACAATGTCGCCCCGCAAAAGATCGAAGGGATGCTGACCCTGCAACCTGAAATCGCACAGGCGATGGTGAGCGGGGACAAGCGCCCCTATGTCGTCGGTCTGATCGTGCCCGATGCCGAATGGGCGCTGGAATGGTCGCGCGAAAACGGCGAGAAATTCGACATGGTCGCGCTGCAGGACCTGCCCGCATTCCGCAAGGCGGTGCGCGCCGCGGTTGACCGCACGAACAGCGACCTGTCGGTGATCGAAAAGATCCGCAAATACGAATTTGCGGATGAGGCGTTCTCAATCGAGAACGAGGAAATGACCCCCAGCATGAAGATCCGCCGCCACAAGATCAGAGGAAGATATCAGGATCGGATCGACGGGCTTTATTGAAGGGCAAACGGTTTAGCGGAGGTGGCCAGTTTGTCTGGCTTCGCCTGCAAAGCCAGGGCTTTCCAGCCTAATCAAGCCGCCTCAACATCCTCCACAAATTCCGGGTAGAACGCCGGCGCTCGCTGAGACCAGGCGGGGGCTGTGGCTGCGGCTTCGCTCAAGGACTGCAACAACAATTTGCGCTGCTGGGGTCGGATCATCGGCAGCGCCGCTGCCGCGCAGAATGCGGACGGCAGATAGGGGCGCGATGCCGGGCCAAGCAGGCGTTCATACAGGAACCGAAACGCGGAAAAACTTTCCAGCCGTTCCTGATCCAGATCGAACACAACGACGCGCACCAATTTGCTCACAAACCGCTCCACCTCCCCCATGGTTCCATCGACCGGGACCAACGCGCGCAGCGCCTTCAAGTCCTGATAGACGACATATTGGCGGCGGATGGCGGCAGTCTCTGCCTCGCTGCGACCCCACAGTTTGAAAGCATCGCTGCGGGCAAGCCCGACATCGAGGCTGCGCTTGATATAGCGCTGCTCGGCGGCGCTGAAGCTTGCGAATTCGCGCATTTCGCCGATGGTGGCGGTGTAGGTGCTGGCCAGTGTCACGTCGGTCTCCCTGTTGCGGGGACCACTTTCGCTAAACGTGGTTAATTAAACGTAAGGCAGAGCCGAGAAATAACGCGCGATCTAGATCAGGCCCGCCAAAGGACTGCTGGGATCGGCATATTTGCGCCGTTGCATCCGGCCCGCAAGATAGGCGTCGCGTCCGGCCTCAACCGCCAGTTTCATCGCCCGAGCCATGCGGATCGGGTCTTTCGCTTCGGCGATGGCGGTGTTCATGAGGATGCCGTCACAACCCAGTTCCATACCGACGGCCGCGTCTGAAGCGGTCCCCACACCCGCATCGACCAGCACTGGCACCTTCGCGCCTTCGACGATCAGGCGGATCGTTACCTGGTTCTGGATGCCCAGCCCCGAACCGATCGGTGCGCCCAGTGGCATGACTGCAACCGCGCCTGCATCTTCCAACTGCTTCGCCGCGATCGGATCGTCGGTGCAATAGACCATCGGGTGAAAGCCTTCGTTCGCCAGCACCTCGCACGCCTTCAGCGTTTCGCGCATGTCGGGATAAAGCGTGCGCGCCTCACCCAGCACCTCGAGTTTGACGAGGTTCCAGCCGCCCGCCTCACGCGCCAGACGCAGGGTGCGCACCGCGTCATCGCCGGTGAAGCAGCCCGCAGTGTTGGGCAGGTAGGTGACCTTTTTGGGATCAATGAAGTCGGTCAACATCGGCGCCTTTGGATCGGTCACGTTCACGCGGCGCACGGCCACGGTGACGATTTCTGCTCCGCTTGCCTCCACGGCGGCAGCGTTCTGCGCGAAATCGGCGTATTTGCCCGTGCCCACGATCAAACGCGAGGTGAAGGTGTGCCCGGCAACGCTCCACGTGTCTTTCGGGTCATCATGATCCCCACCGCCCACGAAATGCACGATTTCCAGTACGTCGCCATTGCTGAGCGGCGTCTGCGCGAGCGAGGATCGTGGGGCGATCTCTCCATTGCGCTCCACCGCGACCTTTTCAGGCGGCAAGTCCAGCTCTTGCACCAGATCGGCGAGCGTGGCGGCATCGGTGCGACGGGTTTCGCCGTTCAGGGTAATCGTCTTGGTCATGGGGGACCAGATAGCCCGCCCGCTGCGCGGTGCAACCGCGCAATTGCGCAAAGGACCGATCAGCGCGCGCGGCGCAGGTTCAGCAGGTGGCCCAAAGATACGAGCGCAACGCCGATAATCGTCAGCACTGCTTCCTGTGTCCCGTGCTCCACCGCCAGCGCGCCGCCCATGAAGGAGAGGCCCATCATCGCCACAACGAAAGGCGCTGCGCGGCGATGTTTAAGAGCGCCCCAGCCAATCGCAACCGCCGCCACAATCAGCGCGAGCACGAGGCCGATGCGATGGATATCGGGCGAAAGCAGGAAATGTCCGCCAATTCCCAGCCCCGACACCAGCAGCACCGTGGCGACACAATGCAGCGCGCACAGCCCGGCCAGCCCGATGCCAAAGTGATCGAGGCGACGCCGTATGGTCGGGCGATTCGCCGGTGAAAGGTTGTTGCTGCTCATTTCGCAGGTGCACATATGTTATACAGTTACATTTCGCAAGGGTGAGCACCACCAACAGCCCGATTTGCGCGGTATTGCGCACTTTGCCCCGATTTGCGCAGTATTGCGCACCTTGCATTGTGCGTTGTCGCAATTGATCTTGCGATAATTGGCCCA
This sequence comes from uncultured Alphaproteobacteria bacterium, assembly GCA_963838365.1. Lineage (GTDB taxonomy): Bacteria > Pseudomonadota > Alphaproteobacteria > Sphingomonadales > Sphingomonadaceae > Erythrobacter. The sequence goes on from CAWIQR010000002.1 coordinate 43,560, forward strand.
TCGCCACATTGACGGCAGCGCAATGGCAAGCACGGCTATCACCTCTGAACATGGGCCCGCTGGCGAGAGAGCGAGCGGGCACAGCCGCGCGCGGCCACTCGCGCTGGCTAGGTGGCTGGAGATCACGGCGGCGTTTGTCGTGCTGATTGTACTGGTCGGCGGAATCACCCGGCTGACTGAAAGCGGGCTGTCGATCACCGAATGGAATGTCGCCACCGGCATTCTTCCCCCCTTGACCGACGCGGCATGGCAGGCGGAATTCGCGAAATATCGCGCCACCCCCGAATACCGGCTGGAGGCGAGCCTTGGCGGCATGACGTTGGTGGACTTCAAGTTCATTTTCTTTTGGGAGTGGTTCCACCGCCTGCTCGCCCGGATGGTGGGCATGGTGTTCGCCCTGCCGCTGGTGTGGTTCTGGGTGCGCGGTGCGATCCCTGCAGGGTTCAAACCGCGACTGGTGGCGCTGCTGGCGCTCGGCGGATTGCAGGGATTGTTCGGCTGGCTGATGGTGCAATCCGGGCTGGTGGGCGACATGACCGATGTGAGCCATTTTCGCCTTTCGCTCCACCTGCTGACTGCGCTGCTGCTGCTGGGTGGACTGGTTTGGACCGCCCGCGATATGCGGCGGCTCGCGCGTGATCGCGATGCTGGTGCTGCGCCGCTGACGCTGGGAAGCGGGCTGGTGATTGCGGTTTTGTTTATCCAGTTATTGCTGGGCGCGTGGGTGGCAGGGCTGAATGCCGGACACGCGGCGAATGACTGGCCGCTGATGAACGGGCGACTGGTGCCCGAGATCGACTGGTCCGCAGGCTTCTTCGGGACGCTGACCTATGATCCGTTCCTGCTGCACTGGCTGCACCGCTGGTGGGCATGGATCGCGGTCGCAGCGCTGGTATGGCTCGCGCGGCGCGTGCGCCGCGATGACCGGCGCGCCTCGATTGCGCTGCATTCCGCCTTTGGAACGATGGTGTTGCTGGGCATTGCAACTGTGATGAGCGGCGTCGAATTGTGGCTGGCGGCAGCGCACCAGCTGGTCGGCGCGCTGACCGTCGTCAGCACCGTATGGGCAGCGCATGTGGACGGAATGGCACACCAGCAGGTGAATCGCGGCAGGGCGCGTGGCGCACCCTCCCCAATCGTCGCGGGTTAATCCGTCAGTGCCAGCAACCTGCGCAGTGATGACCGCCACCGCCCTGCCCTATATGCGCGTCGCATGGCTGGACGCATTGCATCCGCATAAAACTGCCGCCATTAGCTAACTGAATTGCGATGCAGCCAATCCCGCTTCATCGGAATGGACTACACAGCAAACAAGCAGGACAGGGTCGCAGGTATGATCGCAGCCGGGCTGACACGACGGGACGCACTGCGGTCAGGCGCGCAGTTGGCACTGGTCGCGACTGCTTTGGGCGTGTCCAGTCCGCTTTTGGCTGGGCCACTTGCCATTTTGCCCGACCGCGAGATGCGATTGACGCGACGCCTGTCGCGCGGGCTGGCAAACGGGAACGCGATCACGGTGACGCGCAGTTGGCAGGTCGCGTTCTCCGCGCAAAGCCGGGGGATCGCGGTCACGGGTAAGCAATTGGCGGTATCGGTCGATGCTCCACCCGGACTGGAAAAAATGAGCGCGATTGAGGCGAGCCGGTCCACGGCAGCGATGTTCCCGATCCTGCTTGCCAACGATGGCACGATTATGCTCACCGGCAGCGGAGAGGACGCGGAAAGCTTTGCCGTGGCAATGCAGACCGCGCGCGCAATCATCAATGCACGGCAGCTTTCGCCTGATGCCCGATTACAGCAGCAACAGGTGCTGTTACAGATCGAGGAGGCCGGCACCTCCCTGCTCGCCAGTCTGCCGGGCGACCTGTTCTATCCCCAGACTGCGCCGCGCCGCGAGCTTCAGTCGCTGACTTTGCCGGGCGGCGCGAGTGGTGAGTTTGAAGTCACCTGGATGGCGAGCGCACAGCCGGGTACCGGCCTGCTGCAACGGGCCGAGCGCGATATCATCACCCGCATCGCGGATACCGAGCGCAGGTCAGGCGAAGTCTGGACGATGGAGCCGCTTTGACCGGGTCCATCATGCGGAAAACCTGTGACGGTATTATTTTACCTCCTCGCGAAGCCGCACTTTTGCTTGACTTGAGGGGTGATCGGGCACAAACGCGCCGCACTTCGCAGACAGGGACAGAGCAACCCCGATGCGATTCGCGTTAGGCTACGCCCGATATGCATACAAGCATGGGTATTGCAGCACGCGATCTATCGCAATTTCGCTTTTCAAGGAGCCTCACACATGAAGGCGCTCAGCAAGCAGACCCGGTCCATCAAACCGGCCGAGGTCGAAAAAGACTGGCACATTATCGATGCCGACGGACTGGTCGTCGGTCGCCTTGCCTCGATGGTGGCAAACATCCTGCGCGGCAAGACCAAGCCGACCTTTACCCCGCACGTCGATTGCGGTGATCACGTGATCATCATCAACGTCGAAAAGGTGCGCTTCACCGGTAACAAGACCAGCAAGAAGGTCTATTACAAGCACACCGGCCACCCTGGCGGGATCAAGGAAACGACCCCGCAGAAGATTCTCGAAGGCCGCTTTCCCGAGCGTGTGCTGGAAAAGGCGATTGAGCGCATGGTTCCGCGCGGCCCTCTGGGTCGTCAGCAGATGAAGGCGCTGCACCTTTACGTCGGTTCCGAGCATCCGCATGACGGGCAGGCGCCCAAGACGCTCGACGTCGCTTCCATGAATCGCAAGAACAAGGTCACCGCGTAATGGCTGACAATGATATGAAAACCGGGGATATGAAAACCGAGGATACGAAGGCCGGGGATACGAAGGCCGGGGATACGAAAACCGGGGAAACCGTCTCCGATCTCGCCGATCTCAAGGATCTTGCCGGTGATGCGCCCGAGGGCGAATCCGCGCAGGCTGCCCAGATTGCACAGAGCAGGGCTAACAATCCGGTCACTCCGCTGCGTGAGCAGGAACTGGATGCGCAGGGCCGCGCCTATGCGACCGGCCGTCGTAAAGACGCCAAGGCGCGCGTCTGGATCAAACCGGGCACCGGCAAGGTCACGATCAATGGGCGCGATCAGGAAGTGTATTTCGCACGCCCGACGCTGCGCCTGATCATCGACCAGCCGTTCTCGATCACTGATCGTCAGGGTCAGTACGATGTCATCGCCACCGTCAAGGGCGGCGGGCTTTCGGGTCAGGCCGGTGCGGTCAAGCACGGCATCTCGCAGGCGCTCAGCAAATATGAACCGACACTGCGCAGCACGGTCAAGGCGGCCGGTTTCCTTACCCGCGACAGCCGTGTGGTAGAACGCAAGAAGTATGGCCGTGCGAAGGCACGCCGCAGCTTCCAGTTCTCGAAGCGTTAAGCTTACACTTTCCTTCAAACCGCAAAAGGGCGGCTTCCCAAATCGGGGAGCCGCCCTTTTTGCTTTCTGGAGTATGCCGCGAGCCCTCTCGGCATGCAGCAATCGCTGCAATCAGCGTTGCAGCAGGATGAGCCCCCAGGCGAGGCCGGAACCCGCCAGAAACAGCGGCCACGACCAGAAAACGCGCATCGTGCCCAGATCAAACGATTCGATCGCCAGAGGCCCGGCGCTGGTGCCCTGTGCGCCGACGACTGCCGCTACAGCAGCGGTAACCACTGAACTTACCAGTATTGCTTTCAACATCATCACCTCCGTGGACGTGATCCGCACCGTGTCGCTTGTCGCGTTGGTCCGGTCCGCCGATCCAGAAATGGACACGAGAAGGCAGCCACGCCCCCCACAGTGCGCTCCAAACGCCCTGTAGCGCGAATATGGCTTACAAAGTCTTACCGTGAATGTTCCAAAACAGGTTAACGGCGTGCCGCGTATGTTTACCAGAGGGCAGCAATCTCCGATCCGTCTAATGTGCGGCGGATAACACCCGCGTTTCGACAGCAATTTTGCGCGTCGCCGCGTCACAGGTCAGCACATTGTAGGAGGGCGGGGCGCCGTGCCGCAGTCGGTTGGACAAGGTGCCCGCCCCGATCACCTGCGCACCGCGGCCAAGGCTCCCCCTGTGCTGATTGAACGGTGTGTGGATGTGACCTGTCAGGATCGCATCCATTCCGCCCTCGATGAGTGAATGCAGTGCATCGTTGCCGCCAATGGTCGAACTTGGTCCGTCGACCAGCGGCCCGTGCAGCGGATGGTGCGCGGTAACGATGCGCAACCGTTCATCATCGGCGTATCGACCCAGCGCGGCCATCGTCTGATCCAGCGCATGTTGCCTGATCACTCCGTCGGACCACGGCCAGCGCCGCTGCGCCGGAACGGTCGTCAAAAGGCCCAGAAACACGACGTCGCGCGTTTCGAACGATGTGACGGCCACCGCATCGCGCAATTTGCGGTACCGGCGGAACGGATCGGAGAACCGTTCAACCGGATTGTAATAGGGCATGTCATGATTGCCCGGCTCCAGCCACACCGGCACTTCGAATTGCGCAAACCATTGCGCGGCAGCGGCGTATTGCGCGTGCGTTGCGCGCTGGGTCAGATCGCCGGTGCAAACCAGTGCATCGGGCCGTTCATCGGCCACTGCGCGCGCGACTTTAGCCAGCGCAGCGCGATTCTCCACACCGAAATGCACATCGCTGATATGGAATAGAGTTGTGGCCATCGCCCGTTTCCCGGTCCTTCGTCGCACGCACATCGCTCAGGCTGAACGCTTGAGTATGAACCACGCGGCCATACCATTGAGTACGGTGTAAGCAAGATAGGCCCAAGCCAGATCGGGCCAGCCATTCGCCGCCAGCAGCAACGCTGCCAGCAACACGCCAAATTCTGCCACCACCGTCAACCGTGCGCCCAACCGGGCGAGAAATTCAGGCAATGCAGCAGGCGATACTCGCGTCTCATCAAGAACGGCGCGCTGGATTGCGAAGTTTCCGATGCCAAGAATCGCAATGATGACAAGTGCCCAGGTCATGCATGACAGTATGACGTAAACGCTCGTCAGGTAAAATTGCATCTTTGTCGGCGGCTTTCATCGCTTCATCCCGCGACGCCCGCGCCGGTCGGATGGTTTGACCGGAAAGACGAGATCGGCGTGATTGCCCGTCTGCGTACGGGTATTCCTTTAGTTGTGAGGCCGCCCGGTTCCCCGCTTCGACCGCCCCCCCTTTTACGGGTCGAAGGCCGGACGGATCGCTTCACACAGGAGGAGAATGACCATGAAACCCTGGACGAAACCCTGGACCAAACCCTGGACCGGCGCAATCACCGCCGCATCTTTCGGCCTTGCAATGGTGGCAGCCCCGCCCCTCGCCGCCTCGCCCGAAGAGGCGCGCGTGACCAAGCAGTCCGAACATGTGAGCTATGAAGGGCTCGATCTGGCCACTGCAGAGGGACAGAAACTGCTCGAACAGCGCATCGAAATCGCAGCGCGGCGTGTCTGCGGGTTCGACAATGCGCGCACCGGCACGCGTCTGCGCCCTGCCGGAGTATACAGATGCCTGGCGAAAGCCCGTTCGAACGCGCGCACGGAAGTCGCCGCGCTGATCGAGGCGCAGCGCCGCGGCGGCTGAACGATTTACGGTCCGCGCGCTGTCTCGCACACGGGGACAGCACGTGACTGGTGCGACCCGGATCCACTTAGTCCCTGCGATCCGGGTCGCATTTTTCCGCTCAGGGGCTATCGGCCCGCCATCTTCTTGACCTTGGCCAGATATGTGCGCCCAATGCGCAGGGCCTCTCCGGTCATCAGTTCCGCTGACCAGACGCCCAATCCATCATGGCGCAGCCCGCGAATGTTGTCGCGCCGCAGAATGGTGGACCGGTGGATGCGGATGAACTTTTCCGGATCGAGCCGCGCTTCGAGCCCGGCGATCGTCTGCAACAGCAGATAGGTGCGGGCACCCTCACCATTTTCGCCGCCCGGCCCCACATGCAAGCGCACGTAATCGCGTTCGGCATCGATGCGATGCACTTCGTCCACCGCGACCCGCAGCAATTCCGACCGGTGCGGCACCCACAATTCCCTCAACCATTCGCTCGCCTGTTCGGCGCGTTCCCCGCGCCGCGCGATGGCGCGGGTAATGGCGCGAGCCAGCCGTTCGGATGACACCGGCTTCAGCACGTAATCGACCGCTTCGAGGTCGAACGCTTCCACCGCAAAGTGATCGTGCGCGGTGACGAAGATCACGGCGGGCGGTGTTTCGCTTTTGGCGAAATGGCGCGCAACGCCCAGCCCATCAAGTTCGGGCATGGTCATGTCGAGCAGGACGAGATCGGGTTCCAGCTTTTCTGCGAGCCGCAATGCTGCCGCCCCATCACTGGCAGTGCCAACCACGCGGATCGTGTCGATTTCTGCGCAGATGACCTGCGTACGCTCCACCGCGAGCGGCTCATCGTCAACGATCAGGGTGCGCAAGGGCGCATCGGCATTCGGGGTGGTGGCAGCGGGGGATTCAGCCATGAGGGTCGCTTTCGTATCAGATCATCAGCGTATCAGATCAGGGGACGCGTCAGGGAGCCTGGCGGGTCAGGGGAATCCGGATTTCCGTACAATATCCGCTGTTGTGCGGGGCCGAAGTCAGCACGACATCATTGCCAAAGCGCGCCTCCAGCCGATCACGCACGTTCACGAGCCCGATGCCGAACCCATGGGGAGTGCCAGCAGTCAGACCCGGTCCATCGTCACTGACAGTCACAACCAGCCGGTCAAACTCCTCACGCGCGCCCAACGTGATGGTGACGGGGCGCGACACCGGCGAGACGGCATATTTTACCGAGTTTTCGACCAGCGGTTGCAGGATCATCCCCGGCACGCGCGCGTCGGCAAGATCGCGCGGCAGATCGAATACGGTGCGCAATCGTTCAGGAAAGCGCACACTTTCTATCTCGAGATATTGGCGTTGGAGGTCGAATTCATCGGCAAGGCGCACATCCGATGTCGGTTCCCCCGCAAGCGAATGGCGATAAAACCGGCTGATTGACTGGATCATCTCTTCGGCTCGCTCCCGTTGACCTGTCATCACCAAGGCAGAGAGGGAATTCAGCGTGTTGAACAGGAAATGCGGGTTCACCTGATAGCGCAGCGATCGCAATTCCGCCGCCTTGGCGGCGTTACGAAAAGTCTGTTCACGCCGTTCGGCCAGCCGCGCCTGCGCCACCGCCAGGATCGCAATATACAGCGCCGCCCAGATCAGCAGAATATAATATCGGCTAAGCGCCGCGTCGATCAGCGGGAACCACTTGCCGCTCTTGTCCCCGGCATCCTGCAAGGTGAAGGTAACAGTCGGCGGGTTTGGCGCATCGAAATCCTCACCCTGACGCTGTTGCCAATCGCGCGGTTGCGGAAATTCAGCGAGCAGATTGCCGAATTCGTCACGCCGGACCGTGAACCCGCGGTCCTCGGCAAAGCGTTGCTCCATCTCCTCGTATAAAGATGCGAACAGAAGCTGGTTTACCTGCGCAATCGCAAACGCGACCGGCAACGCCGCGACCAGCGCAACCACGAACAGCACCCAGCGATTGCGCGTTTCGAACAGGCGCAGGATCAGCCACAGAACAAGAGTGATTGCCACGGCAAACACGCACACAATGGAGCGCCGCCAGAACATTTCCCATTGCACATCCAGCCCCAGCATCGTCCCGCGCGCGGTAATCAGGACAAAATACAGCGCCCACATACCGATCACCGATATCAGCACCGTGCGAAACGGAACGCTCACGCGACCGTCCGGGGCATCTCTCGCATCTGCGGCATGGGTGGTTCTGGAGGACAGCATAGCTTGACCGCAGACGATAGCGCCTGATCCGGTCATTCGCCAATTGCCAAGTTCAACCGACATCGGCCCAGATCGAGTGTTGGTCGATTGCCTGCCCGTATTGGCTCACCTGATCAGTCGCGTGGTTTGATCATCTCCGCTGGCACAATCCACTGCGCGAACTGTTCCTCGGTCACCAGGCCCAGTTCCATTCCCGCCTCTTTCAACGTCGTTCCGTCGGCATGAGCCTTTTTGGCGATCTTTGCCGCGTTGTCATAACCGATATGGGGATTGAGCGCGGTTACCAGCATCAGGCTTTCGTTCATCAGCTTGTCGATGCGCGCGATGTTCGCCTCGATCCCGGTGACACAATGATCGGTAAAGCTGCGCGCCGCATCGCTGAGCAGGCGGATCGATTGCAGCACAGCGTTGATGATCACCGGCTTGAACACGTTCAGTTCCAGGTGCCCGTGTGATCCCGCGACGCTGACGGTGGTGTTGTTGCCCATCACCTGCGCGCACACCATGGTCAGCGCCTCGCACTGGGTTGGATTGACCTTGCCCGGCATGATCGAGGAACCCGGCTCGTTGGCAGGCAGAGCGATTTCGCCAAGGCCACTGCGCGGACCGGAACCCAGCAGGCGGATGTCATTGGCGATTTTCATCGCGGAGACGGCGGTTGAATTGAGTGCACCGGACAATTCCACCAGAGCATCATGCGCGGCCAGCGCCTCGAACTTGTTGGGCGCGGTGACGAATGCGTGGCCGGTGGCGCTGGCAACCTGACTTGCGAATTCCTCGGCAAAACCGGCTTTGGAATTGATGCCGGTGCCAACAGCCGTGCCGCCCTGCGCCAGTTCCAGCACGCGCGGCAAAGCGTTTTCCAGCCGTACAATCGAATATTCGATCTGCTTGGCATAGCCGGAGAATTCCTGCCCCAGCGTCATCGGGGTCGCATCCTGCAAATGGGTGCGCCCGATCTTGACGATATCGGCAAACGCACGCGCCTTGGCATCCAGCGCGGCGTGCAGGTGTTGCAGCGCCGGGATCAGCTGCTCGATCGTCTCGCTCGCTGCGGCGATGTGCATGGCGGTAGGAAAGGTATCGTTGGAGGACTGCCCCATATTGCAGTGATCGTTGGGGTGAACCGGGTCTTTCCCGCCATGCTGACCGGTCAAAATCTGGTTGGCGCGACTGGCGATCACCTCATTGGCATTCATGTTGGACTGGGTGCCCGATCCGGTCTGCCACACGCTCAGCGGAAACTGGCTGGCCAGCGCCCCATCGATCACTTCACCAGCAGCCTCGACGATGGCATCGCCCAGCTTTTGATCGAGCACGCCCAGCTTCATGTTGGCGCGCGCCGCGCTGGCCTTTTGAATGCCCAGCGCCCTTACCAGCGGGACGGGCATGGTTTCGGTTCCGATGGCGAAATTGGCAAGGCTGCGCTGCGTCTGCGCGCCCCAGTGCGCATCAACCGGCACGGCCACATCTCCCAGCGAATCGCTCTCTATCCGCACTTTGCCCGTGGCGCCAAAGATCGCGCCGTCATTGATTATGTCACTCATCGAAGATCCCTTGATACTGGTCGATTGCCGTACCCGCGGCTCGCGCGCTCCCATAAACCCCGTGCGTGCCGCCCGTCAAAGCCCTTGGCGGGCTGGCTGCGCAAGTCTAGGGCACATAAGAGAGTTTGTGCCGAGACTTGCTGGTTGCAAACGGGAAGGGTTGACGCACTGTGTTGCCAGCGCAATACAGTGTGCCGGAAAACATATGACTGAGACCACCATGACGCGTGATGATGACACGACAGTTCGCCCCGCCTCCGGTTCAGCCCCCGGTTCATCTCTGGCAACCAGGCTGACGGCGCGCAGGGCAATGATTGACAGCCAATTGCGCACAAGCGGTGTGAACGAGGAGTTCGTGCTGCGCCGGATGATGGCGGTCGAGCGGGAGGATTTCCTGCCCGAAAACAAGCAATCGCTTGCCTATATCGACCGCAGCGTGGCGGTCCCCGGCGGCGCGCTGGCCGCTCCGCTGTTCTATGGCAAGCTGCTGATCGAAGCGGCTCCGACTGCGGATGATCGCGTGCTGGTGATCGAAGGGGGCACCGGATACCTCGCCGCGCTTGCCGCGCCGCTGGTCGCCTCGCTCGACACTGTCAGCGTTGCCGATGCGGCGGGAGGGAATGTATCGGGTACCTATTCGCTGATCCTGGTGGATGGCGCGTTGGAACAGGTGCCTGCAGGCCTTGCCGCGTGTCTTGAAGAGGGTGGCCGGATCGTTGCGGGGCTGGTTTTGCGGCAGGTCACGCGGCTGGCTGTGGGTCGAAAGATCGCCGGCAGCCTCGCATTGCTGCCGGTCGAGGACATGGGTATCCCGGTGCTGCACGCCTTTGATGCACCGAAGAAATGGACTTTTTCGTGAAGCATCCAGCATGTCTGAGGGCACTGGCGGGCGGCGCGGCAGTGATAGCCATTGCGCTGGCGGCTCCGGCACAGGCAGATACGTTGCGCGAGGCGCTGGTATCTGCCTACAATACCAATCCCACCTTGCAAGGTGCGCGCGCCGATCAGCGTGCGACCGATGAAGAGGTGCCCATCCAGCGCGCACCCGGCTTGCCCAGTCTCAATGCCACAGCGACCCACATCGAATTCGTGCAGCAATCGCAGAACGCCTTTACTGCGCCTGAGCGTAACCTTGGCATAAATGGGCAATTGCAGGTGCCAGTCTATTCCGGCGGCGCTGTGAGAAATGGCATTCGCGCTGCGGAAGAGCGGATCGATGCGGGCCGGGCGGCCTTGCGCGGGACTGAAAGCAGCATTTTCAGTCAGACGGTCGCCGCTTATATGGACGTGCTGCGGACAGAGGCATTAGCCGGTCTGGCCGCCAATCAGGTCGAAGTGCTGAGCGTCAATCTGGAGGCTACCAGCGACCGCTTCGAAATCGGCGACCTCACCCGCACCGATGTTGCGCAGTCGCAATCGCGACTTGCACTGGCAGAGGGCGATCTGCGCACCGCCATGGCCAACCTGATCTCCGCGCGCGAAACCTACATTCAACTGGTCGGACAGGCGCCGGGACAGCTCGAACCGCCGCCGCCATTGCCCAACCTGCCGGAAACGGTGGGCATGGCGGTCGTCACTGCGCTCGAAAGCAACCCTGATCTGATCGCGGCAAGGGAACGCGCGGCGGCAGCGGGATACGACACGCGGGTGGCTGGCGCAGGCAGGCTGCCGACGCTCGGCGCGTTCGCCAACGCAGACTATAGCAATTTCTTCGGTACGCTGGGCGGGGCGATCGCGCAGGATTTCGTGCAATCCGAAACCACCGGCAATGTTGGTGTGCGCCTGACCATTCCAATCTTTCAGGGCGGATTGGTTGCCGCGCGCCAGCGACAGGCGGGGGCACGCGAGACCAGTGCGCTGGAACAGGTGATCGAAACCGAACGCAGCGTGATCCAGCAGACCCGTGCTGCCTACACCAACTGGCAGGCATCGCTGGCCGTGATCGACAGTTCGCGCGTGGCGGTCGAATCGGCCGAAGTCAGTCTTGAGGGTGTGCGCGCGGAAAACTCTATCGGGAACCGCACGATTCTGGATGTGCTGAACGCCGAGCAGGAATTGCTGCAATCGCGCGCGCAATTGGTCACGGCGCGGCGCAACGCCTATGTCGCCGGTTTTACGCTGCTGGCGGCGATGGGCCGCGCGGAGGCGCGCGATCTCAACCTTGATACGGGCGGTCCACTGTATGATCCAGTGGTCAATTATGACCGGGTCAGGGGCCGCATCTGGGACTGGGACCGCGACCCCGATGCTGCTCCGAATTCGACCAGCACCGTTGACATTCCCGCTGCTGACGCAATGGTTGGTCCTCCGGACGAGCCGCAGCGTTAACTAACCTGTTGGCCGATTCGGAACGGATAAAACGCGTAAGCAGGACGCGACGGTATAACGGGGTTGGTATGGCGCAAAACGAAGCAGCATCGGTGGAAGAGATTCTTGAATCGATCAAGAAAGTGATCGCGCGCGACAACCGCACCGATGCCCTTCAGGCGCGCAGGATTCGTGAAGAGGCCAATGCCGATCCGGAGCCCGTAAACGAAGACGAAGCCGCCGAAGTGCTCGATCTGGCAGATATGGCCGGGGCCGAAATTCAGAGCGGCGAAATTGATGGTTCTGACATTGATTGCGAAGGTTACGAGGACGCATTCGTCGATGGCGATAGCGGGAACGATGCCAGCTGCGACGCCGAAGCCCCGCTGATTGCCGAGGAAGTGCGCGGCGCGATGCAGGAAAACCTCGCTGCCCTCGCCATGCTGGCCCAGCCCGGTGCAAGGCCGCAAATCGTGCGATCGGGCGAAACCTCGCTGGAAGGGCTTACGCGCGAATTGCTGCGGCCGATGCTGGCCGAATGGCTGGACAAGAACCTGCCCGGCATGGTCGAAAAACTGGTCCGCGCCGAAATCGCTCGCATCGCAGGCAAGGGCCGCTGAGGGGGACACAGACAGGCATCGACTGATCGAAGCGGTTCGTTTCGCGCAAATCGCTGGAATTGCCCCTGACCTCGCGGTAACGCTTGCCGCCATGAGAACATTGAAAACGTCGCGGGTCGCTCTCGCTTTTGCCGCCAGTATCACCGCTGTTATTGCTGCCACTCCCGCGCTGGCGGACGGACACGTGGAAAGTGCCCCCGTCATCGCAGGCGTCGACACCCCGCCAATGACCGCGCAGGATCTTGTCACGATGCCGCGTCTGGGTGCGCCCATCGTGACGAAGTCTGGCCGTTTCGCTCTGTATGCGGTCACAGCCGCCGATCCGGAAACTTACGTGCGCAAACCGACGCACTACCTGCTCGATCTGACGCAGCCCGGTGCGCAACCTGTCGCTATCGATCTGGGGATGGAGGCGTCTTCGCTGGCGTTCGGACCGGATAATTCGCTTTACTTCCTCAGCAGCGAACACCCTGATGATAATGCGGACGATGACGCGGATGATAGCGCGGATGAACGTGTGCGCCTGTGGCGCGCGCCGATGACGGGCAGCATGACGTTCGACACGCCAGCGATCGTTGCCGATACGCCCGATACCGATATCGAGGGGTTCCTGCTGTCGCCGCAGGCGGACAAGGTTGCGCTGATGGCGCACCTGCCGCGCGAATGTCCGCGTTTTGGCTGCGAGGCTGCGCCCACCCCGATCGGCTCTGGACGGTTGTACGAGGGCGGCGAAGGCTTCCACCGCCATTGGGATCGCTGGATAAAGCCGGGCCATTTCAACCGCGTGTTCGTGTTCAGCATGGCTGGCGGCGCTATCAGCGGCGATGGCGCGCCGATCGACGGGCGCGATCCGGCAACCGGCGTCACCGGCAACACTCCGACCATGCCGTTTGGCGGGACCGAAGATCTTGCATGGGCGCCGGATGGATCGGGGCTGTACTTCGTCGCGCGCGAGGCGGGTGCGAGCGAGCCCATCTCAACCGATCTGGACATCTATTACTCTGACCTCACCGGAGCGGCTCCGCGCGTTCTGACCGGCGCAAACGAGGCGCACGATTCCACCCCCTCCCCGTCCCCCGATGGCAAGACGCTGGCCTATCTCGCCATGGAGCGACCCGGTTACGAAGCGGACCGGATGGTGATCCACTTGCGCGATGTGGCCACCGGCAAAACTCGCGCACTGACCGGCGATACCGACCTTTCGTTCGGATCGCTGGGCTGGACCACCGATGGAAGCGCGCTGCTGGCAACGGCGGCCGATGTGCTTGACACCCCGCTGTTCCGGATCGATCCCAAAAGCGGAAGCGTGACAAAGCTCGATCTGATCGCCGGGAACGAGGCACATCTGGGCGGCGTCACCGCGCTGCCCGGTGACAGGGTGCTGTTTACCCGCGATTCGATCGGTGTTCCGGCCGAACTGTATCTCGCCACCGGCAATTCCAAAGCACGCCCGTTGACCGATGTCGTCACCAGCCGGATGGGGCAGATGGCAACCACCGTCACCACCCGCTTCAGCTTTGCCGGGGCGGACGGGGACACAGTGTGGGGTCAGATCACCCGGCTGGAGAAACAGGAAGGCCCGATCCCGGCGATCCTCTATATCCACGGCGGGCCGCAGGGCAGTTTCAACGATGGCTGGTCATCTCGCTGGAACCCGCGCGTGCTGGCCAGTCAGGGCTATGCCGTGATCTCGGTCGATTTCCACGGAAGCTCTGGCTACGGGCAGGATTTCATGGATGCGATTAATCGCGACTGGGGCGGCAAGCCCTTGGTGGACCTGCAAAAGGGGCTGGAGGCGGCACTTGTCCTCGACGCGCAGATCGATGGCAACCGCGCCTGCGCGATGGGTGCCAGCTATGGCGGATATATGGTCAACTGGATCGCGGGCAACTGGCCCGACCGGTTCGATTGTCTGGTCCAGCACGATGGCCTGTTCGACATGCGCAGCTTTTACTATTCGACCGAGGAATTGTGGTTCCCGCGCTGGGATTTCGGCGGTTCTTACGAAGAAGCGCGCGAGATCTACGAACGCTGGAACCCGGTCAATCATGTCGACAAATGGCGCACCCCGATGCTGGTGATCGCAGGCGAGCGCGATTTCCGCGTGCCCTACACCCAGGGATTGCAAAGCTACACCGCTTTGCAGGAACGCGGCATTCCTTCGCAATTGCTGGTTTTCCCCGATGAAAACCACTGGGTTCTGGGCGCGAAGAATTCGCTGCAATGGCACCAGACGGTGTTCGCATGGCTCGACCGCTGGCTGAAGGACACGCCGGACAAGGACGTGTCGGAAAAGGACATGTCGGGCCAGGATAAAGCAGGTGAGTGATAAAGCACTCAAATCCGCTCGTTATTCGCTGGCAAAGAAATTCGGCGATACCCGGCGCGGCGACGGGATCGAGCGGCACATTTTCCTGTGCGCGATCTCTGAAAAGCAGAAATGCTGTTCTCGCAAGGAAGGCGAGGAGGCGTGGGGTTTCCTCAAGGGCCGCCTGAAGGAGCTTGGTCTAGTCGGGCCAAAGCGCACCGGCGATCACCCAAAAGGGCCTGGCGGCGTGCAGCGCACCAAAGCCGACTGCCTGCAATTGTGCGATGCCGGGCCGATTGCGGTCGTGTGGCCCGAAGGGGTATGGTATCATTCCTGTGGGCCAGAAGCGCTGGAGCGCATCATTCAGGAACATCTGATCGGTGGCAATCCGGTGGAGGATCTGCGGCTGACCCCGCTCACCAATCCCAAGGATGCCGACTAACGATCCCCATCAACGATCCCCATCAACGATCCTTGTCATTGGGGCCGAACAATTCGTCCGCGCTCGGCAGGCGATTATCGACCGCTTCGTCATGGCCGGTGCCGTTGGACAGGAAAACCAGTCCCATCAATCCGCCGCCCAGCATCATCGTCATGCTGACCCCCAGCGCCACGGCGACGAAGAAGTGGATCGAAACGTCCGGGTTCATCATCCACATCGCGCCCAGCACGATCACCACCGTCACCGCCGTCACCGCGCCGAGCAGACGCATGATCTGCCGGAACCGCGCCCACGCATGGGCGGCGTTATCGGGGTCATCTAGCGGAGATTTGTTGACCATGCCTTCCCATGGGCGCGCAGACGAAGGTTGGCAATGGCGTGAAATGCACCCGATGATGCATTCGATTCGCCTTTTGCCCCCATCAATGGCACTCTGTGCGGCGGGGTAGAGGAGAGAGCCTATGACCATTGCCACAATCATCGCAGAGCGCGCGGCCGAGGATATCGTGTCGTGCGATGTAAGCACGCCTGTATCGGAGGCGGTCGCCATTCTCGCTGAAAAGCGGATCGGTGCCCTGCCCGTTCTGCGCGATGGCGCGGTGGCAGGCATTATCTCGGAACGCGACGTGATCTATCACCTCGCCAGCACCGGCAGCGGATGCCTGGAAGGCCCGGTCGGTGCGATCATGACGTCGCCCGCAATTACCGTCGAACCATCCACCGCCGTCGATGACGCGCTGGCTTTGATGACAAAGCGGCGGTTTCGCCATTTCCCTGTGGTGGAGAACGGCCAATTGCGGGCGTTCATTTCGATAGGCGATCTGGTGAAAAAGAAGATCGACGATGTCGCGCAGGAAGCCGAAGCCATGCGCAGTTATATCCAGACCGCGTAATGCAGCTTGAGGATGGGCCTTGCGCCCCCTAGATTGGAACCATGGCCGAAACGCTCACCCTCACGCCCGCTGCTGCACAGCGCATTGCCGCCATCGCGCAAAAGCAGACGAAGCCTGCAATCCTGCGCCTGTCGGTGGAGGGCGGCGGTTGTTCGGGATTTCAATACAAGTTCGAAATGGCCGAAGGGCCTGACAGCGGTGACATGGTCAGCGAAACTGACGGAGTGAAATTGCTGGTCGATCCGGTCAGCCTCGATCTGGTTGGCGGCAGCGTCGTCGATTTCGTCGAATCACTGGGCGGCGCGGCGTTCCGGGTGGAGAATCCAAACGCGGCGGCAGGATGCGGCTGCGGCTCCAGCTTCGGCATCTGAGACGGACGTCTTCCCGGTCAGCTTGCGATAGACGCGCCCAAACGCTTGGGCCATGGTAGCGCCCATGAAAATTGCGACATTCAATATCAACGGCATCAAGGCGCGCCTGCCCCGGCTCACGGAATGGCTTGAGGAAACGCGCCCTTCGGTGGCGTGCCTTCAGGAAGTGAAAAGCCAGGACGATGGCTTCCCCGCCGCCGAGTTCGAGGCTCTTGGCTATCAGGCGATCTGGCACGGGCAAAAAGCGTTCAACGGGGTGGCAATCCTCGCTGACACCAAAGCAGGCTATGCGATTACAGAGGTTCAGCGCGGGCTGGGCATCGATGGGCCGAAAGAGGATGAGGGCGAACAGGCGCGCTATCTTGAGGTCGATGTGACGCGCAATGGCGATCACGCGGCACGGGTCGCGTGCATATATCTGCCGAACGGCAACCCTCAGCCCGGCCCGAAGTTCGAATACAAGCTGGCGTGGATGGAAAAACTGCGCGCGCGCATGGCGGCGATCTGGGACGCGGAAGTGCCCGCCGCGGTGCTAGGCGATTACAATGTTATCCCGTTTGACGACGATACCTATTCAGTGAAGGCTATGGCGCAGGATGCGCTGATGCAGCCTGAAAGTCGCGCGGCCTATTCCCGTCTGCTTGCCGATGGATGGACCGATGCGGTGCGCACGCTCAACCCGCGCGGTGGGGTGTGGACCTATTGGGACTATCAGGCGGGCGCATGGCAGCGCGATCACGGATTTCGCATCGACCACGCGCTGCTGTCACCCGAACTGGCAGACGGATTGCGCGCGGTCGGTGTCGATCGCGATCATCGCGGACGGGAAAAGGCGAGCGATCACGCACCCGTCTGGGTGGAAGTCGCCTGAATAGGCGGACCTCCCGCTTCCTCAGGAGGCCGCGCGCCGATTACCTGTAGAAAATGTGCGTGTCGATCTGGGCGGTGCGCGTCTTGCGACGGCTCCAGCTCGGCTTGACATACTTCGCATGAAAATAAACCGCATCGGCGGCTTCGGATTGCCACATGCCATCATGCGCAATGCGCGCAATTGCCTTGGCCCTGTTCCACGCGCCCGAATTGGTGCGAACCTGCGGCATCCGACCATTCTTCACGAACGAGAACTGCGAACGCTGGTGCACGACGCCGCAATAGCTTGCGGGGAAACGACCATCTTGCGAACGGTTGATGATGACCTGCGCCACAGCCAATTGCCCGGCGAGCGGTTCGCCGCGCGCCTCGAAATAGACCGCACCGGCAAGGCAATGCATTTGTTCGGACATTTCGCCGGGAGTGACTTCTGCCACCAATTCATTGAGCGAGTCGGCATCGGCTGGACTGTCGTTGGAGTCCGAGTCGGCCTCGGGCACGGTCTGCACTACTGCGTTCGAAACGAATTCGATGCCCGTTTCAGCCTGAGCATCCACCGGGACGACTTCAAAGGCTTCGGATGTAAGATCGACCGGGAGTGCCAACGCGTTTTGCGAAGGGGTGGTCGGTGCGTCCGGGCCGACCTGTGCAAAGGCTTCGGCACCATCGGCGCTGGAGAAACTGAAACCGGCGGCTGCGACAATGGCGACCGCGCTGAGAGAGTAAGTCTTGCGACCCATGAAATAACTACATTCGTGCGGTGAACGGGCTCTGTCACAGGCGCCGGGAACCGATGTGCGATTTATTCGTCACGATAACAGGTGGTTCCTGATCGGCCTGCCGGCCGTCCCCCGTCTGCGTGCCAGTATGACGACCGAAATATCGTTTATCTGGCCTGCGCGTTGGAGAGGTGGGGCGCAAATACGGCGATAGGCTGCAAGATCAAGCTATTCGGGCAAAAGTGCGATGAACCGTTCCGGATTGGCGATATCCACCTCCAAAATCCAGATATCGGGATCCTGATCACACCTGCGCTGCAAGTACTGCGAAAATTCATTAGGGTTTTCAGTATCTTGGATTTTTGTCTGAACGAATCTGCGCGTTCCGTCCAATTGTGGCATTCTTTCGTAAAGTGTGGCGGTGCCGCCGCGATACATGCTTGCGATCAGAATGACGCCTGCGTCGCGTTCACCCTTGGCGAGCACGGTGGCCATGCCGCCGTTCGATTCGGCAAGGCGGATCAGGCTTCCGATTTCGATATGGGCGGGCAGTCGCATTGCTGGGTTAGAGTGCTGCTGGCGGGCTAATGCGGGTTGAAAGTGTGTGGATCGGCGCTGTATCCAGGCAACCCCGACAGCGCGATGTGAGAGCGCATGAATGTACCCGTGCCGCGCCCGATTTCGTCGCCCTCATGGTCGATTAATCGCGCCTCAGCAACAAATACGCGGCGTTTACCGCTGACCCAGCGCCCCTCCGCGATGACCTCTCCCGCACGCACCGGCTTGGTGAAGTTGAGGTTGAAACTGGTGGTCAGCAAAAACCGGTCAGTCGACAGCGTATTGGCGGCGTAGAAGGCGGCATCGTCCAGCATCTTGAAATAGATGGTCCCGTGCGCCGCGCCCGCCGCATGGTAGATGTCTTCGCTGATAATAAAGTGCAGCCGCGCCAGCCCCTCACCCGGTATTTCCAGGCGCGAGGCGAATTTCGCATTGATCGGCGCAGATTCGTACAGCCGCTCCAGGGCGCGGTAATGCAGGGCCGCCCCGGTCGCAGAGCCTGGTGCAGACGCCTCGCCGCTGCCATCTGGCCCGATGCTGACAGGATCGTCTGTTTCAGGCCGCATCACGCAGGAACTGGTTGGTTAGTAAAGCGAACAGCGCCTCTGCCTTGGGAGCGTTCATCAACGCCTGTAATTTCGTCTCATCGCGCAGAAGGCGTGAAATGGCGGCGAGCGCATGAAGATGCGTCGCGCCGGCGTTTTCGGGAGAGATCAGGCCGAACACCAGCGTCACTGGCATTGCATCGGCCGCCCCGAAGTCGCACGGTGTTTCCAGCCTCAGTACAGCGACGGTCGGGCGGCGCACCGCAGCACTGCGACAGTGGGGGATGGCAACACCCTTGCCAAATCCGGTGCTGCCCAGCGTCTCGCGCTGCTCCAGCCCTTCAAAAACATCTTCCGCGTCCACGCCATAGGCTGCAGCAAACAGCTCGGCGAGCCGCATCAGCACCTGCTGCTTTGGCGACGCGGGCCGCGGCGAAGTACGCGTTTCGGGGCGGTTGTCAGGGGGCAGGATCGCGACCGCTTCGGGCCGCATTGCGATGTTGACGTCCATGTTCAAACAAGCTTCCAATAGCGATATGACAGTTTTTGCGGATCACGGCAGGCATACGGTCAGAACAGCCGATTTCCGTTTGGCCCAATGACGTTCGGACCTGCGATGTTGGCCGCGTTTTCTTTCGCGAAGGTTCCCTTGCGGCCAGTCTTTTTCTGCCGATAGCCTGAGCTCGATCCGGGCAGGGGCAACAATACCCTAATGCGGTTCAACCCATCCGATCGAACCGTCGGGGCGGCGGTAAACCATATTATGCCGACCGGTGCCAGCATTTTTGAAAAACAGCGCGCTGGTGTCTCTGAGGTCCAGCATCATGACCGCATCCGCTACGGAACCGGTGGGAATGTCGATGCTGGTTTCCGCGATTACCGGTGGCGCATCGACGGTCACATCTTCGTCATCGGCCTCTATCGCAAAGATCCGGTAGGCCGCTTCTTCCTGCGCGCGGACCTGCGAGGATCGTTCATGGCGGTCTTTCAAGCGGCGTTTATACCGGCGCAACTGTTTCTCGATCTTGCCCGCCGCGTTATCCAGCGCGAGGTGGGCATCATGTGCCTCGCCTTGCGCTTTCAGTATCGTGCCCTGCGTCACATGGGTTATGATATCGCAGCGAAACGCGCCTGCGGCCGCCTTGCCAAAAGTGACGTGAGAAGACAGCGCACGCTCGAAATACTTGTCGACGATCCCGCCAAGTCGGTCAGATGCGTGTTCCTGCAAGGCCGCGCCCGTTTCCACCTGATGTCCTGATATCCGGATATCCATCGTATGCTGGCTCCCTTCGTTTGATCGCCGCGCGACCTGCACGGCTGTTATTGGCCCGCTATCCTGCCCTGTTCGCGCATGCGCGTGAGGGCAGGCTTGATAGTCTCACCGCGTCCAGAGCGCGTCCTTGATCCCGCCGACAAATTCGCTGTGCCGTGCAAGTTCGTGCGCAGAGGCGGCGTGGGCGCGCGCTTGGCGCACGGGCCTGTTCGCCGCCAGCGCCGCGTTTGCCGTAGGCCGGGCGAGCGTATCGGCGGCAATATCAGAGGTATCGGCCGCCAATTGCAGCCCGATCTGCCGCCCGCCGGTCAGCTCGACATACACTTGCGCCAGCAATTCCGCGTCGAGCAGCGCGCCGTGCTTTACCCGGTGCGAGCGGTCCACGCCGTATCGGGTACACAGCGCATCAAGCGAGTTCTTCGCGCCCGGATGTTTCTTGCGCGCGATGGCGACCGTATCGACCATCCGATCAAGGCTGATATGGGGCCGCCCGATGCGTTCAAGCTCGCCGTTGAGAAACCCGAAATCAAAGCCCGCATTGTGCGCAACCAGCGGGGAATCATCCAGAAATTCGAGCAGGTCATCGACACCCGCCGAGAATAGCGGTTTGCCTGAAAGAAACGCGGCGGACAGGCCGTGCACCCGCTCCGCTTCTACGGGCATGTCGCGTTCGGGGTTGTAATAGGCGTGGAATGTTGCGCCGGTTTCGATTCTGTCGATCATTTCGACGCACCCGATCTCAACCATCCGGTCCCCGCTCTTGGGATCGAGTCCAGTGGTTTCGGTGTCGAATACAATCTCGCGCATTGATGGCACTATCCGCCCATTCGATCCGCTGTGCAAGAGGGGCGATACATCCGGTTTCGCTCTAGTTGACGCTTTTTTTCAGTTCGGCGATCAGCGTGGTCACCTGATCGCGCGTCGCATCGAGCGGCCCGCTGGTGTCGATGACGTGATCGGCGCGCGCACGTTTTTCATCGTCAGGGGTTTGCAGGCCGAGGATCTGGTCGAACTTTTCCGGGGTCATGCCGGGGCGAGCCAGCACGCGTGCGGCTTGCGTTTCAGCTGGAGCCGAAACGACGATCACGATGTCGACCGCCGCATCGCCTCCGCTCTCGAACAGGAGCGGGATGTCGAACACCAACAGCGGCTCATGCGCGTTGTCTGCCAGGAAAGCGGCGCGCCGTTCGCCCACGGCGGGGTGGACGATAGCCTCCAGCCGCGCAAGCTGCGCCTTGTCACCGAAGACGCGCGCACCCAGCGTGACGCGGTCCACGCCGCTGTCATTGGTCGATCCGGGAAAAGCGGCCTCGATTGCGGGCAGCAAGGCTCCCCCCGGTCCCTGCATCGCACGCACCTGCGCATCGGCGTCGAACACGGGTACACCCGCACTGGCAAACATCGCGGCAACGGTGGATTTACCCATCCCGATGGAGCCGGTGAGTCCGATGATTGTCGGGCGTGAGGGTTTTTCGTTCATGCCAGCAATCTCCGCCGCAATTCGCCATCGTATTCGCGCGGGGCGGGACGGCCAAAAAACAGCTCGAATGCAGCCGCCGCCTGCCCGATCAACATGGAAAGCCCGTCAATCGTGCGATGGCCCGCGGCCTGCGCGGCTTTCAGAAATTCGGTTTCGACGGGGTCCGTCACGATATCATAGGCGATACTGCCGGGCGGTGCGTGGCTCCAGTCGAACACGAGCGCAGGTTGCCCCCGCATCCCGAGGGGGGAGGCGTTGACGACCAGATCGAGGCACCCGTTTCGGTCATCGAAGGCGAAGTCGGTAGGCGCGGCAAAATGATCGATATGCACCGCATGATGCTCGCCTTGTGGCGCAAGTTCATCGAGCAAAGCGCGCGCCTTGTCCGGATTGCGCCCGGCGAGAACCAGAGTGAAACCGGCGTCATACAAAGCGACGACGATTGCACGCGCCGCGCCGCCCGTCCCCAGAACGCGCGCCATGCGGAACAGGTGTTGCTGCGCCAGATCGCGCTGCAACGGCTCCAGAAAGCCGGCGGAATCAGTGTTGTGAGCGGTGATCCGCGCCCCATCACGCACCAGGGTGTTTGCCGCACCGATCCGGCGCGCCTGATCGGTTGCGTTATCCGCCACGCCCAGCGCATCGTGTTTGTGCGGCATGGTGACATTGCATCCGCGCCAGTCCGCATCGCTCAGCGCGGTGTGCGCGTAATGCGCGACCCCGCCCGCACGCACGCGTTGCGCGGTGTAATCCGCGGCAAGACCCAGCTTTTCCAGCCAGAACCGGTGGATCAGCGGCGATTTTGACTGAGCAATCGGATCGCCGATAACATTGGCAATTGGCGCGCTCATGCGATCAGCACACCCTCTTCGCGCAGGGCGCCCAACAAGGGTAGCAGCGGCATTCCGAGAATGGTGAATTGGTCACCTGCGATGCTTTCGAACAATTGCACACCCATCGCCTCTATCCGAAACACGCCGACAGTGTGGCCAACTTCGGGCCATTCGCGCTCCAGATAATGCTCTATAAAGGTGTCGGACAATTCACGCACTTGCAGCGTTGCGCACGACGTCTCGCTCCAGACGCAGGTGTCACCCCGCACCAGCGCCGCCGCACTGTAGAGTTCCAGCGGCTTGCCAGAGAAGAACCGCAGATGCTTGGCCGCATTCTCTCGCGAGGTCGGTTTGTCGAAACGTGTCCCGTCCACCACCACCAGCGAATCGCTGCCAAGCACCAGCCGATCAGAATGTAGCGATGCAAGCGCCGCCGCCTTGGCCACGCTCAGCGCTTCGGCAATTTCGGGTGGGCTGGCCTCGGTCAAAGCGTCCTCAACCGCGCGCTCGTCGAGATGCGCAGGGATTGCCTCATAAGCCACGCCAGCCGCATCCAGCATCGCTCGGCGCGAGGCGGATTTCGAGGCAAGAATTATGGGAAGCGGACTCATATCGGTTTGCCAACGCCGTCCACCGGCTTGTCCCGGATGCGCCGATCCTGCACCAGCTGAATGATCGCGGCGGCGCTTTCCTCGATCGACCGACGCGTCACGTCTATCACCGGCCAGCCATTATCGGCGAACATCCGCCGGGCATATTGCAGCTCCTCGCGCACGCGGTCATTGTCGACATAGGATGTCTCGGTCCCCTCGTTCAGCGACAGCAGACGGTTGCGGCGAATCTGCACCAGCCGTTCTGGCGCGGTGGTCAGCCCCACGACCAGAGGGTTGCGGAGGCCAAACAGCGCCTTTGGCGGCGGGCTTTCGACCACGATCGGGATGTTGGCTACCTTGTACCCGCGATTGGCAAGATAGATGCCGGTCGGCGTCTTGGAACTGCGCGAAACCCCGGCAAGTACGATATCGGCCTGCTCCCAATCCTCGTGCGCAATCCCATCGTCATGGGCGATGGTGTACTGGATCGCATCCACGCGCCTGAAATAATCGGCATCCATTGCGTGTTGGCGACCGGGCCGTCCATGCGCCTCCTGCCCCAACAGCGCCTCCAGCGATGCGGTTACCTGATCGAGCACTGGCACGGCGGGCAGCCCAAGATGACGGCAATGCTCCTCCAGCCGGGCGCGGGTTTCCGGATTGACGAGCGTGAACAACACAAGGCCGGGATTGTCAGCGAAATCGCTCACGATCCGGTCGAGATGCTGACGGGATCGGACCATCGGCCAGAAATACCGACTGACGCTGGGATCGTCGAACTGCGCCAGTGCCGCCTTGGCGATCATTTCCAGCGTTTCTCCGGTGGAATCCGAGACCAGATGCAGGTTAAGTCTGTTCATTGCCCTGTCTTGCGTTTCCCTGTCCGATTCGCGCGTTTGCCGACACTCACACAATTGCGCCGCTGGTGCTGTGGATAGTGAGGGGCATAAACCACGGTATAGAATGGACGACAAGCTGGGGAGCGTTTCTCACACACGCTACCAGCATTTTCATCTGGTTATTTCTCGACAGATGCGTGCGGATTTAGACAGGCTGGGGACAGTGGGGATAGTTTGCGATTGACTCAGGGTCGGTGCAGATTCGGCCCTGTGCACAAAGGGTTTTCACGCCGGGAGAAATCGGGCAGGGCACTGCAATTCCCGCTATCCACAGGGTCAACTAACTCCATCATCCCTTTAAATATATAATATATTTGATTTAAGGAACACGAATGCCTGGTCCTTTGCTCGAAACCCTCAAGGGTAACAAACAACCTGTCGCTCCCATCTGGCTGATGCGGCAGGCGGGGCGATATCTGCCCGAATATCGCGAATTGCGAGCCGAGAAGGGCGGATTTCTCGAACTGGTCTATGACAGCGAGGCTGCGGCAGAGATCACGGTGCAACCGATCCGGCGGTTCGGGTTTGACGGGGCGATCCTGTTTTCCGATATTCTGATCGTGCCACATGCGATGGGTCAGGGGCTCGCCTTCCTCGCAGGGGAAGGGCCAAGGCTCAGCCCCACGCTCGTGGATGTGGAACTGGACAGTTTTACCCCGGCGTTCGAGCGGTTTGAACCGGTTTATGAAACCGTGCGTCAGACCCGCGCGCTCATCTCCGATCAGGTCACGATGCTGGGTTTTGCCGGGTCGCCCTGGACTGTCGCGACTTACATGATTGCAGGCGAAGGGTCGAAAGATCAGGGGCCTGCGCGTCTGCTTGCCTATCGTGATCCGGCCCGAATGCAGGCGATTTGCGATGCGATCAGCGACGTAACCATCACATATCTGCGCGGCCAGATCGACGCCGGAGCCGAAGCGGTGCAATTGTTCGACAGCTGGGCGGGCAGTCTCGCGCCTGACGAATTCGAGCGCTGGGTTATCGCTCCCAATGCGAAAATCACCGCTGCGGTCAAGCAATCACACCCCGATACTCCGATCATCGGCTTTCCCAAGGGCGCGGGCGCGAAACTACCGGCCTATGCGCGCGAAACCGGAGTGGATGCGGTTGGCCTCGATGAAACGCTTGATCCGCACTGGGCGCACTCGGTCCTTCCCGACGGGATGCCGGTGCAGGGCAATCTCGATCCATTGTTGGTCGAGGCGGGCGGGCCGATGCTGGCAAAGCGGTGCCGCTTCATCCTCGATGCGTTCGCCGATCGTCCACATGTGTTCAATCTGGGTCATGGGATCGGACAATTCACACCGATCGACCATGTCGAACAATTGCTTGCGGCGGTGCGGGGTTAGGACGCGATGAAAGACATCCTTCTGTTTATATATCCGTGGCTTACCGCTGGACATGTCATCTTTGTGGTGTTCTGGATGGCGGGCCTGTTCATGCTGCCGCGCCAGTGCATTTACATGCTGGATGCAGCCCCCGGTTCGCCAGAGGAGGCAAAATGGGCGCACCGCATGGGCCTGCTGCGCAAGATTATCCTCAGTCCCAGCCTGATCGTTGTGTGGGTTCTGGGCCTCACACAGGCCTGGGCGATGGATTTCTTTACGCAAGGGTGGCTGCATGCAAAGATTGCGCTGGTTTTGGCCATGACGGGCTATCACGGCTGGCTGGTGGGCAAGACCAAGGCGATGGCGCGCGGAGAGCGGCCCCTGACTGAGAAAACGCTGCGAATGATCGGGGAAGTACCCGGCCTGCTCCTGGTACTGATTGTGGTAATAGTTTACATCCGGCCATTCTGAGACTGAATCTGCCACTCGATTACAATCTCGGGATTGACCGGGCCGTTCGCAAATCCTAATTCAGTCGTTCTTACTCCGGTGCAGACCACGCGCGCTGCGCATGGTTCGTCTGCTTTCTCCAAGCCCAGCCCTGTTCATCTCAACGATGCCGGGGCGCCTCGTTCACAGAGGTACTGACCTGCCGGCCACCCCTGCCGCCAATTGCTGGCGGATCAATTGATCTGGAATACAAACTCCCATGCATCTGAAAGACTTAAAAGCGAAAACCCCAGCCGAACTGGTCCAGATGGCCGAGGAACTGGGTGTCGAGGGCGCATCGACCATGCGGCGGCAGGATCTGCTGTTCAGCATCCTGCGCGAGCTTGCCGAGGATGAGGAATACGAAGAGCAGATCATGGGAATCGGCACGATTGAAGTGCTGCAGGACGGGTTCGGCTTCCTGCGTTCTCCCGAAGCGAACTATCTTGCAGGGCCGGACGATATCTATGTTTCGCCGAACCAGATCCGCCGTTGGGGCCTGCGCACCGGTGACACTGTCGAAGGTGAAATCCGCGCCCCGCGCGAAGGGGAGCGGTATTTCGCGCTCACCAGCCTTTCGACGGTGAATTTCGAAGATCCCGAAGCGGTGCGGATGCGCACCAATTTCGATAACCTGACGCCGCTTTATCCGGATGAAAAACTGAACCTCGATACCCTTGATCCCACGGTCAAAGACAAGTCCGCGCGGGTGATCGACATCATCTCGCCGCAGGGCAAGGGACAGCGCGCGCTGATCGTTGCGCCGCCGCGCACCGGTAAAACTGTGCTGCTACAAAACATTGCCAAGGCGATCACCGACAATCACCCAGAGGTGTTCCTGCTGGTGCTGCTGGTGGATGAACGGCCCGAGGAAGTGACCGACATGCAGCGCAGTGTGAAGGGTGAGGTGATCTCCTCAACCTTTGATGAGCCTGCCACGCGCCATGTGCAAGTGGCTGAAATGGTGATCGAAAAGGCCAAACGTCTGGTCGAGCACAAGCGCGATGTTGTCATCCTGCTCGATTCGATCACCCGCCTTGGGCGCGCTTACAACACCGTTGTGCCAAGTTCGGGCAAGGTGCTGACCGGAGGTGTCGATGCCAACGCGCTTCAGCGGCCCAAGCGTTTCTTCGGAGCGGCGCGCAATATCGAGGAGGGCGGATCGCTCTCCATCATCGCCACAGCGCTGATCGACACCGGCAGCCGCATGGACGAGGTCATCTTCGAAGAATTCAAGGGCACTGGCAACTCCGAAATCGTCCTTGATCGCAAGGTTTCGGACAAGCGCATCTTCCCCGCGCTCGATGTCGGCAAATCCGGCACTCGCAAGGAAGAACTGCTGGTCGAAAAGGACAAGCTTTCGAAGATGTGGGTGTTGCGCCGTATCCTGATGCAGATGGGCACCATCGATGCGATGGAATTTCTGCTCGACAAGATGAAGGATTCCAAGACGAACGAGGATTTCTTCGACACCATGAACCAGTAGGGTTTGCACAGTTCCGGGTGAGGGATTTTGCCTCGTGATAAGTCAGTATCTTTATATCAGCACCGCGCCGAGCCTGTCGCGAGAGGATGTCGAGAACATCCTCTTGGCCAGCGCGCGCAACAACGCGGCCCGCGGCGTCACCGGTCTGCTGATCTATAACGGTCGCAACTTCCTCCAGTTGCTGGAGGGTGAAGAGGCCGAACTGGTCAGCCTGATGGTTCGGATCAGCCATGATCCACGGCACACGGGCATTTCGATGATTGAGCGCAAACTGATGGAAACGCGCGCCTGCCCGGACTGGGCGATGCGTCGCGTGCCGCTTTCGCAAGGTGTGGAACAACGCCGTGAGATGCTTGAAGCGGAGATGCCTCGCACCCTCGATCCGCAAATTCGCAAGATCATCACCAATTTTGCGGTTCTGAATTGAGGCGCGGGGGTGCGCGCGCTTCCGGTCCGCGTCGCACGTCTTTTATTGCACATCTCTCGGAATGGACCCAAATGGGATGACGTGAGGCTAACGAGAGAGGTTTGCTCCCATGAAAATCAATGTCGAGATCGAATGCACACCCGAAGAAGCACGCAACTTCATGGGCCTGCCCGATGTCAGCAAGGCCAACTCGATATATATCGACACCGTGTCCAAGGCCATGAAAGGGGCAAGCAACCCCGATCAATTGAAAGAATACGCGGAGGCCCTGGCCCCCATGGGACAGATGGGGCTTAAGCTGTTCCAGAGTTTTGTCGAAGGAGGAATGCGCAGCGCCACAGGTCGCAGCGTTTCCGATCGCAAGGACAATTCGGACAAATAGTGCCGTTGACGATCACGCACGGAATGTCGCTGGGGTGACAGATGAGCGGTGCTGAAACCGTAACGGGCGCTCTCAGCGCGAGCACGATAGTCGCCCTGTCTAGCGGAGCGCCGCCCGCCGCCATTGGCGTTATTCGGGTAAGCGGGCCGCATGCCGAAGCGTGTATGACGGCGCTTGCCGGGCGCGTTCCGGCGGCGCGGCGAGCCTCACTGGCTATGCTGCATGATGGTGCGGGAAATGCCCTTGATCAGGCTGTGATGCTGTGGTTTTCCGGAACGAACACTGCGACCGGAGAACCGTTGGCAGAGTTCCATTGCCACGGAGGGCGCGCTGTGCTGGAGGCGGTACAGGCTGCTTTGATGGCAATCCCCGGCGTGCGCCGAGCCGAGCCGGGTGAATTCACGCGCCGCGCTTTTGCCAATGGCGTCATTGATCTGGCTCAGGCAGAAGGCCTGGCCGAATTGCTCAGCGCAGAAACCCGGATGCAACATGCCGTGGCCATGGCAAATGCCAGCGGAGCGGTGTCTTCCCAGGTTGCCATTTGGCGAGACGAGGTGCTGCGACTTTCGGCGCAGGTCGAGGCTGCGCTCGACTTCTCAGATGAGGACGACGTGGCGGAACTGCCCGATTGTTTCACGTGGAACATCGAACTGCTTGGACGCGAGCTGCGCGATTGGCTGGCGCGGCCTCGATCTGAAAAATTGGGTGAGGGATTTCGCGTCGCGTTGGCGGGGCCGCCTAACGCGGGCAAGTCCACCCTGTTCAACGCTCTGGTAGAGAGTGAGGCGGCGATAACGTCTCCCATCGCCGGCACCACCCGTGATGCGATTGAGCGTAGCGTTAGCATCGAGGGTGTCCCGTTCAGTTTCGTTGACACGGCCGGCCTGCGGGCGGGCGGGGTGGATACGATTGAAGCGATCGGTATCGAACGGGCGGAGGCTGAGTTGCTCCGGGCCGATCTTGTCCTGTGGCTGGGCCCGGAGGGTGAGGGACCGCACGGGGCATGGGAGGTTTCTACGCGTTTGGATTCTGCGGATTTTGAACCGAAGACCGGCGAGAATTCGCCCGTGTCCGGATTGACGGGCGAAGGGGTTGGAGAGCTGAAACGAGCATTGGTGGAGAGAGCCCGTGGACACCTGCCAAAGCCCGGCGAGGGCACTCTCAACGCTCGCCAGCACGATCTTTTGAATGACGTGCTGAACGCCCTTTTGGCCGCAAAAGGGCACCGCGACCTCCTTTTGATTGGTGAGGAGCTGCGTTCCGCGCGTGTCGCATTCGACAAGCTGATCGGACGGACAACAACCGAAGATATGCTTGACGCCCTGTTCGGACGGTTTTGCATCGGGAAATAGCCCCGTCGTAAACGCGCTGCGGCTGGCAACGTGTTTCACGTGAAACAGCTTTGACGACCCGGCGAAGAGTGCCTATCTGACGGGAATGCACCAATTCGACGTTCTTGTTATCGGCGGCGGGCACGCAGGCATAGAGGCCGCATGTGGGGCTGCGCGCATGGGCGCTCGAACCGCGCTCATCAGTTTCGATTTGTGCGCAATAGGCGCGATGAGCTGCAATCCGGCAATCGGTGGTCTTGGCAAGGGCCACCTGGTGCGCGAAGTCGACGCGCTGGACGGTGTACTGGGCCGTGCGGCAGATGCTGGTGCGATCCATTACCGAATGCTCAACCGTTCGAAAGGGAGCGCCGTGTGGGGGCCGCGCGTGCAGGCTGACAGGGTACTGTTCAAGGCCGAGGTTCAGCGGATTGTGCTCAGCCAGTCAAACCTCTCACTGATCGAAGGTGAAGCTGCCGCGCTGGTCATAAAAGGCGGAAAAGTCGCCGGACTTGAACTTGCCGATGGGACGCATCTGTCTGCATCGCGCGTGGTCCTTTGTACCGGAACCTTCCTCGGCGGAGTGCTCTTTCGCGGGGAAGAGCGATTCGAGGGCGGCCGTATCGGGGAGAATACGGCCAAACGATTGGCGCAGCAATTGCGCGGCGCGGAACTCCCCATGGCCCGCCTGAAGACAGGCACGCCCCCGCGCCTCGATGGGCGGACGATTGATTGGGCGGCGTTGGAAGAGCAGCCTTCGGACAAAGATCAATGGACGATGTCAGCGGTATCACCCTCGCGCAGCAATCCGCAGGTATTTTGTGCGATAACCCGGACGACGCAGGCCGCGCATGATGCGATCCGCGCCAATCTGCACCGTTCTCCCTTGTTCTCGGGCGCGATCGATGCTGCAGGCCCGCGCTATTGCCCGTCGATCGAGGATAAAATCCATCGCTTCGGCGACCGTGATGGCCATCAGGTATTCCTGGAACCTGAGGGGCTAACGACCCATCTGGTCTATCCCAACGGGATAAGCACGTCTTTGCCGGTGGATGTGCAGCACGAGGTCGTTCGAGCGATGCCCGGCCTGGGTGCGGTAGAAATCGTCGAGCCCGGATACGCGGTGGAGTACGATCACATAGATCCGCGTGCGCTGACGCGAGATTTGCAAGTGCGCGCCCTGCCGGGCCTCTATTGTGCCGGGCAAATCAACGGGACTACCGGGTATGAGGAGGCTGCAGCACAGGGACTGGTGGCGGGGCTGGAGGCCGCAGCGGCTGTGCTTGGCAAAACGGCACCCCAACTGGACCGAGCAAATTCATATATTGCCGTCATGGTCGATGATCTTACGCTGCAGGGCGTGAGTGAGCCGTATCGAATGCTCACCTCGCGCGCTGAGTATCGGCTGCGGCTGCGGGCCAACAATGCGTCAACGCGCCTGACTGCGTTGGGCGTCGCGGCCGGTTGCGTTGGGACCGAACGCCGCGCTTGGTACGAACGCCGCGAAGAAAGGCGCGCTCGGTATGGCGAGGTTTTCGAGGCACGCGTAGCGGCTCGCGATTTGGCTGACCATGGTCTGCATGTCCGGCGTGACGGCGGTGAGAAGCCTTTGAGTGAATGGCTGCGCCACGATGGGATTGATCTCGCCGCGCTCGACCCATGGTTGGGTAATGCTGTGGCCGAAGACTCCGACTTAGCCGACGAAATAGCGGAAGATGCCGCATATGCCCCTTATCTGGCGCGCCAGGATGCCGAACTGCAGGATTTGCGCGCGAGTGAGGGGCTGAAGCTGCCCTCCGACTTCCCCTATGCGCAAATACCCGGCCTCTCGAACGAAATGATAGAGCGATTGAATGCAGCCTCGCCGGGATCGCTGGCAGCAGCAGGCCGCGTACCGGGCGTGACGCCAGCTGCGCTTGCGGCTCTACTCGTTCATGCGCGCCGCATTGAAGACAGCGACAAGCGGTTTGCGGCATGAGCGATACAATTGCGAATCAGGCCGAGAGAGTTGTCTTGTCGAATGAACAGGCGGCACGTGAATTTGTATCGAACCGCACTGACGACGTTGCGATGGAGCGACTGGATCGATTTGCTGAACTGCTGCTGGGAGAAAATCAGCAACAGAACCTTGTAAGCAAGGCATCCGAGAAAGCGTTGTGGACGCGGCATTTCGCTGACAGTGTGCAATTGCTCGATCATGTTCCACGTGAAACAATAGATCAAGCCAGCGGAACAGATCGGGCGCAACCTTGGCTCGATCTTGGAACAGGTGCCGGGTTTCCGGGACTTGTGATCGCTGCCGTATTGCCAGATCTGCCGATGATCCTGGTAGAATCCCGCTCCCGAAGAGCCGAATTTCTGGATCAGTGTGTCCGCGAGCTGGAATTGACGCACTGCACGATTGTGGCGGAACGTCTGGAACGCATCACTCCGTTCCCCGCTAGCGTAATTTCTGCTCGTGCGTTTGCGCCACTGGAAAAGCTTCTCAGCTTATCCGCACCCTTTTCCACAAAGGCGACGCGCTACCTCTTGCCCAAGGGGCGGTCGGCGGCGCACGAACTATCCGAGCAGAAAGCATCGATCCGCGCGATGTTTCACGTGGAACACTCGTTGACCGATCGAGACGCCGGCATCATCGTAAGCAATTGAAGCTCAACATCAGCGCCACCAAGCGGTTTTGCGGCGCGGAAAGGGCCCCGGTAAGGGGAAAACAGCCATGCTGACCATTGCGATAGCCAATCAGAAAGGTGGGGTGGGCAAAACCACCACTGCAATCAACGTCGCCACCGCGATGGCTGCGACAGGTTGGCGCACATTGTTGATCGATCTCGACCCGCAGGGAAATGCCTCGACAGGTCTCGGCGTCCTCGCAGCCTCACGGACCATGTCGAGCTACGATTTGCTGGTGGATAGCACGCCTCTGGCTCAGACTATCGTCGGCACGTCTATCCCCGGCCTCGATTTGGTTCCGGCTACGGTCGATCTGAGTGGAGCGGAGATACAACTCGTATCCGCCGATGAACGCACTGCGCGACTGCGCAACGCGCTTAGCCAGCATACCGGCCATGATATCTGCTTCATCGATTGCCCGCCATCGCTCGGCCTGCTGACGCTGAATGCACTGTGTGCGGCCGATACGTTGCTGGTCCCGCTGCAATGCGAATTCTTCGCGCTGGAGGGGCTGAGCCAGCTGTTGCAGACGGTGGAACTCGTGCGCCAGCGCTTTAATCCGGCACTCGGCATTATCGGCGTGGCATTGACCATGTATGATCGCCGCAATCGCCTGACCGACGAAGTCTCGGAAAATGTACGCGAATGCCTCGGCAATGTGGTGTTCGACACGGTAATCCCGCGCAATGTGCGCTTGTCGGAAGCCCCTGGCCACGGACTCCCGGCGCTGGTTTACGACCATTCCTGTTCGGGAAGCCGTGCCTATATCGCCCTCGCACGTGAATTGATCGGACGTTTCCCCGCTGAAAGACAGGCTGCATGAGCAATCCCAATGAACCGATCCGTTTTTCCGTCCCGCAACGCACCGCAGCTGAACGCAAAAACATGAAAAAGCTTGGAAAAGGGCTAGGTGCGCTGATGGGCGAAGTTCAGCGGGAAGAACCGCTGGTGCGTTCGGGGGATGTGGATGGCAGCGATCGCAGTAGAGAGAACTCGGGTACGGGCGCGGTCGCGACTTCAGCAGACGGAACCCAGTTGAAGTCCATCAGCGTCGCCGCAATCGAGCCTTTACCCGGCAATCCGCGCAAGTATTTCGACGAAGCTGCGCTGGAAGAACTGGCGGCGTCTATTGCTGCGCGCGGTGTGATCCAGCCGATCATCGTGCGGCCCAAGGGTGCGCGATACGAGCTCGTCGCGGGTGAGCGACGCTGGCGCGCTGCGCAAAAGGCACGATTACACGAGATCCCCGCTCTCGTACGTGATCTTACCGATCGCGAAGTTCTTGCTTTGGCGCTGATCGAGAACCTGCAGCGCGAAGATCTCAACCCCGTGGAGGAGGCGCGCGCCTATCAACGGCTGGCTGATGATGAGGGGATGACGCAAGCCGAAATCGCCCGCATGGTCGAAAAATCGCGCAGCCATGTGGCAAATATTCAACGCCTGCTGGGATTGCCCACGGCGGTTCTGGATCTGGTCGAGGTCGGCAAGCTTTCGATGGGCCATGCCCGTGCTCTGATCGGGAATGATGATGCGGTGGAACTCGCGCACAAGGCCGTGAAGGAAAGTCTGTCTGTGCGCGAGATCGAAAAGCTTGTGCGCAAGATGGCCAAGACCGCATCGCCCCAGCGCGAATCGAACGGAAGCATCACCTCTAATCATGGCGAGAATGCCGACATTGCGGCGGTCCAGAATCATCTCGAGGAATTCCTCGGTCTGCCCGTGCAGATCAAGGCAGATTCTGACCCGAGGTCGGGGCAGGTCACGATTCGATACAAAACGTTGGATCAGCTCGATCTCGTGTGTCAGCGGCTCACTGGCGGCGACTTCTGATGGATTTACGAAGCCCGCATATGGTTTCTTTCGTATGAAACCGAGCCATTTCAGAAGGTTGCCGCAGAAAGCTGGCAAAACCTTACTCCGCGGATAACCATACCCAATCACAAAGAGTGAACCTGGGGATTCTACATAGATGGTCGATCGGAAATGATCGCACGCTCGATAGATGGCGTTTGGAGGTAACTGTCCAAAGCGTCCTCGCTGCGAGTTCAAGACCACGCTTAGAAGGACCAGATATGACCAAGACCATCCGTTTCGGCACCGCCGGAATCGCCATGTTCGCTGCGCTTGGAATGGGTAGCGCCGCCTATGCACAGGACAACACTGCCGAAGCAACCGCTCGCGCAGAAGTTCTGACCGCACTCAATCTCAGCCTGACTTCAGGTACGCTGAACTTCGGTGCGGTTGTCATCAACGGCGCCGATATCCTCGTGCTGCAACCCGATGGTACCATGGATTGCGCCAACAAGAATGTTGTGTGCAGCGGCACGACCGACACGCCGGAATTCCTGGCGGAAGGCACCGCCGATCAGACCGTGACCGTCAACGTGCCGAACACCGCAGTGACCATCAGCCTTGGTGGCACCGGCACCGCTGCCAACGAGCAAATGACCATTACCGATTTTACCACCAGCGCAACCGACGATGAAGTCGTTCTGACCGGTGGCGACGGTTCATTCACGGTGGGCGGAACGCTGAATATCGGTGCGGACCAGGTTGCCGGCGTTTACACCGGTGAATTCACTGTTTCGGTCGACTATCTTTAATCGATAGCAGACCTGCGGATCCGGCATTGGGGCTATTCGAGGCCCTGAGTGGCCGGATTTCGCTGAGGGTATAAGGGCAAGGCCGCGTCTCTTGTTGGAGGCGCGGCCTTGCTGTTTGGGCTGCAATGGGATCTGCCGTGGGGCGCGGCTTGCCGCTGCTTTCCATGCCGCGATTTAGCGCATCTTAACCCAGTTCGCTTACCAAGCTCGGTATATCCACGTGGATCGGGCTTTACGCTCGATTCAGCACCACCGGGAGCTGGCTTCGACCATGTCATTCACACATTTCCGCAATTCTTTCCGCAGCGCCGCCTTTGCCGCTGCCTGCTCGACGCTTTGTGTTGCGGCACCCGCCGCTGCGCAAGGTGATCTGCTGGTCGCCCCTACGCGCGTAATTCTTGACGGGCGGGGCGGTACCGAGGTGATCCTGAGCAACATCGGCTCCGAAGAAGCGACCTATCGCATCGGACTTGAACTACGACGAATGACCGAGAACGGGCGGCTGGAAACGGTCGAATCGACCGAAGCGAGCGATGCCGAGAACGCCGCACTGGAGATGATCCGATATGCTCCGCGCCGCATCACCCTGCCACCGGGCCAGCCACAGGCGGTACGACTGGCTGCGCGTCCCGGACCGGACCTGCCCGACGGCGAATATCGCGTGCACATGTCATTCAAGGCGATTCCCAAGGTGCGCGAGATTACGGAAGGCGAGCCTTCCACGGGAAGTGGCGTCTCCATTCAGTTGACGCCAATTTACGGCGTGACGATCCCCATCATCGTGCGTCACGGCCGGGTTGAGGCCCAGGTTGCGATCACCCAACCGCGCGTTGAGCAAAGTGAGGACGGCCCGGTGCTGGCGCTGACGATGAGCCGGAACGGTGAGAGCTCCACTTTTGGGGAACTGCGCGTTACCAAGGCGGGTGTCGACGATCCGCTTGTCATTAGCCGTGGTCTGGCAATCTATCCGGAGATCGGCACGCGCGAAGTGCGCATCCCCATCTCAGCCGAACAGGCCGCCACTATCAACGGTCAGCTGCGTTTCGAATATCGCGAGATGCCCGAATCTGGCGGCGGACTGATTGCCGCCGTGGACGCGGTGCTGGGGTAAGGCCGAGCCGGAACCATCGAGCGCCCAGCGCTTGACCGGTCAAGATCAATGACGATTTCACGCCAATCCGTCAAAAGAGTCGCTGCGAAATCCGCCGCGGCGTTTTTGACGTTTGCGCAGGCACCCGTGATGGCAGCAGCGATGGCGGCGGCAATGTCGCTGGCTCTGGCGCAACCCGCTGCTGCGCAGGACCTGTCCGCTGAGCCAGCGCCAACCAAGACTGCACCACGCACTGCCGGGTGGCAGGCGAGCGATGATGACTTCCTGTTCCTGAAGCTGGTGATCAAGCAATATCAACTGACGTTCGATGTACGCGGATACCGGACGAATAAGGGCGTTTGCCTCGATCTCGCCGACGTCATTCAGTCGCTGGATCTGCCCGTGCGGATCGACAAGAAGTCGCGCCGCGCAACCGGTTGGCTTTTCGCGGAGAACGAAAGCTTTACTATTGACCGGGAATCCGGTGTGGTACAAAGCGTGAACAACAGCGCACAGGATGGTCGCGCGCCCATTGCTAACGACATTTACGATACGCCGGAGGGATGGTGTGTCGACACCAACGCATATTCGCGCTGGTTCGGCGTCGACTTCACGCCTGATCTCTACAATTCCATCGTCCGGCTGGAATCTGACAAGCCCTTGCCGTTTATGCAGGCGATAGAGCGCAAAAGTCGCGCGGCGCGACTTCGGGCTCCACGCGCGGCGTTCGACCTTTCAAAGTTTCCCACGGCCGACATGGAATACAAACCCTGGCGTACCCCTTCGGTGGATATCGTCGCGCGGACCGACGCGCGATCGGGCCGATCAGGGGGCAGTCGCCTCCAGGCGCGGTTGGAACTGTTCGCCGCCGGGGAGGCGCTGGGTGCAAGTTACACCGCGCGATTGGGCACCGATGAACAGTTGATACCTCAGACGTTGCGGCTGCGGGCTTATCGGCACGATCCGCAGGGCAGTTTGCTCGGTCCGCTCAAGGCAACAGAAGTGGCGGTGGGCGATGTCGAAACGCTGGCGGGGCGTTTGACCGGGCAAACCGCAATTGGCCGCGGCGCTTTCGTCACCAATCGCCCTCTGGGCCAGCCATCCCGCTTTTCCGCGACGACGTTGCGCGGCACACTGCCCACAGGCTGGGATGCGGAATTGTATCGCAACGGCCAACTGATCGCGTTCCAAGATGAACGCGGCGATGGGCGATACGAATTCCTCGAAGTCGATCTGTTCTTCGGTCGAAACGAGCTGGAAGTGGTGCTGTACGGTCCGCAGGGGCAAATCCGGCGGGAAAGGACCACCATCCCCATCGGTTTCAACCAGATCGAGCCGGGCCAGACTTATTATTGGGCCGGGTTCCTCCAGAATGACCGCGACCTGATCCAGCTGCAACAGACCGGTCTGCGAGAACTGCAGCAATGGCGCTGGGGTGTGGGTGTGGAACGCGGCCTGGATAAACGGACAAGCGCCGCAATCGGCATCCAGTCATTGTACTTTGCAGGCGCCCGCCGCACCTATGCGGAAGGGGCGGTGGCGCGCAGCCTCGGTAGCCTCCAGCTGGAGCTTGCGGGGGCGCACGAATTCGGCGCGGGCAGCGTTGCCGAGCTGAATGCGCTGGGCCAGTTTGGACGGTTCAATTTCGGAGCGAATGCGCTCGTATCGTTTGGCGATTTTCAAAGCGAATTTGCCGATGAGCAGGTGGATAGTCGCGTTGGGCTGAACTTTGATACCTCGCTGCGCATGGGCAAGCTGGTGCTGCCGGTGCAAGGCGCGGCCAACCGCATCGCCTTGCGCGATGGGGGAAGCCTCAACCAGTATCAGTTGACCACATCGATCAATGCGGGCCGCGTGGCCCTGTCCGCGCAACTGGATCATCAGGAACAGGTGGAGAGTGCGGGCGCAGGATCGGGTAGCGCGGGCTTACCCGGTCGCAGCGACACGCGCATCCGCCTGCTGGCCAATACGCGAGTGCGCGATTTGCGACTCCGCGGAAACGCCACGTTCCTCACAGGCGGGCGGCAGGCAGGGCTGGAGACGGCGACAGTACGCATGGACCTCAACCTCAATGAGCGGTCCGATCTGCAGGGACAGGTCGATTACGCGGCCAGCACGGACGAATTTCGACTGACAGCCGGTTACAGCCATCGCTTCGACCAGTTATCGCTGCGTGGCAGCGCCTTTGTCGGGACGCGCGGGGATGTGGGCGCGAACATCCAATTAGCCTTCAGCATCGGTCCCGATCCGGTGTTTGGCGGGGTGCGCGTGACCGAGACAAAGCTCGCCCGCAGCGGTCAGGCGGCGGTTACCGTGTTTCGCGACGACGATGGCAACGGTCGCCGCGATCCGGGCGAGGCCTTGCTGAAGGATGTGCTGGTCGAAGCTGGCCTGCGCCGTACCAACGCCGTGACCGGCGAGAATGGCCGTGCAATCGTTGATGATCTCAACCCGTTCCGACCGGTGCTCGTGGGTGTGGATGAAAGCACGCTGGGCGATCCGTTTCTGGCGCCCGCCGTAAAGGGTATCGTCGTAACTCCGCGTCCGGGAGTCATCACCGAACTGGAACTGGCGATCGCGCCATCAGGAGAGATCGAGGGCCTGCTGCTCAATCCCTCGGGGGTCGAACAGCCCGGCGTAAAACTGGAACTGGTCACTCCGGACGGCGCCCCGGTGGCAGAGACGGTCAGCGAATTCGACGGGTTCTTCCTGTTCGCGCGCGTGCCCTACGGCCGGTATCGTTTGCAAGTGTCAGAGGACGCGGCGGACAAACTGGCGGTCGAGCGCGCCATTCCCGCACCCGATGGAAGGCCTCTGATCGAAATCGTTCGCGGTTCTGACCAGTTGCGCATGGGCCCGGTAAAACTGAAATTGGCCGGCGATGCGCCCGCCAATCGTGAGAAGCCCCCGCCGGATCTTACGGACGCGAGCGATCAGGTCCAAACCCGGCCTGTTGCTGCAATCGATCCGTCCGACACTCGCACCCAAGGGCCGCTCGCCAAGGCAGAGTGACTGCGTGGGGCGGATTGGAGCGCTCGTGTCCAGTCCTAGTTCTTGATCAGCTTAGGAGACGGCAATTGCTGCGGTGCGGGCGGAATGTACCGGACCGCTCCAGGGATAATTTCCTCGCGCACGGTTTCGCGCACGATCACCCGCTGTTGTTGCTGATACTGCACGGGCACCATCACGATCTGCTGGGGCTGCGCATAATACACCTGCGCTGGCGCATATTCGTAACCGTATGCCGGGTAACCAACCGGGGCGGCAATCGTGCGGCTGGCAAAGCGCGGGCCGTTTGCGCCGTATTGCGAGAGATAGCCATCCAGCGCGGCTTCGCAATCATAGCGGTCGTTCTTCTTTCCGCCGCCGATCAGATTGCCGATCAGCAATCCGGCAAGTCCGCCGACGCCCGCGCCAATCAATGTGCCGCCCAAGCGCTCACTATCGGCAACGCGATTGCCGATTATCCCGCCGCCGATAGCACCAAGCAGTCCGCCGATGATGCCGCCTTTCTCGCCCTCGTCGCGACCATTGGTGCGGCGATTGCATTCATCGAGCCATTGTTCACGCTCGAACACGACCGGCGCGTAGGCAGGGACGCTGGCAGGGGCGGGATAGCCGGTGGGTGCATAACCGCGCTGATATGCGTCCTGAGGGTACTGGACCGGTGCGGATGACGTGATGCGGCGGGTGCGGGTGACGGTCTCAACACCATCCGGCCCGATGACGGTGGTCGCTTGCTCCTGCGTGACCGGCAAGCTGCGATATTCGGGAGGCAGGGTCGAAATCTCCGCCGGGGTCAGCGGTCCGCTTACGGGCGGCAGTTCGGGCAGGGGAGGCAGGCTGTCATCCTGCGCAGCGGCGGGCACGGCTAAGGCGATGGCCACGCTGCCAAGCGCGATGGCGGTTGCGGCGCGAAGGTGAGTGCGGATGGCCTGCATGGATTTTCCCCAGTGATCGATGCGGCGCGACTCGCGCCAGTGAAACAAGGCTTGCGTTAGTTCTTAATTTACCATCGCCTGAGCAGCCGGTCCAAGGCAACGCGCGCGCATGTCTCGTTTCGGGGCGAGTACGGGCGCAAGTCCTGCGGTTCATTTATATCCGATTCGAAAGCAGGCGGGCCAGTGCCTCGATCCCTTTCGCATCTGCATCATCGAACCGGGCGAGCAAAGGGCTGTCGAGGTCTATCACCGCAATCACCCGTCCATCGCGCAGCACCGGGACCACCAGTTCAGACCGGCTGGCCGCATCGCATGCAATATGGCCGGGGAAGGCGTGGACGTCTGCAACCAGCTGCGTCTCACCGGTTTGCGCTGCCGCTCCGCATACACCCTGGCCCAGAGGAATCCGGATGCAGGCCGGGCGTCCGACAAACGGGCCAAGCACCAATTCGTCTGCGCCCGTACCGGTTTTTGCTGCGCCAATCCGGTAGAAGCCGGCCCAGTTGAGATCAGGCAGAAATTCCCACAGCACCGCTGCGACATTGGCCATGTTGGCAACGCCATCGGGCTCGTCTGCGGTCAGGGCATCGCAGGCATCGCGCAACTCGCGATACAGCTGCTGCGGAGCGGTATCTGTCTGCGGTTTGAAATCGAACATCGAATATTCCTGTCAGCAATCGGCGTTTTGCCCCGTCAATGCGAGTTGTCTCGCGCGCGGACCTCTTCTATCGCAACCCTATGGCCATTATCCGCAAACTCGCAATCGCATTGATCGTCATCCTCGTTGTCGCGGGGGTGGCTGGATACTTCCTGACGCGCGGCGACCCCGCGCAACTGTCTGTTGCTGAAGTCACCGGGACCGAGCCGACGCTGGTCGAACCCGATCCGCAGACCGTGCCAACGGTGCAGATCGCAGAACCTGTCGGCTGGCCCGCCGGTGAGGCGCCGACCGCTGCCGATGGGCTGACCGTCAACCGCTTTGCCGAGGGGCTGGATCATCCGCGCGTGATCTATACGCTGCCCAATGGCGATGTGCTCGTCACGCTGACCCGTGCCCCGGCCGTGGAAAAACCCGGCAGCGATGGCCTGATGGACACAATCCGCGGCTGGATCGAAGGTATCCTGTTTGCCGAGGCAGGCGCAGGCGGCGAATCGGCCAACCAGATCGTTCTGCTGCGCGATGCCGATGGCGATGGCGTGGCCGAAATCAAGCAGACGCTGCTCAGCGAAGGGCTCGATTCGCCCTCCGGCATGGGATGGCATGACGGCACGCTGTATGTCGCCAACCACAACGCGGTGCTGGCGTTTGATTACGAACTGGGCGCAAACGCCGTCACTTCGCCTGCGCGCAAACTGATGGACCTGCCCGGCGGTGGCGGTCACTGGATGCGCAATCTCGAAGTCCACCCCGATGGCGATCGGCTGTATGTGGCGGTCGGATCGGTCAGCAATATCGGCGAGCAGGGGATGGCGGTGGAGGAAGGTCGCGCGATGATCTGGGAATACACGTTCGCAACGAACAGCGCGCGCCCATTTGCCGCAGGTCTGCGCAATCCCAACGGGCTCGATTTCAGCCCGTGGTCGGGCGAATTGTGGACCACCGTGAACGAACGCGACATGCTGGGATCGGATCTCGTGCCCGATTACCTCACCAACGTTTCTGTCGGCGCGCAATATGGCTGGCCGTGGCTGTATTATAAAGACAATATCGACCGCCGGGTTGAGGCGCCGATGCCCCGCTTCATCATGGAATACACGCGCAAGCCGGTGTTTGCGATGGGACCGCACGTCGCCGCGCTGGGGCTGGTTTTCACGGCTGAGGGACATCGCATGGGGAATAGCTATGCGAACGGTGCATTTGTCGCGCGGCACGGATCGTGGAATCGCAAGCCGCCCTCGGGATATGACGTCGTCTATGTCGACTTCGATGAGCGCGGCAATCCGTTGGGCAAGCCGGTTCCGATTCTCACCGGGTTCCTGAAAGACGATGGCACCACACGCGGCCGCCCGACATGGGTGGAATGGGCGGGCGATGGATCACTGCTGGTGTCGGATGACACCGCAGGCATCATCTGGCGCACGCTGGCGCCGAGGTCACAGGCGGGCAAGGGTATCGCGCGTCTGCAAGGGGAAAGCCTGCCGGCGCGGCGCGAACTGCGCGATCCGCGCGCCGTATTCGAAGAGGACTACCTGCGCAAACAGGCTGGTCAGGTCATCAACTAACGCGCGGTTTGCAGCGTAAGCCCGGCGCGTCCGGCCACTTCGGTAGCGTATTGATAGGCGGTGCGCCCGGACCGATTGCCGCGTGCGATCGCCCAGGCAGCCGCGCTTTCTTCGTCCAACGTCAGGCCGATCGGATCGGTGTAGGCGCGCACGATTTCCAGATAAGTCGCGCGGTCGCAAGGGTGAAAGCCCAATGTCAGCCCGAACCGATCCGCCAGCGCCAGCGCATCGTCGCGCTCGTCCCGCTCATGCAAAGCGCTCGCCTCCGTAGCGTCACGCGTGACGATAGCGCGTCGATTTGAAGTGACCGCGATCCGCACATTCGCCGGGCGCGGCACCACGCCGCCATCGAGCAGGCTGCG
Source organism: uncultured Alphaproteobacteria bacterium (assembly GCA_963838365.1). Classification (GTDB taxonomy): domain Bacteria; phylum Pseudomonadota; class Alphaproteobacteria; order Sphingomonadales; family Sphingomonadaceae; genus Erythrobacter. Next base: position 85,919 of record CAWIQR010000002.1, read on the forward strand.
CAAGGCGAGCATCTCCTGCCGCTGATCCTGACCAAAGCCAAGATCGTCGATAAAAAGCAAGAATGCGCGCGGCTGGCCCGCCAGCTGCATGTGCAGTTCGGGCACGCTCTCGAGCGCACCGCCTGAGACCTGCACCAATGCCAAAGCTTCGGGCCGTTCGAGCTGCATCTCCGCAACGCAGGCGCGCACCAGCGCCGATTTTCCCATTCCGCGCGCGCCCCATAACAGCATGTCATGAGCGGCAGCGTTCGCGGCGAGGCGAGATAGATTGGAAGTGAGCGCGGACTTTTGCCCGTCTACACCGCGCAAGGTATCGAGCGGCAGCGCATCCAGATCGGCAATCGCGTGCGCGCGCCCCTCCGCCCAGATATAGGCTGGAGCGCTCATCCAATCGGGCGGCGACGTTACCACCGGGGCCAACCGCTCAAGCGCGTCTGCGATCCGCTCCAATACGTCCCGCTGATCGGTCATAGGTGGATCAACCAGCCAGCTTTTCAGTCGGCAGGGCGTAGAGCAGATCAGCGCCGCCAATCGCTCCGGCCTTCAGTCCCATCGCCTCAGGAACGATCCGGTCGAGGAAGAAGCGCACCGTCACCGGTTTGCTCTCGACCAGCGCCGGAGCCGCGCCTGCCGCCACGGCCTCAGCCTGCTTCATCAGCTGCCAGCCTGCGACTGCGACCGCACTCATCGTGCAGAACGGCACGCTGCCGGCCAGCCTGTCATCCAGGCTTGCCTCGTCGCGCATCCAGCGTGCAATCCCGGCGCATTCCTTCGCGAGGGTGGCCAGCATTGCCTCCCCCGCCGCGTCGCGCGCGATGTCATCGAACAGCGCTATCATCGCCTCGCCGCCTTCCAGCCCCAACTTGCGCGTGACCAGGTCGGCGGCCTGAATACCATTGGTGCCCTCGTAAATCGGAGCGATCCGCGAATCGCGCCAGTGCTGCGCCGCTCCCGTTTCCTCGACAAAGCCCATGCCGCCGTGGATCTGAATGCCGATTCCGGCTACCTCCACGCCAATATCCGTACCCCACGCCTTGACCATTGGCACAAGGATATCCGCGCGGTTCTTCGCTGCCGCATCGCCAATCGTGCCGCGATCGACCTGACCCGCGCAGTAATACAACAGCGCGCGAGAACCCTCGGTCAGCGCTTTCATCCGCACGATCATGCGGCGCACATCGGGGTGTTCGATGATCGCCACCGGAGCCCTGTCTGGCGATCCGGCGCGCGCCGATTGCACGCGGTCCATCGCGTAATACAGCGCCTGCTGCGTTGCGCGTTCGGCAATCTGGTTGCCCTGATTGCCGACATTGATGCGCGCATTGTTCATCATCGTGAACATCGCCGCCAAACCCCGGTTTTCCTGCCCGACCAGTTCGCCGATGCATTCGCCGTTGTCGCCATAGCTCATGACGCAAGTTGGCGATGCGTTTATGCCCAGCTTGTGCTCCAGACTGACGCAGCGCAGATCGTTGCGATTGCCCAGCGAGCCATCGTCATTGACGTGGTATTTGGGCACGATGAACAGCGAAATGCCGCGCGATCCTTCCGGCGCTCCCGGCAGGCGCGCTAGCACCAGATGGATGATGTTTTCAGCCAGATCGTGTTCGCCCCAGGTGATATAGATCTTTTGCCCGGTGATGCGGTATTTGCCCGCGTGTTCGCCGCTTTCGATGGGGTCCGCCGTGGAGCGCAGCGCGCCGACATCGCTGCCGGCTGCAGGCTCGGTCAGGTTCATCGTGCCGGACCACTTGCCGCTGACCAGATCAGGAAGATACTTCGCCTGCTGATCCTTGCTGCCGTGGTGTTCCAGCGCCTCGACCGCGCCGACCGACAGCATCGGCAAAAGGGTAAAGGCCATGTTTGCCGCGCCAAGGTTCTCCAGCACGTTGCAAGACAGCGTGAACGGCAGGCCCTGACCGCCAAATTCCTCCGGGGAGGCAATCGCGTTCCAGCCCTGCTCGACATAGGCATCATAGGCAGAGGCAAACCCGTCGGGCAGGCGCACCACGCCGTTTTCCAGCCGCGCGCCCTCGGTATCGCCGATCCGGTTAAGCGGAGCGAATTCTCCGGCGGCGAACTGGCCCACCCCTTCGACGATGGCTTCGACCAGATCGGGTTCGGCGTGGGCGAACTTTTCGGACTTTGCCAGCTCCTCGATCCCGGCGTTTACCCGGATGGCGAGCAATTGGTCCTGAGTGGGGGGCGTGTAAGGTGTCACGGTGAATCGATCCCTCGAATTGTCTGAGTGTGGCGGGGCAAGTTACGCAAAGCCCTTGGCGCGGGTTGCCTTTGAATATAGCGCACGCGGCATGAGCGGCAAGAACGTTACGGAAGTGGTGCTGGCAGATGCCGAGGGAATTGCAAAAGCAGCGCGAATCCTTGCGCGTGGCGGACTGGTCGCGGTCCCGACCGAGACGGTTTACGGCCTAGCCGCGCGCGCCGACAGCGCAGAGGCCGTGGCAAAGATCTATGCGGCGAAAGGGCGCCCTGATTTCAACCCGCTGATCGTCCATGTGCGCGATGCACAGCAGGCGGCGCGATATGCCACGATCGAGGGGGCAGCAAAGATCATCGCCGATCGGGTCTGGCCCGATGCGCTGACAATGGTTCTCCCCTTGCGCGAGGATGCGCGACTGGCGCGAGCGGTCACGGCAGGCCTGCCGACCGTCGCACTTCGGGCGCCTTCGCATCCGGTCATGCGAAAATTGCTGGAAAGCGTGGATTTTCCAATTGCGGCCCCATCAGCTAATCGCAGCGGCCTTATCAGCCCCACGACCGCCGGGCATGTTCTTGCATCGCTCGATGGGAGGATCGATCTGGTACTGGACGCCGGACCCACTGAGATGGGGCTTGAATCAACCATTCTCGCGATCAGGGCGGACGGCGGCTGGGACGAATTGCGACCGGGCCCGGTCGACCTTTCAACGATCAATGATATTTATTTCGATCCTGACGACCCTGTCCACATTCGACGTGGAGGCAGCGCCATAGAGGCGCCCGGTCAGCTCGCGAGCCATTATTCACCGGGCAAGCCGCTGCGGTTGAACGCGATATCGCCGGAAGTCGGCGAATTCATGATCGGCTTTGGCGATATCGCGGGTGACTGCACGCTGTCAGCGACCGGCGATGAGAACGAGGCGGCGGCGCGACTTTACGATTGCCTGCATCAGGCGGCCGAGGCGAGCGCGCCGCGCATAGCGATTGCGACCATACCCGAAGGCGGGGTAGGGGCTGGCCGTGCGATCAACGACCGGTTGCGACGCGCGGCATCACCTGTGGAATAGGGTCGCGGGCTCAGTCGCTTTCGGGCTCCACCGGAACACCCGGCAGCAACTCCTGCATGTCGGCATGGGTCATCCGGGCTGCATCACACGCGCGCCGATCACCCTCCCGGCACTCCTTCAGCTCTTTTTCGTAACGACGCTCGAGCTTGCCCAGCTCCTCCTCGCGCTTGCGCAGGGCGCGGCCACGTTTTTCGTCAGCTTCGGATTGGCTGGTGGTGGCAAGATCAACCGCCTTGCTGGCAACCTTGACCGGGGCGGTGACGATAGCGGCGGCGGTGCGCGCCACGCACCCGCCGAGCGCCAGACCGACTGCCAGAGTGACAGCTATTGTAAGACCCGGGATCTTGCTTGCAGATTGGGAAGACGGACGGAGCATGGCCATTATCATCACCCCTCGCCCGTCCTATGGCAAGTCCGAACAATTGCGGTTTAGCTCAATTGGCGACAGCCTCATCATCAACGGCTCGCGTGGGTGGTGTTGGCCCGGCGGTAGGCCGACCAGGCTTGCAATCAAGCGTTCCCGATCCAACCGATTTGAGCGTGCATTTCGCGTTGCCGATAACCTCTATATCGCCCGAACCCGCGATGGAAGCAGTGACTTCTCCGTCGGATGCCAACGCGATATCGCCCGATCCGGCGATTGATATCTCCACGGTGTCGGCGGTCAGCGCAGCGAGGTCGATATCACCCGAACCCGTTTTGCTAACTTCAAGCCGTTGCACTGTGCCAGCGGCTTTCATATCGCCGGAACCGGCCATGCTCACTTCCAACCGCTCAGAAGCGATTGTGGCGACGTTTACCGACCCGGAACCGGCAATGTCGACTTCGGCTTCATTGGCAAGTGTTGCAGCGGCGATAGTGCCCGATCCAGCCAGAGAGACCTCGCGCGGGGCAGGCATGGTCACGCGGATTGTGGCGGGTGTAGAACCCGACAACCAGTCTCCCTCGCGTCCGATGCGCAATTTGTCATCCGAGAGGTCGAAACGCAGGTCCTGCGTGCCGGTGCCACCTTCCACCGTGATGTCCAACCGGTCCCCGACAGTCAGGATAACATTGTCCGGCCCGGCGAGTGCAATTTCCCCGGGCGTGGATGCGCTCATGTCAAGCTGATCAAGGGGCACGCCCGGCACATTGTTATAATTGCCAATGCAGCCTGAAAGGCCAATGCTGCTCACAAAAAGGATTGCCGATCCGACGACGTTTGCCGCAACTGACCTGGCGCCGTTCATCGAAATGCCAACCATAGATCATTCACTCCCAAGCGAGGATTTGTAATACAGGGCGTGTTGCTGACATAATACAGTGCGCGGGTCGTGGCAAGTCTGCACGACCGCTTGTCGTCAGACACAAAAAAGGGCCACCCCGCAGGGGCAGCCCTCTGTTTGTTTTCTTTGGCGAGGTCGAAGGTTCAGCTTTCCTCGGCGTTGTCGTAATATTGCGGCGCGTGTTCGCGCAGCACCTCGAGAATCTTGACCAGCGCTGCCGACTCATCGGTTTTTTCCATCGCGGCGAGTTCGCGCGCAAGCCGGCTGGATGCAGCCTCAAAGATCTGCCGTTCCGAATAGCTTTGTTCGGGCTGATCTTCGGGACGGAAGAGATCGCGCGTAACTTCGGCGATCGACACGAGGTCGCCCGAATTGATCTTCGCTTCGTATTCCTGGGCCCGGCGCGACCACATGGTGCGCTTCACCTTCGGCTTGCCCTTGAGGGTTTCCATCGCTTCTTTCAGCGTCTTGTCAGAAGACAATTTGCGCATCCCGATGGATTCAACCTTGTTTACGGGAACGCGCAGGGTCATGCGCTCTTTTTCGAAACGCAGCACATACAGTTCAAGCTGCATTCCAGCGATTTCCTCGCTTTGCAGCTCGATCACGCGGCCTACGCCGTGCTTGGGATAAACGACGTAATCGCCGACTGTGAAAGCATTAGCGCTCGAAGCCATTCGCATTCCTTTTCAATAGCCATCACCAAAGGACGAATGTGCAGTCATCACGAATCGTTCCGAGCGTCGGAGACGTTTCGCGCAGGACGGTAAAAATCAGCGACGCCGATCCGGGCCTTTCCCGGTCGATATCACTGGTCTGGAAACCGCCGCTCATGTCGTTTTGGGTGAGGAACCTTTCTGATATTCTCGCCCGGCGCCGATATCACACGGCGCGGTTGCACCATTATATAGCACAACCGCAACAATATTGCGAGTCGGTATGTTGCGTTGCGGTGTGTGGCCCGGTGTGTCGCGTGATGCGTGGCGCGCTTTGCGATTCGATCCACAGTGCAGCGGACGCGCAAGAGGTAGCGATCAGTCGCCTTCGCCCGGTTCTGCGCTGAAGTACTTTTCGAACTTGTCCTCTTGCCCCTTGAAATCATCCGCATCGGCGGGCGGTTCTTTCTGGCTGGTGATATTGGGCCATTCCGCCGAAAACTTGGTGTTCAGTTCCAGCCATTTCTCAAGGCCGTCTTCGGTATCGGGCAGAATCGCTTCGGCTGGGCATTCTGGTTCGCACACGCCGCAATCAATGCATTCGCTGGGATTGATGACCAGCATATTCTCGCCTTCATAGAAGCAATCGACCGGGCAAACCTCGACACAATCGGTGTATTTGCATTTGATGCAGTCATCGGTGACGACGTAAGTCATGGGTGGCTTTCATCTCAATCAGGAACGGGCAGACTAATAAAGCGCGCTGCTATGGCGATTTCGACCCGGCGGTCAAGTTTCGATACAGGCCGCGAGTACTACTCATCAATTGCGTGTCAGATCCCGGTAAAAGGTTCTCGCAACCGCGGGGGAGGCGCGGCGCTCTGGCAGGGCGGTGACCTCTACCACCCGAACCTCGTCTCCTACCGACAGCGTCAGCACATCGCCTATGCACACATTCTCTGCCGCGCGCCGCACATGAATTCTATTGCGACGTAAAGCGTGCCCCTCAATCATGGCGCGGGCAACAGAGCGGGTGCGGGCAAAGCGCAAATAAACGAGGAGGCGGTCGATCCTGATGCCGGGCCGGATATCCGGCCCCGATCCTGCATCGCCGCCTTCGCTCATTTTTTCGGGCCAGCCCCGGTCCCGAGCAAGTCGGCCAGAGCGTCGAAGGCTCCGCTGGCGCGCGCGGGGCCAAAATCGGGCCGACCGCCGGGGCGTGGGGCGTTACGATTATTGGGGCGATTATCAGGGCGGTTATCGGGGCGCTTTTCCTGAGGCCGGCGCTTGTCGGAACCGGCATTGGGCCCGCGCCGGGGTTTTCGACTGCTCTTTTCCTTCTCGCCGCTTTCGTCACGGGTGCGCTTCTGAGGCGGTCGGGCCCTGGAGTTTTGGCGCCCCGCTTCGCGATCTTCACCGCCAGCACGGCGCGGCTGCCACGTCCAGAAATCGGGCGCTTCGGGTCCGGGCGCGCCTTCGGGCAGGGGCCGCGCGCGTTGGAGGCGGAAACCTGCGCTGCTCAGCAGGCGACGCGCATTGTCTGCTTCCAGTCCGATGGACACTGCCAGCGCAAGATCGAGCCGGAAGCGGGCCGCGCGCGATCCGCGACCCTTGGGCGATTTCTCCGTGGCCTTCGCCCGCCCATCAAACGCCGCGCGCAAAATCTTTTCCGCCAGATCGACCCGGATCAATTGCTCGCCAGCAGGACGATATCCCGCGGGCAAGCGCTTCGCCCCACTTAGAACCGGCAGCATCGCCGGCTCCAGCGGGCGCGTGTCCAGCCCCAACGCATGCAGCAATTGGCGCGGCGCTGGTTTCAGCAGGGGCGCAGCAAAAATATCGAGTGCGCCAAACGTCACCCCCAGCCTGCGCAGGAAGGGGCGCATTTCCTTTGGCAGGTGTTCCAGAGCAGCTTTCTCACGGCTGACCACGCCGCGCGCATCGATCAGCGTGATAAGCAATGCGCGCGCCTGACTTCCCGCGTCGGGATCGCGCGCGGCCTCGGCCAATTTGCGCAGCGGCGCGAGCGGTTCCAGTTGCGCGGCCAGCCATGCGGTCAGCCCTTCCTCCAATTGCGCCCGCGCGGCATCGGGCAGCAGCGAAGCCTCGCGCTGCAAGGTCACGCGCGGCGTGGCAAAGTCATCGGGCAGGGTAATCTGCGCCAGCGCGCGGCCCTGCCACCGGATCGCGCCGCCCGCGATTTCCAGCTCAGCCAGACCATCTGCAAGTAACCATTGCGCGCGCTGCGCCAATATGCCGGGCAGGGCCTTTTCTCCCGCCGCCAGCAACATCTTGCGCTCATCCAGAGTGGCATCGGGATCGACCGCGAACCGGAATCCGTCGAGCCGTCCGATAGGCTCTCCCTCAACCGTCATCCGGCCATCGGGTTCAAGCGTAACGGGAAGCGCACCTGCATCCTGTCCCAGCGATTTCATCAAGATTGTCGTCCTTCGGTTTACGAATCGTTCAGTCAGCCGCGCGTGCAGCGCGTCCGAGAGTTTGGCCTCAACCGCGCGGGCGCGGGCCGCCATCTCATCGCGCGCCAGCACCCAGTCGGGTCGTTGGCAGATATACGCCCAGGATCGGATCGCGGCTATCCTTCCCTGCAAGGTGTCGATATCGCCGCCGGTGCGATCCAGTTCCGCAATGCGCGCAGCGACGAAATCCGCGCCGATGTGCCCACCCTGCAGATCATCCCACAACCGCGCCACGAACCGTGCGTGCGGATCGACGCCTATCTGCCGGAAATCGGGCAACTGGCACGCCTCCCACAACCGCCGCACTGCGCCCGGTCCGCGAACGGTATCGGCCAGCGGCTCGGCAGCAAGGCGTTTGAGCACGGCGAGGTCGATGGCCTCTGGCGCGGGTTTCAGCACGTCGTGGCGCGGGCGCGCCTCGAGATCGCCGATCAGCACTTCGAGCGTGTCAAAGCGCGGCTCCGCCTCGCGCCAGAACAGGTGGGTGAGAGGCGCAAACTTGTGCTCCTCTATGGCGTAGATTTCCTCATCGGTGAATTCCAGCGGTGCGCCATCGCGGGTGCCCCCGCCTGTCAGCGTGCCAAAGCTGCCGTCTCGCTGGTGCCTCCCGGCGCGTCCGGCAATCTGCGCCATTTCCGATGGCGTGAGCCGCCGCTTGCGCCGCCCGTCGAACTTGGTCAGCGCGGCGAAGGCGACATGATTGAGATCGAGGTTGAGGCCCATACCAATGGCATCGGTGGCGACGATATAGTCAACCTCACCGTTCTGGAACAATTCGACCTGTCGGTTTCGCGTCTCCGGTGAAAGCGCTCCCATCACCACCGCCGCGCCGCCACGAAACCTTCGCAGCGCCTCCGCCATTGCATAAACCTGCTCGACCGAGAACGCGACCACAGCACTGCGCGGCGGCAATCGCGACAGTTTGGTCTGTCCCGCATGGGTGAGTGTGGAGAAGCGCGGCCGCTGCACCAGTTCCGCGCGCGGGATCAGCGCACGCACCATCGGCTCCAGCGTGGCCGATCCGAGGATCATCGTCTCCTCCCGCCCGCGCGCATTCAAAAGGCGGTCGGTAAAGATATGCCCGCGTTCCGGGTCCGCCCCGATCTGCGCCTCGTCCAGCGCGACAAAGGCGTGGGGCCCGTTCTTGCCCATGCCCAGCCGGTCCATTGCCTCTGCCGTGCAGCAGAAATAGCGCGCGTCGGGCGGCTCGATCCGTTCCTCGCCAGTGATCAGGGCGACCGCCTTGTCCCCCTTGATCGCGCGCACCCTGTCATAGACCTCGCGCGCCAGCAGTCGCAGTGGAAAGCCCATCATCCCGCTGGAATGAGCGCACATACGTTCAATCGCGAGATGGGTCTTGCCGGTGTTGGTCGGTCCCAGCACGGCGCGCACAGTGCTGGAATCGCGCCGGGAATCGGCGGAACGATAGAAATTGTCGGATGATGGAAAGCTCACGACAAAACTGTGTCAGGCTTGATCGGCGGGGGCAACAGGTTGAGTAACGCGGTTGTCGATCCAGCGCCAGACGACTGCCTGACATAGGGGAAAACACCTTGTCGCATCGATCAGGCAACTGGTCGCCTCTTAACCGCGTCTTTACTATGATCCTGCATGAAATTGCGCCAGAGGGGCCTACCGGACGTGGGCTCTGGACCGATGGACAGGAATCTGTGGACCAATTTCGCAATTTTGAGACGGATGACGGGGAATCGCAGGATATGATTGCGTCCCCTGATTGCGCACGCGATCAGACATCGGGTCACGCACCGGGCCAATCACTGGGGCAATCACCGGTTCACGCACCAAATCAGGTGACGGGTCAGGCTCTCGCGATAGTGCCGGGCGATTTTGCAGGTTATTTCCACAAGGCGCGCGGCAATGCTCCTTCCACCGGTGCGCAGCGTGCCAAACGCCAGATGCTGTCGCGGGTGCGTCACTGGGGCGATCGCCATGATGAATGGAAGCACACGGCGGGCCAATGGTTCGACCGGCTCGATATGGCCCCGGACCTCGCTGAAAATATCGGTAGCCTTCGCTGGTTTCGCGGGATGACCACGATGGTCGGCCTTGGTGCGGTGGCGCTGATGTTCTGGCCTGACATTACCCCTGTTTCCGCGCGCGCTGCCGTTCCCGAAGATCCGCTGGTGCAGAACGAATTTCGCTCTCAGGCGATATCTCCGCTTGCGCTGGGCGCGGACACGGGCAAGCGCATGGGTCCGACCGATGCGGTGATCCCGCTGGCCAATGCGCCCGAACGCCCGCGGATCGAGATGATTTCCACCCTCGCCCCCGGAGACAGCTTTGCCAGCATGTTGCGCCGGGCAGGTGCCACCTCTGCCGATATTGACCGCGTTAGCGAACTGGTGGGCAATGCGATTGTTCTCAGCGAGATCGAGCCGGGCACGCAGATGGACATCGTGCTGGGCCGCCGCGCAGCCGAGAGCGAGCGGCGACCGCTGGATGCGCTGAAATTTCGCGCGCGGTTCGACCTTGAACTCAAGATCGACCGGGCAGGCCGCGATGATCTGGGCAACCCGGTTGGCCCATTGACGCTGGAGCGTAACGTGATCCGTGTCGATGATACCCCGCTGCGATTGCGCGGCCCGGTTGGGTCCAGCCTGTATCGATCCATGCGTGCGGCCGGTGTCCCGGCCAGCGCGGTGCAGGATTATCTGAAAGCGCTGGATGGGCAGGTCGATATGGACCGCGAAGTGCGCAGCACCGATCAGTTCGACATAATCCTGTCGTATCGCCGCGCCGCCACTGGCGAACGGCAGGCCGGCCAATTGCTTTATGCCGGGATCGAACGGGATGGAAAGCCGCGCACGCAATTGATGCGCTGGGGCAGCGATGGCCGCTTTTTCGAGGCATCCGGCGTGGGCGAACAACGCGGGGGTCTGGCGCGTCCGGTGCCCGGTTCGGTCTCTTCCAGCTTTGGCATGCGACGCCACCCGATCCTGGGCTATCGGCGGATGCATGCTGGCATGGATTTCAAGGCTTCGCGCGGCACACCGATTGTCGCGGTAAGCGATGGGCGGGTCATTTCCGCCGGGCGCGCCGGGGGCTGCGGGAACGCGGTAAAGCTGCAACATGGCGGCAATCTTCAAACGCGATATTGCCATATGAGCCGCATGGCGGTGAGTGCGGGTGCCTCTGTCCGGCGCGGTCAGGTTATCGGCTATGTCGGCTCTACCGGCCTTTCTACAGGGCCGCACCTCCATTACGAGATGTACCGCGGCGGGCGCGCCATCAATCCATCAAGCGTTCAATTCGTAACCCGCTCCATGCTTTCGGGCACCGAACTGATCGATTTCAGGCTCCAGTTGATCGAGTTGAAGGGTGTGGAGCCGGGGGCTGCGTTGCAGGATCTCGAACCGATGAGAACCGAGAACGAGGAACCGCTGCGCGAGATCGACAAGGTCGGCGCGACCCCCGCCCCGCGCTGAACGGACCACCTGCCCACCTCCTGATTGCAAGCCAGCACGCTTTGCTTCACACGTTGCCGCCATGAACGCTCGCTATCCCAACACCCGCCTGCGCCGTACTCGCGCAACCGGCTGGAGCCGTGCGCTGCACCGCGAAACGCAGCTTACCCCCGCAGACCTGATCTGGCCGCTATTCGTGACAGATGGCACCGGCGTCGAAGACCCGATCGCCAGTCTGCCCGGCGTATCGCGATGGTCGGTTGACGGCATCGTCGCGCGAGCGAAAGAGGCAGCCTCGCTGGGTGTGCCGGTGGTGGCGCTGTTCCCTAACACCCAGGCCGACAAACGCAGCGATGACGGGGGCGAAGCGCTCAATCCCGATAACTTGATGTGCCGCGCCATCCGCGCGATCAAGGATGCATGCGGAAACGATATCGGCGTCCTGACCGACGTTGCGCTCGATCCCTACACATCTCACGGGCAGGACGGACTGATCGACGCCGCCGGATATGTCATCAACGATGATACGGTCGCAGTATTGGTCGATCAGGCGATCAACCAGGCCGAGGCGGGCGCCGACATTATTGCCCCGTCGGATATGATGGACGGGCGCATCGGCGCGATCCGCATGGCGCTGGAGATGGGCGGGCATCACAATGTCCAGATCATGAGCTATGCCGCAAAGTATGCCAGCGCATTCTACGGTCCGTTCCGCGACGCGGTGGGATCGGGCGGCCTCTTGAAAGGCGACAAGAAAAGTTACCAGATGGACCCTGCCAACGCTGACGAGGCCCTGCGCGAGGTAGAATTCGACATCGCGGAGGGTGCGGACAGCGTGATGGTGAAGCCGGGCCTCGCCTATCTCGACATTATCTACCGGGTGAAACAGGCGTTCGGTGTGCCAGTCTTCGCCTATCAGGTCAGCGGCGAATACGCGATGATCGAAGCCGCTGCTGCCGCCGGAGCGGGCGACCGCGATGCGCTGCTGATGGAAAAGCTGATGGCGTTCAAACGCGCCGGATGTTCAGGCATTCTCACCTATCACGCGCCGGTTGCGGCGCGTCTGCTGAATGGCTGAATTCCGGCATGAGACCGATCGCCTGATATTGCGCGACTGGCGCGAGGAGGATTGGGCGACATTCTGGGAGGGGACCAATACACCTGCTGTCATGCGCTGGCTGGGAGGGCTGCTGAATGAATCGGGCAGACAGGGTCAGCGAAAAGGCTGCAACAATACCAGCGCGACACGGTCACACATTCTGGGTGGTCGAGCGCAAGGAGGACAGAGCAATCCTCGGCTTTTGTGGATTGAAGCGATGCACCGACAAGAACGGCCCGTTTGGCATGATGGAAGCCGGCTGGCGCCTACGCGAAGACGCCTGGGGCAAAGGTTATGCAAGAGAAGCTGCTGTCGCGGCCTCCAACTCGGCTTCGACCGGTTCGACGCCGAAGAGATCATTGCGCTGACAGTCGCGGGCAACACCGGCAGCTGGGGATTGATGCTGCAGGCTCGGGATGAAGCGCCGCCCCGAGCTTGATTTTGCTGAGGCACATTGGAACGAGGGTTACGGGAAGATTATCGTCTACGCGATCGGACGCGAGGCCTGGAACGCTGCAAATGCCTGACATCGTGCTCGAAACCGAGCGGCTGGTGCTTCGCCAGATCGGTGAAGGCGATGTCGATGAACATGACCGGGTGCTCAACACGCCCACCGTGATGGCGCATCTTGGCGGCGTGATGGAACGGCATGAGATCGAGGCACGGCACGCGCGCGGTATGGCGATGTTTGCGCAGCATGGCTTCAGTTTCCTGTTCCTGATCGAAAAGGCGACCGGGGACATGGTCGGATATTGCGGCATCAAACGGGTGGACAACCCCCACGCGCACAATCCCGGCGACCATGAAATCGGCTGGATTATTCGCGAAGATCGCTGGCGGCGCGGATATGCGCACGAGGCGATGCGCGCTGTGATCGACTGGGCATTCTCGCCCCGGATCGACGCGCCGCATCTGGTTGCGCTGACCAGTCAGGCCAATATCGGCAGCTGGCAGCTGATGGAAAAGCTCGGGATGCAGCGGCGCAAAGACCTCGATTTTGCAGAACCAGGCGAAATATCAGATGTTAACCATACCATTGTATACGCGATCGACCGCAAGCAATGGACTGATCAAACATGACTTCTTCACGCCGACCACTTTTCGTAGCGGCGATCCTTGTCGGCAGTTTTCTCCTGTTCCTCGTCCAGCCGCTGATGGCTCGGCTGGCATTGCCACGTCTGGGCGGCGCGCCCAATGTCTGGAACAGTGCGATGCTTGTGTATCAGGCGCTGCTGCTGGGCGGCTATGCCTATGCGCATATCGTTGGAAGGCTGCCCGTCAAACGCCAGTTGACGGTGCACCTGGCGTTGCTCGTGGCGGCAGCGCTCACATTGCCTCTGACGCTTGCCGATCTCACCGATTTTGGTCCGGGGCTTGAAGTTCTGTGGGTGCCTGCCTTGCTGTTTGCGTCGATCGGGCCGGTGTTTTTCCTGATTTCCGCGCAGGCGCCGCTGATCCAGCGCTGGTATGCCGCCGATCCTAACGCCGGCGACCCTTATCCGCTCTATGCTGCATCCAATCTCGGCAGCTTTGCTGGACTGCTGAGCTATCCGTTATTGATCGAACCGGTTCTGCCACTCGGCCAGCAAAGCCTGCTGTGGAGCTTCGGCTATGGGGCCATGGTGCTTCTGATCCTGTTCCTTGCCCATGCCAGATGGAAAGTGGTGGAGCCCGCGGTGGAGCCGACAATCACCTCCGATAGCGTCGACAGCGCCGATGCGGCTGCGGTTGTCGATCCGATAGGATGGCGGCGGATCGCCCTGTGGCTGGCACTGGCGGCGGTGCCTTCGGGCTTAATGCTGTCGACCACGACGCACCTTACGACTGACATATTCGCCATGCCGCTGCTTTGGGTCATTCCGCTGGGTGTCTACCTGCTCAGCTTCAGCGTGGCCTTTGCAGAGAACCGGACGCTGGCGCAGATCGTCACCCGGTTGGCCCCCGTTGTGCTATTACTCGCGGGCGGAATGGCGATGGTGTCGCAATCCGGTGAAAGCCTGTGGCTGCTGGTCGGGTCCATCGCCATGCTGTTTGTGGTGGCAGTCGCGCTGCATTCACGGATGTATGATTTGCGGCCCCACCCTTCGCAACTCACCCTGTTCTACCTCGTGATGTCCGCTGGCGGCGCGTTGGGCGGGTTGTTCACGGCATTGTTCGCGCCACTGCTGTTCGATTGGGTGTGGGAGCATCCCCTGCTCGTGTTCGCGGCGGCATTGTTGATACCACTTGGCGGGACCGCATTCTTGCACAAGTATTTCGCGGATCACGACAAGCGGCGTCTGGCGATGCTGGCCAGCGGATTGACGCTGGCGATGGCGCTGTCCGTATTGCTGTTCCGCACGGTTTCTGAGGGGCCTTCGATCATCGTGGTTGTGGCGTTTCTGGTCATGGCGTTGCTGGCGCTGATGCTGGCGTTCAACCGGGTGGCCTTTGCGACAGTGTTCCTGCTTATGATGACCGGCATCGGCCTGATGGGGCATGGCATCACCTATACAAAGGGGGAGCGTGTGCGCAGCTATTTCGGCGTCTACACCATCAGCGACCACCCCGAGGAGGGGCTGCGCATGCTGACTCACGGGACCACCAGCCACGGCCGCCAGTTCCTCAAGCCCGAAAAACGGCGCGAGCCCACCACCTATTACGGAACCAGCGCGGGGGTCGGCCTGCTGCTGGGCAATGCGCGGCAATTGTATGGTGACGGCGCGCGTGTGGGGGTTGTGGGTCTGGGTGCAGGGACGCTCGCCTGTTATCGCCAACCCGATCAGATGTACCGGTTTTACGAGATTGATCCGGAAATCCTCAGCTTTTCGGAATCCGGCCAGTTCACCTTTCTCGACGATTGCGCGCCAGACAGCGAAACCATTATTGGCGATGCGAGGATTGCATTGGAATCGGAGGCGTCCGCCCAATACGACGTTCTGGTGGTCGATGCGTTTTCATCCGATGCGATCCCGCTCCACCTGCTCACCCGTGAGGCGTTGCAGACCTATCGCCGGTCCATCGATCCCGATGGCGCGATACTGATCCACATTTCCAACCGGTTCATCGATCTGGAGCCGGTGCTTGCGGCATTGGCGCGCGATGCAGGCATGGTGGCTGCGGTGCGACTGGATCAGCCGGAGGACACGGATGGGCTCTCCGATTCCAAATGGGTGGTGATGACGCCTGAGAAAAAATCGCTCGCTGCGATCAACCAGGTAAGCGGCGCGGATAAATGGAGCGCCCTTGACGATACCGCGCAAACCGTCTGGAGCGATCAATACGCTTCGACCCTGACGCAGTTCTACTGGAGCCGTCTGTTCAACTCCGACGAGGAATAGGAGGCGCGACGATGCATCGCCCCGGCGTCAACATCATCCCGATCCATGGGAAAACGCCCAAGATCCACGAAACCGCATTCATCGCGCCTGGCAGTTCCATAATCGGAGATGTCGAAATCGGTGCAGGCTCGTCCATCTGGTACAATTGTGTGCTGCGCGCCGATGTGTCGCATATGCGCATTGGAGAGCGGACCAACGTGCAGGATGGATCGGTGCTGCATTGCGACGGCCCCGGACCCGGCTACCCCGATGGCTGTCCGCTGATTATCGGCGACGATGTGCTGATCGGGCACATGGCGATGGTGCATGGCTGCACGATCCATGATCGCGGTTTTGTGGGGCTGGGGGCGATCGCGATGAACATGGCGGAGATTTCCTCCGACGCGATGCTGGGCGCGGGCGCGATGCTGACTGAGCGCAAGGTGATGGGACCGCGCGAATTGTGGACCGGTCGCCCGGCAAAGCTGCTGCGAGAATTGCCCGAGGCCGCCATCGCCGGAATGCGGCTTGGAGCTGCGCATTACGCCGAGAATGCCAAGCACCACATGGCAGCGGTCGAAGCGGCGATTAGCGACCCAAGCCGGAACTGAAAACCCAATACTACCGGGCGCAAGGGCGAAGCCCTGACCTTGCCGCCTGTGCTCAGTCCGCAGACTTTACGAAATGGCGCATCATGTGCGGCAGGAAGTCGATCTTGCCGATCGGCAAGCCTTCACGACGCAGGATGGCGTAGGCGGTGGTCACGTGGAAATAGAAATTGGGCATCGCCCAATCCCGCACATATTCATGCGCCTGCGTTGCGAAGGTCATGCCGTTGCCCGCGCCAAATTCAACGGGCGTATCGTGATCGAGCCAGCCATCCGGCTTATGGTCGGCAAGAATGGCGCGCAGGTCGGCAATATGGGCTTGCGCTTCAGCGATGGTGGTGACGTCCTGCTCCGCTGGCGTAAAACTCCCGCCCGCCAGCCGGTTAAGCGTGTTCAACACCTGATGTCCGGCAAACCGCACCTGTGTTGCCAGCGGGAACATATCGTCCGCCAGCCTTGCCGTCAGCAAGGCATCACCCGCATCGTGCGCCGCCGCCTTGGCCAGCAGGCCGTCAAGCATCCCCAGCGTCTGATCGAACACGGTGTGGGCGGAAGTGGCATAGCTCATGGCAAGTTGCTCCAATGGTTGACGCCGCTGTAGCGCGGCAACCATGACAATCAATCCTTCACAAGCGCACGCAGACTTTCAATGCGGTCCGCTTCGTGCACGGGCTTGTCCCAGCGAATGCGGTGGATACGGGGGAAGCGCATGGCGAGGCCGCTTTTGTGTCGCTTCGATGCGTGGACGCTGTCGAACGCGACTTCAAACACCAGGCTGCGCTCGACCTCGCGCACCGGGCCAAATCGGTTGAGCGTGCTCTGGCGCACCAACCGGTCGAGCTTTTTCAACTCGGCATCGGTGAAGCCTGAATACGCCTTGCCCACGGGCAGCAGTTCTGCGCCCGTGTCGGGATCGCCGTTCCAGCAGCCGAAGGTGTAGTCCGAATAGAAGCTCGACCGTTTGCCGCTGCCGCGCTGTGCATACATCAGCACGCAGTCGATCAGCAGCGGATCACGCTTCCATTTGTACCATAGCCCGACCTTGCGCCCGGCAATGTACGGGCTGTCGCGGCGTTTCAGCATTAGCCCCTCGATGGCGTCATCGCGCGCGCCTTCGCGGATTTGTGCGAGGTGCGAAAAGTCGTCTGCCGCAACTATGGACGAAAGATCGAAGCGGTCTGCAGGAAGTCGTGGCATCAGCGCTTCCAGTTGGGTGCGTCGATGGCTCCACGGGCGCTCGCGCAGATCTACGCCCTCGATCAGCAGCGCATCGTACAGCCTGACGAAAGCGGGCGCTTCGGCCAGCATCTTTTTGCTGACGGTCTTTCGCCCCAGCCGTTGTTGCAGCGCGTTGAAACTGGCCGCGCCGCCGGTCTCTCCGCCCTGTGTGACACCTCTCACCAGCAATTCGCCGTCGACCACCGCGTCCATCGGCAGCGCGTCAAGCAATTCGGGAAAAGATGCGGAGATATCGTCACCGCTGCGCGAATACAGCCGCGTCTGCGGCGCTCCTTCGGCATCGGTCACGCGGACCAATTGCACGCGAATACCGTCCCACTTCCACTCTGCCGCGTATTCGGCCAGATCGATAACCGTCTCTTCGAGCGGATGCGCCAGCATGAACGGGCGAAACAACGGGCGGTGCCGCACGTCGGGCGGATCGCCGCCATCCGCGCCCCAGGCAAACAGATCGGGATAGGGCGGCGTCAGCGCGTGCCAGTATTCCTCCACATCCTCCACCGCCACATCGAAAGCCTGTGCAAAAGCGGTCTTGGCCAGTCGCGCGGACACGCCAATTCGCATCCCGCCGGTCGCCAGTTTGATGAGGGCATAGCGGCCCGACGAATCGAGCGCATCGAGCAGGCCCGGCAGTTCCTTTGGCGCGGTGGCACGGGTGAGACTGGAAAGCGTGCGGACCGTTTGATCCAGCGAGTGCGCTTCAACAGGCACGCTGGCCAGCGGTTCCGGCCACAACAGGCTTGCGGTCTCCGCAGTATCACCAACGAAATCGCGGCTTAACGTCCATAGCACCGGATCGACCCGGTCTTTCATCAAGTTGCGGATGGTCGAGGATTTGACCGCTGGAAAATCCAGCTCCCCTGTAAGCGCCGCCAGCGCCCAGCCGCGGTCCGGATCCGGCGTTTCGCGCAGATACGCCGCCAACAGCGCCAGTTTGCGATTGCGGCTGGTGGTGTAGACCAGCGCATCAAGCAGGGCGGCAAAGCGGTTCATGCACGCGTAACACAATTTGCTTCATTGGGCCGAGCACTGCGGTGTATGGTTCGTTTCTCCATTTCCTCCGCACACTTTCCATTCAAGGATTCGCATTCATGAAGACCACAACCATTGCCGCCCTCATGCTGATCGCCGGGGCTGCCACGCCCGCACTTGCCGATGGCCACAATCACGCTCAAGCCGAACACGCATGCTGGCCACGCCGGACATAACATGGCTGAAATGGCTCAGGCGCCCAAGGCCGCGCTGACTGTCGATACTCCGATCGCGACCCTGATGGCCGACGCCAAGGCTGCCGCTGTGCTGGAAAAGCATCTGCCGGGCATCGCCGCTCACCCCGCTTACGAACAGATCAAGGCCATGAGTCTGGTGCAGGTTCAGCCGTGGTCGCAAGGGATGATCACCGATGAAACCATCGCGAAGGTGAAGGAAGACCTCTCCAAGATCGCTTGATTTTGCCGTGTCCGGCCGGGAGCGGTTGAAGGTGTCAGTCATCCTCGTCCTCCCGGCCCACCAGCGCCAGCGCACGGGCGCGGCGTTGGCCCAGTTCGCACCACCGCAGCAGCGCTTCCTCGCGGCCGTGAGTGATCCAGGTTTCCGCCGGATTCACCTCCTCGATCGTGCGCGTCAATTCTTCCCAATCAGCATGATCGCTGATGATCAGTGGCAGCTCCACCCCGCGTTGACGGGCGCGCCCGCGCACTCGCATCCACCCGCTTGCCATGGCGGTGATCGGATCGGGCAGGCGGCGTGACCAGCGATCATTGAGCGCGGACGGCGGCGCGATGACCACGTGTCCGCGCATTGCATCCTTCTCGTGATCGGCGACCAGCCGCAATTCGCCCAGAGCGACGCCGTGATCTTCATACAGGCGGCACATCTTCTCCATCGCTCCGTGCAGGTAGATCGGCGCATGATGCCCGGCTGCGCGCAATTCCGCGATCACGCGCTGCGCCTTGCCCAGCGCATAGGCACCCACCAGCACGCAGGCATCGGGATTTTCGGTGAGTGCGCCGGTCAGTTTGGCAATTTCGTCGGCGATGGGGGGATGGGTGAAGACCGGCAGCCCGAACGTTGCTTCGGTGATGAAGATGTCGCACGGCGTTACTTCGAACAGCGGGCAGGTGGGGTCGGGCCGACGTTTGTAATCGCCGGTAATCACCACGCGCTCACCGGCATGTTCGAGCAGGATCTGCGCGCTTCCCAGCACGTGCCCCGCCGGAATGTAGGTCGCATCGACGCCGCCGGGCAGGCGGATCGTCTCACCATATTCGCAAGGCGTCGCCTTGGTCGGCATTTCGCCCGAGGCGTCCTCTACTCCCGTGCGATATCGCAGCGCCATGATCGCGAGCGTTTCGGGCGTGGCGACGGTTTCTCCGTGCCCGCCGCGCGCATGATCGGCGTGGCCGTGAGTGACGAGCGCGCGATCCACCGCGCGGCCGGGATCGATCCAGCAGTCGGCGGGGACGATGTGAACGCCCCACGGTTCGGGTCGTATCCAGGAAAAAGGCGCGCTCATATCCCGTTACAAGCAACAGAGCCGGGCCAATGTTCCCGATTTGCGGTGCGTTATTGCGTTGGCTCGGCGCGGCGATACTTTTCGAACCAGGCGATTACGGCGGCGGTCTTGGCGGCCTGCTGGCTGGGGCTCATGGAAAGATCCGAATGGCTCGCCCCCGGCGTTACCACCAGCGCGGTGGGCACCCCCTGCACCTTCAGCGCGCCATAGAATTGCTCGGCCTCGCTGCGCGGGGTGCGATAATCCTCATCCCCGACCAACACCAGCGTTGGCGTCTTGATGTTGGCGGCAGCGGCCAGCGGCGAACGCCTCCAGTAGCCTTCCGGATTTTCCCACGGCTGACCCTTCATCCAGTATTTGCCGAAGAACGCGTAGCCATCGCTCATCAACGCCATGCTGGTCCAGTTGATCACCGGTTTGTAGGACGCGGCAGCGGCAAAGCGATTGGTTTGGCCCACGATCCATGCGGTCAGAATGCCTCCGCCCGATCCGCCGGTGACGAACAGGTTATCGGGATCGACATAGCCCGCGGCAATCGCGGCATCGACCGCCGCCATCAATTCATCATGGTTGGAAATGGGGTAATTGCCCTCGATACGGTCGGCAAAGGCCTGTCCATATCCGGTCGATCCGCCCGGATTGGTGAACAGGGTGGCATAGCCCGCGCTGGCATATTGCTGATAATCGGAGGAGAAGTGTGGGCCGTATGCCGCATATGGCCCACCATGGATTTCAAGGATCATTGGCACCCGGTCGCCCTGCTTGTAACTAGCGGGCAGGACCAGCCAGCTGGGAATTTTGGCGCCGTCCGCCGCCGTGACATCCAGCGCGATGGTTGTGCCAAGGGCTTTTCCCGAAAGCTTCAGATCGTTGAGCGCGGTCAGCCGGGTTGTCTTGCCCGCGCGCAAAACGCCGATGTCGGCAGGGCGCATTGCGCTGCCGGTGGTGTAGGCGAGCGTGCCGTTGTCCGAAACGCTCCACTGGCCGCCCGCATAAGGACGCGAATACCCCGCATCAACTACACTGGCGTCTAGCGGGCTGACATTACCCGACAAGGATACGCGCGCGATCCGATAGGCGCCTTTATCCTCATAGCCTGCGAACAGCCCGGCATCGGTCCATTCAAGGCTGGTGAAATCGTGGTCGAAACCCTCTGCGATGCGCCGCTTGTTCGATCCGTCGGCGTCCATCAGGTACAGGCCCGATTGCTGATACGCCATTTCGCGGTCGTCGAATCCGACATAGGCGATGGTGCGCCCGTCGGGAGAGATTTGCGGGTTGGCATCGGGACCGTTGCGGTCGGTCAGCGCGGTGATTGCCCCCGATGCAAGGTCGATGGCGTAGATTTCGGAATCGACGGCGGACAGTTCCCAGTCATCGTCGCGGTTGCCGCTGATGAGGATGGTCTTGCCATCGGGCGTCCATTCCAGCGATCCGCCGTGATTACGATCTCCCGATGTCAGCTGGCGCGGTGCGCCGCCGGTCGCGTCCACCATGAACACCTGCGAATATCCGGTCTTGAGGTATCCCGCCCCGTCATAGCGATAGGTCACGCGGTCGATGATCTGCGGGCCGGGTTTCCACGTCGCGCCCTCCGGCTTGGGCGGGGTTTCTCCCAGGGAAAGCGGCTTTGCGGGCACGAGCGCAGTGTAGGCAATGCGCGTTCCATCGGGTGACCAGCTGATATCGCCGGGCCCATCGGGCAGGGAAGTGATGTTCGCACTCGCCCCGCTGTCCATCCAGCGCACATGCAGTTCCGGCCCGCCGCCGCTCTGGGTGGAGACATAGGCAATGCGTTTGCCATCAGGCGACCAGCGCGGGCTGAAATGCGATCCCTCACCCGACACCAGCGGGGTCTGTGCGCCGTTGCCCGTACCTACCAGCCAGATCGAGGAGACGGTCGCATCGGTCATAATGTCGTTTGCGGTGCGGACATAGGCGATTGCCGCCCCGTCCGGGCTGATCTGCGGATCCTGAGCGACGGTGAGATCGAACAAATCTACGCCGGTAAAGGCCGCGCTTGGCCCCGTGTCGCCGCCTGCCGAACCTCCCGTATGATCATCTGCGCAAAGTGGCTGCGCTATCAGACCTGTCAGGATTAAAGCGGCAGTGGTGAACAGATGTGTTTTCATGACAAACGGGCCCCGAATTGCTTCGAGGCCCGTTCAATCATATCAGACTGGCAAAAGCCAGCATTTGCGGCATTTGCAGCGCGGCATTTGCCGGGCTGAGCTTATGCGGTGCCGTCCGCGTCATTATCTGATGCTTCAGGCTTGGGATCGTCCTTTTTCGGCGCTGCCTTTACCGCTGGCTTCTTTTTTGCGGCAGGTTTGCGCTTGGGCTTCACCTTGGGCGGAGCCGGGGTGAGTTCAAAGCTGGGCTTGCCATCCTTCACCGTCACATGAACCTCGCCGCCTTCGGACAGTTTCCCGAACAGCAACTCCTCGGCCAGCGGCTGTTTGATGCGGTCCTGGATCAGGCGACCCATCGGACGCGCGCCATACAGTTTGTCATAGCCCTTGTCCGCCAGCCAGCTGCGCGCTTCGGTGTCGAACTGGATATGGACGTTCTGCTCGGCCAGCTGCAATTCCAGCTCCAGAATGAACTTGTCGACCACGCGGGCGACCGTGCTTTTGCCAAGATAGGCAAACGGCACGATCGCATCGAGGCGGTTGCGGAATTCGGGCGTGAACATCTTGTTCACCGCTTCGGTCCCGGCATCCTCCTTGGACACATCGCCAAACCCGATGCCGCTGCGCGCCATATCGGACGCGCCGGCATTGGTGGTCATGATGAGGACCACGTTGCGGAAATCGACCGTTTTGCCGTGGTGATCGGTAAGGCGGCCATTATCCATCACCTGCAACAGGATGTTGAACAGGTCCGGGTGGGCCTTTTCGATCTCGTCCAGCAGCAGCACGCAATGCGGGTTCTGGTCAATGGCATCGGTCAGCAATCCGCCCTGATCGTATCCGACATAGCCCGGAGGCGCGCCGATGAGGCGCGAAACGCTGTGGCGTTCCATATATTCGGACATGTCGAAGCGTTTCAATTCGATGCCCATGATGCTGGCCAGCTGACGCGCAACTTCGGTCTTACCCACGCCGGTCGGGCCGCTGAACAGGAAACTGCCAATAGGCTTTTCCGGATCGCGCAGGCCTGCGCGGCTGAGCTTCATCGCGGTTGCAAGACGCTGGATTGCCTCGTCCTGACCGAACACGACATGTTTCAGATCGCGTTCGAGGTTTTCGAGCGCTTTCTTGTCATCCTTGCTCACCGATTTTGCCGGGATACGGGCCATGGTCGCGATGACCTGCTCGATCTCCTTGGCAGTGATCTTTTTCTTGCGGCGGCTGGGGGGGACCAGCATCTGCATCGCGCCGACCTCATCGATCACGTCGATCGCCTTGTCCGGCAGTTTGCGGTCGTTGATGTAACGCGCAGAGAGTTCCACCGCAGTCTTGATCGCGTCGGGCGTGTATTTCACCTTGTGGTGATCCTCGAAGGCGGTGCGCAGACCTTGCAGGATCTTGACCGTGTCCTCGATCGTGGGTTCGTTCACATCGATCTTCTGGAACCGGCGCAGCAGCGCGCGGTCTTTCTCGAAGTGGTTGCGAAACTCCTTGTAGGTGGTCGATCCGATGCAGCGGATCGTCCCGCCCGACAGTGCGGGTTTCAACAGGTTGGAGGCGTCCATCGCCCCGCCGCTGGTCGCCCCTGCCCCGATAACGGTGTGAATTTCGTCGATGAAGAGCACTGCATCGGGCATCCCCTCCAGCTCGTTGACGACCTGTTTAAGCCGCTCTTCGAAATCGCCGCGATACCGCGTTCCCGCAAGCAGCGAGCCCATGTCGAGCGAATAGATTACCGCAGGCGCGAGCACCTCGGGCACGTCGCCTTCGACGATCTTGCGCGCCAGCCCTTCAGCGATGGCGGTTTTGCCAACGCCGGGATCGCCGACATACAGCGGGTTGTTCTTTGACCGGCGGCACAGGATCTGGATCGTGCGGTCCACTTCGGGTCCGCGACCAATCAGCGGATCAATCCGCCCGGCCTCCGCCTTGGCGTTCAGGTTGACGGTAAACTGATCGAGCGCGGTTTCCTTCTTGTTGCCGCTCTCCTTTGTCTTTTCGCCGGGCTCATCGCCCGGTTCATCCGCGCCGGTGGGTGATTTCGGTTCGATCTGGCGGCCGCCCTTGCCGATGCCGTGACTGATATAGCTGACTGCATCCAGCCGGCTCATATCCTGTTGTTGCAGGAAATAGACGGCATAGCTGTCTCGCTCGGAAAACAGCGCGACCAGCACGTTGGCGCCCGTGACCGTATCCTTGCCTGAGGATTGCACATGCAGGATCGCGCGCTGGATCACCCGCTGAAATCCGGCGGTGGGCTGCGGATCGGCGTTGTCCTCCGTCTTTAACGACTGGTATTCGTGGTCGAGATATTGCTTCACCACATCGCCCAGTTCCGCGAGGTCAACGCCGCACGCGCCCATGACGGCGGCGGCATCCTCATCATCGATCAGCGCCAGCAGCAGGTGTTCGAGCGTCGCGTATTCGTGGCGACGTTCGGACGCATTGCTGAGAGCGTTGTGCAGTGTGCGTTCAAGGTTCTGGGCAAAACTGGGCATGGCGTGGGTCTCTGTAAGAGGGGTGGGCTGGCGGTTATGACATAGCCCCGAAGGGAGCGGCCGGGAGGGGGTGCAATCTATGTAGGAATATGCGGCACAATTGCGAATCCGCAATGCAAATATTGCGCGAAATGCGCCCGGACGAAATGCGCCCGGCAAATGTCACGTCCTGCCACCCGATCCAGCGCCGCTGCCAAACAGCGCATCGGCTGCAGCGCGGTGAGCGCTGGCCTTTTCACGGTGCGCCGTGACCCGCGCTATTTCCGCTCGCAGCAGTTCGATGCGCTCCCCCAGTTCATCCTGCGAATACGGATCCAGATCCTCGCGGGCGAGGAGGCTGGCTGCATCTGAACGCAGGGTCGGGCGTGCGTCATCTTCCATCGGTTTCCCAGCATCCAGTTGTCACGGCTTGCTGTCAATGGAGGAGATAGCTATTCGCGAAACTCATCCTTCAGTGGAGCGCCAATATTGGAGCCAATACTGAAGATGGCGTATTCGGGGCGAATGCGCGTTTAAGGGGGCAAAGCTGTGAACAGCGAGGCAAAAGTGCAAGACGCAACATCGCGAGCAGTTTCGGATATTTTACCCGATCGCATGGAGGCTATCGGCTTTGCCGCGCCAGGCGGGCCGGACGTGCTGGCACTGGAAAGCGTCGACGTGCCGCCGCCGGGCGCACACGATGTCCTGATCGAGGTGGCCTATGCCGGGGTGAACCGGCCCGATTGCATCCAGCGCGCCGGGGCCTATCCCGCGCCGCCGGGAGCCTCCCCGATCCTTGGTCTGGAAGTCGCTGGCAAAGTCGTGGCCGTGGGCAGCAATGTCCCGGCAGAAATGCTGGGCGCGCGCGTCGCCGCGCTGACGCCCGGTGGCGGTTATGCGCAATACTGCGCCGCGCCGTGGCAGCATTGCCTGTCCGTGCCCGATGACATGGATATGAAAACCGCTGCGGCCCTGCCCGAAACGCTGTTCACCGTGTGGCACAACGTGTTCGAGCGCGGCATGGCCTGCGATGGAGAACGCCTGCTGGTCCATGGCGGCACCAGCGGGATCGGCACAATGGCAACCATGCTGGGCAAGGCGTTCGGCATGACGGTGATCGTGACCTGCGGCGATGAGGCCAAATGCGAGGCCGCACGGCGCGTTGGCGCAGACCTTGCGATCAACTACCGCGAGGCTGACTTTGTGCAGGTGATTAAGGATTTCACCGAAGGCGAGGGCGTGCACGTGGTGCTCGATATGGTGTCGGGCGATTACGTGGCGCGCAACCTGCAATGCCTTGCCGAAGACGGGCGGCATGTGACCATCGCGGTGCTGGGCGGTGCCAAGGCGGAAGTGTTCATGCCGATGGTGATGATGCGCCGCCTGACGCTGACCGGATCGACGTTGCGCCCGCGCTCCGATGCGTTCAAGACCGCGCTGGCGGATGAGATCGCAAACCATGCCTGGCCGCTTTTCACCAGCGGCGAACTGAGCCCGGTGATGGATCAGACCTTTCCGCTGGCTCAGGCCGCCGCCGCTCATGCGCGGATGGAGGCGGGCGAGCATATCGGCAAGATCATGCTGGAGGTGGCCGGTGGTTGACGACGCGCCAGCTCGGCTGATCCTTCACGAAGATCCCCGCAGCGGCAATTGCTACAAGATCAAATTGACCGCAGCGTTGCTCGGCGTGAAGCTGGAAACGCGGCAATACGATATCATGAAGGGTGAAACGCGCACCCCGCAATTCATGGGCACGATCAACCCGCATGGCCGCATCCCGGTGTTGCAGGTGGGCGACCGGTTTCTGCCAGAAAGCAACGCCGCGTGCTGGTATCTGGCGGAAGGGTCCGCGCTGGTGCCCGAAGACCGCTTTGAACGCGCGCAGATGCTGCGCTGGATGTTTTTCGAGCAATACAGCCATGAACCCAACATCGCGACCCTGCGGTTCTGGTGCCGGTTCGTTGGCCCCGCCAACCTCAGCGAACAGCAGCGCAGCCAGATGACGGCAAAACGGATTGCCGGGCAGGATGCGCTGGAGACGATGGACGGGCATCTAGCGAAGGCTGACTGGTTTGTCGGTTCGGCCGCCTCGCTGGCGGATATCGTGCTGTTTGCCTATAGCCATGTCGCGCATGAAGGCGGCTTCGATCTTGCCGATTATCCTTCCGTGCGTCGGTGGCTGGAGCGCGTCCCGACGATATCGGGCTTTATCGAGATGGTTTGAGAAGAGGGTGACGGGCAAGCCCCGCACCGTCGCTTCTCGCTTGAAAGCAGCGGCTTGCAGCGTCATAATCGGCGGGACCGACAGGCATAGAGTATCGAAACAGGCAATTGCGGATGCGCAAATGACGCAAAACCGTCACGCCTCTGTGAATCCCCTGTAACAAAAGCCTGTCATAGACGCTGACACATCAGACGCGACCTCGAAGGATTTTCGATGACCGACTTTATGCTGTCCGACCTTCCCAAGGGCCAAACCGCCGGGGGCCTGCAAGGCGATTCTATTCCCGATAACGTGGCCTGTCTGCGGCTGGCGAAGCCGCAAACCCGCGAGCCGGTGGGCAACACCCGTGCGCGTTACCGCACGATCTGGATTAGCGACGTGCATCTGGGCACGAAAGGTTGCAACGCAGAATTGCTGATCGACTTTCTTGACAACACCGACAGCGAAACGATGTATCTGGTCGGTGATATTATCGATGGCTGGCGGCTGAAAAAGAAATTCTACTGGCCCGCCAGCCACAACGATATCGTCTGGCGCATCATGAAACGCGCCAAGCGGGGCACTCGCATCGTCTATATTCCCGGCAACCATGACGAGATGTTTCGCCAATTCACCGGGCTGAATTTTGGCGGAGTGGAAATCCGTCGCGCGGCGTTTCACGATACGGCCGATGGTCGCCGACTGATGGTGCTGCACGGCGATGAATTCGACGCCGTGATGCTTTCGCACCGCTGGCTCGCTTTCGTCGGGGACTGGGCGTATCGCGCAGGAATGAGCCTCAACGTGGCGGTCAACGCCGTTCGCAGCGCCATGGGAATGCCGTACTGGTCGCTGTCGAAAGCGGCCAAGCACAAGGTCAAGAATGCGGTCGAGTTCATCGGTCGGTATGAGGAAGTCGTGGCCAGGGCTGCAGGCGATCGCGGGGTCGACGGGGTTGTCTGCGGGCATATCCACACCGCCGAATTCCGCACTTTCGAGTTCAATGGCCAACCGGTCGAATATTGGAACGATGGCGACTGGGTCGAGGGGTGCAATGCGCTGGTCGAACATCACGACGGCCGGATGGAAATCCTCAACTGGCCCGATGTGATGCGTGCCCGGCAGGAGGCCGAAGACGCCGAGGCAGCCGCCGCTGACGCCGCCAGGACCGGATCGGAGAAGGCCGACCCCGCGCGAGAAGCGGCGTGAGCGGGTCCGGCCCCTCGCAAAGACGCGCGCCTCAAAGCTACGCGCGTTCCGGCGTGCCTCAATCCATCGCGATCGTCACTGATGCATGGCACCCGCAGACCAATGGCGTGGTGCGCACGCTCGCGACCACTTGCGAGGTGCTGCGCCGCTGGGGCCATCAGGTCACGGTGATCTCTCCGCAGGATTACCGATCGTTCCCCGCGCCGACTTATCCCGAAATTCGCCTCGCGCTGACATGGCCCGGCGCTGTCGGGCGGCAATTGGGGAAAATCCGCCCCGATGCAGTGCACATTGCCACTGAAGGTCCGCTGGGCTTTGCCGCGCGGCGATATTGCCTGGGGCGCAGGGTGCCCTTCACCACCGCCTATCACACCCAGTTTCCGGAATACTTCGCCCGTCGCACCGGTCTGCCGGCGAGCGCCTTCTGGCCCTACATCCGCTGGTTCCACCGCCCGGCGCAGCGCATCATGGTCGCGACCGAGACGATCCGCGCGCAATTGCGCGAACAGGGCCTGACGCATCTGACGCCGTGGAGCCGCGGCGTCGATCTCACCTGCTTTTCCCCGGACGCGCCGATCCCGCGCGAATATGCCGGAATCGAGGGTCCGATCCTGCTGTATGTCGGGCGCATTGCGGTGGAGAAGAATATCGCCGCGTTTCTCGCCTGCGACTATCCGGGGACCAAGGTTGTGGTCGGCGATGGCCCGGCGCGCGCCTCGCTCGAAGCGCGGTTCCCGCAGGCACATTTCATGGGCAAACGCACCGGCATAGATCTGGCCGGTTTCTACGCTCACGCGGATGTGTTCGTATTCCCCAGCAAGACCGACACGTTCGGGCTGGTCATGATCGAGGCGCTGGCCTGCGGTACGCCGGTTGCCGCCTATCCGGTGCCCGGCCCGCTCGACATTGTGACCGACGAAGTGGGCGCAATGGCCGATGATCTGGCGCGCGCGATAGATGCCGCACGCTATTGCGAACCGGCGGTGTGCGCACAGTACGGCGCTGGCTTCAGCTGGGAGGCGGCGACACGCCAGTTCCTGACCGGGTTGGTCGCGCTGGCCGAGGAGGAAAGCATTTCGTTGCAGGCCGCACCTGCTTTCTGAGGCGTTCGCGTGCAGCGCATTGCCGCACTCGCAGCGATTGCCAAAGCAATTCCTTGCCGAGCGCGCGGGTTTCGCCTATCTGGACCCACGCAATGGCCGCTCCGCAAGGGGCGGCCCTTTACATTTTTACGAAAGGTTTCCCCATGGCAAACAAGGATCAGCCCAAACCGCTGATGCCGCACGCCACTGCCACCTGGCTGGTGGATCACACCGGCCTCAGCTTTGAGCAGATTGCCGAGTTTTGCGGCATTCATATCCTCGAAGTGCAGGCCATGGCCGATGATCTTGCGAGCAGCAAATACACCGGTCGCGATCCGGTCCACGCGGGCGAACTGACGCTGGCAGAGATCGAAAAAGGTCAGGCCGACAGCGAATATTCGCTCAAGATGCACAAGGCTCCAGTCGAAGTGACCCGGACCAAGGGGCCGCGGTATACCCCCGTGTCGAAACGTCAGGACAAGCCCGATGGTATCGCCTGGATCCTGCGCAATCATGCGGAAGTTTCGGATGCGCAGATTTCCAAGCTGATCGGCACCACGCGCAACACGATCGGCGCGATCAAGGATCGCTCGCACTGGAACATCCAGAACATCCAGCCCAAAGACCCGGTGACGCTGGGCCTGTGTTCGCAGCGTGAACTGGACGCAGTCGTCGCCAAGGCGGCAAAGCGTGCCGGCGTGACCGAAGAAGCCGCGCCTGTCGCCGCCGACGAAAGCAGCGATGTCCCCAGCGATCGCCGCAGCGACAAGGACAAGCTGATCGAGGAATTGCGCGCCGAGCGCGATGCCAACGTTCAGGCTGCTGCCCGCGCCGCGCAGGAGGCCGAAGCCGAAGCATGGCTCGCCGCCAAACGCGAAGCCGAAGCGAATCCCGTACCGATTGAACCCGAAGAGGCCTTTGCAACACCGGCACCAGAAATTGAGCCGGAACCGGAAACCGAGCAGGCAACCGAGGCCGATTGCGCAGCAGACGCTGATGCGGATGCCGACGTGGATCCCGACGCTGACATGGGCGCGGACGAAGTTACCGAGGACCAAAAGGGCGAATAATCCTGCCACCAAACACGGTAATGAAAAAGGGCGGCCCGCGCGGTCGCCCTTTTTGATATCGGCGGCGTTATCCTGCCCGATTGCCCACCGGTTTCGCTTGTATGCGCGGATGGGATGAGCCAAGATTACTGACATGAATGTCAACAACTTTCCCTATTATCACCCGACCCCGTGGAACACCGTTTTTGAGCCGTTGACGCTGCCCGACATGCTGGCGCGCACGGTCGCGCATGATCCCGCAGCGCCGTTCCTGCATTTCCTCGGGCGGACCTATTCGTATGGCGAGATATTCGAACACGCGAACCGCTTTGCCGTGGGCCTCGTCGAAATGGGCATCGGCAGGGGGGATCGTGTGGGCCTGTTCCTGCCCAACGTGCCGATCTACGCCGCCGCCTATTACGGTGCGATGATGGCGGGCGCGGTGGTGGTCAATTTCTCGCCGCTCTACTCGGTCGAGGAGCTGAGTTGGCAAGTCGGCGATTCGGGGACCAAGGTGCTGGTAACGCTCGACGTCCCCGAACTGTATCGGACTGCGGCGCAAGTGCTGGACGGATCGACGCTGGAAACGCTGGTCGTCGGGCGGCTTTCCGCGATGCTGCCTTGGATGAAGGGCACCGCGCTCAAACTGTTCAAGCGCAGCCAGATCGCCGATGTAAAGTGGGGCGCGGCTATCCGCGACTGGTCCGATCTTCAGGGCAAATGGGCATCCGGCACTGCGCCCCCGGCCCAGCTTGATGCACGTGAAGATCTGGCCTTGCTGCAATACACCGGCGGCACCACCGGGCGGCCCAAGGGCGCTATGCTGGGGCACGATCAGCTGTCGATCAACGCGCAACAGGTGGCCGCGATCAACCCGTTCGATAACCCGCGCAGCGAAGTGTTCATGGGTGCGCTGCCGTTCTTCCACGTGTTTGCGAACACCGCATTGCTCAATCACGCGGTCGCCAGCGGCGGCTCCATCGCGATGGTCCCCCGGTTCGATACGAAACAGGTGCTCCAGACGATTGAGCGTTATCGCTGTACTGGCTTTCCCGGCGTGCCGACGATGTTTCAGGCTATGCTGGACCACCCCGATCTGACCAAGACCGATCTTTCCAGCCTCAAGGTCTGCATTTCCGGCGGCGCGCCAATGCCCGCCCCGGTGCACGACAAGTTCGAGGCGGTAACCGGCGTGCGCGTGGTGGAGGGATATGGCCTTACCGAAAGCGCGGGCGTGGTGACGGCCAATCCGTACGCGGGCACGCGCAAGAAGGGCACGATCGGGCAATTGGTGGCGGGAACACAGATCGTTCTGCTGGACAAGGAAGATCCGAGCAAACTGGCACCCGATGGCGAGCCGGGCGAGCTCGCCGTGCATGGCCCGCAGGTGATGCGCGGTTACTGGAACCGCCCTGAAACCGACGCCGAAACTTTTATCGAGCGCGACGGCAAACGGTATCTGCGCACCGGCGATGTCGCGGTGATGGACGCGGACGGTTTCCTCAGCATTGTCGATCGGATCAAGGACATGATTTCCGTCGGCGGGTTCAAGGTGTTCCCGAGCGTGGTCGAGGATGTAATCCTCCAACATGAAGCGGTGAAGGAGGCGCTGGTGATCGGCGTGCCCGAGGATTATCGCGGCGAGGTGCCGCGCGCCTATATCACGTTGAATGCCGATGCCGATATCGGGGCAGATGCGCTGAAAGGCTGGCTGAACGACCGCATCGGCAAGCACGAGCGGGTGGACGAAGTGGTGATCCGCGACGAATTGCCGCGCACGATCATCGGCAAACTGGACCGCAAGGCGCTGCGCGCCGAAGTCCTCTGAGACTGCTGGAATACGCCCCCAACCAAAAACGCCGCGCGTCCCAATGGGGAGGCGCGGCGTTTTGCTGGAACCGGGTTCCTGACGAGCAGGCGATCAGTTCGCGATCTTGAGCGTCGCCTGATCTTCGACATCGGCTGCGGGCTTTGCCAGCGGCGTTGCAGATGCGGGCACGCTCTTCGTCTGGGTCTGGCGCTGTGCATTGGGAGCGAATCGGCCATCGACCTGCGCACCTTGTTCGATGGTCAGCGCATCGTAATGCACATCCCCTTCGATCGTGGCGCTTTTGAGGATGGTCAGTTCACGCGCGGTGATGGACCCGCTCACATGGCCGGAAAACCGGGCGACTTCGGCCATGACCGCGCCGCTGATCTTGCTGCTTTCGCCCTGAACAAGGCTGGAGCATTTGATATCGCCTTCGATGGTGCCATCGACATGCAGATCGGCCGATGCGGCGATATCGCCGGTAATCACCACATCTGCTCCAATCACCGAGAACGTCGAACTTGAATTGCCTGACATGAATTTCCCCTGGGTGCTGGGCTGAGAACTAACGGGCGCGCGCATTTGCGGTATGCCCGTTGCCGGTTCCGCGGGCTTCTTTGAGAACATCGGGTGCGGTCTCCAGAAAACGGCGCGGATCGACCGCGCGGTTATTGATACGAACTTCGAAATGCAGGTGCGGCCCGGTCGAACGCCCGGTGCTGCCCAGTCCGCCGATCGTATCGCCGGCTTCGACCCTTTGGCCCACTTTGGCACCGATGCGTGAAAGGTGAGCGTAGCGGGTCATCAGGCCGTTGCCATGTGTTACTTCAACAACCTTGCCATACCCTGACCTCCACCCGGCATAAGTCACTTTGCCCATAGCGGTCGCAAAGATCGGGGAGCCATGCGCGCCCTTGAAATCAATGCCGCTGTGCATTGCACTGCTGCCATTGAATGGATCGCGGCGATAACCAAAGCTCGAAGTGATTTTCTCGATACCGGCGGGAACCACGTGCGGTACGCTTTGAAGCGCGCGTTCCAGCGCGGCCATCCGCGCGAGGCTCAGACCCATGCGTTCAAACCGGGGATCAAGCGATCCGTCAGCCGAAGTCGCCAGTTGTTCCAGCGGGCCACCCATAGCCTCGTTCATGGTGTCGGCCATGACTTGGCGGGTGATGCCGCGCGGATCGAGCCGCAGCTTGCGCAAGGCCGCCTCGGCCCGCTTCGCTCGCCAATCGGCATAGCGCGTGATGCGTTCGACAAAGGCAAGCTGGCGCGCCTCGATCTCGGCCAGACCGCGAGCCTGCGGAAACAGCGCGCCGACCTTCTCAACCGTCTTGGCCGTTTCTACCGAACTGTCGGTGACGTTGGTTCCTGCTTCGCGAATTTCGTCGGGCAACAATGGCAACATCGCGTCGAGCACTTCCTGCCGCGCGTTGAGATCATCGACCACGCGGTCCATATCGCCGCCGTAATCCTTTATCCGTTCCTGCGCGGTGGCGACTTGAACCTTTTCCTGCTCGAACGAGGCAAGGTCGGCCTCTGCCCGGTACTGGTTCCAGCCCATCACTGCCAACGCGGCCAGCCACACCAGCACTACGGCAACAGCGATGCCAGCGGCGGTCATTTGCAGGCGGGATGAAATCTTGATGAAGCGGACCTGCCCATCGGAGCGCATAAAAAATTCGCGGTCCGGAAACCAAGCACGCACACGTGCATTGATGTTATCGAACGTCCACGATCGAGTGGTTTGGATATCTGGCAAAGCGGCCCCGTATTTTTTTCGGTCGTTGCCGGGTGCAGTACAGTTTGCTGACCGATGGGTCGAATCTGGAGGGCGTTTGAACAGGCCAGTCGGTCACATTTCGGGATGAATGGATCAAACGTCCGCAATTGTTACCAATGCGTTTACAATAATATTGCGTGAAATGGCTATTTAGCGCGGTTTGGACTTAACCAGATCAAGCGAATCGCCGTCATCCGACTTTCCCCCTAACCCTCACTATATTGGCTCGTTGCCGCTGGTTTAGGCTGGCTGACACTGGTGCGATCCTCTGCTAATGCTGGTCGCAATCATGAACGCCATCACTCCAACATTGTCGGATAGCGCAGCCGAACCCGCCGCGCTCGTCACCGAACTGGCGCAGGCGGGGCGACGTGCCCAGCGCGAGCTTTCGTTAATGGAGAGCGATGCGCGCGGCGCTGCCCTTATGCTGGCCGCTGAAAGCCTGCGCGCCAACAGTGCGATGATCCTCCATGCCAATGCCCGCGATGTCGAAGCAGGGTCTGCGAACGGGCTTTCCGCGGCGATGCAGGATCGGCTCGCGCTTGATAAATCGCGGATCGAGGCGATTGCCGCCGCAGTGGAGACGGTGGCGAGCCTGCCCGATCCTGTTGGCATGGTAATCGACCAGAGCGCACGCCCCAACGGCCTGCAATTGTCACGCGTACGTGTACCCATCGGACTGATCGGCATCATTTATGAAAGCCGCCCCAATGTCACCGCAGATACTGCTGCCTTGGGCGTGCGCGCGGGCAATGCCGTGCTGCTGCGCGGGGGCAGCGAGGCGGTGCATTCCAACCGCGCGATCCATGCCAGCATGGTGGCGGGACTATCGCAGGGCGGCGTCCCCGCCGATGCGGTGCAATTGATGCCGACGCAGGACCGCGCGGCGGTGGGCGCAATGCTGACGGCGGCAGGCCTGATTGACATGATTGTGCCGCGCGGAGGCAAGGGGCTGGTGGAGCGCGTGCAGGCCGACGCCCGCGTGCCAGTGCTGGCGCATCTCGACGGGGTCAATCACACCTATATCCACGCAGCTGCCGATCCGGCGATGGCGCGCGATATTGCTCTCAACGCCAAACTGCGCCGCACCGGCATTTGCGGCGCGATGGAGACGCTGCTGATCGACAGCGACTTTGACGAAGCCCCCGTGCTGATAAAGGCATTGCTGGATGCAGGATGCGAATTGCGCGGCGACCCACACGTCGCAAGCATGGACCCGCGTATTGTCGCTGTGAGCGCCGCGGACTGGGATACCGAATATCTCGACGCCGTGCTCTCGGTCGCCGTGGTAGACAATCTGGATGCGGCGCTGGCGCATATCGCGCGGCATTCCTCAGGGCACACCGATGCCATTGTCACCGCCGACGATGCCGTGGCGGAGCGGTTCCTGGCGCAAGTCGACAGCGCGATCGTGATGCATAATGCTTCCAGCCAGTTTGCAGATGGCGGCGAGTTCGGGCTGGGGGCGGAGATCGGGATTGCCACGGGCCGTCTGCACGCGCGCGGTCCGGTCGCGCTGGAGGGGCTGACGACCTACAAATGGCTGGTGCGCGGTACCGGCCAGACCCGGCCATAGTCGCTGGCGCAGGCCCACTTCCACGCATGACGAACATCCCGCGCCGAATCGGTCTGCTGGGCGGCAGCTTCAACCCCGCGCATGGGGGGCACCGCCGCATCACCCTGTTTTCAATTGCCGCGCTGGGGCTGGATCAGGCGTGGTGGCTGGTCTCTCCCGGCAATCCGTTGAAACCGCGAGCAGGCATGGCCAGCCTCGAGGCAAGGTTGCAGTCCGCCTATATGCAGGCCCGCCGCGCGCCAATCGTGCCGACCGCGATCGAGCAGGAATTGCGTACGCGATACACCGCCGATACGCTGAAGGCGCTGCGCCGCCGCTATCCCAAACGGCAGTTCGTGTGGCTAATGGGATCGGACAATCTGGCGCAGTTTCACCTGTGGAAGGACTGGCGCACCATTGCGCGCACCATGCCGATTGCAGTCATCGCACGTCCGGGCTATAATGCGGACGCCATGACGAGCCCCGCCATGGCCTGGCTCAGGCGCTATCGGGTGTCTGCCGCCAGCTTTCGCAAACCGGGGCAAAGGAGCGCACCGGCACTGGTGTTTTTGCGTTTCGATCCGGACCATCGCTCGGCCACGGCCATCCGCCGTGCCAATTCCGATTGGGCCGCTGAATTCACCGGAGACGAC
The DNA here is from genome assembly GCA_963838365.1 of uncultured Alphaproteobacteria bacterium. GTDB lineage: Bacteria > Pseudomonadota > Alphaproteobacteria > Sphingomonadales > Sphingomonadaceae > Erythrobacter. The sequence continues at coordinate 121,745 of CAWIQR010000002.1, forward strand.
CCATGCGGTTCCGGTGACGGCGCAGTAACGCGTGACCGGCTGACCTTCCGCCGCATCGCAGGATCGCAGCACGCATGAGGCAGTTCGCCTCATCACGCTTTTTCTTGCCCTGCGAGCGGTGCATCCCATATTCCACTTGTCCCGAAATCTGGAGAAGTCCCCTTGCCCGCTACACAGGCATATACAGGCGCGAATCAAGGCGCCGCTGCAAAGGTACCGCCATCAATGGCAGCTGATATGAACGATGATGATCTGCACACTCTCGTGCTGGAACAGCTTGACGATGATCAGGCGCTCGATGTGGTTTCGATCCCGTTGGAAGGCAAAAGCTCGATCGCCGATTACATGGTGGTCGCCAGTGGACGTTCGACCCGGCAGGTTGCCGCCATGGCGCAAAAGCTGGCTGAAAAGGTCAAGCAGGCGGGTCATGGCCCGGTCCGCATCGAAGGGCTGCCCTCCGCAGACTGGGTGCTGATCGATTGCGGGGACGTCGTCGTCCACCTGTTCCGCCCGGAAGTGCGCACGTTCTACAATCTTGAACGGATGTGGTCGTTCGAGAGCGGGGAAGCTGCGGTTTCCTGATTTGCGGTACCCCATACGGGGTGCCACGGGCAAAAAGGCCGATTACCCCTGCTCCTCCACATCATCGCTCGCGGAAAGATTGCCCGCTCGCCGGAGGGGGATCTGGTCGCGCGCTATGAAAAGCGACTGCAATGGCCGGTCAAGCTGACCGAACTGCCTGAAACAGGCGGGCGCATTCCGGAACCGCTGACCCCGCACAAGACTGTGCTGCTGGATGAGCGCGGCACGGCGATGGGGTCTGAGGATTTCGCAACTCTGCTGGGGCAATGGCGCGATACCGGCACGCGAGAGGCGCGGTTTGTGCTGGGCGCAGCCGATGGACATTCGCCAGAGGATCGCGCCGGGGCCGACCTGCTGCTTGCCTTTGGCCCTGCCACTTGGCCGCATCTGCTTGCGCGTGCGATGCTGATGGAACAGCTTTACCGCGCCTCCAGCATCCTCGCCGGGCACCCCTATCACCGTTCCTGAAACTGAGGCATAGCTGCGCAATGCCGCGTCGCCCGATCCTGATTGCCGCCGCCCTCGCCAGCGTGCTTGCCGTATTGGCAATCGCTGTGCCGCAGAGCGAAGCGCAGCGCGCGGTGGCCATCATGTCCCCGGACGAAGCGCGCGCTCAACTGGAACGCGCCACGCAGGAAAGCGCGCGGGCAGAGGCTCGCGCGAACCGCTTTGCAAGTCAGGCGCAGGATGCAGGCGCGGCGGCGGATCGCACCGCCCGCGAAGCTGCCGCGATGGCCGCGCAAGTCCAGCGGTTTGAGGCGGACATTACCGCTGGCCGCGCGCGGTATTCGCTTGCGCAAGGGGCACGGGCGCAGATTGCCGGGCGGCTGGCGGCGCGCCAGCAACCGCTTGTGCGCCTGACCGCCGCCTTGCAAACCACCGCGCGGCGACCCCTGGCGCTGGCGGCGCTGCAACCCGGTTCGCTCAAGGATGTGGTGTATGTGCGCGCTGTGCTGGACAGCGCAGTGCCCGAAATACGCCAGCGCACCTCAGGGCTTCGCAGCGAGTTGGACGAGGGGCGACGGCTGGAACGCCGCGCCCGGCTGGCGCTGGCGCAACTGGGCGAAAGCGAGCGGGAATTGCAGACGCGGCGCGATCAACTGGCCGCGTTGGAAAACCGGCAACGTCTGGCTTCGCGCAATGCGCGCGGGAATGCCCTGCGCGAAGAGGACCGCGCTCTTGCGCTGGCAGAGGAGGCGCGCGATCTCGATGGGCTGATGGACCGGCTGGATCGCAATGCGGAACTGCGGCGCGAACTGGCGGCCTTGCCCGGTCCGGTGATGCGTCCTGCCGGGCTGGTGGCGGGGCGGGCAATCGCGCTCGAACCTGAGGATACCGTGGCGCGGCCGATTGCGAGCAGCACCGGCGCTCCATCTGACTTCCAGCTTCCCGTTCAGGGGCGCACGATCAGCGGCTTCGGATCGCAGCGTGCCAGCGGACTGCGTGCACGCGGGTTGGTATTGGGGCCGGTGCCGGGCGCGCAGATTGTCGCCCCGGCCAGCGGTCGCATCGCATTTTCCGGCCCGTATGAAGGGTTCGGGCGAATCATCATCATCGAACACGTTGGCGGGTGGACCACGCTGGTCACCGGGCTTGCCCGCATCGATGTGCAGGTGGGGGAAACCGTCATCGGAGGCGCGCCGTTGGGAGTGGCTGGCGGGGAAGCGCCGATGATCGGCATCGAACTGCGGCGCAACGGCGATCCCGTTAACCCGCTCGATTACTTGCGATAATGGGCTGAAACTCATCGCACCGAACTTTCGTATCTACTGACAGACTGCGTTCTGGCTGACCCGCTGCGGGACGCGATTGACGCGCACGCTCGCTCTCATCTGGCGTTCACCTGCGCGAACCTATACAATTGTGCTTCAAAGGAGCCTGCTCACCTCATGAAAATTGCCAGCAAACGGCTTTCAAGCCCCAAACTCGCGAAGCTTGCCAGCGCCGCCGCGCTCGTAACGGCGGTCGCGCTGATTCCTGCAACCACCGCCACGATGGCGCAGGTCGATGGCCAGGCGGGGCCGGAATTTTCCAAGCTGTTCGCCACCTATCAGCGGATCAAGGCCAGCTATGTCGAGGAAGTGAGCGACGATGTGCTGGTGCGCGGCGCAATTGACGGGATGCTGGCCGCGCTCGATCCGCATTCAAGCTATCTCGATGGCAGCGATCTGCAGCGCCTTGAAACGATGATCGACGGCAATTATTCGGGCCTCGGCCTCTCTGTCGTGATGGAGGATGGCGCGGTCAAGGTGATCTCGCCGTTCCGTGGCTCTCCCGCCGATGAGGCCGGGATCAAGGCGGGCGATTTCATCACGCACCTCGATGGGAAGCTGATCTATGGCGGCGAACTGGACGATGCCGTTGCGCAGATGCGCGGGCAGGCGGGCACGTCCATTCAGTTGACGATTTTTCGCCCCGGTCGCGAAACGCCGTTCGATGTCGGCGTGACGCGCGGCGTGATCGAACTGGAGCCGGTTACATTTGAACTGATGCCCGGCAATGTCGGCCATATCAGCGTTAACGAATTTTCCGCCGACGTGGGCGCGGACGTGTTCAATGCATGGCGCAAGATCCAGGAAGAAGCGACAGGCCGGATGAACGGCCTCGTGCTCGATCTGCGATCCAATCCGGGCGGCAGTCTGGATGAGGCGGTGGCGCTGTCCGATCTGTTCCTGAAGAAAGGCCGGATCGTGTCGCAACGCGGGCGCGCACGCGGCGAAACGTTGCTGTACGATGCGGAAGAGGTGTTCCCCGGCGATATGGCCGATGGCGTGCCGATGATCGTGCTGATCGACGCCGGTTCTGCCTCGGCATCGGAGATCGTCGCAGGCGCATTGCAGGATCACCGCCGCGCGCTGGTGATGGGCGACCGCAGCTTTGGCAAGGGATCAGTGCAGTCGCTATTGCCGCTGGGCCGCGATGCCGCCCTTAAACTGACGACCGCACGGTATTTTACGCCAAACGGCAATTCGGTGCAGGAAGGCGGGATCAAGCCTGATATTTCGGTGCCGCAATTGTCCGATCCAGACCGTGCCCTGCGCGAGAAATTCCAGACGCGCGAGAGCGATCTGCGCGGCCACCTGATCAACGATCTCGGGATCAAGGATGAGGAACTGGAAGTCGACAAGCTTGACGATCCGCGTTTCCAGCTGACTGCGGAGCAATTGGAAGAGCAGGGGATCGAGGATTTCCAGCTGCACTACGCGCTCGAAACATTGCGCCGCACCACAAAGAGTTCGGTAGCGCTGCGCCGGTAAGGGCTTTAGGGCGCATCGCATGACTGGATCGAATGCCGCCCGATTGTTGGCGCTAGCCCTGCCTGCCGGATTGCTGGCGGGCGCGTATATCGGGCAATATGTGTTCGGGCTGTATCCGTGCGAAATGTGCTGGTGGCAGCGCTGGCCGCATTTTGCCGCGCTGGGGCTCGCTTTGATCGCCTTTATTGCCCCGCCCCCGCGATTGTGGACCGGGCTGGCGGCGCTGGCGGTGATCGTATCGGGCTTGATCGGCGGGTTCCATGCAGGCGTTGAATATGGCTGGTGGGAAGGCATCACCGGCTGCGCGGCGCGCGCGGATATCGATGTGCTGAACCCGGCATCTGCGCCGCTGATTCGGTGCGATGTGGCGCCGTGGGATCTGTTTGGCATATCGCTGGCGGGGTGGAATTTCCTGTTTTCGATAGGCGGCGGGATCGCCATTCTGGCCCTGACGTTATCTTCAGGACGAACTAGGTAAGGCTAAGGTTATGGAACGCACGCACAATCAACGCGACACTCGCCCGGAAAACCGCCGGGAAATCGACCGGATGATCCGGGTCGATCAGGCGGGCGAATTCGGCGCGACGCGCATTTACGAAGGTCAGCTTGCCGTGATGGGCGATCGCGGGCCGCACTCCGCCGAAATCCGCCACATGGCCGAAGATGAAGCGGCGCACCGCCGCGAGTTCGATGCCTTTATGGCGAAACGGCGCGTGCGCCCGACAGCGCTGCATCCGCTATGGTCGGCGGCAGGATACGCTTTAGGCGCGGGCACGGCCTTGTTAGGGCCGGAGGCGGCGATGGCCTGCACCGCGGCGGTCGAGGAAGAGATTGACCGGCATTACACCCAACAGCTTGACCGGCTGCGCGAGACCGGGGACGATCCCGAACTGGCCGACATGATCGAACGGTTCCGCGAAGAAGAGCGCGAGCACCGCGATTCGGCCCTTGCTCACGGAGCTGAAAACGCGCCCGCTTATCCGCTGCTTTCTGGAGCTATCCGGCTTGGCTGCCGCATCGCGATCAAGGTGAGCGAACGGGTTTGACTACGGCTCAGGAGGGAATGACAGCAACGTCCATCCACACCTCACAAGCTCCAGTACGTCAAACCTTCGCCCACAATCGCAGGGTTAATCGCGGATTTTACGTCGACCACAATTCCGCCGGGCTTAACTCGCGCCAGCAGCGCCGCGGGGTCAGCAATATATTCAGCGTGGTTCACCGCCAAAATCAAAGCATCCAGATCGGTTAGTACATTATCTTCACAAAGGTCGAGCCCGTATTCGCGGCGCGCATCGTCTGCATTGGCGAGCGGATCGCCCACAAGCGGCTCGATCCCGTAGTCGCGCAGTTCCGCGATGATATCGGGCACCTTTGAATTGCGTATATCGGGCACATCCTGCTTGAAGGTCAGACCCAGGATCCCGACGCGCGCAGTTCCAAGCGCAACGCCGCGCCCAGCCAGCAGTTTCACAGTTTTCTGCGCAATCGCCCCGCCCATTGAATCGTTGATGCGCCGCCCGGCAAGGATCACTTCGGGCCGGTAATCCAGCTTTTCCGCCGCTGCAGTCAGATAATACGGGTCCACCCCGATGCAGTGCCCGCCAACAAGGCCGGGGGTAAACGGCAGGAAATTCCATTTCGTGCCCGCCGCTGCCAGAACGTCCTGTGTGCGAATGTCCATCTTGTCGAAGATCAGCGCGATTTCATTCATCAGCGCGATGTTGAGATCGCGCTGCGTGTTCTCGATCACCTTGGCCGCCTCCGCCACCTTGATCGAGGGGGCTTCGTGCAGGCCCGCATCGACAATTGCGCCATAGGCCGCGCGCATTCGGGCGAGCGAGCCAGCGTCTTCGGCAGCGATGATCTTGATAATGGATTCGAGCCGGTGGACCTGATCGCCCGGATTGATGCGCTCCGGGCTGTAGCCAAGCGTGAAATCGCGCCCGCGCACCATGCCCGAATGCGCCTCCAGCAAGGCGCCGCAAAAATCCTCGGTCGCGCCGGGATAGACGGTCGATTCGAACACCACCAGCGCACCTGTCGCCATGCGCGGGCCGATGGTCTCGCACGCGGATTTGAGCGGAGAGAGATCGGGACGGCGCTCTGCCGTGATCGGCGTGGGCACGGTCACGATAATCAGGCTTGCACCTTCGATGGCGGCAGGATCGTCCGACACAATCAGACCGCTCGCGGCAAGCCTTGCATCGGTAATTTCGCGGGTGGTATCGTGCCCGGCCTGCAACGCCTCTATCCGGCGGCGCGATATATCGAAGCCGACAACGCGCGCACGTCCCGCCTTCGTGCCACCACCCAGCCGCTCGGCAAAGGCGACCGCAACCGGCAGACCGACATAGCCAAGGCCGACGACCGCAATCGTTTCCTGATGGGGAACTGCGCTGTCGACCGCATCGGCGGCTGGGGAAAGGAAAGGAGCGTTCATGCAGGCACCTATGACGCACAGATATTCAAGAATTTGCTAACCATGCAGACGGGCTGCAAAACGAAGCGTGGCGCGATTGCCCGTTTTCCCCTTCACAGTCGGTTCACTCGCCGCCATGTAGGCGCTATTACGAAGGATAACCTGCCGTTGATCTTGCCGCTGGACAGGCGCGGACTGGTGGCGAAAGGATTGGATGGACCGATGATTTCTGCACGAACAGCCCTTACCGCATCTGCTGCCCTCGTCGGCAGCGCGTTCCTGGCAAGTGCCCCCGTCGCTGCGCAGGATCAGCCCGGCGATCGTGTAAATCTGGTCATCGCCTACAGCGAGGATGAATGTCCGCCTCCGGCCGAGGGCGAAATCGTGGTGTGCGAAATTCTGGTCGAAGCGGACCGCTATCGTATCCCGCGCACATTGCGCACCAGCGACAGTCCGCAGAACAAATCCTGGGCAGAGCGTGTGGAAACGATCCGTTACGCCGGTGATTTCGGCACTCTATCGTGCAGCCCGGCAGGCGCTGGCGGTTTTCTCGGCTGCACGCAAAAAATGATCGACGCCGCATATGCCGAAAAGCGTGAGGGATCGGCAGTACGCTTTTCCCAGCTGATCGAAGAAGCGCGCGCGGAACGCCTGTCGACCATCGACGTCGATGCCGCGGCCGAACAGGGTCGCGTTGAACAGATCGAGCGGGAGTATCTGGAACGGCTGGAACGCGAACGCGATGCCCCGCTTCCCGGTGAGGTTGCGCCCGGCGACGCACCCCCGACCGATGCTGGTCCGACAGATGCCGCCGCGCCCGCACCTGAAGGTCAGACGGAACGCGCTCCGCCGCCTTCATTCGGCCCGATCGAGGAAGAAGAGCCGCAGGGCTAACCCCCTGCAGCCGCCCGCTTAGGCGTCAAAATAGTCGCGGTACCACGCAACGAACTGGCGGATGCCGTCCTTCACATCGGTTTGCGGCTGGTATCCGGTCAGCTCCTTCAGCAGCGTCGCATCGGCCCATGTGGCGGGCACATCACCCATTTGCATTGGCATGAAATTCTTCACCGCTTCTCGCCCGCATTCCGCCTCGATCGCGGAGATGAAATCCATCAGTCGCACCTTGTCGTTGTTGCCGATATTAACCACACGCCACGGGGCGACGGGGGACAGGCTGTCATAGGGCGCAATGTCGGCCACGCTTTCGGGCCGCACCGGCACTGCGTCGATCAGCAGGCGGATGCCGCGCACCAGATCGGTCACGAAAGTAAAGTCGCGAAACATCTCGCCATTGTTGTAAATGTCGATCGGCGTCCCTTCGAGGATACCGCGCGTAAACTTGAACAGCGCCATATCGGGCCGCCCCCACGGGCCATATACGGTGAAGAACCGGAACATCGTGGTCGGCAGGTTCCACAGATGGGCATAGGAATGCGCCATCGCCTCATTCGCCTTTTTCGTCGCCGCATACAGCGTCAGCGGGGTGTCGCATTTCTGCCGCTCGTCGAACGGCATATCCTCGTTCGCGCCATAGACGGAGCTGGTGGAGGCCATCAGCAGATGATCGACGCCCAGTTCGCGCGCGCATTCCATCACGTTGAACGTTCCGGTCACGTTGGCATCGATGTAGGCGCGCGGGTTTTCCAGGCTGTATCGCACCCCTGCCTGCGCGGCGAGGTGGACGATGACATCGGGCCGCTGCGCCAGCGCATAATCGCGCAAGGTGTCGAAATCCTCCAGCATCCCCTCGATCGCGGAGAAATGCTGGTTCTGACGCAGCATCTGGTGGCGGCGCTGCTTGATCCGCACATCGTAGTAATCGGTCATCCCGTCATAGCCCACGACTGCGAAGCCTTCTGCCAGCAGCAATTGCGCCAGGTGGAAACCGATGAAACCGGCGCTGCCGGTGATGAGGACCTTGCGCATGATCGTGCCTTATATGGTTGGTATGCACGCTTTGCAGGGGCGCGCTATGCCGGGTGTCAAAGGCCATTTAGCGCGAGAGGCTTAATCGCGCACTTACAACCTCTGGACAAAGCGCGATGGCTGTCGCAGGGGCAGCGCCATGGCACGTCATCCCCACCTTCGCGCTCACGGCCCGCTGTATCGGCGCATGTTCCCGGCAATCGCACTCGTGGCTGCCGCGCTGACTCTTTCCGGGTGTTCTTCCGAGCCCGCGCCGACTGCCGAGGCCGATGCTCCCTCCGCCGATCCCGCAGGTGCGGCACTGCCGTTGTCGATTGGTGGACAGGTCGCCGCCGAGGGTGAGGACGATAGCGTGGTGGCGATCAATTGCTCCGCCGCGCTGGGTCTGACGGCAGAGCGGCTGGCGACCATGACGAACGATCCGCGCAGCGCGGAGATCGCCCTGATTCGCCAGGCAGAGCGCTATTTCGCGAAGCAGGCGGGTGGCCCCGTCGATGCGGCGATTGCGCGGCGTCGCAGCGAGAAATCGAATGAGGCGACGGAGCAGGCGCAGCTTGCGATTGCGTGCCTCAGACGCTTTGGCGATGAAGTGTCATCACAGTCCGGCGCTGCGACTCAAAGCTAGAACGCGGACCGCTCCGGCAGCGCCTGGCAATTACTGCGGCGTAAGTTCCGCCGAGGCGAGGATCAGCTTCACATACTGGGTCGTCACCAGCGTCTCTGCCGACACGAGCATGTATTGTACCGGACAATTGGCGGGCACCGTAAATTGCGCTTCCAGCGTCATCGCCTCATCGAAGCGGATGTCTTCGCTCACCAATGACAGCCCACCGTTTCTGCCAACACAGCTCAGCGCCCAACGCGCCTGATCGGGATTGCTGTAATCTTCTGCGCGCATGGCAGCTGTCAGGCGATAGCGGCCCGGTTTGAGCGCAAGGTATTTGCGCGCGACCGGTCCTTTATATCCCGCTTCCAACTCGGCCTCGATCTCGACCTTGCCGCCGCCTTCGGGGCTGGCGAGGATGAAGGTTTCTATCCCCTCGATCTTGAAGGGTTGCCACGCAATTGGTGCCAGCTTCCAATTGGTCGATGCGTCGGTCAGATTCACGCTGTCGAGAATAGAGCGGTCCACTCCGTCGATCGCGCGGAAGTGGTCGGTCGCTGCGGTGTAATCCTCGTTATCGAACAACCGCGCGAGCAATTCCGTATCGAGAGAGGAGAACGCTGCGCCCGCAGGCCAGCCACCATTGAGCCTTGCAAGCTGCGCCAGCGCCACCGGTTCACTCGTGTTGGAGACGGCATATCGAAGAAAGCTTTCCAGCCACGGCGGGTTCGCCTTCATATAAGGTACAAACCGTTCGCGGATCAGGCCGCTTTCCAACGCATCCGTCAGCACCGGATACAGCAGCGCGCGGCTCGATTCCTCGATCCTGAGCGCAGTGTCGTAATGGCGCAGGGCGCGGGTAACGTCGTTTTGTTCGACCGCATTTTCGATCAGCCACAATTGCGCACCGACATCGCGGCGCTCCATCCGGTCGGAAATGCGCATCTGTGCGCGCATCGCGGATAGATTGGCATTTGCCGCGCTGTTGAGGCCATAGAGGCGAAACGCCGGGCCATTGATCGGCAGCGCCCTGACAGAACGCTGGACCACACTCAGTACGGCCTCATCGGTGCGCGCCGAGGCATCGCCAGCGACGATCTCCACCTGTGCAGCGCGGATCAGGGCGACGGGGTCATTCCCATAGACCGCCAGCGCGGCCTCCGGTGCCCTTGTCTGCAGCATGTTGACCGCCGCGTTGGCCATGGCTGCACCCGCAGCCAGCAGCGCGACAAGCGCGAACGTCACACCCTTGCTGGTGAAGGTGGGACGCCGAAGCGTGAACTGCGGCCAAGCCGGAGAATTACGGCGCCGATTGGTGCGTGCCATCAGCCGTTCTTTTCGTTCTCGCCGTAGCCATAGCCGTATCCATAGCCATAGCCGTAACCTTCGATGCCCTGACCTTCGAACTTGGTGAAGATCGCCCCGATCAGCGGTGCACGGCTGGCCCGCAGGCGATCAAGCGAGGTGTTGATCGCGCGCGATGCAACCCCGCGCGACTCGATCACGAACACCACCGCATCAACGGCGTGAGCCAGCAGTGGCGCATCCGCGAGGCCGAGCAGCGGCGGAGCATCGACCACGATGTGATCGAAATGCTGCGACAGCGCGGCCAGCACATCGCGCGGACCATCTCCGCTCAGCAATTCCGAGGCGCTTGGCGGCATGCGTCCGGCCGACATCAGCGACAGGTTTTCGAACGGGGTCGTATGCACCAGCGACATGGGATCGGCGTGGCCGGTCAGCGCGCTGGAGAAGCCCTCGGTATTCTCCATGTCGAGGAAAGTGTGCGCCGAAGGGCTGCGCATGTCAGCATCCAGCATCAGCACCCGGCGTCCGGTTCGCGCCAGCACCGATGCGATGGCAAGGCCCGATGTCGACTTGCCCTCTGCCGGCCGCGTGCTGGTCACCATCAGCGTTTTTGGTATGCCGCTGGTGGTGGCAAAAGCGAGGTTCGAGCGAACCGTCAGATATGCCTCTGCAATGTCGGATTTGGGATCGCGCATCTGCTCGATCACGTCGGCATCGTTGGCCGAGGCGGGGATCACTCCCAACAGGGGCAATCCGGTCAGCTGGCTGACCTGTGCGGGATCGCGAATGCCCTCTTCGAACTGTTCCAGAGCGAACACCACGGCCCCGGCAACGGCCAGGCCCGCCACCAGCGAAACCAGCAGGTTGAGCGGCAGATTGGGCGAAGACGGTCCGCCCGGAACCTGCGCTTCATCGACCAGCGAGATGTTATTTGCGGCGACCCCGGCCACGCCGATTTCCTTGTAGCGCTGCAACAGCCCGTCATACAGTTCGCGGTTGGTATCCACTTCGTTCTGGAAGATGTTGTATTGAATGCGGTCGCGTTCCTGCAGAGTCAGGCGCCCGGTCAGATCATCCACCTTGTTGCGCAAATCCTGTTCGCGGGCGAGTGCGGCCTGATAGTCGGTGCGAGTGCTGGACCGCACGCGGCCCTCTTCGTTGGCAATGGCCTTGCCCAGCTCGTTGATTTGCACCTTTAGCGCGCGGGCAGCGGGATAGCCGGGCTCAAACTGCACCATCAGGCGGGCGTATTCCGCCTCACGAGCGCTGCGTTCCTGCCGCAGCGCATTGATTGTCGAGTTGCTGACCAGATCGGCATTGGTGCCGCCTGCCGCGTTGGCGCGGGCCTGTAATTGTACACGGTCCTCGGTCGCCTGAAGCAACGCTTCGTTCATCGCCTGAAGGTCGAGCTGGACCAGCGTCTGCGAACGGGTTGTACGGCCTTCCGCTTCCTGACGGTCGAGCACCACGATGCTTTTATCGTTGGCGTAGTTCACCAGCTGGATCTGCGATTCTTCCACGCGCTGGCGCAATTCGGCCAGTCTGCGTTCCAGCAATTGGCGCGCATCTGCGGTCGATTCGAAGCGGCGATCCGTGCTGTCCGCCGTGAACTGTTCGGCCCACTCGGTCGCAATCTGTGCCGACAGCGTGGGATTGGCGCTGGTGTATGAAATATCGACGAGCGCAGAGCGCGGGATCGGAGAAATGCCGATATGGCCCAGCAACAGGCCAACCGCTGCCTTGCGCCGGATTTCCAGCGTTTCGCGGCTGGTCGGAGCGCTTTCACTGCCGAGCCATTCGGTCGTCGCCGGGTCAATGTCGTGCGCGGCGAAGAAGGCGAAATTGTTGGCCAGACGCAACTCGCGGGCGACGCGTTCAGCGACGCTGCGCGATTCGAGCAGTTCGTATTGCGTATCGTAAAATTCCTGATCGAACGTCCGGTCGGCTTTTTGCACCCCTTCGACGTTCGTGATTTGTTGTTCCTGACGACTGATCTCAATCCGCGAAGACGCGGTGAATTGCGGCGTCGTCGTCAGCGTTGCGGCCAGTCCGGCGAGCAGCGCCAGCGCAACAATCCCCAGGATTACCCATTTGCGGCGGTCCAGAATGCCGAGATATTCGCGCATCAGCGGCGTTTCGCGCGCGGTTAGCGGGCCATATTGCGGGTATCCGCCCCCCTGCTAGTCTGCGCTGCCGGCGCTGAAGATCATGTCGTCTGCGCCGGGGCGGGGCCCTTCCGAGGCGGATGCGGCAGGTTGGATCGCGTTCATGTAAGTGCAGCCTTCGCCTTATTGGGTTAGTACGACGGTCAAGGGCGTGACCAGGACCGTGGCAAGATCGACGACATCTTTGAACACCTGCCGCGCCTTGGAGTCGTCTACGACGATTGTATCGTCGGGATAGATGCGCGGGTCGTCGTAATTGCCACGACTGATAGCCTTGAGATTGTACAGCGTGGCCAGCCGCTGTCCGCCAACGGTGCGAAAGACGATAACTTCTTTCGAATCGGCAAATTCAGACAGGCCACGCGCTGTTGCGATAGCCTTTAGCAGGGTGCCATCGCCCACGATGGGATAGACGCCGGGCTGGGCGACCTGACCATAAACCGTGTAGGTCGAATTAACGCTCGATTCCAGATTGGTGGTAACCTGCGGTTCGCGGATGAACTGGCCTCTGAGCCGGGTTTCGATCAGTTGCGACACTTGGGAGGTGGAAAGCCCGGCGACCTGCACGGTGCCGATCAGCGGAAAGCCGATTTCGCCGTTGCCATCCACCCGGACCGTGCGTGCGCTCAGTTCCTCGATGCCGAAGACGTCGATCACCAGCTTGTCAAACGGACGGACGCCTCCAAATTCCGACGTACCATACAGATCTGCGGCGGTCGGCGGGGGCAAATTACCCTGCCGCACTTCCAGTCCCGGCGCGCCGCCAATCGGCGTGGTCGAACACCCGCCCAGCAAGGCAGCGCCCAGCGCCAGCGCCGAAGCGCCAAAAACAGGGCTTGCGCGCATACCTGCGGCCAAGCTTTTCAGTGTCATCATGCTGACTGTGTCCGCTCTTGTTTTCATTGGTGAAACTGTCTTGATCTCGTCTGTCGTCATCATCGCAGGTTGTTCAACCGGATCCGGGTTCCACAGCGTGACCGGCCCTGTTCCCTTCCCCCGTTGCCGGCCATTCCCCGACCGCCGATTTGCCGAACACTTGACGCGATGCGGATAGCGCCATCCACACTGCGCACAGCGCGGCAAGAGAGGCCAGCGCGGGCGTGCGCATGGGGTAGTCGACAAGGCTCCATCCGCCAAGGATAAACAGTACGATGGCACCTGCCAGCCCCAGCTGAACCTCGATGCGTCCGGTATGGCTGCTTTTCACCAAGCCGACCGACCGCATCAGCCATGCCAGCACTGCTGCCGCCATCAGAATGATCGCAGGAATGCCGCCTTCCATGGCCCATTCCAGCCAATCGTTATGCGCGTGGTTCCAGTAGGACTGCCCCAACAGTCCGCCCGGCTCGTGAACCTTGAATATCTCGACAAACGAACCGATGCCGCTGCCAAACGGCAGGTATGCGGGCGCGAAATCGGCAATTGTGCGCCAAACCGTGAAACGAAATTCTTCCACCTCGCCCGAACCAGCGCTCACCAGTCGATCATAGCCGGTGGTCTGCGTCAGCAGCACCGCAAACGCGGCGAGCATGGCGAGCCCGAACCCGGCAAAGGCGATAGGCACCCATACCCGTCTCGATGCCGAACGGCGCTGCACCGAAGGGCTTGCGGGACGCGCGCGCCACACCAGCCAGCTGGCGGCAATGGCCACGATCGACAGCAGCATTCCAGTGCGCGATCCGGTTGCCAGCGCCATCATCATAGCGAACGCGGCGAGGGCCGCGCAGGCGGTGATTGTCAACGCAGCGCGCGGGCCCTTCGCACGGCTGGCGATCACAGCGAACAGCGGCACGCTGGCCACCATCAGTGCGGCCAGATGGTTGCGATTGGCGAACAGGCCATTGGCAACCTCGACTTGTGGGACACCATAGAAAAACGTTGCCGGGCTGAACCCGCTGATGGACTGCACCGCGCCCCACGCCGCATTGGCTAGTACCCCGGCGAGCGCAAAGAAGATGAGCATGCGGTGCTGGTCGCGGGTCAATTGCACCGCGCACACCATCACGGCGGCGGGTATCAGCATCGCGTAAAAGGCGTTCCACGCGCGATACGGCACCAGTGCGATGGGACGCCATGGCTGGTCTATGCCCGCAGCCTCGCCCGCAGCGATTGCCAGATCGCGTCCCGGCAGCGCCATCCACAAGGCCGGTGGCAAGGGGATCAGATGCAGCACGATCAGCCCCAGCACCGCCGCCATGAAACCCAACGGTAGCTGAAAACGCGCCCAGTCTTCGCGGGTCAGGTGATACAGCCCGACCGCCAGCACCAGAACACCCAGCGGACGCAGCAGTAAGAGGCCGGTCACGTAATGCTTGGAACTGCCGCCCAGCAGCATCGCGGCGATGATCAGCACGCATACGGCTACGAATGGCGCGCGAGAACGTGCCACCGCATCCTGCGTGCCGATATTCCCTTCCACCTTCACTTCAAAAGACCTGAACACCTTGCCTTCTATTCCTATCGCAATATCGTGAAACCGGGCCTGACCGGCTGGGCGCAGGTGAATCAGGGCCACGTCGCCACGCTTGAAGACATCGATGTGAAGCTGCAATACGACTTCTACTACATCAAATACTTCTCGTTCTGGCTCGATGTGCTGATCGTGATGCGCACCATCCACACCGTGATGACCGGGTTCGGTTCGAAATAGGTTTCATTTATCCAGAGCGATATCGGGCGCGTCTTCCTGCTTCATGCCGACCACGTGATATCCGCCATCGACATGGTGCGTCTCCCCCGTCACGCCCGATGAAAGGTCGCTGAGCAGATACAGCGCCGATCCGCCGACATCGTCGATCGTGATATTGCGGCGCAGGGGCGCATTGTATTCGTTCCATTTGAGGATGTAGCGGAAATCCCCGATCCCGCTCGCCGCCAGCGTCTTGACCGGCCCCGCACTGATCGCGTTCACCCGGATATTGCGCGGGCCAAGATCGTTGGCGAGATATCTGACGCTGGTTTCCAGCGCCGCCTTGGCAACGCCCATGACGTTGTAATGCGGGATGACTTTTTCCGCGCCGTAATAGGTCAGCGTCACGATGCTGCCGCCGGTCTCTGGCATCATCGCCGCCGCGCGCTGCGTCACCGCGACCAGCGAATAGGCGGAGATGTTCATCGTCATCAGGAAGTTTTCGAGGCTGGTGTCGACATACTTTCCGCGAAGCTCGTTCTTGTCGGAAAAGCCGATGGCGTGGACCACGAAATCGAGCGTGTCCCAGCGTTCCTTAAGCGTCGCGAATGCCGCATCGAGCGATGCCATATCCGCCACATCGCATTCGAATATGAAATCGCTGCCCAATTGCGCGGCGAGTGGCTTCACCCGCTTGGCCAAAGCGTCGCCCTGATACGAGAACGCCAGTTCAGCGCCGTGCGCGGCAAGCTGTTTTGCGATGCCCCAGGCCAGCGACTTGTCATTGGCAAGGCCCATGATAAGGCCGCGTTTGCCCTGCATCAGTCCGGCTGTCTTGTCGCTCATCCGCTTGTCTCCTCGGTTTGCTGGTCGGCGGTGTGCCGTGGGTCTTCGGGTTCCGCCAGCGCTGCGTTCAGCTCTGCCCCGATAACCACGCCAAGTCCAACGAGCCAGAAAAACAACAGCGCAACGATGATCCCGGCAAGGCTGCCATAGGTCAGATCGTACTGGAAAAATCCGCGCAGGATCGGCGGCATCGCAGTGGTTGCGGCCAGCCACCACAGCGTGGTGAACAGCGCGCCGGGCCATTTGGGATACTGGCGTGGACGGTATTTGAGCGGGGCCAGCGCCCAGAACAACAGATACAGCGAACCAAACAGACCGAGCGCGGGGACGATCCGCGATATGCCAAGCGTTCCGATCAGTTCTGCCAGACGCGGCACGCGTGCGTCGATGAATTGCTGCGCCGTGCCGATCACGACCTGTGCAAACAGCGACAGCAATAACAGCAGGACTGCGCCGATGATGATCCCGGCGGACGCCAGCCGATACCGCCAGAACGGCATCACCGCGCGCGTGCCATAGGCGCGGCGCAGCACATCGCGGATCGTCTCGATCAGGCTGGATACAGACCACAGGCCCGCGCCCGCGCCCAGCCATAAAAGCCAGCCGCTGCGCGCGTCGATCACGCTGTAGGCGACCGGAGAAATGACATCGCGCACGGTCGGCGGCATCGCCAGCAGCACGGTTCCGATCATCACCCGCCGCTCTTCCAATTCCCCGACCACCTGAAACAGCGCGCCTGCCAGAATGAAGAAGGGAAAGATCGAAAGCATTGCCAGATAGGCGAGATTGCCAGCGTGGATGAAGCCATCGTTGAACGTTCCGACAAGCGTGCGACGGGTCACGATAAACACGCGCGTTCCGGGGCCGAGCAGGCTGCGCAGGCGCGCCCGCTTGCCGGTCTTGTCCGCCTCGATGTCGGGCAGGAATTCTTCCAGAAGGGATTGCGCAGTTTCCGCCTGGGCTGTGCCCAGCGCAGCCAACGCCCGTCGCCGGGCTTCGGGAGACAGCGATCTGATTTCCTGCTCTTGCCCCGCCTCTTCGGCTTCAGGCGACCGATATCTCTTGTTCGCGCCCCGTTTGCGTCGCTTTACCATCACCGCGCCTCACGCATCCATGATCCGCAGGCGCCCCTGCTTCACAGGCCGAACTTTTCGCGCGGGCTATCGGGATCGCTCCACCCTTCCAGCGCCTGTTCAAGCGAGGAAGTGTCCTTTGGCAACTGAATTTCCAGCGTGACCAGCTGATCGCCGCGCGCCGGGCTTTCGCCCTTGGCGACCGATCCCGGTTTGGTCCAGCCCTTGCCCCCCAGTCGCATTACCGTGCCACCGCTGGTCCCCGGCTTGATCGTCAGCATGACGGGACCATCGACGGTCGGGCATTTGATGCGGCCCCCGCGCAGCGCCTCGTCCAGAGTGATCGGCAGTTCCATGCGCACATTGCTGCCATCGCGGCGAAAGAACGGGTGCGGGCCGATCTCGACCAGCACGATACCATCGCCATTGCCCCCCGGCCCGGCATGGCCTTTATCTTTCAGCCGCATCTGCGTGCCGTCATCAACGCCGCCGGGCAGTTTCAGGCTGATCGCCTTGCCATCGGCAAGAGTGATGCGTTGATCGCGCCCGGCGGCGGCATCCACGAACGGCACGGCGAGCCGATACTGGATATCGGCACCGCGACGGGGTGGCTGGGGCGCGGCGCGCTGGCCAAATCCGGCACGTGCTCCCGGCTGCGGCCCTGGGCCTGCGGTGCGCGCCCGCCCGCCGAACAACCCTTCGAACAGATCGCCCAGATCCATGTCGTCGGCAGAAAATCCGCCCGTATCCGCACCTGGATAACCCGGACGCGGCCCGCCCCCCATTCCTGCCGCACCGCGCGCAAATCCGCGACCGCCGCCTGCGCCCATCCCGGCGAACGGGTTCAGCGGATTGCCATCCCCGTCGATCTCGCCGCGGTCATATTGCGCGCGCTTGTTCTTGTCCGACAGCAGGTCGTACGCACGCGTCACGTCGGAGAACCGCTCCGATGCGCCGGGCTTGTCCTTGTTGCGATCGGGATGCAATTCCTTGGCAAGGGTGCGATAGGCGCTCTTGATGTCCTTTTCGGACGCCGTGCGCGGCACGCCAAGAGTGCGGTAAGGATCAGACATGGCGTGTTAGCTAGGTGCAACAGTCTCGCTAGGCAAGCGGGGAGTGGTGTGTGCGTCCTTTCCTACCTCCGCAATATCGCCTAACGCCGCGTGCATGAACGTCTGCACTTATTCCCCTGCTGAATGCAATTCATGGCGCCGGTGCGGGCGGAACGATTTTGGCCTCTGGACAGTGTGTCAGGTGTGTCAGGCGTGCGTGAGGTGAGACGAAATGAGTGACAATAGCAGCCTCGACAGCGGGCAGTTGGCCGACAGCCAGATCCCCTCGGGCACGGACCCGTTTGCGCTGTTCGATGACTGGTTCGCAATGGCACAAGGCAGTGAGCCGAACGATCCCAACGCCATGGCGCTGGCGACGGCGGATGCCAATGCGCGGCCATCGGTGCGGATGGTGCTGCTGAAAGGGCACGGGCGCAGCGAGGGCGCGGATTACGGCGTGGCGGGCGGCGGCTTCACCTTCTTCACCAATATGGGCAGCCGCAAAGGCACCGATATCGCCGCCAACATGCAGGCCGCGATCCTGTTTCACTGGAAGAGCCTGCGCCGCCAGATCCGGATCGAGGGCCGGCTGGTCGAAGTATCCCCCGCCTATGCCGATGCCTACTTTCACTCGCGCCCGTTCAAGAGCCAGGTCGGCTCTGCCGCCAGCGATCAGTCGCGCCCGCTGCCGCAGCGCCAGACCTATATCGACCGGGTGGAGGAATGCGCCAGGAGTTCGAGGCTGCAGGAGAGGTGCCGCGCCCCGATCACTGGACCGGCTTTACCCTTGCGCCCGAACGGATCGAGTTCTGGATGGATCGCGATAACCGCCTGCACGACAGGCGGCTGTTTACGCTGGAGGGCGCAGGCGACGCACTGCGCTGGTCCGATACGCTGCTTTACCCGTGAGAGGCTGAGACATGACGCAAACGATCCCCTACTGGCACGTCGATGCCTTCAGCGCCCGCCCCTTTGGCGGCAATCAGGCGGCAGTGATGGTGCTGGATGAATGGCTGCCCGACGATGTGCTTGTCGCCATCGCGGCGGAGAACCTGTTTGCCGAAACCGCCTTTGTCGTGTCCGATGCCATGCGGCCCGAAGATGGAGGGGCGGACTGGGAGTTGCGGTGGTGCACGCCGACCGAGGAAGTGCGGCTGTGCGGCCATGCGACGCTGGCGAGCGGTCATGTGCTGCTGACCCGCGACGGAGGCGACAAAGTCACCTTCCGCACGCGCCATTCGGGCATTCTCGAAGTGGTGCGCGGGCGCGACAGCGGATACGAAGTTGCGCTTCCCTGCATTCCAACCGAGCACGGCGAATGGGCAGAGGCGGCGGCGCTGCTCGGCGGTGAGCCGCTGGAAGTGTGGCGCAATCCGGCGGGCTATGACCTGTTCCTGTATTCCGATGAGGCCGCGATCCGCGCGCTTGATCCCGATCTGCGCGGGTTGGCGCGGCTGGGCAACAACCTGTTCGTCTGCACCGCGCCGGGTTCTCATACGGACGTCGTCAGCCGGGTGTTCGTGCCGGGCGGCGGGGTGGACGAAGACCCGGTGACGGGCGCGGCGCACGCAACGCTGACCCCGTTCTGGACCGAGCGGCTGGGCGTGGACAGCTTCACCGCGCATCAGGCAAGCGAGCGGGGTGGAACCCTTGGCTGCCGGATAGAGCGCAAGCCTGAGGGCGACCGCGCGTGGTTGGCCGGACCGTGCGTAACCGTGGTGGAAGGCCGCTTCTACCTCTGAGGATAGAGCGCGATCACGTCGGCTGCCTCTTGCAGCATGGGGCCGCGTTCGTCGCTGGTGGAATGGCCCAGCCGCACCATCGTCACCCGCTGATCGGGAGAGACAAGGACGTATTGCCCCATATGCCCGATCAGCGCGAACAGGGTATCAGGCGCGCGGTCGGGAAACAGCGGGTGCGGGTATTCCAGCCGGGGTTCGGGCCGGTTCATCCAGGTCTGGAACCCGTAATGCTCGGAGGCGGGGCTGGGCGAATGCATCGCGCTGATCCAGCGGGTCGGCACCAGTTGCTCGCCATCGGGCGCGCGTCCGCCATTGCGCATGAACTCGCCAAACTTCGCCCAGTCGCGCGCGGTGGCATGCATCAGACTGCCGCCGATCAATGTGCCGCTGGCATCGTATTCCGGCACCATCGAAGTCATGCCGAGCGGTCCGAACAACCGCTGCTGCATGAAGGTGTCGACCGCCGCCCGCCGCTCATCAGGGATGGCGCTCTTGGTCAGGACACTGGCGATGATATCGGCGAGAATGACGGTGGTGTTGGAGGAATACTCGAACCGTTCGCCCGGCTCCGCCTCCAGCGGTTGCTCTTTCGCCCATTGCGCCATGTTGTCGCGCCCGTCGAGGAACAGCATCCGCACCTCGGAGCTGTCATAGGGCGGATCGCCCGCCTCGGTGTGGCGCAGGCCGGATCGCATCTGGAGCAGCTGGCGCAGCGTGATCTCGGCACGCGGATCGCCGGGGCGCTGCCACATCGGGACGGGTGCCGGCGCGTCGAGGCTCAGGCTGCCATCGGACACCAGCATCCCCACCAGCACGGCGGTGATCGTCTTGGCCATCGACCAGCTGATGAAGCGGGTCTTGGCATCGTAACCATCAGCATATCGCTCCGCCGCGATCGCGCCATCGGCCATGACCAGCACTGCGCGCGTCTCTCCCAACCCCTCGCGGGTGAAAAGGTCGTCCACTTCGCGCGCCAGCTGATCGCGCGGCGCACCGGCCTTGTCGGTTACGGCAGCGATCGCAGCTTGGGTCAGCGGCGCGGGCTGATCGGGCGAAGTGGCCCCGCACGCAGCAAGGGCTGCGAAGGCTGGCGCAAAGGCGAAGGCGGCGATAGGGCGGGGGCAGCGTGTCATCATCGCGCTCTCAATTCCTCAAGTGGACAAGGTTGGCAATGACTAAAGCTCAGCGTGCAAAGGTACGGGCAAGCGGCTCGCGCATCCTGCTTTGGATATTGTGCAGCGTCATCGCGGCCATCGCCATTGCGGCCTATATCAACCGAGCACCGATCTCCGGATATGCGCAGGTCGGCACGTCCTATGCCGCCCGAGTCGCGTGTTCGTGCCGGTTCGTGGCGGGGCGCCAGATGGAGGATTGCGAGAAGGACAAGTTGGCGGGCATGGAACTGGTCACGCTCAGGGACGATGCCGAGAGCAAAAGCGTCACCGCGCGCTTCCCGCTGGTTACTTCCAACACCGCCACCTATCGCGAAGGCTATGGCTGCGTGCTTGAGCCATGGGAAGGTGACGCGGAGCGGTAATCGATTAGCTCGCCACCGAGACGGTCGAATCGATCCAGCCACCACCTACCACACGTTCACCGGCATAAATCACCGCCGCCTGTCCCGGCGCGACGCCGAATTCGGGCGTGTCGAACCGGATCCGAGACGCCATACCGTCGCCCAGTGGCCCTTCAAGGATGATAGGTACCGGCTTGGCAAGCGAGCGAACCTTTGCGGTGAGCAGCTCGTCAGGCAGCGCACCAATTCGGTTGGTTTCGATCAATTGTGCAGCGTCGACCGCCAGCATCCGCTTGGGCCCGACGCGCACTTCACGATTCGCCGCATCCAGCGCGATGACATAAAGCGGCTCAGGCTGCCCGCCGATATCCAGCCCCTTGCGCTGCCCCACGGTAAAATGGATGACGCCCTTGTGCTGGCCCAGCACTTCTCCGGTGGCGGCGTGGACGATGGCGCCGGGGACCGCGCCTTCGGGTCG
Organism: uncultured Alphaproteobacteria bacterium; assembly: GCA_963838365.1. GTDB lineage: Bacteria > Pseudomonadota > Alphaproteobacteria > Sphingomonadales > Sphingomonadaceae > Erythrobacter. The sequence goes on from CAWIQR010000002.1 coordinate 143,345, forward strand.
CAATTTGGTGACGATCCCTGCATAATTGCCATCGGGCACGAAACAGATGTCCTGACTGTCGGGTTTTGCCGCGTTGCGCAGGCCAGCAGCTTCGGCCAGTTCGCGTACCTTGGTCTTGGGCAGGCCACCAAGCGGAAACCGGATGTAGTCCAGCTGTTCTTGCGTGGTCCCATACAGGAAATAGGACTGGTCGCGCGCCGGATCGACCGCGCGATGAAGGTGCGGACCTTCCGGCGTTTCTATGCGCTGCACATAATGTCCGGTCGCGAGGCAATCTGCACCCAGTTCGCGCGCCATGCGGAACAGATCGGTGAATTTCGGCCCCATGTTGCAGCGGATGCATGGTACCGGCGTGCGCCCGGCGAGATATTCGTCGGCAAACTGTTCGACGACGTCTTCGCGAAAGGCGCTTTCATGATCGAACACGTAATGCGCAATGCCCAGCCGATCGCACACGGCGCGCGCATCGGCGATATCATCGCCCGCGCAGCACGCGCCCTTGCGCCCGGTGGCCGCGCCATAATCGTAGAGTTGCAGCGTGATGCCGATCACCTCCGCCCCCGTGTCCGCTGCCAGCGCGGCGACTACGGACGAATCGACGCCGCCGCTCATCGCAACGACGATCCGGCATTCGTTGGCGGGCCGCGACAAATCGAACAGGTCGGCGGTATCCAGCCCGAAGGCCGAAGCGGATGGCGCAGGAACCAGGGTCTGGAGAGAGGGGGCAGTAATGTTCATGATCGCGAGGAGACATAGGGCGTTGCGGCGCTTTTCGCCAGTCCAGCGTCAACCACCGCTTGCCACATACGCAGGCAGTAATCCTAAAGCGGGGTAAACGGGGGTTTTACTACATGTTGACGACCACGCGATACAAGTGGCGTCATGTTCGAACATGGAAAACCTGTCGCCGCCTCAAATAGCGGCACTGCGAGCGAGTTTGAGTCGCTCTTGCGCTCCGACCTTTCGGCGTCTGCGCGCGGAGCAGATGGCGCGCGCGCGGGCGAGGCCTTGCGCGCGATCGAATGGAGTGAATTGACCGCACGGCTCAACGCTGCGCGCGACTTGCGCCGCGAATTGCGCCACGATACGCTGCTGTGCGCCGGCTCATCGGGAGCCCGCTTTGGCGATGCGGCAGCAAGTTTTTTCAAGGCTCTGGGGACAGGCGAACGGCCTGTTAACCCTGATGCTTTAGAGGCCTGCAAAGCCTCATGCGGTAATGCTTCGGGTCCAACAAGGGCAACTGCACAAGGCGATGCGAGAGATATAACATGATAGAGAACCAGGACATCCGCCCCGCCCAGGTTATCGGGCCGCTCGGCGAATCGCTGACTTTGGCTGATCTGCCGTCGCCTTCAACGAAGCGATGGGTGATGCGGCGCAAGGCCGAAGTGGTGGCTGCCGTGAATGGCGGATTGCTGACAATTGACGAAGTGCTGGAACGGTATGGCCTGACGCTCGAGGAATTTGCGTCATGGCAGCGGGCGATGGACCGTTCCGGAATGAAAGGCCTGCGCGTAACGCGAATCCAGAAATATCGCGACGAATACGAACGAAAATTGCGGTATTGATCAACCCCACCAAAAAGGGACAGCGATTTTAAGACGCTTGCGGGAACCACATTACCCTCCATAGATTGATGAGCTAAATGCAATCTTGCAGTGGAGGAAGATTATTATGGGATGGATTATCGCACTGATCGTTGGGGGCGTGGCCGGTTGGCTTGCCAGCATGGTCATGAATCGCGATGCCTCGATGGGCATTTTTCTGAATATCGTGGTCGGAATTATCGGCTCCATCATCGGTAATCTGATCGCAGGCCCGCTTCTGGGCATTTCTGGTAGCGTGCAGGAGTTTTCGCTGACCGGTCTGATCGTTGCAGTTATCGGAGCGATTGTTTTGCTCGGTATCGTGAACCTTATCCAGCGTGGCCGCGTGCGCGGTTAAACGCTACTTTCCAATCAAACCTGAAAAGGGGCGGTGCAGCGACTGGCTGCGCTGCCCCTTTTCGTTTATGCACAAGCGAGCTTGCGCGGTTCGTGGAGGAACAACCTGTCCTTCGTCTGGCTGGACGGGTCATCAGTCGACCAGCGCGTGCACTGTAAAACTTGGCAACCTAGCAAGGTTGCGCTGGGTGAGTTATAAAAGTAATACACTCGCTATGCATTGGCCTTTGCCAAGCTAGACGTTAGGGAGCGGCAGCGCGCGTCAGGGAATTTGCGATGAATTACGAAACGACCATCAGTGCCGAAGCTGCCGAACCGGTCGGTGCCGAACTTGGCGGTGCGACAACGCAGCGGTCGAAGGGTATCTCTGGCCGCCTGCTTGCAATAGGCGCGATCATCTTCGCCATCTTGCTGGCCATCGGCGCCTATTTCGCGTTCGCTGGCGGAGAGCCGGTGGGTGCGGGTGATGACGAGTCGCAGGCTCCGGTCGTGACCGTCGTTGCACCGGGTAAGACCACGATTGCTGCCACGATAGAGGTTCCCGGACAGATTGCCGCACGCCGTTCGATGCCCGTCGGTATCGAAGGCGAGGGCGGGCGCGTCATCTCCGTTCCAGTCGATGCAGGGCAATGGGTTCGGCAAGGGCAGGTGCTGGTCGTAGTCGACCGTTCCGTGCAGGTGCAGCAAGCCGCAGCCCAGGCCGCGCAGATCGAAGTTGCGCGGGCGGATGCCGCGCTTGCTCAAGCCAATCTGGACCGCGCCCAGCAATTGGTTGCGCGCGGCTTCATTTCCAAAGCCGAAATCGACCGGCTGACTGCAACCCGCGATTCGGCGGCTGCGCGGGTCAAGGTGGCGCAGGCCCAGCTCAATGAATTGCGCGCCCGTGCCGCGCGTCTGAATGTGGTGGCCCCGGCAGCGGGCTATGTCCTGTCGCGCAATGTCGAACCCGGTCAGAGTGTCGGCCCCGGCGGCGCGCCGTTGTTCACGATCGCGCGTGGCGGCGAGATGGAGATGCTGGCGCAGGTGAGCGAGACGCAGATGGCGCGCCTTTCAAAAGGGGTAAACGCCGAAATCATGCTCGCTGGTTCTGACAAGACTTTCAAGGGTCAAGTATGGCAGATCGCTCCGACCGTCGATGAAAGCACCCGACAGGGCACCGCGCGCATTGCCTTGCCATTCGCTACCGAACTGCGTCCCGGCGGCTTTGCCACCGCGCGCATCAGCGGGGGATCATTGACCGCAACCGTGCTTCCCGAAAGCGCGGTACTGGCCGATGACGATGGCGCATTCGTCTATATTATCGGCAAGGACAACAAGGCGACCCGCCGCTCGGTCAAGACCGGGATGGTCACTTCAGAAGGCATCGCCATCACCGAAGGGCTCTCGGGCAATGAACTCGTGGTGCTGAGTGCTGGGGGTTTCCTCAATCCGGGTGAAACCGTCAATCCGCGCCGCCAGAAGGGCTGAGGCTGACCAGCAATGAATTTCCGCAACCTTTCCGCATGGTCGATCCGCAACCCGGTCATTCCGCTCGTATTCTTCACAGCATTGTTGCTGGCAGGCATCGTCAGTTTCCTGCGAATGGACGTTACAAATAACCCGGACGTTGAATTCCCCGGCGTTCAGGTGACGATTGCCCAGCCGGGTGCGGCGCCTTCGGAAATCGAGAACCAGATCACGCAGCGGGTGGAGAGCGCGCTGCGATCCATCAACGGCGTCAATTCGCTGCAATCCTCCGCCAGCGAGGGCGCATCGTTCACCTTCGTCGAGTTCGAGATCGGCACGGATATCACCCTCGCGCTGAGCGAGGTGCAGACCCAGATCGACAGCGTCCGCCCGACCCTGCCCGACGGCATACTCGAACCGCAGATCCAGAAGGTTAACGTGGTGGGTGAGCCGATCGGCTACATCGCGGTCGAGGCCGACGACATGACAATCGAGGAACTTAGCTGGTTCATCGATGATACCGTGGCCAAACGACTGCTGAAGATCGAAGGCATGGCCGAAGTCGGACGATTTGGCGGGGTCAATCGCGAGATCGAAGTCATCCTCGATCCGGCCAAGATGCAGGCGTTGGGCGTCACCGCCACCCAGATCAACGGCGTGTTGCGGCAGGAAAACATCAATGCGGCAGGCGGCCTCACGGAAATCGGCGGGACGCGGCAATCCCTGCGCGTGATCGGCAACAGCGATACCGCGTATGATCTTTCGCAACGCCAGATCCAGCTGGGCGGCGGCCGCACCGTGCGGCTGACCGATGTTGCCACCGTGCGCGATGGATACAGCGAACGCGATTCGATCAGCGAAGTCGGCGACAAGGAAGTCGTCAATTTCTTCATGAACCGCGCGCGCGGCGCTTCGGACTTGCAGGTTTACGAGGACGCGCTGAAGGAAATGGACGCGATCGAGGCCGAATCCGATGGCATCCGCTTCATCAAGATGGGCACCAGCACCGATTACACGCGCAACCAGTACACCAGTTCGATGTCGGCCCTGATCGAAGGTGCGGTGCTGGCGATTGTCGTGGTGTTCCTGTTCCTGCGCGATTGGCGCGCGACCTTCATCAGTGCAGTGGCAATCCCGCTGTCGGCTATTCCGACCTTCTTCTTCATGGAGTTGATGGGGTTCAACCTTAATTTCCTGTCGCTGTTGGCGCTGGGACTGGTGGCGGGTGTGCTGGTTGACGATGCCATTGTGGAGATCGAGAATATCGTTCGTCACATGCGCATGGGCAAGACGCCCTATCAGGCAAGCATCGACGCCGCCGACGAAATCGGCCTGCCCGTGGTGGCGACCAGTTTCTGCATCGTCGCGGTGTTCCTGCCAGTGGGCCTGATGCCGGGCGTATCGGGACAATTCTTCCAGAACTTCGGCCTGACCGTGGTGGTCGCCGTGCTGATGAGCCTCGCTGTGGCGCGCATGGTCACGCCGCTGATGGCCGCCTATTTCCTCGCGTCCAAAGGGCATTCGACCCACGGCGAGGGTCCGATGATGGACCGTTACATGCGCGTGCTGCGCTGGACGCTCGACACCAGCAAGATGCAGGCCATTCGCGATGGCCTTGCCGGGCCGCGTTGGCGCTTGCTGTATGTGCCCAGTCTGTTGCTGACCGTGATTGGTTTGTTGGCCGCGACGGCGATCGCGATGTTCTTCTCGTTCGATCTGCTGGCTGGGCTGGAGATACCCAAAAACGTCGCCAATGCCGTTTCGAGCGATACCAACAGCACCCCGCACTTTCTTGCTTCCAAGACATTCGAGATCGTCCAGTTGCTGTTCGTGTCCATCCTTGCGTTTGTTGCCGGCCTGCTGGTGTTCAAGGTTTTGGAACTGTTTGGCCGCGGCAACAGCCGCCATGCGCAAAGCACTCGATATTTGCTGGCGCGTTTCTACGATCACCGCGTCTGGATGCTGGGAATTGGCTGGTTTTCGCTGATCGTCACCGTGCTGCTGTTCCAGCAAATACCCAGTCAGTTCCAGCCTGAAACCGACAACAATCGCAGCACTGTCGATATCGAGATGGTGCCCGGCACCACGCTGGCGACTACGAAAAAGGTGGTCGACCAGGTGACCGCGCTGCTCGAACAGCAGCAGGAATTCGACTATGCGCTGGAACGCATCCGCATCGGCAATGGCAGCGTGTTTGTGAATCTGCGTGAAGATCGCGAACGGACATCTATCGAATTCGAGCGTGAGCTTGCGCCCGAACTTGCCAAGATCGCGGACGCGCGCGTGCGCTTCGAATCGCAAGGCGGGGGATTTGGCACCGGGCGCGATCTGACCATTATGCTCGCCGGCTCCAACCCTGATCTGCTCGATGAAACGGCAGCGACGCTCATCGAACAGATGAAGGGGCTGAACACCATTATTGCACCGCGCATCAGCGGCGATATCAACCGGCCAGAAATCATCATCAGCCCGCGTGAGGAAATCGCAGCGGAACTGGGCGTCAGCACTGTCGCGCTGAGCCAGACGATCCGCATTGCCACGCTGGGCGAGATTGAGCAGAATGCGGCGCGGTTCTCCCTCTCCGACCGGCAAATTCCAATCCGCGTCAAACTGAGCGAAGATGACCGTACCGATCTCACCACCATCGAAAACCTGCCAGTGCCAACGGGCGACGGGGGATCGGTTCCACTGTCGCGCGTGGCCGATATCGAGTTCGGCTCCGGCCCCACTGTCATCCAGCGGTATAACCAGAACCGCCGCGTGCTGATCGGCGCCGATCTGGCATCCGGCGTGCTCAAGGGCACGGCGCAGGAACAGATCGAGGCCTTGCCTGTACTCCAGGAACTTCCGACCGGCGTGATCCGCGATGCAGTGGGTGACGAACAGTGGCAGGAAGAACTGCAACAAAATCTCGTCATTGCAATCATCGCCGGTGTGCTGCTGGTGTTCGCCTGCCTTGTGCTGCTCTACAAGCGGTTGATGAGCCCGTTGGTCAACATGACCTCGCTGGCGCTGGCTCCGCTGGGCGGCATCCTGCTGATCTGGCTGCTGGGAGAACCGCAATCCATGCCGGTCTATATCGGCATCCTGCTGCTGCTGGGAATCGTGTCCAAGAATTCGATCCTGCTGATCGACTTTGCTATCGAAGAAATGGCAGCGGGGACGCAAAAGCTCGAAGCGATCATGGAGGCCGGGCACAAACGCGCGCAGCCGATCGTGATGACCACGGTTGCGATGACGGCGGGGATGATCCCCACTGCGCTCTCCATCGTCGGGGACGCGGCGTGGCGCAAACCGATGGGCATTGTCGTTATTGGGGGGCTGGTCTTGTCTACGCTGCTAACCCTGCTGATCGTTCCGGCGGGCTTCAGCCTGGCTGACGGGTTTGAAAAGCGGGTAGGCCCTTGGCTGCGTCAACGGATGCTGACCTACAAGCCGGGTGACGATACGCGCCCACACCGACCCGGTCCGGAACCGGTTGATGCGCCGTATCCTCGCCCCGCTACACCGGGTGCGGGCCTACCGCCGGGGGCGCAACCGGCTGAATAGGCTGCTTTGATCATTACAAGTCGTGACGCGCCGCCGGTTTTCGGGCAGACGGTTTTCATAATGGCATCAACCCACCCTGTTTCCACGCAAGCCGCCGCTCCGTTTGGCGGTGAACCGCTAAGCGTGGACCGCGCGCGCCGGATGCGCTGGACCGCCACCGGAATGCTGGCGGCGATGGCGGTGTTGTTTTTCACCACTCACGGCCTTGTTAGCGATCACCCGGTCTGGGGCTACATCAACGCCTTTGCCGAGGCGGCGATGGTCGGCGGCCTTGCCGACTGGTTTGCCGTCACCGCCCTGTTCCGCCACCCTCTTGGCCTCCCCATTCCGCACACCGCGATCATTCCGGAAAACAAGGATCGCATCGCCGACACGATGGCGCAGTTTCTGCGGACCAATTTTCTGATCCCGGCAGTCGTCGCGCGCCGCATGGCCGGTATGAACATCGCGCGCGCGGTCGGTGATTTCCTGGTCGCCAGTCCCGAGGCCGGAACCGTATCCGCCGGGGGCAGCGATGCCCGCACCCAGATTATTGGCGGAGCAGCGGAAATGCTGGCCGAAGTGCTCGAATCGCTCGACCCGGACCGGCTCGGCAATCAGGTGCGCTCCGGGCTGGCCAGCCAGATCCAGAAGATCGACATCTCCCCGCTGGCCGGGCGGATGCTGGAAAGCATGATGACCGATCAACGCCACAAACCCCTGATCGACGGGTTCGTGCGCTGGGCCGGGCTGACGCTTGAGGATAATGAGGACACGGTCAAGGAAGTGATCCACCGCCGCGCCAACGCCGTGCTGCGCTGGACCGGGCTGGACGAACGCATTTCCGCGAGCGTGCTCGATGGCTTGTACAAGCTGCTGGCCGAGGTGCTGGTCGATCCCGATCACCCGATCCGTCACAAGGTCGAGGAAGGGCTGGCAAAACTGGCGCAGGATCTACAGAACGACCCCGAAACCCGCGAGCGGGTGGAGGCGATGAAGCGCGATCTGATCGAAAACCCGGCGGTGGCGGAATGGTGGCTGGGCGTGTGGGAACGCATCCGCCGGTCGCTCATACGACGGGCGCGCTCTGCCGATACCGAACTGGGCAGCGAAATGCGCAAGGGCCTGGCCGATCTGGGCACCGCGTTGCGACAGGATGAGCGGTTGCAATTGCAGATAAACCGGTTTGCGCGGCGAACGATGGTCGGGGTGGCGACGCGATACGGTTCCGAGATCGTCACATTGGTATCCGAGACGGTAAAGCGCTGGGACGCGACCACCATCACCGGCCGGATCGAGAACGCAGTGGGACGCGATCTGCAGTTCATCCGCATCAACGGTACGCTGGTGGGCGGGTTGGTTGGCATGACGCTGCACTTCATCACCGGCTGGCTCTGACCTTTCGCGCCTTATCCGCTGCTTTGCGCGAGGCGAAGACTAAGTAGCATTCCGGAGCCGCCCAGTCCGGTGCGCCGACGCTCTAAATTAGATCTATGACGCAAGAAGATCATATGATCGATCATCGCATCGTGAACCTTGCCGCAGGTGATCAGGTGGTCATCAACGGTGCATTGATCCGTGCGCTCGACGCATGCTCGTTTGAGGTCGGCGCGGGCGCCACCATCGTCACACAAGGCAAAATGCAGCAGAGCCGCAACGCAATGCGCAATCCTGCAGAAGAACTGTATTTCTCCGTTCTCGATTGCGCGAACGACGGGAACCGGTTCGCCCATGCACGGCAGCGACTGTTCAAACTGCTGTCGGAGGTAATACTGCGCGAAGCCGATCAAGATGCGCAACGCGAGTGTTCAGAATGCGCCGCAGCCCTGGCCGCAAATGACAGTGAGGGCGTAAAGCATAGCGCGGCACGGTTGGCTTCGCGCAGATTGCGATCCAATTTGGCGCTGGCCGAAATTCCCGGATCGCTGGGCGAGGCGTAACGAGCAGAGGTCGCAGCGCGCATTTAATCATACCCCTAGGGATGGAACGGAGGACGCCGGCAGGAGGCCGGTAAATTTTACAAAGTTATGGTGACGGTCCAGATCGAAAGGAGCCTGTCGCCCACATCATGCAACACCGCCCGATCTCTCGTGCCAGCCAGAAGGTTGAGGCGCTTGCGGTGTCGCTGGGTTGTGAATGCGCCGATGCTGGGTCTGCCGGACCAGTGATAGAGGCGCGCCACAGACGGGTTTTCGATCGCGATTTTGCTGCGCTGCTTGCGCTGATGCTCCCACGGATAAAGCGGTTGATCGTTCAGTACCGGATGCTGGACATCGCCGATGATGCGCAACAGGCGGCGGCCATCGGTGTCTATCGGGCACTCCAGACCTACGATCCGGCAAAGGCGAGCTTTGTCACCCATGCCACGTGGCAGATGCGCGGAGAGTTGCAGAGCCTGCGTCACCGCGTGCGGCTGGATCAGCGGCGCTCCGCCGTCAGCGCGGGAATTTCCACCGTCTCGCTTGACGGGCTAACCACTGCCGCTGGCACGAGCGATCGAGCCATTTTATGCATTCGAGCCGCCGGACGACGCCGCGCTGTCACAGGCGGAACGCGCAGCCAGCGATCATATGGCGCGGGCGGCGCTGGACCGGATGCTCGATCGCCTTGGCGCGCCCGAGCATGAGCGCAGGATAGTGAAGCAATACGTGCTGGACGGCGGGGAGCGCGTAGCAGGCGGCTCCACCCGCGCATCACCGCGAAGCGCCGAACAGCGTCGTCAGATCGTCCGTCGCACCCTGCGCAATTGTGCGAGAATAATGGCGGGCTAGCTCATTCGGTATACGATGGACGTGGTGAAGTACGATGGGAAAGGCTGCCCGTTTTTGTCCAGCGCGGGCGTGTATTTGCCCATCATGAGCGGGCGGCAGGCAGGCGAATCGAGCTGCTGCGTCCGAGTAACTTCGTTGATCACGCAATCGGTTGCCTTGCCTGTCTCATCTATCATCACTCGGACCTGCAAAATTGCCTGCTCCCCGCGGATCAAGGCTGCACGTGGATAATTCTGTGAAACCTTGCGCGCGATGGCGGGCAGATTGGTCATTGTCGGCAAACGGGTGGCAGATAGGTGACGTTGCACATCCAGGCCCCAATCCTTCAACAGACTTTCCATACATGAGTTCATCACCGTGAATGCCTCACGCAGATCGCCTGTGTTCAAGGTGACGGTGTTTTTACCCTGAGCTAGCTCGACGAACTCGACCATGCGCGCCTGATCGATATCCAACTGAGGAAACTTCGTAACAGGTTCGTCGCCCTGGTTCGTGCCTTCGTCAGGTGCTGACTCGTTCTCATCGATGGAAAGCTGAGTATAGATGATGGCGGTCCCAAAACCGCTGCTTTCGCCGACGAACGGCTCGGTCTGCCTGGGCGTCGCGTCCGCCCGAAAACGCACGTTCGTCACCCGCAGTGACTTGAACTTGCTGAATTCCGGACCCGCTGCGGTGAATGCAAAAGCCGACGCTGGTGCCCACTGACGAAAATAGAGGGCATGACTATTTTCCTCTGGCCCAAATGTGCGGAGCAGGGTGCACTGGTCGGCGCCGTAATCGACATTCCAGTTCGAGCTAGGCTCAAGCGCGACGGGCTCTGACTGCGCCGGGGTCGCGGAAATTGCGAAGCTTAGCGACGCAAAAATGATCGTCCTGCGAAAAACCATGAAAACCTCCGCTGCGCACATTGGCGCAGCGGAGGCGGGTCTGCCACTTCAGGAATCATACAAAGGGCTGTTTCTCGCCCGATGGGCTAGAGCCGACTAGCCCAGCGCGTTCGTCAGTTCGGGGACGGCGGTGTAAAGGTCCGCAACCAGACCGATATCTGCGACCTGAAAAATCGGTGCGTCCTCATCCTTGTTGATCGCAATGATGACTTTGGAATCCTTCATCCCCGCAAGATGCTGAATCGCGCCCGATATCCCGATCGCGATGTAGACTTCGGGGGCGACGATCTTTCCGGTCTGGCCAACTTGGTAATCATTGGGGACATAGCCCGCATCGACTGCCGCGCGCGATGCACCGACAGCCGCGCCCAGTTTATCTGCCAATGGGTTGATAATCGAATCGAAGGTTTCGCTGTCTTTGAGCGCGCGTCCGCCCGACACGATGATCTTGGCACTGGCGAGTTCGGGGCGCTCGCTCTTGGCGACTTCGCGACTGACGAAACTGGAAAGCCCGGCATCGCCCGGCCCGGCTGCATCGGCGATGGTCGCCGTTCCACCTTCGGTCGCGGCCTTTTCAAACGCGGTGCCGCGCACGGTAATCACCAGTTTGGGGTCAGCGCTCTCGACGGTGGCGATGGCGTTGCCAGCATAGATCGGGCGGGTGAACGTCTTGGGCCCCTCAACCGAGAGAATGTCCGAAATTTGCATCACATCGAGATGCGCAGCGACGCGCGGCGCGATGTTTTTGCCCGAGGTAGTAGCAGGGGTGAGGAAGGCGTCGTAATCCGCCATCAATCCGGCCACCAACGGCGCGACGTTCTCGGCAAGGCCGTATTCGTAGGCGGCGTCATCGGCCTTCAGCACCTTTGTCACGCCCGCGATCTTCGCAGCGGCTTCGGCGACCGAGCCGCAATCCTTACCCGCGACCAGCGCGGTCACTTCGCCCAGTTTGCCCGCAGCAGTAACCACGGCGAGCGTGGCATCATTGACGGCGGTGTTGTCGTGTTCGACGAGAATGAGTGTGTTCATCTGTCCTGTGTCCCTTGTTTCGTGAACGGGCCGCCTCAGGCGATCCCCATTTCCTTGATCTTGGCGACGAGCGCGGCGACGTCCTCAACCTTGACGCCAGCCTGACGGACCGGCGGTTCGGCAACCTTGGTGGTGGTCAGACGGGGTGCGATGTCTACGCCGTAATCGCCAGCAGACTTTACATCGAGCTGCTTTTTCTTGGCTTTCATGATGTTGGGCAGCGAAGCATAGCGCGGCTCATTCAGACGAAGATCGGTGGTGACGATGGCGGGCATGGTCAGCTTTACCGTTTCCAGACCACCGTCGATTTCACGCTTCACAATCACGGAATCGCCGTCAATCTCTACGGTGTTGGCGAAGGTACCCTGCGGACGCCCCATCAGCGCGGCGAGCATCTGGCCAGTCTGGTTCGAATCATCGCTGATCGACTGTTTACCGAGCAGGACAAGGCCTGGCTGCTCTTCGTCGGCAATGGCTTTCAGGATTTTGGCAACCGCCAGCGGTTCAACCTCTGCACCGACATCGTCGGGCGTTTCGATCAGGATCGCGCGGTCTGCACCCATGGCGAGTGCGGTGCGCAGCGTTTCCTGCGCCTTCGCCGGGCCTACGGAAACCGCAATGATTTCCTCGGCCTTGCCCGCTTCCTTCAGGCGGATCGCCTCTTCAACAGCGATTTCATCGAATGGGTTCATGCTCATCTTGACGTTGGCGAGATCAACGCCAGTGCCGTCAGCCTTGACGCGCGGCTTGACGTTGTAATCGATCACCCGTTTGACGGGGACGAGGATTTTCATGGTGGTGTCCTTTCCCATTGAAGGCCGCTGCGTTGCGCGCATGGCCTGACATAACTCTCTGAGCGCGCTCTAGCTTGCGTTTACGTAAACGTCAAGTTGGGTGCGCCTGTCGAAACCCTAACGAACACCAGCCGGCGCCCGTTCCATGCCAGCTAGGTGATTTTGACCTGGCGCGCTATACTGCAGGGTATTGAGAGGGTGTGATGCGCGCAATTTTATCCGGACTAGCGATTGGAAGCATGGTGTTGGCGATGCCTGTCGCGGCGCAGGAAACGCGGATCGCGGAGGACGGCTTCGAATCGCCCCCGGCGACGCTCGACCAGATGGAGTGGCTGATCGGCCAGTGGACGGGTGAGGGTATCCAGGGTGCTCCTGCGATGGAGAGCTGGCTGCCCCCATCAGGTGGTACGATGGTGGGCACTTTCGTGCAGGAAACGCCGGACGGCGCGATCATGTTTACCGAACACCTGTATTTATTGGAGGAAGAGGGCACGATTGTCCTGCGGCTGAAGCATTTCAACGCCGACCTGACCGGCTGGGAGGAGAAGGATGGAATGCTCACCTTCCGCCTGATCGCGGCAGAGCCATGTGCGGCGTATTTCAACGCGTTGACGCTGCGCTGCGCTGATCCGGGCAATCCGGGCGATGGGATCGTCGCGGCGGTCCGCATGAAAAGCGACAAGCCCGAGCCGCAGGAGCTGGTCTTCCGCCTCAACGCGCTTGCAGACGTCGCGCCGCGTTTCGATTGCGACGGAACGACCCTGGCGATTAACGAATGCCTGATGGGGCTGCAGAGCCGCGCTGAGGAGCGAGAGGCCGAATACTTCTCTGCCGCGCTGGCGAACTCCGCCAACACGCCGGAACTGGCGCAAATGATGAAGCAATCGCAAACGGCAGCGACTGAATATCGCAATCGGGAATGCGGGGCGATCTATGAAAACTGGAAATCCGGCTCGATCCGCAACATCATGTCACTGACCTGCTCGATCCGCCTCATTGATCAGCGCACGCATGACATATGGGAGAACTGGCTGACCTTCATGGACAGCACCCCGCCCGTCCGGCCTGAACCGGGACCAACGCGCTAGGCACCAAAAGGCCGCGCCAGTCGGAACCGGCGCGGCCTTTCGTTGTCTGTATTTACCAGCAGGCTTACGCCGCCTTCTTCACCTCGGCTACGATCTTCTTTGCGGCGTCGCCCAGATCGTCTGCGGCGACGATGGCGAGGCCGCTGTTCGCAAGGATTTCCTTGCCCGCCTCAACATTTGTCCCCTCAAGCCGCACGACCAGCGGAACCGAGAGGTTCACGTCCTTTGCCGCCTGCACGATGCCGTTGGCGATGATGTCGCATTTCATGATCCCGCCAAAGATGTTGACGAGGATGCCCTCGACGGCGGGGTCTTTCAGGATGATCTTGAACGCCGCCGTCACTTTTTCGGTGGTCGCGCCGCCGCCGACGTCGAGGAAGTTCGCGGGGAACGCGCCGTTCAGCTTGATGATGTCCATCGTCGCCATCGCGAGGCCAGCGCCGTTGACCATGCAACCGATGTTTCCGTCCAGCTTGATATAGGCGAGGTCGTATTCGCTCGCCTCGACTTCGGCGGGGTCTTCTTCCGTCTCGTCGCGCATCGCCTCAATGGCGGGGTGGCGATAAAGCGCGTTGCCATCGAAGCTCATCTTGGTGTCCAGCACCAGCAGGTGCGCCTTGCCATCTGCATCGGGCTTGGTTTCGACCAGCGGATTGATTTCCAGCATCTCGCAATCGCTCGCGACGAACGCGTCATAAAGCTGCGCTGCGACTTTCTGGCACTGCTTGTTCAGATCGCCCGACAGTTTGAGCGCGAACGCCACTGCGCGGCCGTGATGCGGCATGAAGCCCTGTGCAGGGTCGATGGTGATCGTGGTGATCAGTTCGGGCGTTTCGTGCGCCACATCCTCGATATCCATTCCGCCTTCGGTGGAGGCGACCATCGCCACCCGCCCGCTGGCCCGGTCAACCAGCATGGCGAGGTAGTATTCGCTCTCGATATCGACGCCATCGGTCACGTACAGGCGATTAACCTGCTTACCCGCGTCGCCCGTCTGGATCGTCACCAACGTGTTGCCGAGCATCTCGCGCGCATGCGATTCGACCTCGTCCAATGAAAAGGCGAGCCGCACGCCGCCCTTGGCATCGGCGGGCAGTTCGTTGAACTTGCCCTTGCCGCGGCCACCGGCATGGATCTGCGCCTTCACCACATAGAGCGGTCCGGGCAGTTTCTTCGCGCCCTCGACCGCTTCTTCGACGGTCAGCGCGGGGTATCCGGCGGGAATGGCGATGCCATGTTCCTTGAGCAGTTCCTTGGCCTGATATTCGTGGACGTTCATGGCAGCGTGATCCCTTTAGAATTTGTCGCCCTACCGCTTCGCTAATCGAGCGCGGCAGCGTGGGGAGAGGTTGTGTCGGTGGGTCATAAGCATGTCTCGCCGCGCTTGAAAAGTGCTTGTGGTGCGCGCACGGAAGTAAGCCTGACCAAGGGCTGATATGATAAACCGTTCAAGATTGCTGGAGATCGTCCGCGAGGCGGGCCGGATAGCCTATTCGCGCTGGCCCGGAGACGGTCACGCCTTGGCAAGCTGGGACAAGACGCCCGGCAATCCCGTGAGCGAGGCCGATCTTGAAGTCGACCGGTTCCTGCGGCGCGAACTCACCGCATTGCTACCCTCTGCAGCGTGGCTTTCCGAGGAAAGCGTGGACGATAAGGCGCGCACAGACAGCGGGCTAATCTGGCTGGTTGATCCGATCGACGGCACTCGTGATTTTGTGCGCGGTCGACCCGGCTGGGCGATTTCGGTCGCCCTGGTCAGCGCCGGGCGACCGCTGATCGGGGTGCTGATGGCTCCCGCGCGGGCAGAGGAATGGTGTGCGGAGGCAGGTCAGGGAGCCACCTTGAACGACCGACGTTTGCGCGCGAGCTCACGCAAACAATTTTCCGGCGCGCGTGTGCCGGTGGATCAGCTGCCAAGCGTCGATTCGGATCTGGTGATGGTCGAAAAACCCAATTCCATTGCCTTGCGGATTGCAATGGTCGCCGATGATCGGGCCGATCTGGTTGCGACTTTGCGATGGGGATTTGAATGGGATGTAGCCGCCGCGACATTAATCGCGCGCGAGGCCGGGGCGCAGGTTTCCGATGCGTTTGGCAAACCGCTGGCATACAACAAGCACGATCCGCGCGATTTCGGAGTGCTGGTGTGTGCACCGGCCATCTATGCGGAGGCGGTAGAGCGATTGCGCGAGCGGGCCCTCGCATTGAGGTAAGCGCCCGCCGCGAACCTAAAAAGCGGGCCTGCGCCAAGGCACAGACCCGCTTGAAAATTCTCAGAAATACGAGCGTCAGCTGCCGCGAGCAGCGTTCACATCATCCTGACTGATCGGGATAATCTTGATCTCGACGCGGCGGTTCAACGGCTCATCCACGCCGTCTGCGGTCTTCACGCGCAGCTGGTCATAGCTTTCGCCAAAGCCGCGCGTTGCCATCCGGCCCCGTGCCACGCCCCGTGCAGCGAGATAATCGGCAACCGCCTGCGCACGTTGCTGTGACAGGTTCTGGTTAAGCGCCGTGCTGCCCGTCGTGTCGGTAAAACCATACACGTCGATCAGGCTGTTGGGATATTTGATCAGGCTGTCTGCAACGGTATCCAGGGTCTGCTGGAACCCGGCATTGATCGTGGCGGAACCGCTCGCAAACGTGACGCCGTCGGGCAGACGCACAAGGATCGCGTCCCCATCGCCAATTTCCTCGACATCGACGCCACTGCCGGCGGTCTGTTCGTCCAGTTCCTTGATCTGGTCATCGAACTGCTTACCGATAACCGCGCCGGCCGATCCGCCAATGCCAGCACCGATGATGCGTGCGGTGTCGCCGCCGATTGCGCCGCCCAGCAGATAGCCGAGGGTGCCGCCAAGCGCTGCACCGATGCCGGTGCGCGAAATCTTCTGCTCGCCGGTGTTCGGATCGGTGACGCATGCGCTGGTACCAAGCAGTGCAAGCGCGGCGGTGCCCGAAAGCAGGACGCGTGAGATTGTCATTATATATCCTCCATTATGTTGTTTCTTATGCAAGCAACGGCGCGGCGCGCGGTTCCAAAAAAATCGCTGGACCTGTACGCTTTTCCGCAACCTGAACGACCGGTATCCACCTGTATCATCGTTATCCGCGACTAATGGGAGCCCGGAAAAGCGCGTTGCCATCATGCTGCTGGCAAGATCGGTGAATTGTGCTAGCGGTTTTGGGGTGACCCCTTTTCCCTGGACTGACCTCTTCATAATTGCCGGACTGATCGTGCTCAACGGCGCGTTCGCCATGTCCGAGCTTGCCATCGTCTCGGCCAAGACGTCGCGGCTGACCGCGCGCGCGGAAGACGGCTCGGTAGCTGCACAGACCGCGATCCGGCTGGCTGCGGAACCAGGCAAGTTCCTGTCGACCGTGCAGATCGGGATTACCCTGATCGGCATTATCAATGGCGCCTATTCCGGGGCCAGCCTGGGTGGGCCAGTGGGCGAGCGGTTGGTGGCGTTGGGTCTGCCCGCTGATATGGAGCAGGAGGCAGGCTTTGCGCTCGTCATCGCGATTACGACCTATCTCAGCCTGGTGGTCGGGGAATTGGTGCCCAAACAGCTCGCACTGCGCGCGGCGGTTCCGATCAGCATCGTTACCGCCCTGCCGATGGCATGGATGGCGCGCATCGCGGCGCCGCTCGTATGGCTGCTCGACACAAGTTCAGCTGCGATAATCCGCCTGTTCGGCATCCGTTCAAAGGGGGCTAGCACCGTCACCGCCGAGGAATTGCAGATGATCTTTGCCGAGGCAACGCGATCGGGCGTCATCGAGGCCGAGCAGCACCAGATCCTGACCGGCGTGGTGCGGCTGGCCGAACGGCCCGTGCGCGAAATGATGACGCCGCGCACCGAAGTCGACTGGATCGAGGCCGACGCCGATGTTGCTGCGATCAAGGAAACGATCGGCAAAAGCCCGCATTCGCTGCTGCCCGTGGCAGAGGGGTCGCCCGATGCTATCCTCGGCATCGTCAAGGTGCGCGAAGTTCTGGCCGCGTTAGTGGCGGGGCAGGCTGTTTCGATCCGCGACATGGCGGTAAAGGCTGAGGTCGTGCCCGATCAACTGGATGCGATGGATGCGTTGCGAGTTTTGCAATCGGCCGACATCGCGATGGCGGTGGTCCATGATGAATACGGGCACTTCGAAGGCATCGTGACCCCGGTTGACGTCCTGACCGCAATTGCCGGAAACTTCGCAAGCGATTCCGATCAAGGCGATGCACCGCAGATAATTGAGCGGGCCGATGGGTCGCTGCTGGTGTCGGGTTCGCTATCCGCCGATATCCTCGCTGATCGGTTGGACATCGAATATGACGACAACCGCGAATTCGGCACGGCGGCGGGTTATGTACTTTCGGTGATGAAGAAGCTCCCGCTTGAAGGGGAGTTTTTCACCGATCAGGGCTGGGTGTTCGAAATTATCGACATGGACAACCGCCGGATCGACAAGATCCTGGTGAGCGAGGCGGAGCCGGAAGCGAGCTAGACGCCTACCTCTGCCATGCGAATGCGGCAGTTCAGCCCGGGATAACTGTCGAAGCGGTCGCGCCGTCACCTTCGGGCGCAGCGATGATGTCGCGCGTCACGCGGCCCTTCGCCACAGTGTTGGTGCCTGGATCGCCAGCAACGCTGCGGATCCCCGGAGCCGCACTGCCTGCACGATCGAGCGTGCTGCGCTCAATTTCACTGCGGGCCTGCGGGCCACCGAACAGCGCATCCAGAGCCTGTTCGGAAGCGGTGCCTTCTGTCGGACGCGGCGCGCCGGGGGCGGGCGGGGTCAGGCTGAAATCGGGCGGAACCACCAGCGGCGCCTGACGCTGCACAGCAAATTCATCGGGTCGATCACGGTTCAACAGGCCCGTGCTTCCGCACGCGGCCAACATCGCAGTACCGGCAGCCAACAGGATTGCGGTTTTGAGGTTGCGCATCTTCAATTCTCCAGAGCGCTTTTCGCGCCGTCTTGCATATCGTTGCTGTCGCCCTTTTCGCCGAAGAACAGCGCGCGGGCAAGGATGACGATGACGCCAATGGTGATAGCGGCATCGGCGACGTTGAATATCAGGAACGGGCGGATGAATTGCCCGAACACCGTCAGATGGAAATCGGCAAAGTCGATGACATAGCCGAATTTGAAGCGGTCACGGATATTTCCGATGGCCCCGCCCAGTATCAGCGCCAGGCCGAGGATGTCCGCCAAGAACCGCTCCCGCATCATCCAAACCAGCACCATCAGTGCAATCGCGCCGGTCATGGCGATCAGCAACCAGCGCATTTCCATGCTGGTCGCTTCCAGCAATCCCAGCGAAATGCCATAATTGCGGGTATAGGTGAGATCGAAAAACGGCAACAGATCAAGCTTTGCGCCGGGGTAATACAGATCGAGCCGGTTGGTCACATACCATTTGGTGGCCTGATCGAACACGGCGATTATCGCAGCCAGTGCCAGCCCGATCAGGCGTGCGGAGGTGAACAGGTTACGCATGGATGGTGCCTCCATCCAGAACGCTGGCACAGCGTTCGCACAGCGCGCCATCTTCCGGCACGTCGGGCAGCAGACGCCAGCAGCGTCCGCATTTGGAATCGGTAGATTTGGCGACGATCACCGCATCCCCATCGCCTCGCGTCACTGTCCCGGTGATGAACAATTCGGCCAGCAGTTCATCGGATACGCCCTCGGGCACAGCCGAAGCAGGCACGGTGACGACCGCTTCATTGCTGGATCGAATTGTCTTTTCCCGCCGCAGCGGCTCGATTGCCTCGGTCACGCGTTCGCGAAGGGCGCGCAGTTTTGTCCACTTTTCGCCATCGGCGGGGACTTGCGGAACGCTCGGCCATTCGAGCAGGTGGACGCTTCCGATCTTCCCATCTTCATCGGCCTCACCGTCCAGCGGATAGCGGGTCTGCCAAACTTCCTCAGCGGTGAAGACCAGCACCGGCGCGGCATAACGCACCAGCGCGTGGAACAGCAGATCGAGCACGGTGCGATAGGCGTTGCGAGCGGTGCTGTCAGGCCCATCGCAATACAGCGTATCCTTGCGGATATCGAAGAAGAACGCGCTGAGATCCTCGTTGCAGAAATCAACCAGCAGCCGGGTGTAGGTGTTGAAATCGTATTCGATCGCCGCCTTGCGCAGCTTCGCGTCAAGCTCGGCCAGTAGCGAGAGGACATACAGTTCCAGCTCCGGGATCGCGCTGCCGTCGCTCATATCGCCAACAAAACCGTCGAGCGCACCCAGCAGATACCGGAACGTGTTACGCAGGCGGCGATACTGGTCGCCCACCCCTTTCAGGATTTCGTCGCCGATCCGGTGATCTTCGGTGAAATCGACACTCAACGCCCACAGCCGGATGATATCCGCGCCGGTCGTTTCCATCAGCTTGACCGGATCGGTGGTGTTGCCGAGCGATTTCGATTGCTTGAACCCCTTGGAGTCCATCGTGAAACCGTGGGTCAGCACCTGATCGTAAGGCGCGCGGCCGCGCGTGGCGCAGGATTGCAGCAGCGAGGACTGGAACCAGCCGCGATGCTGGTCACTGCCTTCGAGATAGAGGTTGGCGGGCCATTGCAGGTCCGGCCAGCGCCCCGATTCCAGCACAAATGCATGGGTGCAGCCGCAATCGAACCAGACATCGAGGATATCGGTGACCATGTCCTAGTCATCGGGCTTGTGATCGGTGCCGAGGAATTCCGCCTTGCGGCTCTCGTCCCACGCATCGACGCCTTCCTGCATCACTGCTGCGACGATACGGGCGTTGACTTCGGGGTCTTGCAGGTATGCGCCGTCGGGCTTCACAAACAGTGTGATCGGCACGCCCCAAGCGCGCTGGCGCGACAGCACCCAGTCAGGACGGCCCTCGACCATGGAACCGATGCGGTTCTGACCCTTTGCCGGGAAGAATTCGACGCGTTCGATTTCGCTGAGCGCGGTTTCCCTCAAAGTCCCCCTCCCGCCTGCGGGAGGGGTTAGGGGTGGGCCTGCTTCGGTGGTGTCGTTCGCGGACGCGCCCACCCCCGACCCCTCCCGCAAGCGGGAGGGGAGAGGCTTATCCATCGGCACGAACCATTGCGGCGTGCAGCGATAGATCACCTTGGCTTTGGAGCGCCACGAATGCGGGTAGGAATGGGCGTAATCGGCGGATGCGGAGAGCAGCGCGCCCGCTTCGCGCAGGTCGCTGCAGATCGGCCCATCGGGCGCGTTGAAAGGTTTGTTGATGACCGAGCGGCGGCGTTCGTCGATCCCCGCCAGCCACTCCCAGTCGTCGCGATAGATTCCCGCATCCTCGACCGCAAAGACCGGGTCGATGCCGTGTGCCTTGCACAGCGCGAAGTCATCCTCGCCATGATCGGGCGACATATGGACGAGGCCGGTGCCGCTGTCGGTGGTGACGAAGTCGCCCTCGAGCATCGGGCGCGGCGTGGCGTAGAACCCGCCGAGATGGTGCATCGGATGGCGAACTTTGGTTCCGGCGAGGTCGGAGCCTTTGCCTTGCCAAATACTTGTCCCCAAGCCCCATCCATGGCCCAGTCGACTTGCGAAATCATCGAGCAGGTCGCGAGCGATAAGTAAGCGATACTCGTCATTGTCGCCGAAGTAGCGAACACCGTCATCGCCAACAAAGGCCAGACCTGTGTTAGTAAAATTGATTACGACATACTCAACCTCCGGCCCATAAGCCAAAGCCTGGTTCACCGGGATCGTCCACGGCGTCGTCGTCCAGATCACCGCATGCGCGCCAACCAGTTCGCCGATGCGGGCTCTCGATGATCTCGAACGCCACATCGATCTGCGGCGAGTCCGTCAGGTCCTCGTATTCAACCTCCGCCTCGGCCAGCGCGGTCTTTTCGACCGGGGACCACATCACCGGCTTTGATCCGCGATAGAGGTTTCCGGCTTCGGCAAACTTCAGCAGTTCGGCGACGATCGTGCCTTCGGCCTGCGGGTCCATGGTCAGATAGGGATTGTCCCAATCGCCCATGATGCCCAGCCGCTTGAGCTGTTCGCGCTGCACATCCACCCAGCTTTGCGCATAGGCGCGGCATTCCGCGCGGAATTCGGCCGCCGGAACCTCGTCCTTGTTGAGCTTTTTCTTGCGGTACTGCTCCTCGACCTTCCATTCGATCGGCAGACCGTGGCAGTCCCAGCCCGGCACGTAAGGCGCATCCTTGCCCATCAGGTTTTGCGTGCGGCAGACCATGTCCTTCAGGATATGGTTCAGCGCATGGCCGATATGCATGTCGCCATTGGCATAGGGCGGGCCATCGTGGAGGATGAACTTCTCACGCCCCGGCGCGCTTCGCGCAGGGCTACGATAAAGCCCGATCTGCTCCCAACGCGCGGCAATGCCCGGCTCCTTTTGCGGGAGGCCGGCCTTCATCGGGAAATCGGTCTTCGGCAGGAAGACGGTGTCCTTGTAGTCCCGTTTCATATCGTCAGTCATCGGAAAGGGCGCTTAGAAGCCTTCGCGCTTCGTCGCAATCCTTGTCCATCTGCGCCATCAGTGCGTCCAGACTGTCGAACTTTGCCTCACCGCGCAGAAAGTGGTGGAACGCGACCTCGATCTCCTGACCGTACAGATCGCCCGAAAAGTCGAAGAAGTATGGCTCCAGCAACTCCTTTGGCGGCTCGAATTGCGGGCGGATGCCGATATTCGCCGCGCCTTCGAACACCTGCCCGGTGGCCAGCACGCGGCCCGTTACCGCATAGATGCCATATCGCGGGCGCAGGTAGGATTCGACCGAAAGGTTCGCCGTAGGATAGCCAATAGTGCGCCCCCGCTTGTCCCCGTGTTCTACGATGCCGCGGATCGCGAACGGGCGGGTGAGCAATTGAGCAGCAAGCTGAGGATCGCCATCGCGCAAGGCTTCGCGAATGCGGCTGGAAGAGACGGTGGCACCGTGGTCGGCCACCGGCTCGACCACGCGGGACTTGAGGCCCAGATCGCCGCCCAGTGAGCGCAGCAGGTCGACATTGCCCGCCGCCCCCTTGCCGAAGGTGAAATCGCCGCCAGTCACCACGCCATGCGCGCCGAACCGGTCTATCAGGATACGCGCAATGAAATTCTCCGCGCTGGTGCCAGCAAGGCTCTGCATCGAAGTGAAACACCAGCATCGCGGTCGCGCCTGCGGCCAGATACAGCTCCTGCCGCTGCTCCAGTGTCGTCAGGCGGAACGGGGGCACGTCGGGGCGAAAAAAACGCACCGGATGCGGATCGAACGTGGCGATAATGGAGGGGCGACCTTCGGCCTGCGCCCACGCAATCGCCTCTCCCGCTACGGCCTGATGCCCCCGGTGAAAGCCATCAAAATTGCCCAGCGCGATGATCGCACCGCGCAAGGGTTCCGGAACCGGGTCACGATGATCCAGCCAGCGCATTACGGTGCCTCGCCTTCTTCGGGCGACTTTTTGGCGCGGCGGCAGGTGACGAAAGAAAAAGCGGGCCGCTCGCCTTGTTCGGGATGGTCTTGGCGCGCGACCTCCTCCCATTCGGGCCCGAGCGGCTTCATGAAGGTATCGCCGGGATAGTCGCGGTGGATTTCGGTCACTTCCACGCGGTCGGCGCGCGGGCGGAACACGTCATAGATGGCAGCGCCGCCGACCACCGCAATCTCATCCGTACCGCTCGTGCTTGCGGCGGCGAGCGCTTCATCGACATTGCGCACCACCTCCGCGCCTTCGCTGTCCCAGCGTTCGCGATGCGTGAGGACGATGTGACGGCGACCGGGCAGCAGTCCGGGCAGGCTTTCAAAGGTCTTGCGCCCCATGATCATCGGGAGTCCCGTCCCCTTTGGCCCCATCGTCAGCGTCTTGAAGCGTTTGAGATCGGCGGGCAGCCGCCACGGCAACGTGCCTTCGTGCCCGATCGCGCCGTTGGCGGCGCGGGCATAGATCAGCACGATTTCGGGCAGGGTTGGCGCGTTCACGGCAGAGTGCGGCTTACCCGCGTGACATGGCCCATCTTGCGGCCCTCGCGCACGTCGCGCTTGCCATACATGTGCAGGTGCGGCTCACCGGGCTCGCCCAGTATCTGATGCGCATCGAGCGCCTGTTCGCCCACGATGTTGCGCATGTCGATACTGGCAAAGCGCGTTTCGGTCCCACCCAGCGGCAACCCGGCAATGGCGCGCACGTGGTTTTCGAACTGGCTGGTGGCCGCGCCCTCAATGGTCCAGTGCCCGGAATTGTGGACGCGTGGGGCCATTTCGTTGAACACCGGGCCTGATTTCGTGGCGAAGAACTCCAGCGTCAGCACGCCGACATATTGCAGCGCATCGGCGACCTTATGCGCAATGTCACGCGCGGCCTCCACCTGATCCTCGACGAGTTCGCCCGCCGGAAGCACGGAATGGACCAGCATCCCGCCATCATGGCGGTTGGCGGTCGAATCCCAAAACCGCACTTCGCCTGCACTGTTGCGCACCAGAATGACGGAAAACTCGGTCTCGAAATTGACCATCCCTTCGTATATGCAGGGCTGGCCCGGAAAGCGCACCCCGCTGGCTTCGAAACCGCTGGTGATGCGCCACTGGCCCTTGCCATCATAGCCATCGCGCGCGGTCTTGAGGATGCCGGGCGTGCCGACACGCTCTATCGCGCGGGTCAGATCATCGTCGCTTTCGACGCGGCAATGGGCTGCGCAGACCGCGCCCAATTCCTCGACGAAGCTCTTTTCGCCAAGCCGATCCTGCGCCACTTCAAGCGCGCGCCGACCGGGGGCGAGCAGCGCATCCGGGATCGCCGCAATCGTGGTGAGCGGGACGTTCTCGAACTCCCACGTGACGATGTCGCAGCGCTTCGCAAAATCGGCGAGTGCATCGTTGTCGCTCCAGCTGTGCTCGAAAAATTCAGCGCAGGTGTCGGCCGCGACATTGTCGCCCGCCGGGGCATAGGCGATGGTGCGAAAGCCCAGTTGTGCAGCGGCAATGGCCATCATCCGGCCAAGCTGACCGCCGCCAAGAATACCGATCGTGGAGCCGGGGGGGAGGGGTGTCATCATCAGTCTTCCGGAACCTCGGCCACGGCGGCGGAACGTTGCGCGCGCCAGTCCTGCAGGCGTTCGGACAGATCCTCATCGCCCAGCGCCAGAATCGCCGCCGCCATCAGCGCGGCGTTCTTTGCCCCTGCCTCACCAATAGCCAACGTGCCAACGGGTATGCCAGCGGGCATCTGCACGATGGATAGCAGGCTATCCATGCCAGAAAGCGCCTTTGACTGCACCGGAACGCCCAGCACCGGCAGGTGCGTCATGCTGGCGATCATGCCCGGCAGATGCGCCGCCCCGCCCGCGCCCGCGATAATCACGCTGAACCCATCGCCTTCGGCCCCCTTGGCAAAAGCGTTCATCCGGTCCGGCGTGCGGTGCGCGGAGACGATGCGCGCTTCATGGTCGACCTCCAGCTCATCGAGCACTTCGGCGGCGCATTTCATCGTCGGCCAGTCGGACTGGCTGCCCATGACGATGGCGATCTTGCCGGATGTCTGCTTGGCCATCGTGTCTCAGCTGTCCTTCAGGTAATACCGTTCGCCCGGCACCATATTGCTATCGAAGTCGTAAACGATTGGCTGACCGGTGGGAATCTCCAGCCCGGTGATGTCCTCATCCGAGATGTTCGAGAGGTGTTTTACCAGCGCGCGCAGGGAATTGCCGTGGGCAGAGATTATCACTGTTTCCCCGCTGGCGAGGACCGGCAGAATGTCGCTTTCCCAATAGGGTAGGACACGCTCGATGGTGAGCTTCAGGCTCTCGGTATAGGGCACGTCAATCCCGGCATAGCGCGGATCCGCGCCCGGATCGTATTGACTGCCCGGCTCCATCGGCGGGGGCGGTACGTCGAAACTGCGACGCCAGATATGCACCTGCTCATCGCCATGTTTGTCGCGGGTTTGCTGTTTGTCGAGGCCGGTCAGGCCGCCGTAATGGCGTTCATTCAGGCGCCAGTCCTTCGTCACCGGCAGCCACAGCCGTCCCATCTCCTCGAGCGCGAGATTGAGCGTCTTGATCGCGCGCGTTTGAACCGAGGTGAAGCAGGTTGTGGGCAGCACGCCCTTTTCCTTCATCAGCGTGCCCGCCGCCTTCGCTTCGGCAACGCCCTTTTCAGTGAGGTCGACATCCCACCACCCGGTGAATCGGTTTTCGAGGTTCCACTGGCTCTGGCCGTGGCGAACTAGGATCAGCTTGGGCATTCTGGCTCCAGATAGCGGGAGGATCGGCCTGCGGGAAGGTCATCAACCCCTAGCTATCGCGCCGATCTTTGCAAATATCTTTGGCGGTTTCGGGCGATTGCGGATCGCTGCCGGTCGGCTCCTCATCCAGCGCGCGCGACTGGGTCTTTCGGCGACGCAGGTTCTCGCGCAGCTTTGCCGCAAGGCGCTCTTCGCGTGACAGTTTGTTGCGTGCCTGTTCACTCATGCGAAACGCCTTGCCGTTAAGCGACCAATCCATCAAGCCCGTGCTTGACTTTGCGCGCACCGCACGACAAGAGCGCGCGCCTGCCCTCCGCGGGCGGACATGGTGATCGCTGCTGTAGCTCAGTGGTAGAGCGCGTCATTGGTAATGACGAGGTCGAGAGTTCAATTCTCTCCAGCAGCACCATTTTTCAGATATTTGTCCTTTGGCGCATTACGACCAGCAACCCATCGGCGCGGCGGCGGGCGTCAGTGCGCGTTCGCGGCCAGCATCAAGGCGCCTGCGATCCCTGCATCATCGCCGTAATACGGACGGCCTATTGTATGGCGGGCACTTCCGGGCAGATAACCAGCGCCAAGCTTTGCCGTGCGGGCGGCGATCCGTTCGATCAGGCCCGGCGTTTTTGCCACCCCGCCGCCGATCACCACCCGTTCCACAGCCATGGTAGCAAACAGCGTGTGGCATGCCTGTGCGATGTAATCGGCGATAATTTCGTGAGCGGAGTGATCGTCTGGCAAATCAGACAGCGGCACACCCCATCGCGACAAAATCGCAGGTCCGCTCGCCAGGCCCTCCAGACAATCACCGTGATGCGGACAGATACCGGCAAATTCGTGGTCGAGCGGATGGCGCCGGGGATAGATATGTCCGGTTTCGGGATGGGCAATACCGTGGATAGCCCTGCCACCCATGACCAACCCGCCGCCGATCCCGGTACCGATGGTAAGATAGGCAAGCGATGTGCACCCTTGCGGTGCAGCGGCGCTGTATTCTGCCAGCGCTGCAGCACCGACATCCGTATCGAAACCCACAGGAATGCTGAACCTCCGACGGAAAAACCCGGCGATGTCGCAATCGGCCCAGCCCGGTTTGGGCGTGTTGGTGATGAAGCCGTATCGCGCGCTCGCCGGGTCAAGCTCAACCGGGCCGAAACTGCCAATTCCCAACGCCGTAATCGTCGCCTGCTGCGCGAACCAGTCCGCGATTTGCGCCAAAGTGGTTCCCGGATCGCTGGTCGGGATGGTGTGGCGCGCCGTTATCGCATCGGGAGCAGTGCCCACCGCCAGCACGAACTTGGTCCCGCCTGCCTCAATCGCGCCGAGCATTATCTGGCGTGCTCAGATTGCGACCCGAGCAACGTCGCTCGCTCATCATCGAGCACGAGTTGCAGCAGCGGCGCGGGAACGCCGCCGAACCGATCCTGCGCGCCCGGCACCGGCAGCATGTCCACAAAGCTGCACACAGTAAGCGACGCATCGACGAACCAGCTGTAGGTCTGGAGCGGCTGCTGGGGAGGGTTGGCCAACACCAGTCCTGTGCCGTTCAATGGGCGCCACTCGGCGTTAAGACTATTCGCCACCATTCCGTACAATCCCCCCGGCGCGTGGCGCAGTTCAGGCGCAAAAGTCGCGCTCTGGGTCGACCAGAAAGCGTAGTAACGTCCAGCGTGAAACACCAGATGCGCCCGCTCCAGCTCATTATTGACGCCATCTGCATGGATCAGGGGAGGGGCGAGCGACCAGCCCGAAGGCGTTTTGCGAGCGATCCCGAAAGCTCCGTTAAATGCGCTGGCCGATCCTCCCAGCGACGCGGTAAAGGCAAGATACTGCGCCCCGTCTGCCGGATCGCGGAAATGGGCCGGGTCACGGAATGCCTTGATTGTGCCCGGTGCACCTTCGTGTGCGTCGGCCAGCATGTATTGCAGATCGCTCCCGTCGATCATGGGCACCGGGAAAGACCATTGCGAAGGCAGGCCATCCGCACCAATCCGCGCGCTCGCCTGCCACAATTGCTGCTGATAGCCGTTTGCGCGAGTGGCAGTTCCTGCGGCGGTGAAAAACAGCGTCAGCAGGCCATCATCGAACAGCGCTGATCCAGCCCATTCGCGCTCATACGGCACTGTAAAGTCGGGCAGCGCCGGGCCTGCGTCAATCCAGTCGTCCCCGCTGCCGCATGATCAGGTGGATCTTCGCCTCGAAATGCCGGAGCGCCGGATCGCCACGATCGGGGGCGGTCAGGGCCATCCACAATTCGTGCCCGGCAAGGGCGACGCGCGCACCATGTGCGTTCTGCACCGGCCACATATCCCAATACAGTCGCCCGTCAGCAAGGCCGGAACGATGAATTTTGGTGATGGGCGGGACAATCGTCGCTGCGTCCGGTGCGATCCGGCGCACGTGATCCCCGGTCCAGGCGGTGGTCATGGCAGCACTCTATCCCAACTCATCGAAAAAAGAAGTGGCTGGCCGCCGGGAATGGCGGCCAGCCCTTGTGCGATTGTGCCGCTTCTAGAAGTCGAACCGCACCGATGCCAGTATGGTGCGGCCCGCAATCGAGCGCGCGCGCACGATGCCATTGGCGGGGATTGAACCTTCCTCCGCCTCGGTAAAGCCCGAGACGTTGAACAGGTTCTGAGCATTGAGCCCGATTTCCACCCGGTCGACCGGACGCACCGCCAGGAACGCGTTAACCTGCGCAAAGGCGGGCAGTTCCAGCTGGTTGCTGTCCTGCGTGAAGCTGTCGGTGGTGCCGACAATGTTTGCGCCCAGCGTAAACAGATCCGCTTCGTATTGTGCAGTGGCTTGATAAACCAGATCGGCCTGACGACGCGGCGTGTTGCCGATTACGCTGGCATCCAGCGCATCGACAATCTCGGCATCGGTCCATGTCGCACCTGCCGAAAGCGTGAACGGGCCTGCGCGGTATGCGCCTTCCAGTTCGAGGCCGTATGCTTCGAATTCGGTATCGAACAGGACCACGGGCGCAATATCGACATTGGTTTCCGCAGTCTTGGCAAAGAACCCGGTGGCAAACAACGACAGGCCACCGGCCTGATATTTGACGCCCGCCTCAAGCTGATCGACTGTGGCGATAACGCCTTGATCGCCGCCCGGCAGGCTGCCATCGACCGCACTGACGGCGGGCGAGAACAGGCTGCGATCTGCGGTGTGACGGCCACCCTGACTGTAGCGCGCGAAAACGCCCAGATCATCGGTCACCAGGTAGTTTGCACCCAGCGAGAAGCTGAAATAGTCGAAATCGTAATTGACCGGACGTGCATTGCCCAACGGCAGGACGCTGGTTTGCGCCTCGGCCGCGCTGATTAAGCCATCATTGTCGAAATCGAAGCTGGTCACTCCGATGCCGAACCCGCTGTCCGAACCGGTAATCGTGCCGCTGGCATCGCCAAAGTCATAGCGGACGCTGCCATCCAGTGTCAGCCGCTCAAGCTCAACCGAGAGCGACGCGAACGGCGCATAGGTGCTGTAATCAACATCGTAATTGCGGCGGCAGCAATTGCCAAAGAAGCTTGCGCCGAACCCGACAGTGCCGTTCTGGGTCACCAGATCGCCACCCGCATCGCGGATATCGACCAGCACCGCCTGTCCGTCACCCTGCACCGTCTGAACGTGGCTGGTCCACAGCCAGTCTGTGTCAATCGACTGGCGCGAGAGATAGAAACCAGTGGTGAAATTGGCAGAACCGCCACCGAAATCGAATTCCTTGTTCACCCGGAAATCGTTGGTGATGTTGTCGAGGCTGTTAAGTCGGACGTTGAACACCACCACATTGGTGAGCAGCCCGTTGCCGCCGATATTGGCGGCATTGGCAACATCGCCCGAATTGGGTCCGGAGGCGAATTCGATAGTCGACCCCGCTCCGCCGATCCCGTTGGCAACATCCTGCGCCGCGCCCGCACTTGCCGGGAACGGTGACTGGAAGCTGCCGGAATTGTCGGCAAAGCGGAACCGGTTGGTCAGCGTCCATCCGCTGCCCACCTCGATTTCGCTTTCAACGCCGAATGCGAGGCTTTGCACCGACAACCCGTCACGAAAGTCAAAGCTGGAGGGATTGTTGGACCCATCGAGCGTGACGGCAGGGGTCAGGAATGGGCTCAAAAGCGAATCGCTGCGCGGATCAAAGCCGGGAGATTGCGTTGTAATCGGGATCGCCGTTGCTGCCGCCCACGAACACCGGCTGAGGCAAAATGGTGGGCGTGCGATCGTCCAGATATTTACCGGAAAAGCGGATGTAGCCGCCATCGAATTCCTTGGTGATGTTGGCCTTCACCTGACCGCCATCATAGCCATTGAATCCGATGTCGCGCGGACCCTCGCCGGTGCGGTAAAATCCGCCGACGTGGAAATAGAGATCTTCGGCAAGCGGTGCGCCATAATCGAAATCGAGCCGGTAGCTTTCAAAATCCAGCCCGACACTGCCCTGGATCGCGCCGCCTTCCTGTTCCCCGGTCTTCGAGATGAAGTTGATGACCGCGCCCGGCGCGTTGGAAGCGAATGTGGAGGCCGAACCGCCGCGCACGGCCTCGACGCGGGCGACGCTGCGGTCTGCGCGCAGAAAGTTGTCGGCGTTACCAAAGATGATGTCGCCGAATTCGAGGATTGGCAGGCCGTCTTCCTGCAACTGGATGTAGCGCGCACCGCCGGTCGATACCGGAATGCCGCGCACTGCGATGTTGGCGTTGCCTTCGCCGCCCGATGCCTCTGACCGGATGCCAGGAATCTGGCGAATGAGATCGGCGGAAGAGGGCGCGGCAAGGTTGGCGATCGCTTCCGCACCGATAGTGCTGACAGAGACCGAGCTTTCGATCCGGTTCTGTCCCCGCGCAACGGCAGTTACGATGATTTCACCTTCGGGTGCGAAGGTATCTTCGGCGGTAGCGGCGTTATCCTGCGCGATGGCGGGATTTACAAAACCGCACAGGGCTGCACTTGCGCAAAGCGCGACACGCAATTTCATGACAATTCTCCTCTCGGGATTCGCGCTTCTCTGGCACGACACCTGTAGGCCTAAGCGTGTTGCAAACGATTGCAACCGTAAAAATGCAAACGTTTGCAAACTGGGCGGAAACATGTCACTTCCAAGTCACAGCGCTGCGGATGACGGCGTACGGGACAGGATCGGAAAAGGCTGCATATGACGGAAAAGCCCCGGCTTTCGCTATTGCGAATCATCGAGATGAATATTGGCTTTTTCGGGCTGCAGTTCAGTTTCGGGCTGCAACAGGCCAATATGGGACCGATCTACGGATTTCTGGGCGCGGACGAGGCGACGATGCCGCTGCTTTGGCTGGCGGGCCCGATGACCGGGCTTATCATCCAACCTATCGTCGGCGCGATGAGCGACAGGACGAAGTCCCGGATGGGCCGACGCACGCCATACTTCCTGATCGGCGCGGTGATTTGCACGCTTTCATTATTTGCCATGCCCTATTCCAGCACGCTGTGGATGGCCGCCAGCCTGCTGTGGATTCTCGATGCGGGCAACAACATCACGATGGAGCCGTACCGCGCCTATGTTGCAGATCGCTTGGCGCCGGGCCAGCGTTCAGTCGGGTTCCTGACGCAAAGCGCGTTCACGGGTCTTGCGCAGACGCTGTCCTATCTTGCGCCAAGCCTGCTAACCGCATTCGTTGCGCGCGATGTGCTGGACGCCAACGGCATCCCGGTGATCGTGCGGATTGCCTTCATCATCGGCGCGATCCTCTCGATCTCAACCATTGTCTGGTCGGTGTGGAGAGTGCCCGAATTGCCCCTGTCGGACGCGGAGAAGGCCGAGCTTGAGACCAAGCCGTTGACGGTCAAGGCGACCCTTGCGGAGATCCGCGACGCGATCCGAGACATGCCGCGTCCGATGCGGCAGCTTGGCGCGGCGATGCTGTGTCAATGGTATGCGATGTTTGCTTATTGGCAGTACATCACCTTTGCCGTGGGCCGCAGCATTTACAACACCACCAATCCCGCCAGCGCCGCCTTCCGTGAGGCAACGCTGACCACGCAGCAGGCCGGTGCGCTTTACAATTTTATCGCGTTTCTGGGCGCGTTGACGCTTATTCCGGTGGTTGGCCGGTTTGGCGCGCGCCATGTTCATGCGGTGTGTCTTGCCGCATCCGGCGCGGCGATGCTGATGATACCGGGCGCAAGCACACCGGCGGCACTGTTCGTCCTGATGCTGGGGGTCGGCATTGGCTGGGCGGGTATGATGGGCAACACCTATGTCATGCTTGCCGATTGCATTCCGCCCGAACGAAACGGCATTTACATGGGCATTTTCAACCTCTTCATCGTCATCCCCATGCTGATCCAGACGCTTACCATGCCGCTTATCTATCGCCCGATACTGGGCGGCGATCCGCGCAATGTGCTGTTGCTGGGTGGCGGGTTGATGCT
The DNA here is from genome assembly GCA_963838365.1 of uncultured Alphaproteobacteria bacterium. GTDB lineage: Bacteria > Pseudomonadota > Alphaproteobacteria > Sphingomonadales > Sphingomonadaceae > Erythrobacter. The sequence goes on from CAWIQR010000002.1 coordinate 175,435, forward strand.
GGCAGGAGCGATTGCTACGCTACTGGTCGATGCCGGGCATCGCAGACCCCGCGATCAGGGGCTGGTTACGGGCTGAAATGACCACAAAAGACGGCATGAAAACGCGCAGTACGGTGCGCACAATTACTGATCTTGCGCGATTGGCTGGCGTGTCGCCCGGCACAGTGTCGCGCGCGCTGGCGGGCAAGAGTCTGGTCAACACCAAGACCCGCGAGAAGATCGAAGCTATCGCCCGCGAACACGGCTTTCGCCCGAACCAGATGGCGAGCGGTTTGCGCCGCCAGAAAACCGGGGTGATCGGTGTCGTCATCCCGCTTGGCCATGATGTGCGCCAGCAGATTTCCGACACATTCTTCATGACGTTGCTCGGCTATCTTGCCGATGAACTGACGCGGCAAGGATACGATTTGATGCTGCGCCGCGTCGTGCCAATGGAGGACGCGGACTGGCTTGACCGGTTCATCGGTTCCGGGATGATCGACGGGGTGATCGTAATTGGTCAGTCCGATCAGTTCGACCGGATCGAGGATGTGGCCGAGGGCTACTTGCCGATGGTGGTCTGGGGCAATCATCAGGAAGGGCAGCGCCATTGCGTTGTCGGCACCGATAACAGGCTTGGCGGCAGGCTGGCAGCAGAGCGTCTGATCGCGGCCGGCGCGTTGCGGCTGGCGTTTCTGGGCGATATCACGCCCATGGAGTTTGCCGCGCGTTTTGCCGGGGCACAGGATGTCGCCCAGCGGATGGAGGCGGAGGTTATCGCGTTGCCCACGCACCTTTCCCCCGACCGGGCGAACGAGGAGATTGCGCGCCACTTGGCAGAACATAGCGGCGGGATCGACGGCATTTTCGCCGCTACGGATACCTTGGCGGCGCTTTGTCTGACCGAGTTGCGCGCGCGCGGCATGAGCGTGCCTGATGCAATGAAGCTGGTGGGGTTCGACGACCTGCCGATTGCCTGCCAGACCGTTCCACCTCTCACCACAGTCAAACAGGACATCGCGGCTGGTGCGCGTGGGCTTGTCGATTTGCTGTTGCGGCGGCTGGCCGGACAGGAAACCGAAAGCCTTATTCTGCCCCCGCAACTGGTCATCCGTCAGTCGGCCTGACCGGGCTCGGCGAATGCGAACGTCGAAATTTTTTACATTCGTAATTGCAAATTATACCTGCCTTAACCTGATCGTCGGTATTCCGGCAGCCCTAACGATCAGGGGTTTATCGAGGCCGGCTGCGCAAACTTGTGGGTTTGCAAGACTGGCACCGCAAAAAACACGCGATGACCATGGAAGAATCAACGCTTTTGCCGCCCGCAGGCCAATCCGATGGCGAGGACGCTGCCGACGGCGCCGAATTGCGCACAACGCCGCGTTTCACGCTGTTGATCCGCGCGGCAAAGCTGATTTCCCCCAATGGTGAGTTTGTCTGCGTCATCCGCGATGTTTCCGAAAGCGGGGTGAGTGTCAGGCTTTTTCACAAACTGCCTCAGGGCAGCCCGCTGGAATTGCGAATGCCGAACGGCGCGATTTACGAGATGTTGCTCAAATGGGAACGCGACAACGAGGCCGGTTTTGAATTCGTCAGCCCGATCGACGTGACCCGCTTGATTGCCGAAGCAAGCGACTATCCCAAACGCGGCCTGCGCCTTGACGTGTGTTTCCCGATCCGCATTTCGACACTTACGCAGTCTTGCGAGGGCGTAATCGCCAACCTTTCCCAGCAGGGAGCGCGGTTCGAAACCGACGGGTTATTCGCCATCGACCAGAACGTGCGGATAGCAACGCTCGAATCGGTGCCGGGCTTTTCCGAAGTGCGGGCAAAGGTGCGCTGGCGCCGCGATCACGATTTCGGCGTCGTGTTCGAGGATACGTTTGCGCTTGGCGATTTCGCCCGCCTCGCCGCACGAATTCAGTCGCCAACGTTGTTGTCCGATTGACTCTGACCAGAATCTTGTGCGGCCCAACGCTGCCATTCATAGCGTCGGGGAAACGCGTCTGATGCTGGAGACGGCGCTGTCTTCAAGATGCACGGTCGGCCTTGTTCAGCGATTGCTAGGCCCGCAGACGCTTGCCGGTCGAATCCTGCGCTACTGCGTTGCGAGCGCTAGCGGCGCTGTGATCGACTTGGCTGCGTTCGCCCTGTTGATTACCGGCGGGTTCGGCGCGGGACTGGCGGTGGCTTGCGGCTATGCACTGGGTACGGCGTGGCATTGGCAACGATCAGCATATTTGAGGCAACCGGCGTTGTTTTCGTCCTCGGCGGGTCTTGGCATAATTTTGGCGACTTGCATCGTTACATTGGGCGTCGAAAGCGGTCTTCATCCGTTACAGGCAAAGTTCGCCGCGATGTGCTCGACATTTGCAAGCGTATGGCTGTCACGATTGTTGTTTATCCTATTGGAGCACCGGCACGCACGCTGATGTGGGCTGTGGTGCGCGGCATTATACAGGGACAAAATCCATCGCCACACCGTTGATGCAGTGCCGTTTGCCCGTAGGCTGAGGTCCGTCGCCAAAGATGTGTCCCAGATGCCCACCACAATCGGCGCAGTGCACCTCGGTCCTGGGATAACCGATCTTGTAATCGGTGGTGGTGCCCACCGCGCCCCCGTCCACCGCTTTGTAAAAACTGGGCCAACCTGTTCCGCTGTCGTATTTATGCGCGGAGGAATACAGACGGTTCCCGCAACCGGCGCACACAAACGTGCCCTTGCGCTTTTCCTTGTCCAGCGGTGAGGTGAATGCGCGTTCTGTGCCGGCATCGCGCAGCACGTAAAACTCGCTCTTGGTCAGCTTTTGCCGCCATTGCGCCTCTGTTTTGCTGACGCGAAAGCTCTTGGCTTGCGCTGGCGCTGCGCCGCACGCGCCAAGCCATGGGAGGCTCAATCCGATCGCGGACGCGCCAAGGAACTTGCGGCGGGTCGTGTCGAGAATATTCATGGGACCAATTATCCGTATCAACTTCAGGGGTTGTCACCTCTTAATACGGCGCAAAGGACCAGAAAGTTTCACGCAACAAACGGGCAGGGCATCCCGCCGGTCGGTCAGAACTGCGTGATCTCGACCTCCAGCTTGCGAAAGCCGTGGACGAAATTTGCCTTCACCCGCTCCACATCCCCGGCGACATGCACGCGCATCCGGCGTTTGTGCATTTCTTCGAGCAGGACGCGCAATTGCAGTTCCGCCAGCCGCGCGCCGACGCAGCGGTGGATGCCGTAACCAAATGCTAGATGACGCCGGGCATTTTCGCGGGTTATGTCGAGCTTGTGCGGATCGGGAAACACGCTTTCTTCGCGGTTTGCGCCCAGATACCACAGCACCAGCTTGTCGCCTTTCTTTACAACATTGCCGAACAATTCGGAATCCTCGGTCGCGGTGCGGCGCATGTGGGCAAGCGGGGTCTGGAACCGCAAGCATTCCTGCACGGCGTTGGGTATGAGTTCTGGCTTCTCCTCGAACAGTTTGCGCTGGTCAGGAAACTGATCGAGCGAGTGGACAATCCCGCTCATCGTGTTGCGGGTGGTGTCGTTGCCGCCGACGATCAGCAGCACCAGATTTCCCATGAATTCCTGCGGGCTCATCTGGTTCATCGCATCGGAATGGATCATCATCGAAATAAGGTCGTTGCCCGGTTCAGCCTCCTGCGCCTTCTTCATCCAGAGCAGCTGAAAATAGCCCGCCATCTCCTCCAGCATAGAACGGCGCATCTCGTCCATTTCGCGCACGGTGCCCAGTTCGGTGTCCCCCGCCCAGTCGGACCAGAACGTCAGCAGGCGGCGGTCTTGCCACGGGAAATCGAACAGCAGTGCCAGCATCCCCGTGGTCAGCTCGATCGAGACGCGGTCGACCCAGTCGAACACTTCGCCGCGCGGCAGCGTATCCAGCAGTTCGCCGGTTCGCGCACGGATATCAGGTTCCATCTCCGCCATTGCAGAGGGGGTAAATTTGGGCGCGACGGTGCGGCGCTGGCCAGTGTGCTTTGGCCGGTCCATCGCGATGAACATCGGCAGGTCGAACCGGCCCTCCTCGCCGTCTTCCGCTTCATCCTTGACCCGTTCGAGGATGGTGATGCCGCCATATTCCCAACTGGAGGAATACAGTTCCGGTAACGCTTCGATATGCTGGATCGCCTTGTGACCGACGACTGCCCAATACGGGCCGAACGGGCTTTCGGGGATGTAGTGCATGGGGCCTGCATCCTGCATCTCCCTGAAGATCGGCTGCCAGCGATTTTCGAGGTAGATGTCCGAACGGCTTACATCCCATTTATGCGGGTGGCTGGGTTTGGCATCGGGGTGCGTCTCAAAATGCTGCGCCAACGCCTCATGCGCAGTGGGCGACGAGCGCCATTGCGGCATTTTGGACGGATTACCGGCGTCGGGTGCGATAGTGGCCATGACTGATCTCTCCTGTGAAGAGCGGCCGCTACCCTGCGTTGCCCAGGCTATTTGTCGCGCCGACTCCCTTACGGCATCCTGCCCTAATTGACATAAGTGTCAATAGTCGGTTGCGTTTTGCGACCTATTCGGCGGGTTCTGGGGTCGGGTCAGCGTGTGCCCGACCTTCAGTTTGCGAATTGGGGGCAGCTTGCGCATTGCGAGCAAAAAATGACTTGCCAGCCTTCCGCTTTTTATCGCGACCCGCACCGCCCGATTTCATCACTCGCTTACGGAACAGCAGCGATCCGCCTTTAACGAGCAGGATTACCGCCACCGCCTGCCATGCCAGCGCGAGCGCATGGGTCCACAGTGTTTCCTCCAGCGCGGCGCGTGCCAGCATTGCAAACGGTGATGACAGCGGGAACACCACCGAAGTCAGTTCGAGTGGGGTGCCGGTCTGGCCGATATTGGCCGCTGACAGGAAGAACACCATCAATTGCAGCATGGTGACCGGCATTGACATGGTCTGCACCTCGCGAACCGAAGTCGCCATTGCGCCAATGGTCAGGAACAGCGATCCAAGCAGCAGATACGCCATCGAGAAATACACGATCCCCAGCGCGATAAACAACGGCCAGCCCACCGCTGGACCGGGCAATTCACGGAAATTGGTCTGTGTGACGGTTACAATGGCATCCTCGGCAATGGCCCAGAACCCCCAGCCCACCATGCCCCACACGGCAATCCCGACGAACGATACACCCAGCATCGCGAACAATTTACCCATGAACACCGCGTCCATCGGCAACGCGGCGGCGAGGATTTCGATGATCTTGTTGCCCTTTTCCTCTGCAAGGTTGGACAGCACCATTCCGCCCAGCAGCATCGTCAGCAGGAACAGCACCATTTGCGCCGCCTGCGCAGTACGAATCCGGTTGCTGCGTTCGGAAGCGGCGCTCGTGGCAACCACCTCGCTGGTTGCGCTGGGAAAGCGAACGGGCGCGGCGCTGGTGGCGGCGGCGGCGATCAGTTCGACGGGTCCGGTCCAGCGGTCGATCTGGCCTTGCGTGCCGACAAGTCTAGGTGCCGAAAGCGTGCCGGTAAGGATCGCAGCGTAATTGCCGCGCCGCGCATCCTGGAAAGCGCGCGCATCGAAATTCGGCTCGCTCGAAGCCTCCTCGATCTCGCGTAGCGCTGGCACCACGCCGCCCAATTGCGGGCGCAATGTGTCTGCAGCGGCGATCATCGCGGCGTTGTCCGACGCGCTCATAGCGAGGCCGACCTCGACACTCGCCGCTTGCGCAGTCACCGATTTTCCGATGCTGCCCGCCAGCCCGCCGATCAGGACGGGAAAAAGCGGCCCAATCAGAAAGAACAGAAAGGCGCGGCTGAACAGCACGGCGACGAAATCGCGCCGCGCAATCACCCATGCGGCCTCAAAGAAGGACAGGCGCGGATTAGCGTTGATGGTGGCTTGATCGGACATTATGCGGCCCCTCCAGCGCTGATTGAAAAAGCATCTGCCTCAAGCTGGCGCGCGGCAGCCTCGCCTGCAATGGCGACGAAGGCATCGTGCAAGCCAGCGCGCTCGATCGAGAGAGACAATATGCCCGCATCGCCTTCGATCAGGCTTTTGAGCAGCGGCTCGACCCCGGTTTCAGGCAAGGAGAAATAGAAAAAATCACCCTCGCGCCGCGCGTCTGCGGGCAGGGTGGCGGTCCATCCGCCTTCGCGCGCGCGGGTTTCCAGTCGCACCTGCGCCGGAATACGATCCCGTGCGGTTTCCACGCTGCCGGCATAGGGCACGCGGCCCCCGGCGATGATCGCCACACCTTCACATAGGCGTTCGGCATGGTGAATGACGTGGGTTGAGAAGATGACCGTAACGCCTTCCTCGGACAGGGCGCGGATCATTCGCTCAAGCTTGCCCTGATTGATCGCATCGAGGCCCGAAAAAGGCTCGTCCAGCACGACCAGCCGCGGGCGATGCACCAGCGTGCCGAGCAATTGTACGGTCTGCGCCATCCCCTTGGACAATTGGCGAATTGTTCGGTCGGCGGCATGGCCAAGATCGTGGCGTTCCAGCAGTTCGACCGCGCGCTTGCGCCCTTCGGCCAGCGGCAGGCCACGCAGCGCTCCCATGAAGGCGATGGCCTCGGTCGATTTCATCGCCGGATAAAGCCCGCGTTCCTCAGGCAGATAGCCGATCAGGCGGCCGATATCGTGTGGCCGATCATGCCCGAACACGCGCCGCACGCCCTCGTCCGGGTCGATAATGCCCAGAAGCATCCGCAAGGTCGTGGTCTTGCCTGCACCATTGGGGCCGAGCACGCCGTAAATCGCGCCTTCGGGGACGGAGAGGTCCACACCGTCGACCGCGCGTGTGCCATCGAAACTCTTGACCAGACCGCGCGCCTCAATCGCGAGCGGTCGGTGATCGTGAAGATCCACCTCGCCCACAGGTTTGCTCGCCGTCATCAGATCGCTTACTGCCATGTTCATGACCCCGGTGGTTAACGCGCGCAGCTAAACGGGAGTGACCCCAAATATGGTTAACGGTGACGTAACCGTAGATACCAGCAAATCTCTTGAAGCAAGGATTGCAGCTGAGGCGCGCGCATTGGGATTTGCCGCCTGCGGATTTGCGAGCGCGGGTGAAGACCCGGTGCGGTCCGACCGGCTTGAGGAATGGTTGGGGGAAGGTCACCACGGATCGATGGAATGGATGGAGGCGCGCCTTCACCACCGCCGCTCCCCGCAAGGGCTGTGGCCGGACGCGCGCAGCGTCATCGCACTGGGCATGAGTTACGCGCCGGGGCGCGATCCGCTGGAACTGGAAGCGGAGCGCAGCCGCGCGCGCATTTCGGTCTATGCTCAGGGCAAGGATTACCACGATGTCGTCAAAAAACGGCTGAAAGCGCTCGCTCGCTGGCTGATCGCCGATCAACCGCAGGCTGAGGTCAAGGTATTCGTCGATACCGCGCCGGTGATGGAAAAACCGCTGGGGGAGGCGGCGGGGATCGGCTGGCAGGGCAAGCATACAAATCTGGTCAGTCCCGAGCACGGCAGCTGGCTGTTCCTCGGCGCGATCTACACGACGCTTGTACTGGCGCCCGCGACCTCGCATCGCGACCAGTGCGGATCCTGCCGCGCCTGCCTCGATGCGTGCCCTACTGATGCGTTCCCACAGCCTTATCTGTTGGATGCGCGGCGGTGCATTTCGTATCTCACGATAGAGCACAAGGGGCCGGTGGCGGAGGAGTTCCGGGCGGCGCTGGGCAATCGCATCTATGGCTGTGACGATTGTCTCGCGGTGTGCCCGTGGAACAAGTTTGCGCAAACCGCCCATGCGGCGCGCGAATTTCTCCCGCGCGCAGAGCTGGTTGCGCCACGTCTGGCGGAATTGCTTGCTTTGGACGATGCCGGGTTCAGGGCGCTGTTTTCCGGGTCTCCGATAAAGCGGATCGGGCGGGACCGGTTCGTGCGAAACTGCCTGTATGCCGCTGGAAACAGTGGTGATGGTGCATTGAACGCCCCGGCGCAGGCGCTGGTATCAGACCCGGACCCGGTCGTGGCCGATGCTGCGCGGTGGGCGCTGGACCGGCTCAGATCAGTTCCTTGAGCGGGGTGTCGGGATCGGCCAGCAGTGCCGGATCAATCCGCTGCGGCCTGGCCTCCAGCAGTTTGCGCGCCTGCACGTAATCCTTCATCGCGTTGACGCAGTCAAAGGCAATGGGGCGCCCTTCCTTCAGATAAACCACCGAGAACTTGCGCGCTGCAGGATCGCCGCGCACCAGCGTCTCGTCATACCCGATGCTGAGGCCCGCGGTTTGCAACTTGAGGTCATACTGGTTGGACCAGAACCATGGCAGGGCGTCATAGGGCTGTTTGTCCCCCATGATCGCGCGCGCGGCAATGTTGGCCATATCGTGCGCGTTCTGCACCGATTCCAGCCGGATGACCGCGCTATCGGCATAGGGGTTGGCGTGCGCCGCGCAGTCCCCGATGGCGTAAATGTCATCCAGCGTGGTTCGGCAGCAAAAATCGACATCGACCCCGTTTGATCCCGCCGCACCCGCTGCGATCAATGGAGCGACCGCGGGTACGATACCAATGCCGACGACCACCATGTCGCAGGCGATCTCATCGCCATTGTCGAGCGCGACGCCCGTGACCTTGCCGTCCGTGCCCAAAACCGCGGCAAGCCCGGTCGAAAGCCGCATATCGACGCCCTGTGCACGGTGCTCCTTCTCGTAAAAGCGCGACAGAGGCTCACCCGCCACACGCGCGAGCACGCGGTCCTGCATCTCCACCACGGCCACGTCGCAGCCCAGCTTGCGCAGCACGGCTGCCGCTTCCAGACCGACATAGCCGCCGCCGATCACGACCGCGCGCCGCGCTCCTGCCTGCAATGCCGCCATCATCGCATCGGCATCACGCTTGTCGCGTACGTAAAAGACGCCATTGAGGCTGGCGCCACTGCACCCCAGCCGCCGGGGATCGCCGCCTGCCGACCAGACCAGCTTGCGATAGCCAACGCTTTCCCCGTTGCTGAGCGTAATGGTATGCGCGATTGGATCGATTGTGGTCACACCGGCGCCCAGCAGCAAATCGATGCCCTTGTCCGCCCAGAACTTTTCGGGCCGGATCATTATCCGCTCAAACGGCTTGTCGCCCGCCAGATATTCTTTCGATAAGGGTGGGCGTTCATAGGGCGGAGCCGTGTCGCGCCCGATCAGCATCATGGAACCTTCGTGCCCGAATTGACGCAATGCGATGGCGGCCTGCGCGCCCCCATGCCCGGTTCCCACGATGACGACATCCGCGCTGTGCGTCACCTCGCCCATAACACTCGTTCTCCTGATCGGTTGCGCCTGACAGGTCGCGGCAATTCGGGCCAGCGTCAACCCGTCAGACCGTTCGGGAGGGGCGCTTCACCGTTCGAGCAGGTTACGCGCCTGGCTGGCAATCTGTGCCAGAACTGCGGGGGCAATCGGCTGCTGCGTTTGCGCTCGCGCCGTCATTGTGCGGAACTGCGTGACCGCGCTCTGATTGCGGGCCACCCAGTCAGCGACAGTGCCCAGCGGATCATCCCGGCGCGCCTGATCGCTCATGATGCGGCGCAGGAATTCCAGCCGCATCTGCTGAAAATCACGTGCAAGGCCGCTGACCAGCAAACGCTCCCAGATATCGGAAGGTGACATATACGCCGCCGTTCCCTGCGCCCAGTCCAGCCCCAGCCGTCCGCCGATATCGGTGAAGGCCTGCGTCAGCCGTTGCGGGTCGATCCCCGTTCGCAGCGCCAGGTTGGCCAGCCCGACCGATCCGTCCATATCATACAGATTGGCCACATCCTGAGCGATCTGCAGAGGCGCGCCATGTTCGATGAAATGCATGTGCAGCGATTCGGCGCGCTCTCGTGTTTCCTGCGAGATCAGGTCGCCGCGCGCTTCGATCAGCGAGGCTACACCGGGTTGCAGGCGCTCGATCTGAGCCGCCACCTGGATCTGACCAGCGCTCGATCGCAGGACATCGGACATCAGATTGCCGATAGCCGCCGCCAGCCGGTCGAACAGAACCAGCCGTGCCAGTTCGGGCATGGGTTCAGTGTCGAGGCGGTCCCACAGCGATGCAAGGTTGAACAACCGCTCTGCCACAACGAATGCCGCGGCGACATCGGCGAGACCAACGCCCTCCTCCTCGACCAGTTCAAAGGCGTGAAGCAGGCCCAGCCGGTTGACCATGCGATTGGCGATATCGGTCGCAATCAGCTCTCTGCGCAGCCGATGTTGGCGGATGTGGCGGGCATAGTCCTGCTGCATCGGCGTCGGGAAACGGGCGATCAGATCGCCTTCCAGCTGCGGATCGTCGGGCAGGCCGCTGGCCTCGATTGCGTCTTGCAAGGACAGTTTGGTAGTGGATAACAGCACCGCGAGTTCGGGCCGGGTCAGGCCGCGCCCATCCGCAGCACGCCGGTTAAAGGTTTCGGCATCGGCCAGCCCCTCTGTTCGGCGGTCCAGCTCTCCGCGCTCCTCCAGCCGCTCGATCAGGCGGACATAACTTGGCACCGCCAACGGTCCGCCGGTCGCCGCAATGGATAGCGCCAGCGCCTGCAGGCGGTTGTCCTCAAGCACGATGGTGGCAACCTCGTCCGTCATCGCCTCCAACAATGCGTTGCGCGCCGGTGTGTCCAGTTCGCCCGCACGCACAGCGGCGGCGAGCGCGATCTTTATGTTCACCTCGTTATCCGAACAGTCGACGCCCGCCGAATTGTCGATGAAATCGGTGTTGATACGGCCCCCGCGCAGGGAAAACGCGATACGCGCCGCCTGCGTCACACCCAGGTTCGCGCCTTCGCCCACAACCTTCGCGCCGACCTCGTCCGCGTCGATGCGCAGCGTGTCATTGGCCGGATCGCCGACATCGATGTGGTTTTCGCTCGCTGCCTTGATGTAGGTGCCGATCCCGCCGAACCACAGCAGATCGGCGTCCGCCCTGAGGATCGCGCTGATCAGCGCGTCTGGCTCGATTTCGTTTGTTTCAAGGCTCAGCATATCGCGCGCTGCGTCGGAGAGTTCGATCTTCTTCAGGCTGCGCGCATACACCCCGCCGCCGCTGGATATCAGCGCGGCGTTGTAATCCTCCCAGCTCGAACGTGGCAGATCGAACATGCGTTTGCGTTCCGCCCAGCTGGCGGCTGGATCGGGATTGGGATCGATAAAGATGTGGCGGTGATCGAACGCGGCGACCAGCTTTACAGCCTTTGAAAGCAGCATTCCGTTGCCGAACACATCGCCCGACATATCCCCGCAACCCACCACGCGCACGCTTTCGCTCTGCACATCGATGCCCATTTCGAGGAAGTGGCGTTGCACGCTGACCCATGCGCCCTTGGCCGTGATGCCCATCGCCTTGTGATCGTATCCGTTGGATCCGCCGCTGGCGAAGGCATCATCCAGCCAGAAGTCGCGCGATTGCGCAATGGCGTTGGCGATATCGGAAAAGCGCGCGGTGCCCTTGTCGGCGGCGACCACGAAATAGGGGTCTTCGCCGTCGAGAATGCGCACGCCTTCGGGATGGACCACTTTGCCATCGATTATGTTATCGGTGACGGACAGCAGCGTGCGGATAAACACTTCGTAGCTGCCCTGCCCCTCGGCAGCCCAGCCATCACGGTCCTGCGCGGGGTTGGGCAATTGCTTGGGATAGAATCCGCCCTTGGCCCCGCTTGGAACGATAACCGCGTTCTTGACCTTCTGCGCTTTCATCAGACCGAGAACTTCGGTGCGGTAATCGTCGCGCCGGTCGGACCATCTGAGACCACCGCGAGCGACCGCGCCGCTGCGCAGGTGAATGCCCTCGACGCGGCGCGAATAGACGAAAATTTCGCGCCAGGGCACCGGTTTTGGCAGGCCGGGCATCATGCTGGAATCGATCTTGAACGCGAGCGCTTCTGCGTGCGGACCAAACCCGGCAGCGGCAAAGGCGTTGGTGCGCAGCACCGCATCCACCACTGCGCGATACAGGCGCAGCAAGCGATCATCGTTGATCGCGGACACGCGCGCCAGCCCGGCGTTGAATGTGGCGATGGCCGCGCTGACGGCGGCCTCGCGCTCGCCTGCGAACGCCGGGTCATGGCGCGCGGTGAAAAGGTCGATCATCGCGCGGGTCACTTGCGGCGCACCTGCAAGGGCATCGACTACGGTGTAAATCGTAAAGGTCATGCCGGTCTGGCGCAGATAGCGATAGATTGCGCGCAGCCATTCAGCTTCGCGCGCGGTCAGTGCGGTGTCGATCACCAGCCGGTTGAACGCGTCGTCCTCGGCGTGGCCGTTCAACACTTCCGCGATGGCGGATTCGATTGTGTCGGCGCGCTCAAGAATGCCTGCAGTGTCGGTGCCGGTCTGCGCGCGGGCGGGAATTTCCAGCGTGAAATCGTGGATCGTGCCCAGCGCGCCGTCTGCCAGCGCCGTCGCGATCTGGGTCATCACCCGAAAGCCGAAATTCTCCAGCGCCGGAACCGCATCGGATAGCGCAAATTCGCCGCTGGTGTGATAAATCTTGAGCCGCAGAGACCCATTGTCATCGCTGTCCAGCCGATACAGTCGCACATCGCGATCGCTCGCGCTGCGTCCGGCACGCGCGGCAAGGGCGCGCAGGCGAGTGATATCGCGCCCAGCCTCTGCTGCGCCGTAATGGCTGCGATAGCTTTGCGGAAACGCATCGGCATACCGCACCGCAATGGCGGCCGCGCGCGATCCCTCGTCATTGTCGGTCAGGGCCTGTTCGACCGCTTCACCCCAGCCGCGCAGCAAATCTCCGATCTGGCGTTCGAACGGGGCGGCATCAGGGAGTTGCGGCGTCGCGCGCGTATCCAGCAGAAATTGCAGCATCGCTAGTCCAATGCCCTCGACCGCAAGGCTCCAGTCCAGCATCACGCTGCCGGGAATCTGCGTCAGCAGCGATTGTATCTCCAGCCGCACCGTGGTCGACAGCATATCGCGCGGCAGCCACACGAACGCGAAGACGTGGCGTTCCAGCGGCGAATTGATCAGCACCAGCCGCGGGCGCGGACGGTCGAGCAGGCTCATCATCGTGGTTGTCAGCAGGCGCGTATCAGCAGCACTGAAGGCGACCAGCAGATCGTGCGGCAGGGTGGTTAAGGCATGGATCAAAGCTTTGCCCGTGTGCCCGGAAGGGCTGAAGCCGAACTCCTGCGTCAACATCGCCACCCGCGCCCGCAAGACAGGCACTTCGACCGGCGGCGTGGCCAGCCCTGCGCTGGTCCACACCCCCGCGTGGACAGAGAGCGCGGTGATATCGCCGCCATCGAATACTGGCACGATAAACAGATCCAGCGCGGCGCGGCGGTGAACGTTGGAAAGATGGTTCGCCTTGATAATCAGCAGCGTGCGCGGCGCCCCGCTGTCATCGGGTTGCGCGAACCAATTGAACGCGCTGTCGTAAGACACATCGGCCAGCAGATCGCGCGCGCTTTTGCGGCAGATGCCCAGCACTTGTGACAGGGTGCCGTCGCGCGACCGGGTAAGGTGCCCCAACTGCGTCAGCATTCCGTCATTAAGCCATTGCAGCAGCGCAGCTTCTTCGGCGGCGTCCGCCCCATCATATTCCTTGAGTGCGGTGGCATCGGCGGTCATCGCGGCCTGCAATTGCGGCCAGTCTGCAACCGCTGCACGAACATCGCCCAGCGTCACGCGCAATTGTGCCAGCAGATCGCGGCGCTGGCGCGCATCGACGCGCGGTGTTTCGATATAGATCAGCGATTCTGCCGCCCCGCTGTCTTCGCCCGAACCTTCTGCCCCGATATCGGTGATTTCACCCGCATCGTTGCGGAGTGACCGGCACGACCGGGTGCACCAGTACATCAATGCCAAGGCCCAGCGCAGTGATCGTCGCCGCAATCGAATCGACCAGAAACGGCATGTCATCGTTGACGATGCCGATGCGCAGCCGCCGCCGCCCGGTGGTGGAGGATTCAACCAGCAGCGCCGACCGCTTTTCATCGCGCGCAAACCCGGCCGCAATCAGGAAGTCTGCCGTTTCGCGCAGCGCTTCTGGTGTCAGGGGCGTATCGCCGGGCAGGATGGCTGCGGCCAGATGCGGGATCAGCGCATCGCGCAATTGGGTATTATTGGCGGGGGTAGTCGACACGTATGCTCTCCCGATGCTGTGTGCCGGAGGGGATGGGTGCAATTAAATTATGCCCCCGTATTCTTATCGTTCATGGTTACAGTGAAGACCGCGCTGCGTGCAAGCGCGATGATGCCAGATCAGGTGGCAATCTTGTCCGCCATTGCGTTCATCGTCAGTTCGAGCGTGCGGATGCGATCTTCGGGATCATAGGTTGATCCGCACAGCAGGATTTCATCGGCTCCGGTGCGCTGGATGAAGGCGGTTATTGCCGCAGCCACCTCGGCTTGCGTGCCGACCGCGCCCGCCTGTCCGATATGCGCAAGCATGGCGCGCGCAGGCGCGGGCAGGGTGGCGATGTAGTCCGCGATTGGAGGCGGCAGCCGGCCTGGACTGCCGGTGCGCAGCGCAACGAACGCCTGTTGCTGGCTGGATGCCATCGTGTGCGCAGCCTCGCTCGTTTCGGCGGCAAAGACGTTCATCGCCACCATCACATGAGGGCGGTCCAGCGCCGCTGACGGGGTAAAATTGCGGCGATACAATTCCAGCGCCTCATCCAGATGATCGGGGGCGAAATGTGCGGCAAAGACATAGGGCAGGCCAAGCTGTGCCGCGAGGTTCGCGCCGAACAGGCTCGATCCCAGCATCCACAACTGCACTTGCGCGCCAAGACCGGGCGTGGCGATCACCGACAGGTCGATGTCGCCGGTCAGCAGGGCGCGCAGTTCCACAACGTCCTGTGGGAAGTATTCGGAAGCTTGCGCCAAATTCTTGCGTAACGCACGTTGCAGTTCCGGCCCTGCGCCCGGTGCCCGGCCAAGGCCGAGGTCCACCCGCCCCGGAAACAGCGCGTCGAGCGTACCGAACTGCTCGGCAATCTGAAACGGAGTGTGGTTCGGCAGCATGATCCCGCCTGAGCCGATGCGGATCGTGGCGGTCGCATTGCCGATATGCGCCAACACCACCGATGTCGCGCCGCCTGCAATCCCCTGCATAGCGTGATGCTCCGCGACCCAGAACCGTTTGCACCCGGCGCGCTCTGCCGCCTGTGCCAGCGTGGTTGTGGCGGCAAAGGCTTGGCTCAACGTGCCGCCTTCGCGCACTGGGACAAGGTCGAGGACCGAGAATTGCGTCATTCGGGCGTGCTTTCGGGCTGCTTGCTTTGCGGCGCGGGGCCGATCTGGTCGAGATATGCGTTCGCCGCCTCTGCCGCAGGACTGCCGGGCTGGGTGTCGATCACCGATTGCCAACTGGCGCGTGCGGCATCCTCTCGGCCGGACAACACCGCGATCACGCCCGCTTCAAGCCCGATGGGTGCTTCCTGAGGCGCAATTGCCGCCGCCCGCTCAATCGCAGCCTGCGCATCGCCCAGCCGGTCCAGCCGCCGCAGCAGCGTTGCCTTGAGCAGCCAGCCCTCGGCGTCTTGCGGGCTGAGTGAAGTCGCGGTTTCCAGCGGGGCGAGCGCTTCGTCGGCACGGTCCAGTGCAACCAGCGCGCGCGCAGTGTCCAGCGCCGTTACCGCCTGCAATGGCGCGGAAGCTGCCGTCTGCGCATCGGCTCGCGCGATCTCCAGCAACGCCAGCGCGCCAGCAGCATCGCCCGCACCCATGGCGGCATTGCCGGCCATCGCGCCAAACCGGGCACGGGCGCGCATCTCGTCATTCGGCGTTTCATCGCGTGCGGCAAGGAAGGCGGTGCGCGCATCGTCCCACAGACCGAGCTCGGTCGCGGCTATGCCCAGGCAGTGATTGGCGATAACGCGCTCCACACCCGCTGTTTCACTGCGCTTGATCTGCGCCTGTGTATGCGCCCGCGCCGCATCGGTTTCAATGAGGGTCAGGCACTGGGCCAGCCAGACGCTGGTCGGATCGGGCAAAGCCGGATCTGCGGGCCGCGGGGGCCGGTTGGCCAATTCATCGGGCACGCCGAGCGGCGAAACGAATGCCGGATTGTACCCGACTTGCAGGAGAACGGGGAGGAGAACGGGAAGCAGGATCATGGGCGACTCGGATAAAAGCTGGCCACTTGCGCCAACAACAGGGCGATATCCTGCGGACGCGAGAGGCGATGATCGCCGTCCTTTATCAGCGTCACCTGTATCGCATCTGTATCGAGCGCGGCGCAAAGCCGCAGGCTGATCTCCCACGGCACGTCGGCGTCGGCCTGACCATGCAACAGGCGGACGGGGCACTGGATGGCAATCGTGCGCTTCAACGCCGGATTGGCGAGCATCAGATTGGCTTCGGCATCGGCGAAAAAGCCGGGATGGATGGGCGTCGGCTCCGGGCCATAGGGGTTTTCCTCGAACACCGTCTCCCCGCGGACAAGCATTGCGCGCTGATCCTGCGAATAGCCCCAGCGGGTGAAATCGGGTGCGGCGGCGATGCCGATCATTCCTGCCAGTCGCTCGCCCAGCGCGGTCCCCACCATCAGCATCAGCCATCCGCCCATTGACGATCCGACGAGCAGGACCGGGCCCATTACATGTGCCTCAACGAGCGCCAGCACCTCCTCGCACCAGCGCGAAAGGGTGCCATCAGCAAAGTCCCCGCTGCTTGCTCCGCAGCCCGAATAATCGAGCAGCAGGCAGGCGCGGCCTTCGGACTTGGCAGCCTCGAACAGGGCATTCGCCTTGCTGCCCGACATATCGGACATATAGCCGGGCAGGAATACCAGGGTCGGGCCCGGCCCGCCCGTTTGGCGAAAAGCAATACGGCGGCCATCGGGCATGACGTGAAATTGCGTGTGAGTTTGCGTGTCGATCATGGCGCGCAGTCATGCCTGCGAGTGGCGTGGGAATGCAAGCTGTGTCACACCCCCGCAATGAGCCTGCTTTAGAGGGCATCCCATGTTCAAGACCGACAGCGTATCGCAGCCCGCCAATCCCGCTACCAATCTAACGCGTCGCGGCGTCTTCGGCCTTGCCGGGGCCACCGCCGCCATCGCCGCTGCGCCGGGCGCCGCGCGCGGGTTTGGTAGCGGGTTCACCCACAGCGTTGCGAGCGGAGAGCCGCAGGCACAAAGCGTGCTGTTATGGACCCGCTATGTCGCGGAGGCTGAAACGACGCTCGACTGGGAGATTTCCACCTCTGAAGATTTCACCCGGCCCGTATCGCAAGGTAGCATCGCTGCCAGCCCGGACCGGGACTGGTGCGCAAAGGCGATTGCGGACGGACTTGATCCTGACCGCTGGTATTTCTTCCGCTTCATTGCGCCCGATGGCACAAAATCGCCCGTTGGCCGCACCCGCACCCTGCCACAGGGTCCAGCCGCGCAGTTCCGCATGGCGGTGTTTTCTTGCGCCAATTACGGGTTCGGCTGGTTCAACGCCTATGCCCATGCGGTCGAAGCGAACGACTGCGACGTTGCGGTGCATCTGGGCGATTACATCTATGAATATGGCGGCGATACCTATCCCTCACCCGCGCAAAAGCACCCCGAACGCGATCTGGAACCTGCCAGCGAGATTATCGCGCTGACCGATTACCGCCTGCGCTATGCCACCTATCGCGCGGACCCGGATTTGCAGCGCATTCATCAGGTTCTGCCGATGATCGCGGTGTGGGACGATCACGAAAGCGCAAACGATAGCTGGAAAGACGGCGCACAAAACCATCAGTCTGATACCGAAGGCGACTGGCAGGTGCGCAAGGCGATTGCCAAGCGGGTTTATCGCGAATGGATGCCGGTGTCCGACGAGCCCTATGCTGCGTATGACGTGGGCACGCTGGCAACCCTGTTCCGCATCGATACCCGGCTGGAAGGGCGCGACCAGCAATTCAGTCTGGAAACGCTGTTAGCGGGCTCAGACACCCCGCAGGCGATGGTCGCCTCGCTCGAAACGTTCCGCGAAGGAGCCTATACTGACGCGTCCCGACACCTGCTGGGCGCGGCGCAGGAGGAGTGGCTGGGCAAGGGGCTGGCGGCCTCGAAAGCGCGCGGTGCAATATGGCAGGTGCTGGTGCAACAAGTGTTGATGGGCAAGGTTGCCTCGCCGCCGACCCTGCTGGAGATGCTGGGCGACAACGTCCCGGAATTTGCGAAGAAGCGCCTGCAGGCCGCCGCATTGGCTAGCCGCGCAGGCCTGCCGCTCAATATGGACGCGTGGGACGGATACCCCGCCGCGCGCGAGCGAGTGTTTACAGCCGCACTGGAAGCGGACGCGAACCTCATCGCACTGGCAGGCGATACGCACAATGCCTGGGCCTTTGACTTGGCGCACGATGGCGCGGCTGTGGGCATTGAATTTGGCGTATCATCAGTCAGTTCGCCGGGGTTCGAAAGCTATCTTTCGATGGTCCCGCCCGATCAGATGGCAGGCGCACTGGTGAGCGCGAACGAAGAGCTGAAATACGCCGACACCGCGCAGCGCGGATACATGGTGCTGGAACTGACCCCGACCCGTGCGACCAATGAATGGCGCTTCGTCGAGGGGATCAAGACCCGCTCCACCCGGCTGGCGAGCACCAAAAGCGCAAGCGTAGCGGCAGGCGCGAACATCATCGCATAATCCGATACGTCACAAGTTGGACGCTGCGAAGGATTTTGCCCGGCCCCATTGTGCCGGGTCAAGCGCAAGCAATTGCGCCAATTGGTCGTAAAGTTCTGGCTCTTCGCGGCGCAATTCGCGGGGTTTTTCGAAGAAGGTGACAATCGCCTCAGCGAAGAACTCCTGGTGGTTGGTCGCGCCATAGGGGTCGATCAAGGTGTGTTCGCCTGCTTCCACCCGTTCCAGATGCCTTTGGATAGCGTCCAGCATGGCTCTCTCATATCCCGCATAATCCTGACCTTTGCGCAGCAGGGGGATGCCATTGACATGACCGGTGAGGCTGTCGAGCTGATGGGCAAATTCGTGGATGACGACATTGTAACCGTCGTCCGCTTCCAACCCGCCTTGCAGCGCATCGTCCCATGACAGGACGACCGGCCCGCGAGCCCAGCTTTCGCCCAGCGTCGCATGATTGTTTTCCTGCACGAATTGTCCGTCGTAGGTTTTGTGAGGCGTGCGAAATGCGGACGGATAGACCAGCACATTCCTCAACGTGTCGTACCAGACCGGGCTGTTGACGATGAGCAGGCAGGCCTGCGCGGCAATGGAGAGCCTCATGCCCTCGCTGACCTCAAGCCCGTTCTGGCCGCGAACGGTGATCTGATCGAGGAACAGGTTGATCTTGCCCTCTAAGGTCTGCCTCAGCGGGTCAGGCAACCGGCGCAGAATCGGCACCAGCTGATCGAGCACCTCGCGCTGTTCGGAAGTGAGCGGCTTCGCCAGAAGCCGTTCGCGCCGGCGTTGCCGGGCATGGCGACGATACAGGAGAACCGCAGCGATCGACAGCGCAACAAGGAGAAAGGGAAGACCGCTCACAAAGCACAGATAATGGCGGTCCGGTCGGATTGGTAGGTGGACAAGTGGGCCATGAACGCCGCGCTGCTGTTTTTCAGTCCCGGCTGAAGATCGCCTCTATCGGAAGGTCGAACAATTCCGCGATGGTGAAGGCAAGCGGCAGTGAGGGATCGTAACGACTTTTTTCGATGGCGTTGACGCTTTGACGGCTGACGCCGAGGCGGTCCGCGAGTTCCTGCTGCGACCAGTTCCGTTCTGCGCGCAGCACCTTGAGGCGGTTGTTCATGCCTCTTCCGCATCGGAGCGGCGATCGCGAAGGGTGAACCAACTTTGCGCGATACCCAAACCCAAGGCCCAGACCGGCAGCACCCACCACGCCCAGATGTGCGGGACAACGCCAAACGTCTCCAGAAAACCCCAGAAGATGCCGAGCGAAAGTACCAGGCCAAGGCTCATCAGAGACGCCGTGATTGTGCGGTGGCGCAGATATTCGTCCTGCTCCTCCATGAGGTATCGGCCCATCGCCCAAATCATGCCGAATGTCGGCAGGGTCGGCAACAGCGCCAGCGCAAAGGCTGCGGCGCCTGCGACCGGCCCTGCATTGTAGACCGAAACCGCGATGCCCAGCCCCAACACATAGCCAAAGCTGGCGAGCAGCATCCGCCGGTTATAGCGCAGGATCGCTTCACTGCCGCTTCCGCGATGCCTGTTGTGGGCCTCAAGGGCGCGGACCATCGGAAACAGCAGCGACATGGACAAGAGCATCACGAGCATGTTGAACGGCGGCTCCAATGCGCCGAACGCCCCGAGCGCGGCACCGCCAAACATGCCCACCATGAACAGCGCGCCCCAGAAAAACGGTCCTCGACCGAGAAATCCAGCGGCAGCGTGCGGTGCGTCGGTCATTGGAGGCCTCGCACTATCGCCATGTGTGCGACGTTATCTGGCTGCGGTGCCAGCACCATTAGCAGCGCGGAGATGGTGATTGCGATGCTCAGGACGGAGTTTAGCCTTATCGTCATGTGGAAAGCCTCCTTTAAACTATGGAAAGGATACTTGTCATGCGAGTCGCCTAATGTCAAGCTTGCTTTCCAATATGGAAAAGCCGTTTGCCTCCTGCGTTGGTGTTTCAGCAAGTATCGGGCGGTTTGGCCCCTTTCGGTGCCGGGGTGACAGGGCAGGCGCTTCCCACTATATCGGCCGCATGGCATTCAGGCTTGCACCCACTACCACCACCTCCGGCTTCCGGGGGTTGTTGGTCGCGCGTTGATCGCCGCCAGCGCCGCCCGGTTCGGGGCGGTGCGGTGTCCTCCCTGAAATCCGGTTTAACGCAACACCGCTCTTCAAGCGCGCGCCATGCTGTGCCAAAGGCGTCGTTAAACCAGACGGATTTGCGAAAATGACCCAATTGCTAAAGATCAGCCTGCCCGATGGATCGGTGCGCGAAGTGGAACCGGGCAGCACCCCCGCCGATATCGCTGCCGCGATTGGTC
This sequence comes from uncultured Alphaproteobacteria bacterium, assembly GCA_963838365.1. Classification (GTDB taxonomy): domain Bacteria; phylum Pseudomonadota; class Alphaproteobacteria; order Sphingomonadales; family Sphingomonadaceae; genus Erythrobacter. The sequence continues at coordinate 196,295 of CAWIQR010000002.1, forward strand.
CCGGCCTTGCCAAGGCGGCGCTGGCTGCGCGCGTCGACGGGGAACTGCGCGACCTCAATCGCCCGTTCGAAGGCGATGCGCAGCTGGCGCTTGTCACTTCCCGCGACGAGGCCGATGCGCTCGAGCTCGCACGCCATGATTACGCGCACATCCTGGCCGAGGCGGTGCAAGCGCTGTTTCCTGGCACGCAGATCACCTTTGGCCCGGCGACCGACGATGGGTTTTACTACGACGTGATGGCCCCGGCCTCACGCGAACCGTTCGGCATGGACGACCTCCCCGCCATCGAGGAAAAGATGCGCGAAATCATCCGCGCGGACAAACCGCTGCGCCGCGAGGTGTGGAGCCGCGAGGCACTCATTGCGAAGTGGGCGGGCGAGGGTGAGGCGTTCAAGGCCGAATGGGCGCAGACCCTGCCCGAAGGCGAGGAGCTGACCGTCTATTGGTCGGGCGACGACTGGCTCGATATGTGCCGCGGTCCGCATTTGCCCTCCACCGGGAAGCTGGACCCTGACGCGTTCAAACTGATGCGCACCGCCGGGGCATACTGGCGCGGGGATCAGAACAACGCGCAGCTGACGCGCATCTATGGCACCGGCTGGCTCAACAAAAAGCAATTGCAGGCGCACCTTACCCGGCTCGAAGAGGCAGCCAAGCGCGACCACCGCAAGCTGGGCCGCGAGATGGACCTGTTCCACCTGCAGGAAGAGGCGCACGGCAGCGTATTCTGGCACCCCAAGGGCTATCGCATCTGGCGCGAGCTTGAAGCCTATATGCGCCGCAAGATGGACGGCGCAGGCTATCGCGAGATCAAGACGCCGCAGCTGATGGATGTGCGCCAGTGGGAGCAATCCGGCCATTGGGGAAAATACGCAGCGAACATGTTCGCCGTGCCCGACATGGTGCCCGAGGTCGATGACAGCGGCGCAGGCTCGCACCCCAGCGTTGCAAAAGATGCGGACTGGATGGCGATCAAGCCGATGAACTGTCCCGCACACGTACTCGTCTTCAAACAGGGCATCACGTCATACCGCGATCTGCCGATCCGGCTGGGCGAGATGGGCTGCTGCCACCGCAACGAACCCCACGGCGCGCTGCACGGATTGATGCGCGTGCGCCAGTTCACGCAGGACGACGCGCACATCTTCTGCACCGAAGATCAGGTCGTGGGCGAGGTCCAGACCTTCCTGGCACTGGCGGACGCTGTCTATCGCGACTTCGGCTTCACATACGATATCAAGTTGGCGCTGCGCCCGGATCAGCGGTTCGGATCGGACGCGGATTGGGACAAGGCCGAGCAGGAACTGCGCGATGCGCTGACCGCCAATGGCCTTGAATGGGAGGAACTGCCGGGAGAGGGGGCGTTTTACGCGCCCAAGCTGGAATGGCATTTGACCGATGCGATCGGGCGCACCTGGCAGGTGGGTACGATCCAGTCTGATCGGGTGTTGCCCGAACGGCTGGATGCGCATTACATCGGCGAGGACGGTGACAAGCATCGTCCTGTCATGCTGCACCGCGCGATCTTCGGGTCATATGAGCGCTTCATCGGCATCCTGATCGAACATTTTGCCGGACGCCTGCCCGTATGGCTCGCCCCGGTGCAAGCGGTTGTGGCGACGATTGTGTCGGACGCAGACGACTACGCCAAGGACGTGTTTGCCAAGCTTGAGGCGGCGGGCATCCGCGTGACCAGTGATACGCGCAATGAAAAGATCAATTATAAGGTGCGCGAACACAGCCTTGCAAAGGTGCCGCACCTGCTGGTGGTGGGCAAGCGCGAGGCCGAGGAAGGCACCGTCGCGATGCGCACGCTGGGCGAGAAGGATCAGCGCGTTCTGTCTCTCGACGAGGCTGTGGCTATGCTAAAAGCTGCCGCCACACCGCCTGATCTGGTGGAGAAGAACGGATGAGAGGGGCACTTGTTACCGCGCTCCCTGCCATGCTGATCGTGACTGCGTGTGGTGGTGCGGCACCCGCAGACGGGGCCGGTGCCGATGGCGACGCCGCCGACCATTCCGCGCATACCGCCGCGATGGCCAGAGCCGATCTGACAGAGGCGCAAAAGGCCTATGCCGAGGTCAATGACCGTATGCATGCTGCAATGGCCGACATTCCCGAAAATCCCGACATCGCTTTCATGCAGGGGATGCTCGCGCATCATCGCGGAGCGGTGGCAATGTCGCAAGTGGCGCTGAAACATGCAGACGATCCGCAGACGCGCGATCTCGCACAGCGGGTCATCGACGCGCAGGAAACTGAAATTGCGGAAATGGAAGTGTGGCTGAAAGCGCGCGGTGCGCTATGAGCGTCACCTGAGCCACTGATGGAACTTTTCGCTGATTTCAGCGCGGCGCAAATTGGCATCGCCCTGATTGCGGCTGTCGGGGCCGCGTTCGTGCGCGGGCTGACCGGGTTCGGCATGGCAATCCTGCTGGTCCCGATCCTCGCACTGGCGCTGGCCCCGGTGGAGGCGGTGCTGGTTGGCAACGGCCTGTCTGTGCTGGTTGGCCTTACCGAAATCCGCCGGCTGGTGCGCCATGCCGAGCGCTCCGCCTGGGTAATAGGAGCGCTGTGCGTAATCGCGACCCCGCTGGGACTGATCGCGCTGGCCGCAACCGGAGCCGATCTTGCGCGCGTGCTGATTGCCTTCATCGCACTAAGCGCATTTTTCGCCGTGATGCTGCCCCGCCGGTCCGCCGCGCAGCCGGGCGCACTTGCGACAGGCAGTGTCGGTATCATCAGCGGTCTGATGACAGGCTATGCCGGAATGCCCGGTCCGCCAGTTGTGCCGTATTATGTCGGGAGAGATTTACCGCGCCAGACTGCGAAAGCATCCATGCTGCTGGTGTTTACAATTGCTGCGGCAGGGGGAGCGGCTTCTGGGGCGATGCTTGGGATCATGGCGTGGCCGCTGGCGGCGCTTTCTGCCGCTCTGCTGCCCGCCGCCCTGATCGGCAATGCGCTGGGTGCGCGTGCGAGCGGCGCGATCAGCGATCCGGTGTGGCGCGCTGCCGTGGGTGCGATTCTGGCCGGGGCAGCCGTCGCAGCGGTTGTGCGGCTGATCTAGAGCGCGCTGTCATCCAGCCAGCGCGCAGCCAGCACCGGGCCGCCGTTCGGCTCGCGCAGCACGATAGCATACCGATCCGCGCCCGCCATGCGCAGGCGATCGTTGTACAAGGTGATGCTCGACTGGCCGCCACTCCACGTGGCAAGGCGCGCCTCATCGACCAGAACGTTGGTGTAGTGGACCGTTCGTCCGCCATTTTCTCCGCGTCCGATGGCTACTTCCCTGCGCGTGGCAACCCCGATCAGGGCGAGTTCCGCCGGGCTAGAAGTCTTGCCTGCGATGCCGATTGCGTGGCCCTTGTCACCTGCCCGCCTGATCCGCAAGCGTGCGCCGCTGTCATCGCGCGCCGTCCTTGCCGCTCTGACGAGACCGCGCAGCGCGCGCTCATCGGAGCCGACTTCGCCAAGGGCGCCTGCGACCACGCTTTGCGGTGTATAGATGCCGTTATACCCACCCAGCCCGCGCCGGGCATAGGCGCGCTGCAAGGCGGTGTTTTCGGGAATGGCCAGCGTGTCCTTCCAGCCGAGGCGGTCCCAGTAATCGACCGGGCGCGAAATCACAATCAGACCGTCCTCTTGCGCCATGCGTTGGGCCAGCCGATCCGCCGGAGGGCAGGATGAACAGCCCTGACTGGTGAACAGTTCGATAAGTACCGGTTCGCCGCTGGCCGCTGCAACATCGGAGCCAACCGCCGAACGGGCAGATATGCGTCGAACTCAGCCCACTTGCCGCAATCACGGCCGCGCTGATGAACAGGGCGAAAAACAGCAGATTCCTGCGCATGGCTGATCTCCGTTCCGGCAAACTGTGCCGACGGTATTCGCCGCGATCGCGCGCATGGTTACACCGGCGCTGCAATCAGGATCAGGGCCAGATGAATCGGATCAGAGGGGAAGTGGCTGACCGGCAAGGATCAGCGCAGCGGCGCAGGACAGAACAATGATACCTTGAACGAAGGCCTGCGCAGCCGCCAAAGCCGTCGCCTGCGAACGCTCAAATGCAGCATCATAGGCCGCTCGCGTGAAGGTGATAGCTTTTGCCATGGGACGCAATTTGGCGGCAAAACCCTAAGGATTCTTTAATTCGCTGCCTCACGCACGCTTTCGCTGGGCATCTGCTGGCTTGCGCAATGAAAGCCGCCGCCGCCGGCCAGCACCGCATCGCCGGGGAGGCCGATAGTGGCGCGGTCAGGAAATAGCGCTGCAATGGCCGCCACCCCGTCCGCATCATGGGGCGAGCCGAATGTCGGCACCACCACTAGATCCGTGGTGATCGCAAAGTTCACATAGCTGGCCGGTTCGATCACGCCATCCCGCTCAATGAGGCCGGGCGAAGGGATGCGCACTACCTCCAGCCCGGCGTCATGCGCGCGCTCCGCCGCATCGGCATAGATTGCGGCATTGGGATCGTTCGCCCCGGTCGCTTCGGGCACGACCAGTCGATTTGGCCCGACGAACCGGGCGAGGTTATCGACATGGCCATCGGTGTGATCGTTGATGAGGCCATCGCCCAGCCACACCATTCGCTCAAACCCCAGCGTGCGCGCCAACTCCGCCTCTATCTGAGCGCGCGCCATGCCGGGATTGCGATTGGGGTTGAGCAGGCATTGCTCCGTCGTCACGGCAAGCCCGGTGCCATCGCCATCGACCGCGCCTCCTTCAAGGATCATCGCGGAAGTGCGCACCAGCAATCCCGCATCACGGGCAATTTCTGCGCCGATGCTCTCATCGCCAGGCATTTCATATTTGCCGCCCCAGCCGTTGAACCCGAACCGGCAGGCCACTCGCTCGCCCTTGTCCAGCACCACCAACGGTCCGGTGTCGCGCAGCCAGATATCGCCATAGACGCGCCGTTCCAGCGTCACCCGCTCGCTCACCAGCGCCCGCGCTGCGCGCTCACTGGCATCGTCGCGCACCAGCAGGCGGACCGCCTGCCCGCTATCGGCCACAGCGCTGGCAAAGGTAGCAATCTGCGCCTGCGCGCGCTCAAGATAGTTGGGCCACTCTTCCGCCAGATGCGGAAAACCGATCCACAGCCAGTCCTGTGGCGCCCATTCGGGCGGCATTATGACAGGAGACATTTCGGGACAGTCCCGCCGATCAGCAGCCCGTTTCGGCGGACGAGCAGCTTTCATCGCGGGTCGCCTTGAACTCGTCACCGGGGTTCCAGTTGGGCCAATCGGTGCTCATCGCCATGCTGCGCCCGATGCGGTAGTACAACTGCAGGTCGGCCATCACGCCCGACCAGTCCCACGCCTCGTTAAATTCGTCCTTGGGCCCGTGATAGCGGTTCTCGGTGTAGTCCGCTGCCACCGCTGCACCCGCCGCGCGGCCACCATCGATCAGATCTTCGCCCCCGTCGATATACAGCATCGGCACGCCCTTCTTCGCGAAGGCAAAGTGATCGGAGCGGTAATAATAGCCTGCTTCAGGCTTTGGATTGGGGGTCGCAACGCGGCCATCGGCGGTCAGCGCTGCTTCCATGAACAGGTCAAGCTGCGACTTGCCCGGTCCCACCACAGTCACGTCTTTGGCTGGCCCGGCTACCTGGAATGCATCCATGTTGATGCCGCCCACGGTCTGATCCAGCGGGAAGACCGGGTTGTCGGCATAATAGGACGCGCCAAGCAAACCCAATTCCTCGGCAGTCACGGCGAGGAACACCAGACTGCGGCGGGGCGCACCCGCCTTTGCATGGGCTTCTGCCAGTGCGACAAGAGCCGCCGTGCCGGTCGCATTGTCGACCGCGCCGTTGCAGATATCATCGCCATCGGGCGCAGGCTTGCACCGGCCAAGGTGATCCCAGTGCGCCGTGTGCAGCACGTATTCGTCAGGCACTTCGGCACCGGGCAGCACGCCGATGACGTTCTTGGAGGCGAATTTGCGCATATCGTTTTCAAAGCTGGTGGAGGCGGCCATGCCGAGTTCCAGCGCTTCGAAACCCGGCTTTTTTGCCGCTGCCGTCAGTGTTTCCAGATTCTGCCCTGCGGCCTTGAGGATTTCAGCAGCTACGGCCTTTTGCACCCAACCGTTCATCATCGTCATCGGATCGGAATCTTCGCCGCGCTGTGCATAGGCCTGCGGGCCGGACCAGCTGGATTCGACCACTGCCCACGGATAGCTGGCAGGCGCTGTATCATGGACGATGATTGCACCCGCCGCGCCTTGCCGGGCGGCCTCTTCGTATTTGTAGGTCCAGCGGCCATAATAGGTCATCGCCTTGCCATTGAACGGCCCTTCGAGTTCAGGCGTCTCCCAATCGGGATCGTTGACGAGTATCATCACCGTCTTGCCCTTTACATCGACGCCTTCGTAATCGTTCCAGTCGCGTTCGGGCGCGTTGATGCCGTATCCGACAAACACCAGTTCGCTGTTGGCCAGTTGCGTGCGCGCATCCTCACGATAGGACACGCCAACCCATTCGCTGCCGTAGTCATAGGCCAGATCGGTCTTGCCATCGGTGATGGTGAGCGGGGCGTGATTCTTGCCCGTAATCTCAACCAGCGGCACGTCCTGCACCCACGAATCGCCATTGCCGGGTTTCAGGCCCGCCTTTTCAAACCGGTCGATCAGCAGGGCGACGGTTAGTTCCTCTCCCTTGGTTCCGGGCATCCGGCCCTCATATTCGTCGCTGGAGAGGATGCGCGTGACGTCGATCATCGTCGCCTCGCTGAGCTCGCCCGGCTCGACTTCGGGAATGTCGAGAGCATCGGGCACGGCCCCGCCCGGCATCGGCATCCCATCGCACGCGGCAAGTGCGAGCGCCCCTGCGATCATGGAGGCGATGGCGGCTATCTTGATATTCATGGTTGGCGGTCCCTTGGTGGTCCTGTCGCGTATACAAGACTTTCTTACAGGCATGACAGCGCGCGACAAGTGCGCTTGCGAGAGTTGCAAAGGCGGGCCAAAGCCATATGCGTGATGGCAGACCCCCCAGCCTGGACCGATGCGCTGCGCCGCGCGCGCGAACACGCGTCGTTCCTGCGGCGATCGCTTGATCGCCTGCCCGATCTCGCTGCGCTGCTTGAAGCGGGTGAGGGCGAGGCGGCGCTGAAATGGGCGCGAGCGCGCGGCATGCACTCCGACACTGGGATCGCTCTGCGGCGCGAGCGGTTGGCGCTGGCGACCGCGCTGGCGGTGGGCGATCTGGCGGGCGCATTTCCGCTGGCGCGCGTGGTGCGCGAACTGACCGATTTTGCCGACCGCGCGCTCGACCGGGCGATCCGCACAGCGATCACGGAACGCACCGGAGAGGATACCGCACGCGGGTTCATCGCGCTGGCGCTGGGCAAACAGGGTGCGGGGGAATTGAACTATTCCTCCGATATCGACCCGGTATTGCTGTATGATCCGGCCACCTTGCCACATCGCGAGGGTGAAGATCCGGGCGAAGCGGCGCAGCGGTACACGCGCCATATCCTCAAACTGTTGTCTGAAAGCACGGGCGAGGGATACGTCCTGCGCGTCGATCTGCGCCTGCGCCCGGCCAGCGAGATCAGCCCGCTTGCCGTACCGCGCGCGCTGGCGCTGGAGCATTACCAGAGTGCGGCGCTGCCGTGGGAGCGCGCAGCCTTCACCCGCGCAAGGGCGGCGGCGGGCGACATTAACGCCGGTGAGGATTTTCTTGAGGCGATCCGGCCGTTTGTCTGGCGGCATACGCTTGATTTCGGCGCTCGTGAGGAAATTCGCGCGCTCACCGCGCAGATACGCGGCAACCACGAGGGGCCAGCCACGCCCGGTCCCGGGTTTGATGTGAAGCGCGGGCGCGGCGGCATTCGCGAAATCGAGTTTATCGCGCAGACGCATCAGCTGATCCATGGCGGGCGCGACTCGGCGCTGCGGGTCAGGGGCACGCGCGACGCGCTGGACGCTCTGGCGCGCGCGGGCCGGATTGCGGCGGAAGAAGCGCGAGTGCTCGGAACAAGCTATGACCGACTGCGCACCGTCGAACACCGCCTGCAGATGGTGAATGACCGCCAGACGCACACACTGCCCGATGGCGATGCGCTGGACCAGGTCGCTCAGCTGGATGGTATGGCCGATGGCTCAGCCCTGATCGAGGAATTGCGCACCCTGACTGACAGCACGGCAGCCATCTACAGCGGCCTGATCGGCGAGCCGGTTCGTTCCGCTGCATCCGCCGCGCCAGATCCGCAACCCATCGAGGCACGGGCCGAGCGGCTCGACATGCTGGGCTTCGACAATACCGAGGAACTCGCAGCCCGCATCGCGGCGTGGCGCGACGGGCGCTATCAGGCACTACGCAGCACGCAGGCGCTTGCCGCGTTCGATGAACTGACGCCCGCGTTGCTAAGGGCCTTTTCCGAAAGCGACGATCCCATGCGCGCGCTGACCCGGTGGGAAAGCCTGCTGGAACGCGCCCCTTCTGCCGTCACGCTGTTCCGCCTGCTGAATGCGCGGCCCAATCTGCTGGCGCGGCTGGTCGCGGCACTCACTCTTGCGCCGACCCTATCGGACGAACTTGCGCGCAGACCCGAATTGCTGGACATTTTGATTGAACGCGATGCACTGGAGTTGCCCGGTTCGGTGGTGCAGATTGCCGACCGGATCGTGCAAAGCGCGGCGCGCGACGATTATGAGGCGCTGCTCGATGCGATCCGGCTGGTGACGGGGGAGCTGCGTTTTGCGCTTGGCATTCAGCTGATACAGGGGCTGGCCGATCCGCTGGATATCGGAGCGGCGCTGGCGCGAATTGCAGAAGCTGCGGTGCAATTGGCAGTGGACGGGGCAAACACTGAATTCGCGCGCGCACACGGCACGATTGCTGGCAGTGAATTGCTGGTGCTGGGGCTGGGCCGGCTGGGGGGTGGCGCGCTAACCCACGCATCCGATCTTGATGTGGTGTACCTGTTCACCGGCGATTTTGCCGCGCAATCGGACGGACCCCGCCCGCTTTCCGCGACGCATTATTATAATCGGCTGGCGAGCCGGGTGACTGCCGCGCTGTCTGTCCCCACCGCGCAAGGGGCGCTGTACGAGGTGGATACGCGGTTGCGACCACAAGGCGCGCAAGGGCCACTGGCAGTTAGTTGCGCGGCATTCGAAAAATACCAGAAAGACACTGCCTGGACGTGGGAACACATGGCGCTGGCTCGCGCGCGCGTGTTGGCGGGATCGGATGACGGGCGCGCCGCGCTCGATGCGATCATGCAAAACGTGCTGCTCCGCCCACGCGATCCCGCTAGGTTGCGCGGGGAGGTAACCGATATGCGCGCGCAGATGGCGCAGCATAAAGTCCCCGCCGGCCCGCTTGATATAAAGCGGCGGCGCGGCGGGTTGGTCGATTGCGAGTTCATCGTCCACTTCCTGCAATTGTGCGGGGTAACAGGTGCAGGCGCGCTGCTCGCGAAGGATTACGCGGCGGCGTACTCGCCCGATCTGGGCACTGCCATCCCAGCGCTTATCGAAGCCGGGCTGCTGCCCGCCACCTTCCGGCCCGATTACGATCTGCTGACCCGCACTCTGGTTGCGTTGCGACTGCTGGTGCCCGGCACCGGCGAGCCACCTGTGAGTGCGGCAGCCGCGCTGGCTCGATCGTGCCGGGTGAGCGATTATGCGACCCTATTAGCCGATCTGTCCAACGCGCTCGCTCGCGTGCGGCAGGTCTGGAACAAGACCTTCGATGCCGATATTGGCGACACCACCTTCCACGAACGAAAAACGGAGCCAACCCGATGAGCAATTCCCCCGCAGCCGGCGACACCATGCCCGATATCGCCATGGAAACGCCCGATGGCGGCAGCGTCAAACCTTCCGATTTCAGAGGTCGCAAGCTGGTCCTGTTCTTCTATCCCAAAGACAACACGCCCGGCTGCACCACCGAGGCAAAGGACTTTTCCGCGTTGAAAGCTGAATTCGATGCCGCCGGGGTCGATCTGCTTGGCGTGAGCAAGGACAGCGCCAAAAAGCACCAGAACTTTATCGCCAAGCATGACCTCACGACCCCGCTGGCAACTGATGCCGAGGAAGGCGGACTGTCCGATGCGCTGGGAATCTGGACCGAAAAACAGATGTACGGAAAAACCTATATGGGGATGGTTCGCACAACGTATCTGGTCGATGCGAAGGGAAAGATCGCGCAGGTGTGGGATAGGGTGAAGGTCAAGGGGCACGCTGCCGAAGTGCTTGCCGCCGCGAATGCGATGTAGCCTAAGTGCGAACCGTCGCTTCCGCCATCCGCGCCGTGCTGCTCACCGCGCCGCCGCGTGCGAAATGCTTTGCTGCGCGCGAGGTCGCGCGCGCGTGGCGGCAGGGGCGATTGGAGCCGATCTTCGATCAGCCGATGCCGGATCATCCTGCGCGGCCCGCGACGCCCGAACTGCTCGACCCCGGCAAAATGCCCAAGCGAGGCAAAGGTGGATCGGAGCGCGGGCGAATCGCTCTGTGGCACAGCCTGGCGCACATAGAATTTGTCGCGATCGACCTCGCGCTGGATATGGCAGGGCGATTCGGGGCGCAGATGGGAGAAGCGTTCGTCAGCGATTTTCTCTGGGTAGCTGCAGACGAGGCGATGCATTTCGCACTGCTGGACCGTAAACTGCAAACGCTGGGCAGCCATTACGGCGCGCTGCCTGCTCACGGAGGACTGTGGCAGGCGGCCTATGACACACGGCAAGATGTTGCCGCGCGGCTGGCGGTTGTTCCAATGGTGCTGGAGGCGCGGGGTCTGGATGTGACACCTGCAACGCTGGACAGAGTGAGGGCTGCGGGCGACGCCAATGGAGCAAAAATACTAACTCGCATCCTTGACGACGAAATTCGGCATGTCGCATTTGGTGCCAAACACTTTATCGCACACGCTGAAAAACGCGGGGAAGCAGCGGAATTTCTTTGGAAACAGCTTGTCCGGCAACATTTCAAAGGCGCGATAAAGCCACCATTCAACAACTCGGCGCGTCTTGCAGCCGGTCTGTCGCGAGAGTTCTATGCAGAGATTGCATCTTAAGACTTTTCACCGTTACTTCGACGCTCAAGTCGGGACCGGGTTCCCAAATTATCGAAAAAAAGCGCCGCGACAGGTGCCAACGGCAAAAATGCCAAACCAAGGGAACGGGTCAGCATGCGTATCGCTTTTGGGCAAAAACTTCTGAAAATCACCGCAAGTGTGGGAGCCGCAATGCTCGTCATGGCTGCCAGCCCCGCCTTCGCAAACAGCTCCGCCAGCGTGGCCGCCGATGTGACCGAACCGGTGCAGGAAGCTCAGGGCGAGGCGCTGGCCAAGGGTGACCCTCGGTTTCGCCAACTGTTCGCCAGCTGGACTGCGCTCGACAATGCCGGACCCGATCCGTTCGCCGCCGATGTCGCGCCGGTGCTGCAGCGCTCGGTTGTCTCGGTGCCCTCGCGCAATCCGCTCAATTCCGGCCGCCTGACCAGTTCGTATGGTATGCGTACCCACCCTGTGCTGGGCCGTCGCAAACAACACCACGGCATAGATATGGCCGCGCCGACTGGCACGCCGGTTTATGCTACCGCAGATGGCATCATCAACCGTGCGGAACGTTTCGGCAGCTATGGTCTGGTGGTGTTCATCGATCACGGTTCCGATCTCGAGACCCGCTACGCCCACCTTTCGCAGCTTTCGGTTGGCGGCGGTGAGCGAGTGCGCAAGGGCGACCTCGTAGGTTACGTCGGTTCGACTGGCCGCTCCACCGGACCGCACCTCCATTATGAAGTGCGCGTCGCGGGGCTTGCAGTTGATCCGGTTCCCTATATGAAAGAAGGCGAAGCGCGCAGCTTGATTGCGCAAGAACAGCAGGAACGCGGCGCCGCTGGGCGGTTTCGCCCGGGCCAGCTGACGGGACAGGGCGGGCAGTAAGCCAGCCTGTCTCAAGAGCTTACCCGCTGCAAAGCGGGTCGGACATTGGAGAGGGTGTCCGAGTACAGGCGGCGGGTTAATCCCGCCGCCTTTTTTACAGCCTTTCTTGCGTCAGGCTTCACTGTGACCTGTGGGCCTTTCGCCGATGTCGCCTCACCGATTTCGCTTGAGTGCGCGGTGCGCTGCGTTACGTTTCTTTCCCAGAGAGAGTCAGCGCGATGCTCAGCTGCATAGTCGGCTCGCCTGCGTTATGGGAGAGAAACACAGCCATGCATCCGATTACCCACGCGCAAAGCCGTCCTGATCATCCCGCCGTTATCATGACTGGCAGCGGGCAGCAGATGACCTACCGCGAACTGGATGCCGCCGCGAACCGCTTTGCGCACCTGTTGCGCGCGCGTGAAATGGGGCCACATGCCGATGGTGGTGATGCCTTTGCCGTGCTGCTGGAAAACCGACTGGATTATTACACGCTCAACTGGGGATCGCAGCGCGTGGGCACGATGCTGGTGCCAATCTCCACCCGTCTTACTGGCCCCGAAATTGCCTATATCCTCAACGACAGCGAGGCAAAGCTGCTGGTGACTTCAACGAAGTTTGCCGATGTGCTGGAAACCGTGCGCGTCGAGTGCCCCGATCTTGAAATTTTGGTGATGGACAGCGGGGGCGCAGATGATTTTGCTGCTGAGCTATCCCGGCACAGTGCGGACGCTGTGGCGGATCCCCATGCAGGCCTGATCATGCTATATTCTTCGGGCACCACCGGACGGCCCAAGGGCGTGAAGCCTGCCTCCCCTGTCGATCCCGATCCGCAGGCGCCAGTCCCGCTCCTGGGGTTGGCGACGATGGGCGTGGGGATGCCTGCCGATGGGTCGATGGTCTATCTCTCGCCCGCGCCGCTGTATCATGCCGCGCCGCTCGGCTGGTCCTCGATCGTCCACCGGCTTGGCGGGACGGTGGTGGTGATGGAGAAATTCGACCCCGAAGAGGCGCTGAAAGCGATTGAACGCTACAAGGTGACGGATAGCCAATGGGTGCCGACGCATTTCGTGCGCTTCCTGAAGCTCGATCCCGAGATCCGCACCCGCTATGACCTGTCCAGTCACCAGCGCGCTTTGCACGCCGCCGCTCCCTGTCCGGTGCCGATCAAACGCGAGATGATCGAATGGTGGGGGCCAATCGTGAATGAATATTACGCCGGGTCCGAACAGATCGGCATGACCTTTGCCAACAGCGCGGGCTGGCTGGCACATCCCGGCACGGTTGGCGTCGCGATCCATGGCAAGGTGCATGTCTGCGGCCCCGATGGCAGCGAATGCGCGCCGGGCGAGGACGGGCTGATCTTCTTCGAGAACGAAAACCTGCCCACCTATCACAACGATGACGCCAAGACGGCAGAGGCGATGAACGACCATGGCTGGATGACGCTGGGCGATATCGGCCATCTGGATGCCGACAGGTTCCTGTACCTGACCGACCGAAAGAGCCACATGATCATATCCGGCGGGGTCAACATCTACCCGCAAGAGATCGAGAACCTGTTGATCACGCATGAAAAGGTGATGGATGCCGCCGTAATCGGCGCGCCCGATGCGGACCTCGGCGAACAGGTGGTCGCGGTGGTGCAGCCGGTCGACATGAGCGATGCCGGGCCTCAACTCGAGCAGGAGCTTCGCGACTTCCTTGCTCCCAGCCTTTCGCGAATAAAGATGCCGCGCCTGTTTGACTTTCGCCCGGAACTTCCACGAGAGGCCAATGGGAAACTCTACAAGCGCGAACTGCGCGATGAATACGCGGCCAAGGCGGCGGCAGAAGCCTGATGGCGACGCATCCGGCGATCCTGCCTACGGATATCGCAAAAACCGTCATCGACCCGCACGCATACGCCGAGTGGGACGGGTTGCTCGACGTGTTCGATGGCCTGCGCGAAACCATGCCGGTCGCCAAGGTCGTGCCAGAGATAGAAGGGCTGTACGAGCCGTTCTGGCTCATCACCCGCTACGACGATGTGATGCGCATATCGAAGGACAATGCGACCTTCCTCAACAATCCTCGGCCCGTGGTATTCAGCTTCAACCAGGCGATCGAATTCAGCCGCGCGGCGACTGGATCGAACATGCTGGTCGATTCGCTCGTCGTGTTCGACGCGCCGATCCACCCCAAATATCGCAAGCTGACGCAGGAATGGTTCATGCCGCGCAACCTTGCCCGGCTGGAGGGTGAGATCCGCGCGCTGGCGACCCGCACCGTGGAGGCAATGGTTGAGGCGGGGCCTGAAATCGATTTCGTGAAGCTGGTGGCCGGCCCCTATCCCCTGCGCGTCGTTATGCAGATCCTGGGTGTGCCGCCGCAGGATGAACCGCGTATGCAGATGCTGACACAGCAATTGTTCGGCGGTCAGGATGCCGATCTATCGGGCACCGGCATGGACAACATGACGCCCGAACAGGTGGTGCAATTGGTCGCAGGGGCGGTGAGGACGTTCGAGGATTACTTTGCTGCAATCGCGCAGGATCGCAGGGCTGATCCCACCGATGATGTCGCCAGCGTGATCGCCAATGCGACCGTCGACGGAGCGCCGTTGCCTCCCCGCGATATGGCGGGGTACTACATCATCGTCGCGACCGCGGGTCACGATACAACCAGCGCATCCACAGCAGGCGCGATGCAGGCGCTGGCACAGGATCCGGATCAATGGGCGCAGGTGAAGGCCGACCGCTCGCTGTTGCCCGGCATCGTCGAGGAGGCGATCCGGTGGACGTCTCCGGTGCAGCATTTCATGCGCACCGCCGCACGAGATGTCGAAGTGGGCGGGCAGACGATTCGCGAAGGCGACTGGATGATGATCAATTACGTCGCCGCCAATCACGATCCTGCGCAATTTGCTGACCCGCGCCGGTTCGATGCACGCCGCACGCCCAACCGCCACCTCGCCTTTGGTGCGGGCGCGCATCAATGCCTGGGTCTGCATCTGGCGCGGCTCGAAATGCGGTTGCTGTTCGAGGCGCTACTGGACCGGGTTGAGACGGTTGAGCTTGCGGGCGAGGCCAAGCGGGCGACCAGCACCTTTGTCGGCGGGCTGAAGACGCTGCCGCTGAAGTTCACGACGTGAGCAGTCGCGGCTGGTTCAATTGCGTGGCCACGCAACAATAATAGCACAGTAGGCCATATCATGAACTCAGTTGCGTTCTTTTGGACAAAAGAATCCGATTATTCTGTCATTTCGCGGCACATTCGGGTAGTCATCTGTCCATGGGAAAAATTGTCAACACCTGTATTGCTGCACGTGCGGCAGGAGCCTTTGCGGGTGGCAGACGATGACTCTGCTTGAACCCCACAACCTGCCGTTCCTGATCGCTCTGGTCGCGCTTGTCTTGATCAGCCTGGCCCAGATCATCGGTCTGGGCGATGTGTTCGACGGTGCAGATGCCGATTTCGATCTGGACGTGGATGCTGGCGCAACGGGCGGCAGCGCTGGCTTTGTCGATGGCGCTTTCAGCCTGCTGGGCCTGGGCAAGGTGCCGCTGCTGATCTGGCTGATGATGTTGCTGTTCGTATTCGCGGCCATCGGTGTCGCCGGACAGGAGCTGGCGGCATCGCTGCTGGGCAGGCCGCTGGACCCGGCGCTGGCCGCGGTGCTGGCCGGGATCGGGGCACTGCCGCTGAACGGCGTGCTGACCCGCCCGCTGTCTGGGATATTGCCGCAGGATGAAACCACCGCCGTCTCGTTGGACAGTCTGGTGCGCCGCGATGCTGAAATTCAGATCGGAACGGCGAAACGCGGATCGCCCGCGCGCTCAAAAGTGATGGATGTGTTTGGCAAACCCCATTTTGTCATGGTTGAACCCCATGATCCCGAAACCGCCTTGCAAGCGGGCGAAACCGTTCTGCTGGTGCGGCGCGAGGGCGAGACATTCTTTGCGGTGCATTACGAAAGCCCGCTGCTGGGACTGGATTAAGCCCCGCAAGCGCGGGCATATGGAATTAAAGACAGGAGATTACATGGAATCCCTAACGACCATTGCGATTTATGCCGGCGCCCTGCTGATCGGTATCCTCGCGATCTTCATCTTCCTCACGACGCTGTATCGCCGCGCGTCAAAGGAAACTGCCTTTGTGCGGACCGGTGTCGGCGGGGAAAAGGTCGTGATGAACGGCGGCGCATTGGTGTTCCCGGTGTTCCATGAAACCATGCCGGTCAACATGAACACCCTCGTCCTTAGCGTTGTGCGCAAGGATACCGAGGCGCTGATCACGCTCGACCGGTTGCGGATCGATGTGAAGGCGGAATTCTACGTCCGCGTGCGACACGATGCCGGCGCTATCGGCATGGCCGCGCAGACGCTGGGTATGCGCACGATGCAGCCCGATCTGCTGAGGGATCTGGTCGAGGGCAAATTCGTCGACGCGCTGAGATCGGTCGCGGCGGGGATGAGCATGAACGAATTGCACGAACAGCGCGCAGACTTCGTGCAGAAGGTGCAGCAGGTCTCCTCCAACGATCTGGCGATGAACGGGCTGGAGCTGGAATCAGTCTCGCTCACCGGGCTGGACCAGACCAGCATCGAACACTTCAACGCCAACAATGCGTTTGACGCCGAGGGTCTGACCAAGCTGACCGAACAGATTGAAGCGCGCAAGAAGCTGCGCAACGATATCGAGCAGGACACGCGCGTTCAGATGGAGACGAAAAACCTCGAAGCGAACCAGCGTTCGTTCGAGATCGGCAGGGATCAGGAATACGCCCGGCTGGAACAGGAACGCGAAGTCGAGGTGCGGCGCGCCTCGCAGATGTCCGAAATCGCCCGCGAACAGGCCGAACGCCAGCGCGAGGCCGATGCCGCCAAGATCGAGGCGAAAAAGCAGGTGGACGCTCAGCAGATCGAGGCGGATCGTCTGGTCGAGGAAGCACGGATCGACCAGCAGCGCGCGCTCGAAATCGCCCGGCAGGAACAGCAGATTGCGGTCCAGAACAAGAGCCGCGAGGAAAGCCAGGCCAAGGCTGAGGCCGATGCTGCCCGTGCGAAGGCCGTGGCCGCGGAAGAGCAGGTCTCAACCTCGCGCGAGAGTGAAATCGCCGAACGTCAGAAAAAGATCGAACTGATCGAAGCGTCGAAGCAGGCCGAACGCGACGCCATCAAAATCCGCGTCGATGCCGAAGCGGAACGCGACGCTGCCGCCAATCGTGCCGAAGCGGTCCGCCGCGAGGCGGAGGGCGATGCGGAGGCAGAAAAGCTGCGTGCCGAGGCATCTCGGGTGCGTTTTGAAGTGGAGGCCGCAGGTCAACGCGCGATCAACGAGGCTGCCAATATCCTCTCGATGGACCAGATCAGCTTGCAGACCAAAATGGCGCTGCTCAAAGTGCTGCCCGAAGTCATTCGCGAGAGCGCGAAGCCAATGGAATCGATCGACTCGATCAAAATCGTGCAGGTCGACGGGCTCACCAATGGCGGGCGCGGCGCGGCGAATGGTAGCGCTGGCGGTGGAGGTGGCCTGTCCGGCAATCTTGCCAGCGACGCGGTGTCCGCCGCGCTTGCCTATCGCGCGCAGGCACCGGTGCTCGATGGGCTGATGAAAGAGCTGGGCCTCGATGGGTCATCGCTCGGCGGGCTGGTCCAGACTGCTGCCAGGGAATCGGCCGGGATCGAGAAAGTGGCTTCGCAACTGTCGTTCGACAACGATGTTGCGGCACCCGCTCAGGCCCCCGAGAAAAAGGGTATTCAAACCAAGGTCGGAGGGGCAAGACGCCGCAGAGTAGACCATCAGGCTTGCCATGAATTCGTCGCCCCCGGACCATTATTCCGGGCGGCGTCTTCATTCAATACATAAGGGTCAACCCAGCAGCCGCAGCGCCATGGCGCGCACTTCTGCGCCCATGTCCTCGCGCTGCAATGCCAGCGCCAGCGTCGCTTCGACAAAGCCCAGCTTGCTTCCGCAATCGTAGCGATTGCCTTCGAATGTCACCGCGTGGAACGGCTGGCTGCCAATCATCCGCGCCATCGCATCGGTTAGCTGGATTTCACCGCCAGCACCCTTGCCCTGCGTTTCCAGCGTACGCATCACTTCGGGCTGGAGAATATATCGGCCCGAGATAATCTTGTTCGATGGAGCATCAGCCTGTGGCGGTTTTTCGACCAGCCCATTCACTTCGGTAAGCGCACCTTGAGACGCACCCGGATCAATCACACCATAACTTGAAACCTCCTCCATCGGCACTTCGAGCACGCTGATCAGATTGCCACCGACCTTTTCATAGGCATCGACCATCTGTTTCATGCAACCCGAGCCGCCCGGTTTCCCGATCATCAGTTCATCGGGGAGGAAGATCGCGAACGGTTCATCCCCCACAATCGCGCGCGCGCACCAGATCGCGTGGCCCAGCCCCAACGGTACTTGCTGGCGTACGGTGATGATATCGCCGGGCGTCGCGCGCGTCGGGTCGAGTACGCTCAGATCCTTGCCGCGCTCGCTCATCGTGGCCTCAAGCTCGTAAGCAATATCGAAGTGTTCCACGATCGCGGTTTTGCCCCGTCCGGTGATGAAAATCATCTGCTCTATCCCGGCTTCGCGCGCCTCGTCGACGGCGTACTGGATCAGGGGACGATCAACGATCGGAAGCAACTCTTTGGGTATGGCTTTGGTCGCGGGTAAAAACCGTGTGCCAAGGCCGGCCACGGGGAAAACAGCCTTTCGGATCGGCTTTCTGGCGGGATCGGTCATCGGGTTCCTCTGTTGATGCGCGGTCAGCCTCACAGGCGCACGGTCGAAGGATGAATGCCGCGCGCCCATGGCGAGGTCAATCCCGCGCTGGTGAAGACACTCAAAGACAGAGGCGCGTGTCAGTTGCGTGAAAAGCGTGGTTCGCTATGGCGTGGTAATGGACAAACTGATCATTCGCGGCGGCAACCGCCTTTCGGGCACTATTCCCATTTCGGGCGCGAAGAATGCTGCTCTCACACTCATCCCATGCGCGCTTTTGACCGAAGAGCCGTTGACCCTGCGCAATCTGCCTAGGCTGGCGGATATCGACGGGTTTCAGCATCTGATGACGCAATTCGGGGTATCGACCGAAATTCATGGAAAGCGGTCCGAGGAATTTGGGAGGGTCGTGACTTTCGAGGCATCGCGGCTGACATCCAATGTGGCGCCGTATGACCTGGTGCGAAAGATGCGCGCGTCCATTCTGGTATTAGGTCCGCTGCTCGCTCGCGATGGCGAAGCGACGGTGTCTATGCCCGGCGGCTGCGCGATCGGCAACCGTCCCATTGACCTGCACCTCAAGGCGCTCGAAGCATTCGGGGCGGAGATCGAGCTGACACAGGGATATGTGAGAGCGATGCAACCCGACGGCGGCCTGCCAGGTGGCGACTTCGATTTCCCGGTGGTCAGCGTAGGCGCGACGGAAAACGCGCTGATGGCTGCGGTCTTGGCAAACGGCACCAGTCGCCTGACCGGGGCCGCGCGTGAGCCCGAGATCGTGGATCTGTGCAACTTGCTGTGCGCTATGGGTGCGGAGATTGAGGGAATTGGTACATCCGATCTTACCATTCACGGTGTCAAACGCCTGCATGGCGCGACCTATCGCGTCATGCCCGACCGGATCGAGGCGGGATCATATGCCTGCGCGGCAGCGATTACCGGAGGCGAAGTCCGGTTGGAAGGGGCAAATGCCGGCGATATGGGGTCGACGCTTGCTGCGCTACGCAAGATCGGGCTGCACGTGGAAGAGGACGCCAAGGGTGTGAATGTCGCGGCCAATGGCGCGCTCAAACCTGTTGATCTGACAACTGCGCCGTTCCCCGGACTTGCCACCGATATGCAGGCGCAATTAATGGCGCTGCTGTGCAAGGCTGAAGGGACTAGCGTGCTGAAGGAGACGATTTTCGAGAACCGTTTCATGCACGTGCCCGAACTCACCCGAATGGGCGCCGATGTCTCAACCCAGGGCCGAACCGCGATTGTAAAGGGTGTGAAAACCCTGACCGGTGCCGAAGTGATGGCAACCGACCTGCGCGCCTCAATGAGCCTGGTGATCGCCGGACTCGCCGCCGAAGGCGAGACGACCGTGCGGCGGCTATACCACCTTGACCGCGGATACGAACGGCTGGAAGAAAAGCTGCAGCTGGTAGGCGCGGATATCGAGCGGGTGGGCGACGATTAGGCTTCTGCGAGTTGTTGCGGCCAGAACGCCGCCACACTCGCAACTGCCAACAAAACCGCGAACAGCGAAATACCTTCGAGCGAATAGCTCTGAAACAATTCCGGGTTGCTTTCAAACGCAGGCCACCCGGCAGTTCCGGCAATTCCAAGCGCAACGTAAAACGCGATACCGCCAGCAGCCAAACGGGCCAGCAGTGCGCGCGCGCCAGCAACAGCGCATGCAAATGCAGCGGCCCAGAGCGTTCCGGAAAGGAAGAACGCGATACCTACGGCAGGATCAAGCGCAATATTGGCCGCTCCATTGGCGAGCCCAAGCAATGCGAGCAAGGCGCATCCGGAGAGCAAGAGCCCTTGGATGAGACGCGTGGGTATATTCATTGCAACAATCCTTTCACGAGTGGAAACAGACAGGCACCCGAACGCGAACGCGCCGTGCTCGCTGGTGGGAATGTAGGAAATCTCTGTAATCATGGCGCGCGCCCAGATCTTGCGCTCTTCTGGCGCAATCCAGCTCGCGAGTTTCAGCGTGGCACAGGTCATGTTGTAGAAGCAGTTCATGCCGAGGCCAATCCCTGCGAACCGCCCGGCGACGCGCGCTCCCCGATCCGAATCCTCGCTAATGTTCGCCCTTCGGCAGTCAATCGATAGGCTTTTCGCGGCGGCCGACCCGGCATTTTGCTGTCTTCCCAACGCAATTCCAGCAATCCGTCGTCAGCAAGTCGCATCAGGATTGGGTAAAGTGATCCCGATTTCAGACCTGTTCGCTGCATCAGCTCGTAACCATGCAGCCAGCCAACTGTGCAGGTGAGTTCCTCGAATATGCAGATTGTCTGAAATGAGACATGTTTACGTCGTGCCATTCCAAAACTCTACATAAGTAGATTTTATAGTCAATAGTGTCTTTGGAGGGGCACTCATTTAGCCCTTCGTACCTTTTTCGCTTTGCAATATGTCAGCCATCGCTTTGATGTAATGCGCCACCAGCCATACCCGGATTGCGCTCGCCAGACCCGGCGGGGTTTCCGCCTTGATCCGTTCTGCATCTATGCGCGCCACCAATGTGCTGATTGGCTGGCCTTCGCGTGTTGCGGCTTCGCGCAGCATCTCCCAGAATACCGGCTCGAGGCTGATGCTCGTCTTGTGCCCCGCAATCGCGATCGAGCGTTTGACCGGGGGGTGATAGGCGGGTTTGAAAGGCTGCTGCATGGTCTTCACCGGGATAGGCGAGTGGAGGTGTACTACAAGTTTTTTGGGGTGGTTTCGAATGCCATCCCTGCCTTAGTATCTAGCAATGGCCGAACATCTTGATGCGCTGACCGCCAGGGAAAAAGAAACACTGCGCCTGATCGTACGCGGGCACGACGCCAAGTCTGCGGCAAGCGCCCTGGACTTGTCGGTTCACACAATCAACGAGCACCTGCGCACCGCGCGCCGGAAACTTGATGTAACCAGCAGCCGTGAAGCTGCGCGCCTGTTGTTCGAAAGCGAGGCAAAAGCGCCTGAAAATTCTGTATCCGAACAATTGGGGGATGCACCTGCGGCCACATTGACCCAACATATTCCAAGTGAAAAGCATCGCACCAATGCGGCGCTTTGGATTGGAGGAACTGTTGTTATGTCGATATTGATTGCAACGTTTGCCATCTGGATGACAGGCAGCTTTTCCGCATCGGCAAATGGCAATTCAGCAGCGATGGCTCAGGTATCATCAGATAAACCGGTAGTCCTCGATCCGCTGGAGGGCGTCGCGCGCCAGTGGCTGTTGCTGACCGATGCGCAGGATTGGGAGGGTGGTTTCGACAAGGCAGCCGAAGTATGGCAGCAGGAATTGACGCTGGCTGCATGGGTTGCAGCGGGCGAACAGACGCGCGCGCCGCTCGGCAAGGCTGTAAACCGGAAACTGGATCACTTCGGATCTCATTCCACGCCACCTGCATCCTACAAGATGGTGGTGTTCATGACCGACTTTGAAAATCGCAAAGGCGTGACCGAAACTGTGGTCCTGAATTGGGAGGACGGCGTCTGGAAGGTGAGCGGTTACTGGCTTGCATAATCCGTAATCAGGCTGCCCGCGCCCTTGCCAGCGTCTCGCGGACGCCACCGGGTGCCGGTGCGTCGAAGGGTTGCAGCCGCAACGCCGCCTGCGCCAGTTCGCGAAGTGGGACGGGGTGCTGGAATTGCAGCCCGAACCGCGCAATCCTGCCGCTGCCATCACTCCAGGCGATCTGACCGAGGCGCGCGTTCAATCCGTTCAAATGAAACCCGATCAGTCCGCGCTGTCTCAGCGTGCTGGTGCACTCGAATTTCGCGCCGTGGGTGGAAATGTCGAGCAGACGCGCCCGATGATTTGTCCTTCCATCGGTCAGCAACGCGTTCGCAGCTATGGCAAGACGGGTAGGACGAGCTTCGAAAGGGGTGGTTTCGTGCATGAAATCCTCTAGCGAAACATGTCCGCCGAAACGATACCCGGCCTGTCGCTTGCCCGACCAGACGCGCTCGATCGGATAGGTATTGCCATTGGCAAGGCACAGCAGGATGCGCGGCTCTGGCGGCGCATCGTGCAGGAAACTGAGCGAGGTCGCGATCTCGCATACATCGCGAACCAGGCATACGTACTCGCCGGTCTGGCAGATTACTTTCGCGCTGCGCAGCATCAGCGATTTGCGCCTCGCCGCGCGCACCTCGCCGCGTTCTGCATCGTCGCGCATTTCATCGCTCGCAGCGATTTGCAAATCTGGCATTATCGTGGTCGTCGCGTTCATGAAGCACCCCCCTATTGGTCCTGATCATCAGCCCTGAAAATCAGGGATAACGAATAGTAACCCGGTATGCTTAACGAAGTGCAAAGGACGCATTGATCTCAATGGCGTTGCCAATAGATCGGCCACTGATCGCGAACTTGGCTCAATACATGTGCTGACCGCCATTGATGCTCATGGTGGAGCCGGTGATGAAGCCGGCATCTTCCGAACACAGAAAGCTGACACCGCGGGCGATTTCGCTGGCCTGTCCAAGCCGCCCAACCGGTATTCCGGCGACGATCTTTTCCAGCACGTTTTCCGGAACCGCCGCTACCATGTCGGTGTCGATATAACCCGGCGCGATGGCGTTGCAGGTAACGCCAAATTTGGCGCCCTCCTGTGCCAGTGCCTTGGTAAAGCCGTGAATTCCCGATTTGGCAGCCGCATAATTGACCTGTCCGTATTGTCCGGCCTGACCGTTGATCGAACCGATATTGACGATCCGACCCCATTTGCGTTCGCGCATTCCGGGGAAGCACGCTTTGGCCATGTTAAAGCACCCCCCAAGGTTGATGCGCATAACCTCGTTCCAGTCTTCAAAGCTCATCCGGTGCAGCGTGCCATCGCGGGTGATCCCGGCGTTGTTGACGACAACGTCGATGGGCCCGATCTCACTTTCGACCTGGGCGCACCCATCTATCGCTGCCTGATGATCGCCGACATCCCATTTGTAGCATTTGACGCCAATGTCTTCTTCGCAGGCCTTTGCCGCGTCGTCATTGCCCCCGTAATTTGCCACCACGGTAAAGCCATCCGCCACCAATTGTTCGCAAATGGCGCGACCGATACCGCGCGTTCCACCGGTGACAATAGCAATTCGGCTCATCTTGTTCTCTCCCGCTTGTTATGCAAGCAGCGTAGCCAAGCCGTAGCGTCAGGCAACAAAAAACCCCGCCGAAGCAGGGTCTTTCGAGTTAGGTATAGCGAATTGGAAAATGGTTGCGCGTTTGTGCAGGATCAGAACTTGATCTGGGTTCCCACATACACCGCCTGACTGTCCTGATCCGAATTGGTCAGCGGATCGAGCCGTTCGCGTTGCTGACTGAGCCGCACACCGGCGGTCACATCGATTTTTGACGAAACCCGGAAACTGCCGCCCACATCAACCGTCTGGGCACCCATTGCATCGAGTGTGTTGACCGAACGCCCGGTGATCCGTTCATCCTCAAGCGCGATGCGCGGCTGAAGGCGGCTTGGCTTGTCCTTCGCGGTGGGAAGGGCGGGCTCAAATTCGGAGAGATCCGGAACGCTCAGGCTGCGCACATTTGCGGGCAGCGCCACGGTGCGCGCAAAGCTTTGATAGCCGCGCGCAGTCCCCAAATCGAATCGCGCAGTCTTGATCGGGGTCAGGCTCTTGCCAGTGCCAGGCACCGATGCGACCGAATTGCGCACCGAAATTGCCTGCGGGTTGCCGTTGTCGATTCGCACCGCGACCGTAACGGGGCCATGGCCCAGTGCCGGGTTGGAGCTGGCCGGAGTGAACCGAAGGCCTTTCTCCCGAGCTTTCGGAGCGATACGGGCAACGAGGTCAGGATCCACCGAGGCGGGTGTGAACAGGTCCAGCGCGCCGGACGTGTCCTCTTTGGAATCGAGGCCAAACGTCACGACCGCGAGGCTTGCAGTCGGCAGGGCCAGCATCAGCGCAGCGGCAACACCGAACAGCGGCAGTTTCATCTGCCGTGATGCTCTTGAATCTTGCCGCCGTGGCATTGCTGAATCGCTCCCATAAATTCGTTGCGACGATGGCAATGGCTCATAATTGCTGAACCCCACCTGATCGTCCCCTCGATCGAAGTACTTGCGGATTTTGATAGAACCGTGACGGAAGGGCGCGCAATGTTTTTCCACAAGCAGCCATGCCGTAAGTGTCGCGACTGTGTCCTTGTGCACACATATTCTAGGGGCAGACCATGGAATCCGGGCGATTCGCGGCGTCGCGCCAAGGGCTGCACGGTATTTTCAGGTTCACAAAAGGTAAACCCCGCGCGGCTCAACCGGGTCAAATATGAAGCCCCAGCGAATCGGTAGGTCGATTTGCCGCAAAGCTCGCAAGGTGGTTCATCGGTAATCGGGCAAGCGCACACTTGCCGGGGCCGGTGCGCTGTTTATAGAGCATATGAATATCACGAATGAGGAACATTGCCGCCGTGCCCAACGCAACTTTCGCCATTTCCCGCGCCGTTTTTGGACTGGCAGCGATTGCCGCACTGGCCGCATGCGGAGGGCGCGATCAGCCAAAGTCGGACCTGCAATCCGCGCAGATCAATACGATTGGTGTGAATGCCTATCTGTGGCGCGCCGCGCTGGATACAGTCAGCTTTGCCCCTCTTCTTCAGGCGGACAGTAACGGGGGCGTCATCGTGACCGACTGGTATGCCAATCCCAGCAACCCCAATGAGCGGGTGAAAATGACCATCACGATCCTCGATCAGGATTTGCGTGCCGATGCCTTGCGGGTGGCGGCGGTGCGTCAGGTTGCGCAGGGCAATGGCTGGGTCGATGCTCCGGTTCAGGCAGCGACTGTGCAGAAGCTGGAAGATATCATCCTGACCAAGGCGCGCGATCTGCGTCGCAAGGCTGTTGCAGGCTGATCGCGATTTTGCGCTTTTGGATCCATCCATGCGCCTGTGAAGCCGCGCATAACCGAGCATCACCATGACTGATACCCGTTTCGATCCGTCCATCGCCGACGGTCGCTGGCAGCGCGCGTGGGACGAGGCAGGCACATTCGTCGCCGATTCCGACAGTGCAAAGCCCAAAAGCTATATCCTGGAAATGTTCCCGTATCCCTCGGGTCGCATCCATATGGGGCACGTGCGTAATTACACGATGGGCGACGTACTGGCCCGGTACAAGAAGATGTGCGGTTTCGAAGTGTTGCATCCGATGGGGTGGGATGCATTCGGGATGCCGGCGGAAAACGCCGCGATGGAGAAAAAGGTCCATCCGGGCGAGTGGACCAGAGCCAACATTGCCGGAATGAAAGCGCAATTGCAGCGCATTGGTTTTGCGCTCGACTGGACGCGCGAGTTCGCGACCTGTGATCCCGAATATTACGGGCAGGAACAGGCGCTGTTCCTTGATATGTATGCTGCAGGCCTCGTCTATCGCCGGTCGAGCGAGGTCAATTGGGACCCGGTCGATATGACCGTGCTGGCCAACGAACAGGTGATCGACGGCAAGGGCTGGCGATCGGGTGCGCGGTTGAAAAGCGCAAGCTGGACCAGTGGTTCCTGAAGATAACCGATTTTGCGCAAGAACTGTTGAGCGGGCTGGACGAGCTGAAGGATTGGCCCGAAAAAGTCCGGCTGATGCAGGAAAACTGGATCGGAAAGTCAACCGGGCTCGAGTTTTCGTTCGATCTCTCGAATGGCGAGAAACTGCCGGTTTACACGACCCGGCCCGACACGATCTTTGGTGCGAGTTTCTGTGCCATCGCCGCTGACCATCCGATTG
The DNA here is from genome assembly GCA_963838365.1 of uncultured Alphaproteobacteria bacterium. Taxonomy (GTDB): domain Bacteria; phylum Pseudomonadota; class Alphaproteobacteria; order Sphingomonadales; family Sphingomonadaceae; genus Erythrobacter. The sequence goes on from CAWIQR010000002.1 coordinate 222,617, forward strand.
CGCAGGGCCTTGCCGGGGACGATGCCGTTGCCGCCTTCATCCAGCAGTGCAAGCGCGGAGGCACCACAGCTGCCGAGCTGGAAACAGCAGAAAAGCTGGGCTTTGACACCGGCGTTACGGCGCGCCATCCGTTTACCGGTGCAGAGCTGCCGCTGTTCATCGCGAATTTCGTGCTGATGGATTACGGCACCGGCGCGGTGATGGGCGTGCCCGGACACGACCAGCGCGACTTTGAATTCGCGACCAAATATGACTTACCGATCCGCCGTGTGGTTGCGCGTAATCCATCCGAAGCCGACGCGGCCATGGGCGATGAGGCTGAGGCTGGGGACGGCGTGATCGTCAACTCAGATTTTCTCGATGGCAAGAGCGTGGAGGACGCGAAGTCGGAAGTCATTGCTCGCGCGCAGCATGGCGGCTGGGGCGAGGGCAAGACTGTCTGGCGCCTGCGCGACTGGGGCGTTTCGCGCCAGCGTTACTGGGGGACGCCCATCCCGTTCATCCATTGCGAGCCTTGCGGGATCGTGCCCGTGCCCAAGGATCAATTGCCGGTCACGCTGCCCGACGATGTCGATTTCGAGACGCCGGGCAATCCGCTTGAACGCCATCCGACCTGGAAACACGTCGATTGCCCGCAATGTGGCGCAAAGGCTCGGCGTGAGACCGATACGCTCGACACGTTCACCAACTCATCGTGGTATTTCCTGCGCTTTGCCAGCCAGCCTGCAGACAAGCCGTTCGACCCGGCGGAAATCGCGCAGTGGATGCCGGTGCAGCACTATATCGGCGGTATCGAGCACGCGATCCTGCACCTGCTGTATGCCCGGTTCTGGACCCGCGCTTTATCCCACATCGGCAAATTCGATGTGAAGGAGCCGTTTGCGGCTTTGTTTACCCAAGGGATGGTGACACATGAGACCTACAGTCATGGCGATGGCAGCTGGCTTAGCCCGGACGAAGTGCGCAAGGATGGCGTCGACTGGGTGGCGATCAAGGATGGCGCGCCGGTAACGGCAGGCCGCGTCGTCAAGATGTCGAAGTCCAAGAAGAACGTCGTCGATCCCGATGCGATCATGGCGGATTATGGCGCGGATGCGGTGCGCTGGTTCATGCTGTCCGACAGCCCGCCCGAACGCGACTTACCGTGGTCGGCGAGCGGGATCGAGGGTTGCGGGCGCTTCGTCCAGCGCCTATGGCGGCTGTTCCAGCAGCTCGATCCCTCTGCGAGCGGCGAAGACAAGGCTCTCGCGCGCAAAACACATCAGGCCATGGTCGCCGTGGCTCAGGACATCGAGGCGCTTGGCTTTAACAAGGCGGTGGCGCGCATCTACGAACTCACCGGCGCCACTGAAAAAGCCGTACCAAGCGAAAGCCGGAATTTCGCGATCACTACATTAATGCATCTGGTTAGCCCGATGATGCCGCATCTGGCCGAAGAGGCTTGGGCGGGAGCGGGAAACACCGGTCTTATCGCCGATGCACCTTGGCCCGCACACGATCCGGCCCTGCTGGTTGAGGATGAAGTTACCATCGCGGTCCAGCACATGGGCAAGCTGCGTGACACCTTGGCCGCGCCCAAGGGTGCATCGAAGGACACCTTGGAAGCGCTTGCGCTCGCAAGCGAGAACGTCCAGCGTTCAATCGACGGAGCGGCAATTCGAAAGGTGATCGTGGTGCCCGACAGACTGGTGAATATCGTAACCTGATGCACAGAACGCTGGCCCTTGTCGCGCTTGCCGCCTGTGCGCCGCTGATGGCTGGGTGCGGGTTACAGCCGCTGTATGCGGGCGGTTCCAGCGCCAGTGTCGCGCAGGGTCTTGGCGCGGTCGATGTGTCGCCCATTCCGGGACGCGGCGGGTGGCTGCTCCGCAACGCCCTTACCGAACGGCTTGAAGCGGGCGGCGAAAGCACGGCTGTCTATAGGCTGGAAGTGCGGATCGACGATTCGCTCGAAGCGCTGGGCGTGCTGAACGATGATACGATCAGCCGCGAACGACGTATCTTGCGCACACGCTATCAATTGATCGAGCTGGCGACGGGCGAAATCCTGCTTGATGCGACCGATGGTTCGGATGCCGGGATCGACGTGGTGTCTAGCGAATACGCGACAATTGCGGCAGAACAGACCGCGCTTGAAAACCTTGCGCGCGAAGTAGCGGACCGGATGGCAACCCGCATCGCGCTCACATTGCGAGCGCGTGTCGAACAGCGCGCCGCCACGACACCGTGAACGGGATCGCGAGCGCGCGATGAAGGCCAAAAACACCGATTTCGCCCGCGGCCTGCCGCGCGGTTGGGACAAAGCCTCGATCTTCTTTTTCTGCGGACCTGATGAGGCCGGAGCCAGCGCGGCGGCGCACAAAATCATAGCCGCGCTATCAGACGCGGGTGAGCGGATCGAGTTGGCGGGGTCGGACTTGCGGCGCGATCCAGCTTTGCTGGGGGATGAGGCGCGGTCTGGATCGCTGTTTGAGGACGCCCGCCATATCTATGTCCGCGCCAACGGTGACGAGGCGCACGATGCGCTGAAAACCCTGATCGACACCGCCGCGGCTGGATCGGGAAAAGCTGCCCCGGTGCTGGTCGTGGCGACCTCTGCAACCGATAAATCACGCAGCGCGAAACTCCTCGAAAAACGCCCAGACGCGTTGGTTGGCATGTTCTATGCGCCCGATCTCTCGTCGGTTGCAGCATCGGTGCGAGCGATGGCTGACAGCGCGGGGCTGCGGCTGAACGGCGACGTGGCGGAGCGCATTGCGCGTGCTGCCGGGCTGGATGTCCGCCTCGCGCAATCGGAGGTCGACAAGCTTGCCCTGTATTGCGACGCCGACCCTCTTGTCCCTAAAACGGCAGGAGTCGATGACTATGCCGAGATTGGTGCGGCAACCGAAGAAGAAGGTTTTCAGCCTATCGTCAATGCGGTGCTGGGCGGCGATCTTGGCCGGTTGTCGCGGGAGATTCACCGGATGCGCGAATTGGGGCTCAACCCGGTTGGCCTGCTGTTGGCAATAGAGCGGCGCGCGACCCAATTGGCGCAAATAACCGCGAAACTGGGGCCTCGCGGAAACCTTGATAATCTGGGCAGGGGCGAAAAAGCGCAGCTGGGAATCTTCTGGCGCGAGGAAGGTGAAATCCGCGATCAGTTCGCCCGCTGGCCCCAGCGAAAGCTGGATCGCCTGATCCCGCGTCTTGTTGCGTTGCACCGTAATTTGCTCGCGAACAGCCAATCGGCGCAAATGCTGCTGGCTCAGGAACTGACGGAAATTTCACGATTTGCGGCGAAGCGTTAGCTCTTTCAGACACGCTCCATTTCGCACCCGCAAAATAGTAGCATTTGATTTTCAACGCAGGCATACGGGAAAATACATAAGAATGGACCGCGACAAGCGGAGAATAACCCTAGATGAATCAGCCAAGCGGAATACTGTTGCGCGCAGAGCAACCCGATACGGTTGAGCGCAAAACTGTCACTTCCCTCGAACGCAGGCGGCTGCGAGCATATATCGCGATGCTGGTGGTCGATGCGGCGCTGCTGCACCTGTCATTCATGTGTTCTACAAAGCTGTATCTTGGCATGTGGTGGAAGCCTGAAATCATGCTGGTGGCGCAAGCGTTCCTGCCTGCCTATTTCACAATCGCACTCTACAATTCGACCTATTGCGTGAAGGCTTTGCAAGATTGGCTATTCGCAGTGCGAAAGGCCTTGATCGCGCTGGTTATCTCAGCGGGATTGCTAAACTTTGTCGCGTTCTACACTAAATCCGGCGCGGAATTCTCGCGTGTCTCCGTCACTATAGGGCTGGTGCTGTTTGCGGCCAGTTTGATTGCCTTCCGCCGTCTTATCGTCCTGGTGGTAAAGCGGCATTGGGGCGGACGCGTGCGCAATCAACTGGTGATCGAGGATGGCGGTCCGCAATTCCGGCTCACCAATGCAGTCTGCGTGTCGGCAGCGCATTACAACCTCGATCCCACTGTCCATGATCCCTTTATGCTCGATCGTCTTGGCACAATGCTGCGCAATCAGGATCAGGTCGTGGTCAGCACCCCGCGCGAACGGCGCGAAGCCTGGTCATTGCTGCTCAAATCTGCGGGGGTCGAGGGCGAGATCGTAAGCGAACCGGCGCACGCGCTGGGCGCGTTGGGTGTGCACCGGTACGAAGAACAGGAGCGCACCACTCTGGTGGTTTCAACTGGGCCGCTGGGTCTACGCTCGCGCATAACCAAGCGCGCTTTCGATATCGGGGTAGCTCTTGCGGGACTGGTGGTGCTGTCACCCTTGCTGCTGTTTGTGGCGCTCCGGATAAAGCTTGAGGACGGGGGTCCTGTGTTCTTCATCCAGCGTCGGCTCGGCCGCGGCAACCAGTTTTTCGATATGTACAAATTTCGTTCGATGCGGGTTGAAAAGCTCGATCAGGATGGCAACCGATCCGCTTCACGCGATGACGATCGCATCACCAAAATCGGAGCGTTTATCCGCAAAACGAGCATCGATGAATTGCCGCAAATGCTGAACGTGCTGCTGGGCGATATGGCGATTGTAGGGCCGCGTCCCCACGCATTGGGAAGCAGGGCGAACAACAAATTCTTCTGGGAAGTCGATAGCATGTACTGGCAACGCCACAGCCTCAAACCGGGGCTGACCGGGCTTGCGCAGGTGCGGGGCCATCGCGGCGCGACCGAGCATGAATCCGATCTGACCGACCGGCTGCAATCGGATCTTGAATACATTGCGGGCTGGAACCTGCGGCGCGATCTTGAAATTGTGGTGAAGACGGTGTGGGTGCTGAGGCACGCCAACGCGTATTGATTTATAGCGCCGTCGGGCGCGTTCAGGAACAACTTCTTAATTGTCGCCCTGCGGCACAGTGAATGTCCCACGTACCCGTCCTTCGCGCGATCCTGCGGCGCCTGCTGCACCACCCGAAGCGCTCCCGTCAACGCTCGAAATACCTGTATCGAGGTCGATCACAAGTCGCCCACCGCTCAGATTGTTGCTGCCCTGTCGCAGCCGCACATTGCCCGCCATCGTGATGATCCGGCGGTTGAAATCGTAGATTGCGGTGTCACCAGTTGCCTGCTCGTTGCCGCGAGAGACGACGACGCCGCCCGTTGCTGTCAGCCGTTGCAATTCGAGCGAGCCTGCATCCACATAGTTCAGCAGCATCCGCTGGGACCGCACCGACAGATCAGCCTGCGTCACGACAACATTGCCTGAGAAGGACACGCGGTTCGCACGATCCTCCACTTCGATCCGGCCTGCGTCCACGCTTACCGGGGCGCGGGTATTGTGCGAGGAAAGCCCTTGAGCGCTCAGATGCATACCGCCCATCAGCGCCAGAGACAGCACAAATCCGCCGAAACTATAGCACAGTCCCAGCCTGCCCAATCGTGTGCGGTTCGGAATAGAGCCTGAGGTAGTCATCACGGTATCCTCACCTTGCCAGGGATCATGTTCAGTCGTGCATTTCCTTCAAGGGTGATTGTGCGCGCGGCCAGATTCGCACGCATCGTATCGGCGGAAAATGTCCCCGCCGGTATCTGCCCTTCCACCCCGTCGTCACCGCGCATTTCGCGCGCTTTCAGATCAACCGAGACGCCGCGTGCGCTCATGCGGTAGCCATCGGCGGCGGTCAGTCGAACCGTACCGTCGATTGCCACGACTTCTTCGTCGAGAGCATAGGTTCCACCCGGTGCTATCAGCCGCGCCGGACCTTCGGGCAGCAGCAATTGCGCTATCAGATCATCCATCCGCACCAGCCCTTCGGTACTGGATCGCTGAACCGCCTCCCCTGCCATGATCGAGAATGGACGTCCTTCTCCATCCCGCCCGCGGTACATCGCGTTATCCACCCGCAACCGTTCATCAATCTGGGCGACCTTGTTGCGGTCCAGCAGAAAGCTCACCTCGCCGCGCGGGGACAGCGGGGTAATCACCATCAGCGCGGCCAGAACGCCGACCCCCATGGGCAACGCCCGCGCCAGAAACCCGACCAACCGATCATGGCTGCCGCCCGGCGCTGCAAAGTGCTGGCGCCGGTTGCGCAGCGCCTTTGCTTCATTGGTTTCGATGCGGCGCTTCATGACCATACCAGCCTCGCCCATCTGCTATTCGTGGCTGAAGATATCGCGCTCGGCCCAGCCTGCGATATCCAGCAAAGCGCGGGTCGGCAGAAATTCGTAACACGCCTGCGCCAGATGCATCCGATTCTCGCGTTCCAGCCGCACAGTCAATTCATCGCGCAAGGCGTGCAGGAACCGCACATCAGATGCGGCATAATCGCGCTGCGCCTCGCTTAGCACCGGGCCGCCCCAGTCAGAGCTTTGCTGCTGTTTCGACATGTCGGCATTCAGCAATTCGCTTACCAGGTTCTTCAGCCCGTGGCGATCGGTGTAGGTGCGCACCAGCTTGCTGGCGATCTTGGTGCAGAATACCGGCGCGGCCATGACGCCGAGGTAATACTGGATCGCCGCAAGATCGAAGCGGGCGAAGTGATACAGCTTCACCCGGTTCGGATCAGCCAGCAATGCGGTGAGATTGGGCGCTTCATATTCGCTGCCTACGCCAAAACGCACGAGATGTTCATCGCCCGATCCATCGCTGATCTGGACCACGCACAGCCGGTCACGCGGAGTTACAAGCCCCATCGTCTCGGTATCGATAGCAAGCGCGCCGGTGCCTTCGAGCACGCCAGCGGGCAGGTCTTCTTCATGAAAATGCACTGTCATCGCGCGTGTCCCTACGCCGATTGGGGATAGAGGGGAAGGGAAGAGTGGCGGGACTGGTGACGCGGGATGTAACGTGCGCCGCATGGCCCATTCACAAGCAGCAGATGACATCCCGCAAAGCTGGCGCGCGGCGCTGGAACCGGCGCTGACCACGCCTGATGCACGCAAGCTGGGCGGCTGGCTGCGCGCTGCGGAGGCGGCAGGCAAAGCGATCTATCCGCCGCGCGGTGAGCGGTTGGCAGCGCTGGCGCTGACGCCGCTGGATGAGGTCCGCGTCGTGATCCTAGGGCAGGACCCGTATCACGGGCCGAAACAGGCACACGGGCTGGCTTTCTCAGTGCAGGATGGGGTGAAAGTGCCGCCATCTCTCATGAACATCTATAAGGAGCTGGAGAGTGATCTTGGCATTGCTCGGCCCACCCATGGAAACTTGACGAGGTGGGCGAGGCAGGGCGTATTGCTGCTGAACAACACGCTGACGGTTGAGGCAGGGCAGGCGGGCAGCCATGCGGGGCGCGGATGGGATGCGATCACCGATGCTGCCGTGGCGGCGGTGGCGGCGCGAGGCGATCCTTGCGTGTTCATCCTGTGGGGCAGTCATGCGAAGAAAAAGGCCGGGCGGGTCAAGGCTCTGGGCAGCGGACCGCACCATCTGGTGCTCACCAGTCCACACCCCAGCCCTTTATCGGCGCATGGCGGGTTTTTTGGCTCAAAACCGTTCAGTCAGGCGAATGCATTTTTGCAAAGTCACGGTTTGGAGCCGATTGACTGGGCGGTTTGACCGACCAGAAAACGGCATGACAAAGTTGACAGTGTGTCAGCGGGTATTATCCGGCACAATATCCTGAAATGACGACGGATAATGGCAAAAAAGCGAAGTTGACACCTTGCGAGAATTTAGCGGAGATTGCGCGCCCACGCGCGGGGATCGAATGTGATCGGAGGGGACCAACGATGCGAAAGAGCAGAGCGGACCCATACGCTGCGCAGCCCCTGTAGGGAACGATTGAAATACCGGCGCGAACGGCTGCGGCTCTGAACGTCAGTCTGGTGCATCCCCGACGCGCGGCGCAAGCTTTCGCAATTCGAACTGCCACTCACCGCCCTGCAAAGTCAGCGTGCCGTCTTGGATCGCACCCGTCATCCCGGTAAAATCGGCGACGCCCAGATCATTGCGCTCGAATTCGAACCGCGCGGTCTGCCCCGGCGTCCAGCCCAAACTGGCAAGATCGAACGGCTCGGACACAACGTCGTACATGGAAAGCTCAAGCATCGCTGTCACAGGCGCGTCGCATGATTTGCGCGGATCGTATTCGTCGGGCATTTCTTCTTCGTATTCCAGCGCTGCGGTCGAGGGATAACCGTCTGAGCGGACCTGCCCGTAAAATTCATTGCCGTTACGGCAGGTCAAACGGATATCGGCGAATTCGAACTCTTCGCCATTGGAGGCGAGCACCACCCGAACGAATTCAGCGCCTTTTGCGGGTTCGAGGCCCGAAAACCGGAACACCGGCGGCACCGGCCTGGGATCGCTGGTCAGGATGATCAGATTGCCCTGTTGTTCCCACGTGCCGCCAGCCCGAAGATCGAGTGCGCCGACCGATAGCCCCCAGTCGAACGTACCGTCTGAGCGCACTTCCATGCCCATCGCGGTCTCGAAAGAGTTGCCATCGTAACGGCCGACGAACTCGGAGCCTTGCGCGGTTTCCGGCGCTGAGGGATCCGCCTGCGAATTGGCGAGGAGCGCCATGGCGAGCACCCCGATGATCATGCGCTTCATTCAAAACCCCGCTGTCAGTCGCAAACCTGCGATCACGCCGGTATCGCGAAACGCAATCGCGCTGTCTATCACCTGCGCGTTGGCAGTAAGCTCAAACCCTTTGGCCAAGCCCCCAAGGCCAAGAGTGTAGAACGCCTCCACGCCCTGTTCGTCCTCCAGCCCCAGACGAAACGCGATGTCATCGACCAGCTCGTCTGTCAGGGAATAGTGGAAATAGGCAAGGCCGAACCGATCCTGCGGGCGCTTCGCCGGATTGCCGGCGATGCCGATATATCCCGAATAATCGAGGAAGGTCGGATCGCCCGCCGATGCCTGAAACCGCGCGAGGATGCCGATGCCCTTGCCGCGCTGACGCGGGTTGAGCGAGAGGTATTGATAGGCCGAAAGCTGCACCGCCAGCTCACCACGAGCATCGCCGAAATTGCCGCCGGGCGGCGGAGTGAGTGCGCGCGGCAGGATGTCCACCGCCGGGCCGGTGCGCGTCGATCCGACCAGCGCAACGGTATAGAACCCCGGCTTGCCCCCGATCCGCGCGATGCGTGTGGCTGCGCCCAGAAACGCGACGCCGCTTTCAAAAGCGGTCTCGAACCCGGTGCGTTGGTATTGCGAAGCCGGATCGTAAACCCAGGTGCGGAAAATCCAGTCCTTCTTCGGCACCTCCAGCAGCGCGCCGACCCATGTGTTGGGGATGACTGCGGTCGGCGGGAAGGCAAGGCCAAGGTTCTGGAAACCGTAATGCCCATCGCTCCCCACGATTGGCAGCGTGCCGACCAGATCAAGCGAATTGATCTTGCCTACGGTCAGGTTGGTGCCGTTCCTCCAGACTTTCTTGACGTTGATGCCAAGGTCGAAATCGCCTGCGCCTTCGGGTCGGAACAAGGCGGTGTTGTTGGGGATCAGGCCGATCAGCCCGTTCGACGATTTGCCCCAGGTGTATTCCGGGCGGAAATTGAGCGTGATCGAATCGTCGGCCAAGCCAAAGTTCGTGCCGCCGACATTGATGTATGCGTCGGCCCTGCCGGAATATCGCACCGTGTCCGCAGCATCGCCTGCAACCGGCACGTCGACGAATTGCGATACGACAAAGCGCGCCTTGAAAGCGGTGTTCGGTTTGGGAGCAGTCGGAGGCGCGGCAATCGGTTGCGCGTCATCAGTTGTCGCTTTCCAGCGTCTCCCCATCGCGAGGCGAGGCTGGCGCGGCAGACAGCCCGCCGTCGCCTGCAGGCGCGAATGCCTCATCGAAGGGCGCTGCGGTAACCGGAGCCGCAGTTGCCAGCGCGGTCAGGCCGACCGCGACGAGCGCCGCAGGAAATAATGTCTTCAAATCATGCATGAGCGAACCCGGTGGCAGCGCAGGCCAGATGCCTTGAACCGCCATTCTCCCCTTGTTTTGCGCGTGCCCGGACCTTTCGCGTGTCCGATGTCATGCCGCGCCGACTGTCCCGGCTTTTCCTCAAGCTCGCAGACCGTTTCGCCACCCATCGCCGCAAAAGGCAAGCGGATACGCGGCCACAGGCGCCTTCAGCGTCCGGTTTGCAATTCCAAGTGTCGCAAATGACGCAGCTGACGCCGCGACCTGTCCCGCGGCCTGGTGAGGTCAGCGTGGCAGTTCGCTTGATCCCATCAGCGCCTCGTCCACGCTGCGCGCGCACTGGCGCCCTTCACGGATCGCCCACACGACAAGGCTCTGGCCGCGCCGCATATCGCCGCACGCAAACACGCCCGCAGTGTTGGTGGCATAGCTTTGCGTGTCGGCCATCACGTTGCCGCGATCGGTCATTTCGACGCCCGCCTGTTCGATCAGCCCGGTCTTTTTCGATCCGACGAAGCCCATGGCGAGCAGGATGAGATCGGCCTTGAGCGTGAATTCGCTGCCAACGACTTCACGCATTGCGCCGTCAACCCATTCGACCCGCGCGCATTCCAGCCCGGTGATTTTCTCCCCGTCGCCGATCACACGTTTGGTCAGCACCGCCCAGTCGCGCTCTACCCCTTCCTGATGGCTGGAGGATGTGCGCAGCTTCACCGGCCAGTCGGGCCAGGTCAGCGCCTTGTCCTCTGCGGTGGGTGGCTTGGGCATGATTTCAAGCTGGGTGACGCTGGCCGCGCCCTGCCGATTGGACGTGCCCACGCAATCGCTGCCGGTGTCCCCGCCGCCGATTACGATCACGTGCTTGCCCGTCGCCAGCAGGCTGCCGCGCGGCGCGGCGCGCAGTTCATCGTCGCCCGCATTGCGTTTGTTTTGTTGGGTCAGGAATTCCATCGCGAGCCGCACACCGGGCATTTCCGCACCGGGGATGGCCAGCGCGCGCGCATCCTCAGACCCACCTGAAAGCACCACGGCATCGAAATTTTCCTGCAGGCTGGCAAACGAGATATCGACGCCCACTTCCTTGCTCGTGCGGAATTCGACGCCTTCAGCCTCCATCTGCAAACAGCGCCGCGCGATCAGGTTCTTCTCCATCTTGAAGTCGGGGATGCCGTAACGCAGCAATCCACCCACGCGGTCGCTTTTCTCGAATACGACGACCGAATGGCCCGCGCGCGCCAGTTGTTGCGCGCAGGCGAGCCCTGCGGGGCCGGAACCGACGACGGCGACCGATTTGCCGGTCTTTTTCGCCGGAACCTGAGGGGAGACCCAGCCTTCCTGCCACCCCCGGTCAATGATTGCGCATTCGATGCTTTTGATCGTCACCGGCTGGTCGACGATGTTCAGCGTGCAGCTTGCCTCGCACGGGGCGGGGCAGACGCGGCCGGTGAATTCGGGGAAATTGTTGGTGGAATGCAGCAGGTCGAGCGCGTTTTTCCAGTCGTTTTCATAGACCAGATGGTTCCAGTCCGGGATCAGATTGTTCACCGGGCAGCCGTTGTGACAATACGGAATCCCGCAATCCATGCAGCGCGATGCCTGCCCGGAAAGCGTGGCGTCATCCGGCGCGATCACGAATTCGCGATAATTGTTCAAGCGCTCCTTGGGATCGAGATAATCGCGCTCGCGGCGATCCAGTTCGAGAAATCCGGTGTCCTTGCCCATGGTCTGTCGTCTTTTCCCTGAATCTATTCCGCCGCCACGCTCTCGGCTGCGAGGCGTTCTGCCTCCAGCGTTTCGAGCGCGCGCCTGTAATCGGTCGGCATGACCTTGACGAAGCGGGTGATCGCCTCGTCCCAATTGGCCAGCAATTCGCCCGCGACCGCGCTGCCGGTGTGCAGCTGATGCCGCTCCACCAATATACGCAGCCGCTCGCCATCGTGATGCAGCATGTCGCCCATGCCGAAATCGTGGACGGAACGTGGCCGCTGGGCCGGGCGACCGGTGCCTTCGTCGGTGTCCACGCCAGCGCGGACCGGGCCAAGTTCGACCTGCGTATGGTTGACCAGGCTGGAGAATACGCCTTCGGGATCATAGACATACGCGATCCCGCCGCTCATCCCCGCGGCAAAGTTGCGGCCCGTCTTGCCCAGCACCACCACGACGCCGCCGGTCATGTATTCGCAGGCGTGATCGCCCGCGCCTTCGACCACGGCAATTGCGCCCGAATTGCGCACGGCAAATCGTTCGCCTGCGACGCCGCTGAAATATGCCTCGCCCGCGATTGCGCCATACAGCACGGTGTTGCCGACGATGATGTTTTCATTCGCATTGCGCGGGACGCCATCGGGTTGGCGCACGATCAGGCGACCGCCCGACAGCCCCTTGCCGACATAATCATTGGCATCGCCCACCAGATCGAGAGTGACGCCGTGGGCAAGCCACGCGCCAAAACTTTGCCCGGCAACGCCCGTCAGATTGATGCGGATGGTTTCGGGCGGCAGGCCTTCGTGGCCATATCCTCGCGCAATTTCGCCCGAGAGCATCGCGCCGACAGTGCGGTTCACATTGCGGACCTCATAGGACAGCTGAACCGGCGTTTGCGTGGCGATGGCATCCTTGCAGTCGGCGATTAGCGCCACGTCCATTGCTGCCTCCAGCCCGTGATCCTGCACCTGCGTGTTGCGCAAAGATGCACCCTTGGGCAGGGCGGGCACATGCAACAGCCGCGACAGATCGATGCCGCGCGCCTTCCAGTGGCGATGCACACGCGTCATGTCGAGCCGATCGACCCGGCCCACCATTTCGTCCATCGTGCGAAAGCCCAGTTGCGCCATGATGGTGCGCAATTCCTCGGCGACGAAGAACATGTAGTTGACCACGTGTTCGGGCTGACCGGTAAAGCGCGCGCGCAGCACCGGATCCTGTGTTGCCACGCCGACCGGGCAGGTGTTGAGGTGGCATTTGCGCATCATGATGCAGCCCGCCGCGATCAGTGGGGCAGTGGCAAAGCCGAACTCGTCCGCGCCCAGCAACGCGCCGATAGCGACGTCGCGCCCGGTGCGAAGCCCGCCATCGACCTGCACCGCGATGCGGTCACGCAGATCGTTGAGCAGCAGCGTCTGCTGGGTTTCGGCCAGGCCGATTTCCCACGGGGATCCCGCATGGGTCAGACTGGTCAGCGGGGATGCGCCGGTGCCGCCATCATACCCTGCAATAGTGACATGATCGGCGCGCGCCTTCGATACGCCTGCCGCAACGGTGCCAACGCCCACTTCGGACACGAGCTTTACCGAGATGCGCGCCTGTGTGTTCACATTCTTCAGATCGTGGATCAGCTGCGCCAGATCCTCGATCGAGTAAATGTCGTGGTGCGGCGGGGGCGATATCAGCCCCACGCCCGGCGTCGAATGGCGCACTGCGGCAATTCGCTTGTCCACCTTGTGCCCCGGCAACTGACCACCTTCGCCCGGCTTTGCGCCTTGCGCCATCTTGATCTGGATATCGTCGGCATTGACGAGGTATTCGGTGGTAACGCCGAAACGGCCCGACGCCACCTGTTTGATCCGGCTGCGCATCGAATCGCCATTGTCGAGCGGCTTGAACCGGAACGGTTCTTCTCCGCCCTCTCCGGTGTTGGAACGCCCGCCGATGCGGTTCATTGCCAGCGCCATCGTCGAATGCGCTTCGTGGCTGATTGAACCCAGGCTCATCGCGCCGGTGCTGAAGCGTTTGACGATCTCGCTCGCCGGTTCAACCTCGTCAATCGGGACAGGACGTTTCGCCTGCTTGAACTCCATTAGGCCGCGAATGGTCAACAGCCGCTCGGACTGCTCGTTAACCGATTTGGCGAATTCCTCGTAGTTCTTCGGATCGTTGCCGCGCACCGCATGCTGCAATTGTGCGACGTTTTCCGGCGTCCAGGCGTGCTGTTCGCCGCGCAGGCGGTACTGATATATACCGCCCACATCCAGCATGTTGGCGTACAACGGATTGTCGCCATAGGCCTGTCCGTGCCGCGCCACGGTTTCGCGCCCGACTTCCTCCAGACCGATGCCCTCAATCGTGGTCGCGGTGCCGGTGAAATACTTTTCGACAAACGCGCTCGACAGGCCGACTGCATCGAAAATCTGCGCCCCGCAATACGACTGGTAGGTCGAAATGCCCATCTTCGACATGACCTTGCGGATGCCCTTGCCTATGGCCTTTACGTAGTTCTTTTCAACCTGTTCGCTCGTCAGGTCGGAATGCTTGCGCTGGCGAATATCCTCCATCGTCTCGAATGCGACGTAAGGGTTGATCGCTTCGGCGCCATAGCCTGCGAGCACGCAGAAATGGTGCACTTCGCGCGCTTCGCCGGTTTCCACGATAAGGCCCGTCTGCATGCGAAGGCCCTGCCGCACCAGATGGTGGTGCACAGCCGCCGTCGCGAGCAAGGCAGGTATCGGCACACGGCCCGGCCCTTGCGCGCGGTCTGACAGGACAAGTATGTTCTGATCCTGCAGCACCGCCTCGGTCGCGGCCCAGCACATTTCCTTGATGGCCATTTCGAGGCCTTCGACTCCGGTTTCCGCGTCCCAGGTGATGTCGATGGTCTCGCACCGGAATGCGCCATCCAGCACCGCTTCGACCGAACGGATGATCGCCAGATCGCGGTTGGTGAGGATCGGCTGCTCCACCTCCAGCCGTTTGTGTGTGCCGGCATCGTGACCCAGCAGATTAGGGCGCGGGCCGATCATCGACAGCAGGCTCATCACCAGTTCTTCGCGGATTGGATCAATCGGCGGGTTGGTGACCTGCGCAAAGTTCTGCTTGAAATAATCATACAGCACGCGCGACCTGTCAGACAGCACGGCGATGGGCGTGTCTGTGCCCATGGAACCAATCGGATCATCGGCATTGACCGCCATCGGTTCAAGGAAGCGGGAAACGTCTTCCTGCGTGTATCCGAACGCCTGCTGGCGTTGCAGCAAGGTGGTTTCATCCGACGGCAGTTGCGACAGTTCGGGTTCGATATGGTGCAGATCGGCCAGCTTGAACTGGGCCTGCGCCAGCCATTCGGCGTAGGGCTCCTTTTCAGCGAGGCTGCTTTTCAGCTCGCTATCCTCGATGATGCGGCCTTCTTCAAGATCGATCAGCAACATCTTGCCGGGCTGCAGCCGCCATTTGCGGATGATATCTTCCTCTGCAAACGGCAGCACGCCGCTTTCCGAAGCGAGGCAGACGATATCGCCCTTTGTCACGCAGAACCGCGCGGGGCGCAGGCCGTTGCGGTCCAGCGTCGCGCCGATCTGGCGACCGTCGGTAAAGCAAACCGCCGCAGGCCCGTCCCACGGTTCCATCAGTGCGGCGTGGTATTCATAAAATGCGCGCCGGGACTCGTTCATCAGCGCGTTGCCCGCCCAGGCTTCCGGCATCAGCATCATCATCGAATGGGCAAGGCTGTATCCGCCCGCCACCAGCAGTTCGAGAGCGTTGTCGAGGCAGGCCGTGTCTGACTGGCCGTGCGGGATGATCGGCCAGATCTTGTCGAGATCGGGGCCGAGCAGTTCGCTTTCCATCGTGCGGCGGCGCGCGTTCATCCAGTTTACGTTGCCGCGCACCGTGTTGATTTCGCCATTGTGCGCGATCAGGCGGAAAGGATGCGCCAGTCGCCAGCTGGGGAAGGTGTTGGTCGAAAACCGCTGATGCACCAGCCCCAGCGCCGACACGCAATCGGGATCGCGCAGGTCGTCGTAAAAACTGCTGACCTGATCGCACAGCAGCAGCCCCTTATAAACGATGGTGCGGCTGGAACAGCTGGGCATGTACAGTTCTGTCAGACCGGGCAGATTGTGTTTTTCTGCGAGTTGCGCCAGCGGGTTCTGCACCTGCTTGCGAATGACCAGCAGTTTGCGCTCGAACGCGTCCTGATCGGCGGTGTCATCTCCGCGCGCGATGATCGCCTGCTGGATGACGGGCATGGATGTGATTACAGCCTTGCCCAGCCCATCGAGCGTAGTCGGCACGTCGCGCCAGCCGATCAGGCGCTGCCCTTCCTTGGCGATGAACTTTTCGAACTGGCCGGTAATGAATTCGCGCGCCACGGCGTCCTGCGGCATGAAGCACATCGCAACCGCGTATTCGCCGGGCCCAGGCAAGTTAAGCGCGCGATCCTTGGCCCAGCGACGAAACAGCGGATCAGGAATTTGCAGCAGGATACCCGCGCCATCGCCCAGCAACGGGTCCGCGCCCACGGCGCCGCGATGGTCCAAGCGCATCAAAATTTCCAGAGCCTGACGCACGATAGCATGGCTTTTCTCGCCCTTGATATGGGCGATCATGCCGACGCCGCATGCGTCATGCTCGTTGGCGGGGTCGTAAAGACCCTGGGAAACCGGGTACCCCATGGCAAATCCATCCTGTCAGATGCCGGCCCCTGTGGTCCGCTGTGCGGGACCGCCGGGCGGCAGTGTGTCGAGAACGCTTTATCGTCGGATATACGCGTTCGTTCGTTCGACACTCCCATTGCCAACGGTTTTGTGATTTTGCAACCGCGAGATGCGAAGGAAAATTACGCCGATCCCTATTGGATCTTTATCTTGATTGCGCTTGGGTCAAGGGAAACGCGCGAAGCTTGCATGTTTTGCAGTGTATCCGCGGTCTTCAGGCTGCACCGCGCAGTGTCTGCAATTTGGCCAACGCGTTACGCAATTCTTGCTCAGTCTCGCTTACCATGTCCTTTGGCTGTCCATCAAGGCCGCCATTGGCACCCGCATCAAAGCCGCGTTCGGTGAAGAGCGCGAGCGCTTTCAAAGCCTCTGCCAGCGCAGCGTCGCGCGGCGGGGTCGCGCCGACGGAATGCCCGCCGATTGACAGTTTGCGTGCGCTATCCTGATTTTCGTGCAGAGCAGCGGCAAACCGTTCCACCATCTGTACCAGGCTGAGTTCCTGCGGCGGAACCCCGCGCAGTTTCTCGATCGCCGTGCTCGCATCGTTCGCATGAGCGCGGGCGAAGGGTTGGGCGTTTGGCATATTTGTCGGCTGAGTCAGGGCCGCGGGTTCGACCTGCGGACCCGCCTTTGGCTCCGCTTCCTGCTCTGGTTCATCGACCCATTGCGGTTTGGATTTCAGCAGATCTGGCGCGTCGTTGTTTTCGCCTTCGTCCGTTACCCAGACGCCGCGCCGATTAGGAAGCTCGGCAAATTCGCCAAGGGCCATCTCGCGCGGGTTGTCTCCGCCTTCGGTGTCCGCGATGGCCGTGCACTCCGATTCGCCGCTGGATCGGCGCGTGCGTTCCGCAGGCGTTGGGTCGAACGGCCCGGCGGAGGAAACGCGGCGAGAGCCCGCGCCAGTTGTCGCGGTCTGGGCCGTATTCTCCACCCAGACATCTGCGGAAATTTCATCCTCCGGCGTAACCTCGCCGGGTTCAGCACCGATTTCAGCCGAGGCATCGAGTTCAAGCAGATCGTCATCATCGACCAGCAGGTCGAGCGGAAATTCGGACCCTTCGGCATCGAGCGCAAGGGCTTCATCTTGCAACATAACATCGACTTCCGCATCGCGAAGGGGCCGCGAAAACGGGATTTCCTCTATCGGCGCGTCCAGACTTTCACTTCCCAGTTCGGCCATGGGATCAATCGGGCGCACCCGGCGCGTGGCGATGGCTGCGATCGAGGGAGCTGATACCATGCCGCCGTCGCTTATGCCCTGAACCCTTGCGCGCACCGCTTTGGCCGCGAGTGCGGCTATTCCTGCGCCTATCAACGCGGCAGTCAGCGCCACCGCGATGTGAGCCAGCGAAGCGAACGCGCCCAACCCCACAGAAATTGCAAGTCGGGCGATAGTCAGGCCCGATACCATCATCAAAGCACACAATCCGGCCAGTAAGCCGCCCCAGATCGCGAGCGCGGGGACAAACACGTGGTGCTGGACGATATCGCTGGTGGGAAGCGCGCGTTTAACCGAGCCAATACCCGTGAACCGTGCATTGCCGCCCTTGGCCGCCGCTTTCGCGGCCGCCTCTGCGGCTTCGCGCCGCGCGTTTTCCCGCAGTTTTTCGATAACCATGGTGCCCCAAATCTCCTGCCCCCTATTTCAACGGGGCCGCTACGACGCGCTCATTAGCCTTTGGCCATGGGCTAACCCTGTGCGCGCATACGCTGTTCCGGCACACCGGGTTCACGCGGATTCGCCGCCCGGTTCCTGCCTTTTGTTTGGGCTATCAGATGATGGTAAACAGACAGATAACGAAGCACGTTGCGCGACCAGTCATGGCGTTCGTGGACGTGAGCGATTGCGCGATTGCGAAGGCCTTCCCAGTCATCGCGGGCATGCAGCAGGTCGCCCAACGCAGCAGCGCAGGCGGCAGGATCATCTGGCGGAACAACACTCCCGTCTCGCCATCTGTGATCAGTTCTCGGTGCCCGCCAACGTCCGATGCGGCCACAATCCGCCGTTGCGCCATCGCCTCCAGAGGCTTTAACGGCGTCACCAGATCTGTCAGCCGCGAGGACTTGCGCGGGTAGGCCAGCACGTCGATCACCGAATAGTACCGCTCAACCTCATGATGCGGAACGCGTCCGGTAAAGATCACTGCGCCGGGATCGGGCAGAGCAGCGGCGGAGGCGCGCCATGAGGACTCCATTTCGCCCGCGCCAACCAGCAACAGCTGCGCATCGGGGTGCTGACGACGCAAGAGGGGCATGGCCGCAATCAGATCGTCCACCCCTTCGTAATCGTAGAAACTGCCGATATACCCGATGACGGGCGCATGATCCGCAATGCCGAGTTCGCTGGCAAGCGCATCGTCGCGCGGCGGCGGATCGCCAAACAGCGACAGGTCCACCCCGTTGCGCATCACGCCAATCTTGCCGCCCGGAATACCGCGTTTGATCAGATCGTCGCGCAGGCCATCGCAGATGGTGAACACCGCATCGGCGCGGCGCGCAATCTGCGTTTCCAGCGCGCGGGTGAGACGGTATTTGACCGATCCTTCGTGCCAGTGCGATTGCCGACCGCTGCGTCTTCCCAGAACGCGCGAATTTCATAGACCAATGGCACGCCCAGCGCGCGCGCAGCCCGCAATGCCCCGCCGCCGCACAGGGCGGGCGAATGCGCGTGGATCACATCGGGCCGCCATTCTTTCGCCAAATCGAGGATGGACCGCGCCAGTGCGCCCATTTCACGAATTTCGCGGATCAGCACAGGGCCGTGCGGTTCCCCTGCGGTGCGATGAAAGGTCAGGCCATCCACCGTCTCGACCGCGCTCGCCGTTGATTTGTGCGCAATCTGGCTCTCGTGCCGCAAACCGGTGATGCCGCGCACCTCCAGCCCGGCCGTTCCCTGTGCTTTCATGATCGCGCGCGTGCGAAAGGTATAGCCGCTGTGAAGCGGCAGCGAATGGTCAAGGACGTGCAGAACCCGTGTCATGGGCCGTGCAATAGCGCGCTTGTGCTTAACGGCGCGTCAACTGCATGGCTTTATACGCGGCCTGATTGCCTGACTGCCGTGCCGTCAAACCGATGGCGTGCGGAAGGGCTGGATTCGCTGCGAGCATGATTGATTACATCGCCCTTTCTATCGGCCACGGCGTACTTGCCATAGCCTTTCTGCGCCTTGTTATGCGCGATGGGCTGGATGTGGACCCGTTGCTGGACGGGTTTAAACAGGCCGCGCTCGAACGGCGCAAGGCAAGATCGAAGGCAGGACGGGCAAAGCGCGCGCAGGCACCGGGCAACGCGCCTCCCGATCCCGATGCACAGGCTGAGGGCTGATGCTGGGCTTTGTCTTCCTCGCCTTTATCGGGTTTGTGCTTCTGCTAGGGCTGCGGCGTCCGTATCTGTGGGTGCTGCTGTATGTATACATCGACATCCTCGCCCCGCAGCGGATCGGGTTTGGTCTGATCCAGAGCCTGCAATTATCGCTGGTTGCGTTCGCTGCGGCGTTTGGTGGCTGGCTGTTGCTGGACCGCAAGCAGAACATCACCTTCTCGTTCCGGCAGGCGTTGCTGGCGGCGTTCCTTGTATGGTGCTTCTGGACCACTGGCAGGGCCGATTTCCCCGCTGAGGCCGCGACCAAGTGGGATTGGGTTTGGAAGGCATTGCTGTTTGCGATCTTTCTGCCCTTCACCCTTACCACCCGCGCGCGGATCGAGGCGCTGGGCCTGACCATGGTCCTGGCCATCGGAACAATCGTGATCGGCACCGGCATGAAAGTGACGCTGGGCGGGGGCGGGTATGGCAACCTCAAGTTTTTCGTCAACGACAACAGCGGCATTTACGAAAGCTCGACTCTGGCGACCGTCGCCATCGCGCTGACGCCGTTGATCTGGTGGTTCACGCGGCACGGCACAATCTATCGCCCGCACTGGGCGGTCACGGCATTTGCGATTGCGCTGATATTCGCCTGCCTGATGGTGCCCATCGGGACAGAGGCACGCACTGGCCTGTTATGTATCGCGGCGCTTGCCGTGCTGCTGCTGCGGTATGTGAAGCGGCGGCTGTTGTTCATCGTGGGCGCGGGCGTTCTGAGCCTGACTGCGCTGCCGTTTCTGCCGCAAACCTATTACGACCGCATGGCGACGATCGGTGCGCCGGGCGGCGATGAAAGCGCCTCCACCCGCATGGCCGTGTGGGAATGGACGCTGGACTATGTGGCGGAGAACCCGACTGGCGGCGGGTTTGACGCCTATCGCGGCAACAGTTTCACCTACCAGATGCCTGTCAGAGAAGGTGAGGGCAATTCAACCTCCGTAGAGTATCGCAAGGTGACGGACGAGGGGCGCGCATTTCACTCCTCGCTGTTCGAAGTGTTGGGAGAACAGGGCTATCCCGGCTTTGTGATGTGGGTGCTGCTACACCTTACCGGACTGTGGCAGATGGAGCGGGTGCGCGCGCGCTGGCGTAGGCGTGATCTGGCGGGCGACAATGGCGAGGATGAGGCGTGGATCGCGCCAATGGCCACCGCGCTGCAACTGGCAACCTGCGTGTATATCGTAGGTGCGCTGTTTCAGGGGATTGCCTATCAGCCGGTCATGCTGATGATCATCGGTCTGCAAATCGGCCTCAATTCCTATTGCAAGCGGATCGAATCGGCCCGCGCGGATGAAACGCAGGGTGCGCGCGGCGGACAGGGCAGACGCGCAAAGGCGAAGGGGGGCGAGCCCAAAGCATCTACGGATGCCGTAACGGTATAAGGCTCGCACACCATTTGCGCGCCCGTGGCGCCCCCGTTATCATTGCATCACACGCACTCTTGCGCCATGTAGCCCGGCAAGCACGCGCCCTTCCGCGTGGGATTAAAGGGCGCACACAAACAGCAGGAGAGCCTCATGACCCCTCAGGAATTGGCCGCGAAGGTCGGCGAGAATATCGGCACCAGCGAATGGGCCGAAATGAGCCAGGAGCGCATCAACAAGTTTGCCGATGCGACCGGCGATCACCAGTTCATCCATATCAACGAAGAAGCTGCCAAGATGACGCCGTTCGGCGGGACCATCGCGCACGGCTTCCTCACGCTCTCGATGATCCCTTACCTCACTGCCGAAAGCGACGTTCCGCGTATCGACGGGATAAAGATGGCGGTGAATTACGGCGGCAACAAAACCCGCTTCATCGCACCCGTTCGTTCGGGAAAGCGCATTCGCGGCCACTGGAAACTGACCGAAATGGTCGAAAAGCGCCCCGGCCAATGGCAGCAGACCTGCGAAATCACCATCGAGATCGAGGGCGAGGAAAAGCCCGCTCTGATCTGCGAATGGATGACGATGTATTTCGTCTGATCTGATGTGACGCCCCGCGCAAACGGGGCGCTCCATCGGCACAGCACCAGCATTCACGAACGCCCCGCCCGTGCGGGCATTCGCTTCACTATCAAGGACCCCTATTATGTCACGCGAAGCCGTAATTGTTTCCACCGCCCGCACGCCGATTGGCCGCGCCTACAAGGGCGCATTCAACGCCACCCCCGGTGCCACCCTTGGTGCCTATTCGTTCAAACCTGCCGTGGAGCGCGCGGGCATCGATCCCGCCGAAATCGACGATGTGGTGTGGGGCGCGGTCCTCACGCAGGGCACGCAGGCCGGCAATATCGCCCGCCAGGTCGCTCTGCGCGGCGGCGCGCCGGTGACGGTCGCAGCCCAGACCATCGACCGTCAGTGTTCTTCGGGCCTGATGGCGATCTCTACCGCGGCAAAGCAGATCATCGTCGACAACATGGACATCGTTGTCGGCGGTGGTCAGGATTCTATCTCGATGGTGCAGACGCCGGAAATGCGCGTTGCGATGGATAAATCGCTGCTCGCCATGCATCCCAATGTCTACATGCCGATGCTCCAGACCGCTGAAACGGTCGCCGCGCGTTACGACATCAGCCGCGAGGCGCAGGACGAATACGCATACCAGTCGCAGATGCGCACTGCCGCAGGGCAGGCCGCTGGCAAGTTCGATGACGAAATCGTGCCCGTCACCACCACCATGATGGTGAAGGACAAGGCCACCGGCGAAGTGTCGCAGGTGGAAACCACCCTGACCAAGGATGAGGGCAACCGTCCCGAAACCACGCTGGAAGGGCTGCAATCGCTGAACCCGGTCATGGGCCCGGACAAGGTCATCACCGCAGGCAACGCCTCGCAGCTTTCGGATGGATCGTCCGCCAGCGTGCTGATGGAAGCAAAGCTGGCCGAGCAGAAGGGCCTGCAACCACTGGGCCGCTATGTCGGCATGGCGGTCGCTGGCACGGAACCTGACGAGATGGGCATCGGCCCGGTCTTCGCGATCCCGAAGCTGCTCAAGCAGACGGGCGTCAAGATGGATGACATCGGCCTGTGGGAACTGAACGAGGCTTTTGCCGTGCAGGTGCTCTACTGCCGCGACAAGCTCGGCATCGATAACGACATTCTCAACGTCAATGGCGGCTCGATCTCGATCGGCCATCCTTACGGCATGACCGGCGCACGTTGCACCGGCCACGCCCTGATCGAAGGCAAGCGTCGCGGCGCGAAGTACGTCGTTGTCACGATGTGCGTGGGCGGCGGCATGGGCGCAGCGGGCCTGTTCGAGGTGTATTGAGCCTCACTCGCTTGTAATTAAAAAAGGCGGCGCGGGAGCAATCCTGCGCCGCCTTTTTTGAGAGCGGTCCGATCCTGCGTTCAGATCGTCTGTCGAACCGGGCTCAATACGGAACCGCTTCGCACAAGGTCCGTTTCCTTTGCAAACCAATCAAAGGAAACTCACAATGGCAACCGATGCAGAGATCAAGGCGAAGTTCTGGAAAGCGCTCAAGAGCGACATGACCATGTTTCTCGGCACTGCCGAGGAAGAAGATGGCCACGCGCGCCCCATGACCGCGCAGCTTGACGAGGATTTTTACGACGACGGCACGTACACCGGGCCGATCTGGTTTTTCACCTCAACCGACAACACACTTTACCAATTAATCCAGTCGGGCAAGGCAGAAGGCGGAATGGTCCGCGCAGCTGGCCTGTTTGCCTCAAAGGGTCACGATGTGTGGGCCAGTGTTGACGGGAATCTGAGCGCGACGCAGGACCGTGCTACGATCGACAAATTGTGGAATCGTTTTGTCGCGGCATGGTACGAGGGCAAAGACGATCCCAAAATCGCTGCTGTTGCGGCTGGACCCAGACAGCGCTCAAATCTGGATAGATGCCTCGTCAATGGTGGCCGGGATCAAGATGCTGCTCGGGATCGATCCTAAGGAAGATTACAAGGATAAGGTTGCGACCGTCCCACTTTGAAGGTTGTTGACCGCAACACCGGCACGGCGGAATGTCTGATCGCCGTGACCGGTAATGCTACACGCTTGATGAGTTGCAGCAACCGCGGTTCGGGCGCAAAGCGTGCGCATGGGCATCATGGAAATTATCGGCATTGCAAGCAGTGTCAGCCTGTTGGCGGGCTGGCGGCTGTATCTGTGCGTGTTCGCCACCGGCCTCGCCATGCGGCTGGATGTGCTGCCCGTGCCAGAGCATCTCGCCAGCCTCGGCGTGCTCGAAAATCCGTGGGTGATGGGCATCGCGGCGCTCGGCGCGCTGGCGGAGTTCTTTGCCGACAAGGTGATGTGGCTCGACAGTGTGTGGGATACGATCCACACGGCGGTGCGGCCGGTCGGGGGCGCGTTGCTGGCGCTCGCCATCGTCGACCCTTCCGATCCGGCGGTGCAGGTGGTCGCGTTCCTGCTGGGCGGCGGGGCAAGCTTCCTCGCTCATGGCGGCAAGGCAAGCGCGCGCGCCGTGGTCAACACCTCGCCCGAACCTGTCAGCAATATCGCGGTATCAACCGCCGAGGACGTGGCGACCGTTGGGCTGCTGTGGCTGGCCTACGAATACCCGATCGCGGCAGGCGGCGTCGCGCTGGTGCTGCTGGCGCTGGTGGTCGCCCTGCTGATGTGGGCGCGGCGGGTGATCAAGCGGGTGTTTTTCCGGGTACCAAAGGTCGGTCAGCGGATCGAGGAATGACGCCGGGCGAAGCTCGTTTTGCTCCCGGCACGAACGGTGTAAAGGCATTTCCGCTTAAGGGGCGAGCCTTGAGTGCTATGAACGTCCGAGTTTGGGGTGGATTCCGGACCCCTTGTCCTCTCAATCGAGACGAACAGTGTTGCCTTTTAACAGTCCGGAACAAACGGCTCCTTCGACGCGCTGGCCGGATGGACTTGTCGCTTCGAAAGCGGTTGCGAAAACCGATCACCCTGAGACCCACATTGACAATAGCGCATAACCCGTGGTCCGAACGTCGGAGTCGCCTTGCACAAGAAGTGTCTGGGTGGCGCGACCAGGCGTCGTGCAGGCGACGGGTGCAACAAAAGGAACTGCGGCTAGCACCGCAATCCCAATCCCGATCTGCATCACCTTTCTTGGCGCATATTTAAAAGTGCCACAATTCAACGACGCATCCCAATCCCGATCTGCATCACCTTTCTTGGCGCCATCATTTAAAAGTGCCACAATTCAACGACGTCAACAATGGTGTCGTTATCCGAACGGCAAGCTTTATTCCAAAACCGGCGTATCCCGACATTGGCAGGCTACTGCCTCAATCCCAATGCGCCCTCAGGAATGCGCCGCCACAAATTCTTCCACCACTGGCGCGACCTTGTTCTTCCAGCGGCTGCCGTTGAAGATGCCATAATGTCCGGCGCCTTCGGCCATGTAGTATTTCTTCATGTCATCGGGCAGGTTGGGGGTCAGTTTGAGCGCAGCCTTGGTCTGGCCCAGGCCTGAGATATCGTCGCGCTCGCCCTCGATTGCGAGCAGGGCTGTATCGGTGATCTGCTCGATATCCACCAGTTCGCCCTTGTGGCGGAACGTGCCGTTGGGGATCGAGTGGGTCTGGAACACTTCTTCGACCGTCTGGAGGTAGAATTCCGAAGTCATGTCGCACACGCTACGATATTCGTCGTAGAAATCCTTGGTTGCCTGCGCGCTGTCATCATCGCCAGCGGTCAGATGTTTGTACATCTCGTAATGGCTCATCATGTGGCTTTGCAGGTTCATGCTCATAAACGCATTAAGCTGCATGAAACCAGGATACACCGTGCGCCCGGCGCCGGGATATTTGAACGGCACGCGGGCGATCACGGATTGGCGGAACCATTCGATCGGACGCTTCATCGCGTGATTGTTGACCGTGGTGGGGCTTTCGCGGGTGTCGATAGGCCCGCCCATCATCGTCAGCGTTGCGGGGGTTGCAGGCGATTTGTGCAGGTTCAAAAGCGCGGTCGCGGCAAAGGCCGGAACAGAAGGCTGGCACACTGCCATCATGTGCGGCCGCTGTCCGGGGGTGACGCCCTCGATATATTCGAGGAACCCGATCAGATAGTCGATGTAATCGTCAAGGTCGAAGCTGCCTTCGTGCAGCGGCACCATTTTCGCATCGGCCCAGTCGGTGATGTACACCTCGAATTTCTGGAGCATGCGTTCGACCGTGCCGCGCAGCAGTGTGGCGTAATGCCCGCTCATCGGTGCGACGATCAGCAGTTTGGGGCGGTTGTCATCCACGCCATCCAGACGAAAGCGCTTGAGGTCGCCGAACGGGCGGTTGACCACAGTTGCTTCGATCACGGGATAGAGTTTGCCGCCGCTTTCGATCTCGGTGATGCCGAACACCGGCTTGCCATAACTGGCGGTGGCGTGCGCCATTACGTCAAACGCATTCGCGGCCATCGGGCCGATCCCTGTCAGGCGCAGCGGATTGGCCGGATTGCTCAGCAATTCGGCGCTCATCGAAGCGAACGAGCTGACACCGTTTAGCCAGCTGCGCTGGATTTCATACGCCTGATAAAGCATTGCGAGCCCCTGTTGGTCATTCCTAATCGAGTGCGGCGCGCATGATACCCGCGCGCATTTGCCCCGTGGTCGAGGCGCATGGCCGGACCTTGTAGGGCCGTTAAATGGGCCTTTGCCGTCCATTGTGCAATGCACAATTTTCGAGAGCACTAGAGAGCGAACCGTGCCGAAGGCGGAATTGTGCGCTTTTTACACGTGAAATTTTGACCCGGCGCGCCTAGATCACGCGTTGTAATGACAGGTGACACCCTAGAGATCAGCCCCGAAGTGCCAGGTGACCCGTCGGTAATCGGCGCAAGTGCCGATGAAGCAATCGAAAAAAGCCCGCAATCGCATGAAGTTGATGCGGCAGATGCCGTCGCAGCAACACCGCGTTCGCTCGCGCCGCTCAAGATGGTTTATCGTGAGGCGGGCAAATACCCGCGCGAGGTAATGCTGGCGCTATTGGCGCTGTTCATCACTGCTGCGGGCACGCTGGCGATCCCTGCGGCGATGCAACTGATTGTCGACCGTGGGTTTGGCGGTGCCGGGACAGACGCTGGCGCAGGTGACATCGGGCACTGGTTCCGGCTGCTTTTCGGCGTGGTGATCGTTATCGCCTTGGGAACGGCGGCGCGGTTCTATTTTGTCAGCTGGATCGGGGAGCGCGTGGTCGCGGATATCCGGCGCAAGGTGCATCGCAACCTGATGCGCCTGTCGCCCAGCTTCTACGAAGAAAACAGTCCCAAGGAAATTTCCAGCCGGATGACATCGGACACCGCGATCATCGAAACGGTAGTCGCAACAACGGTCTCTATTGCGCTGCGCAACCTGTTTCTGGGTATTGGCGGCACAGTCTACCTGTTCTGGCTGCTGCCTGAGCTCACGATCTGGCTGGCGATCGGAATCCCCGCTATCATCCTGCCGATCGTGGTCTTCGGTCGGCGCATCCGGTCGATCTCACGCGATAATCAGGACCGCGTGGCCGATGTCGGCGCAATGGTTACAGAGGTGCTGGGTGCGATGAAGATCGTGCAGGGCTTCAACCAGCAAGGGCGTGAGGCTGACCGGTTCGGCGATGCGGTGGAGCGAACTTTCGATACTGCGCGCCGCCGGATCGTGCTGCGGTCCATCATGACCGCCATCATCATTCTCGCTATCTTCGGCTCCATCGTTGTGCTGCTGTGGCGCGGGGCAGAGGGGGTTGCATCGGGCGATATCACCGGCGGCACAATCCTGTCATTCATAGTTGGGGCGATGATTGTGGCGGGCGCGTTCGGCGCGTTGACAGAGGTGTATGGCGATCTGCTGCGCGGCGCGGGCGCTGCCAGCCGCCTCGCCGAATTGCTGGAGGCGGAACCGGCAATTGCCGCGCCCGCCCGGCCGGAACGCCTGCCGGAACCAGCACGCGGCAGCCTCTCGTTTCGCAATGTCACCTTCCGTTACCCCGCGCGGCCCGAAACGCCGGCGCTGGACGGCTTCAGCCTCGAGATTGAGCCGGGCGAAACCGTCGCGATTGTCGGCCCCTCTGGTGCGGGCAAATCGACGATCTTCCAACTTGTCGAACGGTTCTACGATCCGCAGGGCGGGACCATTCGGCTGGATGGCGTGCCGCTGACCATGGCGGACCCCGCCGATGTGCGCGAACGGCTGGCACTTGTGCCTCAAGATGGCGTTCTGTTTAGCGCAAATGCCCGCGATAACCTGCGCTATGGCAAATGGGACGCCACCGACGCAGAGATCTGGGACGCCGCGCGCGCCGCAAATGCCGACGAGTTTCTGCGCGCCCTCCCGCGCGGGCTGGACACCTATCTGGGCGAGAGCGGGACCCAGATGTCGGGCGGTCAGCAACAGCGTATTGCGATTGCCCGCGCGCTGCTTCGCAACTCTCCGATACTGTTGCTGGACGAAGCGACAAGCGCGCTGGACGCGCAAAGCGAGCAATTGGTGCAGCAGGCGCTCGATGCGCTGATGCAGGATCGTACGACCCTGGTGATCGCGCACCGGCTGGCCACGGTGCGCAAGGCGGATCGGATCATCGTGCTCGACAAGGGCCGAATCGTGGAACAGGGCACGCATGTACAATTGTCGAGCGCAGGCGGGCTGTATGCGCGGCTTGCCACGTTGCAATTCGCTGCACACGAGGCACGTTAGTCCCGCACCACCCGACTTTTCGACAAAATGTCATAATCAACGGACCGATGACGGCGATTGACCGTTTACTGGGCTACATCGACAGCACAATCCACGAATACAACATCCAGGAGTCGCATCCCATGAACCCACGCATCCGCCAGCGCGGCGCGTTCCACAAGACCAGTTTCCTTATGACTGGTGTCGCCACAATCGTCTTTACCGCCCCGCTTGCCGCGCAAGACATTGGCGGCGACGATATCGACACTTTGCTCGAGGCGCCCGCGGACAGCGCCGCTGCTGCGGAAATTGCGGTGAGCGACACGCCGACGATGAGCTTTGGTGAATGGGGCGTCGATCCTGCGCTACTTTCCCCCACCATCGCGCCCGGAGACGATTTTTTCGGCTACGTCAACGCCGAATGGCTCGATGCCAATCCTCTGCCCGATCAGTACAGCAGGTTTGGCGCATTCACACTGCTCAGCGAGAAATCCACGAGCGATGTGAAGGCTCTGATCGACGGAATTGCGGCGAAAGACCCGACAGCGCTCTCTGCGGATGAAGCCCGGATACTGGCGGTGTACAACGCCTATCTGGATACAGACACGATCAACGCGGCGGGTTTCGCGCGCGCGCAGCCTTATATCAATGCGCTGGCGCAGGTGTCTTCGCTGGATGAACTGGCAAACCTGTGGGCAAAGCCGGATTATTCCAGCCCTCTGGGCGGCTTCGTCAGTGTCGATTCGAAACAGCCCGACCGTTACGTCGCGTATATATCCAGCGGCGGGCTGGGTCTTCCGGACCGCGATTATTACATCGACGACACTGAAAAGGCGCGCGAAACTCAGTCGAAATACCGCGATTTCATGACGTTGCTTTTTGATGCGGCTGGCTATGAAGACCCGGCCAATGCTGCGGCTGCCGTCTATGCCTTCGAAGAACGCATAGCCCGCGAAGTGAGCTGGGATCGTAGCGTCAACCGCAATCGCGACCTGACATACAACGCGCTTTCCATGGCTGATCTCGAGGCGATGGCCGGCAACTTCCCGATGGCCGCGATGGTTGCCGATCTCGGCCTTGAAGCCTCGCCAATTTTCGTGGTTGGCGCGGTCCCGCCAACCGAGGAAGAGATTAAGGAGCTTGGCCTGACGCCAGAAACCCTGGCCAAGATCGGCAAGGGCCTGCCCGGCTTTTTGGAATTGCTCAATGAAACCCCATTGGCGACTTTGCAGGCGTGGTCGATCAAGGAATTCCTGTCCGACAATTCCGATGTCCTGCCCGAGAAGTTCGACGCCGCCAGCTTTGAATTTTACGGAAAGACCCTGCGCGGCACGCCTGAACAGCGCCCGCGCTGGAAACGCGCGATCAGCGCCACCGAAGGCGCACTGGGCGAATTGCTCGGCAAGGCCTATGTCGAGCGTTATTTCCCGTCCGAAAGTAAGGCGCAGATGGATGAACTGGTTGCCAATCTGCGGCTGGCGCTGGCGCAAAGCCTGGACGAGATCGAGTGGATGAGCGCGGCGACGAAAACGCAGGCGCGCGAGAAGCTCGATAGTTTCGATCCCAAGATCGGTTACCGGGATAACCTTGAGGTCTACGCAGGGCTTGAGGTGGGCGACAACCCACTCGAAAACTCGATTGCCGCCGGGGCGTGGTCGCGAGCGGACAACGTCGCCAAACTTGGCCAGCCAATTGACCGCACCGAGTGGTTCATGCTGCCCCAGACGGTGAACGCCTATTACAACTCGACCAAGAACGAGATCGTGTTCCCTGCCGCAATCCTGCAACAGCCGTTCTTTGGTCTCGGGAATGATCCGGCCGTGAATTACGGCGGGATCGGCGGCGTGATCGGCCATGAAATCGGCCACGGGTTTGACGATCAGGGCTCGAAATCCGACGCGGACGGCAAACTTCGCAATTGGTGGACCGATGAAGACCGCGCCAATTTCGACAAGCGCGGCGATGCGCTGGTGGCGCAATACAACGCGTTCTGTCCGTTCGATGACGGGGAAACCTGCGTCAACGGACGCCTGACGCTGGGCGAGAACATCGGTGACTTGGGCGGGCTCAGCCTGGCATATCGCGCCTACAAAATCGCCACGCAGGGCAAGTCAGTGCCGGTGATTGACGGGTTGACGGGCGATCAGCGCTTTTTCCTGGCATGGGCACAGGTGTGGCGTTCGACCCAGCGCGAGGAGAACTATCGGCAGCGGTTGCGCACCGACAGTCACAGCCCCGAGGAATACCGCGTCAACGGCGTCGTACGCAATCTGGACGAATGGTACGAGGCATTCGGCATTACCGAAGACCACGCGCTGTATCTTCCGCCCGCACAGCGCGTTCGGATCTGGTAAACCCGCATCGTGACAGGCGGCCCGCGCCACCGTGCAAGGGCGTCTCTCATCGTGAAATTGCGCACTGTTCGTGACTGCTTGCGGAGCGGCTCTCGCGCGGGTAAGCGCTCGCCAACGCCATCCGGTTCGCATTCAAGGCTCTACGCCATCCCATGACCATTTTTCAGTTGATCATCATTGCGATCGTGCAGGGTATTACCGAATTTCTGCCGATTTCGTCCTCGGGACACCTGATCCTGATCCCCTATTTGACCGACTTTTCCGATCAGGGACCGCTGATCGATGTCGCGGTGCATGTCGGATCTCTGCTGGCGATCATCGTCTATTTCTTCAAGGATGTGATGGTGCTGGCGCGTGGCGGTTTTGCCAGCATCGGGGTCGGTTCAAGGGCGCCCAGCGCACCGGCTGACAGGCGATTGTTCTGGTGGATCGTGCTTGGAACCATCCCGGCAGTGGCGTTCGGTCTTGCGATCAAACTGGGCGTGTTCAACGCCTTCGTCACCTCCACATTCGGCGTTACTATTGTCGATGGTGACCTGATGAGCTCGATCCGCGTCACCGACCTCATCGCGTTCAACCTCATCACCTATGGCGTGTTGCTGGGCATTGCAGACTGGATCGGGCGCGAGACCAAGGTGTTTGAGGATATGAGCTGGCGCGATGGGCTGATAGTCGGCCTAGCGCAGGCGCTGGCCATCATACCGGGCACCAGCCGATCGGGCGTGACGATGACAGCCGCCCGCCTTCTTGGATACAAACGAGTGGAGGCCGCGCGCTTTTCGTTCCTGCTATCAATCCCCGCTGTGGCCGGGGCAGGCGTGCTGATTGTACCGGAGATTTTCGAGGCGGGAACCGCGCTTGCCTGGGATGCGCTGATCGCCGGAGTGCTGACCTTTATGGCGGCTTTCGCGACGATGGCATTCCTGATGAATTTCCTGAAACGCGCGTCCATGCTGGTGTTTGTGATCTATCGCATCGCGATGGGCGTGGCGTTATTGTATTTTTTCTGATGCCCCGTCCAATTGGTTTCAGCTGGAACAAGTAAGAGCTTGATTTGTTAATTGGGCAGTATGCCGATGTAAGGTCGGCTGGAAGTCCAGATTGCTGGACCCGGTTTAAGTTGGATTAGATATGGCTTTGCTTGTGTTGATCATTCTTGGCGCGTCGCTCGGCTGGATCAGCTCGATCATGGCCCGCACCGAAGCGGTCGGCGCGATTATGCGACTGATTGGCGTCGGCATTGTCGTCTCTTTGATAGCCGGTATGATGGCCAATGCGGGTAGTCCGCTGGGCGGGCTGTCGTTGTTGGGCCTTTTCGTTGCACTTGCCACTACCATTGCCGCCCTTTTCGCCTATCATGCGATCATCGCGCGGCAGGTGAATTCCCAAGCGTGATCGCCGTAGTATGAAACCTTTTTGCGAACTCGCCGTTTGAAGCTGGAAAGCTGGGCGCAGTTCGTCTTGCAGATCATTGGAGATTATCATGAAATTCAACAGCAAATACACCGCCACCGCTTTGATTGCAGCCATGGGTCTTTCGATTGCAGCCTGCGAAGGCCCGAACGAAAACGCCATGGAAGATGCTGGCGAACAGAACGCCGAAATGGTCGATGAAAAAGCGGAAGCTATGGAAGACGCCGGTGCCATCACCGAAGGTCAGGAAGATGCGATGACCGAACAGGCCGAAGACAAGGCCGACGCAATGGAAGAAACCGGCGAAGCGATGGACGAAGCGCAGGGCATGTAATCCTTCCTTCTTTCGAATATCAAAGAAAGCGGCCCGGACGTCAGTTCCGGGCCGTTTTTCGTTTAGCGCGGCTCTGCTCCTGATCCGGCTCCACCACGCAGATGGTATTCCTGTGTCCCGCGATGCACCACATTGTCGACATCGATCACCGCGCTGTTTGCGTATGTGAAACCGGCGGGAAGGTTGCGGTAAAGCCGGTCGAAGTCGCGCTCCACCGTCTGCCGGAAAAGATCGCGGAAACTTTCGATCACGAAATAGGTCGGTTGCAAATCGCTGATGACGTAGTCGGTGCGCATCACCCGGTCGACGTTCAGCATTATGCGATTGGGGCTTTGCGCCTCTACGGCGAACACCGCTTCAGTTGGGCCAGACAAAATACCCGCTCCATACGCTTTAATCCCGTCAGCCTCCCCGATCAGACCGAATTCGACCGTGTACCAGTACAGCGACCCAAGCGCCTTTAGCCGGTTGTACCGCATCGCCTTCCACCCGGCGCGGCCATATTCCTGCATGTAATCGGCATAGACCGGATCGGTCAGCATCGGGACGTGGCCGAAAACGTCGTGGAAGACGTCGGGCTCCTGAATGTAGTCGAACGTCTCGCGCGTGCGGATAAAATTCCCCGCGGGAAAGCGGCGATTGGCAAGGTGCCAGAAGAAAACGTGATCGGGGATCAGCATGGGAACGGGCACCACGCTCCAACCGGTCAGGTTTTGCAATTCCTGCGACATTGCGCCGAAATCAGGTACGCCGCCCTTGCCCAAATCGAGCTTTTCGAGCCCTGCCATGAACGCGGTTGCCGCTCGACCGGGCAAAACCTCCATCTGGCGCGCGAACAGATCGTCCCAGATCGCGTGCTCTTCTTGATTGTAATCAGTCTGCGCTGGCTCCAGCCAATCCTCGCCCACATGCGCAGGCTTTGCCAGCGGGGCGGTAAACACATCCTGGGGCAGGCTGGGCAGCCGGGTGTAGTCGATCGAGGGGTCAGCAAGAGTGGCCATGACACCCAATTTGAGGCTAGCAGGGCCAAGGCACAAGACCCAAAGCGATCCAAAGGGGCTGAAAATGGCGCTCAAAGGCAAGGAATACCGCAAACTGCTCGAACCGATGACCGAGGAACTGGTCGCCATGGCACGCTGGACGCGGGTCACGGGCGCGCGGATCGTAGTGCTGTTCGAGGGACGCGACACGGCAGGCAAGGGCGGCGCAATCACGGCGGTCCGGGACAAGCTCAACCCGCGACAGTGTCGTACCGTGGCGCTGGGTAAACCAACCGACGACGAGCGCGGCCAGTGGTATTTCCAGCGCTATGTCGCGCACCTGCCGACTGCTGGCGAAATCGTGCTGTTCGACCGCAGTTGGTACAATCGCGCGGGCGTGGAAAAGGTGATGGGATATGCCGACGAAAATCAGGTTGCGCGCTTTCTTGAGCAGGTCCCGGTATTTGAGAAACTGTTGACCGACGATGGCATCCATCTGTTCAAATACTGGCTGACGACCGATCAGGACCGGCAGGAGGCGCGGTTGAAAGAACGGCTGGATGATCCGCTGAAGCGCTGGAAGCTGTCGTCAATCGACCTCGCCGCGCGCGGGCATTACGATGCGTACACACAGGCGCGTGAGACGATGCTGAAGGCGACCCATTACGACCATGCGCCATGGACGCTGGTGGATTTCAACGATCAGAAACGGGGGCGCCTGACGCTGATCCGCGATCTGCTGGACCGGCTGCCCGATACGCACGTGCAGCCGCCCGCTATTGAGTTTCCCGATCTCGATCGAAAGCCGAAGATGGAGAGTTATGACGTGCTGAAACCGATCAAGGATTTCGACACGCAGGATTGACGTGCCGTTCTGTTCGATATAAATATGATATCATAAATATATCAACGGGAGGGAATTCATGTCAGACACTGACAAGGCTATGGTGCGCAGCAGCGAAAAATCGGCATCTGCGTATAACGGTTTTATCATGCTGGCCGCGCTGGTTGCCATTCCGGTTTTTTGCGTGCTGTTGCTGGGCAATGGCGGAACGCGTGTCTTGAGCCCGGCTGTCGGCGGCCCGATCCTGATCGTCGGCCTATTCGCGCTGCTTCTGATTCCGTTCGGTTTTTTCATGGTGCAGCCCAATCAGGCTGTCGTCGTCACGCTGTTCGGTGAATATCGCGGCACCGTGCGCAAGGATGGCTTGCAGTGGATCTGGCCGTGGATGGGCAAGGAAAAGTTGAGCGTTCGCGCGCACAACATTCACTCCGAGAAGGTCAAGATCAACGATCTGCGCGGTAACCCGATAGAGATTGCCTGCAACGTCGTATGGCGGGTGAAGGATACCGCACAGGCGGTGTTCGACGTCGATGATTACAAGGAATTCGTGAACATCCAGATCGAAGCAGGCCTGCGCACGGTGGGCGCCCGCCATCCTTATGACGATATGTCGGACGAGGACGAAACGACCCTGCGCGGTAGCGCCGACGTTATCGCACGCGAATTGCGCGAGGAATTGAACGACCGCTTGCATGTTGCCGGTATCATGGTCGATGAAGCCGGTCTGACGCACCTTGCCTACGCGCCTGAAATCGCCGGGGCGATGCTGCGACGACAACAGGCCGACGCGGTAATCGCGGCGCGCAGGAAGATTGTGATTGGTGCGGTCGGCATGGTCGAGGATGCGATTAACAAGCTGTCGAGCGACGGGATTATCGACCTCGATGATGAGCGCAAGGCCGCGATGGTATCGAACCTGATGGTGGTGCTGTGCGGTGATCGCGATGCGCAACCGGTGGTTAACGCCGGCACACTTTATCAGTAATCCACGATCCGAGGAGCCAGCCATGGCTGCGCCCCAGAAAAAATCCTTTGCCCTGCGGCTCGATCCTAAGGTGCACGCCGCGATCGAGCGACTGGCGGCGGCTGAATTGCGCTCTGCCAATGCACAAATGGAAACGTTGTTGCGGGAGGCGTTAATTGGACGGGGGATAGAGGTTGGACGGACAAAGGCACCGCGCCGGGGGCGTCCGGCGAAGGATGAGTGATCCCCTAAAGACTGGCGTTGGCCTCCATCACCTGCCGTCCGTCGCTGGCAAACGCAGCCAGACCATACCCCTTTTCTCCGCTCCTCATCGCCAAATGCAGCGGCTCGCCAGCAATGGCCGGGGACGATCCACGAAACTCGAACGTGCGCAGCCGGTTTTCGCCAAGCTCGCGTGCAGCCAGTTGTAGCAACAGGCTGGCCGTCAGAGGGCCGTGCACCACCAGCCCGCGATACCGCTCAATATCGCGGGCGTAGGGCGCGTCGTAATGGATGCGGTGGGAGTTGAACGTCAGCGCGGAATAGCGGAAAAGCAGCGCAGGCGACGGAGTGATAGTTCGCACCGCGTCCCACTGGCTTGCATCGAATGCGGCTTTCT
Source organism: uncultured Alphaproteobacteria bacterium (assembly GCA_963838365.1). GTDB lineage: Bacteria > Pseudomonadota > Alphaproteobacteria > Sphingomonadales > Sphingomonadaceae > Erythrobacter. The sequence continues at coordinate 258,334 of CAWIQR010000002.1, forward strand.
CCGGCGATTGCGGGCTGAGCGGAGCATCACGCGCGGCGGCCTCGCGATAAACCAGCGTCTGTGTTTCCCGGACCGATAGCGTGGCGTTGGCGCGCGTCTCATGCTTCACATCGACGAAGGCGAGCCTGCCCGATCCGCCGTCCTTTTCGTTGATTGCGGCGACGCGGCTGATCCGTTCTATCACCGCGCCCACAGCGATGGGGGCGATGAACTGAATCGCGCTCGATGCCCACATCCGCCGCGGCATGGGGAACGGCGGGAGGAAACTGTCGGCGCTACTGTCGCGCGCAGGGTGTCCGTCCTCGCCCAGCGCCGCAGAGGGCGCATCGGGCGTGCAGAGCGCGAAGTGGATGCCCTGCGGCATGATTGCTGGCTCAGGCGCGCGCAGGTCAAACGTCGCCAGCCAGCGTGCGGCTCTTGCCTCATCCAGCCGGTCGGTTGCGCGGTGTTCGCGCCCGATCCAGCGGTCCCACTGGCTCATACCGCCCGCTCGAACACTGCCGCGATACCCTGCCCGCCGCCGATGCACATCGTTTCAAGGCCATAGCGCACTTCGCGTCGATGCATTTCGTGCGCCATGTCGGCAAGGATGCGCCCGCCTGTAGCGCCGATAGGGTGGCCCAGCGAAATGCCCGATCCGTTGACGTTGAGGATGTCGCGCCGCGAATCGTCCTCAGTCCAGCCCCAGCCCTTCAGCACGGCGAGAACCTGCGGCGCGAACGCTTCGTTGAGTTCGACAAGGCCGATATCGCCCCAGTTATAGCCGCGCCGCGCAAACAGGCGCTCCACCGCCGGCACCGGGCCGATACCCATGCGCGCCGGGTGACATCCCGCCGCCGCCCAGCCCCCGAACCACAGCATTGGGGTAAGGCCAAGTTCTTCTAGCTTGTCTTCTGCCACCACCAGACACGCAGCTGCTGCATCGTTTTGCTGGCTGGCATTGCCTGCGGTGACAATGGCGTGCGGATCGTTCCTGATTTCCAACGGGCGTAACTGTCCCAGCGTCTCCATCGAGGCATCGTCGCGGTACCCCTCGTCCCGATCGAAAGCCACGGGACCGCCGCGCCTCTGGGGCACATCAATCGGCACCAATTGCGCGTCAAAGCGGCCCGCTTCCCATGCGGCGGCGGCGTTCTGGTGCGAGCGCACGGCATAGGCATCCGCCTCCTCGCGGGTGATGTCGTATTCCTTGGCGAGGTTTTCCGCCGTTTCGATCATGCCGGTGATGACGCCGAACCGCTCGGCCGGCTGGCTCATCAGGCGACCGCGTGATAGCCGGTCATGCAGCACCATGTCGCCCATGCGCACGCCGCCGCGCAAATCGGTGGTATAATGTTCTACGTTGGACATGCTTTCGCATCCGCCCGCAACAACCATGTCGGCCATGCCGGTTTCCACCATCATCGCTGCGTTGGCGACCGCTTGCAGTCCCGATCCGCAGCGCCGATCGATCTGATAGCCGGGCACTTCGAGCGGGAGGTCGGCGGCCAGCCAAGACCAATGGCCGATCGCCGGAGCCTCTGCATTGCCATACCCTTGCGCGAATACGACATCGTCGACGCGCGCGGGATCGACCCCGGAACGCTCGATCAGTTCATGCAGGATGACCGCGCCCAGCTCGCCCGCAGTCAGGCTGGACAGGCCGCCCAGAAACTTTCCGACGGGCGTGCGGATCGGAGTGCATATAGCGGCGCGTCTGGTCATGGCATGTCCTATCGTTTGTTGGCATCGGTCAACGCCACGGTTCCTGCGTCCACCAGTTTCGCAATCGCCCCGCTGGAAAGGCCCAGACGTTCGCTAAGCACTTCTTCGGAATGCTGACCCAGATAGGGCGCAGGGGCAGGGTCGCCCGCCTCATGGCCCGGCAGATTGGCAAAGCTGCGCGTGGCAGGATATTCAAAGCCCGATGGATTGGAGGGAGAAGGGCCGAACAGCGGATTGTCGTCCACCAGCACCGGATCGGTCGCGGCCTCATGCGCGCTGCGGTATCGTTCATAGGTGCAGCCATGCGCTTTCATCATGACTTCGAGCGCGGCGTAGTCGTGGCTGGCAGTTACCTGCCCGAAAAGTTCGAACAGGCGGTGGCGGTGGGTAAAGCGCGGCTCATCCCCGTCGGCGAAGCGCACGCCGAGTTCTTCTTCAAGCGCACTGATTGGCTCGGAAAGGGAAAACGCAGCGACCAGTCCGTCCCACTGCTTTGGCGTGAGCGCTGCGACCATGAAGCGTACGCCATCCGCGCTACGGAAATCACGCCCGAACGCGCCCCAGATTGCGTTACCCAGCCGTTCCCGGTCTGCGCCGCGATAGAGCATTTCCGCCATCGCGCCCGAATTGGCAAGCGTACCGATCGCCACATCGCCCAGCGGCACGCGCACCTCTGCCCCTTCGCCGGCGGCGTCGCGGTGGCGCAGCGCCGCGAGCAGGGCGAAGGCGGAGTACGCCCCGGTGATGAAATCCCAGGCGGGCATCACCTGATTGATCGGGGGCGCGGTGGCCAAGTCCCAGTCTTCCGGGCCTGTCATCAACGGGTATCCCGATGCGGCATTGACGGTGAAGTCCATCGCCTGACGCCCATCGTGCCAGCCCATGATGCGCAAGCTAATCATGTCAGCACGTTTTGCCTCCATCGCGGCGTGGCTGAGGAAACTTTGTTCGGGCAGGTTGGTGATGCACTGGCCGGTCTTCGCCGCCAGTTCGACGCAAAGCTCGCGCCCCTCACCGCTACGCAGATCGAGCGCGACCGATTTCTTAGCGCGGTTTAGGTTTTCCCAGCTGAGCGAGCGCCCTTCACGCGTGAGCATGAAGCGGTCGTAATCCAGCCCGCCGGCCAAATGGTCGACACGGATCACCTCCGCCCCCATCTGCGCGCAATACAGACCGGCAGTGGGCGAGGCGACAAAGCTGGAGACTTCGATGATCGAGAGGTCGGTTAGCAGTTTATACAAGCGCGCTCACCCGTTCGCCGCTTCCCATTCGCGCAGCATGTGCTTGGCGATCTGGAGCTGCAGGATCTGTGTGGTGCCTTCGTAAATGCGATAAATGCGCGCATCGCGATAGAAGCGTTCGGCATCGTATTCGGCCAGATAGCCTGCGCCGCCATAAATCTGCACCACGCGATCAACCACGCGGCCGCACATTTCGGAGGCGAACACCTTGAAAGCCGCCGCCTTGGTCAGAATGTTTTCGCCCCGGTCTGCCCGCGCGGTCACGTCGCGCATCATGCATTCGGCAGCGTAGATTTCGGTTTCGCTGTCGGCCAGCATCGCCTGGATCAGCTGAAACCGCGCAATGGGTTCGCCAAAGGCCTGCCGTTCATTGGCATAACGCAGCGCGGAGTCGAGCGCGCGGCGGGCATAGGCGGTGGCCGCCGCACCCACGGAAATGCGCCCGTTATCAAGGCTCTGCATCGCAAAGCGAAAGCCCTTGCCGGTTTCCCCACCCAACAGCGCATCGCCCGGCACGCGCACATCGTCGAGCATGATGTCGGAGATGTGCGACCCGGCCTGCCCCATTTTCTTGTCCGGCGATCCGGTGGAGACGCCGGGCGTGTTCATCGGGACGATGAAGGCGCTGACATGCGCGTTCTTGGGCTGAGCCTCCTTGTCCGTGCGCGCCATGATCAGCGCGACATCGGCATGGGGGGCGTTGGTGATGTAGCGTTTGGTTCCGTTCAATATCCAGCCATTGCCATCGGGATCGGCCACGGCGGTGGTCTGCATGGCGGCGGAATCGCTGCCCGAACCCGGTTCGGTCAGGCCGAAACAGGCGATCTTGCCTTCGACCAGTTTGGGATACCATTCGGCTCGCTGCGCCTCGGTCGCGCCGTTTTTCAGCGCGCTGGCGAACATGCCGATATTGATCGAGAAAATGGAACGGTACGCGGGCGCGGCATAGCTCATCATGTTCACCACGCGCGCATATTGCGTCATATTCAGCCCTGCGCCGCCGTATTCTTCGGGCACGCTAATGCCGAACAGGCCCATGTCGCGCATTTCATCGATGATCTCTGGCGGCACCCGGTCATTTTCGATCACGTCCGTTTCTGCCGGGATCAACCGTTCGCGCACATAGCGTTGCAATTGCTCGGCGAATTGATCGAAGCTGTCCTCGTCCATTCCGGAATTGGGTATGGTTTGGCTGGTCATCGGAGCGTTCATGATACCGTCTTTCCCGTGCTATTCGGCTTCTGCTTCGGGTGCCTCTGCGTCTGCTGACCCGGCCGGATCGACTTCGGGCAGAGCACCCTCAGGCAAGCGCTTTTCGTCCAGCATCGAGGCTGCTTCTTCGAGCGCACGTGCCTCGCCTTCGCTGATCGCGCCGGGCGCATTGCCAGCATCGTCCGTCGTTCCGCCACCGCAAGCGCTTACCGCCAATGCGGCGGGAAGCATTGCGAGGGTCAGCCGCACGGACATTGCCGGGCGATTAGGATACCGCTTATTCAAGCCCGTCGAGCGCATCGGCAGCCTCGGCAGCGGCAGCGGCTTCTTCAGCCTGACGGGCTACGTTTTCTGCACGATCAGCCGCGCTGCTGGCGGCTTCCTGCGTGACAGGGGCGGGCCCCTCGACTTCGCTCGTGGTCGGCGCAGTCGCTCCGGTATCCATCACCGGCTCTTCCGTGATCGGTTCCAGCGCGGTTTCGGCGGGCATTTCGACCGTATCAGGGCTGGCTTCTGTCGACGCATCCTCGGCACTGCCGCACGCAGCAAGTGTGAGAGAGAGCGTGCCAAGAGCAGCGATTGCGGTGAGTTTTTTCATTGATGGTTCCTCCAACGGAATTTGCTGTTACGCGCCCGTTTAGCCGCTGCGCCCGCATTAAGCCAAGCGCGAATTGCTGCATCGAAACGGCACAGCGATCATAGCACACTTGGCAGACGGATGGCGCGCGATAGTCCGTTACCCATGACAGGAACATGTAATTTTCCTCAGCCCGGATCGCCGAAACCTGCGTTGCTGGCACGCATCACGGCGCGGCGCAGCCTGATGGCGGTTCTGGCCCTGAGTGTCGTGCCTTTAGGCGGGGCCCTCGCCCAAGGGTCCGGCACGGCCAATCCATTCACCGTGGTCGAAACGGGCAAGAGCTATGCTTCATTGCAGGTCGCAGTGAAAGCGATCGGCGAACGTCGCGGCACGATCCGGATTGCACCCGGCACCTATCGCGAATGCGCGGTGCAAGAGGCGGGAGTGATCACCTATATTGCGGACAAAGCGGGAAGTTCCGTATTTGAGGGGCGCGCGTGCGAGGGCAAGGCTTCGCTGGTGCTGCGCGGGATCGGCGCAGAAGTGCGCGGGCTGACGTTCCGCAACATCGTCGTGCCCGATGGCAACGGCGCAGGCATCCGGCTTGAACGCGGCGCGCTGAATGTCGCCTACACCCGCTTTCTCGATAGCCAGCAGGGCATTCTGTCCGCCGACGATCCAGCGTCGCGGATCTTCATCACCCGCTCCACCTTCAGCGGGCTGGGCACGTGCGAGAATTCCGCGGGGTGCGCGCATTCGCTATATATCGGCAACTTTGGTGAGTTGACCGTGCGTGAAAGCCGGTTCGAAAAGGGACGCGGCGGGCACTATGTCAAATCGCGCACCGGACGCACTGTGATCGAGGACAATTCGTTCGACAATTCAGCGGGCAAGGCGACCAATTACATGATCGACCTGCCAGCGGGCAGCAAAGGCTCGATTGCAAACAACTGGTTCGTGCAGGGCCGCGACAAGGAGAACTACTCCGCTTTTATCGCGCTGGGTGCGGAAACCAGCCTGCACAATTCCGATGGGCTAGTGGTGCGCGGGAACGAGGCGCGCTTTGTCCCCGGCGTGCGCCGACAGAGCGCCTTCATTGCGGACTGGACCGGGGCCAGTATCCAGATGGCGGACAACCGGCTGGCCGAGGGCCTCACCAAATACGAGCGCCGCTGAGCGTCATCGAAATCCGCTAACCAAAGGCAGGGGCAAAACGCACTTCGCCGCTGGGCCATTCGCCATTGAGGCAAAGCGCCTGAAAGTATTGTGGCGGCATATCAGGATAGCGCAGGTCCGGGCGGTTTTTGAAGCCAAAGCGACCATAATAATCAGGGCTTCCCGCCAGCACGATACCGCCAGCGCCGCGCGCCCGCATGTCGGCAATCGCGCGGTTCACCAATGCGCCACCGATGCCGCGATGGTGCAGTTCGGGCCATACAGATACCGGGCCAAGCCCGAACCATCCCTGCGCCCACTCGGAAATGGTGACAGGTGACAGCGCGATGTGGCCCACGATCCGCGTTCCATCTTCGGCCACCAGTGACAGTTCCAGATCACCCGCGCCGCGCAGCGCATTGACGAGGTGCTGTTCGTCACCCTGGCTGAAAGGCATATCGCGAAAAGCGGCCTCGGTCAGCGCAAAGATGGTGTCTTCATCGCCGGGTGCTTCGGGTCGGATGGTGATGGGGATTTGAGGGCCAATCATTTCAGTAAATGTCCGGACCTGTCCCGCTTCGTCGCCAGGTAGCGGGAGTTGTGGGCGTTTTCGGGCAATTGATGTGGCACCCGCTCGGCAACGGCAATTCCTTCCGCCTCCAGTGCTTCGACCTTGGCGGGATTGTTGGTCAGCAGGCGAATGGTGCGCGCGCCGATCAATTCGAGCATTCGCGCCGCAACCGGAAAATCACGCGCCTCGTCCGGCAGGCCAAGCCTCTGGTTTGCCTCGACCGTGTCAAACCCCTGATCCTGCAATCGATAGGCCCGCAGTTTGTTGACCAGACCGATGCCTCGCCCCTCTTGCCGCAGATACAGCAGCACGCCCCAACCCGCTTGTTCTCGCGCATGGTGCGCCATTGCGTGCAGCGCCGCGTCCAGTTGCGGGCCACAATCGCATTTGAGGCTGCCCAGAATATCGCCCGTCAGACACTCCGAATGCAGACGCACCAGCGGTGGATTGTCGCCGGACTGATTGCCGATGACCAGCGCCACGTGTTCGCGCGTGTCGGCAGTAGATCGAAAGGCGATGATCTGAGCATCCTCGCTGGTTGAAACGGGTAAGCGCGCGCGGGTTACGATCCGTAGATTGCCCGTCTGCGCGAAAGCGGCGAGATCGCCTGAATACAGCACATGCGGCTCGCCCGCGTCCACGGGATCGACCATAAAGGCTGGCAGGATGCCCGCAATCCGCGCCAGCTCCAGTGCAGTGCGCGCGGTGTTCTCCCAACCGATAGCCTGTGCGCGGAATGGCCCTTTCAGCGGTTTGATGAGGTCCAGCGCGGGATCGGCAATTGGCAACGCATCGGCAAGCGTGAACGTCTCCCCGCCACGGATCAGCACTGGCGCATGGGGAGCGGCCGCATCGCGCTGATTCGCGAGTTTGAGCGTCGCTGCACGCGCGGCCGATATCAGCATCCGGTCTGCGCTCGCCCCGCTCGCGATCGCGGTCTCCACCGGCAGCAGGGTGGGGCCATCCGCAAACGCCAGAGGCCAGCCATGGCGCAGCGCATCCACCGCCTGCGCCGCGCGGCGTTCTGGAGAAGGTGACGGCGTCTCGTTCAGAGATCGAACTCCGTAATCAGGGGCACGTGATCGGACGGTTTCTCCCAGTCGCGCGCATCTTCCAGCACGCGGTGCGCGCGCGCCTGTTTCGCCAAAACCGGGCTGGCCCACATGTGATCGAGCCTGCGCCCGCGATCATTCTTGCGCCAATCGGGTGAGCGATACGACCACCAGCTGTAATACCGTTCCGGCTCGGCCACGAAATCGCGCCCAATATCGGCCCAGCCATGCGCCTCGCGAAAGCGTTGGAGTGCCTCCACCTCGACCGGCGTATGGCTTACGACCTTGAGCAATTGTTTGTGGCTCCAAACATCGCTTTCCAGCGGGGCTATGTTGAAATCGCCGACGATCAGCGTGGGCCGGTCAACCGTCTCGGCCCAACGGGTCATACGGTCGACAAAATCGAGCTTCTGCCCGAACTTCACGTTCTTCTCGCGGTCGGGAATGTCGCCACCGGCCGGCACATAGACATTATCGATCAGCATATCACGCCCCTCGACCTCGACGCAGATATGCCGCGCCTCGCCATTGGCCTGCCAGTCATGGCGTGCCACTTCGCGAATCGGCACGCGGCTGATCGTGGCGACGCCGTGATACCCTTTCTGCCCGCTGATCGCCTGGTGAGCGTAGCCAAGATCGGCCAGCGCGGCGGCGGGAAACTGGCTTTCCTGACACTTGATTTCTTGCAGGCAGAGCACGTCGGGCGTTTCTTCGCGCAGATATTTTGCGATGATCGGCATCCGCAAGCGGGCCGAATTGATGTTCCAGGTGGCGACAGAAAGCATGGATGCGGACTTAGTGTGCGTGGAGGCGAAACTCCACCTTTCCCTTTTGTGTAACAGTCATCGGGGATAGGACGCACACAGATTTTAGGAGTTCACCGCCATGTTGCGCCCGATTTTACCCGCTATCACCATCCTTGCCGCCGCGCTGCCCATGGGCGCGTGCACAACTAACGGCACCGATCAGGCCCTACCTGCTGCGGTCAATGCCGCACCGGCGGAACGCGCCTCTGCGGCAGGCGAAGCGAAGAACGTGATCCTGTTCATCGGCGACGGCATGGGCATTTCCACCATTACTGCGGCGCGCATCTATGCCGGGCAAAAGCGGGGCGAAACGGGTGAGGAGAACGTGCTGAGCTTTGAAACCTTCCCCAATGTCGCGCTGGTGAAAACCTACAACACCGATGCCCAGGTTCCCGACAGCGCGGGCACGGCGACCGCGATGCATTCGGGCCAGAAGACCCGGATTGGAGTGCTGGGTGTCGGTCCGGGGGTTGAGCGTGGCAATTGCGCCTCGGGGCTGGATAACGCACTGCCGTTGCTGGGTGAGGAAGTGACGCGGCGCGGACTGGCGCTGGGCATCGTTTCCACCGCGCGGCTCACCCATGCGACGCCCGCCAGCGTTTATGCCCGCACGCCCGACCGCAATTGGGAGGCTGACGCCGCTATTCCCGCCGATGAACGCGGCAAGGGCTGCGATGATATCGCGACCCAGCTGGTGAACGGTAATTGGGATGTTGCTCTGGGCGGCGGCACCGCAGTTTCTTTGGCAAAGAATAAGGGCGGCCGCCGCGCCGATGACGCTGCCGATTTGCCCGCTGCATGGGCGCAGCGCACCGGCGGAACCTACATATCCGACAAGACTGGGCTGGCCGCTGCGCCGATGGGCAAGCCGGTGCTGGGCCTGTTTGGTGCCAGCCACATGGATTACATGGGCGACGAAGACCGCGACGCCAGCCAGCCCACACTCACAGACATGACTGCGCAGGCCATCGATCGGCTCAAAACTGATCCCGATGGGTATTACCTTATGGTGGAAGGCGGGCGGATCGACCATGCCCACCATGGTGGGCAGGCGGGCCTCGCGCTGGAGGAAGCGGTCGAATTTGCCAATGCCATCCAGTATGCAATCGACAATACCGATCCTGAAGAAACGTTGATCATGGTCACCGCCGATCACAGCCACGTTTTCACGATTTCCGGCTATCCCCGGCGCGGTAACGATATTCTGGGGCTGGTCATCCCTCCCGAAGGTGGCGGCGAGGATGACGATGGCGGCGATGGCGGACCAACGCTGGCCGCCGATCGCAAGCCGTACACCACGCTGGGATACGGTAACGGCCCCGGCTCAATCGCCAACTTGGCAGAACGGCCCACGCCTGAAACCGGGATTACCGCGCGCCAGCAATCCGCGATTCCGCTGGGCAGTGAAACCCACGGTGGCGAAGATGTCGCTCTGTATGCCCAGGGTCCGGGCGCGAACCGGGTGCGCGGGGTGATCGAACAGAACCTGATCTATGATTTCATACGCAAGGCATTTGGCTGGGAGTGATCGCAGCTCCGCCCGCGCGTCTGAGACAGGAAGGCAACCATCGGGGCGTAGGTCGCGAAACGTACGAGCTACTTGGATTGAGCCGGTTCGACGCCATCGGCATCGCAAGGGCGAACTCCCTCCCGCAGACCCCTCAAGGTCGAGGATGCCGCGTGCCGGATGGCGTGCGAAAACAAAAAATCCAACAAAAAACCCCTACCCCGGGGGCGATGGGGCAGGGGTTCCATGTTAGCGTTCGTCACGCTTGTGCAAGACGGTTTCTAAAGAGACAAAAGCAACAGGGGGGAAACTTTTCCTCGACCGTCTTGATGTTAGAAATACGCCGTTTCAGCTTTCGCGTCCATGAACATGACCCTACGTTGGTCGCATCCATACAACTTTTTGGGGACGAAGCGTTCAGTTCGGGCGACGGGATGTCCGGCGCGGATCGCGAAACGTGAACGTGCTGTCGGCCACCGACACTCCATAGCGGTGATTCGTCAGCCGCACCGTGGTCCGGTTGTTCTGCGCATCCAAAGCTACCCAATGCGTCAATTGCAAGCCGCCGGGGGCTCCTGCGCTCTGCACGAAAATCAGGTTGATCTTACCGTACTCAGGCTTTTTCCTGTCCTCGACCATAATGCTGAGGACATTCGGGCTGCCGGTTGGGATCAGCGTGCCATATTGCTTCACATCGCGCTTGGGATCGAGCAGCGCTCCCAGCGGTGAGTTGCTGATCGGCCAGCGCTCGACCTGATTGACCTCGTAATCGACCATGTAGAGCGATTTACCATTGGCAACGACCAACAGATCGGCGCTTTTGCCGTAGTCAAAACGAATCTTGCCCGGACGTTTCAATGTCAGGACGCCGCGCATGGTGCCACCCTGCCGGTCTGTTTGGGTGAAATCCGCGCGCAGCGTCGAAATGCCGCGCAGCGCGGATACAGCCCGATCCAGGTCTCCAGCGCGAGTTTGGGCGTGGAGCGGCGCGGGCGGCGCAAGCAGCGTTGCTGCAGGCACGGCCAAAGCCGAAGCGACGAAGAGCCCGCCAGCCATCAGGCGGACACGAGCGGCACGAATGTTTGATATCAGCGTCATCATGCCCACGGCCTTGCGCAAAGAGGCTTGAATGGCGGCTGAATTATCAGCCAAATTTCGCGGGTAGGAACCGACCCACACTCAAGCAGGAGACAAGCAAGCATCGCCCTTGGGATAATCCCAATGGCGGCGCGCTCACTTGATCTTCGCTTCCTTGAACTCAACGTGCTTTTTCACGACCGGATCGTATTTGCGGAACGACATCTTTTCGGTGGTGTTGCGTGGGTTCTTTTTGGTCACGTAGAAAAAGCCGGTGCCTTCACTCGACACGAGCCTGATCTTGACGGTTGCGGGCTTCGCCATGGCGGTTTCCTAAGATCGGATGATGGCCCCCAAACGTGCCGGGTGGCCGTAAAAACAAAACGGCGACGCGCCCGGATTGATGGGGTCGCCGCCTTGCAGAGGCGCGCCATTGGGCGATTCACGGGTAAAAGTCAAGCAATGCAACGCGCGCGACCTGCCCCAAATCACTTACCAGTCTGACCGGCTGACCTTGCCGCGATTGGCCTTTATCGTGCCGCGCGCCTTCTTTGTTTTGAGGCGTTTGACCTTGCCCACCCGGTTCACGCGGGACTTGGCTCGTTTGCGCGGCTGGCGATGGGCGGCTTCCAGCAGATCCTCCAGCTTTTCGCGCGCTTCCTGCCGATTCGCATCCTGCGTGCGATGCGTTCGCGCAGTGATGAGCAGATCGCCGCTGGCGGTAAGTTTTGACCCAGCGAGATCGCGCAGCCGTGCGAATACGGGTGGGGGCAAGCGCAGGGCATATATGTTGAGGCGCAGCAACACTTCGGTCGCGACCTTGTTGGCATTCTGCCCGCCGGGTCCGGAGCCTGCGAGAAAGCTTTCCTGTGCCAGTGCATGCGCGCGGCCCAGCAGCCCGTCATCCATCGCGCACCTCCTCATCGCGTTCGCTATTATCTTGCTGGCCCTCATCGCGAACGCCTAGCGCCAGAAAGTCAGCTGGAAGTGGGGCGCGCGCCTCGATCGGGGGCTTGCCCTCGCGTTTCACGATCAGCGTTTCGGCATGAAGCATGGTGCGCGCGGCACCCTTGCCGCGCTGGCTCTCACTGCCGTAAACCGGATCGCCCAGCAACGGCGCGCCCAGTCCTTTCAGCGCATGGACCCGCAACTGATGAGTGCGCCCGGTTTCGGGGCGAAAGCGGATGACGGCGTGCGGCCCCAGCAATTCCACCAGTTCCCAGTGCGAAATGGCAAGCTTGCCCTTTTTGGCGGCAATCATCCGCCAGCCCTTTTCTTCCGAGCTGATCTTGGCCAGCGATAATTTGATCGTGCCCGCCGTCCCTTGTGGATGCCCGGCCAACACAGCGATATAGGATTTGGCAACCAACCGATCTTCGAACGCGCGGTTATAGCGTTTGAGCGACTTGGGATTGCGCGCCAGCAACAGGCAGCCGCTGGTGTCTGTATCCAGACGGTGGACCGGCACAGGCGGCCGTTCAAAACCGAGCTTCAACGCATCGAGATGATCCTCAAGGCTAACCCGCCGCGACGGGGGCGTTCTATGGGGAGACCGGCGGGCTTGTTGATGACAAGCGCTTCGCCGTCTTCGAACAGGATCTGGGGGGTTTGCATGATTGCCCCGTATCGCGTTGCCCGCGACTTGTCGAAGGGTCTGATGGGTTGCGCCCTAGATCAGGCGCGCCTTGAACAGCCCGCGCACTGCATTGCCCAGCCAGAACCCGTCGGCCAGATCGTCCAGCGTCAGTTCCGCCTCACGCGCACGTTCTTTTTCGAGCAGAAAGGCGCGCAGCACCCCCGGCAGCAGGCCAAGCGTCGCGGGCGGGGTCAACAGCATGTCATCGCGTTCGACAAAGATATTCGTCCACGCGCCTTCGGTCACCAGACCATCATCACGCACCAGCACAGCCTCTGCGGCTCCCATAGTGCGCGCGGCGTCCAGCGCATCTTCGTAAAAGCCGCGGTCGCTGGTCTTGTGTGCCAGGCGCCAATCGGACGGGTCGAGCGGGTGGGGCAGGGCCACCGCCTTCACCACGCCCTCAAACGCGGTGGGCAGCGGATCGGTCTCCAGCGCGGTCGCGCCGCTGCGCGCTGTCAGCAGCCGGACTTTTGCGGGGCTCTCCAGTTCGAAACACAGCGCCTGGATCTGGTTGCGCGCCGCATGGCGATCAAATTCGTGGCCGAGCATCGCCGCGCTGCGCTTCATGCGTTCCAGATGCAGTTCCAGCAGGGCGATGCCGTGTTCGGGATCGAACGCCATCGTTTCAATAAGGTCGCATCGCGGGCCTGCATTGGTGGGTGAGGCGGCGCGCGCAAAGCCAGCCTTTACCTCGCATTCGCGCCGTTCCGCCATCGCATCGCTGTCCGCGACGATCGCCGATCCCACGCCCAGCACGGCGCTGCCCTGATCGTTTTCGATGGGTGTCAGGCGCAAGGTGCGGATCGCGACGTTGAACGCCGCCGCGCCGTCGGGGCCGATCCGGCCGATTGCGCCGCAATAGGGGCCGCGCGCATCGCGCTCAACCTCGTCGATCAACTCCATCGCCCGGATTTTTGGCGCGCCGGTTATCGATCCGCACGGAAACAGCGCGCGCACCAGATCCATCGCGCCCTTGTCCGGCAACAGATTGGCGCGCACGGTCGATACCATCTGGTGCACCGTCGGATAGCTTTCGACCGCGAAGGGCGCATCGACGACGACGCTGCCCGCCACCGCAACACGCGACAGATCGTTGCGCATCAGATCGACGATCATCAGGTTTTCGGCCTTGTCCTTGACCGAGTTGGCAAGCTCCTGCGCCAGCGCGCGATCTGCCGCTGCGTCGCTGCCGCGCGGGCGAGTGCCCTTCATCGGTTTGACCTTGGCGGCGCCATCTTCGAGAGCGACGAAAAGTTCGGGCGAAAAGCTCAGCAGCCAGTGCGACCCGTCGAACACGATGCCGCCATAGCCCGCGCCCGCGCTGGCGCGCAGCTGCGCATAAAGCGTCACAGGATCGCCGCGATACGATCCGGCAAGCGGATAGGTGAGGTTCGCCTGATAGATATCGCCCGCGTGGATCGCCTCGCGCAGCTTCTCGAACGCGGCCACATATCCGCCGGGTGACAGCTGCGGATCGAGCGGGCCGATGCTCGCCGTGTCGCCAGAGGCACGCGCCACCAGCCAGCCGGGCACATCGGCGGCGGCAATCCGTTCCGGCGCACCATCGAACAACGCGAGCCATACAAGCGGCCCCGCTCCGCCCGAACGCGCGTTTGCAAGTGACGCGAGCTTTTCCTCCAGCGCCAGCCCCGCTTCGTACGCGATATAGCCCGCCAGATGCCCGCCTCGCTCGCTCTGCGCCGTCTGTGCCTCGCTCAGCACCCGTTCGACATCGCCCGCGCGATGGGCCGCAAACACAGCCACGGGCGCTTCGTATAGCAGGGCATCGGCAGCCCCGCTTTCGCGTGCGTCATCCAGCAGTACAAATGGTGTCGGCTCTCCCATATTCCCCACTTAACCCATACCCGCCCCAAGTCGAGAGGTTGACCGTTTCGCATCGGCTCTGCATTCCGAGCGAACAGGTTTCAAGGGGTCTGACACACGATGAGCGATATCTTTCTGGGTCTGGGCGGCAATGGCGAGAGGCAGAGCCTCGCCCTGTCACGCGCAAACCGCCACGGGCTTGTCGCCGGGGCGACCGGCACGGGCAAAACAGTGACGCTGCAGGGCCTTGCCGAAAGTTTCTCCGCTGAGGGAGTCCCTGTCTTTGTCGCCGATGTGAAGGGCGATCTATCGGGCATCGCCATGCCGGGATCGCCGACGTTCAAACACGCGGACAAGCTGGAATCGCGCGCCCGCGAACTGGGCATGACTGATTACGCCTATTCCGACAATCCCGTGGTTTTCTGGGACCTTTACGGCGAACAGGGCCACCCGATCCGCACCACCGTTTCGGAAATGGGGCCGCTGCTGCTGGCGCGCCTGCTGGACCTCAACGAGACGCAGGAGGGCGTGCTTCAGATCGTGTTCCGCTATGCCGATGACAACGGCCTGCTGCTGCTCGATTTCGGCGATTTGCAGGCGATGCTGCAATTCGCGAGCGAGAACTCATGCGAGTTGTCGGGCAAGTACGGCAACGTTTCCAAACCATCGGTCGGCGCAATCCAGCGCCAATTCTTGAGTTTTGAAGCGCAAGGGGCGGACCATTTCTTTGGCGAACCGGCGCTGGAAATCGACGATTTCCTGAAGGTGGATGAAGCCGGGCGCGGCCATGTCAACGTGCTGGCCGCGGACAAGCTGATGCGCAGCCCCAAGCTGTACGCCACTTTTCTGCTGTGGCTGCTGGCCGAACTGTTCGAAACCCTGCCCGAAGTGGGCGACCCCGAAAAGCCGACGCTCGTGTTCTTCTTCGATGAGGCGCACCTGTTGTTCGACGATGCGCCAAAGGCATTGCAGGACAAGATCGAGCAGGTCGTGCGCCTGATCCGGTCAAAAGGGGTGGGCGTGTTTTTCGTCACGCAAAACCCGATCGACATTCCAGAGGAGGTCGCGGGTCAGCTTGGCAACCGTGTGCAGCACGCTCTTCGCGCATTCACCCCGCGCGACCAGCGCGCAATCCGCGCAGCGGCTGAAACTTTCCGCATTAACAAGGATCTGGACGTCGAGGAGGCGATCACCGAGCTGAAAGTGGGCGAGGCGCTGGTATCGACGCTGGATGAAGAAGGCGCGCCCACCGTGGTGCAGCGCACGCTGATAAAGCCGCCGCGTTCGCGCCTTGGCCCCGTCAATGCGAAAGAGCGTGCGATCATCCAGTCGGTCAGCCCGTTCGCGGGCAAGTATGACGAGGCGATCGACCGCGAAAGCGCGGAAGAAGTGCTGCTGGCCAAGGCACAGGATGCTGTCGCCACCGCCAAGGAAGTCGAGGCGGTGGGCGCCGAGGAAGTGGGCAAACGGTCCCGCAAATCCACCTCAATTTGGGGCAAGGCGCTGTCGCGCGGCACGCAGGTCGCCGCTGGCGGACTGGCGGGCGCGGCGGCATCGGCGGTGCTCGGCAAGAAAAGCCGGGCCAATCCGATGGCGTCGGGCATCACGTCTGCTGCGGGTTCGATCGCGACCGATCTTGCCGGCCCGGTTGCCGGACGGTTCGTGCGCAATCTGATTGGCGGGTTGATGCGATAACGCTGGCGGCTTGCCCTAACCCGGCAAGCGGATTTCGGCGCGCAAACCGGCGATCCTGCCCCCATCCATGCGGTTGACCAGAACCAGTTCGCCATCGTGTGCCACCGCAATCGCGCGAGCGAGCGTTAGGCCAAGGCCCGCGCCGCCCGTGGCGCGATTGCGTGACGTTTCACCGCGGGTGAAGGGCTCCAACATATCGGCGATGCGATCTTGAGGGATGCCGGGCCCATCATCGTCCACCCGTAATACAAGCGTGCGTTGAGCGCCGCCCTCGTCCGCGAACAGCGATACGCGCGCCGCACCGCCATATCGCACCGCATTGCCAACAAGGTTGCGCATCGCTCGCTTCAGCCAGATTTCCTGCACCGTTGCGACCATTCGTTTTGGTGGCGGCGTCAGGGTCACCGGATTACCCAAATCCTCGAACTCCTCGACTACGCTGTCGACCAGCGCGCCCAGATCGACCGGCTCCGCACCATCTGCGCCGCCGCCTGCCGCACCTCTGCCAAAACCGGCGCGTCCGACGCGGGCGAGCGACAGAATGTCGTCCAGAGTCCGTGTAATGTCCTCAATACTATCGGCCATGCGGGTGCGCTGCACTTCGTCCGGCACGCTTTCAATCCGGACGCGAAGCGCCGCCAGCGGGGTCTTCAGATCGTGGCCAATCGCACCGAGCATCACGTCCTTTTCATCCAGCATTGTCGCGATCCGCACTTCCATCGCGTTATGGGCCGCCACCAGACGGCGAACGTCGCCGGGTCCGCTTTCTTCCATCAGCACCGCGTGTCCGGGGGATCGTGAGAAGTCCGCCACGCGCTGTGTCAGCAATTCCAGCGGGCGGGTGATGCGGCGCAGCACGAAGTGAAGGATTGCCAGCAGAAAGGCGAACAGCACAAGGGTTTGAATGATGAGCATACCCAGTTGGCCGCGCGGACGCGGTCGATCAAACGCGCGCGCGATTTCCCAAGGGCTGCCTTCGGTGCGTTGGATCGCGGCGACGAAAACGCGCCGTTCGCGCCAGTCGTAACGCTGGGCAAAGCGCGGCCTTTCCCTGACGAAATCTGCCAGCGCCCGATCATCGCTCGAACTACGCAAGGCCACTTCGACACGGAGCGGGAACAACCCCTCGATTTCAAGCAGTTCGCGCAGCTTTTGCGTAAGGGCCGGGTCGATGCCGCGTTCCTGCGGCGCAATGGGCGAAGTGTCGGCGACGCTGTAGCGCAGCATCCGGGGAAGCCTGCGTCCGCCGCCCATTCCTGCGGCTTCGCCATAGTTGCGATTGCGCCCCGCTCGCCGTCCAAAAGGCTCCGATTGCTCGGACCTGTCCAAACCCGCAACTAGCTGAAACACCAGCGCGTTCAGCGCAGTCAATTCGCGCCGTTCCTCGCCCGCGCGGTACAACAGCACTGCCGATACGATCTGCGCAATCAACAGGGCTAGCATGGCGCTGGCCATGACCTGGCCGAGCAAACTTTGGGGGATTACCCGCTTCATCGCGCGCCGGAACGCTCAGGCGGATCGCGCCGGACCTGCGCTGCAAAGCGGTATCCGCCGCCGCGCACGGTCTGGATGAATTGCGGATCGCGGCTGTCCACTTCGATCTTGCGGCGCAGGCGGCTGACCTGATTATCGACCGCGCGATCGAACAAATGCGCAGTGCGCCCTTGCACGATGTCGAGCAGACGGTCGCGGTCCAGCACGGCGCGCGGACGGTCGAGGAAAGCGCGTAAAAGGCGAAATTCGGCGGTGGAAAGCGGGACGCTCACCCCTTCGGGGTCGGTCAGCTTGCGCTTTAGCGGGTCGAGCGACCAGGCCTCGAATTGATAAAGCCAGTCCTCTGCCGCCGTTTCGGGTGAGGGGCCCCGCGCGACCCGGCGCAGTACGGTACGGATACGCGCGACGAGTTCGCGAGGCTCGAACGGTTTGAGAACGTAATCGTCCGCGCCCAGTTCAAGTCCGACGATGCGGTCCATTGCTTCGGTCTTTGCAGTCAGGAAAATGACCGGCAGGCGCTGCGTTTCGACCAGATGGCGGCACAGCGAGAGCCCGTCCTCGCCTGGCATCATGATGTCGAGCAGGACGATATCGGGTGTTGCATCGGGCGGCCCGGCAGCCAGCAATGTACGGGCATGAGCGGCACCGGTCGCCTCGACTACGGCGAAGCCTTGCCCCGCAAGGTACTGCGCAAGCGGTTCACGCAAGGTCGCCTCATCATCGACCAGCAGGACGCGGGTAAGGGTTTGCTCAAGCGTATCTGGTGCGCTCATGATTGCCTCTTATTGCAAACCTTCGCGCTGGGCGAGCGATTGCGCCGAACAAGTGAGCCGACCCGGCGCGCACAGGGGGAGCCATGCGTGCCGGATCGGCGAGACCGGCAGGATGCAGGTTTAAGAACCCGCGCCTTGTCCATTTGCTTGCGCGCCACGACGAGCCTTGCGCGCCTCCTTTGCAGCGGCGATTTCATCTGTGGTGATCGCGCCATTGCCATCGGTGTCGACGCGGGCGAAGTGCGCTTCAACGGCAGCGTCGAATTCGGCGCGGCTGATCATCTGGTCGTTATTGGCGTCCGCGCGGCGCATCATCCCGCGATCGCGCCCGCCGCCCCCGCGGCGACCCAAGCGTTCGCCGCCATCGCCTCGGCGCTTGCCGCGCCGCTCACGCATCATGTCCTTGCCCGCCTCAAGCTCGGCTGCGCTGAGACCGCCGCTGCCATCGGTGTCGAGGGTTTCAAACATACGCACCTGTCGATCCGCGCGTTTTTGGGCGCGACGTTCGGCTCGTTCGCCACTGCGCGTTTCGCGTGCGGCAGTCATTTCTTGTGGTGTCAGTTCGCCATCGGCATCGGCATCGGCGTCCGCAAAGCGCTGTTGGGCGCGAACGGCACGGTCATCCCGGCTGATAGCGCCATCGCCGTTGGCATCCATCCGGGCAAAGCGGGTCGCGCCCTGTACCTTGGCTTCGTCAAGGGTGACGGTGCCATCACCATTGGCGTCGGCGTGTTCAAAACCGCCATGCCCGCCATGCTGGCTGGCGAAGGCGATCCCGGCTCCGCCCAATGCAAGCGCACTGGCAGCAACCAAAAGAGTGAATTTACGCATCGTATCTGTCTCCAACATCAAGTTCGTATCGAAGAGTTGCGGCGATTGTCCAGCGAATGGCAGATCGGACTTTGGGCAAAGACAAGTCTGGGACCGGCGTGCTGCGTCAGGGGAGGCGCAGCTTTGAGGGGAGGGGCCGGTCGCCAGCCCTGATGCAGTGGGCCAGAGGTGCCTTTGGGGTAAGGGTCACTTCAAACGTTCACCGCAACTCACATCGCCGGTTCTACAGGCGCTGTGTCGCAGAATTATCCCGACTTCCGATCAATTTGTCGCACAATGTATCGGGCTGGACGGCCCATTCATGCGCGCGCAATCTGCAAGAGGTTTAGCGGGGCCGATGCTGGGTGCCTTCGCCCGCCGTGATGAAGATTGCGGTGGCGCTGCCATCGACGTCGGCGATGTGCCAGACGCCGGGAGGGTTGATTGCGTATTCGCCTGCCGCGATCGTTACGGTCTGGCGCGATCCATCGGGAAACTCCTGCGTGAGGTCCATTGCGCCATCCGTGCAGATCACCACCTCCGCGCCATAGGGGTGCATTTCCCAGCTCGGCCAGCTTTCGGTGAAGGTGTATTGCGATACCAGCCGCCCTTCGCGCCCATCATCGCTGTGTCGTGCGCCGTACGCCTCATACCATTCCATCCCGCTGAACGGGGGCTGCGGCACCGCCGTCCCACCCAGTCCCAGATGGATGAACGCCTGTTCCAGCCGCAGGGCCTGGGTCACTCCGCATCCACCATGCAGAATACCGCCAGCTTGTTGCCGTCGGGATCGCGGAAATACCCTGCAAAAAAGCCGTCATCGCCTCGCGGTCCGGGCGCGCCTTCGTCGCTGCCGCCCTGTTCCATCGCCGTGGCGTGGATAGCATGGACCATCTCTGGGCCTTCGGCCTGCAATGCGACCATTGTGCCATTTCCGACGGTGGCCGGTTCACCATCAAAGGGCGCAGTCGCGGCGATGCCTGGCGCGCCGCCCATCTCACCCCAAGCGATGAAGCTATCGAAGTCCATCATCCGGCCAACCCCGAAATGTTTTGCCAGTGCATCGTAAAACGTCGCTGCGCGCGGCAGATCATTGGTCCCAAGCGTTACGTATCCGATCATGTGCGCTGTCTCCCTTGCGACTCGGTAAGACAGAACATTACAGGAACATAGTCTGTGGCGCAATCACTGCAGAAGCGGCGCGGTCTCGCGTTCCACCCATGCGCGGTCCTCTCCCTCGAGCTGCGGCACGAGAATTTTTCGCACCTGCGCATGGTACCGGTCGACCCACGCGATCTCGATCGGAGTCAGCAAAGCCGGTTCGATCAGCCGCCGGTCCAGCGGTACGAAAGTCAGCGTTTGAAAGCCCAGATACCGTCCTTCCGCATCGGCAATATCGGCCTCCACGATCAGCACCAGATTTTCGATCCGGATGCCGAACGCATCCTGCTTGTAGTAGCCAGGCTCGTTCGAACAAATCATCCCGGCGAACAATTCCTGGCCCGTGCCTGCCTGCCCGCCGCCTGGTTTGCCGATGCGCTGAGGCCCTTCGTGGACGGAGAGAAAGCTGCCCACGCCGTGCCCGGTACCGTGCGCGTAATCCACGCCCGCTTCCCACAGATATTGCCGCGCCAGCGCATCGAGCTGGCCGCCGCTGGTACCCTGCGGAAACTTTGCACAGGCAAGCTGGATGTGACCTTTGAGCACGCGGGTGTTACGATCCTTCATTTCGGCGGTGGGGGCCGATCCTGCGGGCGTATCGATCCATACCGTGCGGGTGATGTCGGTGGTTCCGGCAGGATATTGCCCGCCCGAATCGACGAGGTAGATCGAGCCCGGAGGGATCGGAATGTTGCTGTCCTCATCTACCTTGTAATGCGGCAGCGCTGCGTGCCCGGCGGCAGCGGAAATCGTATCGAAACTGGTGTCGCGCAGATCTCCGTGTTCGCGTCGAAACCCTTCCAACTTTGCCGCCGCGCTCAGCTCATCGACCGTGCCCGATGGCGCGGTGACTTCCAGCCAGCGCAGGAATCGGCTGACCGCCGCCCCGTCGCGCGCTTGCGCATCGCGGTGGCCGGCGATTTCGGCGGGATTCTTCACCGCCTTGGCAAGGATCGTCGGGTCTTGTTTGAAGACAAACTTTGCATCGCCCGCGCGCAACCCCTGCGCGATGGCGACGACACCGAAATCAGGGTCCACGCCGACCTTTTTGCCAGAAAATTCACCGAGCGCGCCTTCGAATGCATCGCGGTCACGGATGGTGACCGCATTACCCAGATGCTGAACCAGATCGGGCGTGACTTTCTCCGGCGCGATGAACAGATCGGCGCGGCCATCGGCGTGTGCTATCACATACGACAGCGCAACTGGCGTGTGCGACACGTCCTCACCCCGGATATTGAGCAACCACGCAATCGAATCGAGCGCCGGGATCACCACCGCGTCCAACCCTTCCTTCGTGAGCCAGTCCGCCACCTGCGCGCGTTTCTGCGCCGAGCTTTGCCCGGCCAGTTCCTCATTCTGGATCATCGCTCGCGCCGCCGAAGGTTCGGGCCGGTCGGCCCATACCGCGTCGATGGGATTGTTGTCTGCCGGGACCATGGCGATGCCCGCCGGCTCCACTTGCGCCTCCAGCGCCTCCACCCATTTCCACGTATGCAGCCACGGATCGTAAGCGATGCGAGCGCCCGGCTGCGCCACTTCTTTCAGCCAGTTGGCCAGAGTATCCTTCGGCACGGAGCGATAGGCGAACAAGGTCTCGTCCACCTGATCGCGCACCTGTACGGTGTAGCGCCCATCGACGAAAATCGCGGCATGGGTCCGGGTGATTGCGGCAAAGCCTGCGGATCCGCCAAAGCCTGTGAGCCACGCCAGACGCTGCGCGTATTCGCCGACATATTCGCTCATGAATTCATCGCTGATCGGGACGATAAAGCCATCAAGATCGCGCCGCTTCAATTCCTCGCGCAGGGCGGCAAGGCGGGCTTCGTGAGTTTGCATCAGCATCGAATCGGTCCTTTCGCGCGCATGCAGGATTGCGGCGCGCGCGCATGTGTGGCTAGAAGCTGCCAACATAGCTGTTTCACCGCGCGCTTTCCACCCGCGTGGCAGCTTTGCCGAAAAGGATCGCACCTTGATGAACGCCCTCTCGAAATTCCGCCTCGGCATGCTTTGCTGCGCGGCGGGCCTCGCCCTCGCTCCGATGACCGCAGCGCAAGCCGACAATCATAAGGAAATGCCCAAAGCAATGCCCAGCGTGAGTTCCAAGGAAGCTGTCCCAATCGCTCCTCCGATCGCGGAAAAGCGACCTCACAGCTATACCCATCACGGGATCACAATCGAAGACCCGTATGACTGGCTGTACGACAAATCCTATCCCACGGTCGATGATGAGGACGTGCTGGATTACGTGAAGGCCGAAAACGCCTGGTTCGAGGCTAACATGGCACCGCAGGCAGCCCAGACCGAGCAATTGTTCGAAGAGATGCGCGCGCGGATCAAGGAAGATGATTCCACCGTTCCGCAGCGCTATGGCGATTACCTCTACTGGTCCGAATTTGAGGAAGGCGCGCAATATCGCAAACATTACCGCAAACCGGTTGGCGCGGGGGCGGACGCGGCGGGCGACCTGATCCTTGATGAAACCGCGCTGGCAGAGGGGCTGGAATATTTCCGGCTCGGCGCGTTCTCGATCAGCAAATCGGGCCGGTATCTGGCCTATTCGACCGACACCAACGGGTCCGAACGCTACATCGCGCGGATCAAGGATCTGCAGACAGGCGAATTGCTGACCGATGCAATTCCGGACATTCGAACCGGTCTTACCTGGGTCGCGAACGACACCGCGCTGGTCTATGGCCCTGCGAACGAGAACTGGCGCACGCTTGAGGCGAAACTGCACACGATCGGTACCCCGGTCGAGCAGGACGTGGTGCTGTACGCTGAGAGCGACGAGAGCTTTTCCGTCGGAACCGGGCTGACCGCGCAGGAAGACTATCTGATTATCGCAACTGGCGACAATGAAACCAGCGAAGTGCGCTTCGTTTCCGCAGCCAATCCGACCGGCGAACAGGTGCTTGTCAGGGCCCGCGAGAAAGGCGTGGAATACAGCGTGGATATTCGCGAGAATGAGCTGTGGGTGTGGACCAACGACGATCACATAAATTTTCGCCTCGCCAAGGCTGATCTTGCAACACCGGCCGAATGGGAGACGGTGATCGCAGGAACGGACGAATTTTATCTCACCGGGTTCGACCTGTTCAAGGGGTTCTTCGTTACCGAAGGGCGGCTGAACGGGCTCGACCAGGTTCAGATCCGGCAATATGATACGCCGGCGCTGGCGCGGATGATCGAATTCCCCGAAGCAAGCTTTTCTGCCGGCCTTTCCAACAATCCGGAATACGACCAGACCAAACTGCGGCTGGCCTATGAAAGCATGGTGACGCCAGATTCGGTGTATGATTACGATGTCGCCGGCACCTCACTCGAATTACTCAAACAGCAGGAAATTCCAAGCGGCTACGACGCCAACCAATATGTGACAGAACGTCTTACCGTCGAAGCGCGTGATGGAACCATGGTCCCGGTCAGCGTGGTGATGCGCAAGGACCGCAAGGAATTGCTGGAGCAAGCCGGGATCGAAGGGCCGGGGCCGCTGCATCTGTATGCCTATGGCGCGTATGGCTATGCCATTCCGCCGGGCTTTTCGACGTCGCGCCTCAGCCTTGTGGATCGCGGTTTTGCCTATGCCATCGCGCATATTCGCGGCGGTGATGATCTGGGGAGACGCTGGTATCTTCAGGGTAAACTGAATGAGCGGACCAACACCTTCAACGATTTTGTCGATGCCGGGCGCGGTCTGATCGCGAGGGGCTACACCGCGGAGGGCATGGTCACAGCCAGCGGAGGTTCCGCCGGGGGCGAGTTGATGGGCGCAATCGTCAACGAAGACCCCGCGCAATACGGCGCGGTGGTGGCGCATGTGCCGTTCGTCGATGTACTGAACACCATGCTCAACAAGGAATTGCCGCTAACGCCGGGCGAATGGCAGGAATGGGGCAACCCTATCGAAAGCAAGCAGGCGTTTGCCTATATCCTGAGCTATTCCCCCTACGATCAGGTCAAGCGCCAAGAATACCCGCCGATGCTGGTGACTGCTGGTCTCAACGATCCGCGTGTCACCTATTGGGAGCCGGCCAAGTGGGTCGCCCGCCTCCGTGACATGAAAACCGATGACAACGTGCTGCTGATGAAGACAAATATGGGCGCGGGCCACGGCGGCAAATCGGGCCGTTGGAATTCGCTGTATGAAACAGCGGAGGAATTCAGCTTTATCCTCTGGCAGGTGGGGATGGCCGACCAAACGGAAACAAACGGCGAGTAAGGCGCGGTGGCGATCCGCAACATCGTATTCGATGTCGGCAATGTCATCGTACCTTGGGATCCGGTCGGGATCGAAACGCGGGCTTTCGGTTCGGACCGGGTTTGCGCGGATGGATACGTGGCACCGTTTCGTGACAATGAGATCTGGCTTTCGGTCAATCGCGGTGAGCTGACACTGGCCGAGGCGAAGCAGCACTACATCGCACTTTGCGGTCTGACTGCCGATGACGTTGACTGCCTTTACGAAGAGCTGTTCGCCAGCTTTCCCTTGATGCACGAAACACGCGCCTTGATGGACGAATTGCAGGCCACCGGATATCGTCTGTTTGCAATCACCGACAATGTCCATGAAATCGTGGCGCATCTTAAGGCGATTCACGATTTCTGGCCAATGTTTGAGGTCGCAGCGGTTTCGGCCGAAATCGGCGTGCTAAAGCCCGATCCGCGCATCTTTCGCTGGCTGCTCGATACGGCGGGTCTCACCGCGCGCGAGTGCCTGTTCTTCGATGATGTGGCGCGAAACGTGGATGGGGCTGCGGCGGTCGGGATGGCAGGCCGCGTGTTTACCGACGCGGCCACAGCTCGGCGCGATCTGGGGGCGCTGGGGGTCAACGTCGCGAGGGCGGCATGAGCCAGCAATTCATCCGCACTTTCACTGCAGAGCCGCAACACATCGACGAGCTTGGCCATGTGAACAATGCGGTGTGGGTGCAATGGATACAGGATTTGGCGACCGCGCACTGGGACGAGGCCGCTCTGCCTCATCACCACGCGCAGTTCTTCTGGGTCGTGATCCGGCACGAGATTGACTATCGCGGGAACATTGCAGTCGGGGAATGCGCGAGCGGCACGACTTGGATACCCGAGCCCCCGAAAGGCGCGAAATCGGTGCGCGCCGTCGAGTTTCACAGCGACGCTGGAAAACCGCTGGTTGTTGCCCGGACGATTTGGGCGATGATCGACCGGAAAAGTCAGCGGCTGGCGCGCGTGCGGCCAGAGGTGATTGCGCCGTTTCAGCCAATCTCCTGAAGCGCGGCGTTCTGATCAGGCAGAGCGCCTGCGCCGCCGCCGCACGTCCGTCTCTGCCGGGACAGGCGCAGGTGGAAAGCCGGGAAAAGTCGGCTGTAGCTGTGCCGGTCTGGGGAACAGGGTCAAGCGTTCATACACCATCCGGTTGCGGCCCGATGCCTTCGCTTCGTACATCAACGTGTCGGCGCGCGCGTACAATTCCTCAAACAGCAGCATTGCCGTGCGCGCGTGCGGTATCTCTACCACGCCCATGCTGGCGGTGACGGGCGCTTCGAGCCCTTGCACGCTGGCGGCGATCCGCATCGGAATCGCCTGTCGCAAAGCATCGGCGCGCTGAACGCTATTGTCGCCTCGGAGCAACACCACGAATTCCTCACCACCCAGCCGCGCCGCCATCAGATCGGGATCGTGATCGTTGCGCAGCGCCTGTGCGCAGGCGATCAGCGCTGCATCGCCGATCTGGTGGCCATGCCTGTCATTCACCTGCTTGAACCGGTCGAGGTCGATCAGCGCAAACGTATCGAAACCGCGCCGGAAGAATTCGTCGAACTGCGTTTCCAGCCCGCGTCGATTCAGCAATCCGGTCAACTCGTCGCGCTCCGATAGCTGCTCGAGCATCCGTGCCTCGGTCCTTGCGGCATCGCGTTCCTGCCGCAGGGCCAGCAGCCGATCGGCAACCGCCAGGCTCATCACGATGACTTCAAACCCTGTCGCCACGTACAACGCCAGATCGAGCGTGGAAGAGCCGACATGCCAGCCCATTCCCCGCGTCAGCCGCTCTACCGAAGCCAGGATGATGGGTGTCCAAGCCACAGCTATGAATCGGGCACTCCTGCTGCCGCGCCCGACCGCTTCGGCTATGGCAGCCGTGATGATCAGGATGACCGGGACAAAACCGAAAAAATATAGTCGGTCGTCCACCGCTTGCGTGGCGTGGAATTGCCAAGCAGCAAAACCGGGCACGCAAATCGCCCACCAGCCGCCTGCAATCGTCAATCTGCGCATCACCTGCGATTGCGCTGCGTCCTCAAGAAATTCGGCGAGGAAGAACGCCGATATCCCGCATCCAATTGCCCATGCCAGCGGACCGCCCACTGCAATGACTGAGACCGAAAAAATGCCCAACACCGAAATCAGCCCACCCGCAAACATGATATAGGTGATCATCGCCACCACCATGGCCGCGTGCAGCAGCACGAACCGTTCACGAAGGACCATGAAAAAGCTGATATCGAATAACAATGGCAACACCAGCATCCCGACCACAAAGGCGAGTGTCAGCACATGAAATTGCGACCAGTCGGCGCGGTTGGGCTCCGGGGAAATACGTGCCTCTGTCAACAGCGGCACCGAATGTGGCCGCTCCACCCGAACCATAAGCGCGACGGTCTGATCGGTGATGCGCGGCAGCTTCAGCTGAAATACCGGGCCAGAGGCAAACGGGCGTGCCTCTCTTTCGGCCCATTTTTCCGTCCTGATCGTGCCATCGGCATCAACCGCTGCAAAGGCGATGCTGCCATGGCGAGCGATGCGGCTGAAGAAATAGCGCGGCGTCGCGCGGTCTTCCCAGCTTTCCTTGTCGAACAGCAGGAAAGCCGCAGGTTCGTGCGCAATCCAGTTCCCGCCAGAGCATTGCCACGAACCGCCCGAACGCGGCTGCGCGGCCATTTGCTCGAATGTCTTATCCAACCCGGCGCTCGCATGGCAGTTTGGTGCGATGCTGGCGGGCTCATCCTCATTGGTATGCGCAAAAGCTGGCTGAGCAGACAGGCTCGCCAGTAGCACCGCCAAGGCGCAGAGCAAAGGAATGAGCCAGCGGCGATCCATGCGCGGCAGAATAGCGATAAGCGGTTATGAATGACTTAAATTCGAGGGTCGCAAATTTGATGAGATTTTTGCACGTCTCAGATAAAAAAGGGAAATTTTGTGGATATCCAGCACCGTCCACAGGTTGCTCGAGCCGGAACCATGGCCTGGGTGCGCGCATTGCATCGATGCCGGAAGCGCGATAGCGCAATGTGGCAGGGTCGCGTCATTGCGATGTCACAGATGCGCTGTAATGGGCGATCCCTTACCGGAGCCCCAAATTACCATGATGTCCACGAATGTTTCACCGCGAGTGAACGCCGCCGCATTGCCCGCATTGCCCAAATTGTTTGCAATGGTCGCGTTGGCGGGTCTGCTGCTTTCCGGCTGCGCTGAAACCCCGCGGGATTCGATCCGGGCAGTGGGATCTTCCACCGTCTATCCGTTTGCCAAGCAAGTCGCCGAAAGTTACGCGCGGTCCAATCCGGACAGCAAATCCCCGCTGATCGAAAGCACCGGAACGGGCGGCGGCATCCAGCTTTTCTGCGATGGGATCGGTGCGAATACGCCCGATATGGCCAACGCATCGCGGCGTATGAAACTGGCCGAGTTCGACAAGTGCCAGGGCAATAATGTCAAGGATATTATCGAGTTGCAGGTCGGGCTGGATGGGATCGCCTTCGCTTCAGCAAGGGGCGGCATCATGCTCAACCTTTCGCCCAAGATCGTTTACGAAGCGCTGGCGGCGCGCCCATATGGTGGCGAACAGACCGCCGAAACATGGGCAGATGTCGATCCCTCGCTGCCGGATGAGCCGATCCTCGTGTATGGCCCGCCCAGTTCATCGGGCACGCGCGATGCTCTGAAGGAACTGGTGCTGGAGGTCGGCTGCGACACAAATCCGGCTATGAAGGCGCTGAAAGAACGCGACGAGGACGAGCACAAGGCGATCTGCACCGAGGTGCGATCGGACGGGGCATATTCCGATCAGGGTGAGCAGGACAACCTGATTGTTCAGAAGATCGAAGCTAATCCGCGCACCGTTGGAGTGTTCGGCTATTCCTATCTTGAGGAAAACGCACAGAAAGTTCAGGGTCTGCCGATGAACGGGGTCGATCCGACCTACGATAACATCGCAAATTTCGCTTATCCCGGCGCTCGCCCGCTGTATGTGTATGTAAAGAAAGCGCATATGCGCGCCATTCCGGGCCTCGATCTGTATCTTCAGGAATGGATCAAGAACTGGAAGAAGGACGGCCCACTCGCCAAGATCGGGCTGGTCGCGCTGTCGCCGGAAAAGATGAAAGAAAACGCAGCCAAGGTGAGCAAGCAGATTACCATGGCGCGCGAAGATCTGACCGGAGTATAGTCTCGGACGGTTCGCCGCCAAACGGATGCGGGCTTGTTTCAATAGCAAAGGGGCCGCGATGCCAATTGCAGCGCGGCCCCTCTCTTTAATAACCTATGTTTCGGCGCGATCAGAATTCGATCGACACACGCCCATACAGGAACCGCCCGCTGAATCCGAACGGCGATTGCGAGGAATACGGCAGGAAGGCGTTGTTGATGCCGAAGTTTACCCCATCGACTGTGCCGAACGGCAGGCGATCAGGATACTGATCCAGTAGATTGTTTGCGCCCAGCGCAAGTTGCACGCTTTCCAGCGGGTTGAAGCGCACTTCCAGATCGAGGACCCAAGACGGCGAAAGCTCGAAATCGCCCGGCGCATCGCCCGCAGCGACGTTAATATCATTGCGAATTTGTTGGGTAGACCCGGCGGCCGATGTGGTGGTCACGGCATCGGGGATCAGTACTTCACCAAACCGGTTAGCGTTGATTGTCACCCCGAACGGTTCGTTATCCCAAGTCAGGCCAAGATTGAGCTTGTTGCTCGGCTGTCCGTCGGTAAGTCGGATGCTTTCCTGCCTCGCGAATAATCGGTTGGCGGTAAATGCGCTAAATGTGCGGCGATCAGTGATTGTGGTTTCGTTGAGGTTGAACCCGGCATTCAGGGTGAAACGACCGAATCCGAAATCTGGCACTCGGTAACTGCCGACAATGTCGAGCCCTTCGGTGCGGGTGTCGATCCCGTTGATGAAGAACCGGGCCGATGTCCCGATCACATTGGCAGCCTGGAGGATCGCGACCACATCCGCGCCCTGAAGGTTCTCGGTCAGCACGATGCGGTCGGAGATGTCGATATTGTAATAGTCAACCGTCACATTGAGGCCGGGGACGACGGTGAACACGACCCCGCCGCTGATGTTGACCGAGGTTTCAGCTTCAAGCGGCTCAGATCCCAGCGCAACCGCGATGGGAGATGCGACCGGGAAGGTGCCGATTTCGATCAGCTGACCGCCGACATTGTTGGTGGAAGTGGTTGAGAAGAATTGCTGTGCGAGGCCGGGGGCACGGAACCCGGTAGAGATCGCGCCGCGGATCGCAATACCATCGAACGGTTCAAACCGCGCGGCAGCTTTCCCGTTAATGGTGCTGCCGAAATCCGAATAATCCTCGTATCGGCCTGCCAGCTGGATGTTGAAGGCGTCCGAAATATCGGTGTCGACTTCGATATAGGCGGCGTAGGAATCGCGCGATGCGTCGATCTCCGTCGAGGGTGCGAAACCGGGGAACACCTGCGCACCCGGTGCAGCGCCAAACGGTGTTGCGGAAAACGGCCCGGCAACGAAGCTGCCGAGATCGCCCGCGATGATGCGGTAATTTTCGTCGCGATACTCGCCGCCAAATGCCAGCGAGGTGTCACCAAACCCGAGATCGAGCGTGCGCTGCGCGTCGAAATTGATCGAGGTTTGTCCCGAACGCAGGCCGCCCGCATCAAACGCGGTAGGGCTGTTTGCCCCGCCAAGCGATGTGTTGAACGTATTCGTGATGAGGTAGTCCAGCCGGTTGGAACCGTAGTTGACCGAAAGATCCAGGTTCCAGCCCGAAACCTCCCCGCGAACACCCAGAACCCCGGCGATGTCTTCGATATCGCTGTTGATAAGCGGCAGGAAGCCTTCGGGATAGAACGGCACGAATGTTGTGGTCGAGGCAGAAAAATCGCGGTTGCGCGCATCGAGCGAGCGGCGATAGAAGCCCGCGCCATTGCCATCGCGAATGCCGTAACTGCCGAACGAATACAACTCGAAATCGGTGCCAAGATCGACGCCGGCATTGATGAAGAAATTGAGATCTTGCGATTTACCATCGCCGAACCGGTGGCTGAAACGATCGAACGTGGTCTCACGTGGATCACCAGCAGCCACGAATTGGCGGCGGGGATCGGCGCCAGAACGGTTAGTGGGCGAACGGTCACGATACTCGGCCGTCCAGTTGAAATAGCCACTTGCGCCAATGGGCAGACCGATGTTGGTCGCAAAGGTCAGGGTATCGCCATCGCGCCGCGTGCGTTCATCGTCCGAAAAGGTAATAACCGGGCTCTCGTTTGCAGACCCGGTGAGGGTCGGCAGCACGCTTTCGACATCGAACACCCCTTCGAGCTGGGTGAAATATTTCCCGAAGGTCGCCTGTGCCCGTCCACCCTCGCGCTTTTTCAGCTGCAGGTTGATGACTCCCGCAATCGCATCCGAGCCGTATTGCGACGCGGCACCATCGCGGAGCACTTCAATCCGCTCAATCGCGAGCGCCGGGATGGTGTTGAGATCGACGCCCGCCGAACCTCGCCCGATAGAACCGTTGAGGTTGAGCAAGGAGGAGATATGGCGGCGCTTGCCGTTGACCAGGACTAGCACCTGATCGGGCGCGAGGCCGCGCAAGGTCGCCGGGCGGAGCGAGTCCGTTCCGTCGGTCAGCGAGGGCTGGGGAAAGTTGAACGAGGGTACGAGGTTGTTCAGCAGCCGGTTCGTTTCGGTCGCGCCTTGGTTGAGCAGAGCCTCACCGGAAATGATGTCGATCGGAACCGCGCTTTCGGCGACTGTCCGGTCGGTGCGGCGAGTACCGGTGACGATGATCGGATTGGCATCTGGCTCGGCAGCCGCTCCCTCGGTAATGGCGCTGTCTTGGGCATGGGCGATTGAGGGAAGGGATGCAAAGGCAAGTGCGGCAAGTCCGCTACCGACTAAAAGGGCACGCGTATGCGACATTAGATATTCCCCTGAAATTGAACGTTTCAGAGATTATACCATGATTGAAATTTTCCTTCATGTTTCGATCATGCTGAACACTAAAGTTTCACCAATGTAATAATTTTGCCACACGGTAAGTAGTGTTTGTGTCTTCAGAGCGGATTGCCGTCGCTATCACGAAAGATTTCCCGCCTGCCCACATGATTGGCCGGGCCGACCAGGCCTTCTTCCTCCATGCGTTCGATCCATTTGGCGGCCGTGTTATAGCCGACACCCATCTGGCGCTGGAGCCACGATCCGCTGGCCTTCTGGTTTTCGATCACGATCTGGCAAGCCTGTCTGTATTTGCGCTCTTCGGGGTTGTCGCTGGCGGTCAGATCATCGTCGAACATCAGCCCGCCGTCCTCGGGTTCTTCGGTGACCGCATCGACATATTCGGGCGAGCCTTGTGCGCGCCAGAAATCGGCCACCGCCTCGACCTCTTCGTCGCTGACGAACGGGCCGTGCACACGCACCATCGCGCCGGTGTTCGGTTTGTAAAGCATATCGCCCTTGCCCAGCAGCTGTTCTGCACCCTGTTCGCCCAGGATAGTGCGGCTGTCGATGCGGCTCGTCACCTTAAAGCTAATGCGGGTGGGCAGGTTGGCCTTGATTACCCCGGTGATGACATCGACCGACGGCCGCTGCGTCGCCATGATGAGATGAATACCCGCTGCGCGCGATTTCTGGCTTAAGCGCTGGATCAGCACCTCGATCTCCTTGCCGATCGTCACCATCAGATCGGCAAGCTCATCAACGATCAGCACGATCTGCGGCAGCGGCTGATAATCGAGCTGTTCTTCCTCATACAGCTGCTCGCCTGTATCGGGATCGAAGCCGGTTTCCACCCGGCGCCCAAGGGGTTTGCCCTTGGCTGCGGCAGTGCGCACTTTTTCGTTAAAGGAATGGATGTTGCGAGAGTTGATGGAGCTCATCATGCGATACCGCTTCTCCATCTCTTCCACCGCCCATTTGAGCGCGCGCACGCTTTTGTGCGGCTCTGTCACCACGGGCGACAGCAGGTGG
The DNA here is from genome assembly GCA_963838365.1 of uncultured Alphaproteobacteria bacterium. Classification (GTDB taxonomy): domain Bacteria; phylum Pseudomonadota; class Alphaproteobacteria; order Sphingomonadales; family Sphingomonadaceae; genus Erythrobacter. The sequence continues at coordinate 290,841 of CAWIQR010000002.1, forward strand.
GGAATATCGTCGTAGCTTTTCAGCTCCAGCACTTTGGGATCGATCAGGATCAGGCGGCATTCGGACGGGGTGAAGGTATAGAGCAGGCTTAGCAGGATACAGTTCAGCCCTACCGATTTACCCGATCCGGTCGTACCCGCAACCAGCAAATGCGGCATGGCGGCAAGGTCTGCAACCACCGGTTCCCCGGCGATATCTTTGCCCAGAATGATCGGCAGGCTGCCTTTGCTTTCGACAAAGTCGGCGCACGCGGCCAGTTCTTTCAGCACCACCATCTGACGGTCGGCATTAGGCAGTTCGATGCCGATTACCGTCTTGCCTGGAATGGTGGAAACGCGCGCGCTGATTGCGCTCATGTTGCGGGCGATGTCTTCTGCGAGGCCCACGACGCGGCTGGCCTTGATGCCGGGCGCGGGCTCCAGTTCATACATGGTCACGACCGGCCCGGTGCGAACGGCGGTGATTTCACCCTTCACGTTGAAATCGTCGAGTACGTTCTCAAGCAGCCGGGCATTGCGTTCGAGCGCAAGTTTATCGAGCGGGCGCGCGTTGTTCGGCGGAGGTTCGGCCAGCAGATCGAGCGGCGGCAGATCAAACGACGCGAACATATCGCGCTGCGGTGCCTTCGCTGCCGCTGCGCGTTTGGGCGGGGCACTCGGATCGCTGATTTCAGGAGAGCGGCGGGGTGCGTCCGGGGCTACGGGCGCGCGCTTTGCCCCCTGCCGGGTCCGGGTTTGGGGGGCGCTGGCGTCATCCGTCTCACCGTCATTGCGAGCGGTTGAACGAGCAAGGCGCGGTTGCGACAGAGTAATCCCCGGTATGCGCGAGAGGACGCGCCCCATCGTGGTTCCCGCAACCGGGCCAGCGGAAAGGAAATCGGGGAGTGTCAGCAGCGCGCGCCAGTCAATTGCGAATACCCTCGTCAACAGCGCCACACCGCTGGCAAGGGCAACCAGTGCGCCACCAAGGATGATCCAACCCGCTGCGTCGCCGCCAAACCGGTTTGCCACGGCCTCTATCGCTCCTGAGCCAAGCAGCCCCGAAAGCCCTCCCAATTGCGCGGGCAAGGTCCAGCCCGGTGCCGGGATCGCCAGCGCCAGCACGCTCGACAGCAGCACCATGGCCAGCAGCAACATGCCCAAAGGTGCCCACCAGCGCGTTTTGTCTTCTTGCGTATCAAGATCATCGTCGTGTTCGACATCGTGCCACAGCTTGCGCGCGGAAACGTAGAACAGCGGCAACAGCAGCACGCCGGGCAGGCCGAAGTAAAGCAGCACTGAATTCGAAACCCATGCGCCCGAACGGCCCATCCAGTTGCCAATCTGGTCGCCGCTGGCCGCTGTCAGCGAACTGGGATCGGTCTGAGTGTAGCTCATCATCGCGAGCGCCAGAAACACCATCGCCAGCAACAGCGCTCCCGCCGCGCTCATCTGCATTGTTCGGCGGATCGAACGGCGCAGCCCGACACGCCAATCGGCGGTCGACTTTCTAGGGTTTGCAGCGCGGGAGGCCATGCCGGTTCCTTGGCAAGGGGGGGTTACGATGGGAACACACCATGAATCCTCAACCGCCAAGGGTCAAGCAAAGAGCGGTGAACGGTGATGCGCGGCGCGCTTCGGGCGGGATTATGAAAGCCCGTCAATTGCCGCCCAGAAGGGCCAGTCGAGCGCGTGGGCGCGCTCCTCATTCATTCCGCCAAGCGCGATCACCGGGATCGTGGAAGTCTGCGCCAATTGCCGGAATTTCTCCGCTCCGAGAATCCTGCCATCAGGGTGCGAAAGTGTTGGAAACACCGGGGAAAGCATCACCGCATCCGCGCCTTGCCGGTTGGCCTCTGCAAGTTCGCGCGCACCATGCGCGGTCGCTATCCAGATAGAACCCGGCCAGTCGAAGCCTGCTGGCGGCTTTCGATCCTCCCAGCCATAAACGCCATCCGCGCCCCATTCGCGCGCGGTTTCTGCAGCACTTGAAACAATCGTCACAAACCCTCGCTCGCGCAAAAGCGGCAAAAGGCTGGCAAAACGGCGCGCGCGTTGCGATTCATCAAGGTGGTAGTGACGATACACAAAGCCCGATCCACCCGGCATACGGCCAATCGCATTGTCCAGCGAGGCATCGTTGCGTGCATCGGAAATAAGCCAGCGCTCCGGGGGGGACTTTGCAAGATTCATCATCACGCTATAGCTGCCCGCCATGGAAAGTGCAGCCACCCGTCTCGCCCAGGTTCAGGACAACATCGCCCGCATCTGCAGGCCCGCGCGGCGGAGGCCCGAGGACGTCGTCCTGATCGCGGTCAGCAAGACGCACTCGGCCGACAGGATCGAGCCGCTTCTCCAAGCCGGCCACCGTGTGTTCGGCGAGAACCGCGTGCAGGAGGCGCGGGATAAATGGCCCGCCCTGAAGGAGCAATTCCCTGATGTCGAACTGCACCTCATCGGTCAGCTGCAATCGAACAAGGCGGACGATGCGGTCTCGCTGTTCGATGCGATTCACGCGCTTGATCGTCTCAGCCTCCTGAAAGCGCTGGCAAAGGCAATGGACAAGATGGACCGGCGCGTACCGTGTTTCGTGCAGGTTAACGTCGGCGATGAGGCGCAGAAGGGCGGTTGCCCGATTGAGGACTTGCCGACGTTCCTAGGCAAAGTGCGTGAAGCCGATGTGCCGGTTGCCGGGCTTATGTGTCTGCCGCCCGCCGATATCGAGCCCGCGCCATTCTTTGCGCTGCTGGCAAAGCTGGCTGCGGACAATGGCGTGGAGGGGCTCAGCATGGGAATGAGCAGCGATTACGAAACCGCCGTGCAACTGGGCGCTACACATGTGCGCGTGGGCACGGCGTTGTTTGGGTCGCGCGGTTGATCTCACCAAAAAGGGCGCCCCGTTGCCGGAGCGCCCTTGATGTGTTCGTTAAAGTTCTGTTTTAGAACTCGAACAAGGCCTCGATACCGACATTGCGACCGCGTTGCAGCGGCGAGAAGGTGCCCGCTGTCGGCCTGTCGGAAAACGGCTGACGCACCCCGGTTGACCGTGGTCCACCAAACGGCACCTGCGTATCGCCGCCCGCCTGCACTTCGTCGAACAGGTTACGCCCATACACCGACAACGAGAAGCCATCGATCGGGGTCACCCAGGTGATGTTTGCCTCCAGGTTCGAAATATCCTGAATAAAACCGAGATTGTCATCGGTGTACGCAAACTCATCGCGATACTGATAATTCACTCGCGTCAGGATTTCGCTGTCGCCAAGAAGAAGCTCGTGGATGAAGCCCATGCCCCACGTCACTTCGGGCACGCGCGGTTGGCGCAAATCAAAGTCGGTCTGATTGATCACGCCATCACCCGAGATATCGAACAGGATCGCGTCGTACTCGTCATCGATGAGGCCGATATTGGCGGTGACGATGAGCGAATCTGAAAGCCGCATGCGCGCCTCGGCCTCGAAACCCGTGATCGTGGCATCGGCGGTGTTGAGGATGTTCTGCACCACGCCCGCGCCCGGATCGGCGAGGTTCACTTCGCGCTGCATGTCCTGCACTTCGGTCCGGTAGGCTGCGAGGTTCAGTGTAAAACTGCCGTCAAAGGTCTGGAACTTGCCGCCGATCTCATAGGTATCCACCTGCTCTTCGTTGAAAAACAGGTTGCCCGTCGAATTGAACGCACGATTGAAAACCGCGACGTTCGTGATGCGGAAGTTGTAACCTCCAGAACGGAAAGCGCGGCTCCAGTGGCCATAGACCTGACTGTTAGCAAATTCGTATTGCAGCCCAACCTTGGGCGAAAGGTTGCGGAACCGAACGTCATCGGTGAAGCCGTTCGTCTCGGTTGCAGGATTGAACGGCTGGGTGCCGGTCGGGCAAGTGCCCGCGTTCACCGAACATGGTGGGCGCGGGACAATATAAGTGACCGCCGCGTCCTTCGTTTCCTGATTCCAGCGCAGCCCGGCAATGATTGAAAGTCCGTCGATGAATTCGTACTGCGCGTTGGCAAACACGCCGATTACTTCATGATCCTGGCGGCCACCGCCGAAGAACACAGGCGGTTGAAATTGAGGCGGCAAATCGCGGCGCAATTCGCGACTTTCGTCATAGGCGAGGGTTTGGTCGAAATAGAAACCGCCGAAGGTAAGATCGAGCCGGTCGGTCGAGATCGCATAGCGCAACTCGTTCGAAATCTGCTCCTGCGTCGTCAGTGTGTTCGAGTGGAACAGGAACACCGGTGTCGCATCGATGTCACCACGAGTGCGCGCGGTGTAATCGCGATAGCCGAAGATGTTGGTCAGCGTACCGGGGCCAATATCCCATTCGGCGGTAAGCGATCCGGTCCAGATTTCGTTGGCATAGAAACCCGGTTCGTTAATGGAAAAATCGAACGTATCCCGCTCGAAAATCGCGCGGTTCTGGGCCGAGGGTCCGTCGCCATCGCTCTCGAAATAGTCCAGTTTGGCGCGGATCATTAAATCGCCGAAACGCCCTTCAAGCGCGCCGCGCAGAATCTTTGTTTCTGCCTCACCATGGTTCGATCCGTCGAACAGGTTGGTGAAATAACCCTGATCATTGTTGTAATAGGCGCCGACCTTGAACAGCAGCGTGTCCTCTACGATCGGACCGGAGATAACGCCGCTCGCGGTGTAGTTCGCGCCGCCGCGACCGCCGTCAACGAACGGACCGTCGACCGCCGCGCGAAACTTGCCCGTGAACTCTTCGGTCGGGTTGCCGGTGTTTATAACGACCGCGCCACCGGTCACGTTGCGGCCAAACAGCACGCCCTGCGGTCCGCGCAGAATTTCAACGCTGTCGAGGTCGAAAATATCGAACACGACACCGCCATTGATGCCCAGATATACGCCATCGACGAACACGCCGACGGTGGGATCGATCGAGGGGATCGACGAGTTGATGCCCAGACCGCGGATCGAGAAGTTCGCGGTGCCGCGGCTGGTACCAATCTGGTCAAGCGAGACGTTGGGAGCCTGGAATGTCAGTCCCTGAATGTCGCGCACCTTAAGTGCTTCCAGCGTGTCTGCGTTGAAGGCGGTGACAGCCAGCGCAACGTCCTGCACATCTTCCGCGTTCTGCGTCTTGGTACCGGTAACGACGATCTGATTAAGCGAATCGAGCGACCCGCCACGCTGGGGTTGCGCGTCTTCGTCAGCGATCTCTTCCTGAGCGGATGTGTCCTGGGCAAAGGCCACGCCAGGGGTGGCGACGGCAGTAATTGCACAGGTGGATGAAAGCAGCACGATGGCGCGCCGCACAGGTTTGCGGAATTTCATGTTTTTGACCTCTCCTCACGTAGGGGAAACCGCAATTACAAATAGGTAGCGCAAATGCAACCCATATCGTTTGTTTGTGCTAACCTTGCTTCAAGGTTCAGGATGCTGCTTTTTCCAGTTGACGTTGCCGCTTGTCGCTTGCAGCGGCCAGCAGCGCCGCTTCGATTTCGGCCAGGCGATCGGGCTTGCTCACCTTGCTCCCGGTCAGATCGGTGACATAAAACGTATCGGTCGCGCTCTCGCCATAGGCTGTGATGTGCGCGGACTGCACGATCAGATTGGCCTGATACAGCACATGGGAGAGCCGGTTGAGCAGCGCAGGACGATCACGCGCAGTCACCTCGATCACGGTAAAGCGGTTGGAGGCATCATTATCGAACGTCACCGTGGGGGCGACCTTGAACGCCTTTGACCGCGAATTGGGCAGCGGGCGGGCTGCGAGTTTCGACACAAGTTCGATTTTGGCCATGAGCGCGTCGACAATGTTGCGTTTGAGCCGTTCGATCTGCCCGGCCTCGCTGAAAGGTTGGCAGTGCTGGTCCTGCACCAGAAAATTGTCGATTGCATATCCATTGCGAGAGGTGTGGATGCGCGCATCAATGATATTGGCGCCCGCCAGATGGATGCCACCGGCGGTGCGGAAAAACAGGCCCGGATGATCGACGGCGATGACGCTGACGAGCGTTGCGCCGCGTTCCTCATCGACTTCGCAATGGATGGACAGGTCCTCATCCAGCCTTCGCGCTTCGGCGTATTGGATCAGATTGTGGGCGATGATGTCTTCAGGCTCCGCGATCCAGTAAGCATCGCCCAACAGTTTGCCCACGGTGTCGATCAGATCGCCCCGCTCACCCAGAGCCGCGCGCGCAGCGGCTTGCTTTGCCGCGACGCGTTCCTTTCGCCCGTTCCGCTTGTATCCCAGCCGCAAGCGTTCCTGCGCACCATCGTAGAGCTCTCCGAGCAGCTGCCCCTTCCAGCTATTCCACGTGCCCGGCCCGACCGCGCGAATGTCAACCGCAGTAAGGATTGCAAGATTGCGCAACCGGTCAATTGACTGCACTTCGGCGACGAAATCCTCAATTGTCTTGGGATCGGTGAGATCGCGTTTCTGCGCGGTGCGGCTCATCAACAAATGTTCCAGCACCAGCCACGCGACCAGTTCCGTTTCGCGATCGTCCAGACCAAAGCGCGGGCACAGCCGCTTGGCCACGCCCGCTCCCAGCACCGAATGATCGCCGCCGCGCCCCTTGGCGATATCATGGAGAAGGACCGCGACATACAGCGCCCGGCGCGAGGAGATTTTGTGGATCTGCTCGGTCGCGCGCGGATGATCCTTTTGCAGCAGGCCGCGTTCGATCTGGCTTACCAGACCGATGGCACGGATCGTGTGTTCATCAACGGTGTAGTGGTGATACATATCGAACTGCATCTGCGCATTCACCCGGCCAAAATCGGGCACGAAGCGGCCAAAAACCCCCGCTTCGTTCATCCAGCGCAATACGGTTTCGGGATCGCGCTTTCCGCCCAGCAGATCGAGAAACAGCGCGTTGGCACGCGGGTCGGCGCGCACCGTTTTGTCGATCAGCCGGGAATCGCGGTCCGCCTGCCGCATCGTCTGCGGATGAACCGTCAGCCCGTTTTCTTCTGCCAATTGAAAAATCTCGATCAGGCGAACCGGATCCTCCACGAACCAGTCGTCGCCCGCTGCGCCCGCAGGAACGCTGATAGTGCCATCGCGCACGGTGAACCCGTTGAGCGTTTTCGCGCGCGACCGTCTGCCAAACAGACCGGCGCGCACGCTACGCCTGGCGGTTTCCTCTTCCAGCGCGCTGAGGAAGACGCCGCTGAGGCTGCCGACGCGCTTCGCCTGGAGGAAATAGAACTGCATGAAGCGTTCGACCGCGCTTTTGCCGGGGCGATCGGCAAAGCTCATCCGTTCGGCCACCTGACGTTGCAGATCGAAGGTCAGGCGGTCCTCTGCCCGGCCAGCCAGCTCGTGCATGTGGCAGCGCACCGCCAGCAGGAACCCTTCGGCTCGGCGAAAGCTTCGATATTCGGACGCGGTGAACAGGCCGACATCGACCAGCTGCGATGCGGTTTCCGCGCGGTGGATGTACTTGCCGATCCAGTACAGCGTCTGAAGATCGCGCAGGCCGCCTTTGCCCTCTTTCACGTTGGGTTCGACGACATAGCGGCTGTCGCCCATGCGGTGATGGCGTTTGTTGCGTTCTTCCAGCTTCTCGGTCAGGAAATCGCGCTCGCTGCCGTGTACCACCTCGCTCCAGAACCGGCTGCGCGCTTCTTCGTAAATGTCGGCGTCGCCCCATACCAGCCGCGATTCGAGCAAAGCGGTGCGGATCGTCAGGTCTTCCTTTGCCATGCGCATCGTATCGCTGACGGTGCGACTGGAATGGCCCACTTTCAGGCCCAGATCCCACAGCAGATACAGCATTGCCTCGATCACCTGTTCGCACCACGGCGCGCGGCGCATGGGCGTGATGAAGGCGATGTCGATATCCGAATAGGGTGCCATCTCGCTGCGCCCGTATCCACCCACCGCGAGCAGCGCGATCCGTTCAGCTGCGCTGCGATTGGCGACGGGGTAGATATCGGCCGTTACGTGGTCGTAGATCACCCGCAGCAGTTGATCCGTCAGAAACGCATGTCCTCCCGCGCATTCATGCCCCGCCGAAGGTTTTTCAGCTAGTCGCCGCGCCAGTTCGCCGCGACCCTTGTCCAGAGCATTGCGCAATGTGTTGACGATGTGCGGGCGCGCCTTTTGCCCATGCGCCTCCACCAGTTTGGCGATGGTTTCGGCGATCATGCGCCGGTCGAATATGGCACGCTGATGGGCGAGGCGGCTGCCCGGCCTCGTCCCGGACCGCTTGGGCCCCGCTTTATTGGACGCGTTTATGGGCGCGTTCATCCAACGCCTCCCTGTATGGAGTGCATCACGCGATCAGGCAGTGGCCATCCGCTCTGTATATTGCTCACGCAGCAGTTTCTTGTCGATCTTCTGCGTGCCAAGGCGCGGGAGTGTATCATCGGTCACAAAGATATGCTCCTCAAGCGGCACCTTGAAGGGGGCAATGTGTTCGAGCAGGAATGCCCGCAGTGCAGCCGGAGTGATCGGATCGCGCCCTTGCTTGGTGCGGATAACCACCGCCGGCAGTTCGCCAAAGCGTTCATCAGGCAGGCCAAAGACCGAACATTCGCTCATGTCTTCATGGGCATAGACCGCATCTTCGACTTCGATGCAGGATATATTTTCCCCGCCGCGGATGATGATGTCCTTCTTGCGGTCGACGATGAACAGATAGCCATCCTCATCAACATATCCCAGATCGCCGGTGCGGAAATACTGGTCTTTGGTGAAGGCCTTTTGCGTGGCTTCCTCATTCTTCCAGTAACCCAGGAAGTTCGCGACCGAACGGATACAGACCTCGCCGATGCTGCCTTGGGACAGTTTGTTGCCGTCGTCATCGAGGATTGCGAGATCGACCATCGGGCGGCTGGGCGTGCCGGTCGATCCCGGCTTGGCGATGTAATTCTCGTTAAAATTGCCGCAGCCCACTGCGTTTGTTTCAGTGAGGCCATAGCCCAGCAGCGGGAAACCGCGGGGAAAGGCTTTCTTGATCTTCGTTACGTGTTCAGGCGGGCGCGGCGCGCCGCCAGCGGCAAAGCTCTTGCACGCGGAAAGGTCATATTTGGCCACATCAGGGTGGCTCGCCATTTCAAAGCTCATCAGCGGAACGCCGACGAAATAGGTGACCTTTTCGGCCTCCATCAGACGCAGCGCCTCGGTCGCGTCCCATTTGGGCATCAGCACGAGCTTGCGCGCGATCGCAAAGCTTTGCAGGAATAGCGGAACTTCGCCGGTTACGTGGAACAGCGGCACCGCGATCAGCGCGCAGGGCTGGGCGCTCATATCCTCGCCCCGGCTTTCCAGCAGCAATTTGGCCATCGCACTTTGCGCCACATAGCTCATCACGCCATGCACGACGCCGCGATGATCGGAATAGGCGCCCTTGGACTGCCCGGTAGAACCCGACGTGTAGAGAATGGTCGCCAGATCATCGGGGCCAAGCTGACCGAGCATCGTCATGGCAGCCGATGGGCTGTCGGCACTCGGTGCGGCCCAGACCTCGTCCAATCCGACCGAGGGATCGCCTCCATGATCAAACAGGACCAGATCTGCGTTGTGATCAGTGCCATCGAGACGCGCGGCACGGCCTGCATCGGCCAGTACCAGCTTGCATTCGGCAAGACGAACGCCGTAGGCCAGTTCCTCGCCCGACCAGAACCCGTTGAGCAACGTTGCACAGCCGCCCGCCATGATGATGCCCATATGCGCGATCATCCAGTTGGCCGAATTGCGCGCGGCGATCCCGATCCGGTCGCCCTTTTTGACGCCATATTTCGTCACCAGTCCCTGCGCCACGCACACGGCGGCAGCATAGGTCTGGCCAAAGGTCAGCCGGGTATCCCCGTCGACCAGAAATTCCAGGTCTTTATGCTCATTGCAGAAATGCGCGAAATAGTGCGCAAGAGTGGGCGGCGCCCCCGCAAAGGCAGGCATTTCCACACCGTTGCGATCAAATGGCACAGTGGCAAAGGGCTGTCCTTCAGCCGTCAGCGCGGTGATAATATGATCCAGAGCAGTGTCCAGCTGAGTGGGCATGCGTTTCTCTCTCCTCTAATCCCAAACTTTCCGGCGACCTATCTTCCTAACCAAATATCGGCAGGCAAACCGTCTTTCCGCGTATATTGCATGGCACTGGCGCAGCGCTTCTCCGGGCGCATTGATGCTGGCGCAAACTCCAGGATCATGTCGGGGCGCTTTCCCCCAACCGCATGGTGTGCCAAAGACCGAACGGCAGCAACGCTATCCGGCTGACAATGACTGTTAAGAGGTTCGCATCGTGATGTCACTACTTGCCGCGGTCAACGCGATGGCTCCAGCCGCAGCCGGAGTCGCAGCCGGAGCCTCCTCTGATCCGATCTATTGGGCAGAGCTGGGTCTGAAACCGGGGATCGAGCTGTTCGGCGGTTTCATGCTGCGCTATTACTCGCTTGCCTATCTGCTGGGCGTTTTCTTCGCCTATTGGCACACGTCGAAAATGTTGAAGCAACCGGGCGCACCGATGGCGCAGCGCCATGCCGACGATCTGTTCTTCTATTGCACGCTGGGCGTCATTCTGGGCGGGCGGCTGGGCTATGCCGCGTTCTACACCGGCGGGGAGACAGGCATTCCCAGCGCCTTCACAGATTTTTCGGGTAATGGTTTCGTCAGTTGGCAATTGCTGCGCGTGTGGGATGGCGGGATGAGCTTTCACGGAGGGATGCTGGGTGTGTTCTGTGCCATGATCTGGGTGTCATGGCGCGATCGGCTGAACTTCTTGCGCGTGTGTGATTACGTGGTGGTTGGCGTGCCGATGGGGATGCTGCTGGGACGCCTTGCCAATTTCATCAACGGTGAATTGTGGGGCCGGGTGACCGATGTTCCGTGGGGCATGGTGTTTCCCGGCGCAGGCGAATTGCCGCGCCATCCCAGCCAGCTTTATCAGGCAGGGCTTGAAGGGCTGGCATTGCTGATTATCCTGATGCTGCTGTTCTGGAAGACGCGGGCGCGCTATCGCCCCGGTCTGCTGGCTGGCATTTTCACGCTCGGCATGGGGATCGCGCGGTTTGTGAACGAATTTTTCCGCGAACCCGATGCACAACTGGCTGACTTTGCGGTCCGAACTGGTCTATCGATGGGGCAATGGCTTACTATACCGCTGATCCTGATTGGGTTGATTGCCACGCTTTACGCCGTGACGAAGAAACCCGTGAGCATGGCAACGGGCAGCGGAACGGGAGCGGGCACCGCCGCAGCCTGAGCGTTTTTTCAAGCGGTGGGGAAAACGAATGGCGCCCGCGCCTGCGTTTGATTGAGCCTGACGGCAGCATCATCGAACTGCCCGATCTGATCGCCGAGCCAGAACTCAAGACCGCGGCCAACACAAAGCGAGCCGCACAGGCCGCAACCAAGGCAAGGGTCGAAGATCAAGCCGATGCCGAGGCAGTTGCCGCCGCCAAAGCAGCCGCCGAAGCAAATGCGAAGGCAGAATCCCGCGCAAAGGCCGAAGCGCAGGCGCGCGCGCTCGAAGAAGAGGAAGCCCGCGCCGAGGCCGAAGCCCGCGCGAAATCCGCCGCCGAAGCCAAAGCGAGGGCTGAAGCGAAGGCAAAGGCTGAAGCCGAAGCGAAGGCAGAGGCGGAGGCAAGGTGCAAGCAAAACGCGAAGCGGAAGCCAAAGCTCGCCAGGAAGCTGAAGATAAGGCGCGCCGCAAAGCGGAGGCCGAAGCTGCCGCCAAGGCCAAAGCAGATGCCGAGGCTAAGGCGAAAGAAGAGGCGGAAGCCAGAGCAAAGCAAGAGGCCGAAGAAAAAGCGCGTCGCGAGGCTGAGGAAAAAGCAGCCGCAGAGGCAAAAGCCAAGGCTGAAGCAGAGGCGTTGGCTGAAGCAGAAGCTGCGGCAAAAGCGAAAGCAGAGGCTGAAGCAAAGGCCGCAGCAGAAGCTAAGGCGAAGGCGGAAGCAGAGGCCAAGGCTGAGGCCAAAGCGAGGGCAGATGCACAGGCTAAGGCCGAGGCCGAGGCCGCGGCCAAAGCGAAGGCAGAAGCCAGGGCCAAGGCTGAGGCTGAGGAAAAAACGCGCCGCGAAGCCAAACTTGCAGCTGAACGGGAAGCTGCGGCGAAAGCCAAGGCCAAGGCCGAAGCAGAAGCGAAGCAAGCCGAGGAAAAGGCTGCGGCAGAACGCAAGGCCAAAGCCGCCGCAGAAACCAAAGCCAAAGAAGAGGCAGAGGCGAAAGCCAAGGCGGAGGCCGAAGCGAAAGCCAAGGCTGAAGCGGAAGAAAAAGCGCGCCGCGAAGCCGAGCTTGCCGCCGAAAAAGAAGCCGCCGCAAAGGCCAAAGCCGAAGCCGATGCCAAAGAGGCAGAGGAGCAGGCGCAGGCTGAAGCCAAGGCCCAAGCTGAGGCCCAAGCCGAGGCCGAAGCTGAGGCAAGGTCCAAAGCCGCCGCCGAAGCCAAAGCCAAAGCAGATGAAGAGGCCGCTTCACAGGCAAGGGAGCAGGAACAGCAGGCCGCCCGAGAGAAGCGCGATTCAGAGGCCGCAGCCCAAGCCGAAGCCAAGGCCGCCGCCGAGGCTGCGGAGGAAACCACCAAAGCCCCTCCCAAGACGGCGCCCAAGGCCCCCACCAAAGGCAAAAAAGCCAAACCCAAGCCTGCTGCCGAACCCGAAGCGGACACCTCGCAGCCGCGCGATCTGATGGCCAGTTATCGGCGGCTCATCCGCAGCACTGGCCCGATCAGCCTCGCGCAGTTCATGGGTGAGAGCAATGCGCGATACTATGCCAGCCGCGATCCGCTGGGTGAAGCTGGCGATTTCATCACCGCGCCCGAAGTCAGCCAGATGTTCGGCGAACTGATCGGACTGTGGTTCGCCGATCTTTGGGTCAAGATGGGCTCTTCCAAGAGCATCCATTACGTAGAGCTAGGGCCGGGGCGCGGTACTTTGTCTACTGATGCCCTGCGCGCCGCGGGACGGTACGGGTTTGAACCGCAGGTGCATCTTGTCGAAGGGTCGCCCACCTTGCGCGCCATTCAAAAAGAGGCGTTCCCCGATGCGATTCATCACCATGATCTGACAACCCTGCCCGATGATCGCCCGCTGTTGATCGTCGCCAACGAATTCTTCGATGCGCTACCAATTCATCAGCTTGTGCGGTCGGCAACCGGCTGGCACGAACGGATGATCGGACTGGAGGAGGATCGACTGGCTTTTGTGCCCGGTGAAGAGCCGATGGATAGCATTGTTCCGCCCAGTTGGGCCAACGCTTCGCAAGGCACCATGATAGAGACCAGCCCGGCAGCGTGCGCTCTGATGAGCGAGATTTCGGACCGGTTGGTCAATCAGGGCGGCGCCGCGCTCATCATAGATTATGGCCCGTTCGAACTGCGCGCAGGCTCCACGCTTCAAGCGTTGAAGGATCACAAACACGTCGATCCGTTGACACATCCGGGCGAGGCCGATCTGACCGCGCATGTCGATTTCGAGTTGCTCCAGCACGTGGCGCGTCAGCAGGGGGCCGATGTGATGGGCATCCAGATGCAGGGCGACTGGCTGCGCGAAATGGGTATCGAGACGCGTTTGGAAGCGCTGAAACGCAAGGATCCCGATCAGTCTGATGTTGTGCAGCGGCAGTTTGACCGATTGGTGCGCGACGATCAGATGGGCACCTTGTTCAAGGTACTGGGCGTTTGCGGGCGACGCTGGCCGATGGGTTATGGCTTTGACTGAGGCTGCTGATTGGGTTCATGTGGCCCACTGCGCTGTAACTTCTCAGGCGTCTTGGACGAACAGACATTGAAGCTGCCTCAACCGCACGCCAGGAGACCGACATGCTCGCCCGATTTTCTATCACTGCCTTAGCGGTCATCGCCATTCCGGGCGCTGCGAGTGCGGCGGACGCGGTCGCCGGACGTTGGGTGACGCAGGACAAGGACGCGGTGGTCACCATCGGCAAATGCGGCGCGTCGACCTGTGGTCGACTGACGCAGTTTCTGGTTCCACCGCCCGACGGTCCGAACCAGCGCGACATCAACAATCCCGACCCCGCCCTCAAAAAGCGCAAGCTGCAGGGCCTGCCAGTGCTGTTCAATTTCGCCGAAGAGGCCGATCTGTGGCGCGGGCGGATTTACGATCCCAAATCCGGCAAAAGCTATCGCTCGATCTTGCGCCGGAAGGGGTCAAATATGCTGGAGGTGAAGGGCTGCATCAGCTTTATCTGCCAGACGCAGATCTGGCGCCGCGCGTCCTGAATTGGCTGCATCCAAAGGCGCGATCAGCGTGCGATCTTTTTGGCTAGCCGCGCCGCTGCCTGTTTGGGTGATAGTTTCCCTTCGCCCTCGCGGTCGACCGCAAAGTTTGCCTCGCGCATGGCCTCCACGCTGATTGCCCCGATCAGCGGTTTGAGCGCGGCGGCCAGCTTTTCATCGCCGGCAACGCGCGGGCTCAGCATCAGCATCGCATCGTATGACGGCAGTGCCTCACGCGGATCGTCGAGAATGACCAGCCGGTCCGCTGCGATCCGGCCGTCTGACGTGTAGGCGCTGATCACGTCAGCCTCGCCTGATTTGAGCGCATTGTACATGAAGGTCGGCGCGAAATTGCGTGTCTCTCCGAATCGCAGGCCATAGGCATCGCGCACCGCGATCCATTCCGGCCGCTCGAAAAACTCCGGGTCGCCGCCCACGGCAAGGCGCGGCGCGACCGGCGCGAGCTCACTCAAGGACGTGACGCCCAGTTCCTTTGCCCGATCAGCGCGCATGGCGAAAGCGTATGCGTTTTCGAATCCCAACCGCCCCAGCACGCGAACGCCAGTATTCGCGCGCTCCCATTCGACGATGGTTTGATACATCGCTTCGCGCCCGGGATTGTCGGTCCGGTCCAGTTCGTTGGTCCAGATCGTGCCGGTGTAATCGACTGAGATGTCGATACTGGAATTGGCCACCGCGCTGTGGACCACGGCGGAGCCAAGCCCGTCGCGATATTCGACGGTATAGCCCGCCTCTTCCAGCCGCGCGCCGATCAGTTGCGCAAGAATGTATTGTTCGGAAAACTGCTTGGACGCGATGACGATGGCGTCTTCATCGTCGCCATTCGATTGCGCGGCGAGCGCAACCAGAATGCCCAGCGCCACCGCCAGCATCCCGCCGCCATATTGCCAGCGCGAACGGCGCGCCAGACCGCGCTCGATCACCCACAGCAAATTGTCGACCGCCAACGCCAGCCCGGCGCTGGCAAGGCAACCGGCCACCACCAGCGCCCAGTTCTGCGTCTGCAGTCCGGCAAAGATCGGATCGCCCAGGCTGGGTTGTCCGATTGTGGTCGAAAGCGTTGCCGCGCCGATGGTCCACACGCTTGCCGTGCGGATGCCCGCCATGATGAACGGCGCTGATAGCGGGGCCTCGACCAGAGTCAGTTTTTGCCAGCTGGTCATGCCGACGCCATCGGCGGCCTCCAGTACGCCGGGATCAAGATTGCTTTGGGCTGTTACCGCATTACGCAGGATCGGCAGCAGCGCATACAATGCGAGCGCGAGCAGAGCGGGCAGAAACCCCAGCGTCGGCAGCCCCTCGCCAAACACCGCGCGCAGCGACAGCAGGATCGGGAAGAACAGCGCGAGCAGCGCCAGTGCCGGGATCGTCTGCACTAAACTGGCAAACCCCAGCGCGATCCTGGATACCGTTTGCGACCGGCTGGCCCACACAGCCAATGGCAGCGCGACCACTATGCCAAGCCCGATGGCACATGCCGAAAGCACGATGTGCGCGGTGAGCTTATCCCCCAGACCCATCACGATTTCCCAGAAGCCGGTCATCCGTCCGCGCCTGTGGGTCCCATGCCCGTAGGTCCGATGCCTCCGGCCAATTGCTGCACGGCTTTGGCAGTGCTGCCTTCCTCCATAGCGGCAAGCTTTTCCGCCTGTTTGCGCGGGACGGTCACCAGGCTTTGCGCGATGTCGCCGCCTCTTCCGGCAAGGAGTGCGCGCGGGGTCTCGTCAGCAACCAGCAATCCGGCATCCATCACCAGCACGCGGTCCGCCAGCAACAGCGCCTCGGCCATGTCATGCGTTACCATCACGGTGGTCAGGCCGAGTTCTTCGTGGAGCTCACGCACGCGATTCCCCAGTGCGGCGCGGGTGATCGGATCAAGTGCGCCGAACGGTTCGTCCATCAGCAGCAGTTCCGGATCGCCCGCCAGCGCGCGCGCGACGCCTACCCGCTGGCGCTGTCCACCCGAAAGTTCATCTGGCATCCGGCTCGCCATCTCAGGTTCGAGTTCGACCAGTTCCAGCAGCTCGACAATGCGATCGGGCTGGAGCTTTTCCCCGGCCAGTCGCGGGCCGATACCGATATTCTCTCCGACGCGAAAATGCGGGAACAGGCCGATGCCCTGAAACACGTATCCGACCCGGCGGCGCAGGCGCGATGGTTTCAGCGTCGTGACATCCTCACCGCCGAAAAGCACACGACCAGCCGAAGGTTCGACCAGCGTGTTCACCATCTTGAGCAGGGTTGATTTGCCCGAACCCGACGCACCGACCAGCGCCACAAACGACCTTTGCGCGATATCGCAGGTGACGCCGCCTACGGCGATAACCTCGTCGCGCACACCATAGCGGCGCTCTGCCGCCTCGAACTGCAAAAGCGCGGGATTATCCCGCTCGGGCTTGTCGTTGAGTTGGGAAGCTGAAATTGGATCAGCCCCCGCGCGCTCTCAGGGAGCGGGCGCCTGCGACCGCATCGAGCATGGCGCAGAAGGTCAGACGCATCAGGGTCACATCGGAAGGGGGCAAAGCGCGTCTCATCGGACCGCAGCGTAACCGCGCCAATAGCCCTCGCCAGGACGTTCGCCTGACATCCGGCTCAATTCCCAAGCCGCGCGAGCGGAAGGGCGATGGAGGTGCGCAGGCCACCGGGCTGCCAGTCCATCTCCATCTGCCCGCCCAACTGATGCTGGACGGCCATTGTCATCAGGCGCGATCCAAAACCTTTTCCTTCGGGTTGCCGGGTGGCCGGGCCGCCCGCTTCGTGCCAGCTGATTACGGCATCGTCCCCCCGCCGCTCCACATGGATTGCGAGCGTGCCCGATGCCGTGCTCAGCGCGCCATACTTGGCTGAATTGGTTGCCAATTCGTGAAACACCAGCGCCAGTGGCGTTGCCGCTCGCGGCCCGAATGCCACCGCGTTTCCGGTAATGCTGACCGCGCTTGCACCCGGCGTGCCATAGGGTGCCATCAGCACGCCAAGGAGCCCTTTCAGATCGCCCGCCTTGGCTGGGTCTATCCGCAGCGCAAATTCCTGAGCCCGTGACAGCGCGCGGATGGTTTCCGACAACATCTCAGCGAACGCCTCGGTCACCGCATTGCCGCGCGCATGTAGCGAAATCAGGCTAATGATGACCGAAAAGATGTTCTTGATGCGGTGCGCCAGTTCGCCCGTGACCAGCTCGCGTTCCTGCGAGGCGCGGTAGGCATCGTCGATATCGGTGATCGTGCCAAACCACCAGGCGGTTGCGGGATCATTGGTTGAGGGCATTGCGCGGCTCAGCACCCAGCGATAGGTGCCATCGGCGTGCCGGATGCGCCATTCATCCTCGAACAGGTCGGCGTTTTGCAAAGCTGTCTGGAAATTTGCAACCGTTGCTTCGTAATCATCGGGGTGAATGACCCCGCGCCAGTCCTCGATCGTATGCGGCGCGGCCATACCGGTGACTATTTGCCATCTGGCGTTGAAGGAATCGAATTGCGGGCCGGGCGCGGCTGACCATGCGATATCGGGGACCGAATCGAACATGAACCGCAGGCGCGCGCTGCTGTCGCGCAATTCCTGCAGGGCGCGGTTGACTTCCCGATGAGCCAGAAGCCGGCGTTTCACCGCATCGGCCAGCACCAGCAAACCTTCGCGCTGCAAATCGGTAAGTCCACCGGGACGCGGTGCGGAATCGATAACGCAGAGCGCCCCCAGCGGCGCGCCTTCGGCAGAGATCAAAGGTGCGCCCGCATAAAAGCGCAAATGCGCCTCCCCGCGTACCAGCGCAAAATCTGCAAAACGGGGATCTCCGGCGGCGTCGGGCACTTCCATCACCGTGCCTTGCATCATCGTATAGGCGCACAGGCTGGTGGCACGCGGGGTCTCACTCGCCTCCAGCCCCTCGCGAGCGATGAAAATCTGCCGTTCGGCCTCTACCAGGCTTACCGCAGCGCTTGGCGCATCGCACAATTGCGCTGCAAACCGCGCGATTCGGCCCAGTTCATCATCACCTCGAAGGTCTGACGCGGAATAGCTGGCAAGCGTGACCAGGCGTTCGTCCTCGCCGCATATGCTGGGCGCGGGGGCTGTGCCGGTCGGCCACAAGGAGGGCTCTGTATACGTCATGTGTTCTTGTTCTGGTTCGCCCATACACAATCACTCGCCCCGGTCAAAACGCATCGGTTCGCTATTGTTTATCCGCGCTTCCTGATTGTTGGCGTTTGCGTGCCGCGTTGCTAAGGCGGCGGGCATATCAGCACGGCAACCCTTGTGCGGGTTTGCAATCGCAAGCCCCTGCGCCTGTCCCCGGTTATGAGAGAGAATTATGCGCGCGACCCCCGATTTCGACTTCCATCTGGGCGATGCGGCCCAGATGATCCGTGACACTGTGGCGCGCTTTGCCGATGAACAGATCGCGCCGCTGGCAGCAAAGGTCGACCGCGAGGACTGGTTTCCGCGCGAGTTGTGGCCGGCGATGGGCGAACTCGGGCTGCACGGCATCACCGTGGAGGAAGAGGATGGCGGGCTGGGCCTGGGCTATCTCGAACATGTCATCGCGGTGGAGGAAGTCAGCCGCGCGTCGGCCAGCGTCGGGCTGTCCTACGGCGCGCATTCGAACCTCTGCCTCAACCAGATTCGCCGCTGGGGGAATGTCGAGCAGAAGGCGAAATACCTGCCGGGCCTGATCTCTGGTGAGCACGTGGGTTCGCTCGCCATGAGTGAGGCGGGCGCGGGGTCGGACGTGGTTTCGATGAAGCTCAAGGCCGAGGAAGTTCAGGGCGGATACGTCCTCAACGGCACCAAATTCTGGATCACCAACGCGCCCGAAGCGGATACGCTTGTGGTCTACGCCAAGACCGATGGCCAGGCCGGAAGCCGCGGTATCACCGCGTTTCTGGTCGAAAAGGGCGATGAGGGTTTTTCCATCGGTCAGAAGATCGAGAAGGTCGGGATGAAAGGCTCTCCCACCGCAGAGCTGGTGTTCGACGATTGCCACATTCCCGAAGACCGCATCATGGGGCCGCTGAACGGCGGCGTCGGCGTGCTGATGAGCGGGCTGGATTACGAACGCGTGGTGCTCGCCGGATTGCAGCTCGGGATCATGCAGGCGTGCCTCGACACGGTGATCCCCTATCTGCGGGAGCGCACGCAGTTCGGCAAACCCATCGGCAGTTTCCAACTGATGCAGGCCAAGGTCGCCGACATGTATGTCGCCCTGCAATCGGCGCGCGCGTACACCTATGCGGTCGCCAAGGCCTGCGATGCGGGCCAGACGACGCGCTTCGATGCGGCAGGGGTGATTTTGCTGGCGTCGGAAAATGCCTTCAAGGTGGCGGCGGAAAGCGTGCAGGCGCTGGGCGGGGCGGGCTACACGACCGACTGGCCGGTGGAACGCTACATGCGCGATGCGAAGCTGCTCGACATCGGGGCGGGCACGAATGAGATCAGGCGGATGCTGATCGGGCGCGAGCTGATCGGGGCGGCGGGGTGAGTTGGATTTCAAAGCTTTTTGGGAGAAGGCGGATGTCAGCAAGACCTGAGCGTATTTCTATTTTTCCTGACGAGTATCATCTGCCGCATGTCGGCAAAACGAGTTCTGGCCTTCAAGCTTGGCTGACGGAGCCATTTGTTCCGGCAATGGGGTCAAACGAAGGTGGCGAGTATATCGCGCTTTACCTGTTTGATGACGATGGCAAACTGACCAGCCATACGATCAAGTCACTTGGTCCGAGGGCTGCGCTGGACAAGGACGATGCGAAACGCGTCCATGCCGAGTTGCTGGATTCAGTCTCCCCCCTCTCGCCCGAGGGCATTGCTGTGATACCGTTTTCTATTGAACACGAAGGTGTAGAGTTCGGTCTTATTCCTCGAGCACCCGAAGACGAGGATGACGATTGGACGGTTGAGGCTCAGCCGGGCAACTACCTCTCGTTCTACGCTCCGTGGGACAAGGGGGAATACGATACATGATCGCTCGCGACGAAGACTACGTCTATGACGAGGCGAGCGGCGAATGGCTGCCGGCCTCGGAACTCGCAGCCAAGCAGGCGGCTGAAAGCGCGGTTGAGGTACGCGACGCGGTCGGCAATCTGCTTGCTGACGGCGATGCGGTGACGCTGATCAAGGATCTCGAGGTCAAGGGCGCAGGCCAGACGCTGAAGCAGGGCACGCTGATCAAATCGATCCGCCTGACCGGCGACGCGCAGGAGATCGACTGCAAATATCCAGGCATCAAGGGCCTTGTGCTGCGGGCCGAGTTTGTGCGGAAACGCTAAGGACGACGATATGACCGCCCCCACCCTCACCACCAAACTCGACCGCGAAAGCCCCGAGGCCAAGGCTCGCTTCGCGCATAACCACGCCCTCGCGCAGCAGCTTCGCGCTACCGTGGCGGAAGCCGCGCTCGGCGGGCCGGAGAAGCACAGGGAACGCCATGTGTCGCGCGGGAAGCTGCTGCCGCGCGACCGTGTCGAGCGGCTGCTTGATCCGGGTTCGCCTTTCCTCGAAGTCGGCCAGCTCGCCGCAAATGGCATGTATGAAGGTGATATCAACGGCGCCTCGCTCATCTGCGGGGTGGGGCGCGTTTCGGGGCGGCAGTGCATGATCGTGTGCAATGATGCGACCGTGAAGGGTGGCACCTACTACCCGATGACGGTCAAGAAGCACCTGCGAGCGCAGGAGATCGCAGCTGAGAATCGCCTGCCGTGCATCTATCTTGTGGACAGCGGCGGCGCGAACCTGCCGCATCAGGCCGAGGTCTTCCCGGACCGCGATCATTTCGGGCGGATCTTCTTCAATCAGGCGAACATGTCCGCGCTCGGCATCCCGCAGATCGCCTGCGTCATGGGGAGCTGCACCGCGGGCGGCGCTTATGTGCCCGCCATGTCGGACGAGAGCGTGATTGTGCGCAATCAGGGCACGATCTTCCTCGCCGGGCCGCCGCTGGTGAAGGCTGCGACGGGTGAGGAAATCACCGCTGAAGATCTGGGCGGCGGAGACTTGCACGCGAAGAAATCGGGCGTGGTCGATCACCTTGCCGAGAATGACGAACACGCGCTCACCATCGTGCGCGATATCATCAGTCACTTGGGCGCGAACCCCGCTGCGGCGAAAGACATTGCGCTCAAAGACCCACGCCCGCCCAAATTCGATGCCGACGATCTCTACGCCATCATCCCCGACGATGTTCGCGCGCCCTATGACGTGAAGGAAGTGATCGCGCGGCTGGTCGACGGTAGCGAATTCCACGAGTTCAAGGCGCTTTACGGCTCCACGCTAGTTTGCGGTTT
The DNA here is from genome assembly GCA_963838365.1 of uncultured Alphaproteobacteria bacterium. Classification (GTDB taxonomy): domain Bacteria; phylum Pseudomonadota; class Alphaproteobacteria; order Sphingomonadales; family Sphingomonadaceae; genus Erythrobacter. The sequence goes on from CAWIQR010000002.1 coordinate 312,251, forward strand.
CGCGCATATCTGGGGAATGCCGGTCGCGATCCTTGCGAATAACGGCGTGCTGTTTTCGGAGAGCGCGCAAAAGGGCGCGCACTTTATCGAGCTTGCCTGTCAGCGCCGCATTCCGCTGCTGTTCCTCCAGAATATCAGCGGCTTCATGGTCGGCGGAAAGTACGAGGCGGAGGGCATTGCCAAACATGGCGCGAAGCTCGTCACCGCCGTCGCCACCGCCACCGTGCCAAAGATCACCGTGGTCATCGGCGGCAGCTTTGGCGCAGGCAATTACGGCATGGCGGGCCGCGCCTATTCCCCTCGCTTCATGTTCACCTGGCCCAATGCGCGCATCAGCGTGATGGGCGGTGAACAGGCCGCATCGGTGCTGGCGACGGTCCACCGCGATGCGGATAACTGGTCCGAAGAAGAGGCCGAGGCATTCAAGGCCCCGATCCGCCAGAAATACGAGGACGAAGGCAACCCCTACTACGCTACCGCCCGCCTGTGGGACGACGGCGTGATCGACCCGGCACAGACCCGCGATGTGCTGGGGCTGGCACTAGCTGCAACGCTGGAGGCTCCGATTGCAGAGCGTCCAGCGTTTGGCGTGTTCAGGATGTGACGATGAAACCCCCACCCTTTCCCTTGCGTAACTCCTGCTAACCACCCAAAAGCACCGGGCACAATCGCGCGTGGGAGAGACGCCAATTGCCATACGATAACACTCGCAAGCCGACGCTGCTTTCGCGCGTCGTGCGCCGGATCATTCTGACGATCTGGTACGCCAGAGGTTGGAAGATCGACAGTGGTCTGCCCAAGCATTTGAAGAAATACGTTCTCGCGGGCGCGCCGCATACCACCAATTGGGACTTCGTGTTCTTTACCGGCGCGACCCACGAAGAAGGGGTCAAGCCCAACTTCATGGGTAAACACACACTGTTTCAGGGCATAATGAAGAACTTCATGCTCGATATGGGCGGGATCCCGGTGGATCGCACCGCAAAAGCCAACGCCACCGAACAGGTTGCCGCCGAGTTCGCGGCCCGCGATGAACTGGCGTTGGTCATTGCCTGCGAAGGCACGCGCGACAGCGATGGCAAGTGGCGATCTGGTTTTTATCACATCGCGCGTGCCGCTAACGTGCCAATCGTTCCCGCCTTTGCCGACAACGCTCGCAAGATTGTCAGTTTCGGCCCACCCATGATGCCGACCGGCAATTACGGCGAAGATCTGCTGAAAATCGCCGAATGGTTCCGCGCCAGATTGCCAGATTACGAACGGTTCAAGGTGCTGGAGGCGCAGGCGAAAGCCATCATCGACGGCCGCAACGATATCTGAGCCAGCCGCTTGGCCATCAGGCCGGGTTGCACACAGCTTCACAGAGGCTTGCATTAAAGCGCTGGTGGCGCTGTTTCGGTCGCTGGACGGGATGAACCGATGTTGCGATGCACAAAAGTTCGCAACCATGCTTTAATAATAGAGCATCTGGCACTATCTTGGCGGGCAGTCAGGGAGGCACGGAGCCATGGTGCTCACACCGGAAACACGAGACCGTGAACGCAGGCGCATCGCTGAGATGGTGCTCGATCTGGTAAAGGAACGCGGGACCGACATTCCGTATTCCGTCGCGGTGAGCGAGAGCGGCCTGTCGCGCGTCCGGTTTGAACAGGTGTTCGAGGATGAGGACGCGCTGTTCGATGCGGTTGCAGCCATGTGGCTTTCGCCCAACCTTCAGGTGATGGAGGAGGTACTGGTTTCCGATCTGGCTCCACAGCGCAAGATGTACGAATTTTTCCGCCGCCGTTTCGTTATATCCCAGGGGCGCTGGCGCGAAGATCCCGAATATTTCCGCATCGTGTGCGAAATGGGTGCGGCCAATTTTGAAAAGGTACGTTCCTATGTCGATCTGGCCGATCACTATCTGTGCGAACTCATCGTGCAGTCGCAGGCCGACGGATATTTCGCCGGGCTGGAAATTGAGGAGGCGCTGTCGCTGATCAACCAGATTGTGTCTTGCTACACCATGCCCGACGCGTTTCTGTATCTGGGCGACAAACTGACCGAGGAAAAGCTGGCCCGCATCATCGACACGATGTTTGCCGGGCTTGATGGCGGGACAGGGCGCGGCCTTGCGCGCGGGATCAACACGCTCAAAATAGCGTCCTGAGGGGCTTCACGCGGATCAGTGCCGCGTATTTTTGAACTGCAGGACATTGGCAGGCAATTTTCGCGCAGGCGGCTTGCGCCCCCGATCTTGGGAAAGCGCGTATTTCAGGCTCGCCCCGGTCATTAGCATTGATACGACGACAATAAGTCCCGCCCAAACCCAATATGGCAGGAACAGCGCTGCTTCTATCTGACCTGTGTCGGACGGCATCACTTGGCCGCCGATCTCGGCCTGCCGACTGAATAGATAGTCGAAATCCCGCAGCATGCTCATGGCTGCAAGCACACCGAGAAATTGAAGCGTGAAACGCGCGAACCCGGCAGACGCGCGCCACGCCACAAGCGCAAGGGCAACCGCGACCAGAGGCAGCACGGAATAGCCGACGGGTGAGCGAACATAGGCAATGACGGAAGCAAAGATGATCGCCGCTGTACCCCACAGAACCGGGCGCCACAGCCGTTCGTGCGCGCTGGCGAGGATCAGGCCCGCGCCAACCAGGCTGGGCGCAAGCGGTCCGCCTGCGGCAATCGCGGCGCTGGTAAAGCGTGACGCATCTGTTGCAACCAGGCTTTCAGCGACACCGGACCCATTGGCAAAGATCCGCAATTGCTGAAAATCCTGGCCCATTAAAGTCGCGGTCATGCCGTGACCCATCTCGTGAAACCAGGTCGTCAGAATCGCAAAGGGATAGATGAGATAGGTGCCTAGTGGCAGCGCGGGCAGCGACAGGACGATGACGACTGCCAGTATTAGCCGCCCGACTTGTTCTGCCTGACTGCCGGGTTGGACGATGGATTGCATTAACAAGCCTTGCGTGTTGCCTAAACCGGTTGGCGGGTGACGGAATCTGCGCCCGCAGAATCAGATTTACTGACGACCACGCCCTGATTTTCCGGTTGCGCCTGATAATCCTTTGCGGCCTCCTCATCTTCGGCGCGCTGTTCCTGAAGGATCGACCAGCTTGCCAAAAACAATCCTGCCACCAACGGCCCAAGCACAATACCGGAAAAACCGGCAATCGAAAGCCCGCCGAGTGTGGTCACCAGAATGATCCAGTCGGGAATTCCAGTATCCCTGCCAACCAGAATAGGGCGCAGCAAATTGTCCGCGGAACTGATCACAACAAAGCCGGAAACCAGCACGAAAATGCCCTGCCAAACTTCGCCCGTGACGAACAGCCATAATCCTACAGGCAGCCACACCAGCCCGGTTCCGATGGCAGGTATCAGGGAAAACAGGCCCATCAACACACCGAACAGCAAAGCTGACGGCACGCCTGCGATGACGAATGTTATCGCACCGAGCGCGCCCTGAACCAGTCCGACAACGACCGAACCCTTGATAGTGGCGCGCACTATCCCAAGAAACCGTTGCGCCAGACGGTCGGCAATTCCGCGTTCCACAGGGGCGGAGTGCAGGATCGTCTCGCCAATCCGCGTGCCATCGCGCAGCAGGAAGTACGTTATGTAAAGCCCCAGCCCGAAGCTTAGGATAAATCCGAGTGCGTCACCGCCGATTGATACGGCTTGTCCCGCAATCAGTCCTGCGCTTTCACCGATCATTTCTTCCAACCGGTTCTGCAGGTTGGAAACGTTGTTCCACCCGTTCTCTTCCACCAATCGCTGCGCGCGGGCCGGCAACGCCTTGTAAATGGTGTCCGCCCACGTGGCGAGGTCGACGGGATTTTCCTGAATAGCTGCAATTAGTTCCAGCGCTTCGGCGACGACCATTGTTCCAATCCACAGTGCGGGCAGCGCCACGGCGAACAGGATGATTGTGAGCGACAGAAGAGCCGCCGGATTGCGACGCCCGCGGCATTTGCGCAGCGACCACCGGTAAAGCGGCTGGAACATGATTGCCGCCAACGCCGACCACAAAAGCGCAGTCGCGAATGGCCACACGATCATAATCAGCATGATTGTCACTGCCGCCAGAAACAGCAGGAAACTGATCTGTTTCAGCTCGGTCGTATGATGATGTTCACCGGTCATGTCCGTCATACTTACCGCGCCCCCGCCGATAGGTTCCTGAACGAAACGCGCTGCCAGACGATCCGGCGCCGACGCGGCAAAAACGCCACAGTCATGCAACCGTGACCATATCAAACATCCAGGTTCGCCACATTAAGTGCGTTGTCCTGAATGAATTCGCGGCGGGGCTCGACTACGTCGCCCATCAGCCGGGTGAAGATTTCATCAGTTACGTCGGCGTCCTCGACTTTTACCTGCAACAGCGCGCGGTTTTCGGGATCGAGCGTGGTTTCCCACAATTGCTCAGCGTTCATTTCGCCCAGACCTTTGTAACGTTGCACCGACAGCCCCTTGCGCCCGGCGGCAAACACCGCTTCAAGCAATTGCGTCGGTCGCATCAGCGCATCATCGGAAACGATGCTCACCGGTTGATCGTCAGCGTCGGCATCATCGCTGGAGACAATTTCAGGTTCTTCGACCGCATCGCTCGCCTTTACCAGCCTCACAGGCGCAGCATAGGCATCGGCTTGCGGTTCGGCGAGCGAATGGAGTTTCAGGGCTTCTGTGCTGGAGAAAAACCGGCCTTCGATATCGTGGACATCGGTGACGCCGCGCCACACCCGCGAAAATTGCACCGATCCATCGTCGAGCAGCCGTGCGCTCCAGCGCGCTTCAGGATCGCCCATCTGAATACGCTCAGCGGTGAATTCCAGCGCTGCAGCGAATTTGTCGGGTGACATTGCAGGGTCGAGAGCGCCAGAAAGCGCCATCTGTTCGACAATCGCATAATCATACCGGCGCGGCACAAAGGCGAGCAGGTTCTTGAGCCGCAGCGCCTGTTCGACCAGCACGCGCAGGTCTTCGCCCGATCGCGCGCCACCCTGCGTTTCCAGCACGCGGCCCTGCAGTCCGGCATCGACGAGATAGCGATCCAGCGCGGGCTGGTCCTTGAGATAGACTTCGCTGCGTCCCTTGGCGACCTTGAACAGCGGCGGCTGAGCGATGAACAGGTGCCCGGCGCGGATTATGTCGGGCATCTGGCGGTGGAAGAATGTGAGCAACAACGTGCGGATATGCGCGCCATCGACATCGGCGTCGGTCATGATCACAATCTTGTGATAACGCAATTTGTCGAGGTTGAATTCATCCCGAATGCCCGTGCCCATCGCCTGGATCAGCGTGCCGACTTCCTTAGATGAAATGATCCGGTCAAACCGGGCGCGCTCCACATTCAGGATTTTACCCTTCAATGGCAGGATCGCCTGCGTTTTGCGATCACGCCCCTGCTTGGCGGAGCCGCCTGCGGAATCGCCCTCGACGAGGAAACAGTTCGGCCTTGGTTGCGTCACGTTCCTGACAATCGGCGAGTTTGCCTGGCAGGCTGGCAACGCTCATCGCGCCCTTGCGGCTCATTTCGCGGGCGCGCTTGGCAGCTTCGCGTGCGGCGGCGGCATCGATAATCTTCTGGATGATTGAGCGCGCATCGGCCGGGTTTTCTTCCAGCCACTCGGTCATTTTCTCGCTCATGAGGGATTCGAGCGGAGACCGGACTTCGGAAGAAACGAGCTTGTCCTTGGTCTGGGACGAAAACTTGGGGTCAGGCAGTTTGACGCTGACGATGGCTGACAGCCCCTCGCGCATATCCTCGCCCGTCAGGCTGACCTTTTCCTTCTTCAACAGCCCTTCACGTTCGGAATAATTGTTAAGCGTGCGCGTCAGCGCGGCGCGGAACGCAGCGAGGTGCGTGCCTCCATCGCGCTGCGGGATGTTGTTGGTAAAACACAGGACGTTTTCGTAATAGCTGTCGTTCCATTGCAGTGATACGTCGATCCCGATCCCCTCTTTCTCGGCGGACACGGCAATCGGCTCGGCAACCAGCGGCTGCTTGTTGCGATCGAGATATTTGACGAAAGCCGCGATCCCGCCTTCGTAGAACAGGTCGTGTTCCAGCACATCTTCGTGGCGCTTGTCGCGCAGGAGGATGCGCACGCCGGAGTTGAGAAATGCAAGCTCGCGGTAGCGATGTTCCAGCTTGTCGAAATCGAATTCGGTGACGTTCTTGAAGGTATTGTGCGAAGCTTTGAAAGTGACGCGCGTACCCTTTTTGAAGCCGTCATCGTCGGGGTTCTGATCGACACGGGGAGCATCGCCCCTGATCTCCAGCGGCGCAACGGCGTTACCAAGCTCAAAGCGCATCCAGTGCTCTTTGCCGTCGCGCCAGACCACCAGTTCAAGCCATTCGGACAGTGCGTTGACCACCGAAACACCCACGCCGTGCAAGCCTCCCGAAACCTTGTAGGCGTTGTCATCGGAGGTGTTTTCAAATTTTCCCCCGGCATGCAGCTGCGTCATGATGACTTCTGCGGCAGATACGCCTTCGCCTGTGTGCATCCCGACGGGAATACCGCGCCCGTTATCTTCAACGCTGACGCTGCCATCGGGATTGAGTTCGATGAGGACGAGGTCGCAATGACCCGCCAGCGCCTCGTCGATCGCGTTATCGGAGACTTCGAAGACCATGTGGTGCAGACCCGATCCATCGTCGGTATCGCCGATATACATTCCGGGCCGTTTGCGAACGGCATCCAGACCTTTGAGAACCTTGATGGAATCGGCGCCGTATTCGCCATTTTGGCGGACTTTTGCGGGTGTTTCAGAAGTGCTGTCGTTCATAACGATTATATAGGCGCTGCGTGGCGGAAACCCAAGCTTTGCCGGGGTATCGGGCGGGCTTTTCCACCGCCTATCCGTGAGGGTGCGCAACCTTGGCTGACCGGACGGTCAATCCGGATTGCTACGAGATCTCCGAAGCGCGTGGGGCATTCATCGCCGCAAATAAAAAGCCCCGGCGAGGCCGGGGCTTTGAATTGGGTCCTTAGCTGGACTTATCGGATGCCAAACACCCGTTGAAAATAACCCCACATAGCAAGCTCCTATCGCGCACGGCATGTGCTAAGAAGTATACTTAACAAGTGGTAAAGAAAATGCAACCCATAATAGGCAATTATGCTGCTTCGCGGTCCCCCTTGACCATCTTGAGCACCTCGTTGATCGGCACTGCGGGCGAATAGACGAAGCCCTGGGCTATATCGCAGCCCATCGCGCGCAAACGTTCTGCGGTAGCCTCGTCCTCAACCCCTTCAGCGACAACCACTTTTCCCAATGAGTGGGCCATATCAATGGTCCCCTTGACGAGCGCGGCGCTGGCTTCGGATGTGGTCATGAGCATCACGAATCGACGGTCTATCTTGAGCTCCGAGCTTGGCACGGTTCGCAAATATTCGAGGCTTGAATGGCCCGTTCCAAAATCGTCGATTGAAAAGCTGACGCCCGCTTTTCGCAGTGCGATAATCTTTTCATGAACCAGTTCATCGTCCAGCGGTGATGATTCAGTGACTTCGAGGATGAGGTTATAACTGGGAAACTGATAGCGGTGAAGCAGACGCGCGACGTGATAGAGGATCAACTCGCTACCCAGCGTTTGTGCTGACAGATTCACAGCCAATTTGAACGATGGCGACTTGTCGAGGATCACTTTCGCCTCTCGCAATGCGCGGTCGATAACATAGACGCTAAGATCGTCGATCCGCCGGTGTTCTTCGGCCAAGTAGACCAGCTCCTGCGGGTCGATGTAGCCCATTTCCGGGTGCTGCCAGCGAATCAGCGCTTCGGCCCCGATTACCTGACCGGTCGCAAGCTCGATCTTGGGTTGGTAACCCAGATCTATCGTTTCCTGCGCAATACCGCGCTCCAGTTCGGCGAGCAGGGTGAGCCTGCGCGCTCGATCGTCCAGAAATGCCGTGTCGGCAATAAATACGCGCAGGCCTCGGCGTGAAGCGGTTTCGGCCGCCTGCATGGCGTTTTGCATCCGCTTTTCATGGGGCAAGGAATGATTGACATCTATGCCCAGCGTCGCCTCGATGAATTCCGTTCTGCCGCTGGTGTCCATCGCGTTCTTGAGCAGCGAGACAAGGCCCAGCCCGTTCTCCTCAAGTTCGCCCCTGTGCAGTTTCGGCGCAAACCAGATCAGCGTATCCTTGTCGAAGGCGACTTGTTGCCCCTTGCAGCCCTGTGGCCATGACTTCTCGAGATAGGCAATGATCCGGTCGACCAAACGACCCAACTCCTGCGGAGCGCCTGCTTCGGCGAAGTCGCCAAGATTGTCGATCTTAAGGGCATAAAGGTCCCGCCCCGACCCAACCTCGGTGTCCTTTATCGCCTCTGGCAAAACGAGATTTGTCGATTTTCGGTAGGTTTGGTTTGCGAGTCGGTTCAGACCTGTCATTCCAACGCACAGAGCAATAATCGCCGGAAAAATATCGATGCCGATGGCAATGCTGTCGAGGGCAACAGGTGCCAGAAAGAGCACTCCTACAGTGACCCACGTAAGGCTGCGCGATGGCCGTCTTCTGCGAGTTTGAACAAGCACCAAACCCACGACGATAAGCAACGCAGGATACCACGCCAAGTTAAGTGGAACATCCCCTTTTAACGTATGCCCGCCGATCACGTGAAGATACACGCCGGGCACGGCACCTCCAAAAGGCAGCGGATGGATATCGGTAGAATTAACGAATGTTGGGCCAAAAACAGCCTGCTTGCCCAAGAGCGCATTTGCCGCAAGGCGTCCCGACATAGCATCTACAAAACTAATAGTAGGGACCGTAGCTGTGTCGAAGGAGAAATCTGGTCGATACCACTCCTCAGAACCTTCATAACCAGCCAAGACTGCTGAAATTGCTGATACCTTCTCACCATCGACCGCTGTTGAGGTTAGGAATCGAACCGACAATCCGAATGGTCCTGTTTCCCCAAACATCGAAGCTAAGAAGCGCATGCTCGCGAAATTTGCTCACTGGAACGAGCGCCTCGCTCCGCTGGAGCCCATTATCGATAAAAGGTGCTGTTCCCAACCATACCCGCCCCTTGTTCTCCGCTAGCACCTTTGCAAATGCAGCGTCCCCCGCCTCGCTTTCCGGGTCGGCGAAGGCCTTGTCGAACACCATGCGCTCCGCGCCCGCTGCGAACACGTTGCGCACCATCTGTGCATATTGAAAGCGATCGGGCATCTCCCCGCCAAGTTCAGCAAGGGTGGCATCGTCGAGCGCGATCACCACGATATCGTCTGGTGCCGGTCGAGATCGCAGTTCCGCTCTCACCGCCCTGTAGGCGTCCTCCGCTGGGAGCGGCAATTCGATAAGCCCGCAGATCGCGCCAATCACGACCGCTAGCAGCGCAATCCGTAACTTGCGAAAAGTCATGAAGGGAGTGCCAGATGTCAAAAGGGCTGACACACCACCACGTTGCCGCCAGTTGGCGACCATTGCCCTGAGGCGACCGTGTGGCGGGTCTTCATGTGTCTGCATTGCCCAGTTCCATTGCGCACCCCTACTGCCGCCAAATTGCGCGCAAACCTCTAAAACTTCATTAATTTTGGGTTACCGCCCAATATCCTTTCGGCGTTGGAAGCCGCGTGTGATGGGCACTCGGTGGCTGTATTCTGCGCTTCGGCCAGCATGCGGCTGGATCACGCGCTTATGAATGAACAAGCTTAACGCGTTGTTATCTATCGCAACCCCTACCTTCTGGTAGGGTCTTACGAATTTCCCTTGCGGCGAACGTTGCGGCGATTATCCCTGCCGGGATGACAAACCTGATCATCAAGGATGCGCTCGGCGCGCCGTTCGGCAGCTTCATGCAGATCCTGCGTTTGTGGTCTCAGACGCGGCCCGATGCCATCGCGCTGGTGGATGATCGCCGCGATGTCGCATGGGCAGAACTGATCGGCGAAGTGGAGCGACTGGCGGCGCGTCTGATCGAGACGGGGCTTGAACGCGGGCAGGCGGTTGCGATCCTGGGCACGAGCAGCGTCGAATATGCGCTGGTATTTCTCGCGGCGGTGCGCGCAGGAGGGGTGGCAGCGCCACTCACCACCAGCGCGACGCCCGAACAACTTGCGGGAATGGCGCGGGATTCCGGAGCTCGCCACCTGTTCATCGACGCCGCAAAGTCAGCTGAACTCGGCCCCGATTTCATGGCCGACCTGATCCGCGTGCCGTTGGAGGCGATCAAGGGCTGGATGGCCTCTCCCGGAGCGCGTGCTCCCGATTGTGAGCCGACGCCGAACGATCCATTCAATATCATCTATTCCAGCGGGACGACGGGCATTCCCAAAGGGATCGTCCACTCTCACCAGATGCGTTGGCGACAATTTGGCTCGACGGCGATCTCTTATCTTTCTGCCGGACTGTCGGTGCGTTCGCTTGCCTCGACCCCGCTGTATTCAAATACCACCATGGTCGCATTTCTCGCGCCCTTGCTGGCCGGGGGCACAGTTCGCATCATGGGCAAATTCGATTGCGGGCGCTGGCTGGACCGCGTGCAGGCCGACCGCACCACCCTCACCATGCTGGTGCCCGTGCAGTATCAGCGCCTGTTGGACTTTGACGGGCTCGACACGTTCGACCTGTCCAGCCTAACGGTGAAGTATTGCACCTCCGCACCGTTCTCCGCTGAATTGAAGCGTGCCGTGCTCGACCGGATGCCGGGCGGACTGATCGAGATTTATTCCATGACCGAAGGCGGCGTCGTGTGCCTGCTGCCGTGCCATGAATTTCCGGACAAGCTCCACACCGTCGGCCGCCCCGCGCCGGGCAGCGAGATCAAGGTGCTCGACGATACCGACACCGAAGTTGCACCGGGGAAACCCGGCAACCTGGTGGGTCGCAGCCACACGATGATGTCGGGTTACAAGAACCGCCCCGACAAAACCGCAGAGGCGCAATGGAACGACCCATCCACCGGCGAGGTATGGATGCGGATGGGGGACATCGGCCGGGTAGACGAAGACGGTTTCGTCGAACTGGTGGGCCGGGCGAAGGACATGATCATTTCGGGAGGGTTCAACATATATCCCAGCGATCTGGAGGCAGCACTGGAGCGCGAGGACGACGTGATCGAGGCAGCGGTGGTTGGCATTCCATCTCGCAAATGGGGCGAGACGCCGGTCGGCTTTGCGGTCATCGCGCCTGGTGCGCGCGGCCAGAACCTTATTCTAGAATCGGTCAACGCACGGCTAGGCAAGACGCAGCGCTTGTCCGCCCTCCACGTTATCGACGAAATGCCGCGCAGCCACATCGGGAAACTGCTCAAAAGCGATTTGCGCAAACTAGCCGAACGGGCCGCCCAAAAGACCTAGTAGCAAAGCTTTGAAGGCGCGCGCGTGTCGGCGCAAGGGAACCCACGGCCGCGCATCGCGAGACCCTGTCCGCCCCTCCCGATCAATATGCAGCAAAGACCGGTCAAATGCTGGACACTGGCGCGCCCACTCCGTAATTCCGCGCGCATGACCGTTCAGCATCCAGACGATTCCTCGTATAGCCCTGACTCGATCCTCATCGTCGATTTCGGCAGTCAGGTGACGCAGCTGATCGCTCGGCGAGTGCGCGAGGCCGGTGTCTATTCCGAAATCGCGCCCTTCAGCATGGCCGAAGAAGCTTTTCGGCGCATGAAGCCCAAGGGCATTATCCTGTCGGGATCGCCCGCCAGCGTTCCCGATGATGGATCGCCCCGCGCCCCGCAAAGCCTGCTCGAAGCGGGCGTGCCGATCCTTGGGATCTGTTATGGCCAGCAGGTGATGAGCCAACAATTGGGCGGCGAAGTCCGCCCCGGCCACGAAACGGGCGAAGGGGGTGAGTTCGGTCGCGCCTATCTGACCGTGACGCAGGAATGCGCACTGTTCGATGGGCTGTGGCAGGTGGGAGAGCGCCATCAGGTATGGATGAGCCACGGCGACAAGGTCACTCAGTTCGCGCCCGGTTTTGAGATCGTTGCCACCAGCGACGGCGCACCCTTTGCGGTGATCGCCGATGAAAAACGCAAGTTCTACGGCACGCAGTTCCATCCCGAAGTCGTCCACACGCCAGACGGCGGAAAACTGCTCGCAAATTTCGTGCGCCATGTTTGCGGGCTCGCGGGCGACTGGACAATGGCCGAATTCCGCAAGACCAAGATTGCGGAAATTCGCGATCAGGTCGGCGATGGCCGGGTTATCTGCGGGCTTTCGGGCGGAGTCGACTCAGCGGTCGCCGCAGTGCTTATCCACGAAGCAATCGGCGATCAGCTGACCTGCGTTTACGTCGACCATGGCCTGATGCGCCTGAACGAGACGGAGCAGGTCGTGACGCTGTTTCGCGATCACTACAACATCCCGCTCGTCGCGGTGGATGCCGAGGAAACCTTCCTTGCGGGCCTTTCCGGCGTCACCGATCCCGAAAAGAAACGCAAGTTCATTGGAGGCGCCTTCATCGACCTGTTCGAGGCTGAGGCGAAGAAGGTCGGCGGTGCGGACTTTCTCGCGCAGGGCACACTTTACCCCGATGTGATCGAGAGTGTTTCCTTCACCGGCGGGCCGAGCGTCACGATCAAGAGCCATCACAATGTTGGCGGGCTGCCCGAGCGCATGAAGATGGCGCTGGTCGAACCCTTGCGCGAATTATTCAAGGACGAGGTGCGTGAACTCGGTCGTGAACTGGGCCTGCCCGGGGCGTTCGTCGGTCGACACCCGTTCCCCGGTCCCGGCCTCGCGATCCGCATTCCCGGCGAAGTTACAAAGGAACGCTGCGACATTCTGCGCAAGGCCGACGCGATCTACCTTGAGGAGATCCGCAACGCCGGTCTGTACGATGCGATATGGCAGGCATTTGCTGTGCTGCTCCCGGTGAAGACCGTGGGCGTGATGGGCGACGCGCGCACCTATGACAGTGTGTGTGGACTGCGCGCGGTGACCAGCACCGATGGCATGACGGCGGATGTCTATCCCTTCGACGCCGGGTTCCTGACGCAGGTGGCAACACGCATTGTCAACGAGGTGAAGGGCATCAACCGCGTGGTTTACGACTATACCAGCAAACCGCCGGGCACGATCGAGTGGGAGTGAGAGACGCGCCAAGGCTGGTGCCTTGAATTACGCAATCTCTGCTCCGCGCTCGCTTTCGAGTATTCACTGACCCTGCATTCCCTGTCCAAGTGGCCATCGTCGCGATCCGAACATCTCTTTTCCTGACCGCCCCAGCCACCCTTATCCTTACCGCTTGCGGGCAGACTGAGACGGAACCGACTGCGCTGGCGGAGGGCAGCTGGAGCGTCGATCCTTCGGCCTCCAGCCTCTCCTATGTGACGGTAAAGTCGGGCGAGATCGCAGAAGCCAACAGCTTCACCGATCTTTCCGGCAATGTCGCCGCCGATGGGACTGCGAACGTGGAAATCGACCTGTCGACGGTCAATACCGGGGTCGATATCCGCAATGAACGGATGCGTGACACTTTTTTGAAGTCGCCACCCATCCCAAAGCAACCATCACCGCAAAAATCGCTTTCGCAGCGTTCGCTACACCTGGTGTTGGCGAAACGATTGTCCAGCCGCTCGACGCAAAGCTCACTGTCAAGGGTGTGGAAGCGCCGATCTCGACGCATGTTTCAGTCACTCGCACCGCTAGTGATCGCGTGCTCGCGACTTCAATCCAGCCGGTCATTGTCTATGCCGACGCGTCGAAATTGACCGAAGGTCCGGCGAAATTGCAGGAACTGGCCGGCCTTCCCTCGATCACGCCTGCCGTGCCGGTGACATTTGCAATCGCGTTCCAGCGCTGACAGGACGTGGGGGCGCTATTTTCGGAACGCAGGGCTCTTGCCACGCGTTCGACCTATAACAAGGATCAAGAGAGGAAGCCCCCCATGACATCCAAAATTATTCTAATAGGCGCGGCACTGCTATCGCTGACTGCGTGCGAGACTATTCAGGAAGCCTACACCGAACGGACCTCGACCACTTACACCGCCGAACTGAAAGGCGCGAATGAGGTTGGGCCCGGTGACCGCAACGCCTCGGGCACGGCCGAAATCAGCTTTGCCGACGAGTTAAAGCGGGTGTGCTGGGATTTGAACGATCTGCAAGGTCTCGCTCCGATTACGGGCGCGCATATCCACCGCGGCGCGGCGGGCGTCGATGGACCGGTCGTTCTGGCGATGTCGCAGGCTACAGAAGGTGGTTGGCGCGGTTGCAGTAACGATACGGCATGGGTTCAGAGAGCCTTTGACGAGGGTCTTTCGAATTATTACGTGAACGTCCACACCGCTGAATTTCCCAAGGGTGCCATTCGCGGGCAATTGCGTCAGTAACCTTTTAAATGCGCACATCTTGCAGCTAGATCTTGGTCCTGATGATCGCACATTAGTCCTGCGGCGGGTGCAAGCGGGATTGATCTCGCGGTTTGGGCGGATCGACCGTCCGGAAGAAAAGCGGCGCGACCCCGTGTGGGTGCTGGTGCATGGGGTGATTGGCGCACAAACGAAGACAGCAGCCTCGAACGCTTCGACCGACGGATTGTTGGTGCGGTTTGGTACGTGGGAAGCAGTCGCAGCGCAGCCGGTTGCGACGCTGGAGGCGCATCTGCAGCGCCAGACCTTTCCGGCGGTGGCTGCGCGCCGGTTGAGGGATTGCCTCAACAGTATCATTGCGGAGCGTGGGAGTGTGGACTTGCGCCACCTCTCCAATCTCGAAACCTCCGAGGCGATGACATGGCTGGAGCATCTGCCCGGCGTAGCGCGTAAAGTGTCTGCCGGGGTGATGAACGCCAGCACCTTCAACCGCCGCGCCATGGTGATCGATGGGCACCACCGCCGGATCATGCAGCGCATGGAGATTGTGCCCGCAAAGGCCGACACCGCGCGCACTTATGATGCGCTGATGCCGATTGTCCCGCCGGAATGGAGCGCGGCAGACATGGACGAACATCACCTGCTGCTGAAGAAACTTGGACAGACATATTGCCGCCCTCGCCGTGCGCTGTGCGAGGGCTGCCCGGTACGGCTGGACTGCGCAATGGGAACCGCCGGGGAGGCTTGAACGCTGTATCTCCATGCTGAACCAGCCCCAAATCGAAGAAGTCTATCGCCGCCTGTCGCAGGCCATGCCGGGCCGAACAAAGGACGCCAAGGGGCCAAAGGGTCAGCCTGACGCCTTCCGGTCCTGCATTTCCTGTATGTTGTCTGCCCAGTCGCTCGACCGCAATACGGCAGTGGCGACCCGCGCCCTGTTCAAGCTGGCGCACACTCCCGAAGCGATGCTGGCATTGAGCGATGCCGAAATCGCGACCGCAATCAAGCCGTGTGGCCTCTACAACACCAAGACCCGCAACATCCGCAAGTTCTGCACGGCGTTGCTGGAGGAACACGGCGGAGTTGTCCCCGGCACGCGCGAGGGGTTGCTGAGCCTGCCCGGTATCGGGCGCAAATGCGCCGATATCGTGATGAGTTTTACTTTCGGCGCAGATGTCATCGCTGTGGACACGCACGTTCATCGAGTGTGCAACCGGATCGGGCTGACACAGGCAAAAACAGCCGACAAAACGGCGCAGCAACTTGAAGAGCGCAGCCCCGACTGGGCAATGCGTGATGGGCATTTTTGGCTGATCCAGTTCGGCAAAAGCGTGTGCCGCGCGCGCGTGCCCAAATGCGCGATCTGCGTGGTCAGCGATCTGTGCGAGACTGGCCCGATTGTGCGCGAGGGGGACTTGGCGAAGTAACTTCGGCCCAGCCCTCGCCATGTCCGTGTACGCGTGGCACGGGATGTCAGCAAAAGGGGCCTCCGGGAATTTCAGATATGCTTAGGGCAATCATCACCCTCGCCCTGGCCAGCCTCGCCATTGCTGCGTTTGCGAGCAATTTGCTGCTGGCGCGCGCGGCGCTGAGCGATGGCACGATTGAGGCGGGCGCGTATTCAACGATCCGGTTGGCGGCGGGTGCGCTGATCCTGTTTGCCTGTGTGAAGTCGACCATTGTGGTGGCAGGATATGGGCGCGGGGAGGCGCTTTCACTGCTCGGGTGGATGGGCCTTGCGCTGGCAATAACGGGTTTAGTCGTGCTGCTTGCTCCCGGCGGCGAGG
Organism: uncultured Alphaproteobacteria bacterium; assembly: GCA_963838365.1. Classification (GTDB taxonomy): domain Bacteria; phylum Pseudomonadota; class Alphaproteobacteria; order Sphingomonadales; family Sphingomonadaceae; genus Erythrobacter. The sequence goes on from CAWIQR010000002.1 coordinate 328,314, forward strand.
CAGTGGCACCGGGCGCGGCGCTGACGATGGCAATCGCCGGGATCGCGTGGGGCGCATACACCTTGATTGGCCGGGGCGGAGGTGATGCAATCGGGCGCACGGCGCGCAATTTCCTGATCGCCACGCCCTTGGATCTGCCGATGCCGTGAATTGATACCGGCGGCTTTGCGCAGCCTGTGATGCCGTCTCTTGCCAGCGTGTTGCTGCTGTCGAAACCGCTGGGCTGGCGATGGCTGGCAGGCGGCGCGCTGATCCTTGGCGGGATTGTAACGACACTGGCGAGGCTCCGCGCAAAAGCCGTGTGAGAGGCGGGGGCTGACGTTACGGCTTGCGCGCCTCGCAAAACCGCGCTTGCACAGCCGCGCAAACTCGGCTTGTTTCGCGCGCAGACACGAACCTTTTGGGAGAGACACAGCCATGAAAACCGCCATCACCGAAATGTTCGGCATCCAACATCCCATCATTCAGGGCGGGATGCACTATGTCGGGTTTGCCGAAATGGCTGCGGCTGTCTCGAATGCAGGGGGCTTGGGCATAATTACCGGGCTAACGCAGGGTACGCCTGAAAAGCTGGCTAACGAAATCGCCCGGTGCCACGATATGACGGACAAGCCGTTCGGCGTGAACCTGACGATCCTGCCCACGCTAACGCCGCCTGATTATCCCGGTCTGTTGAAAGCCGTGATCGATGGCGGGATAAAGTGGTTGAAACCGCTGGGCGCAACCCGGTCGATCTGCTGCCGCCGTTGAAGGATGCGGGGATCAAGGTGATCCACAAATGCACCAGCGTGCGCCACTCGCTGAAAGCGCAGGATATTGGCTGCGACGCGGTGAGTGTCGACGGGTTCGAATGCGGCGGGCATCCGGGCGAAGACGATATTCCCAATTTCATTCTGTTGCCGCGCGCGGCGGATGAACTAGACATCCCGTTCGTTTCAAGCGGCGGAATGGCCGATGGGCGCAGCCTGGTCGCCAGCCTTGCAATGGGCGCGCAGGGAATGAACATGGGTACCCGCTTCATTGCCACCCAAGAGGCACCGGTGCACGAAAATGTGAAACGCGCCATCGTGGAAGCCTCTGAGCTGGACACGAGACTGGTCATGCGCCCGCTGCGCAACACCGAACGCGTGCTGCATAACGAGGCGGTGGATCGCCTACTCCAGAAGGAAAAGGAGTTGGGCGATGCGATCACCATTCAGGATATCCTCCCCGAAGTCGCCGGGGTCTATCCCTCCATCATGATGGAAGGCGATATGAACAAGGGCGCGTGGAGTTGCGGCATGGTGGCCGGGCTGATCAACGATATACCGACTTGCCAAGAATTGATCGACCGCATCATGCGCGAGGCGGACGAAATCCTCGCCCGGATGAATGCGATGGCGGGCGTTAAATCCTGATTGATCGAAGGCGGCGCGATTGGCGGATTGACTTAGAGAAGTGTCACAGTTCAACCCGCGTCTTCATCCTCGCGCGTGTACGGCACGAAATCATCAAAGAAGACCGCGCCGGTCAAAAACCCATTAAGCGGGTCGATAGTGGTCGTCACATCGACCTTGCACAACTGGGTGCCACCGCCAAATCGCCGCGTCACCAGCACATCGCGTCGGTCTATCTGTTCCGGGTTCTGGGTGCGCTGCACGTAGATCGTGTTTCCGCGCCCATACACATAAGCGGTCTTGTCAATCGTCGTCATACGTCCGGTAGGGATTGTGCGAATGCACGTTTGCGGTTGGCCCGCGACACGGCCTTCAAGCATTTTGGCCAGCTTCTTTTCGCCCTTGGTCAGTTCCTGGGCCGGTTCGCTTGCATCGGTGCTGGATGCAAGCGGAGGTTGTCCGTCCTGCGCCAATGCGGGCGTGGCACCCAATGCGAGGCCGGCGATCATGGCGGAAGCACTGAACAGGCGCGGGGCGCGGAATAAAGATGGATTGCACATCGATGTTGCTCCTTGGCTGACCCTTAAAGCGTGCAGTATCACCATTCAGCCTGAACGCGCGATGAGCGCAAGTAAGTAACCATGCCGGTGCCGGGCCTATTCATATTCCAGCGTGACGGTGAATACACCGTTATAAACGCCGGGAGCCTGATCGCTTGCGATTTGTAATCGCCCGGCAATAGTGAATGAGAAAAAGCCGTCGGGATTGATAATTCGAAAACGGCGAGGGTTGCGGGTGATGCGAATTGGCGGGCGGCTACCAATGGTGACGCGATCAAACAGCAACGTTTCAGCGCCACCCTCGCGCGTCAACAGATAGGTGTTCTGATCAATATTGATGAGCACCGTCTGGTTGAAAGTGCCATATCCCCAGAACCGTGCGGGTTGCGACGTACCATCGAGCACGGCAATACCGTTGGTGGTGGTGACGATGCCTTCGGAATCCATGTTGACTTCCCCGTCGGCATTGCCGGGTACGATTTTGCCAAAGTCGAGATCGGTTTGCTTGACGAAGCTCAGGGGAGTGACGAGAAACGCCTGCGCGTCCGCTGTTTGGGTGTTTTGCGCAGCGGCAGGGGTGGCCAGTGCCGCTGCCATTGCAAGCGTGACGGCATATAATGCGTTCAACCGCGTCGAGGCTGAGCGGCATGAAGCGGCAAGCCGTGCCCAATTGTCTGCCCAATAATGGATCATCGCAGTATTCCAAAACCCAGCGGATCGCCCGAATAAACAGGGCAACGTTTCGGCAGCGCTTACGCAATTGCCCTTTGGAAAACCGGGTTAGATGTTCCGGGTTAATATTGGCTTGATACTGGCCGCATCTATCTCGGAGTATGCTGTCGGGAGAACACGCGTTACCGGTGACCGGGATCGGCCCCTTCGGAGATATCGCGCAAAGATGCCTGATCGGCCCCGTCGGCCGGGCCATCTTTCAGGACGAAACGACGGTCGCAATACCCGCAATCGACATAGCCGTGCTCGTCTATTTCAAGATAGATGCGCGGGTGGCCCAGGGCAGCCGGAACATAGCCTGCGCCACTGCGAATTGCGCTTGCGCCGTCACAGCTGACGCGGCGCGTATCGACCATGAGGATTTCGGGAGGGGGGATATTCATGCAGCAGCGGATAATCGCGCTGCCGTCCTAATTCAATCATTGATAGTCGAGGCGGATCTCGAATGTGCCTTCATAGACGCCCGGAGCCTGATTTGGATTGACGTTCAGCGTCCCGCCAACCCTGAATACGAACGTTCCGTTGGGATTGCCGATGCGGAACCGCTCCCAGTTGGGGTTTGAGCGCACCGGAACGAGATCGGGATCGCCGTTGATCGTTATATCGGTCACGATCATGTCCTGCCCCGGCCCGGTGAGCGTGATGGTGTTGCGAATTGGGCGCCTTATGCGGGCACGCTGATCAAAACCGCCCGATCCGATGAAGGTTGCTGGCTGGCATTCATTGATCTGCACCAGCCCGCCCGCAGCCGTGCACGTCGGCGTGGCGGTTGGCGTCAGAACAATCGTACCTCCGCTCGCACCGATGATGTCGCCAAAATCAAGGTCGGTGAGCTTGGTTATGGTCAGCGGGTCAATCATTGTCACGCGTGCCTGCGTCGTCGCTGAGCCTTGAGCATATGCCGCGGACGGTGCGAGAGCGAATGCGGCGACCAGCCCAATTGCTAGCGCACTTGGAACAGGCGAAAATCGCCCTGCGAGTATGCGCTGGAAAGGGGAAAAGCACCGGATCACGTTCGCGCTCTATCGTTGAAGGTCTTTGGGTATGCCCACCAAATGCGGTTAACGGCGCGGCAAGATTTCGCGCAGGCCGTGCTCAGGCGCGATATTGCCGACTGACGGCTGATTTGCCACCTCTTGCACGGCCGGCGCGCATCTCTATGGCAGCAGCGATGACAGATGCCCCTGCAATCCGGATCGAAAACCTGGTCAAGCGCTATGCCCCGCCCAAGGGCGCGAAGGGTGATGACGCGCAGGGTAAGCTGGCGCTTGACGGGGTCAGCTTCGATGTGCCGCAAGGCTCTATCTTCGGGCTGCTCGGTCCCAATGGCGCGGGCAAATCTACGCTGATCAACATCCTTGCCGGGTTGGTGACCAAGACCGGCGGAACTGTCGATATCTGGGGCTTTGACATCGATCAGCAGCGCCGCAACGCCAGCCGCGCCATCGGCATCGTGCCGCAGGAAATTGTGTTCGACCCGTTCTTCACCCCGTTCGAGGTGCTGGAAAATCAGGGCGGATTTTACGGTATCGCGTCATCGCGCCGCCGCAGTGAGGAATTGCTCGCCGCTGTGCGGCTGGGCGATAAACGCGATGCTTATGCCCGCACGCTGTCGGGCGGGATGAAGCGCCGCCTGCTGATCGCAAAGGCGATGGTGCACTCCCCGCCCATACTGGTGCTGGATGAACCCACGGCGGGCGTCGATGTCGAGCTGCGGCGGCAATTGTGGGAACTCGTCACTGAAATGAACCGGCAGGGTGTGACAGTGGTTCTGACCACGCATTACCTCGAAGAGGCGGAGGAATTGTGCGACCGCATCGCCATCATCAATCACGGCAAACTGATCGCTAACAAACCGACGCAAGAGTTGATCGGCATGGCGCGCGAGAAAATCGTCGCGGTGACGGTTTCGCGCGATATTTCCGCTGCGCCCGCGCATACGGCCTTCAGCAAGGTCGAAGTAACCGGCGAACGCGGGGTAGAGGTGACTTACGACAGGGACCGCCTTAGCGCCGGGCAAGTGCTTGCGATTCTTCAGGAACAGGGACTGACGATAGAGGACGTAACCACGCGCGAGGCCGATCTGGAGGATGTGTTCGTCCAGTTGACCGCAGCGCCGGACAAATCGGTCTGAAGCGAAGCGCTGGCCTCGCGCCAGAGATCGCCCAGTTGAAAATCGATCCAGTCTGCCGCGAATGGATCAAGGCCGCTTCCCGGATAAAGGCAAAACTCCCCGAACAGCGGCTTTCCGGCGACTTCATAAAAGTCGACCCGCAGGAAATCGAAGCCGCTCGCAAGTTCCTGTGCTGCATCCAGCATGGCGGCAAGCGAGCGCGGCGCTGGCGGAGCCTCGTCCGTCTGCACCAGCTGGCGGTAGTCGCGATCATGCAGAATCCAGCGGTGTGAGCGTCCCCGATCCAGATGGACCTGCACATGCGTGGCGACGCCTCCGAAAACATAGATCTTGTAATCAATGGGAAGCGCACCGCCCGGTCCCGCAATCAACGGTTCGACGATAACGCCGCGTGGCACGTTCAGATACGCCCATTCGTCTAGCCACAAGCCGTAAGGTTTGCGCGTCCATTCCTCTGTCAGCTTGCGCAGTTCCTGCCACGTGCGAGTGTCCGGTGCATTGCGCAGGACTCTGAACTGATTGCAGCCGTGCCGGGCCTTGACGATGGCCGGGCAGTCGAACTCTGGCAGCTGTGGCAGACAATCACCGGTCCAGGCTGTGGCAATTATCCATTCCTGCCCCAGTCGCCCTGCTGCCATCGCCTTGGCGGCGATCTTGTCCATCAGCATCGTCTGCGCAGGATCACGGTCATACAGTTTTCGCATCTGCACCAGCTCTGTAAATCGGCGCGGACGGGCAAGATCGGGCAGGCGGCGATGACGCGCCGCATAGGTGATCGCGATGCGGGCATGGGCGAGCCAGTCCCCCGGCGCAGCGCCAGCAAGCTGCGCATAATGATCGGGATTCAGCATCAGATGACCGCGTAATGTATGGGTTTGAAGGTGCCCCCGTTTGAAGCGTATGCAGAACACGCAGTCAGCCCGATGACGCAATCCATCATCGCGCGCAGGCGAATGGTCCCGCCGGGCCTGCTGGTGGGCGGATCGACCCGCAATCGTCCGCTCGCGCCATCGACGGGCACGTTCATGAACACGTTGAAGGCGGTCGGGATATCATCGGGCGCAATGCCCCACGGCGCCAGCGCCTCTGCCAGATTGCCAAAGCAGCCGCGATGTACTGGTCGATCCGCATAGAAATGGCGAAAGGTGGCCTCGCTGCATGGCGTCAGGAGGAAATCATGGCGACCCACGGTGTCTTCGATAATTTCCAGCATCGGGCGGGATCGGTTGGACCAAAGCATGTTGCCCGTGGTGAGCGCGATCGTCTCTTCGTAATCGAACGTGCGACCGTTCGATATGACTTCGCGCACATCGTCTTGGCTATAAGCAAGCAGATCTGAAACCTGGCTGCCCTGCGGATCGATTACAGACAGTTCCTGCCCTGCGCGGATCACGAAAGCAGCACCGCTGCGTGGCGGAATTTCGATAATTTCGCTCAACTGCGCGGATCCTTGAAAGGGCACGACCATTCCGGCCCGACCGCCCGCCCGCTATATTGGCGCGCCTCGCTGGCGTCGCCGTGGCGGGCAAGCATCGGGTTGGGTGTGCCGGCCAGCCTGATATCGCGGTCGAGGATCGCCTCGCGCATTCGCTCGTATCGCCCCTGCAGGCGCAATTGTTCAAACTGGTCGTGCAGGTTGAAGACGAGCGCAGGGCTCTTGTATCGGCGCGCGGGACGCGAGGCTGCGGGGTGCAACCCGACCACGAAAAATGCCTCTCCGCCAAAGCTCAGCGAAAACTTGGGATCGCTTGTATCGGCGCTGACACCGCCATCATAGGATTGCCCGCGCCACGCATCCTTTTCTGCAAGAGATTGCAGCCTGTCCCACATCGCCTGTTCGAACGCTTCTTCGGTAAGATCGTCCGGACCATCGAAAACGACCACCAAGCTGCGAAGCCCGGATCGGTCGGTCTTGTATCGCCAGGCCCATTCAAGCAGAGCATCGTGGATCGACATATCGTTCCAGCCGCTGGTGATTGCACGGGCGCGATGCACTTCGATCCCGCCTGTTGCGGCGGCGGATTTGGCCCCCACACACGGGAAATCACGCTCATGCAGAAATGCCAGAAATTCGGCTCGCGCGCTGGCAGGACAGGGAGGGGAGGCATCAATCATGGCGTCACAACGCAATTGAGGCCGTTCAGGTCCGCAAGTGTAGCATCTTGCCGGTAGGCCTTGTTCGCGCCATGACGCGGCATGATTGAAGAATACTATGACGTAATCGTAATCGGATCGGGCGCCGCCGGATTAACCGCGGCACTTGAACTGGCGGAAACCCGGCGCGTGCTCGTGCTGGCCAAGGGCACATTCACAGGCGGATCTACCGCGTGGGCGCAGGGCGGGATCGCCGCCGTGCTGGACAGCGGCGACACGTTTGAAAACCACGTGCGCGATACGATGGTTGCGGGCGCCGGACTGAACGACCGCGCGACAGTGGAATTCGTGATCGAGCGAGCCCCCGCCAGCATTGATCGCCTGTGCGAGTTGGGAGTGCCGTTCAATCGCGATAAGGATTCGCTGCATTTGACGCGCGAGGGCGGGCATTCTCACCGCCGGATCGTGCATGTCGACGATGCGACGGGCTGGGCTGTGCAAAGCGCGCTGCTGGCCGCTGCGCAGGCGAGCGCCAACATCACCATGCTGGCCGGGCGCACCTGCATCGATTTCATTACCGACCGCCATCGCGAACAGTTCTCCGCCGCCGGGCGGGTGTGGGGCGTCTATGCCCTGAATGAGGCGACCGGCCACGTCGAACGCCACGTCGCGCGTGCCACCGTGCTGGCAGCGGGCGGCGCGGGCCGGGTCTATCAATTCTCCACAGCCCCGCGCGGCGCCACAGGAGATGGCATCGCGATGGCATGGCGGGCAGGCGCGCGCGTTTCAAATATGGAGATGATGCAGTTCCACCCCACCTGCCTTTATAACCTCGACATCAAAAATTTCCTCATCACCGAGGCGGTTCGGGGCGAGGGCGGGCACCTGCTGCACCCGGAAACCGGCCACCGTTTCATGGCGGACTATGATCCGGAGCGCATGGAGTTGGCCCCGCGCGATGTGGTGGCGCGCGCAATCGACGATCAGATCAAGCGGTTTGGGCTCGATTACGTTCATCTTGATATCAGTCACCAGCCTGCCGATTTCGTGAAGGGGCATTTCCCCACCATCCATGAAAAGCTGCTGGGCCTTGGTATCGACATGACGGCGGGACCAATCCCGGTCGTCCCCGCGCAGCATTACACCTGCGGTGGGGTGGTGGTAGGCCTCAACGCGCGCACCGATCTGCCGGGTCTGTGGGCGGCGGGCGAATGCACCGAAAGCGGCCTGCACGGCGCGAACCGGCTTGCGTCCAACAGCCTGCTGGAATGCTTTGTGTTTGGAGAAGCGGCGGCGGGCGATATCCTGTCCCGCTGGGACACGCTGGAGGAACCGCCCGCCATCCTGCCATGGGATGAAAGCCGCGTGACCGACTCCGATGAGGAGGTTGTAATCAAGCAGAACTGGACCGAAATCCGCCGATTCATGTGGAACTATGTAGGCATCGTGCGCACCACCAAACGGCTTGAACGCGCCAAGAACCGCATCGCCCTGTTGAAACAAGAGGTCGAGGATTATTACGGATCGTTCCGCGTGACGACCGACCTCATCGAACTGCGCAATCTGCTGCAATCGGCCGAACTGATCGTGCGATCCGCGCTGGATCGCAAGGAGAGCCGCGGACTGCACTACACGCTAGATTATCCGGAGACGGACGAAACCGGCGAACCCAGGGACACGGTGCTGGTGCCCTGAGGATGAAATCCGTTCCCCGTTCTTCACATAAGCGCGGGGCACGTTCACCATGCGTGCAGCGAAGGGCTGCAAGGAGGCGATGATGTTGCGGATCACCAGAACCATCGCCCTTTGCGCTCTTGCTGGTTTGCTAGGCACGCCAGCCATTGCCCAAGAACCCCAAATTCCCAACGCCATCGTCGTTACCGCACAGCGTTCTGGTGCGCCGATGTGGACCATCGATACGTCCGCCGGGACTGTTATTCTGGTAGGCGAAATCCGCTCCGTGCCAAAGGCGACGCCATGGCAGCCCGACCGGTTAAAGGAAGCTGCCGCCGGGGCCGATCGCGTTATCATTCGTGCAGCCCCCAAGTTTTCGCCCGGCGATTTCTTCCGCCTGATCTTTCGCGGCGGACGCTTTCTCAAACTGCCGGATAAAACCGTTGCCGCTGACTATCTTGCGCCGCAGCAGCGCGCGCGCCTTGCTGCACTCGAAGAGAAATACGACAAGGATTATGATCGCGGCTCGTTCCTGATAACCGCGTTCAACCTGCTGACCGGGCAGCTCGATTTCACCGACGAAACGCTTGGCGACGATGCGACCGATATCGTACGGAAGGCCGCGGACAAGGCCGATGTACCGATCACCCGGCCCGAAAAGTTTCGCGGCGAAGATCTGCTGGATAATCTCGCCGAGGCTCCGCCCGCCAGCCACATCCCCTGCCTTGAAGCGGCGATGACCGCGACCGAGGCTGGCCCTGCCATCATCGAAGCGCGCGGTCGCGACTGGACCAAATTCAACGTGCCCGCCGTGATGGACAACCCGCTGGAACTGGCGCTGGGCACATGCTGGCCGTGGGCGGACCCGGAACTGGGCGATGAAATCCGCACGCAATGGACCGACATGATCACGCAGGCCACCACGCAGGACGGCGTGACCGTTGCCGTGGTCCCGCTGCGGGTGCTGGCCGAAAGCGACGGCGTGCTGGATCGGTTGGAAGCGCAGGGACTCGCTATCAGCGGTCCGGACTGGCGCTAGACCCTCTGCCGCGTATGCATTTGGTCGGTTCCTTCGCGCAGTTTATCTGCGCGAATGGAACATTAGACGGAATATTTCTCGCTAGAATGATGAAGCGTTGAAATAATCTTTCAACATGGTATTAACTAATTGGACGTTAACGTGAATCACTGAACCGCAAATTACTCGTTGCGCCAGATCGACCGATAGAGCCAATTGCACGAGTGTAGGGACTGGTGTTCGGCGTTTGAGGTCCCTGCGATCGATCCACTTCGTGAACCGATGAAGAGGATGATCTGATGAATACCTATACGAAACTCGCCTGCAGCACCGCCGCCGCGCTTTCACTTGCGCTGCTGGTCGCTGTGCCTGCTTCCGCCAACCCTGTAACAGCTGCCGGCAGCTCACAAGAGATTTTGGTCAACTCGCGGGCCGCAATGGAAGAATGGCAAGCCGAGACTACCAAGGATCTGAACCGCGCACTCGGGCGTGTTCCGCTGGCCCGCAAAGTCGTGCCAAACAACGCAGTGGTGCAAGTTGCCTTCACGCTTGGCGCCGATGGAATGGCCGACAACATCGAAGTGCTCGATGGTAGAGGCAACTGGGCAGCACGCAGGACCGCGGCGCAGGCCGTGCGTCAGCTAGATGACCTGGCATCAGTGCCTGTCGCCAATCCGCAAAAGGCGAAATTTATCGCAAATGTGATTTTTGCCAGCACGCCCCGCAAGCGCGACGAACTTGCCGCCAAGCTCTGGAAATCAGAAGCGAGCCGGATCGCCGCTTCAAAGGATGTTGAAACGACTATCATGCTTGGCGGTTGATACCCTTTCCGCCAGCAATGACCAGTTGCGCCGATCAGGCGTGACAGGGCCCGCGCCGCTTCCCGCCCGTCTCCAGTCCCTTCAAAGACGGGCATGGGTTGCGGCGCGAGTGCTTGTGCGGCATTCACGCTCCCCAATGCGCCGAAAATCGGGCACATCGTGAAAACGAACAGGGAGCCACTTTCTTCATGCCCACAATCACCACCCCCAAAACCGGTATTGAATTGTTTTACGAGACACGCGGCGATCCCGCGAACGAACCGATCCTGCTGGTAATGGGGCTAGGTGCGCAGATGATCCTGTGGCCCGATGAATTCGTCGACGCGCTGGTGGAGCGTGGCTTTCATGTAATCCGCTATGACAATCGCGATATCGGGCTCAGCCAGAAGATGGGTGAGGCAAAGCCGCCAAAGATCGTGTGGCAGGTTCTGCGCGCGCGGATCGGATGGAAGGCAAGCGTGCCCTATACCTTGCGCGACATGGCCGATGACGGGGCCGGTCTGCTGGAGGCGCTGGGGATTGATCGCGCGCATGTGGTGGGTGCGTCGATGGGCGGAATGATCGCGCAGTTGATGGCGGTGCATCACGGCGACAAGCTGCTGTCGCTAACTTCAATCATGTCGACCACCGGCAATCCCAAACTGCCGCAGGCGGAAAAGCATGCGATAGAGGCGCTGACCGCACCGCTTCCCTCAATGGAAGAAAACGTCCTGGTTGCGCACGGGATGAATGTGCAGCAACAAATCGGCAGTCCAGGATACCCCGCCGATCCTGACCGGCGACGCGAACGGGTCACGCAGATGGTGCGGCGCAACGTCTATCCGCCGGGCCTGCCGCGCCAGTTGGCCGCGATTATCGACGATGGCGATCGGCGCGCGCGGCTGTCTCGTGTGACCACGCCCACGCTGGTGCTGCATGGCGAGGCCGATCCGCTGGTCAAGCTGGAGGCGGGCGAGGAAACCGCTGCCAGCATTCCCGGCGCACGGCTGGTGACGATCCCCGGCTGGGGCCACGATCTGCCGGTGGAACTGATCGACCGTCTGGCTGACGAGGTCGCACAGCACGCGCGTGCAGGCTAAGTCGCAAGGCGACGTGGCGATGACAGTCGGCATGCACGTAGCTATCTCCATTCGCGCCGCCCATGTGTCTTAGCTCTGATATACGTCCAGAAAGGCATGGTAATGCAATGATCGAGATAGCGCTGTTTGGCATCCCCAGTTGCGACACGGTTAAGAAGGCAAAAGGCTGGCTGGACGCCAATCGCATCGAATACGCGTTTCACGACTACAAGAAAGCGGGTGCCGATGCGCGCAAGCTGGAGGCATGGATTGCAGCAAAGGGCGTTGACGTGGTGCTCAACAAACGCGGTACGACCTATCGAAAGCTGATCCAATTCGGAAAAATTGGCAGCGTCGGATAGTCACGAGGCTGTAGCCCTGCTGGTTCAGCACCCCTCCATGATCAAACGGCCAATTGCCGAACACCCCAATGGCATTCTGGTTGGTTTCAAGGAAGAAGAATGGTCCGCCGCACTCTTGTAAATCTGGTCCTGACTCTTGCGTTGGGGGCACCGTTCGCGCTGCACGCAAACACTCATGCGCGTGCGGAAGATGCAGCGCGCCCGCTGATCATCGCGCATCGCGGCGCTTCGGGTGATCGGCCCGAACACACGCTGGCTGCCTATGAACTCGCCATCGACAAGGGCGCCGACTTTATCGAGCCGGACCTTGTCGCGACGAAGGATCTGGTCTTGGTCGCGCGGCACGAAAACGAGCTGTCTGGCACAACCGATGTCGCCACCCGCGAGGAATTCGAGGATAGGCGCAAGACCGCGCAGATCGATGGGCAGGCGGTGGCAGGCTGGTTTGTCGAGGATTTCACGCTTGCGGAACTGCGCACCTTGCGCGTGCGCGAACGGGTGCCGAACGCGCGACCCGCCAACACCGCATACAATGACCTCTATCAAATTCCGACGTTTGATGAGATCGTGCAATTGGTGCGCGCCAAGGAGGCGCAGATTGGGCGGACGATCGGCCTTTATCCCGAACTCAAGCACCCGACATACCTGTTACAGGACGCTGGGATCGACACGGTTGACCTGCTGGTCGCGCAATTGCGCAAACACGCGCTCGACAAAAAAGATGTGCCGGTATTTGTGCAGGTGTTTGAAGTCGGTCCGCTCCAGCGGTTAAACAAGCTGGTTGATACCCCGCTGGTCCTGCTGATCGGACCCGAAGGCGGTCCGGTAGATGAACCCGCGATGCGCTGGGCGCAGATGATTGCGCCGACGGGTCTTGCCGAAATCGCCGCCTACGCTGACGGTATCGGACCGTGGCTTGGACATGTGGTGGACGCGGAAACGATGCAGCCCACTGCATTGGTGGCCGACGCGCATGCCGCCGGACTTAAGGTGCATCCCTGGACCTTGCGCAAGGAAAACGGGTTTTTGCCAAGCACACTGCAAAATGGGGGCGGCCCGGCTGCCGATGGCAATTATCATGCGTTGTGGCAGGCTGCGATCAATAGCGGCGCCGACGGGTTTTTCACCGATAATGTCAGTGAATTCGTCGGACTGGTCAAAGGCTTGAACAAATAAAGCACCGTGCTGGCGACCGCTTGCCGACAAAATGATGCACGCTTGCTAACCAGAATTTCATCCGGGCTTCCTATTGCTGGCAACTTGTTAAAGGGGGCATCAACATGAAGAACTGGGTATTGCTGGCGTGTACGATAACGCTGAGCGCGTGCGGGGGTTCGGCAGAACCGGTGGCGGTAGAGAATTCGCTGACCGAAGCGGCAACCTACATCAACAAGAACGGGGCCGCCGTTCTTCCTGAAGCAATGGCCCAAGCGACAGTTGGCGCGACAGTCGAAGGCAAGGATACAATCGTCATCCAACTCGCGAACTTGCCGACTGGCAACGCGACGCTCGATTCCAACTTCGCACGCAAGATGCTGCGTCCCAAAGTTTGCGAAGATACCAACACCCGCGCCCTGATCGAGGCAGGCGGAAAAATCCGGTTCGAAATGAAGTCGAACACCGGCAAAGAAGCATTGTCGGCGCAGATTGCTCGCTGCGACTAGGTTTTTCGCCGCGCGCTGAGGATGTAATTCAGCGCCTCGTTGTCCGACAGGTGGAGGCCCTTGGCGGGTGAGAAAGCAATCCCGCGCCGGTCTGTCAGCTCAAGTCCGACCTTGGCCAGCATTGCTTCCAGCTCTTCGGGCGTGACAAAATCGCTCCAGTGGTGCGTGCCGCGCGGGACATAGCCGATAGCTTCGGCCGCGCCGACCAGCAGCAGCCGCGATTGCACCGTACGGTTCGGCGTGGACATAACCAGCAACCCTCCGACATCAAGGCGCGCCGCAACATCGGCCAGAAACGCAGTCTTGTCCGCCACATGTTCGATCACCTCAACACAGGTGACCAGATCGAACGTGCCGATATCCAGTCCGGCGACCTCCCCTGCCATATAGCGGATATTCAGGCCCACCCCCTCGGCATGGGCAGCGGCAACCGACACGTTTTCGACCGATGCATCCACACCGGTCACGTCCGCGCCCAGCCGGGCGAGCGGTTCACACAGCAGCCCTGCACCGCACCCGATATCGAGCGCGGATTTGCCTGCAAGTGGCCTGACACTGTCCCTGTTACCGTCCCAATGCGCATCAATCGCGCCGCGCAGAAACTCCAGCCGAACCGGATTGACTTGGTGCAGACTGGCCATCTTGCCCCTGGGGTTCCACCAGTCACGTGCGAGGCCTGAGAAGAATTCGGCTTCTTCCGGACGGATAGTTACATTTGAACCGTTTGCGTTTCCCATGCGGCCTCCTTAACAGCGCCGACGGGACCAAACCAGCGGGAGCTTCGCGCAGTTGGCAAGAATTGTGATGAAATTTGGCGGCACGTCGATGGCCGGGACCGAACGCATTCGCCGCGTCGCCGACCTCGTGCGCAAGCAGGCGGCTGGCTCTGAGGGTGGGCCGCGCAACGAAGTGGCCGTGGTGGTCAGCGCGATGGCAGGCGAGACGGACCGACTGGTTACGTTCTGCCGCGAGGCCAACCCGCTCTATGATGCGGCCGAGTATGATGTCGTGGTTGCCAGCGGTGAACAGGTAACCAGCGGGCTGCTGGCGCTGACGCTGCAATCTCTGGGCGAAAAGGCGCGCAGTTGGCTGGGCTGGCAATTGCCGGTTCGTACCGTCGAAGCGCATGCAAAGGCACGGGTGGAAACCATTGATGCGCCTGATATGCTGGCGTCGCTGGCGCGAGGCGAAATCGCTGTCATCCCCGGCTTTCAGGGCGTGAGCGAAGATGGCAGGATCACCACGATGGGGCGCGGTGGATCGGACACATCGGCTGTTGCCATCGCGGCTGCGGTGGGCGCTGATCGTTGCGATATCTACACCGATGTCGACGGGGTCTACACCACCGATCCGCGCATCGTCGCCAAGGCGCGAAAGTTGAAGGCGGTAACTTACGAAGAAATGCTGGAATTGGCTTCGGTCGGGGCGAAGGTGCTTCAGACCCGCTCCGTAGGCCTCGCGATGAAGGCAGGGGTGCGCATTCAGGTGCTCTCCAGTTTCGTCGGAGAGGATGCCGCGCCAGCAGACGATCTGCCCGGAACACTGATCGTTTCGGAAGAAGAAATGGATGAAATGGTGGAGAACGGCCTGATGGAACGCCAGCTTGTGACCGGTATCGCGCATGATAAGACGGAAGCGAAGGTGATCCTCACCCGCGTACCTGACAAGCCCGGAGCGGTTGCCAACATTTTTGAACCGCTGGCGCAGGCGGGGATCAATGTCGACATGATCATTCAGAACGTGGGCCGCGACAAGGGCGAGACCGACGTGACCTTCACCGTGCCGCAGGCCGACCTTGCGCGCGCCCAGGCGATGCTGGAGGACAAGCGCAGCCTGATCGGGTTCAACCGTATCATCACCGACAGCCAGATCGCCAAGATAAGCGTCGTGGGCGTTGGCATGAAAAGCCATGCCGGGGTGGCCAGCACCATGTTTCGGGCGTTGTCTGATCGCGGTATCAACATTCAGGCGATCTCGACCTCTGAAATCAAGGTCAGCGTGTTGATCGACGAGGACGAAACCGAACTCGCCGTGCGCGTACTGCACACCGCCTACGGGTTGGACGCGATTGACTGACATGGCTTACTAACCCGGCGCCGATCAGTGTCAGACGTCGCATGTCGGGCGCATTCGGTCCGTGTTAAGCATATTCGATAACTCCGTCTTAACCTTTTGAGCCTGACGACGTGACCTCCACACACGGAGACACGTTGCAATGGCCCTCAAAGCCCACCTCGATCCCGGCGCCCGCGATGCAGGGTCCGTCGATGCCCGCGCGGCCGAGCGCCGCGCGCTGCGGATGGAAGCCAGCGGGGTGTTGCCCGGCGGGCTCGAAGCCAATGTGCTGATTCATAACCTGTCTGCCGTCGGCCTGCTGCTGGAAACCGACATACCCCTCGAAAAAGGCGAGCGGCTGGTGGTAGACCTGCCCGAAACCGGCACCCTCCCCGTAGCAGTCGTCTGGAAAAGCGAGCGATTGTATGGCTGCGCCTTTGAACAAGCCTTGTCGCAAACCGCGATAGCTGCAGTGCAATTGCGCAGCCTGTTGGATCAGAACGCAACGCAGCCTGGTGGGGCTTTCGCGGGGGAAGCCGGGCTCGAAGGTGCCGCGCCGGGCGCCCTACAGACCCCGCCGGAACCTTTGGGAACCAAGCTTAACCGGCTGCGCCGGGAACGCGGCATGACGCTGGCGCAGGTTGCGGAGCAGCTGGGCGTAAGCAAGCCGACCGTCTGGGCATGGGAAAAAGGCAAGGCAAAACCGGTCCCGGATCGGATCGCTGCCATCGCACAGGTTCTGGGTGTGGGAACGCAGGAATTGGAAGACAGGCTCGGCGATCAGCAACATTCCGCGATCGTACACGAGTGTCGCCTGCGTATTGCCACAGCTTACGGTGCGCATCCTGATAGTGTTCGCATAATGATAGAGGTCTGAAACGACAAGATACAACTAGATATACATTTATCCGGCTTACCTTTGGTCAAGTATGGTAAATGTCATTTGGTTGTGATTCGATAATTAGTTCCTTTAGGTAACACGACTAACGAAAGATCAGTTGAATACTAGCCTTTGGGAAGGCTGGGTACGTTGTTTAACTCTGGCGTTAGTTACTTACCTAATCGGCTAGAAGGTCGCGACCGGGGGCAAACATCAAAGCCGGGGGCGATGCGGCATGTACATGGGATTGAATTTCCGAGAAGACTCGGCATTAAAAGGCCTGCTTGAGGATACGACAGGGGACATTGTAATAAGACTGGACCGCCACGGTTTCATCGAAACCGCTTCGGCGAATCTGGCCGACGTCGGGTACGACCTGACGCAATTGTTGCTGAAACCGCATGTGGCCGATCTCGCGGAACGCGATCATGCGGCTGCACTGCGCGCTTACACATCACGGATACTGGATCGCAGTGACGGGGCGGGAGGCGCGCATGACTTCTCTACGGATGGAGCAGCCGACTGGCTGGAATTTCCGGTCCTTGCCAATCGTTGCCCGGACAGCGGCGCAATTGCGGCGGATGGCTGCTGGTACGCGCTTAGCCTGCGCGCGCTGAACGATGCGAGTGGCGCGATCACAGGTGCCCTGGGCCTGCTGCGTTCGGTACAGCGGTTGCGCGGGCTGGAGGGCGAAATCCAATCGCGGACGCTCATCGATCCGCTTACCGGCCTCGCCAATCGTCACGCGTTTTCGACCGCGCTGCGCCGGCAGCTTTCCAGCGGGAAGGGCGGGGCAATCGCGTTGTTCGAGATTGACCGGATGCGCGCCGTGTTCATGCAATACGGTCAGCGCACCTCTGATGAGATCATCTGGGGCTTCGCCAGATTTCTGGAAACTATGGCCCATGGCTCGCATGAACTGGCTCAACTGGACGGCGAAAAGTTTTGCGTGATCCTGCCCGGGCTTTCCCGCCGCGCGGCGCGCGAGTGGTCGCGGGATGTACTGGCCACATTTGCCTCGCTTACGCTGATGCCGTCTGCACGCTCGCCCCGGCTTTCCGCCAGCGCTGGCCTGGCCGTGATAGAATGCACGGTCGACTGGACGCTGCGGCAGGCGGAACTGGCCTTGGTCATGGCCCGTGCACGAGGCGGAATGCAGGTGGCCGAAAACACTCATTTCGGGGCGCCGGTGCCGCGTGGTGCGGTGGGTTAGGCGGGGGCGCATTATCCGCTTCGCTTTGACTTGAGAAGCGGCGTCGCTAGGGCTGTAGCCTATGGCTCATATCGCGAAAATACTGCTGCTTGGCTCGGGCGAGCTTGGGCGTGAATTCACCATTTCGGCCAAGCGGCTGGGCGCGCAGGTCATCGCCTGTGATGCCTACGCCGATGCCCCGGCCATGCAGATGGCAGATGCGGCTGAGGTGTTTTCGATGCTGGATGGGGAGGCTTTGCGCGCCGCCGTAATGAAGCATTGTCCCGATCTGATTGTCCCAGAGGTTGAGGCGATCCGGACACAGGTTCTGGCCGATCTGGAAAGCGAAGGCTTTGCCGTAATCCCCTCCGCTCGCGCCGCGCAGTTGACCATGAACCGTGATGCCATCCGCGATATGGCCGCTGGCGAGCTGGGCCTCAAAACCTCCCGCTATCGGTATGCTACGACGCTGGCCGAAGTGCGGGAAGCTGCCGAGTATGCGGGCTTTCCTTGCGTTATCAAGCCAGTAATGTCCTCCTCTGGCAAAGGTCAGAGCAAAGTCGAAGAAGTCGCCGCGCTCGAAACTGCGTGGAATTACGCCGTCGCCAACATGCGCGGCGACCGGGCGCGCGTGATCGTCGAGGAATTTATCGATTTCGACTACGAGATTACGCTGTTGACAGTGCGCCATGCGGAGGGCGTGACCTTTTGCCCGCCCATTGGTCATCGTCAGGAACGCGGGGATTATCAGGAAAGCTGGCAGCCAGCCGCGATGTCGTCATCGGCGCTGGATCAGGCGCAGACGATGGCTGCGACTGTGGTCGAGGCGTTAAAGGGCAATGGCCGCGGTTGGGGGTTGTATGGGGTCGAATTCTTTATCCGGGGCGATGAAATCATCTTTTCAGAACTGTCGCCGCGCCCGCATGATACCGGCATGGTAACGCTGGCGTCTCAGCGCCTGTCCGAGTTCGATCTGCACGCCCGCGCGATTCTGGGTTTGCCGGTACCCGATACGATTGCAGCGCTGCCCGGTGCATCGGCGGTCATACTGGCTGGCGGCGACACTGCGCCAGACGCTGACCGGTTCCGCTATGAAGGATTGGCCGATGCGCTCGCTCTGGATCCGCGCGTGGATGTCAGGCTGTTCGGCAAACCGGTCACGCGCCCGTGGCGGCGTATGGGAGTGGCGTTGGCGACAGCCGAAACCACCACTGACGCGCGCAATCTGGCGAATGCCGCCGCTGATCGCCTGCGCATCGTTTACGCGAAGTAGGGCGCTCTTCAGCCAATTGCCTCTAAGCGCACATTGCCGAAAAGTGCGCTGGAAGGATGCTCACTGGCAAGTGGGGTAAGGCCCAATGCGGCGATCAGAGCGCTGCCAATGGTGAAAAAGTTTACGCGAAATTTACCATCAGCCACCTATTCCCAAGCCTTAGAAATCTGGCCGGAATCCCATGTTCACCATCCTTATTGCCGACGACGAGCCATTGATGCTCGAATTGCTGGAGTTCCGCCTTGCCCAGCGGGATTATCGGACAATCACCGCGACTGATGGACGCGAGGCCTTGGCCCGGCTGGAAGACTCTGCGCCTGATGCCGTTGTACTTGATGCGATGATGCCCGTGCATGACGGGCTCGAAGTGCTTCGCCGCATGCGCGCATCGCCTGAACATGCAGAAACGCCGGTCATCATGCTCACAGCGCGGCGCGGTGAGAAGGACATTGTAGGTGCGCTGGAAATCGGCGCCAATGACTATCTGGTGAAGCCTTTCATGCCGGAAGAATTGCTCGCCCGGCTTGCCCGTTTGCTGAAGGATCGGTGATGCGCCTGTGCGTAGCGACACTCGCAGCCGCCGTTTTGGTCGCAACCACCCCTGCCGCAGCTCAAATCTCCCCCTATGAACGGGCCGTTGCAGCGCGTCAGAATGGCGATCCGGGTTTGGCCGTCGCGCTGCTCGAACCTTGGCTTGCCGAGCACCCCGACGATGTCGATGCGCGCGTGCAATATGGATACGCGCTGCTGGCGTCAGGACGGCTGGTCGATGCGGATCGCGCCTTTGCGCAAGTGCTCGCCACGGCGCCTGATTATGCAGACGCCAGTGCCGGACGCGAATTGGTCAACCAGCGGCGTGCCAGTGGAGCAAACGTACGTCGCGCGACCCTTCTGCTCGAAGGTGCAGTAAGCGATCTTGGAGGCGGTCAAGATGATTGGCACGAGGCTGGCGGATTGTTAAACCTACCGGTTGCGGGGCTCGACACATTGGAATTGCAAGCGCACTGGTTTTCGCGTTTCGGGCGCGAGGATACTGAATTCGGGGCGCTCTACACACATCGGTCGGGCGAGGATCTTTGGCTCAGGATCGGCGCATCGGGTGCCCCTTCGGCGGATTTTCGTCCCAAGACTGGGTTTGCCGCCGGATTTGATTACCGCATCTCCGCTGCCACGGTGGCAACAATGGATGCCAGCTGGCAGCAATTCCCGCTGCAACAGGTCTGGACCTTGCGGCCAGGCGTGACTCAATATTTCGATGGGGGCCGTTATTCGCTCTCGCTGCACGGCCGCGCCGTGGTGGCGGAGGGAGACGATGCGCTTTTCGGCGGATCGCTGCGTGTCGATATTGTCCCGCGTGACCGCACCCGGCTGTTCATAGGTGTAGCATCGGGGCCGGAGACGGATCTGGGTGTGGTGAGCGACACCACCAGCCTTTTTAGTGGCGGCGAAGTGCCGCTTTCCCGAAGTGTGTCCCTGCTTGGCAGCGTGGCCCGCGAATGGCGCGAGATCGGGGCTGATCGGAGCGAAGCTCGGCTGGGCATTAAACTGGCGCTATGACAACCCTCACCGCCTTGTGGGAATTGTCGCTCGTCCTTTGCCTGCTAGGCGCGCTGGCACTGTTTGCACTTATTCTGGCGCGCGTGATCTCGACCCGGTTCGTCGGGCATCGCGCCGTGGTGCGGCAGAGCCTCTTGCCGGTGATGCTCGATGCTGATCCTGCATCGCTCAAGTCCCTGCTGGGCACGGCACTTGAGGTAGCGACGGATCTCACCATCGAACTCGCCGAAATGACGCGCGGTTCGGAACGCGAGATTCTGTTGGCCCGCGCTTCCGCGCTTGGCGTCCCCGGTTTGCTGGTCCGCCGTTTGCGCGCCCGTTCTGCGCAAACGCGCCTGTCCGCTGCCGAGGCCATTGCGCTGTTCGATCAGTGCCATGACGAGGCGGTTGGCGCGCTGGACGATTCCAACCCTGACGTGCGGCTGGCTGCGGCGCTGGCACTGGCCCAGCGCGGCGATGCGCCCGATCCGCTCACTGTCATGCGCAAGTTGAAAGTGGGGAAAGAGGAACACTCGCTGCTGCTGGTCTCGCTGATGCGGGAACTCGCTGCGACCAATTCCGAAGCGGTCGCTGGTCTGCTGTTTGAAAAAGACCTGTCGTTTGAGGCCAAGGTCGCCGCCATGGATGCGCTGGCCGATCTTGGCGGAGAATATGCGCTGCTGCTCGCATATATGGCACGCGAGTCAGCTGGCGAACCTGAATTGCAACCGCGAATTTTCCGCGCTTTGGGACGCATCGGGCACCCCGCCGGGGCAGAAGCCATTTTGACCGGGTTGGTCAGCGATGACTGGACGGTGCGATCCTCGGCCGCCGAATCTGCCGGCAAAGCAGGGCTTGCCCAAGCTGCCGAGCGGCTTGGCGAATTGCTCTGCGATCCACATTACTGGGTCCGTTACCGGGCCAGCGAGGCGCTGCTGCGGCTTGGGCCGCGGGGCATAAACACACTCCGCAAAGTCAGTGATGGTGATAACGAAATCGCAAGTTGCGTAGCGACCAAAATGCTGGCCGAGGGGCGCGCGGCATGACCTGGCTTGCCTTGTCCGATCCGTCGACGTGGATGGTTGTCTTTGCGCAAGTGATTGCAGCGATTGTAATTATCACGGGCCTGTTGCAAACGGCGTTCTATTTCGTGCTCCTGCTTTATGCCGGGGCTGCGCTTGGCACCCGGCCGCCCGTGCCGCGCAGTGCAACGCTGTGGCGGCGTTATTCCGAACAGGCACCCGCGATTTCGGTGCTCGCGCCAGCTTTCAACGAGGAGCTGTCGATAGTCGAGAGCACGCGCAGCCTGCTGGCGCTGCAATATCCCGAATTTGAGGTGATCGTAATCAACGACGGATCGAAAGACGGCACGCTGGCGCGCCTGATCACCGAATTCGGACTGGAAGCGGTTGATCGGTTTGTCGATAACGGAGTGGAAACCGGCGTCAGTCACGCGCACATACGCGGTTTCTATGCCTCAACAAAGCTGCCGCGCCTGCTTGTCGTGGACAAGGAGAACGGCGGAAAGGCGGATGCACTCAACGCCGGGATCAATTGCAGCCGAACGGCGCTGTTCTGCGCGATCGATGCCGATTCCGTCCTTGAATCAGATGCCCTGCTGCGCGTGGTGCGGCCCTTCGTCGACGAACCGCACCTTACCATTGCCGCAGGCGGCACGATCAGGATCGCCAATGGCTGCAAGGTGGATTCCGGTCGCATTACGGATATCCGCCTGCCTCGAAACTTCCTCGCGCTGGTTCAAATAGTTGAGTATCTGCGCGCCTTCCTGATGGCCCGCGTTGGGCTGGGCAAGATGCAGGCGCTGACTGTCATTTCCGGTGCCTTTGGCCTTTTTCGCCGGCGGCAGGTTGTGGAAGTTGGCGGCTACAGCCACGGCACGGTGGGCGAGGATATGGAGCTTGTCATCAAGCTGCACCGCCTCATGCGTGAACAGAAGCGCGATTACCGGATTGAGTTCATTGCCGAACCGGTGTGCTGGACCGAGTGCCCAGATAGCCTCGGCGTCCTTGGCCGTCAGCGTGCCCGCTGGCAGCGCGGCGCGCTCGAGTGCTTCGTCAAGCACAAGCGCATGTTGTTCAATCCGCGCTATGGCCGGATCGGCATGATCGGTTTTGGCCATATCTTGTTGGTCGATGTATTGGGGCCACTGCTTGAAGTGCTCGGCTACATCCTCGTTCCGCTGTTGTGGGCGCTTGGCCTGCTGGCATTGCCCTGGTTGCTGGCCTACCTCGCAGTGACATTCACGTTCGGCATTTTCCTGTCGATGTCGACGCTGGTGCTCGAGGAAATTCAGCTGCGCCGTTTCCCAAAGGCGCGTGAACTGGCGGTGCTGGCCGGTATCGCGGTCATCGAAAATTTCGGCTATCGCCAGCTTTCAAACATCTGGCGCCTGCAAGGCTGGTGGCAATTCCTGCGCAAACAGCAGAGCTGGGGCGCAATGACGCGCAAGGGATTTTCGGCAGCTTAGAAGTTATCCGGGCTCTTAACCCGTGCTAGCTCCTGGTCGAGGCATTGGGCCGCATACGATAAATCTTGACCCGTCTCGACCGCCTCCTCCAACGCCAGCGCCGCATCGCCGATTTGAGGATAACCCAACATGGGGGCAATGCCTGCAAGTTTGTGTGCCTGCGCGGCCAGTCCTGCGCGATCGCCATTCGATATCCCTGCGGCAATCGTCGCGCGATGTATGCCAGCGCTGGCAGCAAAGCGGGCCGACATTGCAGCCATCTTTGTTTCGATTTCATAGCTCACGCCAGCAACTCGCGCACGCGGGATGCCAAGGTCATCGGATCGAATGGCTTGGCGATGACTCCAGCTGCGTCGAGCGTTGCAAAGTTCTGCAGCTCGCTTCGCTGCGCGCGTGCGGTAATGAATATGACCGGCAGAGCGGCATAATGCTCGATTTCGCGGATGCGCCCCAACAGAGCTGGGCCATCCATTACCGGCATCATCACATCTAGCAAAGCAACATCTGGTTGCCATTCATTCATCAGCGCCAGCGCCGCCGCGCCGGACGCTGCCGTCCGTACTTCCAGAGTCGGGTCGAGCCCCAGCGACAGCGCGGCAATCTCGCGGATGTCCGGCTCGTCATCGACATAAAGGACGCGCATCATGCCGCTTCCTGCTCGCGGCTTTCGACCAGCGCCAGCACAGCCGTCACCAGATCATCGACCTTGACGCGACTTTTCACCAGCAGACGATCTGCGCCGTGAGTATGGATGGCGTAATCGGTTGCCGTAAACAACACAATTGGCAAGCGCGCATCATTGCCGCGCAGTTGTTCAACGAACGAGAGCCCGGTTTCCCGGCCCAGTGCAATATCGACAATAGCCGCGTCGATCGGCTGCTTCGAGGCGATAAACCGCGCGTCGCGTAACGTCATGGCGGTGACGACCCTGGCCCGCCCACCAAATGCGCTCGCAACCACGCTAAGGCAATCGGCATCGTCGTCCAGATGCAGCACAAGCGGTAACCCGGCATCCTCTTCCACCTTGGCAATCGCGTGTTCCTTGGCAAGCGGCAGATCGACATAAAACACGGTGCCGCCCCCTTCTCGATCCACGAAATCGATATGGCCCTGGTGGCATGTGGCGATCTCACGGGCGATCGAAAGGCCAAGCCCGGTACCCCCCCTGGTTCGACTGTCCGATGTGTCCGCCATAGCGAATTTGCCAAAGATGCGCTCGCGAAAAGACTGCGGAACACCCGATCCGCGATCAAGCACTTCGATCCGCGCAAAGCCGCCTTGCTGGGTGCAGGCGATCTCGACGTCCCCACCGGGCGGAGAATGCTTCACGGCGTTGGAAACCAGATTGGTGAGCAATTGATCGAGGCGGTCAGGATCGCCCATGATGCATTGCGGCCATGGCGGCATGCTGACGACTAGCCGAACGTCATGCTTGCTCGCAAATCCAGCCATCGCGTCAATCGTGCGGCGCACTAGCGGACCAACATGCATCCGGCGAATGTCGAATTCCATCTTTCCCCATTCAATTTTCTCAATATCGAGGATGTCGTTGATGAGGCGGATAAGCCGATCGCAATTGTCGTGGGCAATCCCGATCAGGCGGCGGGTCTTGTCCTCCAATGGTCCCGTCGCGCCGCCCAGCACCAACCCCAGCGAACCCCCGATCGAGGTAAGCGGAGTGCGCAGTTCGTGGCTGACGGTGGAGACAAACTCCGTCTTCATCTGTTCGGCGCGCTTGCGGTCCGAAATGTCGCGGATGGACGCAATATAGCGGGCCGAGCCATCGCCTTCACTTTCCACCCGGCTGATCGCAATCTCGGTTTCGAAGGTGGTCCCATCAGCGCGTCGACCGGTTAACTCCTGCCGTTTGCCTGCCCCGTCAACCCCAGCCTCACCTACAGTTGCGAGCCAACTACGCGATTCCTCCAGCGAGTATTCGTGCTTCATCAGCATCAGGTTGTGTTGCCCGACAATTGCACTTTCGGGATAGTCGAACATTCGACTTATACTTGGGTTCATGCGCAGAACCCTGCCTTCCTCGTCAAGCCACAGCATCCCGTCAACCGCACCATCGAACATGGCCCGTTGGCGTTCGGCCAGCAGCTCAATCCGCTCCAGTGCAAAGCGGCGCTGGCGTGTCGATGCACTGATCAGATATGTGGCGACAGCCAGAACGATCGCCACCCCAGCAAGCAATGCAGTGATCCATTCCTCTACATTATTGCGAGAGCCCGTGCCTGCGCTGGTGAGCTGGGAAAGGCGCGCCTCCTCCCCTGCCTGCAATTCGCCGATCGAAGACCGGATGGCATTCGTTAACTCCAGGCCGGTGCCGGCCGCAATTCGCACCCGCGCGCGATCAGCGCGGCCCTCGCGTACGTCGACGATATTAAGTCTGGCATGGTCAAGCCTTGCATCGGAAAGGACCAGAAGATTTGCCAGCTCTTGCTGCTGCTGCGCGTCGGACCCTTCGAGCAAATTGGCAAACAGGGCATCGCGCCGCGGGACCGCATTCGAATATGGCTGCAAAAAGTCCGGATCGCCGGTCAGAACGTATCCGCGAACACTGGTTTCGGCATCAAGGTGCAAGGCAAGCAATTGCGCGAGCTCATCACCCGTTTCGATGGATTCTTCGGCCGTGGCGCGAATAGCACGCACCTCGTTGAACTCGCTCTTGATTAGCAAGTGAATGCCCAGCAAGGACATCGGAACGATGACCAACGTCAGGAGGAGTATGGCGCGGTTTACGGTAGCGGAGACGGGTCGGAATTGGCGCATTTGCCAGCACCTCGATTGGAATTGTCTCGTGATAGGCCGGGATGTTTGATTAAACGTAAATCCAACCCTTACGTCGCATTTTAAGCGAAGGGTTGATAACGACCCGCTGGAACTTGGGGCTGGGCCGTGCCCGGAGGTGTCGCAATCTGGTGGCATGAAGTGGTGAGAGATATCAAGAGAGCCCAAGGACGATATGGCTACAATATTTGGAGAACCGATCACGGCACTCGACCATTGGTTCTATATGAAGGTAGTAGAATGCCTATATGGCATGTTGAATGACTGGAATTGCCAGAAGCGGACACACACCCCCTGCTCGGAAGCGTATATGGCGGCTATTGTAAGTCCGCTTCCCGAACCCTGACATGCAGAGATCGACCCCTTAGTAGCTGTCGGAAGTGCCATGACCCTTGTTGGGATCTTAGCTGACCTCATGCAAACGTGGCCGAATGGTCGCAATGCATGCCATCCTCTGTAACAGACGCAGTCAACCCGCTTCAAAAATCGTTCGAATGCGGCTGAAGACAAGATCGGGCTTCTCCTCAATCAGGAAACTACTCGCATCTGGAATTGTCTGGGGCGGCTCTAGCCCAAACCGCTTGGCTGTCAGTTGCGCGAAGCGCAGTGGTGTATTGGAATCCTGCTCGCCAATCAGGATTTCCAGCCGCGGCCCCGTTCCGTCAAGGAGCTCGCCCCATTGCGCAGACCAGTTGGCCATCGTGTCACCTGGTCCCAATTTCCCCCGCGGGAGAACATAGTTGGCCGCTCGACGGAAATTGCGAACAACCTCGGGCCGCTGGACGGTATCGGCCTCGCGCGAGCAACCATCGTAATAATCCTCCACAAACTTATAAAATTCGCCAGTGCCCATACTTGCCAGCATGGCGCGCATATAAACACGGGCAAAGGCCGGGGCGACGCGTGCAATGCGGAAATGGACTCGCTGGCGCGTTTGCAAGAACTGGTAATCGTCTGAGTTCACGATTGGCAGAAAGGGACCGGCGGCCACCCCCTTCAGTATCCGATCTGATTGACGCTGCACAAACGCGGCGAGGAACGGCGTACCAGCTTGCGTGCCAAGCGCCACGCAGCGTTCAATGCCGAGATGATCCAGAAATTCAGGAAGCCGGTCAGCAAATTCCAGAGGCGATTGAGGTCCTGGCCCGATTCCGCTGGTGGCGCCATAATGTGGTCGCCAGGGGCCAATGATACGCAGCCCGGCAGCGCTCGCCGCCTGATCCACACCGGGCGTCAAAAGCGGCCCTTCCAGAGCATGGAACAGCAATACCGGCAGGCCGGCAGGATCGCCATATTCCTCCCAAGCGATTGTGCGTCCCGCAGTGTCGCAGAACAGATTGGCGCAAGTATGCGCGATGCACATGGCGTCCTCTACCGGAGGATCAAGCGAATGAATGAAGCCCGCGTAGAGGAGCAGCAATTGTTCCTTTGAATTGATGACAAGCTTTCGCTGCAGCGCTTTCATCTGGTTGCGAACGGTTCCCACGCTGCGTTGGCGCATCTCTGCGAATTCACGCATTGTACCGCCTTTTACCAGATGCTTTGTCAGCTCGAGCTCTGTCGCCGTCAGGTCGAACGCTTTATGAAACGCCGCAGCGCTGCTTTCATCCCACCGCAATCGCACAGCCTGAAGCGCGATTATGTGCTCCCCGCCCACAGGGATACGATAGGCTGAAAACCAGCGTCCGGTGTCATCATCTTCATGCGTAAACAGACGGATGAAAACCCGTTCTCGCCCTTTCCCTGATTTGCGCAAGCGGGCCTGATCGTCCTTGATACGGGCCGGATCAAAGAGCCATTCGGGAGCGAACTTTTCGCGCTTCAAGCCGCCATTTTCAAAGAAACGGGAGTTGAAGGTGAGCACGCGAAATTGCTCATCCAACGCCAGATCGCATTCGAGGTCGGCTTCCAGATGCAACAGCATGGATGAATAATCCGCGTCCCCCAGCGGATAAACCTTGTCAAAAATCGCTTCTGCATTTTCGAAATGCACGTCAGCGAGACCGTCGATCCCTCCCAAAGTCTCGTGCGCATCAATGAAATCGTTGAGAAGCGGAACAAAGCTTTGCGGTTCGCCAATCGCGGCATACGCCTTCGCCACGACTTCTTGCAAAGTGTCACGGTCCTGCTCCGCCGGTCCAGATTTGGGTTTTGACATATTGCTTTTGACCGACATTGCTCTTGGCCCATTTCTTCGCGTCATAGCATCATTCTCGCCGACCATTTATCGCCGAACCTATTTGCGGACTATGGTCGATACAGCGCCAAAGGAAAGAGTGTGTTACAATGTCACCGTTTTTGAGGGTCTTTTCTGGGTCACCGTATCGACCTGATTTGCGAGCCGCTTATTTGATGCAGTACTTGCCCGAAGCCTTCAGACCATTGGAGCACGATCCGCGTTTTACCTCAGCATAGTCGCCTTTTTCGCCAACACAGTAGTTTCCGCTGGCTTTAAACCCGGTCGGGCAACTGCCGATTTTTGTGACCGCAACTTGACTGGATGATCGGCAGCTTTCGCCACTTTGCTTGAAGCCTTTTGGGCAAGCACCGTCTTTGACCACTTCGGCAGACGAGGACTGCGCTTGGGCTGGCGTTATGATAACCGGAGCTGTGCCGAGTGCGAGCGCCACAGTGAGGGCGGCGATGCGAATACGCATTTTGTGTAATCCTTGATCTAGTGAGATTGAAAAGTGCGGCGACCGCAATGGAGCTTCCTGCGGATCGCATCGTCAGATACGCGATGCCCTAAGTGGACCCTGACCGACCGCCGCTGTGAGGGAGGCTTGACATTCCGCGATCAGCCAGCAGGGCCGCGGCGATAGGTCAGCGCCAAGGCACTTTCGCCGGTTTTCTTGTCGAACCACTGGCAAAAGAAATCGGTGCCAGATTTATCGGTATGCAGTGCTTCAAAGTTGAACGTGGTGAAAGTGCGTCCGCGCTTGTCCATATATTTGTCATAAGCGCCGCTGCGGTCCGAATTGCTGCCAGACGCGGTAGGCGTGTAGCCGGTGGAATTGCCAGAATGCAGCATGATGGCCTTGCCGGTATAGTTTCCGATTTTTGGGCCAAAGACATTGTCCTGCTGTTCAGAACCGTCAAACGAAACACACTGGATGTTGTAGGCGAACTTCTGGTACTTGTTCTTGTCGAATTCGACATAGAGTACGTCGCCAATGCCCAAGCCTTCATAAATGCAACCATTGACCGGCGTCACGGGGCGACGAGCCAACAGGCCTGTGCGCTCTTCGGTCGCGATGCCTTGACTGAAGCTGTAATTACCAGCGCGCCCCACAAAAGCGTTGCCAAGGCCGACATCGGCGCATTTGTTCATGTCGGCGTATTTGGTTGGGGCCGGGCCGGCATTTCCTGCATGATCGGGCGCCCGCGCGGTGCAAGGATAATTCGCTCCGGCTGTGGTGCCGACATAACAACCGCTGTTTCCGCCGCCACCGTCACTTTGAATGGTTGTTGCCGAATCGCCGCTGGACGCGCCTATCACCCTGTTTACCACGGAACGGCCGTTTGTGCGGCGTGCGGCTTCCACCTCGTCAACCACCGCTTCGGCCTCCTCCGCCGCTTTTTTAGCCTTCTTGACCTTCTTTTTTATTTTGTCGAACGGCCCGGCGGTCATTTCCGCCTGAACAGGTGTTGCTGTAATGAAACTGGCGGCAAGCGCGCTACCTGCAAGAGCCAAAAGAACTTTATTCATGATATGCAATCCTCAAAAGGGGCCGGGCGGCCTTTGTCGCGTCGTACGAGTAGACCGCACCAGTTGGTTTGTGGTGCGCAGCGTCTAGGCGCGATGCAGATCGGGCAGAATGTCCCAGATGGGCTAAGCTATGCAGCGTGCGTAAACACCTGTGCGTAGTCAGAGCTTTGCAACAGGAAAGCGTGTCCGGGCGCTGCCGAGCACAGGCAAATGGCCCCGGACACAACAATTGCGACCTGCCCCCGCCGTGGCCTCGAATACAATCAGCCGTCCTGTGAAAACTGCCTGCTGGGGTGGGCGCCCCCTGTCGGAATCTATGTGCCAAGGCAGGTGTGTCAAAGCATCTACGGGAAGGAGGCGTCCATGACGGAAGTTTGCACAATTGGCCTGGATATCGCGAAGAAGTTTCTAAGGCGCACGGAGGCGATGCGGATGGCAATCAGCTATTCAGCCGCCGCATCTCACACGGAAAAGTGCTGGATTTCTCTGGCAACCAAGCACGGTGTCTGGTTGCGCTTGAGGCTTGCGGCAGCGCACTTTACTGGGGCCGCGAACTGACAAAACCTGGCCACGACGTCCGGGTGATCTCCCCGGTTTATGTCCAGCCTTTCGTCAAACGGCAGAAAAACGATGCTGACGCTGCCGAAGCGACCTGCGAAGCGGTCCAGCGACCGAACGTCCGCAGAAATACGATCAAAAGCGACCAGCAGCACTCATCGGCACTGGTGGTCCGCACGCGCGGCCTGATGGTGAGGCAGTTAACGCAGACAATCAACGCGATCCGTAGCACATGGCAAAATACGGTTGGTTTGCTCCACGAGGACCATCGTGGTTGACGTCGTTTGGCGATCTGATTGAGGATGAGATTGGCTCATCATAGCCTGAGTCAGCCAAAAAGATGTTCCGGGTCATGCTCGGGATGCTCACAAGCTCGCCCAGCAGATTGTTGTTCTCGACAACGAGATTGCGAAGCGTGCCCGTGAAGATGAAGTGTCGCGTGGGTTGATGACGCTCCCGGGCATCGGACCGATCGCCACAACGGCAATCGAACCGCCCGCACCGCCGGCAGAGACATTTATAAGAGGGAGGGCTTTTGCGGCTTGGCTCGGACTAGCACCCAGGTAAAAACCGACCGGCGGCGACAGTAGAGGCATCGCATTGGTACACCTAGAGTGTTGATTTTTACGTACCATTTTCATCTTTCGATGTTCGAAGCCCGCAATTCGGCCCCCAAATGGCAACTACTGCATTCATTTGATGTCCTTTTTGGGATTCGAAACTCAAAAGGCTCGACGCTCAAACAGCGATAGTGATGGAATTGCTTCCGAGGGGCTTAGGGCGTGCGACACGAATTGGAGACGAGTGGCGATTAGACTTATGATATGGATGGACACTATGTGTGACGAGTGGAGAGTCGTATTGTGGGTTGTTGTCGAAACGACCTAAACAAAGGACCATACACCATGGAGATTGCCACGATCGGCCTTGATTTGTCCAAGTCTGTTTTGCAGCTTCACGCTGTCTATGCAAAAGGCACAGTTGTCTGGCGCAAGAAGCTGCGGCGTTCAGCGCTACTCGATACGCTGGCGAAGGTAGGGTCCGCAGTCTGCTCGAGCACAAACCTGCCGGCCTCGCTACTGTAACCATGGCTAACAAGACCGCCCGGATTATCTGGGCTGCGCTGGCGCGTGGGGAAACCTATCGTTCCCCTGCTACTGCCTGAACCAATCGCGGCACACAAACGTGACCCGCGTCGAGCTGTGAGGGTGCTGCTTTGAATTGCTAACGATTTGAAAGACGGCCGCAAGGGCCGGGACAACCCGAGGTGGTGTCAGAGCTTCGTGCTCGCTAGACTGAGCGGGACCCGGCCAGCGGACATCATCAGGGCCAACGGTCATCCAAAAACGCACAAACAAGCCGGACAGATAACCGCATCCTGACAGATCATAGCATCAAATCAATTTGATCCTTGCAGCGCAGGGGCCATCCACAGATGACAGCATCCAGATGACGACAACTTCCACTGCCACGTTCTTTGGACAACACCCTTTCAGTGCATTTCATTTCCCGCTCTTTCGCTTTCAGCGAGCGCTCTGCCAACCAGGTCCGCGGACCACTTGTCCTGGTGTAGCCCCGGTGTGTTCTCCGTCCTTAAGGACCCTTTCGCCGTTTACGTAAACATGGACCATGCCGATGGAGTACTGGTGCGGTTCAGCGAATGTGGATCGATCACCTATTGTTGCAGGATCGAAGATCGCCAGGTCTGCTGCAAAGTTCGGGGCGATCCTCCCGCGCCTTTCTATGCTCAGTTGTTGCGCGGGCAGGCTAGTCAAACGCCGGATCGCCTCTGTTAAAGAAATGACCCTCTCTTCACGCACGTATTTGCCGAGCAAACGCGAGAAATTGCCGTAAGCGCGCGGGTGCGGGTTCGCGAGCAGGAACACGCCTTCGGTCGCTGGGCTGGCTTCATCCGACCCGAAGATTGTCCAAGGCCATTCGATATTGCGCCGTATGTTTTCCTCGCTCATCAGAAAATAGGCCGTCCCAACCCGGCTGTCATCTTCGGTTATCAGATCAATGATTGTGTCTTCGGGACTTGTTCCTCGGTCTTTTGCAACCGCCGCGAGGGTTTGGCCGGTCAGATGTTTCAGAGCCGGGTTGCGAAAGTTGATCAACAGTAGGTTTTCGGCTCCGCCTGCTGCTTGGTATAGGCTTTCCCATCCGACAGCTGGCGCCCGCATTTCAGCGATCACACGCTCTCGGATTTCCAGATCGCGCAAACGTTCGATCCATTTCTCGGTGCCTCCCTCCTGAACCCAGAGCGGCATCGATGCTTCAAGCCCGGTTGCGCCAGCAGTATAGGTGTACATATTGGCGCTGACATCGATCCCCTCTTTGCGGGCGGCGTCCATCAACGCCAGCCCGGCTCTGGACTTATGCCAATTGCTCTCGCCGGCAGGTTTGATGTGATACATCTGCACTGGCGCGCCCGTTTGTTGCCCTATCTCAATCAGTTCCTCGATGGATTCCAGGTACTCGTCCGCCTCGCTACGGATGTGCGAGATTACCCACCCCCATACTCGTTCGCCGCCTCGGTCAGAGCTACCAGTTCGGATGTCGCGGCGAAATTGCCCGGAGCGTAAATCAGCGATGATCCGACGCCCAATGCACCCTCTTCCATCGCGTCTCTGACAAGCTGCTGCATTTGTGCAAGTTCTTCCGCGTCTGGCGCGCGGTTTTCATAACCAAGCACATTGATGCGAACGGTCGATGCGCCGACATATGAGGCAACATTTGGAGATATCCCCTTGGCCACCAGATGGTCCAGATATTCACCCAAAGTCGTCCATTCGACTGCGAATTTGATATCCGACTGCTGGCGGACCATCTCGGCCTTCATGGGTTCGGACAACGGGCCCATCGTCCAGCCTTCGCCCATCACTTCAAGCGTGACGCCCTGCCGGATGTCAGCTTGCGATTTCCCATCAACCAAGAGGCTTTCAGTTGCCCAACTCAGCACATTTATAAAGCCGGGCGCGACAGCCAGCCCAGTAGCGTTAACACGTTCCTGGGCGTTGGCGTCTTCATATTCTCCGATGCCAATGATGATGCCGTCACGGATGGCAACATCGGCAATGATCCCGGGCTTGCCACTGCCATCATAGACCGTACCATTATCGATGACGGTATCGTAGGGTTCGACGCTGCCTGATGCATTGGCGCAGGATGCCAGAACCGCCGCAAACGCAATGACAACCAAGTGAAGTGGAGTCTTCCTCATGTGTGAGCCCTCTAATCTGGCAGACGTCAGAACTTCACAAGTGCACCCGCGTAGAAGAAGCGTCCGATGGGATCATACAAGCCGCTATTGCCTGTTGACGTCCCTGCGCGAGAGAAGGGGGCTGGCTCAAAGTTGAAGACATTGTTGACGCCAACGTAGAATTCCATCGTATCCGCGAAGCCTGCATTTTGCACCTCGAACCGCGCCTGTGCGTCATGTATGGTTGCCGCATCGACGCCAAAGGGATCGCTGAACGGTTCTTGGGCCTGAATGTCAAGAACGCCTCCGCCGATATAGCGCATCAGCCATGACAAGGTTACCGGGCCGCCGTTGTAGATTGCTTGTGTGTTGAACCTCCATCGTGGCGAACCAAGTTCACCTGCATCACGATTGACCTCAGCCGCATCGCTTGCTGGCAGGACATTCAGTCGAGCCAGATACGTTCCACCAATGGTCAACGCCACTCTACTGTCCGCCCCGAGTTCAAAGCTATAGCGTGCAGAAAAATCGACACCGCGAACCTCGAGTGCATCGATATTGATGGTCGTAGAAATTACGTTTTCGATCAGTCCGATCTGGCCGCCAGTGCTGACCCGATCGAACAGTCCGCAAAACTCGTTATCGATGGTCTCAAACCGATCGACGCAGTCCGAGACGATTTGATCGACCGAAGGTGTGGAGATCGCTTTTGATATCTTGACGTCGAAAAAGTCAGCGGTCGCGCTGAAACCGGAAAGCATCCGCGGTTTCAGCACTATCCCTGCCGTCCATGACTTGGATGTTTCTTCCAAAAGATCGGGATTGCCGCCCACCACAATGGTTTTTGTAATACCGTCCAGCGGATCGTCAAAAGTCAGCGGGTCTAGCCCGAGCGGTGCAAGTTGAGCTGTACAGTTCGCCAAGCGCCTTGCTGGATTTGGTCCCAGATTGACTTGGGCGCTGTCGCATGGGTCTGTTAGCCGTTGAGCGCCCTCTTGCCGCGGACTGAACAATTCATTGATGTTCGGCGCCCTGACTGCCTTGGAATATCCGCCACGCAGCCGGAAATCGGGCACGGGTGCCCAGTTGATGCCCGCGCGATAGGCTACCGTCGCACCCACTGTGCTATAGTTCGATATCCGCGCACCACCTTCGATGCTGAGTGTGTCGAAGAAAGGCTGATCAGCCAACAAGGGTATGTAGATTTCAGCGAAAGCTTCGGTCACATCGTAGGACCCTGCGACCGCTAGTGAAGCGCCATCGAATGTGTCGCCGGCCAGCAAGCGAGAGTCAGGTGTGAACCGGCTCGATTCCTTGCGGTATTCAGCGCCGACAACAAAGCCAATCGCCCCGGCTGGAAGTTCGAACAGCGATCCGTTGATCTGTGCGCCCGCAACGTCCTGTGCCACCTTGGAAACGCTCAAGAGATCTACATTGACGTAATCAATCGCCTCTTGTGAAGCGAGACCGACACCAAAAATATTCAGCGGAACACAGTCGCGCACATCTGTGTCAAGGCCTGCGCCTCCCCTTTGTGCAGCCTGCAACGTCGCTCGGCAAACCGGAGCGCCAGCGGCGCCGAGAATCCCCGCAGCGTCGGATGTGACATCGGTAGCCAGCCTGAACCGGCGAGAATCGCGGGTGCCCAGATCGCGCCTGGTGCTGTCGGTTTCGCCGTATTGGTAATAGAGGTCGTACGTCAGATCGAGCGAAGGAACAGATCCCTCGATGCCAGCCATAATCCGGTAAGTGTCGCGCTTTATTTCGGTCGACCGAACACCAATGTCCTGGTGGAAGCGCGATAGCAAAACTGAAGATCGTCCAGCTGAGGCGCCAGGCAGAATCTCGATGGTGCCGACACCCGGTATGGCAAGCGCGCCCGGATTTGCAGCGAAGAAGGCGTCGAACAAAGGGTCCCCGAATGGCAGGAAGGGGTTGTCCGGCGCAAGAGTGAAGAAGTCCCCGTCCTCGAAATGTGTGAAGAAGTCGCCAGTGGGCTGCCCGCGGAAGGATGCCTCGACGCCGTAATATTTCCCATCAAGATTAAACCGGACGTTCTCAGTAATATCATAATGAGCTTTGGCATTGATCAGAATGCGCTCTTGAGGGTTTGCGATGCGCTGCAAGGTGTTGAGGTTTAAGCCATCGCCGCCAATGTTGAACGTGCCGCCAGGTGCTACTCCCGGATCGAAGACCGAAACACCGCCATCGGGTGTAAATTGAAGCCGCTGACCAGTAAGTGCCCCCAGCAGGATGCCGTTATAATTTGTGCTTGCGATCCGGCCATTATCCGCAAGAACTTGCGGGCCACCCGGGTTCGATGCATCAGGCACGAACACTGTTTGTCGTGCGAGCCAATCACGCGCTGAACCATCGACACCTCCTGAGGTGTTGTAGGTGACATTCAAAACAGCATTGCCGCGATCATCTGCGAAATTGCCGCCAATCGTTGCGCTGATGAAATGGTCCTCGGCGTCGCCCTCGCCAGAGAGGCCGGCGCGATATTCCAGATCCATACCTTCGAAATCATCCCGTGTGATGATGTTGACGACGCCTGAAACCGCATCGGCACCGTAAGACACCGAAGCACCCCCGGTAGTGACATCAATGGCCTCGACCAGTGCCGTTGGGATAGATCCGATATCGACAGAGGTCGAGCCGGCGATGCTACCAATATGCCGCTTGCCATCGACGACGACCAGTGTTCGCGCCGATCCTAGCGACCGCAAATTAAGGAGAGTGGCCCCGATGGTGGCTGGCGCACCAGTCCCAATGTTCGTCGTTCGACTGGCTCCAAGGCCAAGTGAAGGCAATTCGTTTATAACATCGCCGAGATTGGTCGCCCCCGACAGGATAATGGCTTCTTCATCAATCCGGGTGACAGGAACTGGCGAAACGTCAACCGGGCGATTCAGTTTCGAACCCGAAACGACAATTACAGCTTCAGCCTCTGCCGCCTCTTGCGGATCATCGAGCCTTGCTGTCTCCGAGTTGGCCGTCGGTTGCGCAATCGCGGCAGTGGGGGCAAATGCCAGTGCAGCTGTCAACCCAACTACGGAAACGCCTGCTGCATTCTTCATGAAAATCATGATTCATCCTCCCCTTGCCAACGAACGCTGCGGAATTCCCTTCTAGCATCCTGACTGCCATCGCCATCCATTTATGTCAACATATGTTGCGCTAATGGGATATCGCAACATGTAATGCGGCCGCAAGGGCGAGTTCGGTTACTTCCACCAACGCCCGCCCTCATCGTACTCCGCATCCGTGAAGCTGAGAGCATCGAGTGCGCGCGCTTTGTCGAGCTGGGTGCAGGTGACGACTATCGCATTCAGCAGCCCCATAAGCGCTGCTTGCGAGGCCGATACAACCGGATGCTCGATAGAGGACTGCAAGACGTAGTCCGCCCGGGTCGCGATCGCATTGGTTTCCGAATCAGTTATTGCGATCACGCCTGCCCCACTGTCGCGAGCCACTGTGGCGGCCTCGACAGTGGACTTCATGCAGCGACGAAACGTAATTGCGACCAGTATGTCGCCTTTCTCCAAGCGATGAGATTTATATCCGGCAAGCGCGCGCTCTACGGGAGCTTCAGCATCGACGCCGATCATGCTCAGGCTGTAGGCCAGCCAAAATGCGGCAGAATGCGCTAAATCGAAGCCTACGACCAACACCTTGTTCGCACTTAGCAAAGCTCTGGCGACTGCTTCCATGTGATCGGGATCGAGGGCCGCCTGCACACGCGAAAGATTTGTAAGATCCTTTTCTAAACTTTGAGCAAGTATATCGCTCATGGTCTGGCCTGTCGCACTGGTGCTCCTCGCAACCGAGTAAGGTGTGATACTCGCCACGAAATGCGCTCTGAGCGCTTCGTTGAATTCGCTGTAGCCTTCGTATCCGATCGCTTGCGCCATGCGCACGATGGTGGCGGCGTCTACTGACAGCTTCTTGCCCAATTGCCGCGCTGACAAGAAAAAGGTGCCGTCTGGATCGGCCATGATACGGCGCATCAGCTCTTGGCGCGTGGGGCTCATCTTGCTCCGCGCCGCCTCCAGCCTCTGCTCCAATCCTGTATTCTTGCGCGCCTTTGGGCCTGCCTTGACCATATCAAATCCTTTTTGCAAAATGTTGCGGTAGATTGTCTATTGCAACATATGTTGCGTTCGTGCATTCATGAGCCAGCTTATGTCTTCTGCGGAACTGTGCAACGAATGATGCGGATGGTGTTTGATTGATGGGTAATTGTCACGATGCGGATGTGATTATTGTTGGGGGCGGCTCAATCGGTCTTGCCTCCGCCTTGCACCTCCTGCGCGCGGGCCGATCCGTGCGTCTCATCGAACAAGGCTCGATCGGAAGCGGAGCTTCATTCGGCAATTGCGGCTTGGTCAGCCCCTCGATGGCTGATCCGTTGGCATCGCCGGGTATGGTATTCCATTCGCTCAAGCTCATCTTTGCGACCGACTCGCCGTTAAGCGTCAAAGTGCGACCCGATATCAATTTCGCAAGCTGGGCATGGAACTTCTTTAAGTCATGCGATTGGACGCAATTCGAACGCGCCACGACTGGACGCGCTTCGCTGCTGGCATCAGCCAAACATGAGTTTAAAGCCATATTGCAGAACAAAGATGTCGATATCGGGTGGCGCGCAACTGGCTTGCTTGTTGTGGGGTCCAGCGGGAAGTCGATCGAAGAGTTGATGGAAGGTGCGCAGCGAAACCAGCGATTAGGGATCGCATCACAGACATTCGATTCCGCTCAAACCACCGCATTCGAACCCTCTGTCCGTCCCGACAATGCCGGGTCGATTTTCTACCCTGGTGATGCACAGGTCGAGCCGGCCAAGCTGGGTCGCGCGTTGCACGACGCATGCGTAGCGGAGGGGCTGATCGTACACGAGAACACAAGCGTGACCGGGTTCACCCACGAGCGCGGCCGAATCGAAAAGGTCCTTACCGACAGCGATACGTTCCGCGTCAACTCGGTGGTGCTTACAGGTGGTAGCTGGACGCCGAAAATTCTTGCGCATTTGGGCGTGCGCTGCCTGATCGAACCTGGAAGTGGATATTCGCTCACCGTTGAGAACGCGGTCAATGCGCCGAAGCGGCCAATTCTCCTGAAGGACGAGCGCGTCGCCATTGCCCCTTGGACGACCTCCGTCCGCATTGGTGGTGCGATGGAATTCCGGGGTTACGACAAGACCATCGCGCAGAAAAAAATTTCAGCAATGGTCAACGCCGTGCGCGCGGCGCTGGCGATGCAATTTAACCAGCATTCCGCAAAATCCTGGGCAGGCTGGCGCCCGATGACCCCAGACGACATGCCTCTCATCGGCAAGATCAAATCGCACCGCAACCTGTTCGTAAACTCTGGCCACGGAATGCTCGGCGTCAGCATGGCGCCCGCTGCTGGCAAGCTTCTGGCCGAGCTGCTCACGGGCACTAAAACGCATATCGACCCCAGCTATTACGATCCAAATCGTTTCGCCAGAATCTAAAGGGGAAAAGGCACTTATGGGAAAGCTCTTTACGCAATACACGGGCGCGGTTGTCATCGCCTTTACGCTTGCAATGCCGACACTTGGACAAGAGCCAAGTCAGACAGCGACCGAGGTGGTCAAGAAAACGCAGGCCGGAGAAGTTTTTGACCCTGCTGCTCTCGACGCCTATATCGAAAGCGTCATGGCTGAATGGCGAGTGCCGGGCCTCGCGGTGGCAATCGTCAAAGATGATGAGATCATCTACAGCAAAGGTTTTGGGAAGCGCGACCTTGCGAACAATCTGCCGGTGACCGAACACACACTGTTTGCAACAGCGTCAACCAGCAAGGCCTTTACTTCTTTCGGTGTTGGCCTCTTGGTAGATGAAGGCAAGCTGGATTGGGACCGGCCCATGCGCCGCGACGTTCCTGGCTTCGAAATGGTCAACGACACTCTGACCTCGCAATTGAATTTGCGCGATATGTTGAGCCACCGAACCGGCCTGCCTCGGCATGACCGGCTATGGTATGCGAACACTGACATTACACCCGGCGAACTGATGGCGCGATTGCGCTACCTTCCCGTCAGCGCACCGATCCGTGCGAAGTGGCAATATAACAATCTGATGTATGTGACGGCGGGACACGCTATCGCCGTCAAAGCCGATCAAACCTGGGAAAACTTTACCCGGCAAAGGATCCTTGATCCGCTCGGCATGACGCGCACCAACTTCTCTGTTGCTGAAATGGCTGCTGATCCTGATCACGCCATAGCATATAAGGAAGACAGCGACCGACAGACCATCGCTATATCGACTAGGCCGGTTGGATCGATCGGTCCGGCAGGGGCAATCAATTCCTCAGTTTCTGACTACGCGCAGTGGATGAGGGTGCTTCTCAATGATGGCAAGCTTGGAGACGAGCATGTTATCAGCGATAACCAGCTAAGCCAGATTTTTTCTGGGGTTATAAAGGTCGGCAGCGATCCGGAATTCTCGGACTTTACGCCTACATTCTATGGGCTGGGCTGGTTCACCGATAGCTATCGCGGCATGCAGCGCGTTCAGCACGGAGGTAACCTTGACGGATTCAGCGCGCATGTAACGCTGTTTCCAGAAGAGAAAGTCGGAAGCGTTATCTTCGTCAATAAAGAAGCCAGTCCGCTTCCCGGGTATCTCAGCCTCGACATCCAAGATCGCATCATGGCCCTCGATCCCAGGGACTGGAGCCGCAACATGCTGCAGCGCCGCAACATCGCCGAAACAGCCATTGACGAGGCTAAAGAACGCAAGGACGAGCTGCGGGTTCTGGGAACCAAGCCCGCACACCCTATCGCCAGCTATGCCGGAATCTACGAAGACAAGGGGTATGGCAAGCTCACCATCATCGAGCAGGACGGGCGGCTGCTGGCGACCTATAACTCTTCCGAAATGCACCTCGACCACTGGCATTTCGATCAGTTCAACTCTGTACCCCTCAGAGCCGAAGACGCTTCTTTCGAAGATATGAGGTTCAATTTTCTGACTGGCAGGCGGGGGGTTGTTGATCAAGTGCAGATCGAAATGGACGCATTGGCCGGGCTCACTACATTTCGAAAGAAAGCGGATCCGCGATTGACTGCGCAAGATTACCTGGCCCGGCTCGTTGGCGATTACGCATTCATGGACCGTACCATCGTAGTCGCGATGGCTGGGGAAAGCCTTCAGCTTACGATCGAAGGACAACCGACTTACACGCTCGAAGCACAAGTGGATGGAACGTTTGGACTGCAAGAGGTCTCGACGGTTTTCGTCAAGTTCGTTGAGGACGAGGCCGGCAACTCTATCGAAGAGCTCCAGCTTCTACAGCCTAACGGCGTGTTCGTGGCGAAGCGCAAATGATTGCAACTCAATGGACTTTGGATCGCGCTACAATGATCAGTAGCCGAAGCGAGCTGGCGCGAAGCGGCGGCAAGCAGGCCCACAGCGATCTAAGGTGCGCATTTGTGTGTGAGTGTGCGCAAAACGCTGCCTCATGGGGCCTGCAGCCATGGACAGATCAAAACGCGGTGTGAATGCGCCGGAGATCTCACCACAACTGGTCTGGGACAATCACCTCTGTCTGCCGATGGAGCTGAGCGACAACCTTGCCTCGCTGGACTATCTCTACAAATTGAAGGACGCAGGTGTCGATGTGGTCAGCATCAACATCGCTTATGGTGCTGTCGAGTTCGACCACGCAATCACGGTGATCAAACAGATGCAAGACTGGTTTCAGAACCGCTGCGAGGCATTTTCATTGCCATTGGCCTACAGTGATCTCCTCGCAGCACACCGGGACGGAAAGCTGTCGGTCGTCTTCGATGTCGAAGGCAGCAAGATCGTCGAAGATGATCTGTCACGGATCCCTATGCTGAGTAGGCTGGGGGTCCGCTGGATGAGCCTGGTCTACAACCGCAACTGTAAAGTCGGCGGGGGCTGCCACGATGAAGATCGGGGCCTGACCTCAACCGGCAAGTCAGTGGTCGCGCAACTGAACAAAGCCGGTATTACGGTCTGCGTAAGCCACGCCGGAGACCGCACCGCTCTGGAGGTTTGTGCGATGTCGGAAAGGCCGGTCATGCTGTCCCACTCCAATCCGCGCGGCTTTCACAATCACCCCCGCAACGCGTCTGATGAGGTCGTGAGGGCTGTTGCCGATACTGGTGGGCTGATCGGAATCAACGGGGTTAATGCATTTCTCGGGCTCCAGATAACGACGGCGAAAGCCATTGCGTCAGCGGCAGACTATGCCGCGAACCTAGTAGGTCGAAGAGCTATTTGTCTGGGATTGGATTATCCGGTCCGATATGTGAACCTTGAGCTTGAACTGCGTGCAAACTCCGAGCTGTTCCCCGCTGGATTTGGATATGACAATCTACATTTCTATTGCCCTGAACAGACGCCAAGAATTGGTGACGAACTGCGAGCTCTGGGCTGGTCAGCAAATGAAGTGCAAGGGCTTCTCGGGGGCAATTTGGTGGAATTCGCCCGGCGAAACTGGGTCAAAGCAGAGGATGCAGTGGCGGGCCTGTGATGAGTGAGCGCGTGTCGAGGCAGAGCGCGGTACTGTCATCTGCGGAATGGCTTGCGAATAGAGCATCCGGAACACGTAATGGTCGGGCGTGTTCAGCAGCGCCGAGGGATTGGTCAAAGGTTGGTTTTCGGCAAACCATGACGGGTCGGTGTGGCCGTGGGGATTGATAATCGACAAGTGCCGCACCCCGGCATAAAGCCGCCGGGCAATCGCGCGGTTGGCAGGATCGGCCGAGAACAATCTGTCCTCTTGCAGGTGAACCCTTGCCATGTTGATCAGCCTTCTGGTCGTGTTGCTTGCGATCGCCAAGTGCATCAGTAGGGGCTCGCGTCCGGCTGAATTGGTACCCCGGTCAACTCAGAGATACGCGGATGCTGCCGCAGCGCATACTTGCGAAATGATGGCGACGGACAATCGCGCCGGCCGCCACCTTGAAGGTATGGCCGTGTCCTGGGGACGAGGAGAGAAGCGCACACGGGCTTCAGAAATTGAATTCAACCGTCGCACCAATCGTCCGGAACGCCGTGTTGCCGAACGCCTGCATGTAATTGAGGTTCGGGCTGACCGGATCACGGAATATCAGTGACGGTGTTCGGTCGTCGAACAGGTTGCGAGCGAAGATCGATGCCGACCACTTGCGATCGGCTGCGCGGATCCCGATCCGGGCGTCTACCAAGACATTTCCGTCGATGACCAGATTGGGGTCCGGCGTCGCGGAGGCGAATCGGTCTCCGATAAGGGTCGACGCGCCCTGAACGAAGCCATCGATACTCTGCGTCAACGACGTTTCGTAATCGCCGCCGAAGGTCAACTTGAGTTCAGGTGCAAAGGCCAACTGATTTCCATTGACGTTTGTCACCAACCGGCCTGCGATCGTTTGACAACCTGTTGTAAAAGGCTGGTTGCACTCGACAAAAAGATCGCCGTAAGTCGCATTGTTATAGAGCAGCCCGATATCGAAACTGAGGCCGCGAGTTGGGCGGAGCCCGACGTTGAGTTGCGCGCCCTCGAAGGTCAGGCTGTCGGCATTGGCGAATACGAATTGGGTCAGGCCATTCACCTCGGCTACGGTCTGGGTCTGGAAATCCTTAACCTCGGTGCGGAAAAGGGTAAGCTCAGCACGCAAAGTGCCGTCGCTTGTCCCGCCTTTGATGCCGATTTCGTAGTTGGTCGGAATTTCTGCACGCACCACATCGGGAGCAAGACTACCTTGCGCTATGGGATTGATGGCGGGCCCCTTGAAGCCGCGCGACACTGCCGCAAAGAAGGTCACATTCGTGCTAGGAAGATATTGAGCACCGAGACGCCAGGAGAAATTGTTTGTATCGATCGCCCTGGTGAAGGTGCCTTCCTGACCACCAAAGAAAGGGTAGCGGGCGCCGAGGTTCGGGTTTGTGTAGGCTAGGCGGAAGAAGTCCAGCTCCTCATAGGTGTAGCGCCCGCCCGCGATTAACTTAAACTGGTCGGACACGTTTACGGTCGCCTGACCGAAAGCAGCATAGCTGCGCTGGTTGACAACGCTGTCAAACGACGCCGCTGCCGGAGGGAGGCTGGCAGGCAATGCGCCAAGCCGCCCAGCCTGTTCGATTATCGGATTGTAGGTATAATCGTAGAAAAACAGACCTGCCACATAATCGACCAGACCGCCCGAAGGGGAGGTAAGGCGGACTTCAGCGCTCCATTGCTTAACGTCTTCGTCGACCGAGTTTACGTTGAGGATATTGGTAGGGCGCGCATCGGAATCCGTGTCGCTGTTGCGCTCGAAGTAGCGGTAGGCGAAAATACCGGTCAGTGTAGGGCCGCCAAGA
This sequence comes from uncultured Alphaproteobacteria bacterium, assembly GCA_963838365.1. Lineage (GTDB taxonomy): Bacteria > Pseudomonadota > Alphaproteobacteria > Sphingomonadales > Sphingomonadaceae > Erythrobacter. The sequence continues at coordinate 371,833 of CAWIQR010000002.1, forward strand.
TCGTAATTCGCCTCGAGCGAGGCTCCATAAGATTGGGTCTCAAAGGTCAAGTTGCCGTCGAGACAAACATCGGTGTTGCTCACGGAGGGAACGACGCCACATGCCGCCAGTGCGTTGGCAACCACACCGCCCGGATTGAGCTGCCTTGCCTGCCATGCACTGTTGCCACCATCGGCCTTCTCGTAGTCGGCGTTGAAAATCAACTCGAGGCTGTCGGTAGGCTCCCACAGGAGCCGCGCCCTCCCGCCGTAGCTGCTTCGCGCACCGACGCCTTCGTTATTAAAGCGGTTGAAGAAACGATCCCCGATCTCGTCCAGAAATCCGGTAATCCGGAGGGCCGCTCGGTCACCCATAGGAGCGTTGATCGTCCCATCGAGGACAAGGAAATCGTCTTCGCCATAAGAACCCCGAACGCGGGCGCTTAATTCGCCAAGCTCAGGCCGTCGCGACACAATGTTGACGACGCCGGCCGAAGCGTTCTTGCCGAATAGCAAACCCTGGGGGCCACTCAGGACTTCGACCCGTTCAATGTCGAAAAGAGAATTGGACGGCGGCGTCAATTGCCCCTGCACCACCCCGTCGAGCACGACGAGAACGTTGTTTTCCGCTGATCGGGTGAAGGTTTGCGTTCCGCTGCCCCGGATGGAGTAACCAGACGAAGGTTGCGCCTGAAAGCCCAATTCAACCGATGTATTTTGCAGGTCGTTGAGGTTTGTGATCGACCGCGCGTTAAGTTGCTCTGACGTGACTACCGACACGGTCAGGGGAACATCCTGCAGCCGTTCCTCGCGCTTCTGAGCAGTGACGATTATTACATTGTTTGCTGGCGTCGCTGCGTCGTTCTCGTCTGCGCTATCCTGAGCATGTGCAGCGCCGGCCCCCGCCACCAACGCAATCCCGGTGCAAGCCAGCAGCCCGGACCTGAAATAATTAACCATTTTCCTCTCCCCGTGAAGGTGCAATTTTTTGCCTTTCAATGCCTAATTTTCGCGTCACGTTTTGTCAATAGAACGGTGTTTCATAGTTTTCATGGGCAGCCTTTTCAGCGAGATGTCCTCACCCTTGCGTCCCGCTGTGAACCTCGAAGGGTGAATGGACGGCGATATGCCGCAATGGCTCGAGCTTGCGTCGGCATGCGCCGACCCCGCGTTTGTTTCGATTAACTCTGGACGGATGTTCGACGGGATAGCCAGCCGGTACGGCCAGCGAGGCGGGCGAAGTCGCAGCTCTTACCGTCGGAGCTACTGCGGCCTGCGCAGCATGATGTGCCAAGAACCTGGCAGGCTTGGCACGCGATCGGCGCCGCCGCTTTGGCTAGCCGACGTCGAGCGTCTGGGATATCTTTTCGGCGGCACTCAACAAATAGGATGCGGCTTCATCGACGGAATTCTTAGGAGCGCTGCCGGGGAGGAACGGTACAGTAAGAGCGGCGATGACATGGCCATCATCATCGCCGCGGATAGGCACCGCGATATCGGTGATGCTAGCAACCGTGCGTGACGGCGCAATTAGCATGTTTTTGTCCTCAGCCATTGCCGCGTCCTTGAGAAAATCGGCCATGTCCGTCTTGCTGGGAGCAACCGAAGCAATGGCCCGGTCGATCGCACGCTTGGCTTCCGCTGCGGACAAGCCGTATAACAGCCTTCCAGACGTGGACTGGTGGATCGGCACGCGGTAACCGACGCGGACAGCAAAGCCGAGCAGGCCCGGGCTTTCCATTCGGGCGATGATGACGATGTCGCTGCCGCTGATTACCGCCATGTGACAGCTCTGCTGCAAGTCTTCCGACAATTTGCGCATGACCGGCAGCGCCGCCTCATGCAGGTTGCGCGACGGGGGCGCACGCATGGCCAGATCGAACAGCCGATTTGTGAGCGCGAACTTCTCCCCAGGCAGTCGCCGGAGCCATCCAAGGCGTTCGAGCGACATCAGCATGCGATAGAGTTCATGTTTGGAACGGTTCAACGCCTCGCTGATCTCGATCATCGTCATCGGCACAAGCGCGTCGGCCAGCAGTTCCACGATGGCGATGCCCTTTTCCAAGGCCGGGGCAGAATAGGTCTTTTGCGTCATGACTTACCCTTGTTTAATTTCAGATATAAAACACGGGACCGAGAAAAAACTCAATCAGTATCGACATGAGCATCGTTTTATATTTACAACGTCGGTTCAGACAGAGGAATACCCGTGATAGCGCAAGGGATGAGACTGGGGTTTTTGGCGGTTGCAAGCCTGTTCTTTTTGTGGGCGGTTGCCAACAATCTCAACGATATCCTGATCCGACAGTTTCAAAAGGCGCTTGAGCTGTCGCGCGGCGAAGCCGGCCTGATCCAGTTCGTGTTTTACATCGCCTATTTCCTCGTCGCCCTGCCCGCTGGTATCCTGCTCGAGCGGATCGGTTATCGCGGCGGTTTACTAGCTGGCCTGCTCATCTATACGCTGGGCTGCTTGCTCTTTTATCCCGCTGCAGAGGTGCGCAGCTATATCGCCTTTCTCGGCGCCCTATTCGTGATAGCCAGCGGCGTGGCCATTTTGGAAACGGCGGCAAATCCCTATATCGCGCGTTTCGGGCCACCGGAAAAGGCGGCCCAGCGCTTGAACCTGGCACAGGCCTTCAATGGCGTCGGCGCATTCACCGCCCCCTTGATAGGCGGGATCTTTATCTTCTCCGGCGTCGAACACAGTGTCGACTCACTAGGAACGATGGCCCCGGCCGAGCTTGAACTCCACTACGCCCGCGAAGCGGGACGAGTGCAGATTCCCTATCTTGTGCTGGCAGGTTTAGTCTTGCTGGTGGCTGCCATCATCGCCTTTGTGAAACTGCCGAACAGTGAAGTCATCGAAACTGGTTCCGACGCGCAGGGCACACAACATGACGGCGCTGCATCCGCGCTTGCAATCCCGCATCTTCGTGGAGCGATCATCGCCCAGTTCTTTTACGTCGGTGCGCAGGTGGTGGTGTGGAGCTACTTCGTCGATTTCGCGATTGATACGTTACCCGGTGTATCCGAGAGGCAAGCCGCATTCCTGCTGTCTGTCAGCCTTGGATTATTCATGTTGGGGCGTTTTGCGGGCTCGGCATTGATGGCGATTGTCAGCCCGCCGCGGATGCTGGCGCTCGCGGCGCTGGGCGCTGCGGCAGTGACTGCGGGGGCAGGCCTCCTGTCGGGATGGGCGTCATTGCTCTGCCTGATCGTCACAAGCCTATTTATGTCGATCATGTTTCCGACAATTTTCGCGCTCGGATTGCGCGGCGCGGGCCGACACACAAAGCGCGGGTCTGCCTATATTATCATGGCAATCTTAGGCGGGGCGATCTTTCCGCCTTTGGCCGGACTCCTTGCCGATCTTGCAGGCCACAGCCGCGCGATCACGCCGCTCCCCTTCATATCCTTCGTAGTCGTCGCGCTGTTTGCAAAACGATATTTTGTTGACAAAACGATCGCGGTTGCGGGATAGCGGGCGGGGAACGGGAACTCGACTGATGCAGCCATCGCCAAAATCTGCTCTGACGACTATATACATCTGCCGTACGGGCTTTAACCGAGGCTCTGCGAAGCACGGCTTAATGATGCTCGCCGCAATCCTCCTCGGGGCCATTTCTAGCGTGATACCGGGCTTTTCGGCCCATGCCGAGACAATCAACATCACCAACGCTGATGCCCGTGCGGGCCAGTCGCTCGACGGCGAGTGGGCCTATATCGTCGATCCCGTCGCCATCGGTGACACCTCGATCCTTGGAACGCCCAACAAGGACGGCTTCTTCAACGATGCCAAGGCTCGCGGCCCCGGCGATCTTTTGGAATATGACTTCGACGTTTCGCCGGCTCTGACCATTCCCGGCACCTGGACCGAGCAGAAGGAAGACCTGAAACTTTACGAAGGCACCATCTGGCTACGACGCCGCTTTGTGCACAATAGCGATCCTGCTCGGCGCTATTTGATCCACTTCGGCGCGGTCAATTATCACGCCAAGGTCTATCTCAACGGCAAACTGCTGGGAGAGCACGAGGGCGGCTTCACGCCGTTCTCGCTCGAGGCGACGCAGGCCCTTCGCGACGGTGACAACAGCCTTGTTGTGCGCGTGGAAGCCGAGCGCCGTGCTGACCGGCTTCCTGCCCTGCGTATGGACTGGTGGAACTATGGCGGCATCACCCGGTCGGTCCGCCTGCTCGACATGCCTGCGACTTTCGTCAGGAATTACACGGTCAAGCTGGGCGGAAGCAGCGATGCGCGAACGATCGAGATCGAAGTGGAAGCTGATGGCGCGGCCCCTGCCGAGGTGATGATCGCCATTCCCGAACTCGGTTTGGCCCGCCGGTTGCAATTGCAGCCGGGCGGACGCCAGAATATTTCGCTTTCGCCCGAATGCCTGGATCTGTGGTCGCCCGAGAACCCGCGCCTTTACGATGTTACCTTGCGCACCGGGGACGATGTCATTTCCGATCGGGTCGGCTTCAGGACGATACAGACCGCCGGGCGAAAGCTGCTGCTTAACGGCCGCCCGCTCTATCTTCGCGGCATTAGCATTCATGACGAGAGGCTCGGGGCTGGGGGCGGGCGCATTCGCACGCGCGATGAGGCCGCCGCGCTGCTCGACAAAGTCGAAGAGCTTGGTGCCAACTTCATCCGGCTTGCACACTATCCTCATAACGAGCACATGCTGCGCGAGGCCGACGAGCGGGGCCTGCTGGTGTGGGCAGAATTGCCGATTTACTGGGGCATCGACTGGACCAACCCGGCAACGCTGGCATCGGCCAAACGCCAATTTGAGGAAATGAAGCGGCGCGATCAAAACCGCGCAGCCATCATCATCTGGTCGATTGCCAATGAAACTGCGCGCTCTTCCGAACGTCTCACGTTCCTGACCGAGCTTGCCGCGCATGTGCGCTCGCTCGACAATACCCGCTTGCTGAGCGCGGCGCTACTTCCAGATTACAGCGAAGCTGCGATCGGAAAGTTGGTCGGCACCGTGACCCGCCTCGCCAAGGGCGAACCGGTCGATACCTACCCGATCATGCTTGATGATCCACTTGGCGAGGTTGTCGATATTGTATCGGTGAACATGTATTACGGCTGGTATTACGCGCGCCCGATCTCGCTCGCGACAGGCATTGATCCCGGCACCATCCGCGATGCAGAGTTACAGCTGGTGCCGAAGATCCGGCTCGACAACATCTTTGCCAAGCCGATGGTGCTGTCTGAATTTGGGGCGGGTGCGATCGCCGGGCGGCGCGGCGACGCTGAGGCGGTGTGGACCGAGGATTATCAGGCCCGCCTTTACCGCGCGCATCTGGGGCTGCTGCTGGCGAACCCCAATTTGCAAGGCGTCTCGCCCTGGGTGTTGAAGGATTTCCGTTCGCCCATGCGCCCGCTGACCGGCGTGCAGGATTACTGGAACCGCAAAGGGATCATCTCTGCCACCGGCGACCAAAAGCTGGCGTTCGATGTGCTCAAGTTCATGTACCGCGCCTACGAAACGCAGATGGAGATGGTCCTTCCGCCTGCCCCGACATGCAAGGTGTTTTGATGCGCAGACTTACAAAATCAGCGTTCCTCGCCATCAGCTTGGCCACGCCGGCGGTAGCCGCTCAGGCGTCCGAAAGGATCATTCTCACGACCGCAGCCGATAATTGGGAAAAGGCCTTCCCCGTCGGCAATGGCCGGCTGGCGGCGATGGTCTTCGGACGCGTTGACGAGGAGCGTATCCAGGTCAATGAGGAAACCGTCTGGGAAGGCAGCGCTACGCGCGATCATGTGCGTGATGGTGCGCGCGAGGGGCTAGAGCAGATCCGCAACCTGATCTGGGCAAGCCGTCCGTTAGACGCCGAACAGCATGCAGTGCGTTCCCAGCCGGGCAACCCTGCCGATCTTATGTCCTACCAGACGATGGGCGATATCCGGATCCGCAGGATGGCAGGCGAAGGTCCGGCCAGCAATTATGTCCGGGAGCTAGATCTGCCCAGCGGCGTTGCGACCACGCGCTATGACCTTGGGCAGCGGGGGAGCGTCACGCAGTCGGTTTTCGCCTCGTCCGCCGACAACGTGCTGGTAGTCCACATCTCCCACACCGATGAACGGCCGCACCGCTATATCATCGACTTGGCACGCCCCGACGGCAAGATTGCCCTGCCAAGTGGCAACAGCCTTGCAATGAGCTTCACACTGGCGTCAAACGGCCCAGGGGAAGCCCACGGGCTCGACGTGTTCGCCCGCCTCGACATTGTCGCCTCCGGCGCGCGAGTTTCGGTCGAAGGAACGCAGCTGGTGGTGGAAGGCAAGGGCGACATCATCCTGCTCTATTCCGCTGCGACAAGCTATCGCGGCACGAACCCGAAAGCCGAGGTCGAAGCGCATCTCAGGAAAGCAAGAACGCGTTCGATCGGCGAATTGACACAGCGCCATCGCACCGCGTTTTCGCGCCGCTATGGCAGCGTCAGGCTCCAGCTTGGCGAGGACGACCCCGAAACGCCGACCGATCAGCGCATTAAAGCGGTTCGCGCCGGAGCAAGCGACCCCGATCTGTACGGTCTGTTCGCTCAATTTGGGCGCTACCTGCTTCTGTCCAGCTCGGCCGAAGGCACGACGCCAGCAAACCTTCAGGGCAAATGGAACGATTATCTCGCTGCTCCCTGGAACAGCGATTATCACATGAACATCAACCTTCAAATGAATTACTGGCTGGCTGGGCCAGGCGCTCTGCCCGATGCCAGTCTGGGACTTGTCGAATGGATCGAAGGCCTTGCCGAGGCGGGGACAGCCACGGCCCGCGAGCAATATGGCGCGCGCGGATGGGTCGCCCATCACACCAGCGACATTTTTCATCGCACTACACCCGAGCGGGCCGTCTGGGCCAATTGGCCGATGGCCGGTGCCTGGGCAGCGCTGGCGCTCGCCGAACACAACCGGTTTTATCCGGATCGGAAGTTTGCCAGCGAGCGCGCCTATCCTGTCCTGCGCGGTGCCGCTCTGTTCCTGCTCGACACGATGCAGACCGTGCCGGATGGGCTGCCCGGTGCCGGATCATTAGTCACCAACCCGTCGCAATCTCCGGAAAACAAGTATCTGCAAGATGGCAAGCCGGCAGTGCTGACTTATGGCAGCACGGCCGACATTCAGATCGTGCGCGAGGTGTGGCATTCGACGCTGGAACTCCTTGCAGAGACCAGGCAACATCGGGGCGATGAGCGGTTCGACCAAGCGCTTGAAGCGGAGATTCGAGCTGCACTCGCGCGCCTTCCTGCCCCGATCATCAGCCCAAGAGACGGGCGCCTGCAGGAATGGATCGCCGACTTTGAAGAGGCGGAGCCCGGACACCGGCACATCGCGCACTCATTCGGCTTGCATCCGGGGCGCGAGATCGCGCCCGACACCCAGCCAGAGCTCGTCGCGGCCTTGCGCAAGACAATCGCCAAGCGGCTGGAGAACGGCGGCGGCGGGACGGGCTGGAGCCGAGCATGGCTGGCGAACATGTTCGCACGCCTGCACGAAGGTAACGAGGCCCATGCCCAGCTCTCGGTGCTGGTGGGGCGCGCTTCGCAGCCCAACCTGCTGACCACTCATCCGCCGTTCCAGATTGACGGTAATCTGGGCGGCGCTGCGGCGGTCTTCGAAATGCTGGCGCAAAGCCATCTCGGCATGGTGCACCTACTGCCCGCCATCCCGGCGGCATGGCCGGAGGGGTCGGTCACAGGGATGCGCCTGCGGGGCGGCCATAGCCTCGGGTTGGCATGGCAGGGTGGCGCTCTGGCGAAGGCAAGCATCACGCCGGGCGCTGACACCGTGTTGCGGATTCGTGCGTCGACAAGGTTGCGCGTTGTCACTTCGGACGGAACGCCGATTGCGGCAACCTATTCCGTACTCGGCGATGACACAATCACCTCGTTCAATGCCAAAGCATCTTTGAGCTACCAACTCTTGCCGGCGATAGCGGATGCAATTTCGCGCCCAGAACCCGACGAAAGCCAACGAAGCCAGAAACGGGCCGGGCGTGAAATGGGGGCAAGACATGCGAATAACGGGGCATAGCTGCCAGGACCTGCGATTCCCGACATCGCGCGAAAGCCATGGCTCGGATGCGATGAACCCGGATCCGGATTATTCCTGCGCCTATATCGTGTTCGAGACAGATGACGCGCTGGAAGGCCACGGTCTGACTTTCACGATCGGGCGTGGGACGGAGCTGTGCGTTGCTGCAATCGACCTGATTGCCCCTGCTTTGTACGGCCGTCTGATCGAGGATCTCGAAGCGGACCCCGGTCTGCTGGTCCAGATACTTAATGCCGACAGCCAGATTCGCTGGCTGGGACCGGAAAAGGGCGTCGTCCACCTTGCGGCGGCGGCTGTAATCAATGCGGTCTGGGACCTTATGGCCAAGCGGCGCGGCCTTCCCTTGTGGCAATATGTCAGCAACATGAGCCCGGCGGACATCGTGCGGGCCGTGGATTTTCGCCATATAAGCGACTTCCTCTCCCCAGCCGAAGCGCTAGAGCGCCTCACGCAGCAGGCCAACGGACGCAACGCTCGCATCGCCGAGGTGCTCGATCACGGCTACCTGGCCTACACCACCTCGGCGGGCTGGATCGGGTATAGTGACGCCGATTTCGTCGCGAAGCTACAGCGCGCTTATGCCGATGGCTGGCGCCACTTCAAGCTCAAGGTCGGACGCAACCAGCGCGAAGATATCAGGCGGTGCAGCATCTTCCGGGAAACTCTGGGCGAAAAGGCCAAGCTGGCGATCGACGCCAATCAGGTGTGGGATGTCGATGAGGCCATTGCCTGGACAAAGACCCTCGCTCCGTTTGATGTCCTGTGGATAGAGGAACCGACCAGTCCCGACGATATTCTGGGGCACCTCGCGATTGCACAAGGGGTGCGCCCGGCAGGCATTGGGGTTGCCACTGGAGAGCATGCGCACAACCGGATCATGTTCAAACAGTTCCTGCAGGCAGGGGCGATCGACTTCTGCCAGATCGACGCCTGCCGGTTGGGCGGAGTGAACGAGGTACTGGCGGTCCTGCTGATGGCGGACAAGGCGGGAGTGCCGGTGTGTCCGCACGCTGGCGGGGTCGGGCTGTGCGAATATGTGCAACACCTCTCCATGATCGATTATGTCTGCATTTCCGGAACACAGGAAGGCCGGTTAATCGAATATTCGGGCCAGCTGCACGAGCATTTCCTCGACCCGGTCCGCATCAAGGGCGGTCGCTATCTAGCACCACTGCGCCCTGGTTACTCGGCCGAAATGCACCCTGCCAGCCGCGCAAGCCACGCCTTCCCGGACGGCTGGGTATGGCAGGAACACAAGAGGCAAAGCGGTGCCTGACCGCAAGGCTGACTTGGGCTTCGGCGCTGCAGGGATCGGGAACCTCTATCGCGAGGTATCCGATGCCGCCGCTACCGCCGCGCTCGATGAAGCTGTCCGCTTGCAATACGGCTGGATCGACACCGCGCCCTTTTACGGACATGGCCTGTCCGAACGCCGGATCGGTGCATGGCTGGCCGCCCGCGCAGATTGTCCGATGAGCCTGTCGACCAAGGTCGGCCGCAAGCTTGTACCAGCGACGGGAACTCCGGTGCCGGAACTCGGCTTTGCCAATCCCGATCCCTGGATTCCGGTGTTCGACTACTCACGTGAAGCTGTGCTTGCGACGTTCGAGGCGTCCTGCGCGAGGCTCGGGGTTGAACGGATCGACACAGTCCTCGTTCACGATCTGGGTCACCTTGTCCACAGGGACCGCGCCGGGGCGATGCTTGGCGAAGCGCTGGCGGGCGCCTTTCCCGCGCTCGAGGAGCTCAGGCAGGCTGGACGGATCAATCGGATCGGGCTGGGCGTCAACGAGGTTGAGGCCTGCGTCGATGTGCTTGCCCAAAGGCCGCTCGATGTCGTTCTGCTGGCAGGGCGCTATACCCTGCTCGAACATGAGGCATCGCTCGGCTTCCTCAATGGTTGCGCACAGTCGGGCACGCGGGTCATTCTGGGTGGGGTGTTCAATTCGGGCCTGCTGGCAGGTTCGTCGGAATACAACTATCAGCAGGCACCCGAGGAGGTGATCCTGCGTGCTACTGCCATTGAGCAGATATGCGCAAGCATCGGGGTCCCCCTTGGCGCAGCGTCGCTGCAATTCGCCGCGCATCACCCCGCCGTCGAGACTGTGCTGGTGGGCGCCCGGACCGCCAAAGAGGTCGAGCAATGCGCTGCCTGGTTTAATGCCGACATTCCGCCCGCGATGTGGAAAGCGCTGCGCGACGCCGGGCTGCTCTCACCAGAGGCGCCAATCGCGCAATGACCATCGTCGATTCCCATCTTCACATCTGGCAGCTGCGCCGCGGTGACTATGACTGGCTGACCTCTGCACTCGGGCCAATCTACCGCGATTTCAATCTCGACGATGTGGCGCATGAACTGTCTACAAACCCGGTCGAGAAGGTTATTCTTGTTCAGGCCGCCGCGACCGCAGCGGAGACTGACTTCATGCTGGCAGCCGCTGCGAATGATGCGCGGGTTGCTGGTGTGGTGGGCTGGACCGATTTCGTCGCCGAAGATGCCGTCCTACAAGTCCTTCGCCGTGCCGAGACGCCGCTGATCGTAGGCCTGCGCCCGATGATCGGCGACATCGATGATCCAACATGGGTTACGCAGCCGCACATCGGCCCCGTTTTTCAAGCCATGTCCGAGACGGGACTGGTGTTCGATGGTCATGCGCGGTGCGACCTGATCCGCCCGCTCACGCAGATCGCCCAGCGCCATCCTCAGCTTGCCATCGTGCTCAACCACGGCGGCAAGCCCGACGTTGCCCGGCTCTTGACAAAGCCTGACGCATTCGGGCGCTGGCGGGAAAACATCACCGCACTTGCCGCGAATGAGAACGTGTCATGCAAGCTTTCGGGCCTACTGACCGAGACGGGAGGCGAGGGCGCAGATCAGGATCTTTCCCCCTTCGTGGCGACGATAATCGCGGTTTTCGGGCCTGCCCGGGTGATGTGGGGCAGCGACTGGCCGGTGGTGACGCTCAAAGGCAGTTACGACGGGTGGTTTCATCAGGCGCAGCGGCTGACGGCACATCTGGGCTCCGCAGAACGGGCGGCAATTTTCGGCGGGACAGCTGTCCAAATCTACGGCTTGAAGGATCAGAACTGACATGGGGCGACTGGCGGGCAAGGCGGCCTTCATCACGGCCGCAGGGGCGGGCATCGGCAGGAGCAGCGCGCTCGCCTTTGCAAAGGAGGGTGCCCGCGTGGTTGCCACTGATATCAATGGCACTGCGCTTGAGGCCTTGAAGGCCGAGTGTAGCACTATCGAGACGCTGCCCCTCGATGTCAGCGATCGGCAGGCGATCAATGAAGCGGCAGCCCTGCTCCCGGATACGGACATTCTGTTCAACGTAGCGGGCTGGGTGCATCACGGCAGCATCCTCGATTGTGGCGAAGACGCGTGGGACCGCTCAATCGCGCTTAATCTTTCATCGATGTACCGGCTCGCAAGAGCATTCTTGCCCGAAATGCTCACGCGGCAGAGCGGCGTCATTCTCAACATGAGCTCAGTCGCTTCGAGCGTGACAGGCGTGCCAAACCGCTTCGCCTATGGCACATCGAAGGCCGGGGTCATCGGTTTGACGAAAGCGATTGCCGCAGATTTCGTCGCGCACGGCATTCGTTGCAACGCGATCTGCCCCGGTACGGTGGATTCGCCATCACTTCAGGGCCGGATGCGCGCGCTGGGTGATTACGAGGCAACCCGCGCCGCATTCGTGGCGCGGCAACCGATGGGCAGGTTGGGCCGGCCGGATGAGATCGCGAAGCTCGCCGTCTATCTCGCGAGTGACGAAGCCAGTTTCACCACGGGCGCAATCCACGTGATCGATGGCGGCTGGACGGCCTGAGAGGAGTTTTGCATGAAATTGCTGCGTGTCGGGCCAGCCGGTCAGGAAATCCCGGCGATATTGGCCGATGATGGTTCAATCCGCGATATCAGCAGCCTGATTGCCGATATCGACGGGGGCAGCCTGAATGAAGAAGCGCTGAGTTGTCTGCAACAAGCCGAGCTATCGGGCCTTCGGGTCCTGCCTGCGGGACAGCGGATTGGGCCATGCGTCGGCAAGGTCGGCAAATTCATTTGCATCGGCCTCAATTATGCCGACCACGCGGCCGAAACCGGGGTCGAGCCGCCCGCGGAGCCGGTTGTCTTCTTCAAGGCCACCAGCGCCATCTGCGGGCCGAACGATGCACTGGAGATTCCGCGTGGGGCGCAAAAGACCGATTGGGAAGTGGAGCTTGGTGTGGTCATCGGCACGCACGCCAAACATGTCAGCGAGGCCGATGCCCTTGACCATGTCGCGGGCTTTTGCGTGATACACGATGTGTCCGAACGCGCGCTCCAGCTCGAGGGGACGGGGCAATGGGTCAAGGGAAAGAGTGCCGACACTTTTGGCCCGATCGGCCCTTACCTTGTAACTCGTGATGGCGTTGTGGACCCGCAGAACCTTGGCCTCTGGCTCAACGTCAATGGCATCCGCATGCAGACCGGCAATACCAGGACGATGATTTTCACTGTCGCCTTTCTGGTCAGTTACGTTTCGCGCTTCATGAGCTTGCAGCCCGGCGACATTATCTCGACTGGCACCCCACCCGGCGTGGGGCTTGGCATGAAGTCGCCGCTCTACCTGAAGGCGGGCGATGTGGTGGAGCTTGGGATCGAAGGTCTCGGCGAACAGCGCCAGATCTGCGTCGACGAAGCATGAGCGATTGAGAGCGGCTGGCAGCTTTGGGAACTGCGGAGCCGAAGACGCGCAGTGCGATTCAGGCCAAAGCGTTTGGTTACCGATGGCGTCGGTTTATATATGAAATAATGTTTGACTTAATCCTGACAAGCGTCTTGGTTTGCGGTCCTCAGGGACAGTCGGAGCCAACATGATCAAGCCTTGGAGTGACAGCAATCGCCTTTCAGAGTTGCTCGCAGCTCTTACGCTGGAAGATAAGATCGCACTGCTTTCGGGGCAGGATTTTTGGACCTTACCGGCAATCGAGCGGCTGGGGATTCCTGCCCTCGGGATGTCCGACGGGCCGACCGGTCTG
>CAWIQR010000003.1:0-193826 GCA_963838365.1 uncultured Alphaproteobacteria bacterium
GGGCGTTGCCCACCGGAGGCATTCCCGGCGTGCCAACAGCAATCGCTGTCATCATTGCGCTGGTCGCAGTTCAATTGGCGTTCGGGCGCGACAGCATCTGGGTGCCGGGCTTTATCGCCCGCAGATCCGTCCCCTCTGACAAGCTTAGCGGCGCGACCGACAAGTTGGAAAAGGTCGCCAAATGGCTCGATTCGATCGCGAGAGAGCGGATGGAATGGCTGACCGGGGATGTCGCACTGCGACTGGTGGGTGCGGTCATTGTCTTGCTGTGCTGCTTTATTCCGCCGCTGGAATTGCTGCCCTTCGCCGCTGCGGTGCCCTTCGCCGCGATAACCGTCTTGTCGCTCGCGCTGATCGTGCGCGACGGACTGGCGGTGCTGATCGGCGGGGCAGCCGCGCTGAGCGCGGTGGGAATGGGGATTTACTGGCTGATGGGCTGATCCTGCCCGGTGCGGTCGTCCGGTTCGCGCTCCTGACCAGCAACTTCGCCACCCAACGCCTGCCACAACAGCACGCGCGCTCTTGCTGCGCGGCCCAGTGCCGCCGCTGCGCGTTCGCCGCTGGCATCGGCGGCACGGCGCGCTTCGAGCACTTCGAGGAAGCTGGCAAGTCCGGCGCGATACCGATCATTTGCTAGCGTCGCCGCGCGATCCAGCTCGCTTCGTTCCTTCATCGCCAACTCGGCCTCGATATCGCTTGCCGCGATCACACCATAGGCTGCCTCGGCATCGCCCAGCGCCTGAAACACAACGCCGCGATAGGCTGCGAAGGCAGCGCGTTTTTCCGCCGCTGCAGTGTCGATCCCAGCCTCGATCCGGCCAAAGTCGAGCAGCGGTCCGGCGATCCCTGCGGTGAGCGATCCGACAATCGAATCCTCGTCGAAAATGTCTCCCGGATTGAAGGCCAGCAAACCCAGCACCCCCGACAGTGTCAGTTTGGGGAAACGCGCGCGTGCTGCAGCGGCAAGGTCCGCATCGCTCGCGGCAAGCGTCGCTGCGGCGGCCAGGACATCGGGCCGGTTGGCGAGGAGTTCAGACGGCAAGGCGGCAGGCGGTGGCGGACGGTCAAGCCCGCCCGAGGCAAGCGCTAGCGCCGCGGCGACCTCGGCTGGATCCTGCCCCGTCAGCGTGACCAGCCGACCGACGATCCGCACCCGCTCGCTTTCCAGTGCAGCCAGGCGGGAGCGAGAGGCGCTGGCAGCGGCTTCGGCGCGGACCCGGTCGAAACCGGGGGCGATCCCGGCATCCTCGCGCACCTTCGCCAATGCCGCGAGGCGCGTTGCGGCGGCGACATCGGCCTGCAGTGCCTCCGAACGCGCGGCCAGAGTGCGCCAGTCGATGACGCTGCCCGCAATCTCCGCCAGCAGCGTATTGCGGACCGCCCCGGCAGAGGCGCTGGCGGCATCGATGCGGGCAAGGGCGGCGCGTTCCTGCGCGCGCAATTGTCCGAAAATGTCAGGATCCCAGCTGGCGACAAGGTTCGCGCCGTAGAACGTCTGGGTACTGGGGATCAGCCCGCTGGCCCCCGCATCGCCGAACTGGTTGGGATTGATCCGGTTTTCGGTCACGCTCGCATCCGCGCTGATATTGGGCAGGCGATCGGCCCCGGCGCGCGCGGCGCGGCCCCGCGCGGCGTCGATCCGCGCGATGGCTTCGGCAAGGCTGGGCGCATCGGTGAGCGCGGCATCGGCCAGCGTGGCGAACGCAGCATCGCCATAGGGCAGCAATGCCTCAACACTGGCTGCCGCATCGGCATTGGGGGCGTAATAAAAGGCGGGCGACAACGCTGGCGCTGGTGTCGTGATTTCGGGCACGGGCTTAAGCCCGCAGGCAGCCAGCGCAGATGTGGCCGACAGCGCGAGGATAAGGCGGGGCAGGCGGGCCATGACGGTTACTCCCCGTCCGCTTTTGCCGGAGCCTGTTCGGGACTCCGGTCCCCGGTCGCCTTCCTTGCCGGAATGAAGGCATCAACCTGTTGGCCCACGCGGAACAGATCAGTCTGCGGCAGGGCATAGATCAGTTGCAGCACTCTCACATCGACGCGTTCTGCCGCGCTGTTGGTCAGCTGGCGTTTCGGCACGACCTGGGGTTCGGCGCGCACGAACGTCGCCTTGACCTGGTTTTGGGCCGCGCCGCGCGGGCTGACGATGGCCATTGCGCCCAGTTCGACGCGCGGGGCCTCGTTTTCGTCGATATCGATGCGCACATGCAGCGGGTTGGTCTCGCCCATCTGGATGAAAGGCTGCGTACTGCCGCCTTGGGTTGCAACGAATTCGCCGGGGCGGATGTTCACAGCAAGGATTTCGCCGGAAATCGGCGCGCGGACCGTCAACCGGCCCAGCTCTGTGCGGGCAGAACCGGCCCGGGCCTGCGCTGCGTTCAGTCGCGCGCGCGCAACGCTGAGGCGACTGGCAGCGGCATCGGCCTCACCCTCGGCGCGGATCACTTCGGCGCGGCTGACGGCGGCGGGATCGCTCAGCCCGCGATACAGCGCCAATTGCTGCTGAGCGGTGGTGCGGGCGGTCTGCGCCTCGGCAATAGCCGCGCGCGCTTCGCCAATGGCGGCGTTCGCTTCGGACAACTGTGCGCGCACGGAGCGGTCATCCACGGTAAACAGCGGCTGGCCTTTTTCCACCCGGTCCCCCGGCACGACCCGCAAGTCGGTGATGAGACCCGACACCGCAGAGCCGATGTCGATGATCTCGCTCGCGGGTTCGACCAGCCCCGATCCCGCCACCCTCGCGGCATCAGCCAGCGCTCCGGTGGCCTTGGGCGGCTGCTGCTGCGGTTCTGCGGTCGAGCGATCGGGCAGCCCGTTGAATATCAGGAAAGCCGCGACGACAATGCCGATCAACGCGATCACCGGCAGGATCTGGCGCGAAAAGCTCACGTTACTGGGAAATAGGGCCATGGGGTGTTCTCGATCTGGTCCTGAAGGAATGAGGGGCGGGGCGGGCGAGGTCAGTGATCGTCGGGCATTTCGGTGCCGTCATGCGTGACCCGCCCATCCTCCAATACAAGGATACGGTCGGCGAGGTCGAAGATGCGGTTGTCATGGGTAACGATAATGCAGGCGCGGTTTGGCGCGACGGCCACCTCGCGCAGCAGGTCCATCACCCGGCGGCCTGATTTCGCATCGAGCGCGGCGGTGGGTTCATCGCACACCACCAGTCGCGGTTCATGCACCAGCGCCCGCGCAATCGCGACGCGCTGTTGCTGACCACCCGATAGCTGGCGCGGCAGCTTTTCCGCCTGATCGCCAATGTTCAGCGCGTCCAGCAGCTCCGCCGCCTTCGCGCGGGCCTTGGCAATCGGCCATCCCTTCGCAATCAACGGCACAGCGGCATTGGCCGCGGCGTCGATCGAGGGGATGAGATTGTATTGCTGGAAGATAAAGCCAATGTTCTGGAGCCGAAACTTCACCAACTCGGTATCCGACAGCGCGTATATATCGGTGCCGAAGACCTTCACCTCACCCTCGGTCGGCCACAATATGCCGCACATGATGGAGATGAGCGTCGTCTTTCCCGATCCGCTTTCGCCGACAACATAGGTCATTTCGCCCGCGCGGATATCGGTGTCGATCCCGTGCAGCACGCGGATGGTGGACTGGCCCGCCTGAAAATCGCGCACGATCCCGCGCGCGCAGATCGCGGTTTCGGTATTGGCGTTCGATTGGGCCGCGGTTGTGATGTCTTGCGTCTCCATCACCGGAACACCGATGCAGGTTCGGTCTTGAGCACGCTGCGCAGCGCCAGCCAGCCGGTGATCGCCAGTATGACGACCACAGCAGCCAGACTGATCAACGGGATTTGCCAGGCGATGTAAAAGCCCTTGAAGAAGGGATTACCGGAAAAGCCCCGGATAAAGGCAACCGTGCCAATCACGCCCAATGCATAGCCGATAAAGCCGACCAGTCCGGCCTGCGCCGCGACCATGCCCATGATCTTGGAATTGGTGACACCGATGGCTTTCAGCGCGCCGAACTGTTTGATGTTGTCGCGGATAAACAGGCTGAAGGTCAGGCCCACGATGGCGACACCGACGACAAATCCCAGCACCACCGTAATACCGAAATTGGTGGGGATGCCCGTGTTCTCGATGATGAAATCGACCCCGGCGCGGGAGAAATCGTCGCGCGTCACCGCTTTGAGGCCGGTCTGCGCCTCTATCCGGCTGGCGACTTCTGTCGGCGTCAGCCCGTCGCTCACCCCGGCAAGTACAAAGGTCAGGCGGTTGCGCGTGCCCGGCACGTAGTTCAGCGCACGGCTGTACTTGGTGTAAAGCACGACCTGGCTGGTGAAGCTGGGAATGGCATCGGCCACACCGCGAATGACGGCGCGCTGATCGTTCAGTTCCAGCCGCGCTCCAATCGGTTCTTCGCCATTGCCGAACAGATTGCCCACACCGCCATCGTCGATCACGACGCTGTCGGGCTGGGACAGCACCGATTTGTCACCGGTGACCATGCGCTGCGGCATTCCGATCAGCGTCGCATCGTCGACGCCAATGATTGCCACGCCTTCCAGATCGCCCGTGCCGGTGCGCACCGATGCAACCGCTCGCAGATGCGGCACCGCCCATTCCACGCCGGGCACCGAACGCACCTCGTCCAGCGCGGTGGACGGCATGGCATAGCTGACATCGGTGGTGCGCGTGACCGGGTCCATTACCCACACCTGCGCTTCGGGAGCGTTGTAAACCCCGCTCGCTCCGCGTTCGACCAGATTGACGAAGATCGTCAGCTGTTGCGTGATGAGCAGCGTCGAAAAACCGATGCCGAACAACAGGCCATAGAATTTCTGCTTGTCGCCCGTAAGCATTCTGATGGCGATCCAGAGCATCGGAACGGAACCTTTATATCGCGCAGGGGTTGCTGCATCGAAGGAATCGTACAATATTGAACGACACCGTATAACGGCGTTCAACTGAACGGCTCCGTTCAGTTTGTCAACAGCCATGATCAAATCGAGTTCCAGTCCTTTGAAGAAAAAACCCGGACGCCCTTCTGATCAGGCCAAGCGCCAGGCGATCATCGAGGCTGCATCGCGCCGTTTTTTCGGTGTCGGTTTTTCCGCCACCTCGATTGAACAGGTGGCGGCCGATGCCGGGGTATCGAAGGTCACGATCTATAATCACTTCGGCGATAAGCGCGCGCTTTTTGGCGCATCTGTCGAGTGCGAATGCGAAAAGATGCGCGGCTATTTCTCGATCGAAAACATGACCGCAGGCTCCATTCGGGATCGGTTGACCCGGATTGGAGAGGGGATGTTCGAATTTCTCTCGCGCCCCGAAATGATCCAGTTCGAGCGCCGCATTGCTGCCGAAACCGAAGTCGATCCAACTATCGGCCACGCGTTTCTTGAAGCTGGGCCTCACCGCATGAGACAGGCATTCAGCGCATTTCTCAAGGCAGCGCATGATCGCGGCGAATTGTCGATTGCCAATTGCGATCTGGCGGCGGAACAGTTCGTTTCGCTGGCCAAGGGAATGGGCGATCTCGAACGGCGTTTTGGGGTGGCCGCCTGTCCGGATGCCAGCGCCGCGCGCATCGCTGGCGCAGTGGACGTGTTTCTCGCTGCGTATCGTCCACCCGATGCGGCTTTGGCGAACGGGTGATTTAATCGCACGCCTGTTGCGCAATATGCAGTCAATGCCGGTGCGCGCATTATCTTGCCATTCATTCGTGCAGTCCTACATTGGACGGGTCTAGCCAAGGAATCACCACGTCATGAACGACCAGAACGATCCGCAACAGCAACCGCCCGAAGGCCAGAACCCCTGGGTGAAGCAATTGATGATCTGGGGCGGGATATTCCTCGCGCTGCTGCTGGTCGTCTCGCTGTTCAGCAATGCCGGGGATACGCCGGGCACGCAGATCCGCTATTCCGACTTTCGTGAGCAGGTTGAAGAAGGCAAGATCGGCGAAGTGCAATTGGGTGAGGAAATCATCACCGGCACTTACAAGAACAACGGCCAGACCTTCACCACCATCCCCGTGGCGAACGACACCGAGATCACCGGTTTGCTGGAAGACAACAACGTCGATTTCACCGGTATGCCGGCCAAAGAGCCGAACATGCTGATGTGGGTACTGCTCAATTCATTGCCCTTCATCCTGATCCTCGGCATTGCATTCTTTGCGCTGAGGCAGGTGCAGAAAGGCGGCGGCGGCGGCGCGATGGGCTTTGGCAAGTCCAAGGCCAAGATGCTGACCGAACGATCCGGCCGTGTCACGTTCGACGATGTCGCTGGCATCGACGAAGCGCGCGAGGAGCTGGAGGAGATTGTCGAGTTTCTGAAAGACCCGACGCGGTTTTCCAAGCTTGGCGGCCAGATTCCCAAGGGTGCGTTGCTGGTCGGTTCGCCCGGCACCGGCAAGACGCTGCTAGCCCGCGCCATTGCGGGTGAGGCGGGTGTGCCGTTCTTCACCATTTCCGGCTCCGACTTTGTCGAGATGTTCGTGGGCGTCGGCGCAAGCCGGGTGCGCGACATGTTTGAACAGGCCAAGAAAAACTCGCCCTGCATCGTCTTCATCGACGAAATCGACGCGGTGGGCCGGTCACGTGGGCACGGTCTGGGCAATTCCAACGACGAACGCGAACAGACATTGAACCAGCTTCTGGTTGAGATGGACGGGTTCGAGGCTAACGAGGGCATCATCATCATCGCGGCAACCAACCGTCCTGACGTGCTGGACCCGGCGCTGCTGCGTCCGGGCCGGTTCGACCGTCAGGTTGTGGTGCCGATCCCGGATATCGAAGGACGTGAGAAGATCCTCGGCGTGCACATGAAGAAAGTGCCGCTGGCCCCCGATGTGAACCCGCGCACGATTGCGCGTGGCACTCCGGGCTTCTCGGGGGCTGACCTTGCCAACCTTGTGAACGAGGCGGCGCTGCTCGCTGCCCGCCGTAACAAGCGATTGGTCGCGATGCAGGAGTTCGAGGATGCCAAGGACAAGGTCATGATGGGCGCGGAACGCCGCAGCATGGTCATGACCGAGGAAGAGAAGAAAATGACCGCCTATCATGAGGCAGGCCACGCGCTGGTCAGCATCAATGAGCCGGCATCCGATCCGATTCACAAGGCGACGATTATTCCGCGCGGTCGCGCGCTGGGCATGGTGATGCGCCTGCCAGAGCGGGACAGCTATTCCTATCACCGCGACAAGATGCACGCGAACCTAGCCGTGGCGATGGGTGGCCGCGTTGCGGAAGATATCATCTTCGGGCACAACAAGGTTTCCAGCGGCGCATCGGGCGATATTCAGTATGCCACTGATCTCGCGCGCAACATGGTTACGAAATGGGGCATGAGCGACAAGCTGGGCCCGCTGCAATACGAACAGCAGCAGGAAGGCTACCTTGGCATGGGCCAATCGGCACGCACGATGGGCGGGGCTGAAACCAACAAGCTGATCGATTCCGAAATCAAGCGTCTGGTTGAAGACGGCCTGAAGCGGGCGACGGATATCCTCACCGATCAGGAGGACAAGCTACACCTTCTGGCGCAGGCGTTGCTGGAATACGAAACGCTAACCGGCGAAGAAATCGACACGTTGATGGGTGGAGGCAATATTGATCGTCCTGATGCGCCCAGCGGCCCATCGATCGTGCGGCCTGTCCACGGCTCGGCTATTCCCAAAGCCGGCAAGCGGTTTGGCGCTGCAGGTGGGAAAGGCACTGAGGGTTCTGGCGGGGATGAGGCTCCTCAGGGCGCCTGACCCGGACCTGATGTTGTGAAATCACAGCGAGAGCGGGCGTCGAAGCGATTCGGCGCCCATTCTTTCTGGCCTGAACTCCGGTCGTTCAGAACGCGCCCAGCAAAAGCAGCGCCTGCAGGAACAGCAGAAGCACGACATTGATGAAAAGCAGAAGTGCCAGAAACCGCCAGATCGTCGAAAATCTCGACAGGCGATAACTGTGACGCAGATGCTTATAGATGTGCAGCGGCGCGGTAATGCTGAACAGCACGATCACCCAGCCCACCGAAATCCCGCCAGCATTCATCAGCGACAACGCGATAAACAGCAGCGACATGAAACTGAGCGAATACGTGATGAAGACCGTATGGTCATACGCCAGAACCCGCCGCTTCCACACAAACAGTAGCCATACAAACGGCAGCGAAAGAGGGATGAGCAACCAGCTGAACTTGTATCCGTTAGCCTGAAGCTTGTAGATCATAAGGCTGGGGTTTTCGGTCCACTTATCGACCAGCGTCGCGACCAGAGGGATGTCGCGCAAATCGCGACCCTCATTCGTGCCGATCTGCTCATCGCCCTTTGCCTGTTCGCCGCCTTCAACCCCGACCAGACCCTTTAACGCGCGCAATTCGCGAAGGTTTGTCTCTGCTTGGGCGAGAGCAGCCTCGGCGTCAGCGCGCTCGGGCGATCCTTCGGGAAAACTTTCGATGGTTTGCGCGCGTTGCTCGTATTCGGCAATCGAGGTTCGCTCCGCTTCGGCAAGCGAAGCCTGGGCTTCATCACCGAAACTCAGATCGTTCGGCGGCCCAATTCCCACCATCTGAAACACAGCAAACATGGCAAAGACACTGAACAGGAACATCGCCATCGGGCTGACAAATTTGGCTCGCTCACCCTGGATGTAGCGGCGCGTCAGTTCGCCGGGTTTGAATGTCAGCAGTGGCAGCGTTGCCCACAGCTTCCCGTCCAGATGCAGAACGCCGTGGATGAGATCATGGCCAATCGCGGCAAGCGAGCGGTGAATGTGCCATTTCTGCCCGCAATGCGCACAATAAGCCCCGGAGACTGCAGACCCGCAATTGGAGCAAATATCCGCGCGCCCGTTGGCGCCTGACGCCTCGCCCATATGGGGTTCGACGGCTCGCGCTGCAGCGGCTCCCTCGATTGCTGCGCCCAGTCCCTCGGCAATGTCGCTCATGCTGGTCATCCCTTGTGCTGCAACGCGCGATACACAATGCCCACCGGGCTTACCAATGGACGCGGTTTATCCCTTCGCCAATTTGCGCTCTATCGCAGTCCACATCTGGGTGAAGGCGCGGGCGCCGGGTGAGCGCGGGGCGAAGGCACCCACCGGCTTTTGTTCGACAGCGCATTGCTCAATCGCGCTGGCGAGCGGCACGATGGGCCATTTCGGATTGGCCTCGCGCGCTTCGCGGTGGAGCGTGCGCCGCATATCGAGCATCGACAGCACGGGCAGGATCGGCGGATGGCTTTTGCCGCTGCCGCGCACTTCCTCGACCACCTGGTCGAATGCACGCGAGGACAGCGGAGAGGGCGGCAGCGGCACAATTACGAGATCAGCCGCGCGCATTACCTGCGCGCTGGTTTCATTCAGAACGGGCGGACAATCGAAAATGATCCGATCGTATTCCTTCGCCAGCGCTGCAACCAGTTTGGCCAGCCGCTTCTTCTTGCCGATCCGGTCGAACTGACGGTCCAGCGTGCGGATGCTTTCATCGGCGGGCAGCAGGTCGAGATTGTCGTAAGCCGTGGTCTGAATCAATTTTGAAGCGTCAGCTTCGGCAGCGAAGACACTTTCAGCGAAGCGGTTTTTCGTGGGTTCAACGCCGAGCAGAAAGCCGGATCCGTTCGACGCATCAAGATCCCACAGCAATGTCTTTCGCCGGGAAATGTTGGCCGCGCACCATGCAAGATTGACCGAGAAGGTGGTTTTGCCCACCCCGCCTTTGACACTGTAGACCGCAATCGAAGCCATGATGCAGCGCGTTCTCCCGACACATGGACACGTTTAGCGGCCAATATGACAAATTCGTAACAAATCAGGCATTCGCATGGACATGGTGCGAAGGCAAGACTTCGCACCCGCCGTGCCGCCGGCTGTATTCTGGCATCTAACGCGTGTGTTTTGTGACTGGCAAACGGAAAAGGCCGCCAATCTGGCGGCCTTTTCAATTCGGGACAGTTTCCTGATCCCGCGCCAAATCGCGGCGATCAGCCGTCGTAATCGGCACCGATCGAAGTTGAACGGGTCGGCGCCGATGCGGTGATCCGCAACGCTTCTGCCGACTGGCTGAGCGAGCCGATTTCATCGGCATCATCTTCATCGTCGGGAAGGATTTTCTGAAGACTGGTAATCAGCGCTTCCTGCAATTCCTTGGGCTTCACCGTCTGCTCGGCAATCTCGCGAAGCGCGACGACCGGGTTCTTGTCACGATCGCGGTCCACCGTCAGCTCACTACCGCCGGAAATATCGCGCGCGCGCTGTGCGGCAAGCAGGACGAGGTCGAACCGGTTGGGAACCTTGTCGACGCAATCTTCAACTGTAACGCGTGCCATCAACGGGCCTCTTTATCGAATTGTGGGAAAATATCTCGTGTGGCAATTAGGTGCAGCGGAGCGCAGAGTCAAGAAAATGCAACTTCGCGCGTGCTTGTGCATTGGGCTATTATGAACGTCACCGCACCTGTCGCGCACAGCGCGCCTGCATCATCCAACTTCGACGATTATTGCGAAGCTGATCGCTTCAAAATAACCGCGCAGGGCCATGCATTCACATTCTACCCCACAGGTTCGGACAGGCTCGAAGCGTTGGTGGAACACATCGAATCCGCACAGCAGACGGTGGATGCATTCTATTATCTTTTCCAGCCCGACACGGCGGGAGAGAAAGTGCGTGACGCGCTGGTCGAAGCGGCAAAGCGCGGGGTAAAAGTGCGGCTGGTCGTCGATGATTTCGGCAGCGATGCACCGCCTGAATTCTTCGAACCCATTATCGAGGCGGGCGGACACTATTCGGTTTTTTCTGCACGCAAGAATGTGCGCTACCTCATTCGCAACCACCAGAAATTCGCCATCGTGGATGAAAAGCGCGTGATGACGGGCGGCGCGAACGTATCCGAGCATTATTTCAGCCCGCCGTGCGACAATGGCTGGAGCGATCTTTCGGTTGCGATCGAGGGCGAGGTGGTGGACCGCTTTACCGACTGGTTCGGCCAGATACTCAACTGGATCGAGAGCGAGGAATCGGAACTTCGCAGTTTGCGCCGAATGGTCCGGCAATGGCATCCGGGTGAGGGCAAGGTTCAGCTTCTGGTCGGCGGCCCATCGGTCAGTCTCTATGGCTGGGCGCAACAATTTCGCAAGGATCTGATATCGGCCAAACGGCTCGATACGGTCTCTGCCTATTTTACACCGCAACGCAGTCTGCGCCGTCTTATGGGGAAAGTCGCGAGGCGCGGAGAAGCGCGGATCATTACGGCGGGTAAGTCCGACATCGACGCCACCATCGCGGCTGCGCGATTGCTGTATAGAGGGTTGCTGAAAGCCGGCGCGAAAATTTACGAATTCCAGCCAAGCAAACTGCACATGAAGTTGCTGATTATCGACGATTACAGCTATTTTGGCAGTGCCAATCTCGACAAGCGATCCATCCGTATCAATGTCGAACTGATGGTGCGAGTTGACGATGCAGGTCTTGCAGCCAGGTTGCGAGAGATGATCGATCATATGCAGGATGCCAGCGAACCGATTACCCGCAAACGTTACAAGGAACTGTCCGGCTTCCCGGCACGCCTGCGCTGGACTGGCGCCTATATCCTGGCGATGACTGATTACTGGCTGACGCGCCGCCTCAATCGCTGATCGGACACACGCGCATCTTCAAGCACCGTCGAACACCGTCAATAGGTTTCGCTCTCATCATATTTGTAGTTCGGTGAGGAAAACTTGGTGATCTCGCTCTGGAAGTGGAGCGGAACGTTACCGGTCGAGCCATGCCGCTGCTTTGCGACGATCAACGTCGCCTTGTTGCGCAACTGATCGTATTCTTCTTCCCAGCGGCGGTATTTTTCTTCCGCGTCGGCGGTCGCGAAGCCGTTTTCGTTCGGCCCGTCAGGACGCTTTGCCTCATGATAATAGTCCGCGCGAAAGATGAACCATACCATATCTGCATCCTGCTCGATGGAACCGGATTCGCGCAGGTCCGACAGCATCGGGCGCTTGTCGTCGCGCTGTTCGACCGCGCGACTCAACTGTGAAAGCGCGATCACCGGCACGCCCAATTCTTTCGCCAGCGTCTTCAGGCCCCGGCTGATTTCAGAGATTTCGTTTACCCGGTTATCATTCGCGCGGCCCGATCCCTGCAACAACTGGAGATAGTCGACCACGATCAAACCGATATCGTGTCGCCGTTTCAGTCGCCGCGCGCGGTTGCGCAGGCCCGCGATAGTCAGTGCGGGCGTATCGTCGATATACAGCGGCAATTCCGCAAGCCGTTGACTGGCGAAGCTCAGTTTCTGGAAATCGCCCTTGGTCAGTTTACCGCTGCGCAGGGATTCCGAGCTGATCTCGGCCTGTTCGGCAAGGATACGCGTCGCGAGCTGGTCCGCGCTCATTTCCAGACTGAAAAACGCGGTAGGCGCTCCGTAATTATGCTCGCCCCCGTCCTGCTGCCACCGCAAATGTTCTTCGGCGCAGTTGAAAGCGATGTTTGTGGCAAGCGATGTCTTGCCCATGCCCGGACGCCCGGCAAGGATCACCAGATCGGAGCCGTGCATCCCAGCGGTTTTCTGGTCGATCACCGAAATCCCGGTGGTCTTGCCTGACAGGCCTCCGCCTGAGTTCATCGCGGCTTCGGCCATGCGAATCGCCACCAGCGAGGCATCGCGGAATGTCGCGACCTCGTTGCCGGTCTCGGCCCCTTCGGCTACCGCGAACAGATCCGCTTCCGCGCGCGCAATTCGCTCCATCGGATCGACATCTTCGGAGGTATCCAGCGCCCCTTCGACCAGCCCGCGACCCACGCTCACCAGTTCGCGCAGCAGTGCCAGATCATAGATTTGCTGCGCCAGTTCATGCGGCGCGAGCAGCCCTGCGCCATTCGCCGTCAGCTTTGCCAGATAGCTGGGACCGCCCAGTTCTTTCAGCGCCTCGTCGCCTTCGAATTGCGGGCGCAGCGTTACCGGCGAGGCGGTGGCGTTGCGATCCACCGTCTTGAGAATTTTCTCATAAATGCGCTGATGCAGCGGTTCGAAGAAGTGGTGCGGTTTGATCGGGGTGCGCAATTCCTCGATCACACGATTGTCGATCAGCACAGCGCCCAGAAACGCCGCCTCCGCCTCTAGGTTGGAAGGCAGCTTTCGCCCGGCGACATCGGCCCCGGTGGAATCGTCGCTGGGGAAAAGCAGTGTTTCGGTATCGTCCATGCCCGCTCTGATGCGCGAGATGCGGCCCTTCGCGCAAGAGCACGAGGGCATATATATTTTTCCCGGAGATTGTGGATTGCGGGGAAAGACTTGAATTGCGGCCCCGGCATCTGCGAAGGCTGTTCGCCATGGCCGATATGCCGCCCGATTCTGACGCGACCTCACACCGGATCGCACACATCACGCTGGATGAGGCGACGATCCTGTGGCGCAATGCCGATGTCGAACAGGAACGGCGCGTGGCAATCTATGACCTGATCGAAGAGAACAGTTTCAAACCCGTGCGCAGCGCCGAAAAGGGCGCAGACGGTCCGTATCGCCTGCATCTTGCGGTGCGCGATGGGCGGCTGGCGATGGAAGTGAGCGATGAAGGCGAGGCGATGCTCGAAACGCTGCTGATCGGGCTTGCGCGGTTTCGCAGGCCGATTCGCGAATACTTCGCCATTTGCGACAGCTATTATCAGGCCATTCGCAAGGCGACCCCGTCAGAGATCGAGACGATCGATATGGCCCGGCGCGGCATTCACAACGGCGCGGCCGAATTGCTGCTGGAGCGGATGGAGGGCAAGGTCGAAACCGATTTCGCCACCGCGCGGCGCCTGTTCACGCTGATCTGCGTGCTCCACATCAAAGGTTGATGTGAACCGTCATGGCAAAGCGAGCGACATCCAACAGGCGGGGCAAGGCGCGTGGGCCCAAAGGCAGCGGCATGACCCGCCGGCTGCTGCAATTCGCCGCGCTGATTGCGCTGGGCGGGATTGTCTATTCGGCGTGGCTGTGGATCGACATGCGATCCTGGCGCCCTGATGAAGCCACCTATCCAGAACAGGGTGCGGTGATCGCCAACGGCACGCCGGGCGTTCGGTTCGAAACGTTGAAGGCGACCGGCGCAGACTTCGTTTACCTTGAGCTTGGCACCGCCGGGGCGGCCCCCGATCCGGGTTTTCGCGAACGGTTCAGCGCGGCGCGCGCATCGGGTTTGAAGGTAGGCGTGGTCCTGCCCTTCGATCCGTGCCAGCGCGCCGACCCGCAATCGGCTCGCTTTACCCGGATGGTCGCGCGCGATGCCGACCTGCTGCCGCCCGCGCTCGCCCTGACGCGGACGCCCGACAGTTGCGATACCACGATCAGCGAGGCCGCGGTGACGAGCGAGGTAATGACGCTGGTGAACCAGATAGAAACCCATGCGGGCGAGCCGGTGATCCTGAAACTGGATGAGGCATTCGAGCAGACGTTCGAAATGGCCGGGGCGCTGGACCGGGATGTCTGGCTGATGCGCGACCGTTCGCCCCCGCGTTATGCCGGGCGGCCATGGCTGCTATGGAGCGCCAACAGCCAATTGATAAGCGAGGCCGTGCCCGGTCCGATAGAATGGGTGGTGGTGCAACGATGACAATTTCGATCGAGCAGGAAACCGCGCTGATCGCCGCCGCGCGCGATGCGGGCGCGAGTGCCTATGCACCGTATTCCAATTATCGGGTCGGGGCTGCGCTGATGTTTGCCGACGGGGCTGTCATCACCGGCAGCAATGTAGAGAATGCGAGTTATGGCCTCGCCTTATGCGCGGAGACGGTCGCGGTGTCCCGCGCTTTTGGCGAAGGGCGGCGCGGTGGGCTGATTGCAGTCGCGGTGACCGGGCCGACCGATAAAGGGGATGGAACGCCGATCAGCCCGTGTGGCCGGTGCCGCCAGGTGCTCAATGAACTCGCGGCGCTGGGTCGCACCGACCCCGTGGTGCTTTGCGTCGGCGCCATCGAAGTTCGCCGCGTGCCGCTATCGGCGTTGCTGCCGCACGCCTTCGGGCCGGACCATCTGGTCTGAGGCGACAGCGGGCGCTGCGCTCAGCCGTCCTCGTTCTCGATCCATTCCAACAATGCGGCAAGGCAATCGCGGCCCAGCATCTTGCAACGCTCCGGCGACCATCCCTGCTCGGGCTCTGGAAAGCTGGCCAGATCCTTGAACGGCATTTCCAGCGTCATCGCGCACGCGCCAAAGCGCTCTGCCACCTGATTGGTGCTCATCGTCAGATTGGCGCGTCCGGGCGCGGATTTGGGATAGCCCATCCTGGTCTGGAAATCGGGCGTGCGCCGGTCAAGGATGCGGCGATAGCGATAGAATTGCTCGCCCTGCTCGTCGGTCCATGAAGGGATTCCTTCAAACCCTGCAATGAAATTGGCCGGGATCGCTTCGTCACCATGGACGTCCATCGCGAAATCGACTCCGGTTTCGTCCATCCGGTTCCGGATCGCGAGCACTTCGGGTGACTTTTCGGCGCTGGGTTCGCTCCATTCGCGGTTGAGATTTGCGCCCGCTGCATTGGTGCGCAAATGCCCGCGCGCCGATCCATCGGGATTGCAATTGGGCACAATATGAAGGCGGCAATGCTTCAGCAGGCCGCGCGCAACCGGGTCGGCGGGATCGGTCAGACATTCGAGCGCCCCTTCGATCCACCATTCCGCCATGCTCTCACCGGGATGCTGGCGGGCATACAGCCACACTTTCAGCGGACCGTCACCCATCTCCAGCATATCGAGCGGGCGACCATCCAGCGTCTGCGTCAGCCGAATGAGGTCCACCCCCTCGGCTGCGGCAGCCTCTGCGATCAGATCGTGGTGACGTTCCATGGAATAGGGCGCGAAATAGGCGAAATAGCAAATGTCGGAGGCCGGCGCGTAGCGTATCGTAAGCGTACCGTTGTCTTTTAACGCGTCGAAAGTGCTGGCCGCGCGGCCCCAATATTCGCGGTCTTCGGAAACACACGCATTGTAATCGGGCCAACCGCCGGGATACGCGCTGTCATTGAGACCGGTGATGTGCAGCTCCAACTCCCGCCCTGCGCTGCCAGTGACGCGAAAATGGAACCACTGCGCAAACTGCGAATTGTGATCCTTGCGCAGGGCGAGGCTGGCGCTGTGCCCGTCAATCGCCAGCACCTCGATATTACCGCTGTCGAATGCCGTGTCGATTGCAATGTTCATTCTGTCGTCACCAGTTCCTGCGCCGTGATGCTGACCGTTTCGCCATTGCCGCCCGGGAAGTCCCGGAATAGCCCCGCTGCCAGCGTGCGCGCACTGATCTCTAGCGGCGAGTACGCCGATTTTGCGCTTGTCGGGAACTGGGCGCTACCCTCCCACAGGTTTTGTCCGCCCTCGCGCGGCGCAATGGTAACGCGTAATTCAGACAGCACGCGCGGACCGCTGTTGCCCCCGCCCAGATTGACGCCGACGCCCAGCCCGCCGCCAAGGCCACCGCGAAACCCGCCAGTCCCGGCGCCCACGCCTACGCTTACCGGACTGCGGTTCTGCGTTTCGGCAAGTGGGCTGCGACTGGTCTGAATCGTGGCGATCTGGCCGGCGGTCGCTTCATTGTCGATCACGGTATAGCCGAGCTGCGCAAGCTCATCACCGACGGCGGCGCGAAAGGCATCGCGTGCGGCGGCGTTCTTCAGGTCTTCGGAAAATCGCAGCGCAATTGTCCCCTGACCCAGCCCGGCGGGCTGCGCGGCAACAAAGCGCGTGACTTCGACAGGTCCGGTATATGCTCCGCCCGCGCAGGCAGATAGGCTGACAAGCGTGGCAGCAGCCAGCGCGGTTCTGAAAAATGTGCGTTCGGGCATGGTGCGTCCTCTTTGTATCATTGTCATAGGCAGTAAGCTGTCTTGTACAAAACGCCCAATGCGAACGATGGTTGCTTCATGATTGTTCAGGATAATTCTGATAGCGAGCCTGCCCATGACCTCACACATCAAATCATCGGTTCTGGTCACTGGCGGCGCCGGATATATCGGCAGCCACGCGGTGCTCGCGCTGAAAGACGCCGGATGGCCGGTTGCGGTGATCGACAATCTGACGACCGGCTTTCGATTTGCCGTTCCCGATGGCGTCCGCCTGTATGAAGGCGATGTCGAGGATGATGCGCTGCTCGCCCGCATATTCGACGAGCAGGGAACGCGCGCAATCATGCACTTTGCAGGTTCCGTCGTGGTGCCCGAGAGCGTCTCGGACCCGCTGAAATATTACCACAACAACACTGTCAAAAGCCGGGCGCTGATCGCGGCAGCGGTGCGCGCGGGGGTTCCGCATTTCATCTTTTCCAGCACCGCGGCGACCTATGGCATTCCCGAGGTCTCTCCAGTCAGCGAGGATACGCCGCGCCAGCCGATCAACCCGTATGGCTGGTCCAAACTGATGACCGAACAGATGCTGGGCGACGTGGCGGCGGCACATCGGATGAATTTTTGCACACTGCGATATTTCAACGTCGCAGGCGCTGATCCGCGCGCGCGTTCCGGGCAGTCGACCGCGGGCGCGACGCACCTGATCAAGGTCGCGGTGGAGGCAGCGCTGGGAAAGCGCGACCATGTGAGCGTGTACGGCACCGATTACGATACGCCCGATGGCACAGGGGTGCGCGACTATATCCACGTCAGCGATCTGGCTGCAGCACACGTTCTGGCGCTGGAGGCTCTGATGCAGGAGCCGGATCGGTCACTCACAATGAATTGCGGTTACGGACGCGGGTTCTCCGTGCTGGAGGTGCTGGACGCGGTGGATCGCGCCACGAATCGCACGATCGAGCGGCGGCTGGAGGGGCGGCGCGCGGGCGATCCTGATCAGCTGATCTCCGATCCCTCGCGCATCCGGGCCACCTTGCCATGGCAGCCGCAGCACGCCGATCTCGACACGATCATCGCCCATGCGCTGGCATGGGAGCGCAAGCTGTCGGAATTGCGCGCGGAGCATTGACGAAACACCTGTCTCGCGGTAACCGCCGCCACAGAGATTCCGCGCGTCGGACCGATTCCGGCGCGCTTTATTATTGAAGAGACCAGACATGAAAATCCGCAACAGCCTCAAGTCGCTGAAAAACCGCCACCGCGATTGCCGCGTTATTCGCCGTCGCGGGCGCACCTATGTCATCAACAAGACCAACCGTCGCTTCAAAGCCCGCCAGGGTTGATCGACGGCTTCATCGCCCGAATGGGTGGTGACTGGTTGCAGCGGCCCGCCTCCACACCGGAGAGCGGGCCGTCGCTGTTTGAGCCGTCTCTATTTGAAAAGGGTTCGGGATGAGCGCATTGCAAAGGGCCGTGGTTTTCGACGTGGGGCGCGTGCTGTTTCAGTGGCAATTGCGCGCGCTGTTTGAAAAACTGATTGCTGATGAGCGGGAGCTCGACTGGTTTCTCGCCAATGTCGTGACAGAGGAATGGCATTTCGAACATGATGAGGGCCGCGCGTTGGACGATATGGTGCCCGAACGCATTACCTTGTTTCCCGCATACGAACGCCACATCCGCGCCTATGCCACACGCTTTAACGAAACCGTGCCAGGGCCGGTCGATGGCACGCACGATATCGTCCGGGGCTTGCACGGGAACGGCGTGCCCTTGTATTGCCTGACCAATTTTGGAGACGAGTTCTGGGCAACGTTCCGCCCCGAACATGACATCTTCGACCTGTTTGCGGATATTGTGGTGTCAGGCACGGAAAAAGTCGCAAAGCCCGATTCGCGGATCTACGAAATCGTCGAACAACGCAGCGGACGTGATGGTGCGCAATTGTTCTTCACCGATGACAATCCCGACAACATCGCCGCTGCACGCTCGCGCGGTTGGGATGCGCACCTGTTTACCGATGCCCGTGCGCTGAAAGCCCAACTTGAGGGTGCAGGCCTGCTATAATCCTCAGTTCGCGGCTCTGACGGGCACAAAAATGCCCCGGTCGCAGTGTTCGGGGGAACGCCTGCGCCGGGGCCTTGTTGTCCGCCCGCTGGAGAGAGAAACGGGCGGACCGGGGGATTATGTCCGGCTTATTTGCCGTTGCACTTCGCCAGCTTGTCTTCGGAAAGAGCTTCACCTTCGGTCACGAAGCTGGTGATTTCACCAAATTCGCGGTTGAGACCGCGGCAAATGCGCATCGGACGCGAAGGGCCCTTTGCTGCGACGCATGTGGTATCCTGGCAGGCCCATGCGACACCGCCAGCGACGGCGCGATCCGATTCGGCGGGCGCAGCGAGGGTCGCGGTGTAATACGGCGCTGCGGCCTGACCGACATTCGGCGCGACTGTTGCAGCCAGAGCCACAGCAGCGGTAGCGATCAGGGAGATGCGGCTTGCGGCGTTGAGGGAGAGGGTCATCGCTTCGTCCTTTCGTATTGGGTCAATCAAAATTTGTGCAACGCAACGTTTCAAATTAAAACCGGTTGCAGATCGCTACCTATGCGATTCGATTTTAAGTTGCAACTAAAAACTGATTATTTTTTGCCCCCGTTTTGTGTGGCCCGGAAAAATGCGCTAATGCGGTCGCAGCGAGAGGACTGAATATGGGTCAAGTCAGAGAAGCACTGCGGGAACTGATCGATTGCGGACTACCGCAAGCTCTTGAAGTGATGGGGGAACGATGGTCCTTCATGATCCTGCGGGCGAGCTTTAACGGGCTCAAGCACTTCGAGGAATTCCTCACCGAACTCGGTATCGCGCGCAATATCCTGTCAAATCGCCTCGCCAAACTGGTAGATCACGGCATCCTCAAACGCGAACCGTGCGCGGATGATCGGCGCAAGGTTGAATACCGTCTGACCGAAAAAGGCTTTGACCTGCTGCCCGCGATGATCGCGCTGCGGCAATGGGGCCAGAAATATGGCAGCGAACACGTGACCGAGGATCCTGTGCTGGTCGATGAACGCGACCGCCTGCCCGTGGGGCCGGTTTCGATACTGTCGCACGATGGCCGCATTCTGGGCCATATGGACCTCAACCTTGTGCGGCGCGGCGACGTGGGCAAGCGCGTCGATGGTTCGCAGGCCGCCAACGCGCAATTGCTGGAAACCGGCCACCTGATCGACATGGCGCAAGTCGGCAAAAGCGCTGCTGCTGGCTGAGCCTGCCGGGAAGTCTGACGCAGGCGCTGGCGCTGCTCCGATAGAGACGCCGGACGGTCGATACATCGTCGTTCGCGGCAGGTTGTGGCGCAAATCCAGCCCCTTGATCTCACCGGGAGAGAACCAGCGACTTGTGAACGAATTGATGGATGCGCGCCGCGCAGTTGGCCTTGCCAAGCGCGCAGACGATGCCGGTGCGATGAAAGCCGCGCGGTCCCGCGTTCACACTGCCAAGGTTAGCCTGGGAGAACGCGGGCCGGTATGGTGGACTGACGGCGCGCCCGACGAAAACCGCAAACTCGCTCGCAATTCGCGCTATGCGGTATGGTGGGAAGAGATCGGCGGGGATAGCAACGGCTAAGGCGCGCGCCTCCCCTTGACCCCCTGCCGGAATGCTGCCCTTCGTCCTCGCGATGACTGCAACCCTGAACGATACGTCAGTGAATGACCGCGCCCATGCCATCTTGCGCAAAACATTCGGCTATCCCGGTTTTCGGGGACATCAGGAGGCAGTAGTCGCTCGGGTCTTGCGCGGGGAGCACACGCTGGCGCTGATGCCGACGGGGGCGGGCAAATCGCTGTGCTATCAATTGCCCGCGCTCGTGCGCCCCGGCACCGCGATTGTCGTGTCACCCCTGATCGCGCTGATGCATGATCAAATCCGTTCGGCAAAGGCGTTGGGAATTCGCGCCGCATCGATGACCAGCGCGGATTCCGATAACGCGGCCACCGCGCGGGCGCTGCGGGAAGGCGAACTGGACCTGCTTTATATCGCACCCGAACGCGCAACCACTCCCGGTTTCCGCGCGCTGCTGGAATCGGCGAAGATTGCCTTGTTCGCCATCGACGAGGCGCATTGCGTTTCCGAACTCGGCCACGATTTCCGCCCCGATTATCGCCAGTTGCGCGGGCTTCTCGAACCATTCGGCCATATCCCTCGCCTTGCGCTGACGGCCACCGCTGACAAGGCGACGCGGCGCGACATTCTCGAACAATTGGGCTTGCCCGCAGAAGGCTTGATCGTGGCCGGGTTCGACCGGCCCAACATCCGATACACGATAAGCCCGCGTGCCAACCTGAAACGCCAGATCGCTGAATTTCTGGATCGCACTCCGGGCGCGGGTATCGTTTACACTCAGAGCCGAAAGGGCGCGGAGGATCTGGCGCAATCGCTGGCCAATGACACCGCCCGCCCGGTCGCGGTCTATCACGCAGGGCTGCCGCCGGGAGAACGCGCCGCTTCGCAGGCCGCCTTCATCCATTCCGAGGATATGGTAATGGTCGCCACCATCGCTTTTGGCATGGGGATCGACAAGCCGGACGTGCGCTTCGTCATCCATGCCGGCATCCCTAAATCGATCGAGGGATATTATCAGGAGACGGGTCGCGCGGGACGCGATGGCGATCCGGCGCGCGCGCAGATGTTCTGGGGCGCAGGCGATATCGTGCGGGCGCAGCAATGGCTGGCGGACATGGACGAGGAACGCGCCGCGAGCGAGCGGGCGCGCCTCACCATGCTCGCCGGTCTGATTGAGGCACCCACCTGCCGCCGCGCGATCCTGCTGCGGCACTTTGGCGAGGAGCCGCCCGAGACCTGCGGTAATTGCGACAATTGCCTCGATCCGCCGCGCGTTCTGGATGCAACTCAGGTGGCGCAAAAGCTGCTGAGCGCGGTGTATCGCACCGGGCAATCCTTTGGCATCGGCCATATCGAGAAGGTGTTATTGGGCAGCGAGGATGAACGGGTGCGCCAGCGCGGGCATGACAAGCTATCGGTGTTCGGCATCCTCTCCGATGAGGAAGCGTCGCTGCTGCGCCCGGTGATGCGCGCCGCGATGGCGCAGGAAATGCTGATCGCCACCCAGCATAGCGGTCTGGCCTGGGTCCCGGGGCGCGCGCTGTGCTCAAGGGAGAACGCGATCTCACAATCGCCCAGCCCACGAAGACAGCGCGCCGATCACGCAGGCGCACAGGTTCCGGTTCAGCCAGCAATCCGGCGGGCAATCCCCTGTTCGAAGCCCTGCGCGCCCGGCGCGCCGCCATGGCAAAGGAGCAGGGCATCCCCGCCTATATCATCTGCCACGACAGCGTGCTGCGCGACATCGCCCACGTCCAGCCGACCACTCTGGATGCAATGGCCGGGATCACCGGTATCGGAGCGCGCAAGCTGGAAACCTATGGCGAGGATTTTTGCGCAGTGGTCCGGCAATTCGCCTGAATGGGTTCAATCGCCACGGTCCCTAACGCCGGATGGATTGCGTGTAGTCGATCCTGATCCTCACCCACGATCCCACCTGCGAACGCCCACCGACAATCGCCGGTCGCACGCGAAACTGCCACGCTGCTGCCATTACCGCGCGCCCGATCTGCGATCCGCTGGGGCTTTCGCCGAGCAATTGGCAATCCTCGACATAGAAGTCCGGCACGGTCCGGCACACGATCAACGCGCTGCCCGGTCCTGACGCGGTCGAGAGGTATCCCGACAACTCCTGACGGGTCGGCTCGCGATACCAGCGCGCGGCATACAGCGGCTCGCCATTGGGCGCGGTGCCGACGCGCTGGCTGTCATTCGCGCTGCCCGGCGGGCCGGTGTCGGGCGGGCCATAGACCTGCGCTGGCGGACCGGCGGGCGCCTTTGCCGGGGGCTTGCGCACGGGCGGCGCGGGGCTGGGTTGCGGCGCGGGCGCCGGATTGGGCCGGGGCAGGATCAGCGCAGGCGGCGGGGTTTGCACCGATGTCGGCAATTGCGGCGGCGGTGTGATCCGAGGTTCTGGCGGCTGGACCACCGGTTCGCTTTGGTCGGGGCTGGTTGCCTGTTCAGGCTCCGCAGGGTCGGGCGCGGGCGGATTTTCGGAGACATTGCGCGCTTCGAACGTAGTCACATCCGGCGCACTGGGATCGCCCGCACTGATGTTCCAGCCTAGCGTGAGCAGCAGCGCTATTATCAGAACCTCGGCAATGATCGTAAGCGCGATCCCGGCGAAGCGCTGACGAACATCGCCCGCATCGCGCTCGGCGCCCTCGTCCACTGCAATGGCGTTCCGGATGGGGGGCAAGAGTGGCGCTCGTATCTGAGAGGGGGCGGAGCCGGTGTCGATCGGTGGATCAATCGCTTGCGCGCGATTGACTCGTTTTACGATGAACGAAGCTCAAACGTTACGCAATCCAGCCCTTACCGCACTCCCACGAACTGGCGATAGCTTAACGCCTCGGCGATGTGCGCGCGGCCCACTTGCTGCGATCCGGCAAGGTCCGCGATGGTGCGCGCGACCCGCAGCATCCGGGTATAGCTGCGCGCGGAGAGGCGCAATTTCTCCGCCGCCTGCATCAGCAGCGTGCGCCCGGCATCATCGGGCGCGGCGTGCTGATTCGAGCGCATCGCCCTGCAATTCCGCGTTGGAGCGCACTC
This sequence comes from uncultured Alphaproteobacteria bacterium, assembly GCA_963838365.1. Classification (GTDB taxonomy): domain Bacteria; phylum Pseudomonadota; class Alphaproteobacteria; order Sphingomonadales; family Sphingomonadaceae; genus Erythrobacter. Next base: position 23,436 of record CAWIQR010000003.1, read on the forward strand.
CGCGCGGGCCGCACAGTGCGCGCGCCGCCGCAACACGCGCGGCCACGGCGGCGCTGTTTTCAGTGGGCGGGGGAAGGGCCAGGTCCATCGCGCTGACCGCGGCGACCTCAACATGCAGATCGATCCGGTCGAGCAGCGGACCAGACAGCCGCGCCTGATACTCGCTCGAACAGCGGGGACCGCGCGCGCAGGTGTGGCCCGGCTGGCCGAAATGGCCGCACCGACACGGGTTCATCGCTGCGATCAACTGGACGCGGGCAGGAAAGGTCACATGCGCGTTGGCGCGCGCGACATCCACGAATCCCGTCTCCAGCGGCTGACGCAGCGAATCGAGCACCGGGCGCTGGAATTCTGGCAATTCATCCAGGAACAGCACGCCCAGATGCGCGAGGCTCACTTCGCCGGGGCGTACTTTCAGCCCGCCGCCGGTCAGCGCGGCCATGCTGGCGGAATGGTGCGGGCTGCGAAACGGGCGCGCGCGGCTGATGCGGCCTGCATCCAGCATTCCCGCGACCGATTGCACCATGGAAACCTCCAGCGCCTCTGTCGGGGAAAGCTCTGGCAGGATACCGGGCAGGCACGATGCCAGCAGGCTCTTGCCCGATCCCGGCGGGCCCACCATCAGCAGATTGTGCCCACCCGCCGCTGCGATTTCCAGCGCACGTTTGGCGGTTTCCTGCCCTTTCACCTGTTTCAGGTCGGGCGCAGGTGGAGCATCGATCACGTCGCCGCGCTCCGGTTCTGCCAGCACGCTTGCGCCTTTCAGATGAGACAACAGCCCGGACAAATCGCGCGGGGCCAGCACCGGCACACCGCTCGCCCATTTCGCCTCTGACCCTTGTTGCGCGGGGCAGATCAGCCCGCATTCCGCCTCGCTCGCGTGGAGCGCGGCAATCAGCACGCCGGGCGAGGGGACGATGCGCCCATCCAGCGCCAGCTCCCCCACCGCGATCCAGTCACCCAGCTGCTCGGCATCGGTCACGCCCATCGCCGCCAGCAGTGCCAGCGCGATCGGCAGATCGTAATGCGACCCGTCCTTGGGCAGATCGGCGGGGGACAGATTGACGGTGATACGTTTTGGCGGGAGCGCGAGGCCCATCGCCGAAAGCGCCGCCTGCACCCGTTCGCGGCTTTCGCTGACGGCTTTATCGGGCAGGCCGACAACGCTGAAACGTGGCAGTCCGCTCGCGACCTGGCATTGCACTTCGACCTGGCGCGCCTCCAGCCCGAGATAGGCGACCGTCCTCACCAGCGCGACCATGCGTTTTCCCCGTCGAAACGGCGCCCGATTACGCCTCTAATTGTCTGCTTTTGTGCAGCGTAAAGCAGAGGTTGTCGAGCCTGTAAGCGGCATCTCTAAACACTTTGGCAAGTATAAACCTTTGCGAATTGATAGGTGGCACGGGCGCAGTTTGCCCTGCATGAAGTGGATCGCCGCCCTTATTGTCTGTCTGCAAGCGCTGATGTGGCCCGGCGCCGCGCTGGCGCAGAGCAATCATGGTCACGGCCAGCGCATCATCAGCACCGAGACATGGGTTGAGGAATGGGATCCGGCGCAGCAACGCTGGGTGCGGGTGGATGACAGTGTTGCGGCGGCGGGCTGGCAGGCCGAGCCGCGCGATGCCGAAACCGTCGTCGATCGAACACCGCGCGGCACCATTACCACCCATACCTATCAGGCGGCACGCTATGCCTTCCCCGATCCCAGCCATTCTCATGCGGCGCATGTGCCTCAAGCCATCGCGCAATACGGACCGTTCGTGGTGCTTTCGCGAGGATCGCGCCGCGCTGACCGGATCGACGGACGCTGCCAGCCCCCACCAGTTTGCGGCGATGTTGCGCGATTTCCCCGGCCTTGCCGTGCTGGAAATGATCGAGGCACCGGGCACCAGCAACGATATCGCAAACCTTGCCGTGGGTCGCCGCATTCGCGAGGCTGGCATCGTAACGCATGTTCCGCGCGGCGGTTCGGTGCGCTCGGGCGCGGTCGAGCTGTTCCTTGCCGGGGCACAGCGCACCATGGACGAAGGCGCGCAGTTCGCGGTGCATTCCTGGCTCGACAATTATGGCCGTCAACCCGGCGATTTTCCAGCCGATGCGCCGGAAAACCGCCTGTATCTCGATTACTACGTGGAAATGGGCATGGCTGAAGGCGTCGCCCGCAATTTCTACGCGATGACCAACTCGGTGCCGCATTCGAGTGCGAAATGGATGAATGCGTCAGAAATGCAGGGCTGGATCGAGGATCAGGAGCCTGTGTCAGCAATCCGCGGTTTGCCAGCCGCATCGCCAATGTTCGCGCGCGGTGATTTCGTGATCGCGGTGGCCGATGCAGCGGCAATCGTGCTGCCGGAATTGACGCTGGAGGGCATTGAGAGCCTCGCATTCGCGCCTGCTGTGGCGTCGCAACCGATGATCGGCTATGGCGATGTGGTGGGAAGCATGGAGGCGATGAGCCTCGCATCTGCAACATCGGATGCAAGCGATGCTTTCCTTGACTCATGATGCGCAATCCCATAGTGGCGCGCGCCTGATCGTGGTGTTTTGTGGGCCTGGCCCGCACAGCGCCGGGTAATTTTTCCGGGTCTCTTGAGCAGGGCATGTTTCTACCGCCCCGTTTCGGTGCCGGACCAGATTTTTCGAGGATGATATGAAGCGGACTTTCCAGCCCAGCAATCTTGTGCGCGCCCGTCGCCACGGCTTTTTCGCACGCAAGGCAACCGTCGGCGGTCGCAAGCTTGTGCGCGCGCGTCGCCGTCGCGGCCGCAAGAAGCTGACTGCCTGATCGGTTGGGCAGCCCGCCTTGGGTTGCCAATGGAATTGTCTGCCACGTCGCCGTGGGCGCGCGCGTTTACGCTTGCGGGTTCCCCGATGGGAGCCCGTTTTCGTTCGTGATCGCCAAAAACAGGCCGCGCTATCGGTTTACGCAAGGCCAGATGATCCGGTCGCGTCGGCACCCTCTCCCTTTCCAGCCCCGTTTGCCCTAATATAATGTCGATGCTGCAGGTCCTCACAAAGCGCGCTGATTTCGTGGCGGCGAACAAGGGTTTGCGCAATGCCCGCCCCGGCTTTGTGTTGCTGACCCGCCCCAATGAAGGCGCGGGCAAGCGGTTTGGTGTCACCGTCACGAAGAAGATCGGCAATGCGGTGGTGCGCAACCGGATGAAGCGGCGGTTCCGTGAATTGCTGCGCGCTGCTCTGCCGACACACGGCCTGCCCGATCACGATCATGTTTTGATCGGGCGCGCGGGCGGGATTGAGCGCGACTTTGCCAGAATGGCGCAGGAACTCGAAGCTGCGCTCGTCCGCGCGCACAAGGGTGTGGGCGATCCGGCACGCGGATATTCCGGCAATCGCAAACCGCGGCGCGGGGGCAACAGGCCCGCACGCCCGGCGGTGAAAGAGCAGGCGAACGCGCCATGAAGCACATCCTCATCCTGATCGCGCGCGGCTGGCAGATCGGTCCGTCGCGGATTTTGCCGCCCTCTTGCCGCTACGCCCCGTCATGCAGCCAGTACGCGATTGAGGCGCTCGGCAAATATGGCGCTCTCAAGGGTGGATGGATGGCATTAAAGCGGCTAATGCGCTGCCACCCGTGGGGCGGTCACGGCCATGATCCGGTACCCTGATGGCGCAGGCGCGCCAGTGGGAATGCGGTTTGCGGATGTCTACATAACCGGCAAAGAAACAGTACACGACTAAGGATCGATCTTGGACAATACGCGCAATCTGTTGCTGGCCTTCGTGCTTTCGGGCCTGCTGATTCTCGGCTGGGACTCTGGCATGGGATATTTCTACCCGCAGCCCGAAACCCCGGTCACGCAGGGTCAGGCCCCGGCGGGGGGTGCTGATGTCGCGCCTGCTGCCGGAGCGAGCGCGGGATCGGTTGACGGAACCAGCGTTGTTCCCGCCGATCTGCAAGGCGGACAGGTCGCTGCCGGACCGATTGATTTGAGCGCGGCGCTGGCCGATCCGCAACGCGTCGTGATCGACGCGCCCAAGATCGCGGGTTCGATCAATCTGGTGGGCGCGCGCGTGGACGATATCGTCCTGAAGGATCACCGGCAGACCACTGACAAGGATTCCGGCCCCGTCCGATTGTTTGCACCGGAACGCACTGACAGCCAGTATTTCGCCGAGTTCGGCTTTAAAGCCGGGGGACAGGCAATAGCCAGCAACGCTGTGTGGGAGGCTGATGGCCAGCGCCTGACAGTCAACACACCTGTCACCCTTTCGCACACCGCCGCAAACGGCCTTACCTTCAAAGTGCGCCTGTCGGTTGACGATGGATACATGATCACAGCGGTGCAATCGGTTGAGAATGCCAGCGCAGCCCCCGCAATTGTGGAACCGTTTGCGTTTATCAAGCGCACCAGCATCAATGCCACGCCCGACCAGTTTATAGCGCACACCGGACCGATCGGCGTGTTCGGCGGCACCTTGTGGGATCCGCATTCCTACGAGGAGCTGGCTGAATTGAGCCGCGAAACCCCGCAGGGCGCGCCCAGCTGGATGGGCTTTAGCGACAATTACTGGCTTGGCGCGCTGATCAAGGGTGATGGGCAAGCAAGCACTGCCGGGTTCGATTCGCTGGGCGACGGGCTGTTCCGCGCCGTGCTGCGCTATGAAACCCAGACCATCCCGGCGGGAGGTACGCTGAGCGAGACGACCCGCCTGTTCGCCGGGGCCAAGGACAGCGTCATTCTCGACAAGTATGAAGACAGCGGCATCACACTGTTCGGCAAGGCGATTTCGTGGGGCTGGTTCGAAATCCTCGAAAAGCCGATCCTGTGGCTGCTGCGCACTCTCAACGGGTTGGCGAGCAATTTTGGCGTCGCGATCATCCTGTTGACGGTAGTCATCCGCGCCCTGCTGTTCCCGATCGCGCAAAAACAGTTCGCCAGTATGGCCGTGATGAAGGCGCTGCAGCCGAAAATGAAGGCCATTCAGGAGCGTTACAAGGACGACAAACCGGTTCAGCAACAAAAGATCATGGAGCTCTACAAGGAGGAAAAGGCCAATCCGCTGGCCGGCTGCCTGCCGATGATCATCCAGATCCCGATCTTCTTCGCGTTGTACAAGGTGCTGCTGCTGTCGATCGAGATGCGGCATGAGCCGTTCCTGTGGATCAAGGATCTGTCGGCGCCCGATCCTGCCAAGATTCTCAACCTGTTTGGCCTGCTGCCGTTCGATGTGCCCGGTTTCCTCGGAATTGGTATCCTTGCCATCCTGTTGGGCGTGACGATGTGGCTGACATTCCGCATGAACCCGACCGTGATGGATCCGGTGCAGCAACAGATTTTCAGCCTGATGCCGTGGATCTTGATGTTCGTCATGGCGCCGTTTGCCGCGGGCCTGCTGATTTACTGGGTGACCAACAACCTGCTGACACTGGCGCAGCAGAAATACCTGTATTCCAAGCATCCGCAGCTGCGCGCACAGGCGGATAAGGACAAGGCCGAGATGGAGCGCAAGAAGGCGCGCGAGGCGGAAGGCAGCGCGTGACCGATCCTGAACCCGCACCGCCCGAAATGACGGCGGCACAGGAACGCGAGCTGATGTTGCAGACACGCGCCGCGAACCGGATGTTTTCGGGCCGCGTGGACTTTCTGTTGTCCGCGCCGCAGCTCAAATTCCTGCCCGAACCGACCGTACCCGAGATCGCCTTTGCCGGGCGATCCAATGTCGGCAAATCGAGCCTGCTCAACGCGCTGACGGGACGCAAGTCCATCGCGCGCGCATCTGTCACACCGGGCCGCACGCAGGAGCTGAACTTCTTCGAGGTGGGTGAACCGACGCAGTTCCGGCTGGTGGACATGCCCGGATACGGCTTTGCCAAGGCGCCGATAAAGGTCGTCGAAAAGTGGAAGGGGCTGGTTAAAAGCTACCTTCGTGGGCGGCAGGTGCTGGCGCGCAATCTGGTGCTGGTAGACAGCCGCCACGGTCTGAAAGACGTGGACCGCGAGATGATGAAAATGCTGGACGAGGCCGCCGTCAGCTATCGCATCGTCCTGACCAAGGCGGACAAGATCAAGGCCAGCGATCTGGAAGCGGTCGCCGCGCGCACCGCCGCCGAGGCCAAGAAGCACGTCGCCGCCTTTCCCGTGCTGCACATCACCAGCGCGGAAAAAGGGATGGGGATAGAGGAATTGCGCGCCGCGCTGATTGCTGATGCCTTGGGCGAGGGCTGGTCCGCCCGCGGATAATCAGCCCGCTGAAATCGCGTGCGCCTTCATCGCCTCGTAATCGGCGCGGCACGCCTCGGCGACTTCACGATAGGCACCGTCCAGTTGCGGCAGCGGGCCGGGGGCTGCGCCAAACCCGGTCGATGCATTCACCTTGTCATACCAGTGCGCGCCCCAAACGCCGTCCTCGGGATGCGGGCCTTTGGCCCATGACAGCATGGCTGCGTCCCACACGATACCCAGCGCCGCGCACAGCTTCCTGAGCATGGCTTCGGGTGCGCGCAGGATATCGTCTGAATCGATCACCGGTGGCGCATTGCCGGTGCGATCAGCCTCCACCTCGAAATAGGCGCGCAGTTTCGCAAAGCCGAGCATTTCGAAATCGCGCAATTCGTTTTTCGCACGGTAGCTGGCGACGACGCGTTCAGGCGCGCGGATCAGGAAAGCGTGGATGTGCCCCGGAAAATCGGCAATGCTGACGGGACCGACCATGTGGTGCGGCATGTGTTTCTGATACCAGAGCGCGCGGCCACCGGGGACCGGGCCAGACTGGGCGCGCGTAACGCTGTGCCAGTCGCAATCCATATCCGCGATGATTTCCAATGCCATCGGATGTGGTTCACCACTGGTTTTCAGGAACGCACCATAAAACGGCTCATCGGAGACGGCGCAATCGGCGCGCGCGCCGAAACTGCGCATCATCGCAGTGGAAATATTACGCGGTCCGCTCCACATTGCGATGCGGATGGGGGCAATCCGCACGGGGGCGCTCATGCAGTCACATCCCGGTCCATCAACGCTCGTACAGCCCTTGCAACCGCTCCACCATGGCTCCGCGCCCATCGGTCAGCACGCGGCCATCGACCTCGGTCACCGGCACCACCCCGGCAAAGGTTCCGGTTACGAATGCCTCCTGGGCGCCATAGACATCGGTGAGCGAGAAGTTCTTCTCGAACACCGGAATGCCCGCCTCACGGCACACCGCGATTACATTGGCGCGAGTGATCCCGCCGAGGCAATAATCGCCGGTGGAGGTCCACACCTCACCCTTGCGCACGATGAAGAAATGCGTGGAATTGCAGGTCGCGACGAACCCGTGCGGGTCCAGCATCAGCGCCTCATCCGCGCCCGCCTGCGTCGCCTGAATGCAGGCGGTGATGCAATTGAGCTTGCTGTGCGAATTGAGTTTCTGGTCCTGCACTGCCGGATCGCCGCGCCGCACGTGCACGGTAAACAGACGCAGGCCGCGCTCGATCGTGCTGGGCAGGGCGGTCTTGTATTCGGGGATGATGACGATGGTGGCCGGGCTGATCACCACGCGCGGGTCCTGATAAGGGGTGGAGCGGATGCCGCGTGTCACCATCAGGCGGATATGCACGCCTTGCTCTTCGCGCATCGAATTGGCGTCGATCACATCGTCGATCCGGGCGGTGAGCTCCTTTCGCGTCAATCCGATATCCATCGCAATGGCCTTTGCGCCTTCGAACAGGCGGTCCAGATGCGCGCCCAGAAACGCGATCCGCTCGCGATGCAGGCGCAGCCCTTCCCACACGCCGTCGCCCAGCATGAAGCCGCTGTCGAACACCGAGACGGTGGCCTGTGCGCGCGGCACATTCTCGCCGTTGACGTTGATAAGGATGGTTTCGTTGCGCGGATCGGGCGCAAAATCATGAGTTCCCTTGGCCATGTGTGCAGTCCTAAGCCGGTGGCCGGGCGACACAACTGGAAACTATCTGGCGAACAACTGGCCGATATCGGCAAACGCCTTGAACTCCAGCGCATTGCCTGCCGGGTCGCGCAGGAACATCGTCGCCTGCTCGCCAGTCTGCCCCTTGAACCGGATGGTCGGTTCGATCACGAAATCGGTGCCCGCCGCGCGCAGTCGCTCAGCCAGCGTCTCCCAGTCTTCCATCGACAGCACCAGCCCAAAATGCGGGACCGGCACGCCGTGTCCATCGACATGGTTTGAGGCGCGGTCGCCAGAGCTGCCCGGTGCCAGATGCGCAACGATCTGGTGGCCGTAGAAATCGAAGTCGATCCACTCCGCGCTCGACCGTCCTTCAACGCAGCCCAGCGTTGCGCCGTAAAACGCCCGTGCTGCGGCCAGATCATCGACAGGAAAGGCGAGATGAAAGGGGGCAAGCGTCATGCGTATCACCATTTTCCTGTTTCACCTGATTCGGCAAGGTCCACGCGCTGATACAAACTGTAACTTTGTTCAGCATCGACACCGAATGGATGAATGACTACGGTTGTCCGGAACGCATGGTGGAGCGGCTGAAGATATGAAACTGATCCTTGGTAACAAGAACTATTCCAGTTGGTCCTTACGCGGCTGGCTCGCGCTCAAACAATCGGGGTTGCACTTCGATGAACTGACCGTGCCGATCATGGGCGAGGAATGGGAAAAGGCCAAGGAGAGCATGGGCGAGGTTCAGCCCTCCAGCGGCAAGGTGCCGATCCTGTGGGATGGCGATGCGGTGATCTGGGATAGCCTCGCAATCCTTGAATACATGGCGGACAAGGTCGGACGCGACCGGTTTTGGCCCAAGGATGAAGCAGCGCGCGGCATGGCGCGGGCGATGGTGGCCGAAATGCATTGCGCCTATGCATCCTTGCGCGCCGACATGCCGATGAATATCCGCCGCCGTGTGCCGCTGGAAAACGTGTCCGACCAGACCCGCGCGGATATCGTGCGCATCCTTGGCCTCTGGGCAGAGGCGCGCGCCCGGCATGGATCATCGGGACCGTTCCTGTTCGGGACATTTGGCGCGGCGGACATATTCTATGCGCCGGTCGTCACGCGCTTTGTCACCTATGGCATCGGCATGCCCGGTTTCGCCACCAGTTACATGGAAGCGGTGTGGGAACATGACTGGATGCAGCAATGGATCGGCGCGGCGCAGGAAGAAGACTGGGTTATCGAGCAATACGAGACAGTGACCTGACGCGATATTCTCAGAGAAACGCTTTCGCCAGAAACCAAAGCCCGACGCCCACCATGCCCAGCGCGAGCGTGCGACGAACCCGCCGCGCCTGCCCGCTTTCCATCAGAACTGCGCGCATCGACCCCGCGCCAAGGATCAGCGCCAAATGGACCGAAGTGGCGATAGCCACGCTCACCGCGGCGAGGGTAAAGCCTTGTGCGAAGGTTGGGCGGCCACCGGCAACAAATTGCGGCATCACCGTGATGAAGAACAACGTCGCCTTGGGATTGAGCAGATTGATCGCAAACCCGGCAAGCGCGTTGTGCCGGACCTGATTGCCGGGCGTGGCTGCGGGAGAAGATTCGCCCGCTTCCCGCCATGCCTCCCATGCGAGATAGGCCATCAACGCTGCCCCCGCGACCGCGACTGCCTGCGCCAGCACGGCGCTTTGCGCAAGGATATACCCCGCAGCAATCACGCTGAGCGCGGCGTTGCTAGCCAGCCCGATCGCGATGCCCGTGATAGCCGAAAGGCCGGCGCGTCGTCCTTCTGACAAGGTCAGCGCCACAAGCCAGCCCATATTGGGGCCGGGCGTCAGCTCTATCAGCAACACGGCCAGCGCAAATCCTATGGGGTCCATCGCCAGCGCTCAGAATTCGAAATCGCTGCCATCTTTGCGATGAAAACCGCGTCCATTGGTCAGATGCATATCAATATCGGGATAGTGGCAGTCGCTTGCGGCAGGCCGTCCAATGGCAACATAGGTACACGGCACATCCGAACGGTTCTGGAGAACATGACCATTGCCGTCATTCTTGGGAAAGGCCGCGATATCGCCGGGCCGCATGACATACTCGCCCGTGTCATCGACCAGCACCGCTTCACCTGCGAGCATTATGACAAGCTCATCCTCGTCCTCATGCCAGTGGCGCTGCGCCGACCAGGCTCCCGGTTGCAGCACGACATGGCTCGCGCCGAAATCGCCGATGCCGCCGGCTGGCGCGAGGCGGCGATACCACCGGCCTTCGACCTCGCCCGCAAACTCGGGAGGGTATCCGGTCGCATTGGTTTGCGGGACGGATGCAAGATCGAGCTTGGGCATCGGCGGCACTCCTGTTAGCGCAGGTCATAATGAGCCAAGCCGTTACCTTCGCCAAGCGTTTGATTGCCGCCCCCAGCGTTACCCCGGCAACCGGCGCGGTGTTCGATGTGATGGAGCAATTGCTTGGGCCATTGGGGTTCTCGGTGCATCGTTTCATCCGGGGCGAGGGGGCTGCGGGGACGGACGAGGCTCCCGTGGAAAACCTGTTCGCCATTCGCAAAGGGCCCGCGGGCAGCCGCCACTTCGCATTCGCCGGGCACCTCGACGTGGTGCCTCCCGGCGAAGGGTGGACAAGTGCACCGTTTGAGCCGGAGGAACGCGGCGACCTGCTGTACGGGCGCGGCGCGGTCGACATGAAGGGCGCGATTGCCGCCATGATCGCGGCGGTGGCGGAGATACCGCAGGACGCGGGCACGATCAGCTTTATCATCACAGGCGATGAAGAAGGCCCCGCGCTGCACGGCACGCGCGCGCTGATCGATTATATGCAGGCCGAAGACCTTTGCCCGGATCTGTGCCTTGTCGGTGAACCCACCAGCGTCAACCGGCTGGGCGACATGATGAAGATCGGGCGGCGCGGCTCGGTCAATATCTGGCTGAAAGTGGAGGGCACGCAGGGCCACGTCGCCTATCCGCACCTTGCCGATAACCCGATTCCAAAACTGGTTGCGATCCTCGCCGAACTGGAATCGCTGGTGCTGGACACGGGCACCGACTGGTTCCAGCCCAGCAACCTCGAAATCACCGATCTTGAGGTTGGAAACACAGCGCACAACGTGATCCCCGCGCAGGCGCGCGCGCGCATCTCCATCCGCTTCAACGATCTGCATAGCGGCCACAGCCTGTCCGAGCGGGTTATTTCGATAGCGAAGAAACATGGCGGCACCGCTCTGCCGATCATTTCGGGCGAGCCATTTCTGACCGCGCCCGGCGAGTTTTCAAAAGCGATAGCGGCGGCGATCAAGGCCGAAACCGGCATCGTGCCCGAACAATCCACCACCGGCGGCACATCGGACGCACGGTTTCTGCGCAATGTGTGCCCGGTGATCGAATTTGGCCTTTGCAATGCGACCATGCACAAGCGGGACGAGGCGGTGGCTATTGCTGACCTCGATGTGCTGGCGCGCATCTACACCCGCGCCGCCTTGGCCGCGCTGGCGCTGGACCCACTGGCCCTGGACTCAATGGCCCTGGACCCACTGGCAACAACCCCGCGCGAGGAAGAGGTTTGACGCGATGAAAATGTGGTTTGCAATTCCCCTGTGGCAGCGCGTTATCGCGGCGCTGGTGCTGGGCGTCGCGCTGGGCCTGTATTGGGGACCGGACGCGGCAAGCATCAAGTGGATCGGCGACTTCTTCATCAAGTCGATCAAGATGCTGGTTGTGCCGCTCATTTTCTTCAGCCTGGTCGCAGGGGTCGCCGCCATCGGCGATCTGCGAAAACTGGGCGCGGTTGGCGGGCGGGCGATCATCCTGTTCGTGGTCACGGGGCAAATCGCGGTGTGGCTGGGCCTTGCGCTGGGTACGGGGGCGGTCAATCTTGGGCTGTTTCCGAGCAAGGAAGAGCTTGGCACACCCGAAGTCCCCACGCCCGAACCCAATGAGACGACGGCGGTGGACATGATCCTGTCCATCGTGCCGGAAAGTCCGGTGCAGGTGATGGCAGATGTCGCAGTGCTGCCGCTGATCGTGTTCTCGCTGCTGATCGGGATCGGCATTCTGATGGCGGGCAAGGACGGCGAGCCGGTTCAGAAAATCTTCGATAGCGGCTCTGTCATCATGCAAAAGGTGACGATGATCGTGATGGAACTGACCCCGTTCGGCGTGTTCGCGCTGATGGCGTGGGTCGCGGGCACGCTGGGCATCGACGCGCTGAAGGCGCTGAGCTGGCTGGTGGTGCTCAATTACCTCGGCTGTTTCCTCATCATCGGGGTGATGTATTCCGCAATGATCAAACTGGTGGCGAAACTGCCGGTGGTGGATTTCTTCCGCGGGATCGTGGACGCGGTCGCGGTGAGTTATTCCACCGCCAGTTCCAACGCGACGCTGCCGGTGACCTTGCGCTGTGCGGAGCGGAACCTCGGAATTCCCAACTCCATTGCAGCGTTCGTCATCAGCCTTGGCGCGACGATCAACATGAACGGCACCGCGATGTATCTTGGGCTGGCGACGCTGTTTGGCGCTTCGATCTTTGGCGTGGACCTTTCCTGGGGGCAGTATTTCCTGATCTCGATCCTTGCGACCTTGGCGCAATTGGCGCGGCGGGCATTCCGGGCGCGGGCCTCATCATGATGGCGCTGGTGTTCGGCGCGGTTGGCGTACCGCTGGAGACTATCGCGTTTGTTGCGGGCGTCGACCGGATCATGGACATGATGCGCACCACCACCAATGTTTCTGGTGATGCCGCCGTGGCGACCACCGTGGCAAGTATGCTGGGCGAGATCGACAAGGCGGAACTGATCTCCGCAGATGACATCTGACGGGCACCTTTTGATGAATAAAAACACTATCCGGTTCGGCTTCATTCTGGCTGGTCTCAGCAATATTCTGGGCGTGCTGATCTGTTCCAAAGGGCTAACGAATGATGTGATGATGAATGCCCAACCCGGCGTGATGGGCTTTTTCGGACTGATTTCGATTGTGCTTTGGGGAATGGCTTACATCGCGGTCAGCGCGAATTACGCCAAGGTGCCGTTACTGATAGCCGTTTTCGCGATTGAGAAGCTCGCCTATGTGATCGCGTGGGGCTCGTTCATAGGCACACAGTCCTTGGGCGCGGTTTACGAGCAGGATTTCCTCGCCGGATTTTTCTACTCGATTTATGGCGCGATGGACTTCTTTTTCATGCTGTTTTTCGGGTTTGTTTTTCTGACGAATCCGCAGCGGTCACTGCACTCGCATCCGGTTTGCGCCGATTACGCCGGGTGGTACCGGAGTTCGCGCTTGTTGGACGCGCGCCGCAGTTCTAAAAGCATCGCACCATATCCGGGCTGACATCCTGGCGAAGGCATTTGTTTGCAACCTCGTTTCAGGGAGTCCGCGATGGACCGGCGACTGACGCAATATATCCTGCTCGGCATGGCGCTGGGCGTGGTGGTCGGCCAGATCCTCCACATCAGTCTCGATCCCGCGCTTATCGCCGATCAGATTGCCCCGTGGTTCAAGCTGTCATCCGACATCTTCCTCAACCTGATCAAGATGCTGGTCGCGCCGCTGGTGCTGTCCACCATTGTCGTTGGCATTGCACATATGGGTGACAGCGCGGCGCTGGGCCGCATCGGGTTTCGTGCGCTGGTGTGGTTTATCACCGCCAGCCTGATCTCGATCGCGCTCGGCCTGCTGATGGTCAATCTGTTCCAGCCCGGCATCGGCGCACCGATCCCCGATGCCGCCGCAGCGACCGCTGCGCTGGGCGAGGTGAAGGAGTTGAAGGCGACCGAATTCATCCTCTCGATCTTTCCCAAGAACGCGTTCGAGGCGATGGCAACCAACAATATCCTGCAAATCCTCGTCTTCTCGATCTTCGCGGGCGTGGCACTGTCCGCCATCGGGGAACGCGGCGCGGCGCTGGTCAAGGGCGCGGATGCGCTGGCGGAAATGATGCTGCAGGTGACCGGATACGTCATGCGTTATGCCCCGATTGCGGTGTTCGGCGCGCTGGCGAACGTGGTCGCGGCGAGCGGTCTGGACATCCTCGGCACCTATCTGGAGCTGCTGGTCGAGTTCTATTTCTCGCTGGTGCTGCTGTGGATCGTGCTGCTGGGTGTGGGCGCGATATTCCTGCAAGGGCGCATCTGGACGCTGATCCGATACATCCGCCAACCGATCATGATCGCGTTCTCGACCGCCTCGTCGGAGGCCGCGCTGCCCAAACTGTTCGAACAGCTCGACCGGTTTGGCGTGCCGCGCCGGATATCGGGCTTCATGTTGCCGCTGGGCTATTCGTTCAACCTCGATGGCAGCATGATGTATATGAGCTTTGCGACGATCTTCATCGCGCAGGCTTACGGCATTGATCTGTCCATCGGCACGCAGATCATGATCCTGCTGACGCTGATGATCTCGTCAAAGGGGATCGCCGCTGTCCCGCGGGCCAGTCTGGTGGTGATCACCGGGACGCTGGCGATGTTTGGCCTGCCGGTGGAGGGGGTGGCGATCATCCTCGCGATTGACCAGTTCCTCGACATGGGCCGCACCGCAACCAACGTGGTCGGCAATGCGGTGGCAACCAGTGTCATCACCAAGTGGGAAGGGATGCTGGAGGTGGAGGAGCCGGAGTTTGTGGAACACCCCCACGCGCCCGCCCACACCGCCGCTGACGGGCGTGCGGGGCTGGAGCTGGGACCGGAGAACTTTGAGGAAGTGCGGTGATTGCATTCGTCGCGATGTGAGGCGATGTTGATCTGATCGGGGCAGGAGCGAGACGAGCGATGACTTTGGATTGTTTGTGTGGGGCGGTGAGCGTTTCGTTTCCGGACCGCCCGGACTTCGTACATGAATGCAATTGCACCTTATGCCGAAAAACTGTCGCTCGCTGGAGTTACATTCATCCTTCATTGGTATGCGTCAAAGGTCAGACACGAGCTTATCAGCGCAACGACAAGGCTGTGCCTGCGGCTGAAACGCACTTTTGCCAAACGTGCGGCGTGGCCTCGCACTTCGTCCTGACGCAACCCGTCATTGCGGCGCACGGCAACACCATGATGGGCGTGAACATGAACCTCGCCGATCGCGAAGCCTTGCGGGGTCTGGAAATGCGTTATCCCGCTGGCGCTGGATGGTCCGGTGTAGGTGACTTTGGATCCGTTCGAGAGGCGACGACGCTCTAATTCGTTGGGCGCCCCTTCGGCCCTCCAGCACCTTCTTCCTGAAGCTGCACAAATCCACCACCCCGCACCGCCAGCATTCGGGCGTCCTCGCCTTGCAGACGTATCGCCCGTGCAGGATCATCCAGTGGTGCGCGTGCAGGCGGAACGGCTGGGGGACGCGCTTTTCCAGCTTGGCTTCGACCGCTTCGGGTGTCTTGCCCTTGGCCATGCCGGTGCGATTGCCGAGCCGGAAGATGTGCGTATCGACCGCGAAGGTCTCCTGTCCGAACCAGCAATTGAGCACGACGTTGGCGGTCTTGCGCCCCACGCCCGGCAGCCGCACCAAGTCTTCGCGGGTATCGGGCACCTCGCCGTCATACTCGTCGACCAGCAATTGCGAGAGCGCGATGACGTTCTTCGCCTTGGAGTTGAACAGGCCGATGGTCTTGATGTGCTCCTTTAGCCCATCCTCACCCAGGTCGAGCATCTCTTGCGGCGTTTCCACCTTGGCGAACAGCGCCCGCGTCGCCTTGTTCACCCCCACATCGGTCGCCTGCGCAGACAAGCGCCACCGCCACGACGAGCTGATAGGCGTTGCCATATTCCAGCTCGGTCTCGGGCGCGGGGTTCTCCTCCGCCAGACGGCGAAAGAATTCGAAAATCTGGTCCTTGGTCATGGGGTGTCAGAGCCCCAGCACATCATCCATCGTATACCGCCCCGGCTCCTTGCCGATCAGCCAGAGCGCGCCGCGCACTGCGCCGCGTGCAAAGATCATGCGGTCCTCTGCCGAGTGCGACAGAACCAGCCGTTCCTGCGGGCCGGCCAGGATCACGCTGTGTTCGCCCGCCACTGTGCCACCACGGAGGGAGGCAAAGCCGATTGCCCCTTCGCCCCTTGCGCCCGTGTGACCGTGCCGTCCGCTCTCCATGTTTTGCGCCAGCGCAATGCCGCGTCCCGCCGCCGCCGCCTCGCCCAGCAGTTTGGCGGTGCCCGACGGCGCATCGACCTTGTCGCGGTGGTGCATTTCCAGCACTTCGATATCCCAGTCCGGCCCCAGCCGCTCCGCCGCCTCGCGCACCAGATGGGCGAGCAGCGTCACGCCAAGCGACGTATTGCCGGTCTGTAGGACCGGGATCACCTTCGCTGCGTCTTCGATGGCAGCGAAATGTTCCGCCTCCAGCCCGGTCGTGCCGATCAGGATCGGCAGTTTTGCGCCCATCGCCGCCTTGAGATTGGCCGCTAGCGCATCGGGCGCGGTAAAATCGACCACCACTTCGCACTGGCCCAGAACTGGCGCGGGGTCGCCGCCCAGATCGACACCGACGCAAAACTCCGCGCCAGCTTCCTCGATCGCGTCGGCAAGGGCGCGGCCCATGCGTCCCTTGTGCCCCAGAACCGCGAACCGGCCTGAACCGTTTGCCGCCGGTGTGACGTTACTCATTGCCTTTGCTCCGCAGGTTATGTGACACGTCGGTTCATGGCAGAGATTGAACGCATCGTCATCCTTACCGGCGCAGGCATCAGCGCGGAAAGCGGGATCGAAACCTTCCGCGCCGCCGATGGGCTGTGGGAAAAGCACAAGATCACCGATGTCGCCACGCCAGAGGGGTTCGCGCGCGATCCCGACCTTGTGCTGCGGTTCTACGATGCACGCCGCGCGGCGCTCAATCATGTGGAGCCGAATGCGGCGCACCGGGCGCTGGCGCGGCTGGAGGCGGAGTTCCGCGGAAATGTCCTGCTGGTGACGCAGAACGTGGATGATCTGCACGAACGCGGTGGATCGCGCGATGTGTGCCACATGCACGGACGGTTGAAGAGCGCGCTGTGCCTTTCATGCGAAACGCGCGCGAACTGGGACGCTCCGATGCTGGACCGCCCGCCATGCCCGGTATGCCAAGCGCCCAGCTTGCGCCCCGACATCGTGTGGTTCGGCGAAATGCCTTATCAGATGGAGCGGATTTACGCCGCGCTCGGTGCGGCAGACCTCTTCGTCAGCATCGGCACCAGCGGCGCGGTCTATCCGGCGGCGGGGTTTGTGCAGGAGGCAAGGGCAGCGGGCGCGCGGACGCTGGAGCTGAACCTTGAGCCGAGCGAGGGCAGTCATTTCTTCGCCGAATCGCGCCACGGCCCGGCGGGGCAGTTGGTTCCGCGCTGGGTGGACGAGGTGTTGGGGGCAGACAAGGCGCTGGCCCGCTGACCCGCTGAAAACCTATTCGGGTACTTCGATGATCCACACGCCCACTGCCAGACTGGCCGCGGCGAGCGACATTGCGCCTGCGATCATCTTGAGGTTGATCATTGCGATAGGCGAAGCCTTGTGCGCCTCCATCCGGGCATGAACCGCGCAACCATTGCGCTGGGCTGCCCAGAAAACAAATATCCCGATAGCGATGAACAGCGATGCGATGGCGCGCGGGAACCAGAACGGCTCCAGCTTTCCAAACAGCGCGTTGAACCCCAGCCCGATCCCGACACAGGCAAGACCGGTGCGCATCCACCCGGCAAAGGTGCGTTCATTGGCCATGATCGTGCGATCCTCGGCCCAATCGGTGCGATCCTCTGCAAGGTCAGTGCGCTCTTCTGCGAGATTATCCGATTTGTCCGACATGCACTCCTCCGCATCCCTTGCAGCCTTGGTCCTTTGCGATCGTGAGCGTGCGCATTCCTGGCTTTAACCCGTCGAGGATGTGCAGCCTGCCCCACATTGGATCGCCCAGCGCGCTGACCCCGCTCAGCAATACACGCACGGCCTGCATCGCTGCAAAGCTGCCGATCCAGCCCGCCATCGCGCCCAGCATTCCATCCTCCGCGCAGGTGTCGCAATCTTCCGCATCAAAAGCGTCGCCGACAAAGCAGCGATAGCACGCCTCGCCTGCCAAATGCCCCGCGAACGCGCCGACCTGCCCCTGAAACCGCCCCACGGCGGCGGACAGCAGCGGCGTGCGCTCGGCCACGCAGGCGTCCGACACGGCGAGGCGGGTGGCGAAATTGTCGGTCCCGTCCAGCACCAGATCCGCGCCCGTGATCAGATCGCCCGCATTGCCGGTGGTGATGCGCGCGTCCGAAATCGTTACCTTCAAAGCGTCATCGAAATTAGCGAGCCAGCGGCGCGCGCTCGTCGCCTTGCCGTGGCCAACATCGCGGCTGGTGAAGATCGTCTGGCGTTGCAGATTGCTCACGTCGACCGTGTCATCATCAATCAGTGTCAATTGGCCGATACCTGCGGCGGCAAGATATTGCAGGGCAGGACTGCCAATCCCGCCAAGGCCGATGATTGCAATGTGGCGCGTCGCCAGCGCAACCTGACCCGCGCCGCCGATTTCGGGCAGAACGATATGACGGGCGAACCGATCCAGCCGGGCCGGAGAAAGGAGTGCAGAGAGTGGCGCAATTGTGCTCACGGATCCGGGCTTTCGGCCGGGTCATCGGCGCGCCGCTCCTTGCGGAATTTGCCGATGCCCTGCCACCACATGAAGGCGATCACCGCACCCTTGGTCGGCTGGAGCATCGCAATCAGCATGACGATGGCGACAGGCAAGACGATTGCCAGAGTGAGCCAGGCCGACATGGCATAAGTGCCGATCATCGTGATGACTACGGGCGCGAGCAGGTGTCCCACGAGGAAAATGCCAATATAGGCCGGGAAATCATCGGCTTGCTGGATCGACCAGTCCTGCGCGCAATGCGTGCAGGTATCGACGGGTTTCAGCCATTTGCGAAACAGCGCCGCCGCGCCGCAGCGTGGACACTGCCCGCGCACCCCGCGCAGCATCGCGGCGGCTGCGCCTGTGGGCAGATCGGGACGGGGTTGATAAGACGGTTCGGAACCCATGTACAAACTGTTGGCAGCATGTGCGCAGCCTGTCGACAGGGCTGTTGATAGGCCTGTCGAATAGCGTGTGCATTACCCGGAGAAATAGCGGGGAAACCGTGTTTGAATTAACCTTTGCGGATCAGCTTTCCAGCTGGCGCAGCAGGCTGCGCACGTCGCCGTCCATATCGGCATCGCGGGTCCGCAGATCCTCGATCAGGCGCACCGCGTGGATAACCGTGGAATGGTCGCGTCCACCGAATTTGCGCCCGATTTCGGGATAGGAACGCGGGGTCAGCACCTTGGACAGATACATTGCCACCTGACGCGGGCGCACCACCGCGCGCGCGCGCCGCTTTGACGACATCTCGCTGCGGTCAATCCGGTAGAACTGGCAGACAGTGCGCTGAATTTCGTCGATGGTGATGCGGCGGCGATTGGCGGAGAGAATATCGGTCAGCTGTTCCTCGGCGAGGTTCAGCGACACTTCCTGCCCGGTAAGCTGGGCGTAGGCGATCAGCTTGTTAAGGCCGCCCACCAGCTCGCGGATATTGCGGGTGATGGTGCGCGCGAGGAAATCGATCACGTCGCCGGGCACCGACAGCGGAGCAAAGCGCGACAGCTTGGATTCAAGGATCGTCTTGCGCAATTCAATATCGGCGGCCTGAATATCGGCAACCAATCCCATCGAAAGACGGCTGAGCAGGCGCGGTTCCACCCCGTCCAGTGCCTGCGGGGCACGGTCGGCGGCGAACACCAGCCGCTTGCCCTCGGTAAGCAGCGCGTCGATGGTGTAAAGCAGCTCTTCCTGCGCCTTGGCCTTGCCGATGATGAACTGGATATCGTCCACCAGCAGCAGATCGAAGCTCCGCAGCCGCGCCTTGAATTCCATCATCTGTTCCAGCCGGATCGCCTGCACGAATTCGACCATGAACCGTTCGGCCGAACAGTAGAAAATGCGCGCGCGCGGATGGCTTTGCAAATAGGCATGGCCGATGGCGTGCAGCAGGTGTGTCTTGCCTTGGCCGGTCGCCGCTTTGAGATAAAGCGGCGAGAACTGCGGCTGCTCCGTCGCCGCCATGCGCTGCGCCGCGTTGCAGGCAAGCACGTTCGCCTCGCCCGTGACAAAGGCGGCGAAGGTCAGCGACGGGTCCAGCCCGACAGATGAGGTAAAGCCGGATTCGCCGATTGTGCCTGCGGCGACCGCGATGGCGCTCGCTCCGTCATTGGCCGGGCGGCGGCCATCGTCGAGCCGCAGTTCGGGCAATTGCCGGCGGCCCGGATGCACCTGAATATTGATTTTGCGCACTTCGCTGCGGGCGATGGTCCAGGCAAGCTGGAGGCGATCCTCGAACCGGTCCTTCACCCAGTTGGCGGAAAATTCGGTCGGCAGAAACAGGTCGAGCGTGCCGCTGTCCTTGTCCAGATTGCCAACCTGGATCGGTTTGATCCACTGGCTGTGTAATTGGTGCCCCAGATCCTTGCGCAGCCCCCTGCTGATGTCGGACCAGTCGGCTGCCAGATTTACCGCTTCCGCATCCTCCATCAGGTCCTCGTCCGAATTGCGTCGCGTTGTCCGCGCCTTGTCAATTTTGTGCACGCTTGTTCCCCAGTCTTCACGTCCCCGAAAGTCGCATCTTCGGGTGCATCATCAACATTGCGACAGGCAAACTTCCCCGACTCCCCAGAATCGCAATTCTGAAGAGGTCCCGTCGACCTTTGGTTAAAAACCCGGACTGCCCTTCCGGGTGAGGGACCAATAAAGGCGCGATTGGCGTTCAGCGCAACAGAGGAATTTTCATTTTTCTGAAATAATCAAGTTGACTCGCGCAAGCCCGCACCCCCGCGTTCAAGTGCCTGATTTTGCTGTAAATCCACAGGAGGCCTGCGCGAATCGGGAGAATTCCTAGAGTTACGAACGGGTTGCAGTTCTATGACTAACGTTAATGAAAAAGGGGCCGCAACCTTTCGGTGCAACCCCTTCCCATGATACATAGTAAACCTGACTGGACAGGCACGCTGTCAGACAGGTTTGCCGCACAAACTTACAGCGCGGCGACTCGCTTTGTCAGGCGCGACATCTTGCGCGCCACAGTGTTCTTGTGCATCACGCCGCGCGCCACACCGCGTGCCATTTCGGGCTGGGCCTGCTTCAGTGCAGTTGCGGCGGCATCCTTGTCACCGGCTTCGCAGGCGGCTTCGACCTTCTTGATAAAGCCACGGATACGGCTGACGCGCGCGCCGTTGATTTCGGCGCGGCGATCGTTGCGGCGGATACGTTTGCGGGCTTGCGGCGTGTTGGCCATAGGTCTGTCTGTCTCGCGTCTGTTTCAGTCGCCATTCGGGCGACGGGATGTGTATCTGGTTTTCTCGTGGAACGAGCGCGCCCGGGCACAGCCGGAGCGTATCAAAGCGCGCCACATAGATGCGCAGTCGCGAATCGTCAACATTTCTATCCGCTCACCGCGCGCTGTCGGGCGTTTATGGCGCTATCGCTGGCATTTGGGACAGAGCCACGTGCTGCGCCCGCCTTGTGCGATGCGGCGGATCACGCCTTCATCCGCGCGCCGACACGGCTCGCCTTCACGCCCGTACACATCGAATCGGGTCGAGAAATAGCCCAGCTCACCGCTTGGCGCGGCATAATCGCGCAGAGAGGAACCGCCGTCGCGGATCGACGCCTGCAGCACATCGCGGATGGCGGGCACCAGCCGTGCGAGCTGCGGCCTTGTCACCTTGCCGCCAGCTTTGCGCGGATGAATGCGTGCGCGCCACAGCGCCTCACACACATAGATATTGCCCAGCCCGGCGATGATCCGCTGATCCAGCAGGCACAGCTTGATCGACTGCACCTTGCCCGCCAGCGCCGCCTTGAGGTGATCGACGGTCATCCCCGGTCCCAGAGGCTCTGGCCCCAGCGCGGCAAATTGCGGCCATTGATCGAGCGCGCCAGTCGCGACCATATCGACCGAACCGAACCGGCGCGGATCGCACAGGACAAAGCGATTTTCCGCCGTCTCGATCAGCATGTGGTCGTGAACTTCGGGCGTTTCGGGATCGATGCGCCAGCGCCCGCTCATGCCGAGGTGAAAGATCACGGTGTGTTCCCGGTCGAGGTGGATGAGGCCGTATTTCGCCCGCCGCGACAGGCCTGTGACCCGCGCGCCCGTCATCATCTGCACCAGATCGGGCGGGAAGGGGCGGCGCAGGTCCGCACGGTTCAGCACCACGCGCTCTATCCGCGCACCGTCCATGAACCGCGCGAGCCCGCGCACTGTTGTTTCGACTTCGGGTAATTCGGGCATTCTTGTTCAGGCTCGCTAACGCTCGCGGTCCGTGCCGACCGCTGCCCGCACATTCTCATCAAACCCTCTAACACCCTTTGCGCAGGCCGCAATTCCATCTAGGGCTGCGCGCATGACTCAAAATACCGACGAAACCGTCTCCTTCGGCTACGAACAGGTCGCGCCAGAGGAAAAGACCCGCCGCGTGGGCGAGGTTTTCTCCAGCGTCGCGCGCAAGTACGATATCATGAACGATGCAATGTCGTTCGGGATGCATCGCGGCTGGAAAGACCGGTTCGTTAAACGGGTAAAGCCGCAGCCGCGGCGAACGCATCCTCGATATGGCGGGCGGTACCGGAGACATCGCTTTTCGCATGGCGGACCGGGGGGCGGATGTGACCGTGGCCGACATCAATCAGGAAATGCTCGACGTGGGCGCAGAACGCGCGATGGACCGGACCGAGACTGCGGACACCGGCAGCCTCGTGTTTACACGCCAGAACGCGGAGGAAGTCGATTTCGCCAGCAACAGTTTCGATGCGTACACCATCGTTTTCGGCATCCGCAACGTGACTTTCAAGGAGAAGGCGCTGGCAGAGGCACACCGCGTGCTGCGGCCCGGCGGGCGGTTCTACTGCATGGAGTTTTCGACAACCGAATGGTCCGGCTTTCGCGAGATCTACGATGTCTATTCGGACAAACTGCTGCCGCGCATGGGGCAGGTGATCGCAGGCGATGCCGACAGCTATCGCTACCTTGTCGAATCGATCCGCAAGTTTCCCACCATGCCGCAGTTTGAACGCATGATCGCGGGTGCAGGCTTTGTGAACACGAAATACGAAAGCATTCTGGGCGGCGCGGTCGCCATTCATTCGGGCTGGAAGATTTGATCGGGAACGCTTTGGCACGCCGCTGACTGTGACATCATGACCTCTCCTGCCATTCATCTTATCCGCCTTGCGCGCTGGGGCGTTACGCTCGCGCGCAGGCGTGCGCTTGTCGGGATCGAGGAAGACCTCAACGCGCCCGTGCAGGTGCGCAGGCTGGCGCGTCTGGCGCGGCTCGCCACGTTG
Organism: uncultured Alphaproteobacteria bacterium; assembly: GCA_963838365.1. GTDB lineage: Bacteria > Pseudomonadota > Alphaproteobacteria > Sphingomonadales > Sphingomonadaceae > Erythrobacter. The sequence continues at coordinate 46,627 of CAWIQR010000003.1, forward strand.
ACGGGCAAGAGCGGAACGCGCGATTATGCCGGTGCCTTTCGCGCAATCGGGCCTGCCGCGATCAAACTCGGGCAATCGCTTGCCACGCGGCCCGATCTGGTGGGGGATGAGGCCGCGCAGAACCTGCTGAGCCTGCAGGACAGCTTGCCTCCCGTGCCGTTCGAACAGATCCGCGCCACTATCGAGAACAGCTTTGGCCAGCGCCTCGAAGACCTGTTTGCCGAGGTTGACCCGGTGCCGGTGGGCGCAGCCTCCATCGCGCAGGTGCATAAGGCGCTGACCACCGATGGCCGCGAAGTCGCCATAAAGGTGCTGCGTCCGGGCATCCGCGAGAAATTCGCACGCGATATCCAGACCTATGAATGGGCCGCCGCGCATGTCGAGGCGATGGGCGGCGAGGCGACGCGCCTGCGCCCCCGCCTTACCATCGCCAATTTCAAACGCTGGACCAATTCCGAACTCGATCTGCGGCGCGAGGCCGCATCGGCGAGCGAGCTGGCCGAGGAAATGTCGGGCGTGGGCGGATACCGCATCCCCGCAATCGACTGGGATCGCACGAATGGCCGGGTGCTGACGATCGAGTGGATCGACGGGGTCAAGATCAGCAACACCGCAGAACTGATCGCGCGCGGGCACGATTTACCGCGTCTTGCCGAAAAACTGGTCATCAGCTTTCTCACGCAGGCGATCAGCGCCGGTTTCTTCCATGCAGACATGCACCAGGGCAATTTGTTCGTGGAGGATGACGGCACAATCGTAGCCATCGATTTTGGCATCATGGGCCGGATTGACCGGCAGGCGCGGCAATGGCTGGCAGAGATTCTGTATGGCCTGACAACCGGCAATTACCAGCGCGTGGCCGAAATCCATTTCGAGGCGCAATACGTGCCCAGCTATCATTCGGTCGGTGAATTCGCGACCGCGCTACGCGCCGTGGGCGAACCGATGCGGGGCAAGCCTGTGAAGGAGCTTTCCGTCGGCCAGATGCTCGACGGGCTGTTTGCAATCACCCGCGACTTCGACATGCAGACCCAGCCGCACCTGCTGCTTTTGCAAAAAACGATGGTCATGGTTGAAGGGATCGCGACGCAGCTCAACCCGGAAATCAACATGTGGGACACCGCCGCACCCTATGTGCGCAGCTGGATCCGCGACGAACTGGGGCCGGAGGCGGCGATTGCCGACCGGATCAAGCAGGATACCGAAACCCTGTTCCGACTGCCCGGCCTGATCCGACGGCTGGAGGAGAGATACCCGGCCAAAGGCGGCGCCCCCGAGCCTGCGCCCTTGCCCGAGATCAGGCTGCTGACCGACCGGCGCGAACGATCGGGCGGGCCGTTTGGCTATATGCTCGCCGGACTTGCGGGCGCGGCCGCAGTGTGGGGCGCGGTGGCGATGGGTTTGCTGGGTTAGCCCGGCGCCTTTTCAGGCAGCACACGCGCGGCGATCAGCGCGGCGATGCCCAGCACCGCTTCCACTCCCATCGGCGGCAGATAACCCTCAAAGCTGCCGTTGACCGACAGGCTCACCAGACGGCCGAACAGCGGGATCAGCATCAGCGCCGCCGCGATCAGCAAAGGGTCGCGCCGCCGGGCAAGCGCGCCCCAGATCATGCAGGCGGCGGCGACTAGGAAGAATGCAGTGAAATCGGCCCGGAGAGAGGTCAGCCCGTGTGCACCCGCCGCGCTCACCCCGAAGTCAGCGCCCGCTTGCGCCGGGTCGAGGAAAAATCCAGCGCCGACAAAGGCCAGCAACAGCCCGCCCAGCACCAGCACGGTTCGCAATGCCATCATCATTGTTGTGTTCCCCCAGAATTGCATGTTCGCAGTTTGGCCCACGCTAGCGTAAAATTAACCATCGCATGTCATGCGTTTGTGCCGCATTATGCGCGTCGGTGAATTGCGCAAGACTGTTGGCCTCGGCGTAAGGGGACGCTAGACGCGAGCGCGAGGAGTTTGCGTTCGCTGTGCCAGACCGCGCAGCGTCCGCGCGAATGTTTAGGCGCATGTTTAGGCGCATGTCGAGGCGCACGTTGAGGTGCATGTTGACCCAAGGGAGTGCTTTGAGACCATGATCCGTTCGCTGGCCACCCACATTGCGGGCCGCCTGTATTCTGTTTCGCTGCGGGCGGGGTGCGCGCCCGTGAGCACTGCTCCGCAAGCGGTTCTGGGTCCGAAGATCCTGCTGGTCGTGGGCGGCGGTATCGCGGCCTATAAATCATGCGAGCTGGTGCGCCTGATCCGCAAGGGTGGGGGCGACGTCACCTGCGTGGTGACCAAGGGCGGTCAGCAATTCGTCACCCCGATGTCGCTGGCCGCGCTCAGCGAAAACCAGGTCTACACAACGCTATGGGATTTGAAGAACGAGGCGGAGATGGGCCATATCCAGCTCAGCCGCGAGGCCGACCTCATCGTCGTGTGCCCGGCTACCGCCGATCTCATGGCCAAGATGGCGGCGGGCATTGCGGATGACCTGGCGACCACGCTGATTCTGGCGACGGACAAGCCAGTTATGGCGATCCCGGCAATGAACGTGCGGATGTGGGAACACGAATCGACCCAGCGTAACATCTTCGCCTTGCAGGAAGCTGGCGTGGATGTGCTGCATCCCGACGAAGGGCCGATGGCCTGCGGCGAATTCGGCTATGGTCGTCTGCCCGAACCCGATGCAATCTGGCGCGCGATTGCCGGGCATTTCGGCATCGACGTTCCCGAACCCGCAATGCCCGCGGCTGCGAACGATGAACTGGACGCGGTTGAGGCGGACGACGAGGGATCGGTGACCAGCGGCCTTAGCGGTCTGCTGTCGCGGATCATCCCGCGCTCCACGGCAAAGCGTACCGAGGAAGAGATTGAAGCGGAATATCAGGACCTCGAAATGCCGGAGGATTTCGATCCCGACACGCTGATCGAGGAAGAGGAGATCGAGTTCAATCCCGATCTGGCCGGTCCGTTGCTGGCCAGGAAAGGCGGCGCGGGTGCGGCACCCCCGACAGATATTGACGCGATCAATCACGAGGTGAACGAGCGCCAGTCCGCACCCGAAATCCTGCCGGAAGAAGCGCCGCAGGACGCCCCGGAAGACGCGCCCGCCGACGATGCTACACCGGAACCCGCGCCCGCCCCCGCGCCGGCCGCGGCCCCAGCCACGGCGAAGATCAGCAAATCGGTAAAGGGCGGAACGCAAATCGTCGAAGCGGAGATCGTGGATGCGGTCGGTACCTTCGATATCGCTCCGGGCGATCGGCCATTGAGCGGGCGTCACGTCCTTGTCACTGCGGGGCCGACATGGGAGGCGATCGATCCGGTGCGCTACATCGCCAATCGCTCCAGCGGGAAACAGGGCTTTGCCATTGCCGCCGCCGCCGCTGCACTGGGTGCGCGCGTCACGCTGGTCGCCGGTCCGGTGTCGCTCAAAACACCACTTGGTGTTGACCGGACGGACGTGGAAAGCGCGGCTGAAATGAACCAGGCGGTGCGCGCTGCGCTGCCCGCCGACGCTGCCGTGATGGTGGCGGCAGTGGCGGACTGGCGGCCGCGCCAATATGTCGGTGAGAAGATCAAGAAGCGCGGCTCTGCACCGCCCGCTTTGATGCTCACCGAAAACCCCGATATCCTCGCCAACCTTGCCGGCGGCGACAAACGGCCCGAACTGGTGGTCGGATTTGCTGCGGAGACCGACGACCTTCTCGAAAACGCGAAGAAAAAGCGCAAGCGCAAATCGTGCGACTGGATCGTTGCCAACGATGTTTCGGGCGATGTGATGGGCGGCGATGAAAACCATGTCCACATCGTCAGCGCAGATGGAGTGGAGAGCCTCGACCAGATGCCGAAGCCTGATGTCGCGCTGGCGCTGATGCGGCGGATCGCGGAAACGCTGGGCGCAGAGGCGGCGGAGTGAGCGCTTCAGGCGATCGCAGCGCCAGCAGCCCGCGCATGTTCGGGCAGGAATCCGGCAGCACAGTCACCGCCGTCGCGGTTGAAGTGAAACGCCTGCCTCATGGCGAAGGGCTGCCCTTGCCCGCCTATGCCACGGCGGGCGCGGCAGGAATGGACGTGGTGTCCGCTGAGGACGTTGTGATTGCACCTGGCGCGCGGCACGCGGTGGAGACCGGCCTCGCGGTTGCGATCCCGCACGGATACGAAATTCAGGTCCGCCCGCGATCCGGCCTCGCGTTCAAGCATGGGATCACCGTACCCAATACGCCCGGCACCATCGATTCCGACTATCGCGGCGAGCTGAAAGTGCTGCTCATCAACCACGGAACGGAACCGTTCGCCATCGCGCGCGGCGACCGCGTGGCACAACTGGTGCTGGCCCCCGTGGTGCATGCGGAGTGGAATGAGGTAGAGGAACTGGACGCAACCGAGCGCGGCGCAGGCGGCTTCGGTTCGACAGGCGGCGCGGCGGGGCTTTAGTCGGGTCTGCACGTCGCTGGGTCGGTTGGCGGGATAATCCAGCGCACGTTTGAGGCATAGCGCGAAGGTATTGCCTGGCCGGATTTGTCGGTTGCTGGACTGAAGCGGGCGCGGCGAAGCAATAGCGCGCAAGTGCGCTCATCAAGCGCGCGTATCCCACTGGACAATGTAACGGCGCAATCGGTGACGCGCCCTTCCTCATTTACCAGCAGCGTAAAGCCGACTGCGCCTTGCGGGCAGCTGCCGTTCCAAGAGCACGAGGCAATGTCCTCGTGCGTAAGTCCAGGTTTCGGGCGCGATCAGAGTGACATCGCGATTTGTCGGTGACTGGATCCGTTGCTGGCGGACTTGCACTGCTTGCGAACGCGACGAAGAACGCGAGCGCGAGGATCGGTAGCTGCCGATAAAATCATGGCTCTGGTCCCGGTTTGCAAAACACAAAAAGGCGGCGCTGATCCCTTGCGCCGCCTTCTGTGTCCCGTCCAAGGGTCGTGATTGGCAAGCCTATCCGATTAATCGGTGCGGCGCACGGTCTTTTCGTCGTCGCGGATGGTGATGCGCAGTGTCTCGCCCGAATTGCCGGGGAAATCGGTGAACAGGGCATCGACCAGATTGGGCACGATTGCCTGCAGGCGATTGCTGCGCGAGACCGATTCGGCACGGCCTTCGAACAGGCGTTCCCCGGTTGCGACGTTGTCGATCTTCAGGTCGATATCGCCGGTGTAGACGGTGTAGCTGCGCACGTCAGGTCCGCCAAAGCCGCCAAGGAACGGATCGTAGAAACCGAAGGCGAAATTGCGACGGAAGCCAAATCCGCCAAAGCCGCCCCACGGCCCGAATGCGCCCGGCCCGGCAAAGCCGCCGCCGGTGGTGCGCACGCGCTCGCGTCCGTTGTCGACGCCATAATCGAACCGCACCAGCAGATTGGCTGCCTCGGGAGAGACTGCCTCGGTATAGCCGAGCCGGGTCAGTTCCTCGGCCACTTCATCGGCGTAGAGCGAAAATTCCAGTCCGCCCGCCAGCGTGGGATCTTCGGCCACAACAGCGAAGGACTGACCGGCGGGTGCGGGCAATTGCGCGGCAAAGCGCGACACATCCGCCTTGAACGGGGTTGCGCATGCAGCAAGGCCCGCGCTCAGCGAGAGCGCCAGAATAATGGCGGAGAGGGGGCGCGAACGTCGACTGACGTCGCGCGAAGCGGATGAAACGGAGAGCGGACGGTTCATGTTTTTTCCTTTGCAATACCCTTATGTTGGCCCCCGATCACACCAATGCAAGCAGGCCAATGCAGCAACGACGTGCCTTTCTGCTTACACCCGATGCTTCGCTATCCGCACAAACCTGCCGGATGCGGCGACTACAGCCGCTTGCGATTGCGCAAACACATCGGGTGCACTCATGCACACTGTTACCAATATTCTGAAAACTAGGCGCGCGGTGCTTAACCGCATTTGAACGCGCGCCAGGGGCGGATCGTCGGACGCCCTCGCCTATTGTCGCACCAGCCCCAATGCCTTGTAGGTTGCGTTCAGGGTGGGGATGCCGCGTTCGCGGGCTTGCGCCGCGCCACGTGCGAGGATCGCATCGAGCGTTTCGCGGTCGTCCCGCAATTCCCGGAACCGCTGCGAGATCGGCGCAAGCGTTTGGACCAGCGCCTCGCCCAGCTTCGCTTTGAACGGACCAAAGCCCTGTCCGGCATTTTCCGCCAGCACCTCCGCCACGCTTTGCCCCGTCAGCGCACCATGGATGGTGACGAGGTTCAGCGCCTCTGCACGGCTGGCAAGGCCTGCTTCCTCACCTGGCAATGGCTCGGCGTCGGTTTTTGCCTTCCTGATCTTCTTCATCACCGTATCGGCATCGTCGGACAGATTGATGCGGCTCATGTCCGATGGATCGGATTTGCTCATCTTGGCGCCGCCATCGCGCAAGGACATAATGCGCGCGGCCTCTGGAGGGATGATCGGATCTGGCAGGGTAAAGACCGGTGCATCAGGCTCGCAGAAATCGTTGTTGAATTTCTGCGCGATGTCGCGCGCCAGCTCCAGATGCTGTTTCTGATCTTCTCCCACGGGCACGTGCGTTGCCTGGTACAACAGCACGTCGGCGGCCTGCAGCACGGGGTAGGTGAAGAGCGCTATCGACTGCCCTTCGCGGTTTTTGCCCGCCTTGTCCTTCCACTGCGTCATGCGGTTCAGCCAGCCCATCCGCGCGGTCCCGCCCAGCAGCCATTGCAGTTCCGCATGGGCGGGAACCTGCGCCTGATTGAACAGGATCGCCTTGTCCGGATCGACCCCGCAGGCCACCAGCGTGGCCACCAGTTCCAGCGTCGAGGTGTGCAGCTCTGCAGGATTGTGCGGCAGTGACAGCGCATGCAGATCGGCGATGAAGATCAGACATTCACCGCCAGCGGCGTGCGCATCGTCCTGCAATCTCACATAATTGCGGATCGCCCCAAGATAGTTGCCCAGATGAGGCTTTCCCGTGGGCTGGATGCCGGAAACTACGCGCATTGTAAGTGATCTTTCAGTTTATCCCTGACGGCGCATTAGGCGCAGGACCGTCGCCTTGTCGAGTATGCCGAGCAGTGCCCCCGCCAGTCCATAGGTGACAAGGCTGACCGCCATGATCGCGGTAAGGCCCAGTGCCTTTTCACCTACGCTGCCGGTGAACCACGGCGCAATCTGTCCCATCAACGCCCACAATGCCGCGCCCATGATCGCCGATGCCAGCACGATCCGCGCAATTCGTCCGATAATGCGGACAGGCAGGCGGAAGAATCCACGTCGCGCCAGAATGCCGCCCAGCAGCACGATGTTGACCCACGCCCCCACCGCGCCCGCCAGCGCCAGCCCGACCACGCCCAGCCCAAATCCGAAGATAAACGTGACGTTGAGCGCCACCGTAACGGCCAGCGCGCCCGCCGCCGTGATGACGGGAGTACGCGTGTCCTTTCGCGCAAAAAAGTTCGGGGTCAGCACTTTCACCAGGACATAGGCTGGCAAGCCCAATACCAGCGCGCGCACAACTGCGCCGGTGGTCAGCGCATCGGCCTGCGTAAACGCCTGCCCCGCCATGAACGCCTGCACGAATGCGGTGCCGGTGAAGAACAAGGCTACGGCGCACGGCAAGGTCAGCAACATCGCCAGTTCGATGGCGTTGGACTGCAGGCGCGTCGCCTCTTCGTCCTCACCCTTGCCGATATGACGCGACAAAGCGGGCAGGATCGCTGTACCCAGCGCGATGCCGATGATCCCCAGCGGCAACTGGTTCCAGCGGTCCGCCATCGCCATGTAGGTGAGCGATCCGTCGGGTAGCTGGCCAAAGAACGCCAGATCGACAAACCGGCTGATCTGATAAACGCCCGCGCCAAAAATCGCAGGAACGATCAGCACGCCCATTTCCTTCACCCGCTGCGTCAGGCGGGGGCGCTGGATTGTCAGGTTGAACCCGGCGCGGCGCATGAAGAACGTAAGCCAGACGAGCTGCGCAACCCCGCTGACCGATACCGCCACCGCCAGCCAGAACCCGACGGCGGCGCGCGTTTCCTCGCCCTGCGGCTGGCCCGCGCCCCAGAACAGCGCCGTCAGCAGACAGATATTCAGCAGGATCGGCGCGGCTGCCGCGGCGGCAAAGCGCGAAAGGGAATTGAGCACTGCGGCAGCCAGTGTCGCCACGCTCATGAAGAACAGATACGGGAACGCGATCCGGCCCATGGTAACTGCCAGATCATAGGTCGCCGTATCACCCTTCATCGTATCGTTGGCGAACGGCCACAGCACCCACGGCATTGCCAGCATCATCACCGCGCCGAATGCAACAAGGATCGGCAACAGCACCGCCAGCACCTCGCTCGCGAATCGGCGGGCCTCGCCCTCTGCTTCATTCATGTGACGATTGAACAGCGGGACAAACGCACTGGCGAATGCGCCTTCGGCAAACAGGCGGCGGAACAGATTGGGGAACTGGAACGCAAGCTGCCACGCATCGGCTACCCCGCCCGCGCCCAGCACGCGGGCCAACAGGATGTCGCGCATGAAACCGAACACACGGCTAACCGCCGTCAATCCGCCGATTGTGCCAACATTTTTAAGAAGGCTCATGCGCTCAGCCGATCACCCGCGCGGGCGCTGCGCTCAGGCTTCACCTACGGGCTTTGGCATTTCGTTCTCGCCCAGGCCCTGTTCCGCGCGCCGTTGTGACAATTGCTGCGCATACAGGCGGTTGAAATCGATCGGGTCCACCAGCAATGGCGGGAACCCGGCATCGCGCACCGCATCGGCTACCACGCGGCGGGCGAACGGGAACAGGATGCGCGGTGCCTCTGCATACAGGAAGGCGTGCGCCTGTTCCTCTGGCAGATTGCGCATCCCGACAAGCCCGCAATAATCCAGCTCCACCAGATACATCTGACCTTTATCGCAGGATGCCGCGATATTGATCTTGAGCACGACTTCGTGGACTTCCTCGCCCACGGGATCGGCGCCGATGTTGAACTGCACGTCGATCTTGGGCTGATCGGTCCACTGAAACACGTCTGGCGCGTTGGGATTTTCAACCGATAGATCCTTCACATATTGCGTGATGATCGCAGCGGCGGGCTGGGTATCAGCGCCGTTGGCGCCCGCGGCCGGATTGTCCAAATTGGTGAGAACGTCGCCTTCATCGGCCATGGTGGTCATATCTTTCAGCAGAATGGAAAAATCGGTTTGCGAAGTGTCGAATAATGCGGGGGGCGCGTAGCAGGAGCGTGGCCAGCCCGCAACTCCCAGCCCGCTACACCCAGCCCCGCTACACCCAGCCCGCTACACACCGCGGCACAATCTTTGCGTCTGGAACATCCCGCATCGCGGTCTATTCGTATACATTGTGGACGACCGGCACGCCTTCGCAAAAGGGCTGCATCCGTTGTTGTCGTTTTGTAATTGAAGCCTATGTTAGGCATGGTGGGGTATGGCAGCGTGCAAAGTGGCGCTTTCACGTGAGAAACAGATTCGGGAATTAATGTGATTACTCAAATTGTCATCCTTGCCATGATTGCGGCCTTTCTGGGGTTCCGCCTGTATTCCGTGCTGGGTCGCCGGGCCGAGCATGAGGAGGAGTCCGCTCCGCAACGCTTTGAAGGGCAGGATAAGCAATCCGGCACCCTTGGCGGGCAGGGACAGTCGAGCCAGTCGCAGACTTCTGCCGGTGCGGCGGTTCGCTCGTTGCAAATGGCGGGCCTGATGCCCGCGGTTGAACGCGGGATTCGCGATATTGCACAGGCCGACAACCGGTTCGATCTCACCACTTTCATGGAAGGCGCAAAGGGCGCCTATCAGATGGTGCTCGAAGCATTCTGGGAAGGCGACCGTGAAACGTTGCGCGACCTTTGCGATGATGATGTGTACGAAGGTTTCTCCTCGGCAATCGCCGCGCGCGATGAAGCTGGTGAAACGCTCGCAAACTCGTTGATCCGGATCGAGGAAACGCGCATCCATTCCGCATCGCTCGATGGGCGGATTGCCCGGATCGCGGTGCTGTTCGTTGCGGATATCGCCGCCGTCACGCGCGACAAGGATGGCAATGTGATTGCCGGATCGCTGGACGATGCGATCGAAAGTCGCGACGTATGGACCTTCCGCCGTACCGTGGGCGCAAGCGATCCGAACTGGGTTCTGGACGAAACCGACGAAGGGTAAAGGATTGCGGGCGAGTGCGGAATTTCTCTCCACTCCGGCAGACACGGCCAATCCCTGCCAGCACCAGCCACCACAAGGAGCATCGCGATATGAACGCCCGGTCGGCATCCCTTTTCCGGTTGCCGCTGCTGGGCGCTCTGTCCGTTACGCTCAGCGCCTGCGCAATCATCCCTGACGCGCGCCCGTCTGCCGCGCCCGCCGCGCCTGCAGCACCTGCCACCCCCGCTACCACCGTTTCCAGCGCCGCTTTTGCAGGGGTTGTGCGCGGGCCTTCGGTCAGCGCCCTGCCGATCAGCGCGGGCGGCGCAGGGCGGGCGCTGTCCGGCTTTATCGAATCGTGTCCGCAATTGCTTCGCCGCACCGATGCCAGCGGTCTTACCCGCAATTCCGACTGGCAGCCCGCCTGCAGCGCCGCGTCGTCATGGTCCGTCGCCGATGCCAAGGGGTTCTTCGACCGGTATCTTCGAAACGGCGCGGATCGGGGATGGCAGCGCATTTGCCACCGGATATTTCGAACCTGAGATCGCCGGTAGCCGCATCCGCCGCCCCGGTTACGAAGTGCCGGTTTACGCCATGCCCACCGATCTGGTGCGCGCATGGCCCGAAGAAACGCCCGCGTCCGAACGCACTGGCCGCCCGCCGCTGGGCCGGTATGACGAAAACGGTCGCTTCGTGCTCTATTTTGACCGCGGCCAGATAGAGGATGGCGCATTGGAAGGCCGGGTTCCCGTGATCGCGTGGGCCGCCGATCCGGTCGAGTTCTTCTTCCTCCAGATACAGGGGTCAGGCCGCCTGCGCACTCCCGAGGGCGAGGTGATCCGCATCGGATATGCCGGACAGAACGGGCGTGGTTATACCGGCATCGGTTCCGTCATGCGGACCCGCGGCCTGCTTGGCGAAGGGCCGGGCAAGTATCCCGGATCAATGCAGGGCATAATGGCCTATATCCGCGAGAACCCGGCAGAGGGGCGCGATTTGATGCGCCTCAACCAGAGCTGGATTTTCTTTACCGAATTGACCGGTGATGGCCCGCTGGGCGCACTGGGCGTGCCCGTCCGGCGCGAGGCTTCGGTGGCGGCGGACCCGGCCTTTGTGCCGCTGGGCGCGCCGGTGTGGCTCGACCTCGATCGTAATGAGGCGGACGGATTGTGGGTCGCACAGGACACAGGCGGCGCGATCAAGGGGGCAAACCGCTTCGATACGTTCTGGGGCGCAGGCGATGATGCACGGTTGATCGCGGGCGGCATGTCAGGCCGGGGCGAGGCGCTGGTAATGCTGCCCAAGGGCGCGGTCGAGCGGCTAAACGCCACACGCAGATGAGCGCACGATAATGAGCGGCCCACGAGGTCTGAGCGCGGAGGAAAGCGCCGCATGGGCCGCGCTCGCGCAGAGTGTGACGCCGATTGCCGGACGCGCGCGGCCATCGGTGCCGGTAGCAAAGGTGCCCACCAATGCGCCACCCGCACCGGCGCCCAGGGCAAAGCCAGTCATTCCCGCAAAGCGCCCGGTCCCGATCAAAGCGCCCAGTGCGACTTCCCCCCAGCCACGCCGCGTGTTTCATTCCGAGCTGGATTCTCACTGGAATCGCAAGCTCAAGAACGGGCAGGTTGCGCCCGACTACACGCTCGACCTGCACGGCCACACGCTCGACAGCGCGTATTCGCGGATCATCAGCGGGCTGGATCAGGCGCGCGCGATGGATGCGCGGCTGGTGCTGGTGGTGGCCGGACGCGAGCGGCCCGTCGATCCCGCCGACCGGGCCGAGCGGCGCGGCGCAATCCGCGCAAAGTTGCTCGACTGGCTGGCCGCAAGCCACCACGCCGAAGCCATCGCCGCCGTGCGCCGCGCCCACGTCCGCCACGGCGGAGAGGGCGCGGTCTATCTGGTGCTGAAACGGGGGCGGTGAGGGCAGGCGCGCCGGACGTTGCGCCGACGCTCCTTGAAAGCGCTGGCGGTTGGCTGGTCAGCCCAGCAGCATCACGTTCATCAACCGGCCCGGCAGGATAAAGGCGAAGATGCCCGGGATCATCAGGGCGAGGAGGTACGTCTGCACAAGGTGGCGTTTGTGCGCTTCGATATCGCCCTTGCGCGCGGTCGCGACGGTTTTCCAGGCGGCGCGGAATGTGACGGGCACAAAGATATGAATGAAGCTGAAGCTGCCACTCGACTGAATGAAAATTGCCGAGGTCGCAGTCACCAGCATCAGGATCAACCAGATCTTGCCCAGCAGACGGTGGCGCGGCGTTCCTTTCCGGGTCAGCAACACATATCCGCCCAGCGGGATGGCGGGTAACACGGACGCTACGTGGATGATGACGGGCAGTTTGTTGTAATAATGCAGGTTTTCGACCATGCCCAATCCCGCACGGCCCAACGCCACAACGCAGAAGAACGTCATCGTCACGCAGGCAAAACTGACGAGTGAGCGGGCGATTGGACCGATCTCGAACGCCGAGGCCTTGCTGGCGCGGGCGGAGGATGATGTCGCTGCGGAAAAGGGTAGGGCGATGTCGGTCATGTCAATCTCCATCTGCGTGTCGGTTGGTTCGGTTTGCAGGACCGGAGATGCCACGGTGCCGTTCGCGGGCAATGCGAACTGCGCAAACAGGCAATATCCTTCGCAAAACGCACGGGCCTGCCCCACCTTTGCCACTTTACGAAGCGCGAACGGGCACTAGAAAGCCAAGGATGGAACGAGGAGATGGGCGGGTGAGCAGCCGGTTTGTGCGGCAGGTCATCATCGACATTTGGGTGCTGGTGGTGATCGGCGTAGTGCTCGCGGTGCTCGCGCCGCTGGGCAGCGGTTATATGACTTTCGCCTACCGAATTGCCTATTGGGTTTCGCTCGCGCTGGCGGGCTATGTCTTTTACAAGCCGATCGGCGCCCAGATTGTGCCATTATCGGAGCGGCTTGACTTGCCGCAATGGTCCATGTGGTTCGCCAGCGTTGCGATCGCGACCGTGCCGATGGCAATCCTCGTATGGATCGTCAATGCGGGCGGCGGGCCGGTCACGGTTCCGCCGCTCGAAGTTGCCCTGATGCATTACTTCGTAGTTCTGGTGGTCGGTGCGATCGTCACATTGTTGTTCAACCTGCTGCCCGCCACGCGAGCGTCGCAGCCCGCACCGCTGGCCCAAACACCAAGGACTGGCGCACATCCCACTGGTCCGGCCACAGAAACCGCATCGCCTGTTTCCCAGCCACAGGCGCCGGCCAGCATACCATTTCTCGACCGGTTGCCAGCCGCGCTTGGCAGTGATCTCATCGCACTGGAGATGGAGGACCATTACGTCCGCGCGCACACCGCGCTGGGATCGGAACTGGTGCTGATGCGATTGCGCGATGCAATCGCCGAATTGGGCGATCTTGACGGCCGACAGGTGCATCGCAGCTGGTGGGTCGCGCGCGGCGCGGTGGACGATGTGCAGCGCGACGGTCGCAATATCCGCCTGATCCTGCCGCGCGGGTTGCAGGCGCCCGTGGCCCGCGCTCAGGTGAGCGAACTGAAGCAGGTGGGCTGGATCTGACAGTATCGCGGACTGCACACAAAAAAGGCCCCCGGCATATTTACCGGAGGCCTTTCGCGACCCTTTCCTGAAAAGGGGGGTGTCAGGGCGGGCTATAAGGTATTACGCGTGATACTTCGCGCAGGTTACATCGAACCGGTCCGCATTCATCACTTTTGTCCAGGCTGCGACGAAATCGTGCACGAACTTGGCCTCGCTGCCCGCTTCGGCATAGACTTCGGCCTGTGCGCGAAGCTGCGAATTGGAGCCGAACACGAGGTCGGTGCGGGTGGCGCGGTATTTCTCCTCGCCCGTGGCGCGATCCGTGGCGACATATTCCTCGTCTCCGCTTTCATCGACCGGAGCCCACTTGTTCCCCATGTCGAGCAGGTTGGTGAAGAAGTCGGGGGTCAATTGTCCAGGTCGATCGGTCAGAACGCCGATACGGTAGCCGTGGTGGGCGTGCTTGCTCACCGCACCCAGCGCCCGCATCCCGCCGACCAGCACGGTCAGTTCCGGGATCGACAGGCCCAGCAAGTGCGCCCGGTCGATCAGCATTTCTTCGGTCCGCACGTCCGCCTTGGTCTTGAGATAGTTGCGGAAACCATCGGCAAACGGTTCCAGAGGCTCAAAACTCTCGGCATCAGTGTGTTCGTCGGTCGCGTCGCCGCGCCCGCCGGTGAAGGGCACGGTGATGTCATGGCCCGCATCCTTCGCCGCTTTTTCGACCGCAGCCGAACCTGCAAGAACAATGGCATCGGCCATGGAAAGATTTCCGCGATGTGCCTCGATCGTTTCCAGCACCTTGGCCAGTTCTTCGGGATCGTTGACCGCCCAGTCCTTTTGCGGAGCCAGGCGGATGCGCGCACCATTAGCTCCGCCGCGATGGTCGGACCGGCGATAGGTCGAGGCTGAGGCCCATGCCGCCTTGACCAGTTCGCGCACGCTTAGCCCGCTGCCAAGGATCGCGGATTTGAACCGCGACACCTCTGCATCCGAAGGGGTGGTGCCGGCGGGGACAGGGTCCATCCAGATCAGCGTTTCTTCTGGCACTTCGGGGCCCATGTACCGCACCTTCGGGCCCATATCGCGGTGGCACAGTTTGAACCATGCGCGCGCAAAGGCATCGTCCAGCTGTTCCGGATTGGCGAGGAAGCGCTCGGAAATCTTGCGATATTCCGGGTCCATCTTCAACGCCATATCGGCGGTGGTCATCATCGTCGGCACCTTCTTCGAAGGGTCGCGCGCATCGGGGGCCAGATCTTCGGGGTCTGGATTGACGGGGGTCCATTGCTGGGCGCCCGCCGGGCTGTGCACCAGTTCAAAATCGTATTTGAACAGGATGCGGAAATAGTCATGGCTCCACGAAGTCGGGTTGTTGGACCAGCTGCCCTCGATCCCGGAGGTCGTGATGTGGCCCTTGCCGATTTCGTCTTCGTCGTTGAGCCAGCCAAAGCCCATGAGGTGAAGCGCCTCGCTTTCCGGAGCGCCGCCGAACGTGTCCAATGGCTCTGCGCCGTGGGCCTTGCCAAAGGCGTGGCCGCCTGCGGTGAGCGCGACGGTTTCCTCATCGTTCATCGCCATGCGGGCGAAGGTTTCACGCATGTCGCGCGCGCTTTGCAGCGGATCGGGATTGCCGCCCGGACCTTCGGGATTGACGTAGATCAGGCCCATCTGGATTGCCGCGAGCGGGTTTTCCAGCGCCTTGCCCTCATCGGGGTTGATGCGTGTGGGAACACCTTCGTTCACCCACTGCTCTTCACTGCCCCAATAGACGGTTTCCGGCTCGAACACGTCGGCACGCCCGCCGCCAAAGCCGAATACCGGGCCGCCCATGCTTTCAATAGCGACGTTTCCGGTCAGGATGAACAAGTCGGCCCAGCTGATGTTGCGACCATATTTCTGCTTGATCGGCCACAGCAGGCGGCGCGCCTTGTCCAGATTGCCGTTGTCGGGCCAGCTGTTGAGCGGGGCAAAGCGCTGCTGCCCGCTCGATGCGCCGCCACGCCCGTCGCCGGTGCGATAGGTGCCCGCCGCGTGCCACGACATGCGGATGAAGAACGGGCCGTAATTCCCGTAATCCGCCGGCCACCATGGCTGGCTGTCGGTCATCAACGCGGTGAGATCAGCCTTCAGCGCGGTGTAATCGATGGTGTTGAAGGCTTCGGCATAGTCGAAATCCTCGCCATAGGGGTTGGCCGCCTTGCCTTCCTGTGTGAGGATTTCGAGATGGGTTGCCTCAGGCCACCAGTCACG
Source organism: uncultured Alphaproteobacteria bacterium (assembly GCA_963838365.1). GTDB lineage: Bacteria > Pseudomonadota > Alphaproteobacteria > Sphingomonadales > Sphingomonadaceae > Erythrobacter. Next base: position 62,486 of record CAWIQR010000003.1, read on the forward strand.
ATTGGTGCGGCCCAGCAGGCTGCGCGTACCGCCATCGCCGTTAAAAGGGCATCCGCCGCTCATTTCACCTGTCTTAGCGTCCATTATCTCTCTCCTCGCTGGTGCTCGAACCCCGACGGTCCGGCTTGGGGACTCGGGATACGCTCGTTTGATGGCAGCAGGATGATGGACGCGCGCTGATTAGTCCAACCGATTAAAGCGCGCAGATTGATCGAGTTTGACGATTTGACGGTTGCTCAGTCGAAGTCGACCGAAAGCAGCGTGAATTTGGCCGGGCCTGTCGCAGCGACACCGTGGCTTCGCAGGCTCATCGAACCAAAGGCGAACCCGAACCTCGCCGTATCCGCCAGCGCTGCGTCGAATGCGCTGCGATTTTCGCTGCGGGGTCGGTGGGCGATATTGGTCCATTCCTCATCCAGCCGGATGGAGACGGTATGCTCCCCGCGCGTGATCGGCATGACGGCGCGTTTTGGCGCATACCAGCGATAGGACATGTATTTGCCCTTTGCCGTCCAGGTGTCGCGTGCGCGCTGGAAATACAGCGATATCGTGGCGGGCGAGTCCGGGTCTTCCACTGCAACAAACCGCGTGCCGGGCGCATGCGTCTATCCGGTATCGCACCTTGATCCGTTTTACGTCTGCAAGCGGATAGATGCCGGTCGTCATCGCATCCCATTCGCCGCGGCCCAGTTGCGGAAAGTCGACGACGAGAGCGCCGTCGCGATCCGCACGCGGGGTCGCGGGCATGTTTACCGAGAAGTTCTTGCCGCGCGCCCACGGGCCAATTTCCCATGTATCGGCGGGTGGCATAGCCATCGTCGCACTGGTCAAGCCGACGGTCAGGCCGATGCTCAGGGCAAGATTAAGGGCGAGCGAGGGGGAGCGTTTCTTGGACATGGTCTTGCTTCTAGCCCCTCGGCGCTGTGCGGTGATTGAACGCACGCTTCAGGCGGCAGAAAGCAATCCCGCCCTTACGCCGCCTGCGCGATGTCTTCCACCGGCTCGTTGCGGATCAGATAGTCAAAGGCGGAAAGGCCCGCTTTCGATCCTTCGCCCATCGCCACCACGATCTGCTTATAAGGCACAGTCGTCGCATCGCCTGCGGCAAACACGCCGGGCAGGTTGGTCGCGCCGTCCTCGTCGATCACGATCTCGCCAAATTTCGACAGTTCGATGCCGCTGTCCTTCAGCCATTCGGTGTTGGGGACAAGGCCGATCTGCACGAACACCCCTTCGAGCGCGATGGTGCGTTCGTCGCCGGTTTCGCGATCCTTCACGATCATGCCATTGACGCGGCTACCATCGCCGGTAACCTCGGTGGTCTGGCCGTTGGTGATGATCTCAACGTTGGAGAGGCTGCGCAGCTTGCGTTGCAGCACGTCATCCGCGCGCAGTTTGGTATCGAATTCGACCAGCGTTACGTGGCCGACGATCTTGGCGAGGTCGATTGCCGCCTCAACCCCGGAATTGCCGCCGCCTATCACCGAGATCCGCTTGCCCTTGAACAACGGGCCGTCACAATGCGGGCAATAGGCCACGCCCTTGTTGCGATATTCGTCCTCTCCCGGAACGCCAAGGCTGCGCCAGCGCGCGCCGGTCGAAAGGATCAGCGATCGGGTTTTGAGGACCGCACCATTCGTAAAGTGCACCGTGTGCATCCCGCCCGCCTCGCTCGCAGGTTCAAGCCTGCTGGCGAGCGCGAGGTCGATCATGTCGATCTCGTTTTCGGCCACTTGCGCTTTAAGGCTGTCGGACAGCTTTGGCCCTTCAGTGTAGCTGGTGCCGGGCAGGTTTTCGATCCCCATCGTATCCTGCAATTGCCCGCCGAACCGCTCTGCCGCGATGCCGGTGCGAAAGCCCTTGCGCGCGGTGTAGATGCCCGCAGCAGCTCCGGCGGGGCCGCCGCCGATGATGAGCACTTCGAACGGAGCCTTGGCCGACAGCTTCTGCGCGGCCTTGGCATCCGCGCCGGTGTCCAGCTTTGCGAGTATTTCAGCCAGCTCCAGCTTGCCATTGTAAAAGCTCTCGCCGTTGAGGAAGGTTGCGGGCACCGCCATGATGTCGCGCCGCTCAACCTCCTGCTGGAAGGTGCCACCTTCGATCAGCGTGGCGGAAACGCGCGGGTTTTCCATCGCCATCAGCGTCAACGCCTGCACCACATCGGGGCAATTGTGGCAGCTCAAGGAGAAAAACATCTCGAATTCATAGTCGCCATCCAGCGCGCGCGCCTGCTCGATCAGGTCGGCGTCGATTTTTGGTGGATGACCTCCTGCCCATAAAAGAGCGAGCACCAGCGAAGTGAATTCATGCCCCATCGGCAGGCCCGCAAAGGTGATTGTGCGCGACGGATCGCTGACGCGGCGAATGTCGAAGCTGGGCTTGCGCGCATTGTCACCATCGAACCGCGCGTTGACCAGATCGTGCAGCGCGGCGATCTCGGTCAGCAATTCGCGCGTTTGGGCGCTTTTTTCGTCCTCATTCAGCGAGGCAACAAGCTCAATCGGCTCACGCAAATTGGCGAGGTACTGTTTCAGTTGGCCTTGCATGTTTGCATCGAGCATCGGGCGGTCCCTTTCGTGAGCGGGGCGGGAATATGGATGAGGATGATCGGGCAAATGCGGGTCCGGACACCATCACCCCTATGTTTTAGGGGGAGGGCGGGGTGATTGATGCACCGGACCCACCTTGCGACCCTCAGACCACCGGTAATCCGGAGGCCTCTCGGGCAAAAGATTGCGACGCGGGAGCGTGAGGAAGGGGGAGGGTCGCCCCCGCGCCGCATATTCAGGCGATACGCTTGCGCGCCGCCTAGATCTTGCCGACCAGGTCGAGCGAGGGAGCCAGCGTTTCGCCGCCTTCTTCCCACGCCGCCGGGCAGACCTGACCGGGATTGGCGCGCACATATTGCGCAGCCTTGATCTTGCGCGCCAGTTCGTTGGCATTGCGGCCCACGCCTTCGCAGGTGATCTCCATGATCTGGATCACGCCATCGGGATCGACAACGAAGGTCGCCCGGTCGGCCAGGCCAACGCCTTCGCGCAGGACACCGAAATTGTTCGACAGGACGTGGTTCTGGTCGCCCAGGAACGGGAAGGTGAGCTTGCCGATCTTGTCGGAATTGTCATGCCATGCCTTGTGGCTGAAGTGCGTGTCCGTGCTGACGGCGAACACATCGACGCCCATGTTTTGCAGCATGTCGTACTTTTCACCGAGGTCTTCGAGTTCGGTCGGGCACACAAACGTCCAGTCCGCCGGATAGAAAAAGAACACGGCCCACTTGTCCGCGATGTCCGCTTCGGTGACGTCGAAAAAGTCCTTGCCCGCCTGAAACGCGGTCGCCGTGAATGGCTGGATGGAAGAGCCGATAATGCCCACGTGGTATTCCCCTTGAAATGATCTTGATAAATCGAATGGCGTGATTGTGCGCTGCAAATAGGAAATGCTGCGCTGCAAAAAAAGCGCAATAAAGCGATTGTTCTGATCGGAATTTTCAATCGGCTAAACGGGAACCCTGCGTGGTGGTTCCCGGCGCTCGCAAGTTTGGTTCAGCCTGAGGGTCTCAAGTGCCTTCCCGCGATGGGTGCCGAACCGCCCGGGTCAGCCTTGCGGCGTTTCTCCGCGGGCTTTCTCGGCGATCCTGGCAAACATTGCGCGCACGTCTGCCGGGGTCGCGGAGGCGATCGCGCCTGCATCGATCTCTTCGCGCGACCATGTCAGCGATGTTACGTCATCGTCCAGCATCGCCCATTCGGGAAACATCCGCTCGTCGGTTTCTTCGGACAGCAGCATACGCACGTTCGTGTGGCGATCGTCTGCGGCAATGCGCTGAATCAGGGCATCAATCGCCGCATCTGGTCCTTCGATCATCTGGACGTACATATCGCGCCGACAGATCAGCGCGCCCGTAATGTCGTTCCTGGCGTTGTTGCGCCGCGCCTGCGACAGGATGCCGGCAAGCATCGCCTTGTCAAAGCCGAACGGCTGCGACACATATATTGCCTGTTTCATCGAAAAATTCCTGCCGAAAACGCTCTGTTACCCAAACCCTACACGCGAGGTGCCGGCAGGAACAGCGGTCAGTGCAGTTTTAGCCGGGGACGTACGATCCGGTTGACCCGCCCGATGATCATCAGGCCGATACCCTTTACCCAGCCATGGATTGCCAGCAGGTGCATCCGGTACAGCGAGGTGTAGATAAAGCGCGCAATTCGCCCTTCTATCGCCATCGCCCCGCCTACCAGATTGCCCATCAGGCTGCCCACGGTCGAGAACCGGCTCAATGACACCAGCGATCCGTTATCGTGGTAGACAAAGGTCTTGAGCGGCTTGTCTTTCTGAATGCGGATAAGGTTGGCAAAGACCGTGTCCGCCATCTGGTGCGCGGCCTGCGCGCGCGGAGGCACCGGCGCGGTTGCGCCTGCGGGCACGTATGAAGCGCAATCGCCAAGCGCGAAAATGCTCGGATCATCGACGCTCTGCAAGGTTTCGCCGACGACGATCTGGTTGCGGGCGTTGGTTTCGAGATCGAGTTCGCGCAGGAATTCAGGTCCTTTGACACCGGCGGCCCAGACAATCAGGTCCGCCTCGATCACGTTGTCGCAGCGGGTAAACAGCTTGCCGCGTTCGGCCCGGATCACCTGCGTATCGGTCAGGACTTCGACGCCCAGCATCTGCAGTTCGTGTGTCGCGGAATCGGCCAGTCGTTCGGGAAGGGCTGGCAGGATGCGCTCGCCCGCCTCGATGAGCGTGACTTCCAGCTTGCTCTCGTCAAACACTTCAAGCCCGTAATGCCGCAAGGCGCCCGCCGCGTTGTAGAGTTCGGCGGCCAGTTCCACGCCCGTCGCTCCGCCGCCGACAATCGCCACCCGCACGCGCTCTTCCGAACGCGGATCGGCCATCAGGGCGCGGCTGACGCGCAGGCACTGGTTAAGCAGCTTTGTGCGGAACCGGTCGGCCTCGTCGCGCGCATCGAGATAGATGCAGTGTTCGGAAACACCGGGCACGCCGAAATCGTTCGATACCGATCCCACCGCCAGCACGAGGTAATCGTAACGGATGACATGGTCCGATATCAGCTCGGTTCCGTCGCCGTCCTGCAGGGGCGCCAGAACGATGGTCTTCGCCTCGCGGTCGACTTCTTCCAGCGTGCCCTGGAAAAAGCGATAGCCCCAGCGAAAGCAGTGCGCGCGGTAGCCGACCTCGTCCATATTGGCGTCGAGCGAGCCGGCCGCGACCTCGTGCAGCAATGGTTTCCAGATGTGCGAGAGGTTCTTGTCGACAAGGATGATATCGTGGTGCTTGCGCCCGAATTTCGCGCCCAGCCGCCGCACCAGCTCCAGCCCGCCAGCGCCCCCGCCGACCACCACGATCTGCGTCTTGCGCTCGCCCTGATCGAGCGGCTTTTTGGGCATCGCTTTGGCAACGTCCTGCAGCTCACGATACAACGCGGCCGAAGCCTGGAGGCGGGGATGGACTTTCATATTTTGGGAATTTGCTCCTGATTCAGGCTCAACCGAGAAGAGGCACCTTGGTTGCGCTGCACTGCACAATAGCGTCTATCGAGCGGAATTGGGAAACTTTTTTGCGCGAAGGGGTCCGTCTTGCGATGATTGGGTGCGAGAGTATGGAATCTCGGGCAATGGAACAGACGGTTTCACAAATCGATAAATGCCTCGTTCCGTCGCCCCGGGCTCGACCCGGGGTCCCGCTTCCTGAATGGCGGTCACGCAAGCCTTGAAAACAGGTCATTCCATTCCGGGTTGGATTTTTCAATCAATTCGAACTTCCATTGCCGACGCCATCGCTTAACGCGTTTCTCATGAGCAATCGCAATTTCGATCGAAGCGCACCGATCTGCCCAAACGAGTTGTTCAAGGCCGTAGCGCGAGCAGAATGCCGAACCGGTGCCATCCCGATGCTGGCTAACGCGCGCAACCAGATCCGTGGTCACGCCGACATACATCGTGCCGCGATAGCGGTCTGCCATAATGTAAACCCAGCCGCCTGATTTCTCACGATCCATTGCCAAGGTGAAAGGCAAGTGGGACCCCGGGTCAAGCCCGGGGCGACGTCAGGAAGAGAGAGTCTCACGAAACCTGAGCGCGTTCTTGTTGCGCTATCGCTTACGCTATTTGAGCGCGGTGCAGCATCTTGTGGTCGGCCAGCACCAGCGCCATCATCGCTTCCACCACTGGCGTCCCGCGAATGCCGACGCAGGGATCGTGGCGACCCTTGGTCATCACTTCGGTCGCTTCGCCGTTGGACGTGATCGAGGCGACGGGGGTGAGGATCGAGCTGGTCGGTTTGAACGCCACGCGGCACACCACGGGTTGCCCGGTCGATATGCCGCCTGCGGTGCCGCCTGCATGGTTGCTGTCGAAGATCGGCGGATCGCCCGGATTTGCGCCGGGGCGCATGGCATCGGCGTTCTGTTCGCCGGTCAGCCGCGCGGCCTCGAACCCGTCGCCGATTTCCACGCCCTTGGTCGCGTTGATGCTCATCATGGCGCTCGCCAGATCCATGTCGAGCTTGCCATAGACCGGCGCGCCCCATCCGGCGGGAACGCCCGTGGCGACGCATTCCACCACCGCGCCCAATGACGATCCGTCCTTGCGCGCGGCATCGACCTTCTCTTCCCACCGCTTTGCCGCCCAGCTGTCGGGGCAGAAAAACGGGTTGCGCGTGATCTCTTCGTAATTGATCGCCTCGCGCTCGATATGGTCGCCGCCCAGCTCGCAGACATAGGCGGTGATCGTGACTTCGGGAATGATCAGCCGCGCCACCGCGCCAGCCGCCACGCGCGCGGCGGTTTCGCGCGCGCTCGACCGCCCGCCGCCGCGATAGTCGCGATGTCCGTATTTCGCGTCGTAGGCGTAATCGGCGTGGCCGGGACGATAGGATTGCGCGATTTCCGAATAGTCTTTCGAGCGTTGATCGGTGTTGTCGATCATCAGGTGGATCGGCGTACCGGTGGTCTTATCCTCGAAGACGCCGGAGAGGATCCTGACTGCGTCTGCTTCCTTGCGCTGCGTCGTAAATCGGTTCTGGCCCGGCTTGCGCGCGTCCATATACGGCTGAATGTCGCTCGCACGCAGCGGCAGGCCGGGCGGGCACCCGTCCAGCACCGCGCCAAGGCCGGGACCATGGCTTTCGCCCCACGTGGTAAAGCGCAGGACGCGCCCGAAAGTGTTGAAGCTCATGGCGCTGCTGATAGCGCGAATGGCGCGCCTGTCGATACGCTGGGGCTGCAACAGCGGCGTTTCCTACACCTCGATGCGGCGATATGAGGGTTTTCATGGACGAATCCCTCCCTTTCTGGTGTTTTACCGCGCGTTTGCGTGCGGATCGCGGCGGGGCATCCGGGGTGAGGTTTTCTGCCTCTGGACAGTGTGTCAGGTGTGTCAGGCGTTCTCCAGCTGCGACGAAGCGGGGTGCGCGAGCGGGAGACGCTTGCGCAAAACGGCAGTGCGGCGCTGGCAATCGCGCAGGGATTGCGCGAGAAGCGGCCCCATGATTGCAAAGCTGACAGGCAGGCTCGATGAGACGGGCGCGGACTGGGCCATCGTCGATGTGGCGGGCGTGGGCTATCTCGTTCACTGCTCCGCCCGCACGTTGGCGGCGCTGGGTGCGGTAGGCGATGCGTGTACCGTGCACACCGATTTGCAGGTGAGCGAGAACGACATGCGCCTGCTCGGCTTTGCCGAGAGCGCAGAGCGTGACTGGTTCCGACTGCTGACGCAGGTGCAGGGCGTGGGCAGCAAGGTGGGCCTTGCGATCCTGTCGGCGCTATCGACCGGAGAGCTGCGCGATGCCTGCGCCGCCGGGAACGCGGCAATGGTGGCGCGCGCAAACGGCGTCGGGCCGAAACTGGCGGGGCGGATCGTGAACGAGCTGAAGGACAAGGCGGGGCGTTGCCGGGTGGAGGCATGGCAGGTGTGGCGATGGGAGCGAGTGTCCCGGCAGGCTCAGCCAGCGCCGACGCAATGAGCGCGCTGGAAAACCTCGGCTTCAAACCCGCCGTGGCCGCGCAGGCCGTTGCCCGCGCAGTAGCAGAACTGGGCGAGGACGCAGGCGAAGGCGACCTGATCCGCGTGGCGTTGAAGAAGGCGGCGGGGTGATGGAGGTTTCCCCTTTTCGTCATGCTGAACTTGTTTCAGCATCCATCCTTCCCGTCGCGGCTCCGGTGTTTGTGGAGAAATGGACCCTGAACCAAGTTCAGGGTGACGGAGTATCAATTGCGGAGAACCGGCGGCAGACCCAACCCAACCGCCAGATCGTGCCAATCAGGGTTCTCGCTCTCGATCAGGTTGATCTTCCATTGCCGGTGCCAACGCTTGAGCTGTCTTTCGCGCGAGATGGCGGATGCCATGTCGCCAAACATCTCGAACCGCATGAGACGGTTTACGGCATAGCGGCTGGTGAAGCCTCCGACGAACCCGTCCCGGTGCTGACAAAGCCGGGCAAGAAGATCGCTGGTGACGCCGATATACAGCGTCCCATAAGGCTTGGTCGCGAGGATGTAGGTGCACGGTTGCCGCTCGAATTGCATGTGCCTCAGCCTGCCGCCAAATGGACCCTGAAACAAGTTCAGGGTGACGAGCAATATGGGGCGATCCAAAATGACTGACCCCATCCCCCTCCACTCCCCCACCCCGCAACCCGGCGATCCGGACCCGGCGCTGCGGCCCAAATCGCTCGCCGAGTTCATCGGGCAGGAGGGTGCGCGCGACAATCTGCGGGTTTTCATCCAGAGTGCGAAAGCGCGCGGGGAGGCGATGGATCATACCCTGTTCTTCGGCCCTCCCGGCCTTGGCAAGACCACCCTGGCGCAGATCGTCGCCAATGAACTGGGCGTCGGTTTCCGCGCGACCTCCGGCCCGGTGATCGCCAAGGCGGGCGATCTCGCCGCGCTGCTCACCAATCTTGAACCGCACGACGTGCTGTTCATCGACGAGATTCACCGCCTCAATCCCGTGGTCGAGGAAGTGCTGTATCCGGCAATGGAGGACCGCGCGCTCGACCTTATCATCGGAGAGGGGCCATCGGCGCGCAGCGTACGGATCGACCTGCCGCCGTTCACGCTGATCGGCGCGACCACGCGGCAGGGGCTGCTGACAACGCCGCTGCGCGACCGCTTTGGCATTCCTGTGCGCCTGCAATTCTACTCCCACGATGAGCTGGATCAGGTGGTGACGCGCGGCAGCCGCTTGCTGGGTCTGCCGATAGAGGCGACGGGCGCACGCGAGATTGCGCGCCGTTCGCGCGGGACGCCGCGCGTGGCCGGGCGGCTGCTGCGGCGCGTGCGTGATTTTGCTCAGGTTGCGGGGCAGTCCACGATCACGCGCGCCATTGCCGATGATGCGCTGAACCGGCTGGAGATTGACCGGCTGGGTCTCGATGCGATGGATCGGCGGTATCTCACCATGATCGCCACCACCTACAAGGGCGGGCCGGTGGGGGTGGAGACGCTGTCTGCCGGGCTGGCCGAGCCGCGCGACACGGTGGAGGATGTGGTGGAGCCTTACCTCATCCAGCTTGGCCTGTTGGCGCGAACGGCACGCGGGCGCGTGTTGAACGATGCCGGTTGGGAGCATCTGGGGCTTGCCATCCCACGGTCCGTTGCGAGTCGCCAGTCGGGCCTGTTCGACGGCGAGGAGGAGGCTTGAACACGCCATTCGACCCGAAGGCGTTAACCGATCGACTAACCAAACCCGCTTTTTCGGTGTCAAATCGGGACAGCGGACGTGAAATCGGCTCATTTTGAGGGGTTTGAAGTGCAGTTGCGAGCTGGAACGTGGTTAATCGCATTGTCGCGCAAAGCATTAGCAGGCCACAACAGCGTTGGACCGGTGAAGGTGTGGGTGGTCCGCATCGAACCGACACAACGAACAAGGTTTCGCGATTATGTCGATCAAACTGGCAGCTGCAAAGCTTTCCGCCACCGCTGCAGGCATCGCCCTGATGACCGGGGGCGCGCTGCAGGTTGCCCAGCAAGGCGGTGCCGTTCGCTCAGCGGAACCCATGGTCACCGACAGTCCGGTCTACAGTTCCGAAGCCGACGGCAAATTGATCAAGGGCGAGCCCAAGCTGATCAAGACGCGCGTCCGCGATATCCCGCCAATTCCCGAACAGCGCCGTCGCCGCATCGTCGAACGCACGATCGAATGCGAGCCGATCCCGCAAGGGTTCGGCGGCGCGGGCGTGGTGGCGCAATCCGCTCCGCTTCCGGCGGGCGCGATTGAAGCGTATATTGATCCCAACGAATGCCCCCCAATTGCGCAGATCGCCTATGCACCTGCGCCCTTGCCACCGCTTCCCGCGGTTCGCGGCGGCGGCGGCGGAGCGCCGGTTATCATTGGCGGAGGCCTTGGCGGTTTCGGCGGTGGATTTGGCGGCGGGTTCGTCGGTGGATTCTTCGGCGGGGGCGGTTCTTCGTCGGGCGATGTCTCGGTCGTCAGCACCACCACGACGGGTGGCGGCGATGGCGGCACGACCAATGGCGGCTTTACGTCGACCACCACCACAAATGGCGGCTCTACTTCTGGCGGATCCACTTCGACATCGAGTTCCGGTGGCGATGGCGGCACGACCAATGGCGGCACCACCACCACGACGACGGGCGCGGTCAGCACGACGACAACGACCACGGGCGGCATCTCCAGCACAACCGGCGGCACCAGCACAACCGGCGGCGTTTCCACGACGACGGGCGGGTCAACCTCATCGACCGGCAGCTCTTCGACCACAACCGGTGGGACAAGCACCACGACGACGGGCGGTTCCAGCGGCAACGTGTCCAGTACGACCAGTGGTAACGTTTCAAGCACGACCAGTGGCAACGTTTCGAGCACAAGCAGCACCAGCGGCAATGTCTCCAGCACCAGTTCGGGCAATATCTCGAGCACCAGCGGCAACTTTTCAAGCAGCAGCTCAGGCAATGTCAGCAGCACCAGTGGTAATGTCTCCAGCACGTCTGGCAATGTGAGCAGCAGCACTAGCAGTTCGAGCAGTTCCAGCAGTTCCAGCAGTTCTTCGTCCAGCTCTTCCAGCTCATCCAGTTCTTCGGGAGGCAGCGCAAGCAGTTCAGGTGGGTCTGGCGGCGGATCGTCGTCCGGCTCTTCGGGCGGCGGCTCGTCCTCATCTGGCGGGTCCAGTTCGAACGGTGGTTCGTCGAGCAGCAGCTCCGGCTCATCATCCTCATCATCGGGTTCTTCATCCAGCTCCGGCGGGGCAACTAGCGGCGGCAGCTCTTCGGGCGATATGACGAGCAGCACCAGCTCATCCTCGTCCAGTTCGAGCAGTTCTTCATCCTCGTCCTCCTCGACAGGGTCGACCACTGGCGGATCGAGCAGCACTGGCGGATCTTCCTCGTCATCGTCGTCAGGCAGCAGCAGCAGTTCCTCAAGCAGCAGTTCCTCTTCGAGCTCGGGCGGATCGACGACTTCGACCAGCGGTGGAACCGACGTTCCCGCCCCGCCGATGATGGCGCTGTTCGGATTGGCCGCCGCGGCGATCCTTGGCCGTCGCCGCTTAAAGCCGGAAAAACAGAACGGCTGAATTTGAGTCCAGCGTCACTTATGAAAAGGGCGGCCCCACCAATCGTGGGAGCCGCCCTTTTCAATGCCGAACGCTGGGGTGCCAGCCTGCACGCAAGGCCTGTGACTATTGCACCGGATGCCCGTCCGCTTCCCACGCGATAATACCGCCTGCCAGATGCATTGTAGGCGTGCCTGTGTGTCCGGCCAGCCTCTCACCCACAATCTGAGAGCGCCTGCCCGATCGGCAGTAAAGCACGATTGTACGATCATCCGCAGGGTCGAGCGCGGCCGGATCGAACGCATCCATTGCAATATGCTCTGCTCCCGGGATCATGCCCTGCGCCACTTCCTCGGCGGTGCGGACATCGATCAGCCTGACCTTGCCGTCGGACAGCATTTCCGAAAGCTGCGCCGTGGTGAGATCAACGGTAGACCCTGGCGCAGCTTCGGCAACAGACCGGGCCGAAGCCAGCTCCAATCCAGAGGGCGCAGGCGCGGCAGAATTGCCGGCGTCGTGCTCGCTTTCCGGCGCGCAGGCGGCAAGCACCAGCACAGGCAGAGCGAGGGAAAGAACGATCCGCATCGCGTTACCTATGCTGCCAGATTGCGCAGCACATAGTGGAGGATGCCGCCATTGCGGTAATACTCCATCTCATTGGCGGTATCGATACGGCACAGCGCGGTAAAGGTGAAGGTCGAACCGTCGGTCCGGGTGACTTCGATCTCGATATCTTGTGCAGGAGTGAGGGCTGCCAGCCCCTTGATGCTAAACGTATCATCCGACGTAAGACCCAGCGTTTCACGCGTATCGCCCGCCTTGAACTGCAATGGCAGAACGCCCATGCCGACAAGGTTGGAGCGGTGGATGCGCTCAAAGCTTTCGACGATCACAGCGCGCACACCCAGCAGGATTGTGCCCTTGGCTGCCCAGTCGCGGCTGGAACCGGTGCCGTATTCCTTGCCGCCGACCACGATCAGCGGGGTGCCGTTCGCTTTGTGCTTCATCGCCGCGTCGTAGATCGCCATCTGTTCGCCATTGTAGGTCGTCACGCCGCCTTCGACGCCGGGGACCATCTCGTTCTTGATCCGGATGTTGGCGAAGGTGCCGCGCATCATCACGTCGTGGTTGCCGCGACGCGAGCCGTAGGAGTTGAAGTCCTTTTTCGCGACCTGGTTCGACTTGAGATACGAGCCGGCCGGGCTGTCTTCCTTAATCGCGCCTGCTGGCGAGATATGGTCGGTGGTGACGCTGTCACCAAGGATCGCCAGTGGCTTCGCATCGACGATGTCCTCGATAGCGGCAGGCGTCATTTCCATCCCGTCAAAATACGGCGGATTGGCAATGTATGTGGAACCGGCGCGCCATTTATAGGTGTCGGACGGTTCGACCGTGATTGCCTGCCAGTGCTCATCGCCGTCATAGACGTTGGCATAGCGGCTGACGAACATCGAGCGGTCGATATTGGCCGCGCGGTGCTCCGCGATCTCCGCATTGGTCGGCCACAGATCGGCAAGCATCACGTCATTACCGTCCTGGTCCTGGCCCAGCGGGGTGGTGGTGATGTCCTGGGTCACGGTGCCCATCAGAGCATAGGCCACCACAAGCGGCGGCGAGGCAAGGAAGTTGGCGCGTACATCTTGGCTCACGCGGCCTTCGAAGTTGCGATTGCCCGATAGCACCGATGCGGCGACGATATCGTTGCCGTTGATTGCCGCGCTGATGGGCGGGGCGAGCGGCCCGGAATTGCCGATGCAGGTTGTGCAGCCATAGCCAACAAGGTCGAACCCGATCGCATCGAGATCCGCTTGCAAGCCGGATTTCACAAGGTAATCTGTCACCACTTGTGATCCGGGTGCGAGGCTGGTCTTGACCCAAGGCTTGGGCTTGAGGCCTTTTTCAACCGCCTTTTTCGCGACCAGACCTGCTGCGATCATAACGTCGGGGTTTGATGTGTTCGTGCAGCTGGTGATCGCCGCGATCACGACGTCGCCGTCGCCAATATCGTGGTCCTTGCCCTCTACATCGACGCGCACGGCGCCAGTTTTGTTATAGACCGATTTCAGCTCGCCGTTGAAAAGCTCGTCGACTTCCGGAAGGATCACGCGGTCCTGCGGGCGTTTTGGCCCGGCAAGACTGGGCACGACCGATGCGACATCGAGTTCCAGCGTCTTTGTGAAAACTGGCTCTGCAGCCGGATCGAACCACATACCCTGCGCCTTGGCATAGGCTTCGACCAACGCGAGGTTTTCCTCGCTGCGGCCTGTCAGGCGCATATATTCGATGGTCTTGTCATCGATGCCGAAGAAACCGCAGGTTGCGCCGTATTCGGGAGCCATGTTGGCGATGGTCGCGCGGTCGGCGAGGGTGAGGTTGGCAACGCCTTCGCCGTAAAATTCTACGAAGCGACCCACCACGCCCACTTCGCGCAGCATCTGCACGCAGGTCAGCACCAGATCAGTCGCGGTGACGCCTTCGGCCATGCGACCCGTCAGCCTGAAGCCCACGACTTCGGGGATGAGCATGGAAATCGGCTGGCCCAGCATCGCCGCCTCGGCCTCGATCCCGCCGACGCCCCAGCCCAGAACGCCCAGACCGTTGATCATCGTGGTGTGGCTGTCAGTGCCGACGCAGGTGTCGGGATAAGCGACCAGATTGCCGTTCTCGTCCTCGCTCGACCACACCCCTTGCGCGATATGTTCAAGGTTCACCTGATGGCAAATGCCGGTGCCCGGAGGCACGGCGGAGAAGTTCTCGAAGCTTTTCGAGCCCCATTTGAGGAAGTCGTAGCGTTCGGCATTGCGCTCATATTCGAGCGCCATATTGGCTTCCATCGCCTTGGGATGGCCGAATTCGTCGACCATGACCGAGTGGTCGATCACAAGGTTGACGGGTACCTGCGGATTGATTTTCTGAGTGTCGCCGCCCAATTTCTTGATAGCATCTCGCATCGCAGCCAGATCGACCACGCACGGCACGCCGGTAAAATCCTGCAACAGCACACGGGCCGGGCGATACTGGATTTCATTGCCGGTCGCGGGATTGTTCTGCCAGTCGACAATCGCCTGAATATGATCGCGCCCGACGGTGAACCCGTCGTCTTCGAAGCGCAGCAGGTTTTCCAGCAGCACTTTCATCGAGATGGGCAATCTTGAGACGTCGCCCAAATGCTCTGCGGCCTTCGCGAGCGAGTAATAGGCGTAATCCTTGCCGTTGACCGAGAGGGTCGAGCGGGTTGCGAGCGTATCCTTGCCGATAGCAGTCATCGGGGCGTTCCATCCTTTTGGCTGAACCTTGCGCACGGGGTGGCAAGGGGGATCCGGGCGATCCATTTCCGGAAGAGTGATATGGATGAGGCAAGTGCTAGACTGCGTGGCTCAGGTCAAGTGGTGCGAGCCCTTTTTGCAAGGCGATTGGACTTTTGGCAGCGCTGAACCGGCAGGGCGTGGACCTAATATCCTCCCAGATCCGACGCGCACTTTACGAGAGTTTACTTCGTGAATCGGAGGGCAGCGTGCATACTGCAGCGCAGAACGAATGGCCGGACTGACAGGCGCGGGGGCACATGCAGATCCATCGTAATACCGGGGACGTAATACCGGGGCGCACTTCGCCCGCATGCGCATTGGCGTAGCCGCGGGCGTGATGATGGTGATTGTCTGTTTTGTGCGGCTTTTGCGTTCGCTGGCGGGAAAATTTTCGTCGATCCGGTTGACGTTTCCATCGCCGTATTTGCTGGCGCTGAAGTGCTTCACGCCGCTCCCTGAACGGGTCACGGGGGCCCCGGAAAGGACTGCGGCTGGCCATTCGGGTCGTTGCCGGCGAATGCCCCCATCTTCGCGTGCCGGCCGTAAGCCATTGGCATAATTGGGGGCGGGGGCGAGGCCGGAGCAGCGTGGGGGCGCGCTGTTCCGGCCTTACGCCCGTCCTTCATCCGGTCGCTTGGTTGGCGGGCCTCGTTGCGAGCCAGCACCCAAATAGTATCAGTGCTGCTCCGAGCACAGTCGGCATTGTCACCGTTTCGCTGAAGAACAGCCAGCCAAACACGCTTGCCCATAGAAATCCGGAATATTCTATCGGCACCAGCGCCTGCGCCTCCGCCCGCGCATAGGCCCACGCTATCGCCATTGCTCCCACGACCGTCAGCGCACCCGCTGCAGTGAGCGATGTCAGCGTGGCAAGCTCAGGCGTCTGCCAGAAGAACGGAGCGAGCATCAGCAGGACAAGCCCGCCCACACCGCTGTGAAAGGTAGCAATTTCAACCGGCCCCGCGACCTGGGATTGGCGCCGGATTATCACGAAATTATAGGCATAAAGCAGCGCTGAAAACGCCATCGCTCCAATTCCGCGCCACAGGTCCGGAGTAGCCCGGCCCGCGCTGAATTGCCCGCCGATGATCACCAGCGTTCCAGCAAAGCCCAGAACACTGGCCAATATGGCCGCGCGGCCAATTGTCTCTCCCAGCAGCAAATGCGCGAGATATAGCGCGATGATCGGCGCGACAAAACTGATCGCAATCGCTTCGGCCAATGGCATGGTGGTGAGCGCGTAAAAGAAGCTGAGCGCCATGAATGCCGAGACAAACCCGCGTTCCAGATGCAGCTTCAATGTCGCGGCATTGGGCCACGCCGTGCGCCGGGCGAGCCAAAACGGGGCAATGATTGCCGCGCCGATGAGCGATCGCAGGACCGTAGCGGTGTATGCTCCCGCCGACAGCGCTGCGGTTTTCAT
The DNA here is from genome assembly GCA_963838365.1 of uncultured Alphaproteobacteria bacterium. Classification (GTDB taxonomy): domain Bacteria; phylum Pseudomonadota; class Alphaproteobacteria; order Sphingomonadales; family Sphingomonadaceae; genus Erythrobacter. The sequence goes on from CAWIQR010000003.1 coordinate 78,752, forward strand.
GAATGCATCCATCAACGCGAGAAAACCGACCCCTGCGGCTGCCATTGCGAACGGCGCAAAGCGGTTCAATGCGCCCGGTTGCGAAGAGGTGCCATCGGCGGTCATATCGATGGGGCTCTAATCGTAATCTGGCCTGCCGTCACCCGATCAACACGGAAAACCAGACTTGATTTTACACAAAACTCCGGCGAATTCAGGTCAGGGAAAGCCAGCTTGCTTGATAGTGTTATATAAGCAGGGGTATGCTGAAATTCTGATTGGGCCAGTTTTGGCGAAATTGTGCCGCTTTATGGGGCCGATATGGAAGTGATCGAGGCGAGTATGCGTAAGGTTGGAAGCGTTGGCAGGGGTTACATGCGTAGCGGGGCTGGGCCGCTGGCGGCAGCGATGGCTGGTGCGGCGATGCTATCCGGTGCGGCGCTGGCGCAGGACAACTCGGCTGGGACCAAGCCAGCACGGGAGGCGTCGACACAGGATGCGACACGTTTTGACGAGGCATTTCCCAACATGGTCTCCGAAGAGGTCGTGCAAGGGGGGCTGGAGGCTCCGGGCCCCCTGGTTCAGCCATGGTCGCTCGATAGCGTGCAGGCGCTAATTGGCTTTATCGAAGGAATAGGGTCGGAAGGGCTTGATGTCGCCGACTACGATCTTCTCGCGCTTGAAGTTTCTGCCCGTTCCGGTCCGAGTGAGGAGCTGGATGAGCTTGCCTCCAAGAATTTTGTCTGGCTGGTCGAAGATCTGCGCGACGGGCGCACGCCAATGGACGCGCGCGAGCAGTGGTTCGTCGTGGATCCGGACCGCGATCTGTACCGCACCGATGAACTTCTCAAACAGGCGACGCAGACCGGCGATGTTGCCGGGGCGCTGAATGGGCTGCATCCGGTACACGCCGATTATGCCGCACTGCGCGATGAACTTGCGGCGACACCTTTGGCGAACAAGGCCAAGCGCAAGCTGATCCGCGCAAATATGGACCGCTGGCGGTGGTTGGCGCGCGACCTTGGCACGATCCACCTCATCACCAACATCCCCGAATACCAATTGCGTCTGCGCGCGGGCGAAAAGACGTTCACCTATCGCACCATAGTGGGCAAACCGGGGCGCACTGCCACTCCGCAGCTCTCTGAAAATGTATCGGGTGTGGTTTTCAATCCGACCTGGACGGTGCCGCAATCCATCGTCAAAGGCGAAGGACTGGGTGAGCGGGTGCTGGGCAATCCCGGCTGGGCCAAGGCCAAGGGCTACACTGCGACCCGCGGTGCCAATGGTTACATCAGCGTAGTGCAGGAGCCGGGCCCGACCAATTCTCTGGGCCGGATGAAGCTGGAAATGCCAAATCCGCACGCGATCTTTTTCCACGATACGCCTGCGCGCAACCTGTTTGAAACCGCGGACCGTGCGCTTAGCCATGGTTGCATCCGTACCGAGCGTGCGCTGGAACTGGCGATGACGGTGGCGATTTTGGGCAAGGCGACATCAAAGGACGAAGCGGTCGAAATTGCGACTTCGGGTAAATACACCAAGGTTCCGATCAACCGCGATATTCCCGCCTACATCACCTATTTCACGATGGGTACGGATACCGAAGGCAAGCTGACGACGTTCAAGGACATCTATGGTCGCGATGCCCCGGTGCTCGCCAGCCTCGATAAGCCGCGCCAGCAAAACCGCGCTACCGTGAGCGATGATGAAGTGATCGTGATCGAGGACGATCCGCGCGCAGGGGGCTAGGACCTGCCAGAACAACGCCCGGCACCAGGATTGATGCGCGCTTAATACACCCCCGGCATATACCTTTGCGCGGCATTTGGCCGTTCCGGCTGGAGCGCCTCCAGATCGCCGCGCATTGCTATACTGCCGTCTTCTTGCAGGCCGAGGCTGTCTGCAAATAGCAACCGACCCCCCGAAAGGTTCAGCAGCGCGATGCGAAACTGTTCCTCGCCCATGGCAAAGCAACCGTTGGAGCGGCCCAGCCTGCCATAACGATCAATGTGATGCGGTTCGGCATATTTGGCACGGTGCATCACGATATATCGGCGCAGTGCGGCATCGTTGGTCTGGTCAAGCCCGCCCAATCGCACCGAAGTGCCATAGCGGCCCTGATACCATTCCCACGTCACATAGGCCCCGCGGCTGGTGGCGAGCGAGCCTTCGACATTAGAATAATGCTTTAGCCAGCCATCATGGTCTGGATCGGAGCCGGTCCCGTGGCTGACATGGTAGGACTGCACTTCCTGCTGGTCGAGATTGACGAAGTGGAACCGCCGCTCCGCCGAATGCAGACCGTAATCGGCGATGCCGACAATGTCGCGTTTCCAGATAGCTTCACCCGCGCGCGCCAGTTCATCGGTCGCAATCTTGAACAGGGCGCGGTCGCGCGGCGACCCCCTTGCTGGCTGCGCAGCCAGTCGCGCAGGCAGCGTCGGAAGTGCCAGAGCCGCCCCAGCCGCCAAACTGCCTTTCAAGAGATCACGCCGTTTCATCTGGCCTATCCTAATACACTCTTCCTAGCGCGCAAGTGAATGAACCCGCGTACGCTGTTGCGTTCCTACCCGGCATGGCTTTGCTTTTCGTGAATCGCGCGCGCCGCCATGCCCAGCCGGATGACGCCGGGCATGTTTGCCTTGATCGCAGGGCCGACCCCGGCAAGTTTGGCAAGACGAGGGTCGCCCTCCTTCATCATTCGCGCGACCGCTGGGCCCGTAGGATGAAGGCGGCTGCGCGCGTTGAAAGCCGAGACCTTCTCATTGGCGGCAAGGATCGCGGTGCTCAGAAGATTTGCCATCACCGCATAGGGATAGGCATCGGTCGAATCGGTCAGTGGTGCGGGCGGGCACAATGCGTTCTTCTCTTCATCGGTTTCGAAGTTTGCCTCTAGAAATGCGGCGAGAGCGGCACTGTAAGGGACGAAGGGAACCTGCACCAATTGCAGCGTGATACGGTCACCATCGAAGAATTGACGCCCGGTATCCCGCACATCGAATGGGACCGCGCTCGCGGTGCAATCGATAAACAGGGTGTTCTGCGGCAGGTCCACCCGGCTGCTTTGCAAGTGCATATGGCCTGGCTCAATCTTTGATACATGACCGTCGCGATAGACCGTTTGGATTTTTCGCAGCATTTCAATCTCGCCTTCGGAGATCACCGCAAAATGAAACATTTTTGGCGTTACATCGGGGTCGATCCGCAGCATGGTCCCGCGCCGATCAAGCTCTGAGAACATTTCGTCCCCGCTGGCCGATGTGTTCGCGGCCTCGACCAGATCGGTCTGAAAGGTGATCAGATCCTCGATATGGTGGAACGCGGGTTGCAGCAGCTTGCGATTGAACATCCAGCTGTCGCGCGGACGCACCCAGCCGATCTTTTCAGGCACAACCCCTGCTTCCAGCAGCCACACGGCTGTGTCCATCGCGGTCTTTCCGCCGCCGATCACGATATAGCGTTCGGGCAGGTTGTCTGCATCCTTCCACAGCCCCGGCAGATCGCCCGGAATGGCAAAGCGTGTGCCCTCGGCAATTTCGAAAGCGGGTTTGTGGGTGGAGGGAACAGAGGTCTGGAACCATGTGCCGTCCACCAGTTTGCGCCGCACCTTGACGGTCTGTTCCTCGCCCGAAAGGATGCCGCGCACCTGGTGAATGCCATCCGCGCCACTCGCGATATTCGGTCAGCGGCAGATAGGTCACCCGGCCGCTGGGTATTAGCCGTTCGCTCATCAGCTTGCTGTAATAGGACAGGATCTCTGCATGGGGTGCGAGCGGAAACATTCCGGCATTGTGACCGGTGGTATCGCGCCGGTCGGGGCACAATTCCATCGAATTGACCCCGTAAGTCGCGCTGGGCTGATGCAAGGCGACAAATGGATAGGCATCGTTCCAGTGGCCACCGGGCCGCGCATGCTTGTCCACGATGGTAATGTGACAATTTGGGTCTTCGTCCAGCAGCGTATCGACAAATGCCAGCCCAACCGCGCCTGCGCCAATGACGAGATAATCGGTTTCAAGATTGGCCATTTACGAAATCCTTGGGTCGCGAAAGTTCCGGCCGCCCCTAACACGCCTGACGCAGGTTTGCCGACTGATTTTGCACGGTGCAATTGACCACAGGGGCGAAGCGTCAATCGGTTCGCAAGATCATCTGGTCGCCCGATATTTCGACCGCGTCGACCTGAGCGAGCCATGATTGGCCGAGCAGCGAGACGCCAAGGCCTTCGGGCACGATCACGGCATCAACGTTACGGCGCACAATTCCTCCGAGTTCTACCTCTCGTAACCTTGCAGGAACGCCGTAGACATCGCCGCTTGCCCCCTGGCCAATTACGCGGACATCGGCATCGTCCCAGTTCAGGCCCGCAGCCAATGCATCGGCCCCGGTTAGCGCGATGACACCCGCTCCGGTATCCACCATCATACGCACCGCCGCGCCATCCACGCTGGTGGAAGCATAAAAGTGGCCGTCAGCCTGCCGGTCGAGCGTGTGGTCGCCCGCAGCCCAACCCTTGGCGGGTTTAACGGTGAGCACGGCGGAGCCTCGATCCTCACGAGCGTCCGATCCGAGTGGCGCGGTGACTTCGACCGCGCTGTCGTTATCGGATGGCACGGCCAAGGCGGCGAAAACGCACACACCGGCGGCAAAGGCGAGGGTCCGGCCAATCATACATCCGCCATAACGCAGCGATGCTTAATGCTTTTTAAAGGCGCGCGATAAGCCCGGAGTGAATGGCGTTCTCAGCCGCCATCGCAAGCATCGACCGGGCGTGACGCGCGGCGACTTCGCGCTGATCGTCGCCATAGCCGCCGCCCAGTGCTGACGCCAGGGGAAGCCCGCGCCGCCGCGCCTGTTCCACGACAAACCGGTCGCGTTGCACCAGCCCCTCATCGGTGAGGGAAAGCCGCCCCAGCTTGTCATCCCGGTGAGGATCGACGCCGGCCTGATACAATACGAGATCGGGCGCGAAATCCTCGATTACGCGGGGAAGATGCTTTGCGAGCACTTCCATATAGCCATCATCGTCCAGCCTATCGGGCAACCCCACGTCCAAATTGGATCGCGCCTTTCGCACCGGAAAGTTCTTTTCCGCGTGGAGCGACAGCGTGAAGATGTCTTCGCGGCCTGCGCTCAGGCTGGCGGTGCCATCGCCCTGATGCACATCCAGATCGACGATCAGGATGCGGCGTGCATCCCCCTGCGCTATCAGCCGGTTGGATGCGACCGCCAGATCATTGAAGACGCAATAACCCGCGCCGGTGTTGTGCAGTGCATGGTGGCTGCCCGCCGCGCTGTTGGCGGCATAACCATGTTCCAGCGCCAGCTGCGCGGCCAGCCAGGTGCCGCCATTGGTGTGGCACACCCGGTCACGGATGCGCTCGGTTACGGGAAAACCGATGCGCCGTTCCTTGTCGCGCGGGACCTGGGCGCGAAACACCTCATCGACGTATATGGGACAATGCACCGCCTCCAGCCATTCGCGCGGCATCGGATCGGGCGCATGTTCGGTGATCGCCGCGCCTGATGCGCGCAGTTCCTCCATTACGAGGTAATATTTGTCGAACCGGAACGTCCCGCTCTCTGGACGCGGGGCCATGTAATCGGCGTGGTGAACGACGTGGAGCATGGGCTTCACCACCAGTCTGCCAGATAACCGGTGTGCTCGGCGAGAATCTTGCATCCCAGCGCGATCAGGATCACACCTCCTGCGCGTTCTGCCCACGTGCCAAATCTGTCGCCTGCAACTCTGCCCAGCGCGACGCCAACGGCGCTAAGGGCAAATGTCACCATCCCTATCAATGTAGCCGCAAGCAGGGGTGGGGCGGCCAACGTCGGCAAGGTGATCCCGGCGGCCAGCGCGTCGACACTGGTGGCGAGGCCCGCCACCATCAGCGTCCTGCCTGTGAGCGTTCGCGCCGCTTCAGCCTCCCCAACATGCCCGCCAAGCATCCGCACCCCGAGAAAGCTGAGCAAACCGAACGCAATCCAGTGATCGAGTGCCGCGACATATCCGAATGCAACCATGCCGATCCCCCAGCCGATCAAGGGCATCACGCCCTGAAACGCCCCGAATGTGACAGCTATCGCACCCGCGCCGCGCCAGTTGGGCCGAAACCGCGTACCCTGCGTCAGCGCCACCGCGAAGGCGTCCATGGCGAGCGCGAGGGCGAGGAGGAGAATTTCGAGCACTGCTGGCGCCGCGAACTACTCCGCTGCTTCTGCTTCGGGAGCGTGCGGATCGAACGCAAGCACTTCACCCGCGTCAATGGCCGCGGCCTTTTCCTCGACCAGACTTACGATATGATCGAGCATGTCCTCATCCTCGATCGTGTGCGCCTTCATGCCCGACAGATAAACCATGTGCTTGCCGTTGCCGCCGCCTGTCAGGCCAATGTCGGTTTCGCGCGCTTCGCCCGGACCGTTGACGACGCAGCCCAATACCGAAAGGCTCATCGGGGTCTTGATGTGTTCGAGACGCTTTTCGAGCGTTTCCACGGTGCGGATCACGTCGAACCCTTGCCGTGAACAGCTGGGGCAGGACACGACGCGCACGCCGCGCGTGCGCAGGCCCAGCGCTTTTAACATGTGATAGCCGACCTTGATCTCCTCCTCCGGCTCCGCCGAGAGCGAGACGCGGATCGTGTCGCCAATCCCGGCCCACAACAGGCTGCCCATGCCGATGGAGGATTTAACCGTCCCGCCGATCAGTCCGCCGGCCTCGGTAATGCCCAGATGCAGCGGGCAGTCAACTGTCTCGGCCAATCCGTGATAGGCGGCGACCGCAAGGAACACATCGCTGGCTTTTACTGCGACCTTGAATTCGTGAAAATCATGATCCTGCAACAGCTTGATATGATCGAGCGCGCTTTCGATCAGTGCCTCAGGGCAGGGTTCGCCGTATTTTTCCAGCAGATGTTTTTCAAGCGAGCCTGCGTTAACGCCGATGCGGATCGCGCAGCCATTCGCCTTGGCCGCGCGCACGACTTCGGCGACTTTCTTGGACGATCCGATATTGCCCGGATTGATGCGCAGGCACGCCGCGCCGCCATCCGCGGCCTCAAGCGCGCGCTTGTAGTGGAAGTGAATGTCGGCCACCACCGGGATATTGGCCGCGCGGGTGATCAGCGGGAATGCCGCCGTCGCCTCTTCGGTCGGGCAGGACACGCGGATGATGTCGCAGCCCACTTCCTCGCACCGGCGGATCTGGTCGATTGTCGCCTTCGCGTCCTCTGTCGGAGTGTTCGTCATGGTCTGCACCGTGATCGGCGCATCTCCGCCCACCGGCACATTGCCGACCATGATCTGCCGGCATTTGCGCCGTTCGATGTCCCGCCAGGGTCTTACAGAAGCCATGCCGGGCAATATAGTCGCGCAAATGCGAAGGGGCAATGACACGCAGGCGGGTTTGCGTCATGATAGTGCGATGGAATTGCTCGACAGTGATACGACCGGGGGCACCGAGCCGCTGATTTTTGGCCGCGTGATGGATGGAAAGGGTGGGGGACGCACCATCGCCCGCCACGAAGTGGACCACTGGCAACCGCAGAAACCCGGCGAATTGCTGTGGCTGCACCTGCGCCAGAACGCGCCCGAGGTGAAGCCTTGGCTGGTCGCGGATCTGGGCATTCCGCCGGTCACGGCAGAACTGCTGGTGTCGGAATCCACCCGCCCGCGCGCCCTGCGCGAGGATGGCACGCTGGTCGCCACATTGCGGGGCATCAATTTCAACCCCGAGGCAGAGCCAGAGGACATGATCTCGCTGCAATTGTGGTGCGACGGAACGCGCCTGATCACCCTGCGCAAACTGCCGATGCAGACCCCGCGAGACATTCTGGCGCAGCTCGACCGGGGTAAGGGGCCGGTGGATGCGGGCAGCGCAATCGTCCAGATCGTTGAACAACTGGTGGTGCGGATGAACCGCGCGATTGTCGACATGAACGAAAAGATCGACGATCTGGAGGCGATGGATGTCGAGGATGATTACGAGCTGATCCTGCCAAAGATCACCGCGATCCGGCGCAATTGCCTCGCGCTGAAACGCCACATGTCCCCCCAGCACGAGGCGCTGGAGCAGATTTCCCGCGATGCGCCGGACTGGTTCGAAGAGCATGACCGGCGCGAAATCGCGGAATCAATTGAGCGTCTGCGCCGCTATCTCGACGATATCGACATCAGCAAGGAAAGCGCGGTTGTGCTGCAGGATGAATTGCGCGCGCGCAGCCTCGCCTCCAATGAACACGCGACCTACATGCTCACCATCGTGGCCGGGATATTCCTGCCACTGGGTTTCCTGACCGGGCTGATGGGGATCAATGTCGGCGGGATGCCGGGGATTGAGGATGCCGGTGCATTCTGGGTCGTGGTCGGCATCTGTCTGGCCGTGATGGCGACGCAACTGTTCCTGTTCTGGAAGTGGAAATGGCTTTAACGAAGACGCGGTGCCCGCCCCGCCTTACCACCGGATCATGGGAGGCACCACAAGGCGTCCGATCACCGCGGCAATCGCTACCGGCGCCACATGCCACAGGCCGACATGTGAGAACGTGTCCAGCGGGCAGGTAATGCCATAAGCAAGTGTGCCGAGTGAACCTGCGGCAAGGCCCGTAAGCCAGCCCGAACGCTGCAACGAGACCGGTGCGCCGCGGCGCAGCCAGAGTACCGCAGCAAGCGCGACCAGCGCAGCGGCGGCCAGCGATGCGGTGGTGCATATGAATGCAACCGGATCATTCAGCCCCGTATGCGCGTGATTGCCTTGCCCCGATACCAGGCTGATCACCGCTCCGATCGGCAGGATTGCGAGCATCCCTGCGCCCCAGAACGGGGCGGTCGCCCTGTTCCCGACACGCGGCATCGCGCCCTTGACCAAAGCCGCCGTGCTAGCCGCGCCAAGCATCAGCAGAAGGCCATGCGTAATCAGGAAATAGCCTGATGCCTCGCCAGTCAGCAGGCCTGACCACCATTCGAACACCGCAACGGATGCGATAGAGGCGACGATGGCAGCAAAGCCCATCAGTACCGCGCCATCGCGTGGACGGATGCGCTTTACCGGGGTGAGATCGTCCGACAATGCTGCGATCAAATCTTCGCGGCTCACCTTCTGCTTGGAATACGCGTTCATATCAATTTGCTTCCTCAACCATAATGGCAAGTTTTTTCAAACCACGATGGATATTCACTTTGACCAGGCTTTCGCTTTGCCCGGTTTTCTCTGCGGCCTCCCGAATGGAGAGGCCTCCGATCTTCACCAGCTCTATCACTTGCGATTGATTTTCAGGCAGTTGACTGAATAAACGGTCAAGGCTGACACGGGCGAGCACTACTTCTTCTTCGCTGTCTTCTACGGCATGATCTTCCATCAGTTCCTTGCCATCGTGCTTGTACACCTTGCGCAAGTGATCGACCCAGCGATACCGCGCAATCGCCGCAAGCCACGGCAGGAACGGACGGTCCGGATCCCATGTCGACCGCTTGGTATAGAGCGCGATCAACACGTCCTGAACCAGATCGTCGATCTGATGGGGTGGGAGACGACGGCGAAAATATCGCTCCAGCCACACCCCCACCTCGGATAGCAGCACGTTGGCGGCGGCTTTGTCGCCGTCCTGCGCTGCAACCATGAGGCGGGCGAAGGTTGGTTCGTCAGCAACCATCTACGCTGTCCGTGTCGCTGTGGCTTTTGCGATCAGCGCATCGAGTGAGAACATTCCCGCCCCGCGGCTGATGATGAATGCTGCCAATGCTATCACGGTAATCGCCCAGCCCAGAAAGTGGTCCATCGTCGGGAACACGAAGATCTGGATCACCAGCGCCATGATCATAAGCGCCGCGGCTGAAAAGCGCGAAGCCAGTCCGATCACGAGCAGGATCGGAAACAGGAATTCGGCATAAGTCGCCATCGGAACCGCGATTTCGGGTGAAAGGGGCAGGCCTGCAAATTCGTTTTCGAAGATGAAGTACTGAACCTCGCTGATGGTCAGCCATGTGCCTTCCTCAACCTTGGTTTGATAGGACCGCCAGAAAATCCCGGCAAGCGCCACGCGGGCAAGCAGCAGCGCGATGCTTTCGATGACATTGCCCGCCAGTATATCGGTGATGCGCTTATACAATGCGATGACGCCGCTCACGATTTCCTCCCGTTATTCAGCGCCTGAGGCGGCCCTTTTGCCTGAACCGCCCCGGCCTGTTTTCGAGGATCGGGTTTCCCCGACCCGGATCAGCGCTTGACTGGCTTCAGCGAACCATTGCCCTTGGGCGTCTTGATCTTCACGCAGCTGCCCTTGTCGACATACTTCCAGGCATTACCCTGATAATCGCTGGTGGAGGTGCCGGCGCAGCTGGTACCCGGACCGGCAGCGCAGTCATTCTTGCCTGCAAGGCTTACGCCGTAGCACTTTTCCTTGGCACCCTGCGCGGCAACGGGAGTGGTGGCGAGGCCAGCGGCGATGCCCGCGGTAAGGGCAAGACCGGCGAGCGAGGCGATGGATTTCTTGTTCATGGCGGTTCTCCGAGAGTTTGACTGGTGTGTCTGTTATCCTGGGCCCGGTTGCTCACCGGGTCTGCAATGCCATTCGCCAGCGATGCCCGAACGGTTACACATTTTGTGGAGAATTCTATTTTGCCCTGCGACATCACGCCCGTTCCGGCAGGCGCGTTGTAACGGACCACGCCTGAAATCCGAAATCGCAGATATCCAGTCCACCTTGAAAGCGGGCTGCACATCGATCCTGTTTCGCGTTAGAATGGTGCCGTTATGACCACATCTTTTTCACCCATCGCGCCATTTGGCGGATTTGGCCTCGGCCTTCGCCGCGCGCATTACGATGATTTTCTGGCGGACACGCACGGCCCGGTCCCGGTCGATTTCGTTGAGGTTATCTCTGAAAACTACATGATCGAGGGCGGGCGTCAGTTGCGCGTGCTGGAACAGGTGCGCGGGCGCCATCCGGTGATCCTGCACGGGGTTTCCATGTCAATCGGTTCTGCCGGTGGGTTGGACGATGATTACCTCGCGCGGCTCAGGTCGCTGGCAGACCGGATCGATCCGCTGTGGGTGTCCGATCACCTCTGCTGGACCCGTACCAGCGCCCACAACAGCCACGATTTGCTGCCTCTGCCCCTGACGCAAGAGGCGCTGGACGCGGTGTGTGCCAATATCGACCGGGCACAGTCGGCGCTGGGTCGAGCCATGCTGTTCGAGAACCCGTCGAGTTATCTCACCTTTCCCGAAGACGAGATGACCGAATGGGAATTTCTCAGCGCAATGGCGCAGCGAACGGGATGCTACCTGCTGCTGGATGTGAACAACATCTACGTATCGAGCCGCAATCACGGGTTCAACGCGCGCGATTATCTGGCTGGCCTGCCTTTGGACCGGGTGCGCCAGATCCATCTTGCGGGTCACGATCCGGCGACGGACGAGCGCTCCATCATTATCGACACGCACGATCGCGCGGTCGCCGATCCGGTATGGGCGCTGTATGCAGAGGCGATGGCGATGATCGCGCAGCCGGTCGCCACCATGATCGAGCGGGACGAGCACATCCCGCCGCTGCCCGAACTTTTGACCGAGCTGGACCGAGCGCGCGCTGCATCCCAATTGTCCGTTCCCGCGTGATCGCACCGCGCGCATCCCTTGCCGACCGGCAGGCCGCATTCATGCGCGCTATCCTGGACGAAACCGCGCCGCTGCCCGATGGATGGAGCAATTCCCACGCGCTGGGCCTGTCGGTCTATCGCGGCAATTACCGGTCCGCGCTGATGGCAGCGCTCGCCAGCTCGTTTGAACGCACTGCCCGTTATGTCGGCGAAGGCGCTTTCCGGCAGGCGGGCATCAACCATCTGATCGCTCACCCGCCCGCGCATTGGACGATTGACGCTGTGGGCGCGGGCTTTGACCAGACTTGCGAGGACTTGTTTGGCGAACACCCCGAAGTTACCGAGCTTGCATGGCTGGAGTGGACAATGCTGGAACTCGCCAGCGCGCCAGATACGCAGCCCCTTTCCCCGCAGGATTTCGCGGCGGTAAGCGCTGGATTTGGCGACGCGGAGTGGATGGGGCTGGCACTGAAATTCCAACCTCGGGCGGCGACGCGGATCGTGCAGCACGACCTCACGGCGCTTTGGCGAGGGTTGAGTGCAGACGATCAGCACTGCGCCGCAATCACGCTGGACCCAGCCAAGGGTTGCCTCGTCTGGCGCGAGGGGGACCGGCCGACCTTTCAGCTGGTCGATGCCGACACTTCGCGCGCCTTTGCCGCGATGCAGGATGGCGCGCGCTATGGCGATCTGATTGCTATGCTGGCGGGCGACACGCCTGATGACGAAGCTATCCAGACCGCAGCCCAATCGGCAGGGGCGATTCTGGGTTTGTGGCTTTCCGAGGGGCTGGTGATCGGCATCGACGCTTGACACGATGCCCGCCTTGCCGCCTGCGGTAAGCAGACAGGCGAAGGATAAACTCTTAATGCTGAGCGACACCACCGGCGAACTGCGCAGCGCGCGTCCCAGCATTGCGATGCGCGCTATTACCTGGCTGATGAGCAAACGGCGGCCCGTGTTTCCCCATGATCCCGATGGTTACGCGCGCATGTTGGGATCTCGGCAAAAGCCTCGCGATGCGCCGATGCCGCCGAAATTGACGCAGCAATTCAACGTCGAACAACGCGTGATCAACGGGCGCGATATAGTGACCCTGCATCCGCGATCCGGCCCTGCTGAATGGCATATGCTGTATTTCCACGGTGGCGGGTTCGTGCTGCCGATGTTCAAGGAGCACTGGCCGCTCGCCGCTGCGCTGGTGGAGAACACCGGGGTCAGCATCACGCTGCCGCTGTACGATGTGGTGCCCGAAGTTACCGCGAGCGATCAGGACGCGTTGGCCAATGCGGCCTATGCGCAGCTTGCTGCCAACCACCCATCCGAGAGAATTGTCCTGTGCGGTGATAGCGCGGGCGGACACATGGCGCTGAACCTTGCAGTGCGGCTGGCACAGGCTGGCGGACCGCAACCGGGACGGCTCGCGCTGTTTGCTCCGTGGCTCGATCTGACTATGGCGGACCCGGAGATCGCAGCGGTGGAGCCGCACGACATCATGTTGAAGATCGACACGCTGCGGGTCTGCGGAGCGATGTACGCGCGCGACCGCGATCCCGCTTCGCCTGAATGCAGCCCGCTATTTCTGCCTGCCGAGAAGCTTGCGATGCTGCCGCCCACGCGCATCTGGACCGGTCGGCACGACCTTTTCATCGTGGATTCGCGCAGTTTTGCCGCCCGTCTGCGCGACGCAGGAGTGGATGCAATTCTGTATGAATACGAAGCCGCGCCCCATGTTTTCATGGCAATAACCCCTACGCGTGAGGCGAAGGACGTGTTCGCGCTGCTGCGGGATTTTCTGCCCGATTGAGGTTCAGGGCGCGCATCGGTCGGCATTCGCAATTGAAGTGCTTGCTCGATGTGGTCAGGAATGCATTCGCGCGCCCAGTTTCAGTTCGTAGAGATATTCCGGGTCCAATTGCGCGCCTACGCGGAAAGTGATGTCGGCGATCTTGGCAAAGCCATATCGCTGATAGAACCGCTGCGCACCATCATTGCCGGCATATACCGATAGCAGCACCGCATCGTGATTGGCAGCCCGAGCCTCTCCCAGCGCCCAATCCATCAATGCGGTTCCGATCCCCGCCCCGGTGTGGCCTGAAGCGGCGTAGAGTTGACCGAGTTCGATTGGATTGCGGGCAGTGGAGCGATCGGCATGCGTGCTTGGATAGCGCAATTTGCAATACGCGATCAGCGCGTCATCCATCTCGACCAGGCGATGGGTGCATTCGTTTCCTGCAATCTCCGCTGCAATCGTTGCCGGATCGTGGATTTCGCTGATGAACGTGGCGAGATCTTGCGAGCGGTACAGCTGGCCAAAGGCGGCGGTAAAACTCTCTGCGCCCAAGCGAGCGAGGGCAGGCGCGTCATGTAAGGTCGCGGGGCGTAGTATCATAAATCGGGCTCTAGCCGGTTGGTCTGGCACTGTTAAGCTGGCGCGATGCCTTTGCGCACGCTACATCTTGCGGCTATGAAAAAGCTCTTCGCGTTAATCGCCACTGTAACCCTGTTGCCCTCCATCGCCGTGGCGCAAGATGCGGGCCAGAAAGCCCCCATTCCGCCGCGCTGGTCCATCGCCATTCATGGTGGAGCGGGTACGATGGACCGCGATAAGATGACGCCCGAACAGCACACCGCTTACGAAGCGGCTTTGCAGGTCGGGCTGGATGCAGGGGCAAAGGTGCTGGCCGATGGCGGTAGTGCGATGGATGCGGTGAAGGCTGCGATCATCCCGCTTGAGGATTCGCCGCTGTTCAACGCCGGTCGCGGTGCCGTTTTCACGTGGGAAGGGACAAACGAGCTCGACGCATCGATCATGGACGGGCGAGATCGCAGTGCGGGCGCGGTTGCGGGGGTAAAGACGCTCAAGAATCCGATCCTGCTGGCTGACAAAGTGCGGACCGAGAGCCCGCACGTCTTCCTGATGGGGGAGGGCGCGGAGCTATTTGCTGGCGAACAGGGCTTTGCAGTGACCCCGCCCGAGTGGTTCGCGACCGAAGCGCGGCGAGAGGCTTTGGAGCGGATGAAGGCGGAACAGCTTTCCGCGCTGGATGTCGATCACAAGTTCGGCACCGTCGGCGCGGTGGCGCTAGACCAGAACGGCAACCTTGCGGCAGGCACGTCGACTGGCGGGATGACAGGCAAGCGTTGGGGCCGCATCGGCGATGCCCCGGTAATTGGCGCAGGCACCTATGCCGATAATCGCGCCTGCGCTGTCTCGGCGACGGGCTGGGGCGAATACTTCATCCGCGTGGGCGTGGCGCACGAAATCTGCGCGCGGCTGCGGCTGGGCGGTATGGCGCCGCAAAGTGCAGCCGATGCTGTCATGGCCGAAGTCGCAGAACTCGGCGGCGATGGCGGGGTGATCCTTGTCACGCCCGAAGGTGCCGCTCTATACAGCTTCAACACCAGCGGCATGTATCGCGGGCGCGCGACCAGCGAGGGCGTGAACGAGGTGGCGATCTTTGCTGGCGAATAGCAGCCGGGCAGGGCCGCGCTGCCGAGGCTAGAATATCTTGCCCACCAACGGCAGCCCGTTGTCCGGGGCGGTCATTTCGGCGATCACGCCGCCGACCTTTGCCAGCGCATCCTCTGCTGCCGGATCAATCCCATCGGCCACCTGCCGAGTGCGCAGATAGGTGGCAAAGGTGATGGGCGCGCGCGTTATTCGGGCCTTTGCGTCCTCGTCCGAAGCTGGCGGTTCGACAAAGCCGATATCGACATACAGCCCGCCGCCCATTCCAGGCCACAGTGACGTTCCTGTCTTGTCCCCGGCGGGCCAGTCGACAGGCAGGCCCGCGCGCACCCGGCGCACACCGGTTGGTGTATCCATCATCCATTGCCTCAACAACGCGCGCTGATCCGCCGGCATCACATCGCCATACAGCAGCCGCGCGACCGTGCGCGCCATCGCGGCGGGCGTGGTGGTGTCGCGGAATTCGGTAATGGGCACATCGTTCAGTTCCGGCTCGTACCGGTCGAGGCGGCTCACATCATCGCCGATCGTCCGCCAGAACCCGGTCAACGCGGCCGGTCCTCCCAATTCCCGCAGCAAGACATTGGCAGCGGTGTTGTCCGAAAATTTCTGCGTTGCTTCGGCCAGTTCGCGCAACGTGGCCCCTTCGCCAAGACGCCGCGACGTAAACGGGGAGACCGACATCAGATCGGCGCGCGTCCATGTGACCGGGCGGTCTGCGTCGATCAGGCCGCGCGCGTCTTCTGCCAACACCTTGGCCGCGAGGCTCAGCTTGAAGGATGAGCAGTGGCCAAATCGCCGGTTTGAATTCAGCCCGACCGACATGCGCGTGCCGGTGTCGTAAATCTCCACGCCCAAGATACCGTCCGCCAGACTTTCGATAATCCGCAATTGTGCAACGACCCGGCCTGCCGGGCTTTGGTCGGGGGGAACGCAGCCCGCAGCGCCAATGGCCGCACCGGATGCGAGCGTGCCGCCGACAAACCCACGCCGTGTGATGATCACAGGTGTTTCTCCATACAGAAGCTGAAATCGTCGCTGACGTATTCGCCAAACGCCGCGCATTCGCGAAAGCCGTTGGCTTCATACAGCGCTTTTGCGGCGGCGAAAACCGGCGTTCGCCCGGTTTCGAGACCGAGCCATGTGTATCCTCGCGTGCGGGACTCTTCGATCAGGTGGAGCAGCAGCGCGGCACCTGCACCTTTGCCGCGGAATTCAGGCGCAGCGCGCATCGACTTCAGCTCGCCGCGATCGTCTCCCAGCGATTTGAGCGCGCCAACCGCTGCGAGGTGATCGCCCGCGCGCACCGCATAGAACGTCACATCGTCTGCGCGCAGCCGTTCGGCAGGCATGGCGTGCACCTTGCATGCGGGCGAGGAGGCGTGCATTTCCGCGAGGTGCAGGCGTAGCAGATCGAGCACATCTTTGCCGGTCAGCGGATCGCGCATGATCGTATAGCCGTTCATGAATGCTTGTCCGCTTTGCGTTTGCCAAACCGCATGTCGCTTTCCAGCCGTGCGCGCAATTGCGCATAGAACGCCTCCAGAAAGGCGCGCTCGTCCCCTGCGCCCGGATCCCAGCCAATCTTGCGGCAAATGGTGGCATGGACCGCCTCCAGCGCATCGTCATTGCCTTCGCGCAGCATTCGCTCCAGCGTCTGCAATTCCCGCTCGCCATAGATTGAAAGCTCCGCCTCACCGAACTGGTAACGCGCGCCTGTGATCTCGCTTGATCCGCTGGCAGCCGCCGCGCCTTGTGCGGACAGCGCATCGGCCAGCTTGATGCGAGGGGCCTCGACCACCCACGTTCCTGCTATGATGTCGCCTGCGCGCAGTGCGTCCTTGTTAAAGAACGGGAAAGCCATGAAGATGATGAACCATGCCAGGGCTGCAAATCCAAAACTCCCGAATTCACCCGACGGCGCCATCAGTAAAAAGCCGAGCGGCATGAAAAGTTCGATATCGCGGATCAAATTGCGCGCGATCACCGCCTCGGGTGTCAGTCGCCCACCATTCCTTGCAGCAACGCGAATCCCAACCACGCGCTTTCCGGGCGTCGCCCCGCGCGGGCCCAGTTCGAATCCGAGAAAATAACCATAACGGGCAAAGAACATGATCAAAAGGTAGAGGATAAAAAGGAATTCAAGCGGGCCTGACATGGATTCCCCTCCGAAATCAACGCCCAGCAATCCATACGCAACCAGAGCCAGCAGAAGGGGGATCACTACCGTCGCCACAGCGATCAGGAGAAAATCGAGCACCAGACCACCCAACCGTGCCCCTCGCGAGGCGACGATTACGGGAACGGCGATCCCCTCTGGCGTAATCAGAGTGCGAATTCGCTTGGCCGTGCCCGTATCGAGGTTGTCTGCGCTGAAAGTGGTGCGGGGATGCGAGGGAGAAAATGCGGGGCTGGTAGTGTTCATTACACTTCCCCCGTGGCGCTTAGATCACCGTCCGGTGCGTCTGTGCGGTAGAGGAAGAAGTAACTGAGCCAGAATAGCAAAAATGCTGCGCCGATCGTGTAGCGATTTATCGCCCCGCCGACCAATTGCCGGGCGAACGATTCCAGTATCGCCGCGACGATCATCATGAAGACGACGCCCAGCATCACGATGGCGCTGCGCCGCCCCGCCGCCGCAGCGGCATCCAAGACACTATCGTTTCCGGGAAACGCCATTGAACGTCCGATATGCAGTCCAGCTGCGCCAGATAGCATGATCCCGAACAGCTCTGTCGTGCCATGTACGCTGATCCATGCCCCGAATTCGACGCCCAGCCCACTGTTTACAAACACCCACAGCATCGCGCCCAGCAGCGCCATGTTGTGTACCATCAGCAACAGCGACGGAATGCCGAATGCAAATCCCAAGGCAAAGGCGAGGATACATACGCCAGCATTGTTGCTGAAAAGCGACGCGGCGAATGTTGTAAGCCCGGACGCATCATCGGTAACTGCCAGCGTTTCTTGCAGCGCCGCGCGTGATGCGCCGGGCACACGGGGACCAGCCATGCCTTCGGGTACGAGGCGGAAAAACCATTCCTTGTCCTGCGCAACCAGCAGCCAGCCGACCAGCACGCCTGTAACCATCATAAACAGCGAGATGCAGATATCGAGCCAGAGTGCCTGCACCGAACGGCTCCAGCCGCCCATGAAGAATTCGCGCAGCCACCCAAACAGCCCCAGGCGCGGCCCATAGACCTGAAACCATGCGCGCTGCACCAGACTTTCCAGATAGCGCAACGTTGCCAGGTCGAGCGAGGTTTCCCGCGCGACCGAAAGGCTGGAAGCCGCCGTGCGATAAAGCGTGGGCAGCGCCAGCAAATCATCGTCCGGGATACGCTTCAATCCGCCGCGCTCCATGCGCGAGACGATCTCTTCCAATCGTCGCCAGTCGCCCTCTCGCTCCAGCCGGAACCTGTCGGAGCGCAATGTGGCGCTTTCGATATCGGCGGGAGCGGCGATCGCGGAACGTGAGAAGAAATTCCCAATCCCGCTGATAAAACCGGATGTGGCCAGTCCTGATCTTGGCTTTGCCGATGCCGTACGAGGCGCTTTCATCCGATCGCCTCCGAATTCTTGATCGCAAAATAGCGGTCGATCAGGCTGTAGCCGATCTTGTCCCACGGTGCCTCGATCACGTCCACGCCCATTCGGCGCAGGCGTTGCAGCACGATGCTGCGCTGGTGGCTCAAAGTCTCGGCTGTGACGCAGCGCGCCAGCGTCGCGATGTCGCCCGGTTCTTGCGCCATGAAATGTTCAAGTTCTGCATCGGCAATGGTCACGAACAACACCAGATGCTTTTTCACCAGCCGCCCGATGCTTTCGATCATCAATTCCGCTGCGGTGGAATCCGTGAAGTCGGAAAACAGCACAATCAGCGATCGCCGTCGTAACTTTGCCGTCAGCGTGGCGAGGGCGAGGGTGAAGTTGGACTCTGTCGACGAGTAATCCAACCCGGCGGCGGCGCTTTGCAGACGGTTGAACGCGCGGCTGTCCGAGATGAACGGCGTCATGACCTGCGGACGCTGGGCAAAGCCGAACAGCGCGACCTTGTCCCCGCTTTTCAGCGCGACATATGCGCAGGCCAAGGCGGCAGAAACCGACCGGTCAATGCGCGGCATCCCGTCCACCGGCTCGCACATGGCCTGCCCGCAATCGAACGCGAACACGATCTGGTTGTCGCGTTCACTCTCGTTCTCGCGAGCATAAAGGTGATTGTGGCGCGCGCTCGCTTTCCAGTCGATCCGGCGGCGGTCCATGCCCGGCTCGTATTCGGACAGCGCTTCAAATTGCGTTCCTTCGCCACGCATTCTGCGGGCGATCAGGCCGAATTGCGAATCTCGCAGAAAAGTCTGCAATTCCTTCGACCTCACGGGCGAGAGGTCCGGCCAGATGCGCAAGGCATCGTCGAGCGCCTGACCCACCTGTCGCGCGCCAAGACCCAGAGGACCAGTCCAGCGCAGCCACGCATGTGTGACGGGGGCGGTGCCGCGACGTTCTGGCGTTACCGATACTCTGCCCGCATAATTGGCATCGTAGGGATCGGGTGCGAACACCATGGTGGCCCGCCCGGCATGGCCAAGGCGCGGATCGAATTCGAGCGCTCCTTCCAATGCGTGAACCGAAGGGCCGCGAAACCGAGCAATTATCTGCAGATCGGTTGCCCGACCGACTTCGGTATCTTCGGGAACATTCACCTGCCAATCATCAACCCGGCTCGCAAACAGGGCGTCCATCACGATCAGCGCGATCAAGGCGAGGGCGCCCACAGGAGCGATCATCCACACGTCGGGCGCAAGCGCAGCGATGAGCACCGCAGCCGGTGCCAAGGCGGCGACGGTCCACGCTGCGCGCTGCGTGGGGACAATCGGCAATCGCGGCAGAAACGCGAGGAGCGATCCCAGGAAAAGGGCGATGCGAGCAAGCATTGCGGGCCTAGCGCGGAGCCTCTGTGCTTTCTACGAGTTCGGCAACCAGCGCTTCGATGTCGCGGCCCTCGATCTCGGCTGCGGGAGACAGCGTCAGGCGGTGGCGCAGGACCGGCACGGCCAGCGCCTTGACATCATCCGGGATCGCATAGGCGCGGCCTTCCAGCGCAGCCCGCGCCCGCGCGGCATTTGCCAGTAGCACGGCGGCGCGGGGCGAGGCACCGACCGACAATTCGGCATGGTCGCGGGTCGCGCGCACCAGCCGCACGACATATCCGGTGATTTCGTCTGCCACCGTCACCTGATCCAGCGCCGCGCTCGCCTGCGCAAGCATTCCCGCATCGGCAACCGCAGTCACACCCAGTTGCGCCGGGCGCAGCGGCCCCTGTCGGCTGCCATAGCTGGTGACGATCCGCGCCTCTTCCGCCTCGGTTGGATAGGGGACCAGCAGCTTGAACAGGAACCGGTCAAGCTGCGCTTCGGGAAGGGGATAGACGCCCTGGTTCTCGATCGGGTTCTGCGTTGCGATCACCATAAAATGATCTGGCAGAGCGTGCGTCTCTCCATCCAGCGTCACGCGGCGTTCCTGCATCGCTTCGAGCAGGGCGGCCTGCGTTTTGGGCGGAGTGCGATTGATCTCATCCGCCAGAAGCATCTCGCAAAAGATTGGCCCGCGCGTTAGCGTGAACTGGCTGGTCTGGAAGTTGAACAGATTGGAGCCAAGGATATCGCCCGGCAGCAGATCGGGCGTGAACTGGATGCGCCCGAAATTGAGGCCCATTGCGGTCGCGAAACTTTGCGCCAAGAACGTTTTCGCTGTGCCCGGCGGGCCTTCCATCAGCACATGACCCTGTGCGATCATGGCGATCAGCAGCTGGTCGATCATGGCGTCCTGCCCGACAATCGCCTTGGCCGTTTCGGCGCGGATCGCGTCGGCAAGCGCGCGCAGTTCTTCGAGGGTCATGCTCATATGCTGGAAAAGTCCCTTAAATCTGTGTGGTCTGTTCGTTGAGTGCGCGGGCGGCGCGCAAAATGTCGACGGCTTTTGTAGCGCGGCGCAATTCGTTGGCGCGCGCGCTGAATGATGGCTCTTCCGGATCACGACCAGCAAGCGCCGCGTCGATGGTGGCAGGATCGGATTTGGCCAAGCCCAATGCGCGGGCAAGGCGGCGCGCGCTGAGCGCGATATATGGTTCGGCCAGCAGTCGCAGGCGCCCGGCGCGCACGATTAGGTCTGCGCCATTGGCAATCAGCCGCGCCTTGCCAAACGGCGTGGCAGGCGCGCTGACTGCGGCGGGGCCAAATCGCATGAACGCCCGCCAGCCAATAATCAGCATTGCCAGCAGCAGGCACAAAGTCGCGGCAAGAAAGGGTGGCTGAAACGCCAGCGTAAGCAGATTTTTCGCCCCGCCAAATCCGTTGAGCGTAAGGTCGAACACGACCCCGTCAAAATCGCCGTAATTCATCGACCGCACGATGGAGATTGCCGCCAGCGCGCGTTTCTCGTCGGCTAGGCCCCAATTGTTCATCAGGTCGGGTTCGACCACGAACACGACCCAATTGGAAGGATCGGTGCGCTCAACCGGATTGCCGTCATCGTCTTCGAATGTGGCACTGAATTTCTTGCCTTCCAGACTGAAGGCAATCGTTCTTCCTTCCTGATCCACAACCAGCGGTTCGTGCGCCTTGTTGGGCTTGGTAAAGAAACCCGCCGCGCTCGGCAATTTGCCGGTGATTTCATCCAAGGGATACCGGGTGACGAACGTCTGTC
Organism: uncultured Alphaproteobacteria bacterium; assembly: GCA_963838365.1. Taxonomy (GTDB): domain Bacteria; phylum Pseudomonadota; class Alphaproteobacteria; order Sphingomonadales; family Sphingomonadaceae; genus Erythrobacter. The sequence goes on from CAWIQR010000003.1 coordinate 100,506, forward strand.
TCAGCGCCTCGCTGGAGTTGTTTGCCCCCATCGCCAAGGAGTTGTTTACCGCAGCGTTGCCTCCCCTACCACCGGCATGCACGCCCAGGGCAATCGGGCCATCGGGAGAATTGGCCCAGATCGGAGCGCTAGCTCCGTTGAGGGTTACCCATCCATCTTTGACTTCATCCGCATCTTTGTCCTGAAATATCTGATTGATTTCGGCAGCGTCCCATTTCGACAGGATCACAAGCGTCGGCCCGGCCCATTGGCGATCCTCCAATATCTTCGTCAGCGCTTGGGGATCGGCGGATTTGGGCGGTGTGAGCACAAGCAGATCGCCGGTTTTCAGCGAATTTTGTTCGCGTGATATCCTGGTGGAAAATCCATCCGCCTCAATCAATTCGACCAACGCCGCAAACCCGGTCAGACCATTGGCGGCAGCGTGCGCCTCGCCATTGTTGCTACCGTCCGGCCCGGTGTCTCCCGCGCTCAGAAAATACAGCATTGCGAGAAAGGCGGCCATTCCCACGATGAGAATACCCAGTATCCCGGCCCGGCTGAAGGGTGATGAGGCGCGGGGTGCGGCAGCGGCCAAAGTGACCGCCGGGATAAGGACTGGCGCGCTCAAAAGTTTGTTCTCGTGCGCGTCTCTTCACCACTGACCGGATCGCTGCGCGCATCGATCCGGGCAAGTGCAAAATCGGTATAGGCGGCGCGAGCGGTTTCCCAGTCGTCACGCGAAAGGTGTTTGAGCGCGAACAGGCTGCGTTCCACCGCCTCGCTGATGACGGCGAACGCCTTGCGAGCAGCATCCGAGAGCGCGGGCAGGGCGGAGAGTTCTCGCGCGGTGCTGGACGGATCGACCCAGTCGGGCCGCGCAGCAGCGATCTGTCCAACACTGCGCCGAAGAAGCAGACGCGCCGCCTCCTCAAACCGGCCCTCTTGCGCCAATCGGTCCGCATCTTCGAGCAAAGCAAGACTTTCCTGACGGTCAGGTTGCCATCCCTGATCTGCATCACCGGTTTCAGCCGCTGCATTGCGCCGTTGCAAAACCATCGGACCGATCAACCGCACAATCGCATATATCGCGACAATCACCGCGATCGCGATCAAAATCCAGCGGAATGTGCCCCAATTCATCCCTAGCAATTCGCTAATCGGCGATAGCTGATCTCCCAGCCATTCGAACAATTCGACCAATTGTCTCTCAAGCCAGCCTGGTTCGCGCGGCTTTAATTCCTTCGGAGCGATCGGCGAAAATTGAATATCGGAATTGGCGCGGATGTCGGCATAACCATCTGGCAGCTCCGCATATTCCACATTGTTGCGGCCTATCGCGGGCTCGGGCATTCCATCGGGCGTGCCGACAGCATAATCGTCGACCACAGCGTCAGCAGCCACTTGCTCAGCCGGGTCGGATGCCTTGGAAGAAACCCCTGTGGTCATGCCGGACCTCTGGTGGCACGGCCCAACTCCCTGCGCAACAGGTGATGTTCGCCAGCGGTGCGACAAGGCTGCGCGGTCATACTTTCGGGCTTTAATACGTTCCCGCGCTATCCTCGGGGCCGCGCCTGCTCATAAGTGCCAAGCAGCCGCAATTCCTTGGAATGAAAGGCGCATTCTTCCAGCGCGCGATCCACTGCCGGGTCGCCTGGTGTGCCGATGATATCGGCGTAAAAGCGCGACGCGGCAAAACTGGTGCCCTGTTGATAGCTTTCAAGCTTCGTCATGTTGACGCCATTGGTCGCGAACCCGCCTAACGCCTTGTAAAGCGCGGCGGGGATGTTCTTCACTTCGAAAACGAATGTGGTGATGGCCGGTTTGGTGATGTCGTTTGTCAGGAATGACGGTTGGTCGGCAAGGATCACAAACCGCGTCATATTGTCGGGGCTATCCTCGACATGGGTTTCGATGATTTCCAGCCCGTACAATTTGGCGGCGATGGCCGGGGCGATGGCACCGATTTGCCGGGTCGCCGCGCTCCGAGACATAGGCCGCGGCGCCCGCTGTATCGGCATAGCTGAGCGGCACGATACCACGCTCTCGCAGAAACAGCCGCGACTGGCCAAGCGCCTGCGGATGACTGTACGCAGCCTCTATCGAGTGCTCCGGACCGCGCTGCTTCCCACCGGGAAGAGCGGGGGCCATCAGCGCATGATGGATTGGCATGAAGTATTCACCGACAATCGAAAGCCCGCTTTCCGGCAGCAGAAAATGAATATCTGCTACTCGCCCGTGCTGCGAGTTCTCGATCGGAATTATCGCTTCCAATGCGCGCCCGTCCTTCACCGCCTCCAGCGCGTCTTCGAAACTGAAACAGGGCAGCGGCAGCGCATCGGGCCGTGCATCGCTGGCGGCGCTGTGAGAATTCGCGCCGGGCGATCCCTGAAACGCGATCGTGCGTTTTGGCTCAAGTGTTGCGCGTTCGCGCATCAGATCGACAATAGGCAAGGCCGGGCCTGGGAAACTTCGCATAGCTATGTTCGCTATAGCGCGAGACGACCTGCGGCAAGCCAAGTGTTGCTGCGAGTTGACCGCTACCATGATGCGTATCAAGGCGCGTGTCACGGTGCGCATGGCGGTGCGTATCGACGTGCGATTGCACGATTTGCACCAAATGGTGACGCGATCACTCTTGCGCAGGCCATGGGCGATCACTAATGGCTCGACGGCATGAAAGACAATAACACCACAGACGCGGGCCAGAACGCCGAACAGGGCGGGGGCGATCATTTCAATACAGCTGCAGGCTGGGTGCTGTTCGCAGCGGGTCTGGGCCTTGGCCTGTCGATCCTTTCGGCAAAGTACTTCCACGGCACCGATCCCGAACGGCCCGAACAATTGGGCTACGTAATCGAAGGCGCCGTCGAGGAAGGCGGCGCAGCCGTCGCCGAAATGTCCATGGCCGAAGCGCTGTCGACCGCCACCGTAGAAGCCGGTGAGAAGGTCTATGCCAAGTGCGCGGCCTGTCACACGATCACTCCGGGCGGCGCGAATGGCGTTGGTCCGAACCTCCACGCTATTATGGGAGCCGGTGTGGCTGGACGTGCCGGATATTCGTATTCCAGCGCACTATCTGGCAAGGGCGGTCAATGGGGCTGGGAGGAAATGAACCTCTGGCTCAAGAACCCCAAGGCTTATGTCGATGGGACCAAAATGGGCTTTGCCGGCCTTTCCAAGATTGAAGATCGAGCGGCGGTGGCGCTTTATATGAACTCGCAGGGGTCCAGCCTGCCGGTTCCCGCCTTCACGCCTGCCACAGTAGAAACTCCAGGCGAAGAGGCCGCAGAGGGCGAAGAAGTGCCGGTGGCAGACGACGCCGTCGGTGCAATCACCGAAGCCGCCGAATCGTGATCTCACTTCAACGGGCGTTTATTCGCGTCCCTTGAAGCCCTGAGCGACGACGTACCATTCTGACGAACCCTTGCGGCTTGCCGGGGGTTTGGCATGCTTCACGCTCGTGAAGTGTTTTTTCAGCAGGTTCAGCAGTTCCACATCGGTTCCGCCGGCCAGCACCTTGGCCACGAATGCGCCGCCTTTTTCCAGCGTATCGCAGGCGAACCATGCGCCCGCTTCGACCAGCGCCATTGTGCGCAGGTGATCGGTCTGTTTGTGCCCCACCGTATTCGCAGCCATGTCTGACAGCACCAGATCGGGCGGACCGCCCAATGCCTCTTCCAGCAGGGCCGGGGCGGCATCGTCCATGAAATCCATTTCGAAAATGGTCACGCCCTCAATCGGCTCGGTCGGCAACAGGTCGATCCCTACCACGCTCGCACGCGGCACCTTCGCGCGCACGACCTGGCTCCACCCGCCCGGCGCAATGCCAAGATCGACGATCCGGCTGGCCCCGCGGATCAGATTAAACCGTTCGTCCAGCTCAATCAATTTGTAGGCGGCGCGACTGCGATAGCCGTCGGCCTTTGCCTGTTTTACGTACGGATCATTAAGCTGTCGCTGTAGCCATCTGATCGAGGATTCGGAGCGTTTTTTGCCGGTTTTGACGCGGCGATCGGGGTCTTTGCCTGAACGGGACATGTGGGCCTAGCCGACCTTGCCGGTGCGCAGGCGATGGAGCGATTGCAGGGAACGCTCGCTCTGGCGTTCGGCGGCCATCAGGCTGCGCAAGATGCCCTCGCGAATTCCCCGGTCGGCCACTCCCAGACGCTTTGCGGGCCACAGATCAAGGATCGAATCGAGGATCGCACATCCCGCCACCACCAGATCAGCCCGGTCATGGCCGATGCACGGGAGTTTGCTGCGCTGCGCCGGGGACATGCCCGACAGATCGGCACTGATAGTGCGCATTGCCTCGCTCGGCACGATCAGCCCGTCTACCGCCTTGCGATCGTAATGCGGCAGCTCCAGATGCAGGCTGGCGAGCGTCGTCACTGTGCCGCTTGTGCCCAGCAGGCGGATGTTCTCGCACCGGGAGGCATAGCTGATGCGTTCGGCAAACGGCGCGAAACTGTCTGATACAATTTGTCGCATCCGGGCATAGCGGTCTTTCCTCGCGGCCACGTTGTCTTCGCACTCGCCCACCGTATCGGTCAGCGATACGACGCCCCACGGTACGCTGAGCCAATCGATAATGCGCGGGATTTTGCCGCCCGGCTCCACCAGGACCAGTTCGGTCGAACCACCGCCAATATCGAAAATCATTGCCGGACTGTCGCCATCTTCCAGCAGGATGTGGCATCCCAGCACGGCGAGACGTGCCTCTTCCTCGGCGGTAATAATGTCCAGTGCGATCCCGGTTTCCTCGCGCACGCGCTCGATAAAGGCAGGGCCGTTGGCCGCGCGTCGGCATGCTTCTGTCGCTACGGAGCGGGCAAGGCGCACATTGCGACGGCGCAATTTGTCCGCGCAAATGGATAGCGCGCCCATTGCCCGGTCCATCGCCACATCTGACAGACGCCCCGATGTAGCCAAGTCTTCACCCAGTTTCACGACACGGCTGAAGGCATCGATCACCGTAAAATCACGGCCCGATGGACGCGCGATAAGCAACCGGCAATTGTTGGTGCCAAGGTCAAGCGCGGCATAGGCCTCGTTGCTGCGTATCGCCATACCAGCAGGCTTACCGGGTTGATGAGACTCGCCAGTAACGTCCGAAGTGCCGGGCGCGCGTACGGGTGCAATACGCGCCGTTGCGGCTGCGCATTGTTCCTCGGTTTGTTCGCAGGCACGCTTGCGAGTTGAGCCGGGCTGGCCCGGAGAACCGGGCTGGTCATGCTGGAGGGAGCGCTTGTAGCGAAAATCGGCTACCTTGCCGGACCTGGCTTCCCTTTTCTTCCCAGCTCTCCTGTATTCGTCCGGCGGAAGCATATCCGCCATAATTCATGTCTTTCATCTCACTCACGCAAATCCGGCGTGAGCACTTGAGATAAAAGCTAACGCAAGCGGACGGTTTGGGCAAGCAACTCAATCCTCTGCCGCGTTGCACCGTAATGCGCCACCATCCGAGGCCGGTGAGAACCAAGGACGCCACGATAAGCATTCGCGCACTTGACCTGCGGCCCCGTGAAATCTAGATGCGCGGCTCGCGTGCCAGCGGCTGCACACTGCAGGGCTGCCGCAATGCCGGGTAATGCCCCGTCGTCTAACGGTAAGACTACGGACTCTGACTCCGTCTATTGAGGTTCGAATCCTCACGGGGCATCCAGCTTTCTATTTTTCGATAGCGAATTGCAGCCTGTTGCATTGAGCCATGCCGTGACGGAGCCAACCTTTGCGATGCTGCATCGGGTCAAACCGGCTTTGAGCAGTTATTGCATCCAGTGAGCATTGCGGCCGGCATCGTTCACGCGGTCGCTTCACCAGCGATGTCTGTCCTTCGAACTGCCTGTCAATCAAGTCTGGCAAAATTGGCAGCGTCCGGCGCAGGCTTACGCCAAGATTGAGTTTGCCCCGCAACTGAAGTGACCAGCTGGCCCATCGCCGCCACGATAGCTTCCAGCCTGGCCTCGTCGATCCTGTAGTAGACAAGCTTGGCCTCTCTGCGAGTTAGAACCAGATCAGTTTTACGTAAAACCGCCAATTGCTGCGAAAGTGTTGGCTGACCGATCGCTGCGGCTTCGTCAATTTCGCCGACATTGCGTTCTGTCCCAGACAAGACCTGCATGATCCGAAGCCGTACCGGATGAGCAAGTGCCTTCAGCGCCTCGATCATCTGTTCATCGGTCACCTTTTTGCACCCTTCCGGGCCTCCTTCATGAACCAGTCGGTCTGTTCTTTCGCGGCGAAAACATCGTCGAGTTCGGCGCTTGGTTGGCGAAGCAAGCTCTGGCCCGGCACCCAATTGGCGGGCGCGAGCAAGGAATCGGTATCGACTGCCTGCAATGCATCGAGAGTGCGCAGCATTTCGCTTGTCGAGCGGCCGACATTGGCTGGATAGCAGATCATCGCGCGGATCACCCCGGTAGGATCAATAAAAAAAGTGGTGCGAACCGCGCCACTGTCGGCGTCATCGGGCGCAACCATCCCGTATGCGCGGCCAATCACAAGTGTGGGATCCTCGATGACCGGAAACCGCACTTCGATATCGAAGCGGTCGCGGATCAGCCGCAGCCACGCGAAATGCGAAAACAGGCTATCGACGGACAGCGCCACCAGCGCACAATCACGCGCTTCGAATTCCTCCGCCGATGTAGCCAGCGCGACAAACTCGCTCGTGCATACCGGGGTGAAATCGGCCGGATGCGAAAACAGGATCAGCCAACGCCCTCGATAGTCAGAGAGTCGAAGGTTTCCCGTTGTACTACGGGCGGAAAAATCAGGTGCAATATCCCCGATGCGAAGCCCAGTAGTGGGCTCCCGGCGCGCCCCGTTTTGTTCAGTCGCTCTGGCTGTCATTACGTATGCATAGCACTTGACATAGCGTTGGCAATACATATAATCGCTTTATGTAATTGATTGGAGGTGTGGTGATGGTTGACGACCGAAACCGAGAGCATGCGGCGGCTCAGATCACGCGTGCGCAGTTCGATAAGTGCTTACGCCCTTCTATTGCTGGATTTTTCGACGAAGCGACTAACACTGTGTCGTATGTGGTTCACGATCCAAAAACGAATGAAGCCGCAATAATCGATTCGGTTCTCGATTACGAGGCGGCTTCCGGGCGCACTTCCAACGGCTCGGCGGATCGAATTGTTGAATACACGATTTCAAATAATCTGCAGGTGAAGTGGCTCATCGAAACGCATGCGCACGCCGATCACATTTCGGCGGCCCCCTATCTGCAGGATAAACTGGGCGGGAAACTTGCCATTGGCCGCGACATCATTCGTGTGCAGGAAGTGTTCGGCAAACTGTTCAACGCCGGAACCGATTTCGAGCGGGACGGCTCGCAATTCGACAAGCTGTTTGATGATGGGGAAACCTTCAATGTCGGCGAACTGGAGGGCATTGCCCTCCATGTGCCGGGCCATACGCCAGCTGATATGGCCTTCATTATCGGCGATGCCGCCTTCGTGGGCGATACGATCTTCATGCCCGATTTTGGCACCGCACGGGCAGATTTCCCCGGTGGCGATGCGCATCAACTGTTCCGGTCGATCCGCCGCCTGCTCTCTCTGCCAAATGAGACGCGCCTGTTCCTGTGCCATGATTACAAGGCACCGGGCCGCGATGAGTATGCGTGGGAAACCACGGTCAAGCTGCAGCGCGAAAAGAACGTGCATGTGAAGGACGGCGTCACAGAGGAAGAATTCGTCGAGATGCGGACCTCTCGCGACAAGACGCTGGCTATGCCAAGGCTCATCATGCCTTCGGTACAGGTCAACATTCGCGGCGGTCACTTGCCCGAACCCGAAGATAACGGCGTCAGCTACATCAAGATACCGGTGAACGCGGTATGATACTGCCCGGCTTTCCCGATGCCGCGCCCCTCGCCGGGTTGGCGGGCGGGATTCTTATCGGTCTTGCCGCTGCGCTGATGCTGCTGGGGCTTGGCAGAATCGCAGGCGTCTCAGGTATCGCAGCTAGAGCAGTTGGCCTTGGCAGCGGCGGGATCGCGCGCAGCGGTGCTTGGATGTTCGTGACCGGGCTTCCTTTGGGCGCGCTGATGGTCGCCTTTGCGTCCGGCGGTATCGAGGCTAAATTCGCCAATCCAGTCACCCTCGCAATTGCCGGAATCCTGGTGGGTATCGGCACGCGCGTCGGCAGTGGATGTACCAGCGGCCACGGTGTTTGCGGTGTAAGCCGACTGTCGGCTCGTTCGCTTGTCGCGACGGTCACTTTCATGGCGGCAGGCATCGCGACCGTCGCTGTCATGAACGCTTTTGGACTGGAGGTTCTGTGATGCGCAGCGCCGTTGCATCTCTCGTATCTGGTACTCTTTTCGGTGCTGGGTTGGCTTTGGGGGGAATGACCAATCCGGCACGCGTGCGCGGCTTCCTCGATGTCTTCGGAGCCTGGGATCCTACGCTTGCCTTTGTCATGGGCGGAGCGGTGATCGTAATGGCGATCGCATGGCGCATCGTGCCTCGGCTGGCCCGGCCGGTAATGGCCGAAAAATTTTACCTTCCGGCCAGAACCGATCTGACACCGCGACTGATCGGCGGAGCCACGCTGTTCGGAATAGGCTGGGGCATTGCGGGCCTGTGCCCTGGTCCCGGCATTGCTGCGCTGGTCATCGAGCCGGTGTCTGCGGCTATTTTCGTCGCCGCCATGTTTGGCGGTATGGGTATCGTCAGGGTATTCGAGGGAGCGGGCTCATGAAAATCGCACATGTAACCGATACGTTTGCGGTATCGCCGCAGCCCGGTCCTGAGGACATGCAGGCCATAGCCGCTACAGGATTTCACACGATCATCTGCAATCGCCCCGATGGAGAGGACGCGGGCCAACCCACGGCCAGAAATAATGCGCAACGCGGCTGAGGCTGCGGGCCTTGCTTTCCATCACATTCCCGTTTCCGGCGGCGAATTCTCGCAGAACGCAATCGATGCGTTCGGCAAGGTTCGCGATCAGGCCGATGGAAAGGTTTTGGCTTATTGCCGCACGGGCACGCGCTCGATCACGCTGGATGCCCTCTCCAACGTCGAGGGTCAGAGCGCCGATGAGCTGATCGAGCAGGCTCACAAGGCGGGGTACGACCTTTCGGCGATGCGCGACCGCTTCGGCGAATAGACCTGAGAAACTGGAGAGATCGTCATGGCACAGGCATTGTCGCACGAAATCGTCATCGTAGGCGGTGGCTCGGCGGGCATCGCGACCGCCGCTTCGATGCTCAAGCGGCGACCTTCGCTCGACATCGCCGTAATCGAGCCGAGCGCGGTCCACTATTACCAGCCCGGCTGGACAATGGTGGGTTGCGGGATTTTCGAAGCGCCAATTACCCGGCGACCGACATCGAGCGTCATGCCGAAGCAAGCCAAGTGGCTGCAACAGGCGGCGGCATCGTTCCAGCCCGAAATCAACCAGGTCACGCTCGCCGATGCCACCACGGTTACATACAAGATATTGATCGTGGCGCCGGGCATCCGACTGGCGTGGGAGAAGATCGACGGTCTGGAAAGCGCGCTCGGCAGCAATGGTGTGACGTCCAATTACCGCTACGATTTGGCACCCTACACCTGGGAACTAGTCCAGAGCCTTACATCAGGGCGTGCGATTTTCAGCCAGCCGCCAATGCCGATCAAATGCGCCGGAGCCCCGCAAAAAGCGATGTATCTGTCCTGCGATGCATGGTTGGACCGCGGCGTCCTAGGCAACATCGATGTGGAATTTCGCAACGCGGGCGGAGTGCTGTTCGGGGTCAAGGACTATGTCCCGGCACTGATGGAGTATGTCGAGAAATACAGCATCGATCTCCAGCTTAATCAGACGCTGGTTGCGGTGGATGGGCCGGGACAAACTGCAACCTTCAAGACCGAAGCGGGCGAACAGACGGTCGATTTCGACATGCTCCACGCGGTTCCGCCCCAAGTTGCGCCGCAATTCGTGGCGGACAGTCCGTTGGCGAACCCGGAAAGCGGCTTCGTCGATATCGACAAGTTTACCCTCCAGCACGTGCGCTATCCGAACATCTTTGGTGCTGGAGATGCTGGTTCCACACCCAACGCCAAGACTGCCGCCGCTGTGCGCAAGCAGGCACCGATCGTCGCGGTCAATGCTCTCGCTGCGCTGGACAGCAAGCAGCCGGTTACCGACTATGACGGGTACGGATCGTGTCCGCTGACAGTTGAGCGCGGAAAAATCGTGCTGGCCGAATTCGGTTATGACGGAAAATTGCTGCCCAGTTTCCCAACCTGGCTCATCGACGGTACGCGTCCTCGCAAACTCAGTTGGCTGCTGAAGGTCGATATCTTGCCGTGGGTGTACTGGAACGCCATGCTCAAGGGGCACGAGTGGCTGGTGAAGCCGCGGGTAAAGGCCGTCGCCTGATGACCTCGACGGGTTCGGAAAGCGGGGTAGCTCGTGCCGGTGCGCCCGGTCATGGAAAGCGTGGCGGATTTCTGGCGCAATACCTGCCGATCCTGGAATGGGGCCAGGCCTATAACCGGTCGATACTGACCAACGATCTGGTCGCGGCAGTTATCGTCACCATCATGCTGATCCCGCAAAGCCTTGCCTATGCGCTGCTTGCAGGACTGCCCCCGGTGGTCGGTCTCTATGCCTCGATCCTGCCGCTGGTCGCCTATGCCGTTTTCGGCACAAGTCGCACACTCGCGGTTGGGCCGGTGGCGGTCGTTTCCCTGATGACGGCGAGCGCGGTGGGTGCCGTGGCGGCGCAAGGCACGCCGCTCTATCTCGAAGCGGCGATAACGCTTGCTGCGCTTTCCGGTATCATGCTGGCACTGATGGGCTTCCTGCGGATGGGCTTCCTTGCCAATTTGCTTTCGCACCCGGTAATCAGCGGTTTCATCACCGCGAGCGGCATCTTGATCGCGACCAGCCAGCTCAAACACATCCTTGGCGTGTCGGCCCAAGGTGATAACTGGCCCGAAATGCTGGGCGGACTGGCATCGACGATCGACACCATCAATCCGTGGACGCTCGCTGTTGGCATTCCGACAACGCTGTTCCTGTTCTGGGTCCGCAAGGGGTTGAAGCCCGCGCTCGTTAAGCTGGGCTTTAGCCCACGCGCTGCAGACATCTCGGCCAAGGCAGGCCCGGTCGTCGCTGTCGCCCTCACGATCCTCGCCGCCATGACGTTCGATCTGAGCGAGCGTGGCGTGAATATTGTTGGCGCGATCCCGCAAGGCCTTCCGCCCTTTGCGGTGCCTTCTACGGATCTCGACCTGATCGGCCAGCTCTGGGTGCCAGCCTTGCTTATCTCTATTATCGGCTTCGTCGAAAGCGTATCGGTGGCGCAGACCCTCGCGGCCAAGCGCCGTCAACGGATTGCGCCAAACCAGGAACTGATCGGCCTTGGCGCGTCAAATATCGCCAGCGCCTTTTCCGGCGGGTATCCCGTCACTGGCGGGTTCGCCCGGTCGGTCGTCAATTTCGACGCCGGCGCCGAGACTCCGGCAGCCGGTGCCTATACCGCAGTCGGGATCGCTCTGGCTGGCCTGTTCCTGACTCCGCTGCTGTTCAGCCTGCCCATTGCCACTCTGGCAGCGACCATTATCGTGGCTGTTCTGAGCCTCGTGGACCTCAAGACGCCCGGGCAGCTCTGGCGTTATTCGAAGGCCGATTTCGCCGCGCATGCGTCCACTATAGTCATCACACTTCTGGCGGGAGTGGAGCTTGGCGTTATTTCCGGGGTCGCTGTGGGTTTGCTGCTCTACCTTTGGCGCGCCAGCAGACCCCATGCGGCAATCGTCGGCCGGGTTCCGGAAACCGAGCATTTCCGCAATATCGAACGGCACAACGTCTTCACCGTGCCGCACGTTCTTTCCATCCGTATCGATGAAAGCCTGACCTATCTCAACGCACGCTGGCTGGAGGAATATGTGCTGGAAGAAGTCGCCGACCGACCCGCTGTCCGTCATGTTATCCTGATGTGCAGCGCGGTGAACGAGATCGACGCATCGGGCCTCGAAAGCCTTGAGGCGATCAATCACCGTATGAGTGACGCCGGGATCGGCCTGCATCTGTCCGAGGTGAAAGGACCAGTCATGGATCGGCTGAAGCGAACCCGCTTCGTCGAAGAACTCAGCGGTAAGGTTTTCCTGTCGCAAAACCGTGCTTTCCGCGAACTTGCGACCGGTGGCGGCCCTCCGCAAGAGCCAATCGCAGATGAGGCGCGCGGGTTGATATGATGCGCTCCGTCCTTCGCTTGGACGCCTTGGATCAAAATCCGGATCAGACCTGATGCGCGCATCTTTGCCGGGACGATGCCAATGCTCGACACTCTGACCGGCGTTTTTTCAGGCTGCGATGACCGACCTTTCCCGATACCATTTGGTCACGATGTATTTGCGACCCTCGATCACTGGCATGCCCTGATGCAGCGTCAGCGGGTTCACGCCGCCAAAACAGTCCAGATTATTCCAGGCCAGCGCGTTGCCGCGCCGCGGCGCAAGGCTGAGGTCAAGCAGCGGAAACCGGGTGTGACCGCCTGCAACAACATCGTTGAGGAAAATCATCACCGTCCAGGTCCGTTGACCACCGCGCTCGCGCTCCTTTGGCCAGTAAGGCATATGCGTATGGAAATAGTCGTTGTGCGGCTTGAACTGCTGACCGGTTTCGTATTTCTGACCTTGCAGGGTTTCTCCGTGCGATGGGTCGATCCCGGTCAGCGCGGCAAGCTGAACTTCCACCGTGTTAACAAAACGATCCTGCCGAGCCATATGGCAAGTACTGCTGGTGCGGAATTCCGGATCGGGTTCCTCTTGCATCAGCGCACTTGGCTTGTGATTGGTGTCGATCATGTCGATCAACGTCTCGCAGGTATGCGGATCGAGAAATCTACGCATCACGAACAGGTCGATCGCCATGTTCGGGACTTTCAACGCCTGTGGATGCGCCACCAACCGTTGCCGCACCTCGCGACCGATGCGGACCGGGTACGTTTCTTCTCCCGAAAAGTTGTCCATGCTGCCACGGGTCGGGCGGAACGGCATGGTTCAGAACCGGAAGGGAACACGTGCGCTGATCGTTAAGTCAGGCGCATCTGTGGTCATCCCGATCCCGACGCTGGTGAGCAGCGAAATCCGGTCTGAGATTGCGAAGGTCGCGCCCATGTTCAACAGGCCCACCGTCGACCCGCTGCCGATGACATCGCTGAATTCCCCGTCGACAAAGCGCAGCCTTGCTTCATCGCCATATCGCAGCGTGAAGCTGGTCGAGATGCTCGATTTTTCGTTCAGCGCGAAGGCAAGTCCGGCACCGAACTGGATGGCATTGCCGATATCGACATCGCCGGGCTGCAGCCCTTCGATTTCGTCGATGTCGTCAAACCTGCGCGGGAAGTTGTGAAAATAGGTGAGGTTGCCGAACACGATCATGGGGTCCAGCGTCTTCAGCGCGGATGCTCCGATCGATGCCGCCCACACCCCGCTACCGGTGGAAAGCGAAACGGGAACTTCGAGGTTGCCCTCGGTGCCCGGCACTTCCCTCAATCCAATGCCGAACGGGTCGCGTCCCGTGTTTGCCTTGACGCGCGCATTTATGACAACATCAGGTCTGCCCACGGTCTCTCGCAGCAGACGATAACTTGCGCCTGCATTGATATCGCCGATGCCGAATTCATCCACCCGTGCATCAGCAAGACCGGCCGCGTTGCCGCCGGCGCCGCCCGACTGGAACACTGAAGAACGGTAGATGAAGGGCACGTTCAGATCGAACTGCAGGCGATCGTTCGGGGCGAAGCGTCCGGTGAAATCGGTTGTGATGATATCCGAGCTTTGTTCGTCGATGCTGATCAGGCCGAGGAAGATCGCATCCAGCGCCAAGAAGCCGCTGAGGTTGATACGTGCATCGTCAAAGTGGGCGTAGTTCACACCCGCCTCAAAACTGAAACGCCGCCCGAAATAACCTTGTGTGTTTTCGGTAACGTCAGTCACTGACTGCGATGGCGCAGGCTCGCGCCTTGTGCCCGAGGTTTCCACGTCATCCGTTTCGTCCTGGGCGGTCTGAATGGTGCTGACATAGGCACGCGGACCGCGTTGCAGTTCAATCTGGTCTCCGCGATAAACCGGAGACATCACATCCGTGCCGAAACCGCGACCGCGCATTGCGGCCTGCTCACCCGAGCTCAACGGATGGGCACCCGCCAGTCCCGACACCCGTTCCAACCGGTCAAGTCGCTCTTCGAGATCGGAAATGCGCTGCTGGGCGACGAGGTTGCGCGTGCGCATCCTCGCGAGTTCAGTTTCGATGGGGGAAGGGCCCGACACGGTGTCATCGAACTCAAGATCCTCATATCCAATCTGAGGCACAGCAGGAGTTTCTACCCGCTCAGCGGTCTGGGCTGCGGCACCGGTTGCAAACGGCAATGCCGCAGCGGTTACCAGCAAGAGACTGGTGCTCCTCAAGATGCTCGACATTTCAACTTCTCCCCTCGTGTCAGACAGGTTCCTTCGGTGCGGCCCTTTTCCTTTGAACTTCATCGGTATTATACTTGGAAACCGAGTTCGGCAGTTTGGCTATGGATTGAGCAGGACCCACAAAGTTGCGACGTCCGGGACGCCGCTCTGATCGAGCTCGGCAATTTTCTGGAACTGGGTAAGCGCCTCTCGGAATTGCGGGGAATCCTTGCCATCGGGCTCGCCGCGATAGAGGCCGTGGCGTGCCAGTTGGTTCTGCGCGCGCCAGATAATCCGTTCATAAACAACGGCGCGCTGATCGCCCTCGCGTACCTCGACCAATTGCGATTTACTGGCGAGGCGGTACGGCATCATCGCAACGACCAGCCGCTGAGCCACCATCGCCAGCCCTTCATCTGTTGCGCGTTTGCAGTGCTGGTCAAGGATCAGCGCAAAGGCTTCCGGAGTGTGCCACGGCGTCAGGTCAAATGTGTTCGGCTCGTAGCGGTTGGCCGCCGTCAGATAGCCCTCGATAAAGCCGATATAGCGGGCTGATCGTTGCGGGCTGGATTCGCGCGCCTTCAGATAATCGGCGCAGTTGGCTCTGCCGGCATCCTCGACTGCAAACTGGTGATCACCCGTCTCGGCACCGGCTATGGGCACACCAGCGAAGCCGAACGCGACCAGCGCAGATAGAACGACGCCTGCAATGCGAAGCCTGCTACGAGTATGATTGAAAGATAGCCCCACGGTTCTGCTGGTCACATTCCCCTCCCTTGCATCGCTGACAAGGCGGTTTGGACGTTGTGCTGGCGCACCTGGTTGAGGTCATTTACGCCGACGGTAATTGCCATCTCGTTGCGAATGGCGTTGAGGCTGCTCTGCAAAATCACGTGTTGCGCCGCCTGGTTCAACTCGCCGCTGATGCCTTGGCGTACAGTCTCATCGCCGCGGTTTATCGCGATGCCGAGTTCGTTGCGCGCAATCCTGAAATCGAAGACTTCGCCCTGATCGGTAACATGCGAGGCACTCGATGCGATCGATGGAACCTCGCCATCCGGCAGCGACTGGATCGAGGCCGTCGGCACAACCGAAAAGTTCAGCGCATTGCGAACATTGTTATCCGAGCCGGCGATTTCCTGCGTCTGGACCAATCCCTCGATGCTGCCGAACTTGCCGATCGACAGGATCGGTGCAGCACTTGCGGTCTGGGAGCTGTTTGTCGGACCCGTCCGCAGGCTGGATACATCCATGCTCGGATCGGCGCACACCTTGCAGATGCGGTCCCATGAAATCTGGATGGTCGGTGATGCGCCATCGGGATTGCCTGCACCGTTGGCGAAATCGACGTTGAATTGCAGTGTCGCCAGCAGCGTCACGCCATCGGAAGATTGCCAGCTTTGCACCAGCTCGACACCGAAGAAATGAATTGAATCTGCACGCACGAATTTGCCGCGCATATCTGAAAGCTCATGATCGGAAACCTGACGTCCCAATCCTTCGAGGCCGGTCGGCGGTGGTCCTGCAGAGATGAACAGGACCGAGCTCGCGCCGAGCAGCAGGCGGATGGACGTGCGTAGCCTGCGTTGCGTTCTTCGCTGCCTGATGTCCGCTTTCGCATTATTGGCATGTGACGCATTGGTTGCTTGTGACATGGCCGTCGCTCCTAAAAGACGAAATTGAAGGCTGGCCCCAGACCTTGATCGTAGATCTCTGCGTTTCTGACCGGCGATCGCAGGCCGAAAAGGCGCGCTGCCGACAGAGGCGGGGGCGGGTTCAACAAAACGGTATCCGGATTGAAATCGTCACCGACGACCACGAAGACCACATTGTTCCATGCTTCCTCGAAATCCCGGCGCGACATTGTTCGGTTACCAAGCGCGGGATCGCCGATCTGGACGAAATCATCGCGCACTTTACGAACGACCACGAAGTGCTTGTAATTCTTGATATCCAGCAGGACGATGCCCGGAACCTTCAGGTTCGTCAGCGCATCATACTCGACCTCGTAGCCCTGACCGGTCATGCCGACCGCCAGCACATAATTCTTCATGTCGAGCAGCGAAAATCCCTTCTCCCGGATAACGTCCGGATCGGCGATTTTCAGCATGTTCACCAGCACCTGCTGTTCGCTGGTGTTCTTGTCGTAGGCGTAGTTAAAGATGGTCGCCAGCGCGGCGGCGCCGCAACTGAAATCTGTTTGCTGGCGCACGAGATCTGTGAACTTGCGAGCACGCCAGCTGGATACAGGCTTGTACAGCGGTTGGGTTCGCAACCCCTCCTGACCGATCGCAAAGGGCTGAACGCCGTCGGGCGCAGTCGCGCACCCGGTCAGACCGGTCGCGGCAAGAATGCCGATAGCTGCGATGGCCGATGTTCGCGCGATTGCATGCATGGTTGCTGACCTCGAAAAAAGATGGTCGGGTGAAAAAGATACGTGGGTGAAAAGATGGTTGGGGAGACGCCGAAACGCTCCCCAACCAACATGACCCCAGCCTTAGCTGCCGCCGTCGCCCGGAGGTGACGGGGGCGTACCTCCGTTTCCGGCACCAGCCAGGCCAACTGCTGCAACCAGCGAATTCATTTGCTGGTTGAAGTTGCCAGCAGCGAGGTTCACGCCGAGATTGCCCGAACCCGTATAGGTTCCAGCATTCACGATGTTGGTCTCGTCCTGGATGTTGGCAAAGTTGCCAACGCTTGCTTGGATCACACCAGCAGTCGCTTCGGCCATTGCCGCATCGGTGGCGACAGCAAGAACGAGCGCATTTTTCTGCGTGTTCATGTTACCTGCGGCCGCATTCAGCCCAAGATTGCCGTTGGTGTTGATCGTGGCATCGCCTTCGAACACAGTGTTGCGCGAACGGAAGTTGTTCTTGTCATCTTCGTCCAGCGTGTTGGGATCGTCGTTGATCCGGTTGAGTGTCGCGAGTTGCAGCGCGGTCAGCGATGCTTCGGCCATTCCTCCGGTATCTTCGTCATCACCCTCGAAGTTCGACACTGCGAGTGCTGCGATGTTTTCCTGGATGTTGAAGTTGCCTGCCGACATGTTGATGCCGACATTGCCTTCCACGTCCACGGACAGCCCAGCAATCGTATTCACCAGTGGAGCAAAGAAGCCCGCACGGATCTGATCCTGGAGTTCGCCGTCATTGTCCATGCCAACACCGTCGCCTGGCTCCGAATAGCCCGGACCGAAGATCGGATCGACAAAGCCGTTCTCACCATCCAGTTCGTTTTCTTCGTTGAACCAAAGCGTGTTGCCGACAAGCGCTTGCTTGTTATCGACAATCGCCACTGCGGCGGCATCGACGTTGATGTCGCCATTGAGGGAGACCGTTCCGATGAGCGACACATCCTTGGTGAAATCGACATCGGTTTCAATTTCCGTTTCGATTTCATTCTCGTAATGCACTTCGACAGTGCCTTCGAGGCCAAGGCTCAGGCCTTCATCCGGCCGGTCTTCAAGGGAATCGCCAATCTCATCGACGATATCGGCGAGTACGCCATCTTGGGCGATCGCGCTGGCTGGTGCAAACGCTACGGCTGCTGCCGCTACGCCTGCAAGGAGCACATATTTCCGCATCTTACTTCTCCTGTTTGTGGCTCAATTCGTGCTGGCCTGAATGGACAGCACAGCGACATTGGCCGAGGTGTTCCCCGTGCCCCCGATGAGGTTGACTTGAACGATCCCACTGCTGTTCCCGAACGCGGTCGAATCGATCTGCGCTATGTGTTCGGAGGCATCAGAGGGCTCGCTCACCCCATGCGGTTCTGAGGAAGCGCGGGACTGCGAAAGCAACGATGTGCTCGCGATCTGCCCTTCCAATCCGGTTGTGATCAGCGTCAGGTTGGCCTGCTGGTTGCCTGAACCCGACGCGACGTTGATCGCGGTCAGGCCGTGACTGCCAGCAAAGGCATCGCCCGAAATTCGCGCGGAGTATGTGCGCGCTTCATCCGGTTCTGGCTGATCGGTAAACTGTGATACAATGACGGTGTTGACGGCGAAATCGCCGCTGGCGACCGACGCAACATTGGCTTGCTGGTTGCCATCGCCCGCTGCGATGTTGAGCTGGCGCACACCTTCGAAACCGCCGACCTCGCTGCCTATATCGATGTGGTCACCGGGGCTCGCGGGCGGTTCTTCCGAGATGTCCTGCGCGGTTGCATGCGTGCTTAGACACAGCGCGAGGCCAAGACTACCGACTAGCAGCGAGTGATACGTGGCGGTCATTGACCCCCTCCGTTCAAGCCGCCGAGTGCGGAGGAAACCGATCCCAGCGCGCTTTCGATGGCACCGTTTGCGGTAGACAGGCTCGCATCAAGCGCACCTGAAACGATGGAACCAGCCGACGTGTTTGAAGAGCCGTCCAGGAATGAAAGACCATTTCGCTGCAAGGTTTCCGCGATCAACGCGTCGGTCGCGGTGTTGCCCGCGTCGATTTGCGCCAGTTGGTTCAGCCCGTTGAGAGCGGTCGATGTAATGAGCGCGGCCTGTGCGTCGTCAAGTTCGGCTAGGCCAAGATCGAGGGCATTTGCGAATGCATCGTTCGGTGCCAATGTGATCGTGAGCGCATCTCCTGTCGCGTTGTGCTGCGCAGGCCGAGTCGGAACGTCGCGCAAAATGACCATGCTGCCGGGACTCGGCTCTTTCTCAATCTGCGCGGATTGAGCGGAAAGGCTTGCCGGGGAAGCTGCAGCGATGACCGCGACACTGGCCAAAAGCGGCCAGCATGTGCCCGAAGAACGTTTGCCAATGGTGGACGCTACGTTCTGCATGATCCCTCTCCCATCCTGGTCTGGCCTCTGAAAAAATCGAGTGCCTTCGAACCGTGTTTAGAGAGTGCATTGTTTTGGTGCGTGCCACTATCCAGTTGATTGACCGGTAGATTCCCACTTGTCGCAAATCCGTGGTGAAGATGCCCTGTGTCGAATTCAGTGGTTATTAATAACCAAAGAATTGCACCTATTCATATCAGCGTGAACATCGCGCCAGAATGGCTACGTCTATGGCAACCACTGTATTTTTTGGCAAAGTATGTTACGGTCACGAGCCGCTCACTTGGAGAAGATCTCCGGCGAGTCGTTATTGACTTGAAACATTTCGCAGTCATAGAGAGTTTCTGTGAATAAACCCTTAGCAGTGAAGAATGTGAATTGAACTGTTTTAAAACAGTCACTTCGTTGCCGAGGTCAGGAAAAAGTCACAAGTTTTCGGGTTCGCATACCTTTTCAAGTTTGCGTTACAGGGATAAAACTAGTGATCATTGAAAAAACTCAAGAGCTTCCGCACCTTACCGATCGCGAGGTCGAGATTCTCGAGCTCGCGGCCCATGGTTTGACCAGCAAGGAGATCGCCCAGAGAATCACAATCGCTCCGCGAACCGTGGAACGACATATTGAAAACGCGCGGCTGAAAATGCGTGCGCGCAACAGGGTCCACATGATCAGCAAAGCGATTGCGGCAGGCATCCTCACGATAGAGGAAAATTCCCTCCATCGCGGCCGAAGCCAATTCGACAGCGTTCGCTCCTACGTGAACTGACTATGCCCTTGTGGGCTTGATACGATGCCGTCCGGACTTAGTATCATCCACGCTGACCAAAGCCTGACATCGTGGAAATAGACATCCACGTTTCGCCATGGCAGGCAGCGTCAATCAGATCCATATATGATCGCGTTACATGGTGAACACCGAAGGTTCGTAAGCAGCGCGGCAGAGCGAACCGACAGCTTCCCGATCAATGATCGAATGCCGCTGACGAATTCGCTCCACCTGATTGCACCTTCATAAAAACATCAGAACGATGCGCGCACCCCGATATAGTAATAGCGCCCGACTGGATTGACCGGATACGCGCGTTCCGTCACGAATGGATTTTCATCGGTGAGGTTGTTGATCCCGCCGTACAATTCGAACCGGTCTTCGGCGAAACGGTAGGAGGCGGTTATATCATGGATGAAATATTCATCTGCGATGCCGATTGCGCCGAACTGCGCATCCACCGTCTCGATCTCGACATCGCCGAGCCCCATTTCGCTGAGATACTGAAGCGAATATCCGAAACTGAACGGGCCGTTCTCGTAGCCGATTGACCCTCTGCCAGACCATTCGGGTCGCCCGATTTCGCCCAGTTCAGGGTCAGTCGCCGTGGGATCGGTCGGGTCGAAGAAGAAGTCGATCCTGTCGACCCAAGATCCGTTCGCCGCGAGGTTGAACCGGTGATCGCCAAACCCGAACCGGTAGGTGATCGATGCGTCGATCCCGGCGGTTTCGATGCTCACAAAATTGATCGTCGTCAGGTTGAGCGAGGTAAAGCCCAGGAACTGTGCCGAACCGGGATCGCGGTTTCGGGTAAAGGTATCGCAAAACTCATTCGGAAAGCTCGCGCTGTCGTAACAATTATCGACCACGTCCTGATCGTCGATCGTGTTGATCGCATCGTCGATCCGGATGTCGTAATAATCGACCGTAATGCCAAGTCCGGGAATGAACCTCGGTTGAAACACAGCTCCGACCGTGAATGTGTCCGCCGTTTCTTCACGCAGTTCTGAATTGCCGGAAATTGTCCCGGCAAACCGTGCGCTGAGCGGATCGGAGAAGCCTTCGGGAATTCCATCGGCGCGGCAATTGGCTATGCGGTTGGCGATTGCGGAGAACCCGTCGGCTTGCAACCGGTCAATTTCGGTCTGGTCACACGGATCGAACGGGCGGAAGAACGCGGCTTGCGCCGGGGCGAACAGCTCTGCGATGTTTGGTGCGCGAACCGCTCTCGAAAATGTGCCGCGGAACCGGATATCCTCGATTGGCGCCCAGAACCCATTGATCGCATATGTGGTCACACCGCCGACGGTGGAATAGTCGGAATACCGCCCGGCAAGCTCCAATCGCAGTTCCTGAAAACCGGGTACATCCTGAAGGATGGTTGTGCCGATTTCGCCAAACACCTCGATCACATCGAAAGACCCGCCGGAATTCTGCAGGAATTCATCAGGCGGCGTCGCCAGTGAAGTCTGCGAAAAGCCGAGATCGCCCACGAAGTCTCCCGCATTCCCGTCAACGGTCGTAACCGGTAATATGCCTCGAGAAAGCGCATCGAATTGCGAAGCGCTCGATTCGTCACGATATTCAAAGCCGAGTGCGAAATCGATCGCGTCATAGGGCAGGTTGAAGAATTCGCTCGTGTCCCCATTGACCACACCCAGCACCACGAACTGTTCGGTTTCGAAGCGGTTGGTGGTTGTCGTCGTGATGAAGTCGATCGCATCCTGGCTGATGCTACCGATTCCGAACAGGTTCGCCGGTCTGCACTGGCCCTGTCCGGGCACAAAGGTAAGGTAGCCGAAATCACCCGAAGGAATGCCGAAAACGGTCGAGGGTGAGCGAACCGTCGGGTCAATCTCGCTGCGGCAAACCGGGTTACCAGATGCATCGCTCGTTACGTCGATAGCCGCAAAGAATCGATCGAGCAGCACGTTGTTGTTGTTCGTCTCGACAGTGGTGTAGCGGCCCCAATTCGCCGAGATCGAGAAGTCGATCGCATCGCTGAGCGATCCAGTTGCCCCGCCGACAAACCTCCATGTCTCAGCCAGATTGGTGTCGATATTGGGGCCTAGGTCGGTGGGGTCTCGCGTGATGAACAGGCCGCCGGCGTTATTCGCAACGCCCTGTAATTCGGCCGGGATGAAAGGATTGTCCGGCGCTACTGTCAGCAGGTCGTAAAAGCTGTTTTCGCGCGTGCCGAATGTCGTATCCTGACGCACATACTTGCCTTCGAAGAATACGTTCACGCTGTCCGAAATATCGTAATCTGTCAGCAGGTTGACGGAAAATCGCTCGACCTTGGGCACCAGAAAGGCATTGTTGTCGAAGATAACCGCGTTGCCACCAAACGCATTGAAGTTGCTGGCGATGAGGCCATCCTCGATCACTTCAACCCCGTTGGGTCCGTTCAGCCAGCACCCGCCGACAATTCCGAATGCGTTCGAAAAGTCGAACAGGCCGTTGAAACCGGTGAACGAATCGAGGCAGTCGCTCGTGCCATTATTATTAAGATCGAGGCCGGGATCGGCGAAGTCGGCTGGCAGGATGACTCCCCCTGCCGAAGTGATCTGGAACTGATATTGCGGCGCGATGAAGCGCGTGGGTGAATTCAGTGCGCGGTCGATCAACGCCTGTTCCCCGGCGGTGGGCGTTACGCCGCCTCCGAATATCGAATTGAAGGTTGAACTGCCGGGTGTCGGAATACTGAAACCGAAAGGAAAACGCCCGTTTGCCGGAGTGAAGAAGCCATTGAAGTTGGGCGTGCCCGAACCACCCAGATCGCCCTGCTGGAACCTCAGGAAGGGATTGGGACCATCGGCGCTGATATTGCCATCGCGAAATTGCGCGCGGTCGCCAAATCGCAGGCCCGCATCACGGTTGTATTCACCCGCGACTACGATATTGCCTCGATCATCGCTGAAATTTTTGCCGATCTTGGCGTAGAATTCCAGGCGCTCACCATCGCCTTTGCTGGATACGCCTGATCGTGCGCCGACTTCGACGCCGTCAAAATCATCCTGCAAGACGAAGTTGACAACACCCGTTACCGCGTCCGCGCCGTAAACCGCGGATGCGCCGCCGGTCAGAACCTCGACGCTTTCTATGAGCGATGCCGGGATCGCATTGACATCGACAATCGCGCTTTCCGCAACGCCGGCGACATGGCGGCGACCATTGACCAGAACCAGCGTGCGTTCGGCGCCCAGACCGCGCAGATTAAGGGTTGCAGCACCGATCGATCCCCCCGCATCCAGTTCACCAGCATCGATAGTCTGCGCGCTTGTAACAGACGCAGCCAAAGCAGGGATTTCGCGTAGCGCCTCGGCTACGTCGGCGCCGCCTCGGATCGTTTCGGCTTCGATTGTGATAATGGGAGAGGGGGAACCAAGATTGGAATCGCGTCTGAGGCGCGACCCGGTGACGATGATATCTTCGGCTTCGACCGTGTCAGTGTCTCGCTCATCAGCGAGTTCCTGGGCGTTTGCCGGTGCAGCCATTAGCGCTGCGGTGGAAACCGAAAGCAACGCGGCGCTGAACAGCGGCGTGCGACGCCGCGGGATTGAAATGCAATTCATGATTACCCCCTTAAGTTGATGAGATCATGGCCTTTCTTCTGATCCTCTCAGGGGCGGCGCGACTCTGTCGGTCGCTACCGGGGTTACGGTGGTCCTTGCGGTTGGATACAGGTCGCCGGTCAGTGCCTTTCGGCCTGTCAGAGCATTGCGAAACGTGCGCTTGATCAGCCACGCTTCCAGAATTCTTCCAACCACATAGAGAACGGCGAATATGCCTGCCAGAGCATAGGCCGAGGTAGGTGAGTGCTTTTGCTCCCCCTCCTTTTCTTTCTCTTTTTCCTTCTTTTCTTCAGGCGTTTCGGGCACGGGCGCACCGAGCATCTGGTCGATCCAGTGCAGCCGATCTTCCCTGTCCTCGTCTGCGTCTTTCTTGTCCGCAGACCGCGCATCTTCGATTTCCGGGCCTTCGAGAGCGGACAGGCCGACCGCAAGCTGCGCAAATCCAAGGAACAGCAGCGGCGCAAGGAAGCACAACAGCAGGGCGGTGCTGCCCACATCGTAGGACAAGCGCGATCCATCTCCGTGGACAGACAGGCGCAGTGTGCCGCTGGTGAAAGTTGCAAGCTTGTCCTGTGCAGCGGGGTTCTGCTTCGCGTAGGTCAGTGTATCGCCCGCGACATCGTATTCGGTCCCCGATGTCAGTAATAGAGGTTCGAGCCGTGCGAATGCTTCTTCCGGGCTCAGTCGCTCTTCCAGCAGCACCGAATCGCGGACGCGCCAGATACTGTCGATAAGGGGCACTCTGGCTTTCATTTCGTCAAACTGCTCCCCGGCTGCAGGCAAGCCTCTCGCATTCCCGCCAGCAGCGGGTGCGATTGACCGACCTCTCGAAAACAATCCGGCCTCTGGATGATGCCGGAACTGTGTGGCCGCCTATTCGGCTGGCTCTGTTTGTTGCGCGTCAGGCACTTCGTTTGAACCCTGCAACCACGCCTTTATCGATTTGTACCCTTCGCTGAAGGGATAGTGCATCGTCTCGCGGATATCCATGCGACGACCGCCTTCCATTCCCAGCAGTTCAGCCTCGCCATCGACGCAGGTACCAAACAGACGATCCCAGATGATCCACGTGCCGGAATAATTGCTGCGGGTCGCTTCGTAATCCTGCGAATGGTGGACGCTGTGATGCTCGGTGGTGTTGAATAAATACCGCCACCATGCGGGCGTGTTGAAGCGCACATTGATATGCTGATAAATTGAAACCGTCGCTCCGATTGCCCCTGCGATCAGGAATGCGCGCGGCAGAAAGTCGAAGAAACCGCCGACGCCCAGCCCGATCAGGAACAGTTCCACTGGATTGCCGACCGCGCCTTTATTGATGTTGAGCTGGGTGATGTAGTGATGCGGCGCGTGGGTCAGCCACAGCGGATGCCAGTTGTGCATCCCCCGATGCATCCAGTACTGCCCGAAATCGAAGATCATCGAAATTGCCAGCGCCTGGATCAGCAACGGCATGGCGGTAAACCAGGAGAACTTCTCCCAGTCGAACATGCCCTGGACCGCGCCTATAATGACGCCGTCACCAATATAGGCATCGACCATGCGCAGCACGGTGTAGCCAAGCCCGACATAGAACAGATCGGTCGCGAATTCCTTCCATGTCAGCTTCCAGCTGTCATAGCGCGGATTAACCCACTCAAGCGCCAACAGCAGCGCCTTGAACGCGATGCCCATCATCAGGGCGGTGGATGCTACGGCGAGGGAATTGGGCGCGTAATAGAAGAATGCGACGAAGAAGAGCAAAAATGCCGGCTGGAACCAGGTAAAGACGAACTGTTTGGTCGGTCCACCTTCGACCTTGCCGATGTTTTCCCAGCCAACAGTTACCGGCGCATCCGCTCCGATGATCCTGTTTCCAACAAGCGTTCCGCTCATGTCTGTCTTCCCCTACTCATGGCGAAGAGCCGGGACGGCTCAACGCCGGGCCGGATAACCGGCTCGAACATTGTACAGACCCTCCCAACAGACTTTATCTTTTTGGATTGCCGCCCAGCCTATCGATATTACCGTAGGCGTCAAGCGTAACACTATGCTTTTGTGACCGGTTACCAGCATTTGACGTAATTTTGACGCTGTCGGGTTAGATTATGTCGCCGTGGTCTTCTTTTAACAAAGTCGACGGGTCGATGAGCTGGCTGTTGTGGGTTTGGCGGCGATGCTGAAGTCTTGGACCAGAGCACATTCGATTCGACCCACCGCCGATCTTACTGGCCCTGTAGATTGGCAACGTAGGTGCGCCAGCCCCCCAGATCGGTAATGTCCTGCGCGCCGATGGTCGCTCGTGGTTCCGATACAAACCCTTTTACACTCGATCCGTCGGCCAGCGTTATCGTTCCGATGGCAAGCGGTGCGGGCACCTCGGCGGTGAAACTGCCAAACGCTGCGACGTCCAGCTCGTAAACCTCGACCTTGATGGCAGCGCCGTCTTCGCTGTGGACCAGAGCGGGTTTGGGTGGAACGCTGTCTGCAATGGCGTAGAGGCGGTAGGTTGGCGCTGTTTCAAACGCGCCGACAAACGCGGCATCGCGCGATGTTAGCTGCCAGTGCAGCGGCATGTCCTTTAGATGTGCGCCGACAACAGCGAGTTTTACGGTTTCCATTTTTCCCTCCAGATCGAGCGGGGGCGGGGCAGGCAGTTCTGCCGCCGCGAGGTAGGTTTCTGCAGCGTCCATCAAAGCACGGTCACTGTGGGCCGGACCGATCAGGGTGATACCAAAGCCGGTGTCGTTCGCACGCGCGCCTGCCGGTACGGCAATCGCAGCCATGTCCAGCAGGTTCACGAAATTGGTGTAGCGACCCAGATTGCTGTTAAGCGCGACAGGAGCAGCCAGCAATTCAGCCACGCGATAGGTTGTGCCGGTGGTGGGAAAGGCGAGCAGGTCGACCTCCTCCCATATCCCGTCAGCGGCGCGCTTCAATTCGGCCAAGCGGTACATGCCCTTGAATGCCTCGACCGCGCTGATGGCGAGTCCAGGCTCCACCACGCTGCGCACGGTCGGTTCGATCGCCTCGGGATCGGTCCTCAGCAGTGTCTCAATCGCGGCAGTGCGTTCTGCCACCCATGGGCCATTATAAAGAAGGCTAGCCGCTTCGTTCAGCGGTTCAATGTCGAGCTCGACGATTTGCGCTGCCGCGCCAAGCCGCGCGATTGCCTGATCGTATAGGTATTCCGAAGCGCTATCGCCAAACCAGGCGCGCTGATCAACGCGTGGGACTCCGATACGATGAGGCGTGACAGGACGATCCTCAAGCTCTCGCGACCACGGATCTTCCGCGTCGAACCCGGCCAGCACCGCATCCACCAGCCGCGCGCCATGCACGTCACGCGTGAACACAGTGATGCAGTCGATCGATCGGCAGGCAGGAACGAGACCAGCGGTGCTCCAGCGGCCCTTGGTCGGTTTAAGCCCGATCAGGTGGTTGAATGCGGCGGGCACGCGTCCCGATCCCGCTGTGTCGGTACCCAGCGCAAAGCCGATCAGTCCGGCGGCAACCGCGATGGCGGACCCTGAGCTCGACCCGCCGCTCACATAATCGCGATTGTAGGCGTTTCGCGGAATGCCATAGGGGCTGCGTGTCCCAACAAGGCCGGTTGCAAACTGATCGAGATTGGTCTTGCCGACGCAGATTGCGCCTGCGCCGATAAGCTGGCGCGCGACCGCTGATGAAACCTCTGGTGTGTAGGCGAAGGCCGGGCACCCGGCGGTCGTTTCAAAGCCGGCAACGTCGATATTGTCTTTCACCGCGAACGGAACGCCTGCCAGCGGCAGCGCCTCACCGGCGGCCACCCTTGCGTCGACCGCGCGCGCGTTTTCGAGGACGGCAGACGGCTCTGCGCGCGCGATCCATATTTGCGGCTGAACCGCATCGTAGTCAGCAATGCGCGACAGGGCATCTTGCACCACGGCCTCGGCAGAGGTTTCGCGGGCGTTGACTGCGGCGGCAACGGCGGCGATGTCCATGTGGTCCAGCCCGGTCAACGCTTCCGCTCCAGCGCGAAGATCGGCGCGCCCGGCTCGATTGCCTGTCGTTCCTTGATGTACAACGCCGCGATCCTGCCGCTGTTGGGGCTTTCCAATGGGCTTTCCATCTTCATCGCCTCGATCACTGCAATCACATCACCCGCTTCCACCGTGTCGCCTTCCTTGGCGAGCAGTTTCCAGACGCTGCCGCCAAACGGAGCCTCGATCAGGTCTGCTCCATCTGGCACGTGGATGGCAGGAGCCGCCGCGCCGAGCGCCGCCACGTCCTCCGTCAATTCGGAGGCTCGGTCAAATTCGCCGCTGCTTTCCCAGAACGCTCGCTCGGCGTCGAAAGCGGCCTGTCGGCGCCCCTCGTATTCCGCGATTGATGCCGCGTTCTGGCTCAGGAAGGTGCGATATTCGGCGAGGCTGAATTCCGATTGCTCGACTTTGATGGATCGCCGCCCGGTGGGGAAATCGCGCCGCCATTCGACCAACTCCTCCGCGCTGACCGGGTAAAACCGGATCTGGTCGAAAAATCGCAGCAGCCATGGCTTGCCATCGACGAAGGCGTCGGTCTGGCGATACGTATTCCACACTTGCAGCGTGCGACCGAACAGCTGGTATCCGCCCGGCCCCTCCATTCCGTATATGCACATATAGGCGCCGCCGATCCCGACTACATTGGGCGGGGTCCAGGTTCGCGCAGGATTGTATTTGGTGGTCACAAGGCGGTGGCGCGGATCGACCGGTGTAGCAACCGGCGCGCCGAGATAGACATCGCCAAGCCCCATCACCAGATAACTGGCATCGAACACGATATCCTCCACCGCATCGGCATCCCTCAGGCCATTGATGCGTCGGATGAATTCGATGTTGTCGGGGCACCACGGCGCATCATCGCGCACCGCGCCCATGTACTTCTCGATCGTCTCGACAGTCGCCGGATCGCGCCAGCTCAAGGGGAGGTGGACGATGCGCGAGGGGATGGTGAAGTCGTTGAGGTCGCCCAGCCGGTCCTCCGCCTCCATCAGTGCAGCCAAAGCTGCGGATTGACCCAGCGCCTCGCCGTCAAAATGCAGTTGCAGCGAGCGGATACCGGGCACGATGTCGATGACGCCGGGCAGCGCCATATCTTCCAACACGATCATCAGGGCGTGAACGCGGATGCGCATTTCGATGTCGAGCAGGATTGGCCCGTATTCGACGAGGATGTTGCTGTCGCCCTGTTGGCGATAGACAGTGCGGGGGCGTTGACCCTGCGCGGGCGTATCGGCGAGTATGGGCGAGAGGTCCGCAATGGCCGGTGGGGGAGCCGCACCTTCGGGCGCACTCGCACCTTCCAGCGTGACTGGCACAAATTGCACGCTATTGCCCGGCGCGAGCTGCCCCAGCTTCCACCGATCCGCAGCGACTACCACGAATGGGCAAACGAAGCCGCCCAGCGAAGGGCCATCGGGGCCGAGGATAATTGGCATGTCGCCGGTGAAATCGACCGCGCCAATGGCATAGGGATTGTCGTGAATATTGGAGGGGTGAAGACCCGCCTCGCCCCCGTCGCTGCGCGCCCACTTCGGCTTTGGTCCGACCAGCCGGATGCCGGTACGGTTGCTGTTGTAGTGGACTTTCCACTCGGCCTCGCAGATCGCTGCGATCCCATCCTGCGTGAAGAAGTCGGGCGCGCCATGGGGGCCGTACATCACCCGCAGTGTCCAGCGATTGCTGATCTGCGGCAAGGTTGCCTTGGCAATCGTCTCTCCGATGGCCTCCTGCCCCAGATGCAGCGTATCGCCCGCCACCAAGCGCCTCGCCGCGTGGCCGCCAAACTGCCCCAGCTCGAACGTGGCGCGGCTGCCTAGGTATTCCGGAATGTCCAACCCGCCAGCAAACAGTATATAGCCGCGCGCCCCGCCCCCGCGCACTGAACCCAGTGACAGCGTCTGCCCAGCAGCAACATCGAACGCGAACCCTTGCTCCACCGGCACATCGTCCAGCTTTGCGCCAAAATCAGCGCCCGTCAGACACAGCCGCGCGGGCGTGTTGAAGACCAGCGTTGGCCCGGTGAACGTAACCTCCAGCCCGGCGGTTCCTTCTGAATTGCCAAGCAACCGATTGCCCAGCCGGAAAGACCGATCGTCCATGGGCCCGGACGGTGGGACCCCGACAGACCACAGCCCCTGCCGCCCCGGCCAATCCTGAACCGTGGTGGCGGTGCCGCCCGAAAGGATGCGGATACTGCGCGGCGCATAGGTAACGGTGTCGAGCAGGCGGGTGTCGACGTCACCCAATCCGAACCGGTCATTGCGCACCACGTCGCGCAGCCAGCGCAGGTTTGTCTCGATCCCGTCCACTCGGCTTTCATCGAGTGCAACTTGCATCGCACCGATGGCGCCCTCGCGGGTGGGGGCGTGCGTAATCAGCTTGGCGATCATCGGATCATACCACGCGCTGATCGTGCTGCCCGGCGCAACCCAGGTATCGGCGCGGATGTTTGCGGGAAAACTGAGCGCTGTCAGCGTGCCTGTCGTAGGGCGATAATCCATCGCCGGGTCTTCGGCATAGAGGCGCACCTGCACCGCATGGCCACTGGGCACAGGCGGCTCGCGGTCCATGAAAATGTAATCGCCCGCCGCACCGCGCACCATCCATTCGACCAGGTCGATGCCCATCACCTCTTCGGTGACGCCATGTTCGACCTGAAGCCGCGTGTTCATTTCAAGGAAGTAGAATTCCTGCGTGTGCGCATCGAACAGGAATTCGACCGTCCCGGCAGAGCGGTAATTCGCCGCTTCTCCCAGTCTGACAGCAGCGGCGATCAGATCGGCGCGGACTGTGTCGGGCAGGCACGGCGCGGGCGCTTCCTCGACGACTTTCTGATTGCGCCTTTGCAAGGAACAATCACGCTCGCCCAGCGGCATGATGCGCCCCGCGCCGTCACCGAAAATCTGCACCTCGATATGCCGCGCACGCGCGATGTAGCGTTCCAGGAACACGCCTGCATCGCCAAAATTCCCCTCGCCCAGCCGCACGACGCTGGCAAAGTTTTCGCGCAAGGTGGCCTCGTCCTCGCAAATGCGCATTCCGATGCCGCCGCCGCCTGCGGTCGCTTTCAGCATGATGGGATAGCCGATTTCATTCGCGGCGCGCGCCGCCGCGTCCTCGTCGGTCAGCAGGTCGGAACCGGGCGCGAGCGGGACGCCGTTTTCCGCCGCAAGCGCGCGGGCGCTATGCTTCAATCCAAAGAGGCGGATGTTGTCTGGCGTCGGCCCGATAAAGGTAATTCCCGCCGCCGCGCAGCTTTCAGCAAAAGCCGCGTTCTCCGCCAGAAATCCATAGCCCGGATGAATGAAGCCCGCGCCAGCTTCTTTCGCCGCAGTGATGATACGTGCACCATCAAGATAACTTTGCGCAGGCGCCGCCGGCCCGATGCACACCGCCAGATCGGCCTGCGCCACATGCAGCGATTCCGCGTCAGCCTCCGAATAGACCGCGACCGATCGCAGCCCCATTTTTCGCAGGGTACGGATGATCCGTGTGGCGATTGCCCCGCGGTTTGCGACCAGAACCGTCTCCGCACTCATTCCGAAACGATCATCCGCACCGGGGTCGGGTTGAAGGCATTACATGGATTGTTGATCTGCGGGCAGTTCGACACGACCACGATCACGTCCATCTCGGCGCGCAAATCCACGCTGAGGCCGGGGGCGGAAATGCCGTCAACGATGCCCAGCGTCCCGTCCGCTTCGACCGGCACGTTCATGAAAAAGTTGATGTTTGAGACCATGTCGCGCTTGCCGCGCCCCTGCGTCAGATTGGCCTCCAGGAAGTTTTCAACGCAGGCATGCTGGGCAAAGGTGTGATGACCATACCGCAGCGTGTTGGATTCGCACGAACACGCCCCGCCGATCGTGTCGTGATATTCGACCGATGTGGCGGTGATGGTCATCATCGCGGCGCCTTCGTTGGAACGCAGGACCGTGCCCTTGCGCAGGAAGATGTTGCCCTGCGCTGCGACGGTATCCTGCGCGCTGTATCGTTCGGCATCGTCGGCGGCGCTGTACATCAGGAAGTCGACGGCCTGATTGCCTTCGAGGTCAACAACCCGCAGCGTCTGCCCGGCGCGAACGAGATGCAGCCACGGGGCCCTTGCCGGGACGATCTCGTCATGTACGATTTCGCCGGGAAGGTCTTTGGTTCGTTCAATGGCAGCCATCGCCTCTTGCCTTCCTATCGACGGTAATAATCCTCGACATTGAGGAAGGCGCGCTGACCCTCCGGGGTTGCGTTGCGCAGCGGATCGTCCTGCGGCGTGATCGCACCGCGCCACGCCGATGCGCGCAAGGGGGTGACGGTGTAATCCGCGCGCGGGTCCAGCACGTGGGGGCAATTGGCGATAACCACGATCACATCCATCTCGGCGCGCAGCACCACCGCGCGGCCTGATGCAAAAGGACCGATCAGCGGGGTAATCGTGCCGTCCGCCTCTATCTGCGCTCCCTTGAACAGATTGACGCACGGGTGAACATCGCGGCGGGAAAGGCCGTGTTTCGCCGCGCCGAGCAGCAATCGGTCGCGGCCATTGGGAAACGCGCCGCTGTTGCGGCCCTCGCCATATTTCGCGGTGTTGGTGGCCGCGTTGGAGGTGCCGCTGAACGCGTCGTGCGTGCCAGCGTCATCCTCTATAACGCTCATCAGCACCCGGCCCATATCGGACAGCAGCAGCTTGCCCGCGCCAAGATAGGCGTTCCATTGGACCTTGACCGTATCCGCGACGTTCAAACGTTCGCTGGGCATATCAGCGTTGAAAATGTTGAGCGAGGCGCAGGCGTCGCCCTTTGTGTCGATCAGGCGAAGGCGCGTGCCGCGTGCCAGTCTGCGCGATCCATAACCGCCCGGCGCGATCGTCTCTTCCCACACGTGATCCTGCGCATCGACGCCATCGGGCAGATCATCCGCGACAGGGGGCAGGATCGGCATCGATTCCGCTAGCGTCCCAGCCATAGCCCGCGCATGTTCGCGCGCCAGCATCGGGTTGGACAGGTCGGCGGTCACGCCGCCTTGTCCGCGCTTTTCTTCGAGCCAGCCTGCGCTCCGTCCTGCTCATGCAGCGGTGGCAACAGTGCCGTTGTCGTCACCAGCTTCAACTGGCGCACGCCGCGAATGGCGCGCAGCTCATTGCACAGCGCCTCCAGCCGCTGCGCCGGACCCTGCACCAGCAACACTTCGAGCGATTGATCGTCTTCAAGAAAGACGTGCTGCGAAGAAATCACCTCCTTCAGGTATTGATGCTGCGTCGTCGCGAGTTGCTGGCGCACGCTGCCCTGATCGGCGCGGTAGACCAGCGTGATTGTGCCCGAGAGCGTTTCTTTCGGCCGGATCAGAGCTTCGTGTTCGGCCAGCGCATCGCGGATCAACTGCGCGATCAGTTGTGAACGTGATGGCAAATCGCGTTCCTCAACCATGCGATCCAGGTTTTGCAGCAGTTCTGCAGGCAAGCTCATGCTGAGACGGGCCAAGCTGGTTGGTTCAGACGTCATGGCACTTCTCCTCTCTCAATTATTATCAATTCTGTCAATCGTAATACTGCGATCCGCATTGCCGTTTTCGAATTCGGTTTTGCGCGTCAGCGGCAAATCATACACGACGGTCGCGCCAAAGCGGTGCGGCGCGTGCGGATCGACCCGTGCCTTGTCGAGCGTGAGAACACGCGTACCGAGTGAGAACGCTTCTTTTATGTCATGCGTAACCATGATCACCGTGAGCGAATAGTCGTGCCACAGCCGCGTGATCAGCGTGTGCATATCGCTTCTGATACCAGGATCAAGCGCGCCGAACGGCTCATCGAGCAGTAAGATCCGTGGCCGCTTTATCAGCGCCTGCGCGATGGCGAGGCGTTGCTGCATCCCGCCCGACATTTGCGCGGGGTACAGATCGACAGCATCCTCCAGCCCCACCGCCTCCAACATTTCCAGCGCCTGCGCCGCCGCTGCCCGGCGCCGCGTTCCAAAGAGCCGCGCGGCAAACGGCGCATTGGCGCATTCGAGGCCAAAGATCGTATTGCCCAGCACGCTCAGATGCGGGAACACCGAATAACGCTGAAACACTACGCCGCGTTCGGGCGTGCATTCGGCTTTCAAGGGTGTGCCATCCAGCAGGATTTGCCCGCGCGTGGGCGCATCCTGCCCCAGCACCAGTCGCAAAAGGCTGCTCTTGCCCGCGCCTGAAGGGCCGACAACAGAGACGAACGCGCCTTCTTCGATGTCCAGATTGATCCGTTCGAGCACGACCTTGTCGCCATACTCGACCCACACGTTCTTCAGGCTCAGCGCGGTGGTCAATGGCCTGCTCCGTGCGCCCACGGAAACGCTCGGCGGCTGGCATAGGCAAGCGCGAAATCGATGGCCGCCGCCAGCAGGGCGATCCATGCAACATAGGGTAGAATCACGTCCATCGCGAGGTACCGGCGGACCAGAAAGATGCGATAGCCAAGGCCGATATCCGCCGCGATTGCCTCGGCTGAAATAAGGAACACCCATGCCGGACCAAGCGACAGCCGCAACGCCTGTATCAGGCGCGGCATCGCCTGCGGCAGGGCGACGCGCAGCAACAATTGCCACGTGCTTGCCCCCAGAGTCTGCGCCTTGACGATCTGCTCTCGCGGGAGGGCGGTGACATGCGCGGCGATATCGCGGACCATGAATGGTGCGATGCCGATCACGATCAAAGCCACTTTCGCCGTTTCGCCCAGTCCAAAGACGATGAACAGGACCGGCAACAGCGCAATTGGCGGGATCACGGCAATGCTCGTGACCAGCATTCCAAAGGTCGCGCGAAAAGTTGGCAAGACGCCCAGCAGCAGCCCGACAACCAGCGCGCTGAGTGTCGAAATGGCGAGGCCAAAGCCTAGCCGCTGAAGGCTTGCTGCGGTGTCCGACCAGAACAGATATCGCCCCGAAAGCTGATCGCGCTCAAACACGAGCCCCCACATCGCCTCCACCATGGCACCGGGCAGTGGCAGGATCTTCTCATTGGGGTTGATCGCGTTTCGATCGGCGGCGACCACCAGATACACGATCACCAGAACAACAATCGGAACAAGGCCCAGCAGCGCCCTGTTGCCTCCCATGTTGCCCGGTTTCACTTGGCGGCCTAGCCAGCCCATAATTCTCCGATCGTGATCGCGCGCAGCATCGCCGCAGGCCGCCTAAAGCTTTCCGTCGGCGGCCATCTGCATGTAGGTTTCATCGAAGCGCAGAGTGATGTTGTCGGGATTGCCCAACGTCTTGCCGCCCGGAAACGCCATGCCGACCGCATCGGCAGAGCGCGCGCCTTGGCCAAACAGCCCTTGGGCAAAGCTGAAATCGCGCACCCGTGTCATCGTCTTGATGAGTGCGGGATCGCGCGTTGCGGCCACGGCAGCCTTGGGATCGACATACAGGTATGTGGTCGCCAGCTGCCCCTCGAATTCCTGTGGCGTGGTTCCGGCCAGCGCGGCCATCGCCGCTCGCGCCTTTGCTCCCGCCTCGTCCTGCTGCTTCATCAGGCTTAGCGTCTCGTACCAGATGCCCGCCAGCGCCTTGCCCAGATTGGGGTTTGCCTTCAGCGTGGCCGTATCGACGACCAGCAAGTCGAGAATCTCGCCCGGAATATCTGCTGAGGTAAATACGGCATTCGCGCCGGGCACCTGCCGCATCGTGGTAAGCTGAGGGTTCCACGCAACTGCCGCCGTCACATCGCCGGACGTGAAGGCGCCGGCAATGTCTGCGTCCGCCGTATTCACGGTCTTCACATCGGTCATCTTCAGTCCCGCCGTCTCCAGCGCACGGGCAAGCAGGTAATGCGACACCGACAGTTCAACCAGATTGACCTGACGACCCCTCACTGCGCTCAACTGATTGGCGCCTTTGAGCAGAAGGCCGTCATTGCCGTTGGAATAATCGCCAATGATGATCGCGCTCGTATCCTTGCCGCCAGCGGCCGGGATGGTGAGTGCGTCCATATTGGCGACTGTCACGCCGTCCAGTTGACCGGCGGTGTACTGGTTCACCAATTCAACGTAATCGTTGACTTGCACGAACTGTATTTCGATACCGTATTTATCGGCCCATTTTTTCACGATGCCGGATTGTTGGGCATAGGCCCAAGGCATCCACCCGGCATAGATCGACCATCCGACATTGAATTGGGTCCGCTCATCGGCGCTCTCATCGGGAGCTTGCGAACATGATGCAACGAAAAGTGCACAAGCCAGCAGCAAAAATGCCCCCGCACGACGAAGTTCGTTCAGCATGAATTCGGTTCCTTTCGCGGTTGCAGCATGACTAGGAATCAGACCCTTGTCCATCGCTAAAATATTACCGTTGTCATATTTCGTATTACCCATATGATCTGATATGCAAAGCACTCCATGCCTTGGTGGCTGAGAGGGCAAGTTTGTCCGGGAGGGCATGCATCAAAGGGCTCGCACTATACCGCCTGGATTGCGGTGATGCCTGGAGTGTGCCTATGAACCGATTGCTGCCTGCCTTTGCGCTTATCGCCTGCACTGCCTGCGCCAACTATCCCACAGCGCAGTCTGCGACAGATCCGACGCCGCTCGCCTTCGATGAAAAAGTTATCGCGGTGCCCGGCTTCGTCGATTTTCTGACGATTGACGGGGATATGGTCTGGGCAACCAATCGCGGGCGGGTGGAGCAGTTTAACACTGATGGATTGGTCGCGTCAGTCGCGATACCCAAGCCGTGTGGCACGATGGCACTGATCGCTGGATCGTTGTGGGTTGCCAATTGCGAAGGGGCGAACCTTTACCGCGTCGATACCGCCACAGCGAAAGTGCAAACGGTGATCGAAACCGGCATAGCCGAACCGCGCGGGGAGACAAATGTGGTGGCAGGCGCAGGGTCAGTCTGGGTGCCGAGCGACGCAGCGGGAAAGATCGCGCGGATCGACCCGGCGACCAACGCCGTGATGGCCACGGTGGATGTCGTCCCCAAAACGTTCTTCCTCGCCTTTGGACTTGGTGCGCTATGGGCGGTCAGCAGCGACGAACAATTGCTCCAACGGATCGACCCTGCCACCAACACAGTCACCGGGTCGGTCAAGCTGGGCAAGCAACCGGGTTTCCTGACAGCCGGCGAAGGCGCGGTGTGGGTGCAGGAACAGGGCGATGGCACCGTCGCGCGGGTCGACCCTGAAACGCTCGCGGTGACGGGCCGTACCAAGGTTGGCGAAACGCTGCTGTACGGCGATATCGACGTTGCCGATGGCAAGGTATGGCTGCGCACCACTCAGGATCAGACCTTTGTTGTGATCGACGCGCAGACATTGGAAATACTCGGCCGCGTGGGCCGGGCCGAAGGCAGCGGAGCGATCCGTTATACGCCGCGCGGGGTATGGACGTCCGCGCATGATGTGCTGTCGATCAACTGGTGGACGCGCGACGCCGGGGTCGATGAGT
The DNA here is from genome assembly GCA_963838365.1 of uncultured Alphaproteobacteria bacterium. GTDB lineage: Bacteria > Pseudomonadota > Alphaproteobacteria > Sphingomonadales > Sphingomonadaceae > Erythrobacter. Next base: position 137,444 of record CAWIQR010000003.1, read on the forward strand.
GAAAAGCGGTCCGGCTTTGCAGCGCCGCCATGGTACGGTATTGTGCAACGCACCGCGGCAACGGCAAACCTAGGAGAGCCTTAATGTTCCTTCGCGAAATCGGGGTTATACCCGGCTCTCAAACAGCCAATCGCGGACGCGACGAAGCCGCATCCATCACCAACCTTAGCCGTCGCGGCTTTGTCGCTGGGTCCGGCCTGTTCGTGATCGGCATCACATTGGCGGGCTGTTCGAGCTATGTTGAGCCGGATATCGATGCCAGCGCGTTCGATCTTCCGGCCGCTGGGCCAAGCCCGCTGACTGAAGCGACCGGCGGCGATGCAACCCCTGCGCTGTGGATCGCAATTCTTGAGGATGGCACGGTCGAGATCACCTGCCACCGATCCGAAATGGGTCAGCAGGTCTGGACCTCGATGGCGCAGATCGTGGCGGACGAACTGGAGGCAGACTGGAATAGCGTAAAGATCGTCCAGGCCGAAGGGCATGAGCGCTATGGCGATCAGAACACCGACGGTTCGCGTTCCGTGCGCTATAATTTTCACCGCTTGCGCCTGGCCGGGGCCGCGATGCGGCAGATGTTGACGCAGGCCGCCGCGCTGTACTGGAAGCTGGACGCTTCGGATTGCACTGCATCGCAGGGCAAGGTCGGCAATTCGCAAAACAGCGACACCTTGTCCTATGGCAATCTGGCGGAGCTGGCCGCGCGCCTGCAAGTGCCCGCAGAGGACAAAATCACGCTCAAGACTCCAGACGAATGGAGCCTGATTGGCAAGGAAATACCTTCGCTCACGATCCCGCTGATCACACGGGGCAAAGGTACGTTTGGTATCGACGTGGACGTTCCGGACATGGTTTATGCCGTGGTCGCGCGCCCGCCACAGGTGTTTGGCCGGGTTGGGCTGGTCGTGAACAACGCTGCGCTAGCCGTGCCCGGCGTGCTGCAAACGGTGATGCTGCCCACGCCAACGCCTCCAGCGATGTTTCAGCCGCTGGGCGGGGTCGCGGTTGTCGCCCGCGATACTTGGGCGGCGATCCAGGGTCGCAAGGCGCTTGAGATCGAATGGGCGGACGGGCCCAATGCGGGCTACGATTCCGAAGCCTTTGCCGAAACGATGAAGCAAACCGCGCGCCAGCCGGGGCAGGTCCGGCGGACACGCGGCGATGTGCGCAGCGGGCTGGCGAAAGCGGCCAAGACAGTTGAGGCGGAATATTACGCGCCCCATTACTCGCAATCCCCGATGGAGCCGCCATCTGCCACTGCGCGCTGGACGGGGGACAAACTGGAATGCTGGGGCTGCGTGCAGGATCCGCAGGCAACGCGCGATACGCTTTCCGAGCTACTTGGCATCGACAAGGCGAACATCACCGTCAAACCGACATGGCTTGGCGGAGCGTTCGGGCGCAAGTCAAAGCCGGATTTCGTGGTCGAGGCAGCGCTGATCGCCAAGGAGGTGGGCAAGCCTGTCAAGGTCACGTGGACGCGCGAGGATGAGGTGCGCCACGGGTTCTACCACGCCGTCAGCGCACAGCGGATGGAGGCTGGGCTGGACAAGGACGGCACTTGCACCACCTGGCTGCACCGCACCGTGTTTCCGACCATTTCCTCCACGTTCGACAGCGCAGCGGCATCGCCCAGCGATGGCGAGGTGGGTATGGGGGCAACCGATGTGCCCTTCGCCATGCCCAATCTGCGGGTCGAATCCGGCGAGGCGAAGGGGCATTTGCGCACCGGCTGGCTGCGCTCTGTCTGCAACATTTTTCATGCGTTCGCGGTGCAGAGTTTTGCCGCTGAACTGGCCCATGCTGCGGGCCGCGACCAGAAGAATTACCTGATCGAGCTTATCGGGCCGGACCGGGTGATCGACCCGGTGGCAGAAGGCGCCGTCTATTCCAATTACGGCGGTACGCCAGAGGAATACCCGATTGAAACAGCGCGGCTGGTCCATGTCGTCGAAAAGGCTGCGGAGATGGCCAAGTGGGGCCGCAAACTGCCCGCCGGACATGGCTTGGGCATCGCTGTGCACCGTTCCTTCCTGTCCTATATCGCCACGGTGATTGAGGTGGCGGTGGGCAAGGATGGGAAGCTGACCATACCCGGCATCTGGCTCAGCGTGGATGCGGGCACTGTCATCAACCCGCGCCACGTTCGCGCGCAAATGGAGGGCGGCACGATCTATGGCCTGTCCAACGCGCTTTACGGACAGATCACCGCGAAAAATGGCGCGGTGGTAGAGGACAATTTCCCTTCCTGGCGCGTGATGCGCATGGGGGAGGCTCCGCGCGCTTTCGAAGTCGATATCGTGCAATCGAACCGCGCGCCTGCCGGCGTAGGCGAACCCGCCACGCCGCCCGCCGCCCCTGCGCTGGCCAATGCGATCTTTGCCGCGACCGGCCACCGTATCAGGCAATTGCCCCTGATTGGACCAAACGGCAGCCGCCTTGCGCTGCCCAAATCCGCAACCCAAACCGTCTGAGCCGAGGGACATACATGGCCATCACGTTAAAGATCAACGGCAAGGACACTCCGGTAGATGCGGCGCCGGGCACGCCGCTGTTATGGGTGCTGCGCGATCACCTGAAAATGACGGGCACCAAATTCGGCTGCGGTGTTGCGCAATGCGGGGCCTGCACCGTGCATATTGACGGGGTGGCAACGCGGTCCTGCGTGCTCCCATCACGATGCAATCGGGCGATCGGCCATCACCACAATTGAAGGCGCAGATAACGCTGCAGCCGACGCCATCCGCGCCGCGTGGATCGCAGACGATGTGCCGCAATGCGGGTATTGCCAGTCGGGCCAGATCATGGCGGCCACCGCTCTGCTCGCTGAAAATGCGAGCCCGACAGATGCCGATATCGACGCCGCGATGAGCGGAAATCTGTGCCGCTGCGCCACGTATATGAGCATCCGCCGAGCCATCAAGAAAGCGGCTGACAACTTGTAAAGCGCAATCATTTCGGACCGGTTCGCAATGTGCCCCGTATTCAGGCGTGTAACACCCGCCCGCCTTGGGTTTATTCCTGCCACAAACCGATTTGAGCCGCGACGCTAAAGGCCCTTTTAACCTTATCCGCCTAACCCGTTAGAAACGGGACGAAACAGGTCGATGCAAACGCAAATTCTGGGATTGGTGACACCGCTCACAGCGCTGTTCTTCGCAGCTGCGTTTGTGGCGCTGTGGCGTGCAGGGCGCATGAAGCGTCACGTTCTTGGCTTTGGGATCGGCTTTTTCCTTTCCGCAATCGGGTTTCTGATCACCCATTTCCTGCCGGCCGAAGCGTTCTATGTCTTTCACGTAACCCAGTTGTTCTACACACTCGGCTGCATCGCAATGATCGCAGCTGTGTGCGAACGCGCGGGCCAGCCGCTCCATCTGGGAAGCATGATCGTCGTATACGTGGTGAGTGCATCGGTGCTGGCGCTGGCGGTCAATGTCTCGACCGATGTCGGCCCGCGACTTATCATCGTAAACATGGGTTATGGTGTCATGTTCGCCATGGGCGTAACGACGCTGCTGACGGTACGTCGCCGCGACCTGATTGATTTCGCGATTATCGCGGTCATGGCATTTCAGGCCGTTGATTTTCTGGTCAGGCCGACCGTGACCCTGCTGTATGAGCGGACGATACCGGCAGAACTTTATCGGGAATCAATCTATTATTCACTGATCGGGCTGGTGCTCGGCGTGAAGGGTCTGACCACGGCGATGGTCCTCATCGGCGCAACGATTGTCGAATGGACCACGACCGTGCGCGAAAGCGGTGAACGCGATGCCCTCACGGGTCTGCGCGATCGCGGCTCTTTCGATCAGGCGATGCGTGAAATCCTCCTGAAAGCGCAGACCGAGGGGCGCTCGCTCAGCCTGGTGGTTGCCGATATCGACCACTTCAAACAGGTGAACGATATCTGGGGTCATCAGGTCGGGGATCAGGCGATCGCAGCATTTGGCGACCTTATCAGCACGATGGTGCGCGGCTGCGACATTACGGGCCGGATCGGTGGGGAAGAGTTTTGCATCGCTGTCTGGAATTGCGAGAACGATCCAGCGCAGCGACTGGCGGAACGCATCAGGCAGGCATTCGGAAGCCTCTCACATCCCGGATTGAGCGAAGACCTCCGCCTCACAGCGAGTTTTGGCGTTGCCACAGCGCGCAGCGGAGAGACGTACGCCCAATTGTTCGCTCGGGCCGATGAGGCGCTTTACAAAGCGAAGTCGAGAGGCCGGGACCGGGTCGAGAGCGCTGAGCTTGTTGTTCTGGGGGAGTCACTATCCCCAAGAGGGGCCGTTATGTTAGAGTTGAAGCGCGCCGCGAACTGATCGAAAACCCGTTTGGTATGAACCGCCTGCGAGCCTGCCAGCGCCCGAACACGTGACAATTATGGTGAAAAATCGCCACATGGACGAGCAGCATTGCCAATGGATGCGCCAAAGATTGCGCTTGGAGATACGTAGTAACCCAAGTGAGATAGCAATCAAAGATAGCAACATTAAGCAAATCGGATGGCGATCTGTCAATCCAAAAATCTATTCGTCTTGATACCTCTTGTATGTTACTTCACGAGTCGTTCAATGAACACAAGGGGGGAAACATGGGCAGGTTAAACTACATCATCGGTGTTAGCGCAATCGGACTTACCGGGGCATTTTTCTCTGCTCCCGCACTCGCGTCTGAAAACACTCCAGATACCGATGCAATAGCATTGGAAGCTCACGGAACTTTTCAGGGTTTCCGGATCTCACCGAGCTTATCCACCGCTGATGTTCCGAGCCAATCGGTCCTGCCGGACTTCTCTGTTCCGCGAAATTTGGAAGCGGTGCCTGTGCCTGGATCGCCCGAAATTGTCGCGCGCGACGATGTCGGGCTGGCTGGGTCAGTCGATGTCAACAACACCCAGCCCTCTGTGGTGCAGCTGTTCAGCCAGCGCAATTCGGACGGAGGCGTATTTTTCAATTGTACGGGCACGGTCATCAATCCGCGCACCATCTTGACGGCGGCGCACTGTCTCAATGTCCGCTCATCCGAAGCCTATGGCACGCCAGATTCCGGAGCCGCACGCACAGTTTTGGTTTCGACCGGGGTCGATTCCAGCGTTAGGTTCTTCAACTATCTCGATTTCGGATCAAGCTACAGCGAAGGCGGTGTAGCCAGCAGTACTGACGTTATCATTCACCCCTCATCCAATGTCGGCGATGGTGCGCTGCCTTTCCCCTGGGCAGACGTGGCTCTGGTCGCGCTGGACGAACCGATCACTGACGTTCCGTCGTTGCCAATCCTGCTCTCGCCGCTGGCCGAGCTGACGCACGTTATCCAAGTCGGCTACGGCGGTTTCGGGACCGCCAGTTCGGCGCTGTTCAGCGACTTGCCTCTCGGCTTTCTGCGGCGCGTCGGCGAAAACCAGCTCGGAGCGGTCGCATCGTCCGCAGACCTGATCGGCGCAATATTCCCGGCCGCCAACACATCGGCTACGACATCGCAGGCATTGTACTTCACCGATTTCGATAACCCCAACCGCGTGGGCCCGGGTGAGGACCGCTGTACCTTTACCGGCACCAACATTTCCTGCCAGAGCTTGCAAGCCGTGCTCGATATCGACTGGTTCGATGGCGATGCACTGCCCAATGAAGTTGCGACCGCAGGCGGCGACAGCGGCTCCCCGTTGATTGCCGATCAGCTTGGCGGCCCTCCTGTCGTTACAGGGGTGCTGAGCGGCGGGTTCGATTTCTTCGGGATCGGCAACACCTACAGCGACATCAGCTTTTACAATCCACTCTATCCGTTCTTCGAATTCATCACCGAGAACACGCCGTACAAATATGTCTCGGCGAAGGCTGGCGTCGGTGTCTGGTCCGATCCCGACCGCTGGACCCAGGATCTCGATCCGGGTTTTCTGATCGACGACGGCACCGGCACTCTGGTGAACGGACTTCCCGGCGGTTCAGAGCAGGGAGTGTATGAAACCGGACCGAAGCTGGGCTTGATCCTGGGTCAGGATATTTCGGGCAATGCCGACACCAATTCGATCAACCTGCCGCCGGAAGGCACGCCGAACTTCGGGTCCAACATTCCCGAATCCTCTGTCCTGATCGGGCCGGGCTCGACCGGGTTCGTGCCCAACAACACCGACGGAACGCCCGGCACGTCCTTCGCAAATCCGGCGCAATACTTTGACGTTTTCCTCAATCGGCCCAGTCTCACGGTGGTCGATCTGGATATCGAGATCGACAAGCTGACGCTCGACAATGTCGTTGCGGGTTTCGTGCTGCCGGAACCGTACACGTTCAACACGATCATCGGCTTCGAACAGTTCAACGGACTGGCACGGATCGACGGCGCGCTCAACGCTGGTCTGGTCGGTTTGTTCGGCGGAATCTTCGAAGGGTCGGGGACTGTCACAACAGATGCAGTCTTCAATATCGGAGCTGCCGTTGCACCCGGCGGATTGTTTAAAATCGGAACCCTGACCATCGACGGCCAATACGTCCAGTCGAGCGAGGGCACCTTGCTGAACAACGCCAATTTCAACCGGCGCGGCAACACTTCGGATCTGCTCTCGATTACCGGCGACGCAAGCATTGCGGGTCGGTTGATCGTGGCAGCCAGCGGACGTCCGCGGTTCGGAGATGAAATCACAGTTGTCAGCGCCAATTCGGTGCTCGGCAATTTTGACGATACCTTCCTTATTACGCTGTCACCGCTGCTGTTTGCAGAATCCCGGGTCGAGGGCGGGGACGTTGTCGTCAACATCAATGCGCTCAGGCTGCGCGATCTGTTTGCCCGATCCAGCAACCTGAAATCTATTGGGGAAGCGCTGGATACCTTGCGGTTTGGTGGGAACTTCGCCCAGTTTGCGGGCCTGTTCGACATCGTCGATGGTGCGGGTATCAACAGCCTTGCCTCCACGCTGTCATCGCTCACTCCGGTCAGCGCCTTCAACCAATCCACGATTGCGAACAATTTCTCGCAGCGGTTCACCGGCCAGTTGAGCCAGCGGACCCTGTCGCTTCGCGGTGCAAACAAGGCAGCAGCCGCATTCTCGACTGCGGGCAATGCCGCCTTCGCAATTGCAGGCACCAACACCCAGGATACAGGCCAGATCGGGTTTTTCAGCACGGTCAGCGGAGTGTTCCTGACCAACGCTGCGGATCGCAACACCGGCGCCAATGCGTTTGAGGAATCGGTCTTCCTCCGGGGCGGCGAAATGACCCTCGGTGCCGATTTGCGGATGTCGCAGAATGTCAGCGTCGGCATTGCCGTAACCAGCATCCGCAACAGTACTGCCAGTATCGGGATTACCGCCCGGCCTGAAGATACCAGTGTCGCGGCGGCGGCGTATGGTGCTGCGCAATTCGGACAAGGCTTTGCCGACATGTACCTTGGGTTCTCGCGCCAGAACCTGACATCTGATGGTGCAAGCCTGAACAATTCGGCCATCCCGTTCAGGAACACTCGGGGCGTCGCTGATGGGCGACAGGCCTTCGCAGGTGTGCGGGCCGGCTATGCCGTTGGCGTCGCCCCCGGCCTTGAATTCGGGCCAGTGGTCAGCATGGATTACGTCCGCAGCGATATTGGCGGATTTGACGAATTCGGCACGCAGGGCTTCGGGCTTTCGGTTCACAATCGCAGCTTCACCTCGCTCGGGGCCAAGGTCGGCGTGATGGGTGCGCTCGACACGAAGGTCGGTCGCACCGGAATGCTCACCGCTTTCGGTTCGGTCGCCTACGCGCGCGAATTGGCCGATACGCAGGACGTGGTCACGGCGAACTTCTTCGGAGCATCGGACGTTCCGTTCTCCATCGCCAACGCGCTTGACCCGCAATGGGTATCGGTAAATGCCGGAGCGGAACTGGCACTGGCCAACCGCACAAGCATCGGCATCACCGCAACTTCCGATCTTGGTCGCGGTGTACTGACGAACAATCAGGCTAATCTGACGATGCGTTGGAAGTTCTGACGGCAATCGGATGGCGCAGGCGGTGGCAGCCGGATCACACTGAACGATCCGGCTGTCCCGCGCCACCCGTCCGACCTCGCGAATTGTGACTTCCGCCTCTCGGCAACTTTGCGACATCAACGGTATCCTGGGTCTTGCTTCGCGGGCACGAGGCTGCTGGTCTGGCGCTTACAATCTTGGTGTTGGGATTGCTCCTGACCGTCCAGACTTGTCCTGCGGGCTAGCTGTGTAAACTGGCACGTTGCACGATAGAGCCGATCAGCGGGGCCAATTGAATGACTGCGATATCCTTCACCGTCTGGGATTGGATCATATTGGGAGGCTATGTCGCCATTCTGACGGTCGCCGGGATAGCTGCGACCCGGCGCGGGATAGAAACCTCTGACGATTACTTCCTCGCCAGCCACCGCGCGCCAACCTGGCTGGTCGCGGTTTCGGTTCTGTCGACCGTGCAATCCGCGGCGACCTTTCTGGGGGTGCCGGACAACAGCTTTCGCGGCAACTACACCTATCTGGCGAGTATTGGCGGCGCTCTGATTGCAGCGATCGTGGTGTCGCGGGTGCTGATCCCGCGCTTTTAAGCTATCGGCGCGACCACCGTGTATCAATTGCTGGAGCAGCGATACGACGTCATCGCCCGCCGCGCGGCGGGACTGATGTATCTGGTGGGGCGCGTGTTCGCCAGCGGGGCAAGGCTGTAGCTTGCCGCCATTGCAGTTTCGATGGTCATGTTTTTCGATGTCGAACCGCAACATCTGGTGATCGCATCTTTCGTGCTGCTGATGTTCGGCATCGCGTTCACATTCATGGGCGGTCTCAATGCTGTAATCTGGAGCGATCTGGTGCAGGTGGTCCTGTATGTAGGCGCGGCCATCGTCGTCCTGTTTTTCCTGCTGGCCAAAATCCCGCTTACGATTGCGGAGATTATCGCCGCACTTGAGCAGGCACCGGGCGGGATCGACAAATTGCAGGTCATCGACGCATCGTTCGACCTCAGCGCGCCGTTTTCGATCCTTGCGGTCATCACCGGGGTGGCCTTGCTCAATATCGGCAATTCCGGTCTCGATCAGGATACGACGCAGCGTCTGCTTGCGTGCGACAATGCGCGCGACGGCAATCGCGCGCTGTTCATTTCGGTGTGGGCTTCGATCCCGGTCATTCTGATATTCCTGATGATCGGATCGCTGCTGCACATATTCTATGAGCGGCCCGACCTGATGGGAGCTGCCGGATCGTCGGTCGCTTTCGCTTTCCAGGGCGAGAAGATTATTGTGTTCATGCACTTTATCCTGGCGGAGATCCCGCCGGGTTTGCTTGGCGTGTATATTACTGCCGTGTTCACGAGGCGGGGATCCTGCCGTTCGGTTATCGCTGCGCTGATATCCGGGTTCTTCGTCATCCTGATATTTCAGGCCTATATCGTCGACAGTTTCGGGCTGCCTGCTGCCCTGAAGCAGATTGCCTTTCCGTGGCAACTTTGTCTCGGCACAGCGGTTGCAACACTGGTCTGCATGATGGGCCGGACGCATTCGAACGCCGATGAAATGCCCATCCTTCCAAGCGATTGAGCGCCGGAGTGTCGGACTACCCGTATGCCATATGTCCGCTTGCCGCGATTTGCCGCTGCGACTAGGGCCATGGCCATGACAGAAAAGCATCCCGATCACGAACTCACAAACCGCAAATTCTACCGCGCCGGGGAGGAAACCCGCTTTGTCGAGGACGCGCCCGATCGCACGCCTCAGACCGCGCACCCCGCCTACAAACTGGCGTTTCGCGACACCGATTTCCTGCTGCGTGACGAATTGCGGCCGGTGCAATTCCAGCTTGAGCTGCTGAAGCCCGAAATGCTGCTGGACGAGGCGCGCGTCGGATCGACGCTGGTCATGTACGGATCGGCCCGCATCCCTTCGCCAGAGCAGGCCCAGGCGAAGATCGAAGCGGCTGCGGACAAGGACGAATATGAGCAAAAAGTTGCGCAGCGGCTGGCCGACAAGGCGAAGTACTATCACGAGGCGTACAGGCTGGCGCGGCTGGTTTCGGAAAAGGCGATCATCGAGGATGGCAAGCGCCAGTTCGTCATCACCACGGGCGGTGGCCCTTCGATCATGGAAGCTGGCAATCGCGGCGCCAGCGATGCAGGTGGAGAGTCCATCGGTCTCAACATCATCCTGCCCCACGAACAGGCGCCCAATGCCTATGTCACCCCCTATTTGTCGCTGAATTTCCACTATTTTGCGCTGCGCAAGATGCACTTTCTGCTGCGGGCGCGCGCAGTTGCAGTATTCCCCGGCGGGTTCGGCACGTTCGATGAATTCTTCGAATTGCTCACGCTGATCCAGACCGGCAAGATGAAGCCGATCCCGATCCTGCTGTTCGGGCGCGAGTTCTGGGAAAGGGTGATCAATTTCGAGGCGATTGCAGAGGAAGGCACGATTTCGAAGCGGGATCTCGACCTGTTCCAGTGGTGCGAAACCGCTGATGAGGCATGGGCGCATATCGCGGAGTTCTACGAGCTCGACCGCTAGAACCAGTCTTCGCCCCCGCGCCTGACACACCTGACACACTGTCCAGAGCGTGAAAAGCTGGCCCCACACAGCGGCGCTATCGGGACAGGCACGCGGGGCAATGAACACAGGGAGGCGCATCGTTGCACCCTGCATCGGCGGAGCCATTGTAGGAAAGTGGTTTAGCCTCGCGTTCCCGCATGAACCGATCAGGTGAGCGAGCGCACCGCCTGATGGCCTAGCGGGCCGTTGCCCGCGCCATAGCCGGGCGCGTTCTCGATTGCGCGCAGCACGAAATTGCGCCCCAGCCGCACGGCGTGTTCCAGCGTCTGACCATGCCCGATCAGCGTCGCGATCGCCGATGATAGCGTGCAACCCGTGCCATGCGTATGCGGCGTGTCGATCCGGGCATGGTCGAACTGCACGGCGCGCGCCGCGCCTGCGTCATCGGTCAGGATCAGGATGTCGATGATCCGCTGGTCGCTGGTGTGCCCGCCCTTTGCCAGCACCGCCGCGCCAGTTTCGCGGGCAAGCTCTTGCGCGGCATCGGCCATGTGTTCGGTGGTGGTAAGCGTGCGGCCCACAAGGTGCCCCAACTCCGGCAGGTTGGGCGTAATCAGCGTGGCGCGCGGGAACAGCTGTGCCTTCAACGCGGCAATGGCATCAGGCGCAATCAGGGCCGCGCCGCTGGTCGATATCATTACCGGGTCAAGGATTACCGGCACTTTGAGCGTTTCAAGCACGCGTGCAACATGATCGATTATGTCGATATCGTGCAGCATCCCGATCTTGACCGCATCGACCCCGATATCGTCCACGCACGAAGCGATCTGCTGCGCCACCACATCGCCAGACATCGGCGCAATGGCCTGCACGCCGACACTGTTCTGCGCCGTGACCGATGTGATTGCAGTCATCGCATAGCCGCCGAGCATGGTGATCGTCTTGATATCGGCCTGAATGCCAGCCCCACCGGAGGAATCCGAACCGGCGATGGCGAGAATACGGGGAGGGGGTCGGATGGTCATGTCAAGCGCCATAGCAAGTCCGCCCGCGCGCCGGGACTGTTTTTGCGCGGCGTTGGCCAAAGTCCGGCGGTTGGCGGCAAGAAAGCCTCGGTGCTTCCTGAAAATAAGCGGCGCATCGGCGGTCGATCATCGTCAATCGACCGCCGATGCGCGTTTATCGCACAATCAGAACGATTGCCTCGCCGTGACGCCAAATGTGCGCGGCTGGCCGATGTTGAAGCCAAGCCGCGCGCGTCCGCCGCGTTCACGATCAAACGACAGCAACGGGTTTTCATCGAACACGTTGTTGGCATAGACCGTCAGCGACAAACCGCCGTCGAGTTCGATCCCGGCGCTCAGATTGACCAGCTGATAATCGGGCAGCAGCAGATCGACCGTGGTCGATGCGGTCGCCGGCGCTCCACCAAAGGGCAGTCCGGCAACAAACGTGCGCGGGTTGTTTTCCTGATCTGCCGGCTGGGTAAAGCGCGATCCGACATGCTGGAACGATCCCGCCACGAACGCCGTGGTCGAGGTGCCCAAGTCCCATTCATAACTGCCGCTTGCCGAAAACTGGAATTCGGGAACGGAGGGCAGGCGGTTGCCTTCGCGAATGCCCGTCGCCGGTGCCAGCGGGCCCGGCAGGGTGCTGTTGAACTCCGACTGGATGTAGCTGCCGCTCAAATTGAGATTGAAGCCGGGCGCCGGATTGAGGCCAAGCTCAGCCTCGACCCCGGCGGCAAATGCTTCGGGAACGTTGAACACGATCCGCGACGAACAACTTCCTGCATCGAGCGTCACCTGAAGGTCGCTGATGTCGTTGTAGAAGGCGGCAGCGTTGAACGTGAACCCGGTGCCTTGTGTCTTTACTCCGACCTCATAGTTCCACAGCGTTTCGTCGTTGTAATCCTGAAAGCCGCCGAACAGCGCCAGATCCTGCGCGTTGCACAGCGGGGTGTTGAGCGGATCGTTGACCCCGCCCAGCCGGAAGCCCTGCGACGCCTGCGCGTTGATCGAAACATCCGGGCTGACTTCATAGCTCAGCAGGAACCGCGGAGTGAACCCGTCAGATGCGGTGCGATCGACCACGCCCGCATCGCCATTGGCGAACAGGCCGCCCGTGGTAATCGTCCGGACTTCCTCGAAATCGTAGTACCTTCCGCCTGCCGTAAAGGTAAGCTTGTCGGTGATTTCATAGCTCGCCTCGCCAAAGATCGCGAGTTGTTCGATGTCGAACGGCAGATCCGAATTGAACGGCGAATCCACCGGGAAGCCATTGGAAACTGCCGCAGATGTGCCCGCGCCGAGTGTCGCATCGGTAAAAGCGTCATAACCGGGGGTGGGCAAACGCTGGCGGTAGTCGCGTTTCACGTCGGAATAGAACCCGCCGATCAGCCACTGGAACGGCCCGTCATAGTCCGAGGCAAACCGGATTTCCTGCGTCAGCGTTTGCAGGTCGGTGGTATCGCGCAGGTTCGATGGCAGCAGCACTGCGGCATCGGGAAAGCCGAGATCGACCGAGACAGACCCCGTCAACGCGCTGGCATCGCGGCTGACCAGAATGTCACGGTTGGTAAAGGAACTGACCGAGGTGAACGCGACCGCGCCCAGATCGGCCTCTACCACCACGTCCGCGATCAGCGTCTCATCCTCGAACGCCTCGCGCAGCAGCAGGAACTGCTCGCGCTCGCCCAGTTGCACCGGCGGGCGCGTGGTGGTGAAGGGATTGGCGAACAGGCTGAAGATTTCCTGCCGGTTGAACCCGTTAGCCTTGATCTTTTGATAGACGATACGCGGGGTGATGCTGAACCCCTCACCAGTATCCAGCCGCAGCGCGATCCGCCCGCCGTAACGTTCGCCGGTGTTGATGTCCTCCCCGCCAGCAGGGCCCAATGCGTCGATGAAACCGGCATAGCGGGTATAGTAACCGACCGCGCGCACGGCGGCATTGTCACCCAGCGGCACGTTGACCGCGCCTTTGACGTGCCAGCCGATGTCATCCCCATCCACCAGATTGACGTTGGCTTCGGTCAAGCCTTCGGTAACGCCGATCTGTGGCTGGTTGGTGATGTAGCGGATCGTGCCGCCAACCGAACCGGAGCCGAACAGCGTTCCCTGCGGTCCGCGCAACGTTTCCACGCGATTGAGGTCGAACAGGTCGAGATCGGGTGTGAACAGCGAAAGCGAAATCACCAACTCATCGAGATAGACGCCGACCTGTTCCTTCACCCCCGGCTGATCGCGAACGACCTGCCCGGCGGAAATACCGCGCACCGAAACCTGGCTTTGCCCCGGCCCGAGATTCTGGATGGTGAGGCCCGCGACATTGCGCGACAGATCCTCAAGCGTGACCGCACCCGAACGCTGGATGTCCTCCTGCGTCTGGGCGTTGATCGAAAATGGCACATCCTGAAGAGTGGTATCACGCTTTGTGGCCGTGACGATAATGACATTGCCCTCTGCCGCGACAGGATCGTCGGGCGATCCGGCAGCCGTATCCTGCGCCAGCGCGGGACTGATCCACAAGACGTTGGCGGCTCCGGCCAGAAGCAGACTGCGACAAACGACACGGCTGGCAAAGACGATCTTCATACAAACTCTCCTCTGACTCGCGCCGCTATACGGCTGACTCTATTTTCAATTCCCGGCGATACAAATGTCACACGCTCGTCATCTCAACAATGGGGGTTCCGATCTGGCAAAAAGTTCGGGTGCAAATCGTTGCAACAATACATCAACAGCGCTGTTCTTATCAAACGCCCGATGCCCGCAATTGGCGCAGCGCTTGCGGCCGCCTGCGCGGCCTGCGGTCAGCCCTTGAATTTGCGCTCGCTCGATGGGGGAAACTTCGCGTGCAGCTTTGCCGCGCGGGTGGGGCGGTCCATCAATTCGCCGCCGCAATTGGGACAGCGATCGTCCAGCGCTTCCCCGCATCGTGCGCAAAACGTGCATTCGAACGAGCATATGAACGCGCCAGGTGCCTCGGCGGGCAGTTCCATGCCGCAGCGTTCGCAATCGGGGCGCATTTCAAGCATCGCGCTCTCCTATGTCGCCGCGCGGACTGCTTCGCATACGGCGTCGACCACGCTTTCCACCGTCGCGGGATCGTCGCCCTCTGCCATGACGCGGATCACAGGTTCGGTACCCGAAGGTCGGATGACCAACCTGCCATTGCCTTCCAGCTGGGCCTCGGCAGCGGCGATGGCGGCTTTCACGTTAGCATTCTCCAGTGGTGCGCCGCCTTCGTAGCGCACGTTCTTGAGCAATTGCGGGACCGGGTCGAACAGGTGCAGGATCTCGCTCGCCGGCCTGCCGCTGCGCACCAGACTGGTCAGCACCCGCAGCGCCGCGACGGTGCCATCGCCGGTGGTCCCGTAATCGGTCAGGATCATGTGGCCGGACTGCTCCCCGCCAACATTGAAGCCGCCCTCCTTCATCCGTTCCAGCACATACCGATCACCGACCTTGGTACGCTCCAGCATCAGGCCGATCCCGTTGAGATACCGTTCGAGGCCCAGATTGGACATGATCGTTGCGACCACGCCGCCGCCGCGCAGCGCGCCCTTTTCGTGCATTCGCGTCGCGATAAGGGCCATGATCTGATCGCCATCGACCTTGGTGCCCTTTTCATCGACGACGATCAGCCGGTCCGCATCGCCATCCAGCGCGATGCCGATATCTGCGCCTTCGGCCACGACGCGGGCCTGCAACGCCTCAATCGCGGTGGAACCGACGCCGTCATTGATGTTGATGCCGTTGGGATTGACGCCCAGCGTGATGACTTCCGCGCCCAGTTCCCAGATTGCCGACGGGGCGACCTGATACGCTGCCCCATGCGCGCAATCGACCACCACTTTCAGACCGTCGAAGCGGACTTCCGAGGCGACCGAGTTCTTGACCGCGTGGATATAGCGCCCGCGCGCATCGTCGATCCGGCGCGCGCGACCGATATGTTCCGCGTCGACCAGCGGGATGTCTTCTTCCAGCAATCGCTCGATTTCCGCCTCGGCCTCGTCCGACAGCTTGTATCCATCGGGGCCGAACAGCTTTATCCCGTTATCGGGGAAAAGGTTGTGGCTGGCCGATATCATCACGCCCAGATCCGCGCGCATCTCCCGCGTCAGCAGCGCAATGGCGGGCGTGGGCAAGGGGCCGGTCATGATCACATCCATGCCGACACTGGTGAACCCGGCGACCAGCGCGCTTTCCATCATGTAGCCTGACAGGCGCGTATCCTTGCCGATCACCACGCGGTGCCGATGGCCGCCGCGCACAAAGTACTGGCCCGCCGCCTGCCCCACCTTCATCGCGGTGGCGGCGGTCATGATGCCTGCATTGGTGCGGCCTCTGATGCCGTCAGTGCCAAAGAACTTGCGTGACATTGCCGTTGAGTACCCCTGTGATCTGTTGCGCCGAATTGTCAGGCACCTCTGGCGCGGTTAACGCGTCAAGGGAAGGGCGGCAATGTATCGCCGCACGCATGCGCACAGCGCGAAGGGGAAATACTTGACCGGGACAACGCATGAAGGCGCGCAGGATCATGCGCCCGAACACCAGCCGGGCGGCCAGCAATTCGCGCTGACGCCGATCCGCCTGCCGGTGGTGGCGACATTTGCGGCGCTGATCGCAGGGTTGGCGCTGGGGGTGGCGCTGGCGGGCGCGGGGCTGCCTGCCTTTCTGACGGATAGCATCGCGTTGACCGGGTCGTTGTGGCTGCGCGCGCTGCAGATGACGATCATCCCGCTGGTGGCGAGCCTGCTGGTGCTGGGCCTTGCGCAGATGGTCGCTGCGGCAAGCGCGGGTTCAGCCGCGCGGCAGTTCGTCGCGCTCGTGCTGGGCGTTTCGGTGGCGGGCGCTGTGTTCACAGCGCTGGCGCTACCCGCATTGCTGGACATCGTGCCGATACCGCAAAGCGCCGCAGGGTTCCTGGCCGAAGTTCCAGCGGATGCAGGCGAAGTGCCGGGCATTCTCGATTTTGTCCAGTCGTTGATCGCGCCCAACATCATCGCCGCTGCTGCAGAGACAGCGATGCTGCCAGTCACCGTGTTCTTTGCCCTGCTGGCGGTGGCGATAACGCGCCTGCCCAGAGCGCAGGGCGCGGTGCTGCTTTCATTCTTCCACGCGCTTGCCAATGCGATGCTCCAGATCATCGGCTGGGTGTTATGGATCGCTCCGTTGGGCGTGGCGGCGCTCGCATTCGGGGTGGGCCTGCGCAGCGGGAGCGGAGCCTTCGCGGCGCTGGCGCATTACATCGCCGTCGTTTCATCGATGGGCGGGTTCATCCTGCTGCTGGCCTATGCGATTGCCGTGGGGCTGGGAAGAGTCGGCATAGCTGCGTTTGCGCGCGCGGTGCTGCCTGCGCAGGCCGTGGCGGTTTCTACGCAAAGCTCGCTCGCCAGTCTGCCCGCCATGCTCGATAGCGCCGGCAGGTTGGGACTGCGGCCAAGCACGGCCGAGTTCGTCCTGCCGCTGGCCGTGGCGGTTTTCCGCGCCACCAGCGCATGCATGAACATCGCGGTGGCGCTGTATGTGGCCGCGCTCGCGGGTGTTGAGGTGTCACCGACCCAGGTTGCGTTCGGCATCGCCGTGGCGGTTATCATCAGTGTGGGATCGGTCAGCCTGCCCGGTTCGATCAGTTTCGTCGTTTCTGTCGGGCCGATTGCGCTCGCCATGGGTATCCCTGTTGAACCGCTGGCGTTGCTGGTTGCAGTAGAGATGCTGCCAGATATTATCCGCACGTTGGCGAATGTGACGATGAACGTCGCGGTTGCTTCGGCGGTGGACCGCACCGGGACGCAGCGCCCCGAATAGACAGATCAGCTGTTTCCGGTCTCGCCGCGGCCTGCTGCAACTTCGTCAAGTTCTTCCAGAATGGCGCGGTGCGCAATGACATCGTCGATCGAGCGCTGGGGAATGTCACCATCTTCCAGCATGGATGTAAGCGTGGCGCGTGCGCGGCCCACCCGGCTTTTGATCGTTCCGACAGCACAGCCGCAAATCGTCGCCGCTTCCTCGTAGGAAAAGCCGCCAGCACCAACCAGCAGCAACGCTTCGCGGCGTTCCGGCGGCAAGGTCAGCAACGCGCGGTGCATGTCGGACAAGTGGATCGGTTCTTCCTGTCCTGCAGGCGCAGTCAGGATACGCTCTGCGACGCCTTCATCGTATTCACCACGAAACCGGTTGCGGCGCATATCGGTAAGGTAGGCATTGCGCAGGATAACAAATGTCCATGCTCGCATGGATGTGCCCGGCTCGAACCGGTCCTGCGCGGCCCACGCTTTCAGCATGGCCTCCTGCACAAGATCATCAGCCATGTCAGGCCTGCCGCACAACCCGCGTGCAAACGCGCGCAGATGCGGGACAACCCCGGTAAGCTCGCGCTTGAAATCCGCTTTTTCCTGAGGTGTGCGCGTGGGTGGGGGAGGCCGTGAGACGTCGTTCGATACTGTCATCAGTTGCGGCCCCTCTCGGAGCCTTTGGTCTCACCCTCGCAGTCGGACCTGCCCTTGTCATCACCGTCATCCAATTGCGCCAAGAGGTTCATAAACGCATCGGGCAGTGGTTCATCGACGACCGAATCGTAAAGTTGGCGCAAGCCATCGGCCCAACCGGGCTGTTGCTGCGCGTCACGGTCTTTCGCTTTGTCGTACGATCGGTCTTCAGGGGAAGATCCAGTAACCATAATCCGTCATCTTGCCTTTTGATCCAACGCGGGCATCGTGCCTTCGCCGTTTGTGAAATGCTGACTAACACATAAAGCGCCTTAATCGCGTTGCGCGCCATGGTGCAAGGTGGGAACGATGCCTCGCGTGTTTTGTTCCATGGGGACAATCAGACACCACGCGCCGCGCCCATATCATCATATAAAGATCCCGATCCCGTCACGATGGCCTCTCAAAAAACGACAGATGGGAACAGGTTAGTGATCCCGCGCTTCTCTCCGCCCAGGCGTGTGCGTCGTTGGCTTATCGATTATCCGCGCGCAGTTCCACTTACGATCTTCGCCGCGATTGCCGCCATCACCGCCCTCAGCATGTTCTCCATCGAGAGCAATGCGCGGGCGCGTGAAGAAGGGCAGATGCGAGATTTTGGCCAAGCTATCGCAGCGTCGCTGGAGGGCCGCGCAAACGGCTTCGCATCATATCTGCGCGCAGGCGCCGCGCTGTTTTCCACGACCGGCGCGGTGGAGCCGGACACTTTCCGTCAATTCGTCGGCGAATTGCGGCTGGATGTGGATTATCGCGGTGCAGAGGGAATTGGTTTTGTTTCGATCCTGAAACCGCAAGATGCCGCTGCCTTTATCGAGCGCCAAAGGGAGGTGCAAAGCGATTTTCCTGACATTCGCCCGAATGTCGACATAATGGCCAATGCGGTGGCGCCCATCACGTATTTTTATCCTGAAACGCCGCGCAACATGAAAGCTTTGGGTTTCGATATGTATGCGGAAACGGATCGCGTCGAAGCCATGGAGGAGGCCACCCGCACGGTAAGCCCCACAGCTTCGGAAAGCATTTCGCTCGCACAGGACGGAACCGGCAACGCACAGGGATTTGCCATATTCATGCCGGTGTTCATGCAGACTGACGACGATCAGCTGATCGGCCGTGAACTCGCCGGGTTTATATACAGTCCTTTCAACGCCAACGTGTTCCTTGAATCGGCAATGGAAAGCACGGGTCCCACGATGTCCGCGCAGATGCGCACAATGGCTTCGGGATCGGTTGGCGTGCGTTTGTATGACGGGACGGCGCAAACCGATAATCTGCTGGTTGGGACATCGCTTGCCAATCTTGGCGGTATTCGGATCGAGGAACCGGTCCAGATCGCCAATCGCGAATTCAATCTGGTGGTCGAAGCGCCCAAGGGCCGAACCCTGACACCTTTATCGATGGTGACACTGCTGTTTGGACTGGCGGTGGCCAGCCTGCTGATGCTGCTTGCACGGCTGCTGTCCCTGCAAGCCAAAGAGGATCAGTCGCGGTTGTCTTTCTATGAAGAGCAGTATTCGATCCGCAACTCACTGACGCGAGAATTGAACCATCGGGTCAAGAACACTCTGGCTAATGTCCTGTCGATGATGTCCCTGACCCGCAGACGTGCGAAAAGCCTCGATGATTTTGCGGACAGTCTGGAAGGGCGGATCCGTTCGCTTTCGGCGACACACGACCTGCTCACTGGTACCGACTGGGGCACCACACCGATCCGGTCGGTAATCGAGGCGGAATTGCAGCATTTCCGCGCGAGTGGCGATCATATGGTGATGATCGACGGTCCGCCGGTGGAACTGGCCCCCAACGATGCGTTGTCATTCGGCCTCGCGATTCACGAACTTGCCACCAATGCCGCGAAATACGGCGCATTCAGTGTGCCCGAAGCCCGCGTGTCGGTGTACTGGAAGCTGGTGGGCGATCACTTGGCAGAGGTGGAATGGCAGGAAAGCGAAGGGCCTGAGGTGAACCCCGACGGACGACGCGGGTTTGGCACTGAACTCATCCAAAAGATCGTTGCGCACGAATTGAAGAACCCGGTGCAGCTGTCGTTCGAGCGCGAGGGCGTGCGCTGCATCATGCGCGTCCCGGTAAGGTTGAACCACGACTTTCAGATACGCGAACAGGTTTAAAACGCGGGGCGACAAACCTGCCGCCCCGGCGCATGATTGATTGTCAGAGCGGACGGCTTGACCCGAAGAACAGCGCCTGGCTGATGGCGGCGCGCACGGTCTTTTCCTGAAACGGCTTGGTCACAAGATAGGTCGGTTCGGGCCGGTCGCCCGTCAGCAGACGTTCGGGGTATGCGGTGATGAAGATGACCGGCACGCTGTCGATCTTCAGGATATCGTCGACCGCATCCAGACCCGAAGAACCATCCGCCAGCTGAATATCGGCCAGCACCAGTCCCGGCGTGCGTTCAGCCACGCAGGCAACTGCCTGCGTGCGGGTTGCCGCGGTCCCGCAAACTTCATGGCCAAGACCGGTGACGAGGTCTTCGAGCTGCATGGAAATCAGCGGCTCATCCTCAATAATCAGAACCGATGTCGCCTGTTCACGATCAATTTCGGTAACCGCCTCGGCGACCAGCGCATCGACCTGATGCGTTTCCAGATCCATGATCTGCGCAGCCTGAGCGTGCGAGAAATCTTCAAGCGTCGTCAGCAGCAAGGCTTGCCTGTTCAGCGGAGTGATCGCGCCCAACCGGGCTTGCGCGCCGATTTCGTGCTCTCCGCCCGCGATGGCCAGTCCCTCGGCAAATTCCGCGCCATGAGGATCGGCATCCAGGAATGCGCTCGACCAGACCTTGTTGAATGCCCGGTACAGCGCAATCCGCCCACCTTCGAGTGAAGCCTTCAAATCGGCGTCGGCCAGTGCCGCCTCAAGTGTGGCACGAACGAAGGCATCGCCGGTGGATTGAGAACCGGTCAGTGCGCGGGCATAGCGACGAAGGAAGGGCAGGTTGACGGCAATTTGTTGACCCAGGGCCATGAATCTCTCCAACATGTAATGTTCGCGAAAACGCGCGTTGCGGGGGCCATAGCGAGATCAAACGTTACAGTCGCCCCAAAGCGTGAAGCACCGAGCGCGCAAAAGGTTTCCCGATAAATTCATGATGGTTCCCGCGTAGGGGAAACACCGATAAAAAATCAAAAATCGATGTCACCGGGAACCGCTTATTTGTCCGCGCATTTAGTCTCTGTCACCGCCGAGACCCCCCTCCCGTCCAAGCGGCTGGTGACACGATCCCGAAAGGCCTCCACTCCTGATGAGTGGAGGCCTTTTTTGTCGACGATCAATCCAGCGGTTTTTCGTAAATCGTGTATTCGCGGTTGACCTTGCTTTCGATCGTGTCGGCAATTGCCAGCATCCCCTGATTGCCCTTCAACACCCAGCCAAGTTCCCCCCGATCCGATCCGAACTTCTCATGCGCCTGCACCCGAATTCGATCGATCATCATAAATGCCAGCTGGCTTGCCATGCGGGTGTTGTGCAGGCTTTTCAGGACGCCCATCAACGGCACGCGCATCCCTGCGCCCTGCGGATTTTTGAGCCAGCGCATCAGGTGCAGCCAGCCCAGCGGAAACAGTTTGCCGTTGATCCGCCCCAGCGCATCGTTGATATCGGGAAAAGTGAACATGAAAGCCACCGGGCGCCCGTCGACCTCTGCGATCATGTTGAGTTCCTCATGGATGATCGGCCGCAGTTTCTTGCCTGCATACGCAACCTCTTCGGGCGTGAACGGCACAAAACCCCAATTGTCCGACCACGCATCGTTGAGGATATTGAGGATGATCTCCGCATCTTCGTCCCAGCGCGCCTTGTTCACCCGACGCACGTTGATGCGCGGGTTGTTCTCGCCCGATCGGACAATGCGCTGAACCAGCGGCGTGAAGTCGTGGCTGATATCCAGATCATAACAATACAGCGTTTGCACGGGCGCATATCCACATGCCTCGATCCATGCGGCGTAGTGCGAGGGGTGGTGCCCCATCATGATCATCGGCGCATGGTTCTGGCCTTTCACCAGCAGGCCGGGTTCTTCCCAGATCGACATCGAGATCGGGCCGAGCACGCGGGTCATGCCCTCGTCGCGCAACCATTGTTCCGCTGCATACAGCAGGGCACGTGCGACCTCCCGATCTTCGGCGTCGAAGTACCCGAACATTCCTGTGCCTGGCCCAAAGCCTTGGGATGGTGGCATCGCCAGCGCGAGCTCATCGATATGCGCGGATATGCGCCCGACCGCGGTTTTTCCCCGGCGGGCAATGAAGAATTGTGCACGCGCATGGGAGAAAAAAGGGTTCTTGTCGGGGTCGACCAATTCCAGCTGCTCGCTGCGCAATTGCGGCACGAAATTGGGCACTCGCGCAGCAAAGTCACGCCCGCAATCGACGAATTGTCCCCGCCCACGCTTGCCGCTGACCGGTTCGATGCTTATTTCCGCGGCTGACATACTATCCTATCGTATTGCCCGTATTCATTCGCGCCGTGGCAGGTACAGGCCCGAACAGACCTCTCCTAGTCGCGCATCGCAGCGCCATGCAACCCACACAATTCGGACCCGGCGATCACTGTAAGCAAGAAACGCCGTTTGGCAAAAAGGCGGATTTTGCGGTAAAGCGCCGCATCCAAGGTTAGAACCGATGAATATGCAAACCACTTCGATCATATCCGCCGATCTGGCACCGCGCGCAAAGCGTGCCGATTTCCAGACCAGCGATGACAAGGCGATGCTGCGCGCTGCCCGCGACCTGACGAAGGATCTGGGAAATGCGCGCGCGCGCATCTACTGGCCCGACATGATCGTATCGGCGGCGCTGGGGTATGGCGGTATTGCGACTGCAATCCTTGCAGATAGCGTCGTGGTGGCGGTGATCGCCGGACTGGTCGCGTCGCTGGCGCTGTATCGCGCGCTGATGTTCATCCATGAATTGACGCATATTCACCGCGATGCCCTGCCGGGATTTCGCATGGGCTGGAACCTCATGGTCGGCATCCCGATGCTGACGCCCAGCTTCATGTACGAAGGCGTCCACACCATTCACCACAAACGCACGCAATATGGCACCGTCGAGGACCCGGAATACCTGCCGCTTGCGCTGATGAAACCGTGGAGCCTGCCGCTGTTCGTGGCTGTGGCACTGTTCGCTCCGGTCGCGCTGATTGTGCGGTTCGGCATACTCGTGCCGCTCGGCGCGCTGTTCCCGGCGGTGCGGACTTTCACCTGGGAGCGATTCAGCGCGCTGTCGATCAACCCGGACTTCCGGCGCAAGGCACCCGATGGTGACTTTTCCAAGCGCGTGGCATGGCAGGAAACTGCGGCCAGCGTTTGGGCAATTGCGATTATCGCCAGCCCATTGGTGATCGGCTGGCGGCCCTTGCTGATCGCATTGGCGATATTCTCGGTTACGGCCTTGCTCAATCAGTTGCGCACATTGGTTGCGCATCTGTGGGAAAATGAAGGCGAGCCGATGACGGTGACGGCGCAGTTTCTGGACAGCGTCAACGTGCCGCCTCCGGGCTTCATCGGCGAAATCTGGGCTCCGGTCGGGCTGCGATATCACGCGCTGCACCACCTGATGCCCTCAATGCCTTACCACGACCTGCCTGAAGCGCACCGCCGGCTTGCACGTGAGCTTGGTGTCGGATCGACCTATGAGGGTGCCAACCATCCCGGAATGGCAACCCTCGTGGGACGCATCGCGAAAAGCACCATGTTGCGACGCTGATCGTTTGTCCCTTTTGGGGTCAATTTTTGGGAACGTCAGTCGGTTTCCCGTTATTGGGAATGTCCATCGCTTCCCCGGTATCGTCCATGTTGGTGGTTTCAGGGTTTTCGTTTCCGCTATCGCCGAAAGCTTCATCGGGTCCGGCCCATCCGGGTCAACTGCGCCTTCGGGCTGTGTGACGGGCGCGGTGTTGATATCGTCGCCGTCGGTCAGCGCGTTTCCGGTGGTGTCATTCTCCGGAGGCGGTGCATTGGCCTCGGCACAGGCACTGAGTGCAAGCGCGGCGGCGAGCGCGGGAATGGCGAGCATTGGCAACTTCGAATTGGACATGATCGGCTCTCCTTTAGCGAACGGTATCCCCCATCTACGGCTATGCGCGCCGCAGGTTCCTATGCCCCATCCAGAAATGCGATCATCGCACACCGACGCGCGGCGGGGAGACCGTGATCCGCCTCGACCGCCAACTCTCCGGCAAGACGTGGGTGGGCATCCAGCGCGGTGACTTCCACAAATCCCAGCGTCGCGTAAAACGGCGCGTTCCACGGAACATCGACAAAGGTGGTGAGTGTGACGGCGCGGAAGCCGGAATTGCGCGCGTCGATCAGGCAGGCACGCAGCAGGCCTGCGCCAATACCGCGCCTTTGGAACGCCGGATCGACGTCGACTTCCCAGATGTGGAGCTCTCGAGAAAACGGTTCGGTGACGATGAAGCCCGCCATTTGCCCCTCGACATGGGCGACAAGGCAATGACCCTTGCGAATATAGCGCTGCAACCGTTCGAGCGGGACCGTGTGTTGCCCGGCGATCCCTGCAAGCCCATCCACCTCATCGAACATGCTGCCTGCGGCAGCTTCGATAGCAGGCATTAATAGCGCATCCTCCATCCGCGCGAGGCGCAGTGACCAGTCGGTGCGCGAAATCATCGGCCCCGCGTTCATTCCTCGGTCCGGATCAAAACCGTTTCGCCGACCAGCAGGAACAGCAGGAACGGCGCCCATGCGGCAAGGAAAGGGGGATATCCGCCAAAACTTCCCATCGCCAGCGCGGCGTTATCAACCACGAAATACGCAAACCCCAACGCCATGCCGATAATTGCGCGCACGAACAATTGCCCCGACCGAGCAAGCCCGAATGCGGCGATCGAGCCCAACAGCGGCATCAGCAGCGCCGACAGCGGCCCGGAAATACGGTGCCACCACTTTGCTCGCATTTCCGATGTGCGGCGGCCCAGCACCTCGAAGGAATCAATGGTATCGGACAGCTCCCAGAAACTCTGCCCGTCCGGGTCGACCGACTGCACCTCGATGCGTTCGGGCGTCAGTGTTTCACCGACCATCAGGGTATCCAGCTTTTGGGTCCGCGCCGCGCCCACATCGAACCGCGTGGGCTGTTCCAGCCGCCAGCCCGGCCCGGCAAAGCTGGCACGCGGGGCTCGCACCTGTTCAAGGATCAACCCGCTGGGTGCGCGTTTGTACCAGGTCACATCGTTCAGCGTGATTGCCGTTCCCGAACCAGACAATGTGGCCGCCGTCAGGATATTGTCTCCATCGGTCAGATAGATGTTGGACCGCACGCCCGTCTCATTCGGGATCGCGCCGTAATCGACCGCCTCCCATGCTTTCAGCGTGGAATTGGCGCGGGTGACGATCAGTTCGTTAAAGGAAAAGCTGACCACCGCGATGACTGCCGCTGTCAGCAACAGCGGCGACAGCACCTGATGGGCGGAAAGCCCTGCCGCCTTCATCGCCACCACCTCGCTGTTCTGGTTGAGCGACACCAGCGTGATGAGCGTTGCCAGCAACACCGAATAGGGCAGGAAACGCGACACCAACTGAGGCGCGCGCAAGGTCACATAACGCCAGATTTCCGCCTGACCGTTGCCCTCCGGCGCCAGAATTTCGCCGGTTTTGCCCAGCAGGTCCAGCATCATCAGGACCAGCACCAGCATGACGAGCACGGCAAGGATGCGGACCACAAACAGCTTTGCCAGATACAGGGTCAGCGTACGTGAGGGGAAGAAATCGAGCTGCATCGTGTGCGCCTATGCGCCTGTCTATTGCGCAGGCGCAAGGGCAGATGGATCATCTGACGGATAGGCGTCGTCCTGCGCTGGCGCTGCCACAGGTTGGCGCGCACCGAACAGTTTGCCGATCCGTTTGCTGATCTTGGCAAAGCCTGCGTCCAGCCATCCGATTGCCTGCCCGCCGGGTACATAGGCGACCTGATAGAACATCCATACGATCAGCGCGGCAAAGACCACGAATGGCCCCCACAAGGCGATAATCGGATCGAACCGGCCCAGTGCGGCGATGTCTTCGCCATACTGGTTCACCTTGTGATAGGCGACCACCATCACGATGGAGACGAATACGCCCAGCGCGCTGGTGGATCGTTTGGGCGGGATCGCCAGCGCCACCGCCAGCAACGGCATGAGCAGCATCATCACCACTTCGACCAGGCGGAAATTGAAACTCGCCTTGCTGGCATCGCGCAATTCTGCATCGGCATTTTTGCTCCATCCAATCCGCAGCAATTCATCGAGCACATATTCGCGCGTTTCGTTGCCGCGAGACCGGAATTTCTCCATCGCGGGCAGATCTATCGGCAGATCGTGGCGGCTGAAACTCAGGACGCGCGGTGTGCCATTTCCGGTATCCTGCACGATGGTCCCCTCGGTCAGGCGCAGGATGATGGTGTCGGGATCGTCACTGGTCGAAAGGAAGGAACCTTCGCGTGCGCTGATGGACAGCACCTGATCGCGTGAATTGGCGACGCGCGCGAAGATGCCCATCAGCTTGCGCCCCTCATCCTCGCTGGCTTCTATTCGCAGCGCCATGCGGTCCGCCAGCGTGGTGAATTCGCCAACCTTGATCGAGGCACCCAGCGCGCCCGAACGCAGATCGAATTCCATCTGCTCGTAGTAATACCGGCTGATCGGCTGGATGTAGAACACCAGCGCGATATTCACCGCCACCAGCGCCAGCGTGATCGCATAGGGCACCCGCAGCAACCGCCAGTAAGACAGGCCCACCGCGCGCATCGTGTCGAGTTCGGAAGATGTGGCGAGTTTGCGGAAGGCAAGCAGAATGCCCAGCAGCAGGCCCAGCGGGATCGCGAGGCTGGCATATTCCGGGATGAGCGCGCCCAGCATCTTGAACACGACGCCGATCGGACCGCCTTCCACCGCGACGAAATCGAACAGGCGCAGCATCTTGTCGAGCAGCAGCAGCGATGCGGCGAGCGCGAACACGCCCAGCATCGGCACAATCACCAGCCGAAAGATGTAGCGGTCTATACTGGGGATGAAATTGAACACGCTTCGTCCCGGTTGCGGCAGGCGCGGTAAGGGGGTTGGCCCGCGCGGTTGATCTTGTCTCGCCTCGCGCTCTAGCGCGAATTTGGCGGATCGTCATGAATTAATGGATCACCACAATCGGCTGCCCGGCCCGCCTTTGAACGGGCCAGCCTCGTATCGGCTGATCCAGCCGCCGTAAAAACCGCCCGGTTGCGGGGTGATTGCCTCACCATCGACCAGACACTGATCGAACGGGTCGGGATAGAATGCCAGAAAATCGCGGATCCCGGCAAAGCCCGGCGTTGGATCGGGGTAGGACCACGCGCCCGCCTCGATCCGGTCATCGCCAATCACGATGTCCCAATAGCGTGCCTGCCCCTTCCATTCGCAGATCGAACGGCGCGGGTTGGGCCGCAAATGGTCCATCACGATGTCTTGCGGGGGGATGTAATAGGTCGGCGGATGGCTGGTTTCGAGCGTGCGCCATGCCGTGCTGCTGTCGGCCAGAACGATGCCGCGATGAACGATGCGGATGTGGCGGTCGGTCGCCTCGGCAATGGCGGGGCGAGGGTAATCCCAGACGCTTTCCTGTTCGGGGCCGACAGGATCGGGCTTTGGGTGGCCAAACAGGCTCACGCCGCGCCCTTCATGCTTTTGCGCCCCTCATGCCTTTTCAAGCGTGCATTGCAGTGGATGCTGGTTCTGCTTGGCAAAATCCATCACCTGATTGACCTTGGTCTCGGCCACTTCGTAGGTGAAGATTCCGCACACGCCCACGCCCTTTTGATGGACATGCAGCATCACGCGGGTTGCCTGCTCCAGATCCATGCTGAAGAACCTTTTGAGCACCATCACGACGAATTCCATCGGAGTGTAATCGTCGTTCAAAAGCAGGACTTTGTACTGGCTGGGCTTTTTCGGTTTGGTCCGGGTCTTGGTGGCGATGCCGATTTCGCTGTCGCCACCATCCTTGTCGCCGTCCTTGCCGCCCCCACCATTGTCACCTTCATCGCCCGCAGCGCGCACCCTCATAAACGCCAGACTGGCGTGCGGGTTGAGCGGAGACGGACCATCGGAAAAATCGCAGCGATTCATATGCAAGCCATTATGGGAGTCGTTTGCAGTATCGCAAGGGAAACGGCGCCAAATGCGGCGGAACCTGAATAAAAAGGGCCGGACAATCCGCGATGGGATGTCCGGCCCTTGCGCTTTTCAGCGCGCTTTCTTGAACCGGGTTTGGGAGAGAGAGGAGAGGCCCGGTCCAGAAACTGTGTTTGGTTGCTTAGGCAGCCTTCGAGATTTTCTCGGCAGCAACGCTAACGCGGTTCGAAATCGGAGCGAAGGCATCGTTGTAGAGCTTCATGATGGTTTCGGTGCGCTTCGAGCCATAGGAAACGACTGCATCGAAGTTGCGACGAACGATTTCGCCCTGAAGCTGCATCAGTTCGGTCGGCGACTTGATGGCGACAACCTTCTTGGCATCGGCGGTCACGGTTTCGACCACGGTCTTGCCGGTTTCGACGTCCGAACGCACCATTTCCTGTGCGCCAGCGAAGAAGATCTTGCCGCTTTCGACGACCGCTTCGAGGTTCGCCTTGCTAAACTCACCCATTTCGCCAGCGAATTCGCCGGTCTTGGCGTAAGCGGCCTTGACGCGGCCTTGCACGTCAGCAGCCATTTCTTTCGCCTGGGCGGTGATGTCGGTGTTCTTTGCAGTTGCCATGATGGTATCCTTGAGTTTGGTAACGGGGTTTGTGCGATTGATCGAGCCAGCCTTTGCAGACTTCACCTTGGCGGGCGTTTTGGCTGCAATCTTGGCGGGGGTCTTTTTCGCAGATGCCTTTTTGGCTGCGGTTGTGCGTGCTGCGGTTTTCTTCGCAGGCGCCTTGGTCGCAGCGCGCTTTGCCGGTGCTTTCTTTGCCGCAGGCTTTTTGGCAGCGGTTTTCGGAGCGGCTACAGCGTCGGAGACAGCCTTGACGCTCGGGGCAGCTTTGGGCGCGTCGGCTTCGACAGCATCGGCGACTTTCGCAGCGATGCTTTTTTCAGAAGCGGTCTTTTCAGACGCCTTGTTCGAAACTGCGGCTTCGGCATAGGCCTTCTCAGCAGCAGCGTCGATCTTCGATTGAGTGGTGGCTTCAGCCATAATGTCCTCGCATGATGTTGCAGTGCACAAAATAAGCATTGCAGGCGCGAAGTCAAGTATTTTTGTGCAGTGCACAATAAACGGCTATCGCATTGAAAAATCGAAGAAAGCTGCCGCTGGCCCACAGGAATTCTGCAAACCCGGTATTAAAAACCTACCGCGTTTTGACGTATCGACCCGGTGCATCCTCGATCACAGTGTCACCGCGCCCGCCCGGTTTGCGCTTCCCCGTGGCGGGAACTTTCGCGCTATCCTGACCCTCAAGCCATTTTAGCCAGTGCGGCCACCAGCTGCCGGGATGCTCCTGTGCATTTTCGACAAACGCATCCAGACTGCCCGCGTCCGTATCGCCAAGCCAGTACTGATATTTATTGGCCGACGGCGGATTGACGACCCCTGCAATGTGGCCCGATCCGGCCAGCACGAATTCCAGCGGCCCGCTGAAGTGGTTGGTCAAACGCCAGACGCTTTCAGGAGGAGCAATATGATCCTCGCGCCCGGCCTGCACATAGGATGGCGTTTTGACCAGCGTCAGGTCGATTGGCGTGGCGTCTGCCTCCATGGCATCGGGCACCACCAGTTTGTTGTCGCGATACAGATCGCGCAGGTAATCGTTATGCCAGCGCGACGGCAGGTTGGTGACGTCGCCATTCCAGTGCAGCAAATCAAAGGCGGGGTAATCCTCGCCCAGCAGGTAATTGTTGACGACGTAGTTCCAGATCAGATCCTTGCCGCGCAAG
Source organism: uncultured Alphaproteobacteria bacterium (assembly GCA_963838365.1). Classification (GTDB taxonomy): domain Bacteria; phylum Pseudomonadota; class Alphaproteobacteria; order Sphingomonadales; family Sphingomonadaceae; genus Erythrobacter. Next base: position 167,310 of record CAWIQR010000003.1, read on the forward strand.
GCGTTGAACGCCGCAGCCAGATATCGCCCGTCAAGATAGCCCTGCGATGAAAGCTTGCCGATTGTTTCAAGCTGCCCGTCGTCAATAAAGTGCTTGAGATCGCCGCTGCGTTCAAAATCGACCTGCGCTGTAAAGAATGTCGCGCTTTTGACCTTGTCCGCTTCGCCGCGCCGGGCCTGAATGGCAAGGGTTGCCGCCAGAGTGGTGCCCGCGACGCAATAGCCGATAGTGTGGACGGCTGGCACGTCCAGTCGCTGCCGAATGTGGTCGATCGCATCCATCTGGGCGCGAATGTAATCGTCCCACACGATCTCGCTCATGCTTTCGTCAGCGGATTTCCAGCTGGCGACGAACACGGTGAGACCTTGATCGACCGCCCACTTGATGAAACTCTTCTTCGGGGTCAGGTCGAGGATGTAGAACCGGTTGATCCACGGCGGAAAGACCACCAGCGGGGTCTCAAATACTTCCGTGGTAGAAGGACTGTACTGGATCAGCTGATAGAGCGGCGTTTCATGCACCACCTTGCCCGGAGTGGCGGCGAGGTTTTCGCCAAGGGTGAATGCATCGGGATCGGTGTGGGTCAGCTGACCACGCTTCAGATCATTGATAAGGTGCTGCATCCCGCGCACCAGACTTTGCCCGTGCGTTTCCATGGTACGTTTCAGCACCACGGGATTGGTGAGGATGAAATTGGCCGGGCTCATCGCCTCGGACAGGGCATTTACAGCAAATTGCAGCTGACGGCGCTTGTGCGTATCCAGCCCTTCCATCGACTTGACCGACTGGCGGAAATACTCGGTCAGCATCAGATAGGTCTGATGCAACAAGGCGAAGGCGGGATGGTCCGCCCATGCCGGGTCGGCAAAGCGGCGATCCTGTTTGGGCAGATCGGGCAGGGCAGGGGCGGTCTTGTCGCCTCCCTGTGCCAATGCGGGAATGCTGCCAGCCATCCGTCCCAGCACGCCGGTCCAGATCTCGAACGAATCCTTGGCAAGCTTTGCCTGCGCTTCCATCAACCCTTTTGGCATCTGCTGGACCATGCTTTGCGAGATCACCAGCCATTGCGCCGGATCGAGCATGCCCGTGACGCCGCCCTTGGCTCCGTCGGCGACCTTCCGGGCGGCATCCCCTGCCTGATGGGTCATGAATTCGATCCACATCTGTTGCAATTGCGCGCCGGATTTCGCCCATTCGCCGAGCTCGGCCGGGTTGATACCTTCTGGCAGCAGGCCAGTCATCTTGCCATCCTCGCCCCTCGTGCCAGTGGGCAGGGTTCCAGCGAACATCGCACGCATCGCGTCACCGCTCATGTCGAACAGGGGCGAATTGAACAGTGAGCCAAAAGGCTGCGCATCGTCAACCGGGCTGTTGGAGCTTTCAGGGGTATCTTTGGCCATGATCGTATCTGCTCCTGCGGTGTTGACCGCCCGTTTGATTTGCCTGTGTCGCGCGTCCGGGGGACTGGACGGGCTGCGTGTTCACCCGATACTCTAGCGAAAACGCCTTCCCCTAGCGACCGATAATGGCCTATGGCAATGTTGCGTGATTTGTAATTTTGATTGCGCAAACTGTAGCGGGAAAAGCAATGAACGACCAGTTTTACCGGATGAAGCGGCTGCCTCCGTATGTGATCGCGGAAGTGAACGCGATGCGGCATGCTGCGCGTCTGGCCGGGCAGGACATCATTGATCTGGGCATGGGCAACCCCGACCAGCCACCGCCGCAGCACGTTATCGACAAATTGTGCGAGGTTGCGGCAAAGCCGGATGCTCACGGCTATTCCCAGTCCAAGGGTATTCCGGGTCTGCGCCGCGCTCAGGCAAACTATTACGGCCGCCGGTTCGGGGTCGATCTTGATCCGGAAACCGAAGTGGTCGTGACCATGGGCTCTAAAGAAGGGCTGGGCAGTCTTGCGACTGCCATCACCGCTCCGGGCGATGTGGTGCTTGCGCCCAATCCTTCCTATCCGATCCACACATTCGGTTTCATTATTGCAGGTGCAACGATCCGGTCCGTCCCCACAACGCCGGATGAGGAATACTGGCTCTCGCTGGAACGGGCGATGAATTTCACAGTCCCGCGCCCCAGTGTGCTGGTCGTCAGCTATCCGTCAAATCCGACAGCGGAAACGGTAGACCTTGCGTTTTACGAGCGGCTGGTGGCCTGGGCAAAGGAAAACAAGGTCTGGGTGCTGTCCGACCTTGCCTATTCAGAGCTGTACTTTGACGGCAATCCCACTCCCTCGATCATGCAGGTGAAGGGGGCAAAAGATGTCGCGGTTGAATTCACCAGCATGTCCAAGACGTATTCGATGGCGGGTTGGCGGATGGGGTTCGCTGTCGGCAACCGCCAGTTGATCGCGGCTTTGACGCGGGTGAAATCCTATCTGGACTACGGGGCGTTCACACCCATTCAGGCCGCTGCCTGCGCGGCGCTGAACGGGCCGCAGGACATCGTGGAAACCAATCGCGAACTGTATCGCCGCCGCCGCGATGTTCTGGTTGAGGCGTTTGGCCGGGCGGGCTGGGACGTGCCATCACCGGCAGCCTCGATGTTTGCATGGGCGCCGCTGCCTCCTTCGCTCAAAGAGATGGGCAGCCTTGAATTTTCCAAGCAATTGTTGACGCAGGCCCATGTCGCAGTCGCACCCGGTGTCGGCTATGGCGAGGATGGGGAGGGTTTTGTCCGCATTGCCATGGTCGAAAACGAACAGAGGCTTCGACAAGCTGCGCGCAATATCAAACGGTTCCTGTCCTCGATGGGTGTCAACAGTTCCGCTGCGTAGGAACCCGCAGTTGCTTTTACGGACACGTATCACAGGATTCGTTCAACTTTTGGAGAACCGAATCCCTGCTACAGGCTTTAGTTCTAATAGGGCAAGCACGCGAAACAGGAGGATTACATGGCGCAAAAAGCGTCGCGGCCTCTGACAAAAAGACAAGCCGCGGTCATGGAGAGAATTGATCGGCGCACGCCGATAAAGGTGATTGCGCAGGAGCTTGGCGTGTCCGAAACGCGAATCAATCAGCACATCCGCGCGCTCAAGGACATTTACGAAGTCGGAAGCCTTGGCGATCTGGTCGAGGAATACCGGGCCAGTCAGGAACTTGAGGAATCCGTAAGGGTGCCTTTGATCGGCGGTGCGGATGCCAAGGAAAATCAGACAGATGCATATTCCGGGAAGGACTTGAGAGGAGCTTCATACACCATTCCGCAGGTATCAGCGACGGTGTTCGGGTTCGATAGGGATAACCGGGACAGCGTGGCAAACGTCGAAATGAGTGACGTGCTGCCATTGATCGAACGTGCACCCTGGTTGAAGCCGGGGGAACCAAAGGTCGTCCCCGGGTTGCTCGATGGCGAGCACGCCATCATGTTTCGCCTTGCAGCGATCACGGGCATTGCATTCGGCTTTCTGGCCGCTGTGGTTCTGACAGTGACTGCTGCGAATGCTATCAGCGAAGCACTGGACGGTCGTGCCGACATCCCCGTCGATGAAGAAAGCCTTTCCTGAGGAGCGCAGGGGAGGCCAGGAGACTTCTATGACCACTCCCTTTCATGCTGATGCCCTTAATCTCAAGAAACTGATCCGCGAAGCCGAAGCGCTTGCCGATGAATCGATGATGGCCTTTGCCCGCCTTAAACAGGCGATGATTGCCGCCCGCCAGAACCCGAATGTCGAGGTCGACACCGGCCAGCGTGCCCTGATGCGCCTGAACCAGGCCGAAGCGCAGGCGCTCGCCATGTCGACCAGCCTGCTGCGAGTTCACGACGAACTGAGCAAGGTTGCGCGCGAGAAGATGGCAGGCGATGAAAACATCCCGACAGACGTGAAGGAAGCGTCATTGGAGCCTGTAAAGCCTGACCTGCTCGAAACTGTCTGACAGGATTCTGACCGCCAATGTTGTCGTTGCTCTTTTCCGAATACAGACCGTTGCTTCAGGATTTTCTGGCGGTATCGGTATGTTTGGCCGCGTTCATCTGGGGACGCGGCCCGGAAAGAGCGATTGCGGCGACCTGGCTAATCCTCTTCGAAGTGGTGACGCGGCTTTATCGCGCAATTTCCGATTCAGGTTTCAGGTCCACCGAGGTTGACCCGCTTCTTGCATCGACAGATGTCCTCGCAGGTTTGATATGGATTGCGATCGCTATCAACGCGAACCGCAATTACCCCCTCTGGATCGCTGCAATGCAGGTGCTGGCCCTGACTGCGCACGTCGCAAGGGGGCTCACCGAAACCATCTCGCCGCTTGCCTATCTGATGATGGCAATTGCGCCGGGATGGTTTCAGCTGGTTATCCTCGGTTTGGGTGTATTCCGTCATCGCCGGCGCGAAAAGCAGTTCGGACGCTATCAGGGAATGGCGCGTCCCGGTGCGATTTGGCGGATTGCTGCCGGCCCCGAAATTGCCGGTGTAGGGTGCGGCAAGTGGATCAGTTCGCCACTCACGCTGCAACATCTGCCATTGCTTTGAAGGCCGCTGCGCATGCTTCGGCCGATGCGAAACGGGCATGGGTTGGGGTGCGTTCAAACCCGCCCGATATCCTGATTTCAAGATTGCGGGCAGCCGTGCTTGCTCCGCCGGTTTTGGTGGAACGGTGCCACGCGGTCTTTTTCGACCGGCACCGATCGTTTCTGGGCGATGCAAGACTTGGTACCGGGCGAGCAGGAGCGTTGTCGCTGAGGCTGCGCGATTTGTTTACCAAAGCCCTGTCACTGAACGCAAGCGGGATAATCATCGCACACAACCATCCATCGGGAGATTGTCGGCCGAGCGCGGCCGACATCGAGGCGACACAGCGCGTTGCCGCGGTCGCACAGACGCTCGATATCGAGTTGCTGGACCACCTGATCCTTACTCACAACGCGATTTACTCAATCCGAGCAGGGGGCCAACTGTGACATCAAGTTCCGCCTATAATGTGTTTCCCGATGGCGATACGCTGATCCCCCGCTTTCGCGAGGCTGGCGATGTAACCCTTGATCTGTTGCACCGCGATGGACGGGTCGACGATCGCTGGTTGAGCCTGCATCCGCGCGAATTTGAATTGCTCTGGAGGCTCGCCGAAGATCCGGGCAAACGGCTCAGCAAGCGAAGGCTGCTCGCCGATGTATGGCGCATCACATACGAGCCGGAGACGAACAGCGTCGCGGTTCACGTGGCGCGCGTCCGTGCGAAACTGGCCCCGCTGGGTCTGGCAGGCATTCTCGCGACGCATCCTGATGGCGGGTATTATCTGGATGCGCCCCCCGGTCCGGCCAGCTTTACGTTGCGGGCTGGCTCGAAGGTCTGAGCGCGCGTCTCTCGCGGCCTCTGGACATGGCGGCGTCCCTCGGCCAGTTTTGCCCGATCATAACCGCACCCCAGCAGGCAGACACTTCCCATGACCAACACCGCAACCGCCCCCCGCACACTCCGGTTCAGCGACCGCATCGGCATCGAACTGGAAGAGACTGGCGTGGCGCAGGTGCGCCTGACGCGGGCTGACAAGATGAACGCTCTCGACCCGGAAATGTTCAGCGCGATAATCGCTGCGGGCGATGCACTGGGACAGATGAAGGGGTTGCGAGCAGTCGTGCTTTCGGGCGAGGGCCGGGCGTTTTGCGCCGGGCTGGACACATCCAGCTTTGGCCGCACGCCTGCGGCGGACGAGCCCGATCTGACCGAACGCACCCACGGCAATGCGAATACATTCCAGCAGGTCGCCATGACCTGGCGCAAGCTGGCCGTGCCGGTAATCGCGGCAGTGCATGGAGTGTGCTTTGGCGGTGGGTTGCAGATTGCCAGCGGGGCCGACATCCGCATCGTCCATCCCGATACGCGCATGGCGATCATGGAGCTGAAATGGGGGCTGGTGCCCGATATGGGCGGTTATGCTTTATGGCGCGGGCTGGTGCGCGACGATGTGCTGCGCGAATTGATCTATACCAACCGCGAATTTTCAGGGGCGGAGGCGCTGACCCTTGGTCTTGCAACCTATAATGATGCGGACCCGTTGGCCCGTGCCACGGATATCGCGCGCGACATTGCCGATCGCAACCCTCACGCAATCCGTGCCGCAAAGCGGTTGTCGACGATAATGCAGGAGCGCGACACGGCAGAAATACTGCTGGAGGAAAGCATCGAGCAGCACGCCATCATGCGCACGCCCAATCAGGTTGAAGCCGTAATGGCGGGTATGGAAAAACGCGCGCCCAAATTCGAGGATGTGTGAACGCTGGCCTGAAGCCCCTTAGCCGAACACTGCCACACATTGCAGCCCTTCCAGCACTTGCCTGCCCGCAGCGTCCCACATCCGCAGCCGCTCCGATGAATAGCCGACATCGGCATGGCGGCTGGAATTTTCTGCCAGATACCAGCCATTCTCGGACTGGGTTTCAGGATCGAGTACGTTGAACGACCAGTTTATCGAGCTGATCGGGCCGGGCCTTTCCATGATCCGCATCGCACCGGGCGGCATGACGTCGCCCATCAACACCAGCTTGCTCACCGGGTCGAGGTCGTGATCCTCGGTCAGCCGCGCCCAGCGCCGGATCGTCGCGCCATGATCGGCGTCCTTCGACTGACCGTGACGCACTTCGAAATTGTTCTGGATGAATGCGGGGGCTTGCCCCGTCATCGCGGGCGCGCTGTCTTCCGGGCCGCCGGGCCAGTCATCGGGCGGATCCGCAGCGTGCATTGCATTGGCTTCTCGTCCCGCCGCGAACAGCCAGAATGCGGTCAGCGCCAACTTTGCCGTCCGAATGGATTTCGCTTCGCACCTGCGTCACGTTGCGCCCCTGCCTAACAATCTCGGCAGTCAGCTCCACCTCTTCGCCCACCGGCGCGACAAACCCGATCTGGCCTGCGCGCAGCGGGGGCAGATCGGCAAAAGCGCGCGTCGCCATGGTGTAGGCAACCAATGCGGAGGCCCCGCCATACAGCGTGCGTCCCTGCATCCAGTTGTCGGCATGGGCAAGGCGGGCGGGACCGGGGATGCCGGTTACAGGTTCTAGCAGGCTGGAAATTGTCATGGCGTTGCTCTGCCGCGTGACGCGCATCGGGTCCAGAGCGGTGTTGCATAAAGACTGCGCGCACGCCCACAAACGGCAGCCCCGCGCAGCGAAGACCATTGCCAAGCCCCAAGTGAGGCGCTAGGTGGCCGCTTCCGTTCGGGGCTGACGATAGCTTTTTGCATTCGTCGGCAACGCGCGGCTCGGCCCGATGGCGGAGTGGTTACGTAGAGGACTGCAAATCCTCGCACGCCGGTTCGATTCCGGCTCGGGCCTCCAATTTCAAACCGGCCGCGTTCGAGCGTGGCTGACAATGCCGCTTTAGCTCAGTTGGTAGAGCACATCATTCGTAATGATGGGGTCAGGTGTTCGAGTCACCTAAGCGGCACCACTTCTGGTCAAAGATGGGAACACTCCCCTCCAAGCGGGGGAGCCCCTTCGCCAGTCCCCGTTCCAGTACCGACTTCGAGCCTGTGATTGTGACGCGATCCTTCGACACTCTTACCTCGGACACCAGCATCCGCAGGTAGGCGCTTCGCAGGGTGCGGTCTTCATCGTGTAGCTTGGCCGAAAGTTGCTGCGAGAACTTTTCCAACACGGCAGGAGTGATCTTTCTAGACCCTCGCGCAAGCTGGCTTTCCAGCACATCGATGCGGGATGTGATTGCCGCAACCGCTTCGCGATTGTCACTGAGCCGCTGCGCGAACTCAGGATCGCTGGGTTTCATGATACCTTCTTCGATCAAGCCGAGCAGACGATCAATGGCTGTGCGCCTCCTGGTGCGCTCCGCATTGGCCTGGGTGAGCTCCTGCTCCATACGCTGGCGCTTATCGTCGGACAGTTCCAGAACTTCTTTCAGTAGCTCTTCCAGGCGCCCGCGACCGAGTATGCGCTTCTCGACAGCGCCGAAAACGGCTTCATCGAGCTTTTCGCGCCTGACGTTCGGACACGTGCAGCGCTGTCCAACGTTCGTCCGCTCGTTGCACTTGTAGTAGTAATATTTCTTCTTCGACTTCGACGTTCCTGAGCCGATCGTCATACCGGCACCGCAGTCTGGCATGCCGCATTTCGCGAGCCCAGTCAGAAGCGTGGTTCCGGCGGCTTCATGAGGTGGCATGCGCAGCGGACTGCGGGAGGCGCGTAAAGCCGCGACACGTTCGAACTGGTCGCGATTGATGATCTTAGGGCAAGGGACGGCGATCCAGTCCTCGCGCTCGGGAACTACTCCGTCGTCGTCGGCGGTCTTGTCGTAATATACCCCGGTATAGGTTTCGCGTGAAAGGATGCCGGCGAGGTTGCCGTTCGAGAATTTCGCACCGCGCAAGGTAGTGCCGCGATCGTTCAGGGTCTTCACGATCCAGCGGCCGCCGCGACCTTGGTCAGCCCAGTCGAAGATCTCACGAGCGACCAAGGCCTCCTCATCGACGATAGCCAGCTTCATCCGGTCTTTCTTCCCGTCCGAGTGAGCGACATAGGTCTTATAGCCGAAGGGGACCGGGCCGCCGTTGTAGTAACCCTTCCTGGCGTTGTCGCGGCGGCTCTTGCGGGTGTAGATTGCATCGTCGATCGCGCGCTGTTCATCGACCATGGCGGTGATGGTCTGCCCCATGCGCTTGGTCCGACCCTCACCAAAATTTTCGGTGACCGAGACCATCTCGACGCCGCACTCGGCAAGCTCGTGAATGGTATTTAGAAAAAAGCGCGTGTTCCGAGCAAACCGCGCCTGGCGGTAAATTAGAACGATTTGAACGGGGCGCTCTATGCCTGTCGCCTCGGCGATCATCTGGTTGAACTGGGGGCGCTTGCTCAGCGTTCCGCTGAGACCGCTATCGACAAACTCTCGAACGATGTCAATGTCGTTGCGGGCGGCATACTCTTTGGCCGCGTAGCGCTGGGCGTCAATGGACTGCGCATTCCCGTCCTCGTTGTCGACACTAAGGCGCAGATACAAGAAAGCCTTCAGCCTTTTGGCTTTCGAACTCTGGGGCTTGCGCATCATTCATCCTCTTCGAACATCGCGGCAATCTCGTGGCCGAGCGCTTCAAGGACCATTTGAATCTCTTGCCCTGTAATTGGCAAGTCCAGAGGCAAATCACTATAGATCGGGACGCGCCGAACGGCGCCTCGCCGCCGTGAAGCGGGCGAAGCGCCGTCATCTAGTTTCGCATTGCGAATACAAGGCATGTCTTGGCTCCGAGAGAAACTCGGCCCCTATTCGGCCACGTCCAGATCGAAGTAGATACGGATCTGCTTGATGAAGGCTTCTGCAGCCTCTTCACGCTGTGCGAACGTCATCTCGGTCGGATCCGGCAACCGAAGCCGCGTCACGTCGTCGCTAAGCATTTCGAGCGCTCCCACCGGCTGATCGTCGTGGCCGATGACGGGAATGCTTTCCACTGGCTCCAGGGGATCGGGCTTGTTGGACGCCTGCTTGCCATCACCCTGTTCGATGCCCAGCGCTTCGAGGAACTCGTTACGCTTCAACGATGCACCTTCGCTCGCCAGGATCTCGGCCTGTTCCATCACGCTCTCGCGATCTTCCGCGGCGGCAGATTTCATGAACTGAGCGAATTTCACGCCCAGATCGATCGATACGCGATCGGGTTCCTCGAGCAGAGCGAACACCATCGGATATCTCTCGACCATCTTGGCTGCGATGGTCATCCGGCTCACCTGGTCCTTCTTCAGAACCGGAAAGCGTTCGGCAATTGCCTTTTGACTGATACCTGCCACGCGCTGGACATTGAGGATCGACCGCGCGATCTCGATAGCACTACGCGGCGTGCTTCCCAGCGCATCATCGCATGCCGCCTGGACCGCGTCTGCCTCTGTGCCAACGAACATCACGCAGCGCACCTCGATGTCACTGTCCTCGCCGTGCGCCTCCTGAAAGGCATGCCACCTGAGCCGACCATCTTGGATTGGATAGAAGCCATCTACGGCGGGCAGAACGACGATCGGAGCGATGTTGGCGGGTTCGATTGCACTGGCGATCAGTCCAGCGGCATTGGCACCGCGCGTCCGTGATCCGACAGCCGGATGGTGCTTCCACTCCTTGAGCTGGCTCAGCGGGATGAACTGTTCTCCCGCGACTTCGATGGGCGCAGAGAAATCCACCCCTTTGTCAGGATCAACGACATCAACGACATCATCGACATCATCGACATCATCGACATCGACGGAGGCCATTGGTTCGTTGCCGGTTTCAGGCTCCAGATTTTCGGTCTGGACATCATCCGGGTCTGTCTCCTCGCCTGCGGCATGGACGATCTCAACTTCATTTGCGCCACCCATGGCATCCACCAGATCCAAGTCATTTTGGGATGGGCTCTGATCTTCCTTTTTCATTTCGCTACTCCTCACAAGCATCGGCAACATTGCCGCTTGCTCTGGAGAAGCTTTTCGAATCATTCGGTCGGGGAGGATGCCCGAAGTTCTTGGCGACTACTTCGGACGCCGGAGACAGGACCGATCAAACGCCTATCTTCCGGCTTTTCTTCGTCGGAGCCCGACTGTTCCAAGCAGCCTCAGCCGCGAACTTCTGATGGATTGGGCCCACGGGATGAACAATCAACTCATTGAGATGCGGATCGACCGTGATGGGGCTGACGGCTGGCATAACCCGTGCAACTTCCGTCACGAATGCATCGATCATGGCGCGTTCGGAAATGGTCCACCGACGCTGCAGGCGGTCGGCATACTGCAACTTCTCGAAGATGGGGCGCAGCCTATCCTGTATATGCTCCACGGGGTGCGATCGCGGCAGACCGGTGTATGTCGTGTTCGGAGAGCCCGTATAGTTCGGCAGGCTTCTTGCCTTGCCCCTAACGGTCCACTTTTCGAGGCGGCGTTTCGCATATGGGCAAAACTGCACGAGTCTGCAGCATTTGCGAAGGAAGTTGAACTCCGCCGTGGGAGTGAACCAGGTCTGGAAATGGAAGCAGCGTGTCCAACCTGGCTTCTTGACAGCGGGGCAGGCATCGGCCCTTTCCTTCGCCTTTCCATATTGGCTGGTGAATTTCGATTTGTCGTCCTCGTCGGCGAATTCGATACTTTCGGTTGGCGAGCTAGACCATCCCGCAGGGCTATCTTCGTAAGCAGCCTGCTGATGGTCATATTGTTTGATGAGTTCAGGATTGTGGATCAGCGTGGGCATCTTCTGTCGCAACCACGCATCTTCCTCGAATTGCGAGGCTTTGAATCCCTTCCCCAGATACTCGATCATGCCCTTAGCGGTCGGCACGCAGGCGTTTGCCATGATGACCACGCCGAGCCGGATCACCAATGGTTCGTTTCTTTCGTCAGCCGTAGATTCTTCGGATCCACGGTATGTAAAGTTCTTTTCGAGTTGCTTCAGATTCCGGACCATCATGATAATCGCGGCGGTTGTCAGGTATTGCGGCTCGATGCCGAGAAAATACAGCGCAGGCATTTCGCCGGACGGCTTCTTCAGACGCTGCGGCGATTCCCAATAGCTTGCGGTCTGCTTGAACGCAGCGTTGGCCTGATTGAGCGCTGGACCGGACGAGACGTTAGCGACGAACTCATTCATACAAGGATATAGCGACCGGGCGTGGGCCACGCTTCCTGCCACGAACTCATGGGAGGGCGTCGATCCCACGTGGACCGCATCCATAGAAGAGACGCTTCGGATGACCCGGTCGATCGCTTCTCGTGTCACGCCACCATCCATGCGGAAGTACTCGGCGATCTCGAACAGGCGTTCGAATTCGCTCATGATCCCGGTGCCGTAGATCAGCCGAGTGGATGCCGACTGCATTCGCCTAGTTCGCTTATCCGCCGCCACCAGATAACCGAGATCCTTGCTGCGGACGAGCGACTTGATCTGGCGGAAATCGCGCAGCCACACGGCCATGAACAGCTCCATATCGTGCGTTTGCAGGGCGATCAGGTTCTTCCGATGCGCGGCCAAGCTGTATGCGAGGAGCTGCTGCTGGGTTTCGTCGGTGGTGTGCTGGGCATCGTATCCGAGCAAATGGCGGCGGTGCGGTTGATGGCCGGGTTCGAACTCTCAGCTCGGCATGATCGATCGGATCGACGAGCCCAACGTCTCGCAATCCTACGAGGTGAAGCGATGCAAGCGGACTATGGAGGCAGCGCCAGCGCAGATTTGCAAAGACCGTGACCTGCTCCTTGCCAGCGGGAACTGGCACGCCATTGATTGCCACGATCTTGCCCTCGCGTTCGAAGCCAGATTGGCGCGACAATTGGTCGATCACATGCTGGTCCGGTTCTGGCATGACCGAAACGATACCGAACAGCTCGGCCGTGAACGCGATCACCGCCGGATCTTCGGCTTCCCAGACAGTGCGCATGCCAACTCTTCTGTCACCCCCTGCAACCATCGCCTTGTTCGACACCGAAGCGAGAAGGTCTTCGAGGTTCAGATCCTCGCCCCACCCCTCCGGTAGGGCATTCTCGATCCGCCTTGCGGCGTCCTTGAGGCCGGGAAAGGCTGTGACGAGGTTGCCCATGTCCCGCGGCGACATCACGTCGTCCGGCGTTTGCCTGTTGGTCACCGCGACCTTCGCAGAGTTTTCCACTGCATCTCGAACCGTTCCCATTCTTCTTCCTCTCGGTCGCCATCTTCGCGGAAAAACCGCTCATGATCAGCTTGTAGGACGGTCAGACGCGGAACGAGCGCATTGGCGGCTTCCATGGCGTGAAGTGTTTCGGAATGGGACGAAAAGGTTCGCAGGACCGGCACCTTTTCACCAAGCTCCTTAGCGATCGATGCGATCTCGTTTTCGATCCTGAGCGGGCTGAGAAGCCGGTGGATGCACCCCTCGGCATCTTTCCATTCGAACCATCCGCCTTCATCGGTGTAGGGGCGATGAAGGAGCGGGTCGTTCTTCAGCCATTCGGCCACTTCTCTCCTTGTGGCTTCAGCGCTGGGTTTGGGTTCGACCGTCGAACGTCGGACAGCGTACTGCTGCATTTTTGTCGCTGGCCCCGCGAGCAATGCATCTCGGTGTTCCTGTTCAGCCATTGCTTGCAGATGCTCACTGTGAAGACTTCGAAACGATCTTCATGGGCAACACCTCAATATTCAGCTTCTCGATCATCTGGGCTAGCTCGATGGCTTGGACGCGCGTCTGCTCGATCGCGAACGCGTTCCATCGTTCAGCGTCGGCTTTGAGTGTTTCCAGGCGTGCCGCCAGACTGCCGACAGCCATACGCAGCTCCGCCTTTCTGCCAGTTTCGGAATGGCCAATTTCGAGAAACAGCTGATCGATCTCTTGGCTGACGATCTCGACTTCCTCATCAATCGGCGTGGGCGAGATCAGTCGATGCACCGCGCCCTCACGATCGGCCCATTCGAACGATGTCATGCGAACTCTCCGTAATTCAGATTGGCGCCATGTTCTTCCAGCCAATCGGCCGCCTGGCCCCGAAGCAGGTGGCCTGGCATTCCGATCGCGAGAACCCGGCAGGTAACGCGGATCAGCCACCGCTGATCTGCAGTCATGGCGGCCTCTCGCCATGCACCTTTGAGCTGAAACTCCTCGTCGCGCTCGAGCCATGCCGCTCGATCATCGAGATAGAGGGCGAGACGGCGCTGCCATTCGGCGAAGAGACCAAGGGCAGCAAGCTGTCGCGCATCAACATCGAGAAGGTTGGCGATGATCTCGCTTGTCAGTGCTTCGGGATTCTGCGTCGATGCTTCGACGAACCGCTCGGCGAACTCCGCAGCGCCGATTGCTAGAAGGCCTGCGAGCGCGTTGGCATCGGCGGCTTGGAACCCGGCATGCACGAGCACTCCGCCGAGGGTGATCTTGTGATGCATGCCGGATGGATTGGCGACAACAACCTTGTGACTGGGTTCGGCCAGAGCTCGCCGTTTCTCGGCTATTCGCGCTCGCGCTTCCTTTAGTTGCGCGATGCGCGCATCCGCTCTCGCCAGAATCTCGTCGGTATCGTCGCTACCGTTTCCGGAATCGTAAATTTGCGAATTCATCCTTGCGCTCCTTCCATGCCGAAAGGTTAGGAAAATCTGCGAGAGCAGGATGCCCGAAGATCTCCGGGCATCCTGAAACAAAGGAGGGAAGTAGGGTTGGGGGGTTAGATTGGCGCAAGAAATGTTTCAGCTATGCGGAAACCAAAATCCTCCCGCGCAGCGGTTCGGAACACCCCCCAACCCAAGACGCACCAGTATGTCGACGCCGTGTTCACCGACGACTTCGGTCGCGAACGCGCGTTGACCGTCAGCAGCGCAGCATCTTTCAGCAAAAAGAGGCTCGGCACGTCATCGCGTGCGATGGCGCGCAAGGCGGATCGGGAGATGGAGCGGGCCGTCAAATCCGGTGACCGAGAGACCGCGAGGGCGATCCGTAAGCTGCGCAAGCAGGAGCGCGAGTTCGATCGGAGCATCGCCCGCTTCTTCCGGCGGAAGATCAGGACGGTTGCGAGGCCGACGACTGAGCTCAAGCACAAGCCGCCGAAGCCGCGGGCAATACGGCCGTCCCGCACCATGCAAGCGCTGCCAAGTTATGGCGGCTTCATCCGCGATCGGCAAAATCGCATCGGGGTCTTCTTCGACGCCAAGTACTACTCAAGCCGAACTTCGCGACCCGGTGTGGCCATGCGGATGACGAAATATATCTGGCGTGGCGCGGCGCTCGATGAGCGGGGTGCGCCGATGTTCCGAACCAATGTCGGTGAGACGATCGAGGAGGTCGTTTGCGGATTCGATCACCTCGAACAGGTCAACCGTTCGGCTCAGAGGGGAGCCAAGGTCCTAAACACCGCAGTACTGGCCATGGACTATCGCTGGACCCCGGAACAAATGCTGGAGGTGGGCGAAGCCTGGGCGAAAGAGCGCTTCGGCCAGTACGGCCTTCCTTATGCGATCGCGCTTCACGAGCCGCCTCCAAACGGCGACGATCGCAACTGGCATATTCATGTCAACTGGAGCTGGCGTCCCCTCGAAAGGGTCGTGGCTTACGAGTGGCTCGTGTCGGAAAGCCTGCGAACCGAGCTCGACGGTCGCGAAGGCATGCGGTTTCTGAGGGAGCGATTTGCAGCGCTTTCGACCGAGATGTCGTTCAATCGCGGCGACTGCGACGTCTACACTGGGCTGTCGCATGCTGCGCGCGGTCTGCCCATCGAAACCCAGAAGAAGTTGTACGAAGAGAAGACCAGGCGTGCCCGGGCGGGCGAGTTTGTGGCCGCAAACGAGGAGAACCACGAGCGGGTTCTGCGCTCGAAAGCCGCCATGATCGATGATGATTTGCGACGTGAGGACGAGCGCCTCGCCCGCCTTCAGGAGATCGAGCGTCGGGTAGCATCGCGCATCGCACTTGGTATCGCGATCCCTCGTGTGCCCTCGATCGCGTACAAGCTTGTGAAGATGGGCCGGGCGCCCACCCGGGTAAACATAGAGATGCTTCACCCAGCTAAGTTCATCGAAGGCGATATTCTTCAAGCTCCTCGCGCTTCAATCCGTCCGTTTACCGATGGCCTCACACGCGTTGCCCGGTCCTTGCGAGAAAGGATGCAGGAGGGCAAATTCGCAAATTTGCGAATTTCGACCGCACGCTTGGCGGCGGTTCCAGCCGTGCCCACGCCAGCG
This sequence comes from uncultured Alphaproteobacteria bacterium, assembly GCA_963838365.1. Lineage (GTDB taxonomy): Bacteria > Pseudomonadota > Alphaproteobacteria > Sphingomonadales > Sphingomonadaceae > Erythrobacter. Next base: position 182,899 of record CAWIQR010000003.1, read on the forward strand.
TTTCGGATGCATCTGTTCAAGCTGAATTTCAGGCGCACTGAGCTGCACACCATGGCTCGTATGCTACCGTCGATCACGGTGCTGCTGCAGGGCTTCTCCTCGGCGGCCGTCGTTCCGCCGAGGAGAAGCCAAATTCCTCAGGCGGCGGAGACGCCGACGTACATCGCCGTGACCCCAATGCGGCCAAGGCCGTTCGTCCTCACACCCGTTGGGGGGCACCAAGCGTTGATGCCTTCTCTGGTCGTACCGTCTCCTCTCCACCCCACAGTTCCACCGCGAGCTTTCAAGATTACAAAATTGAAGGTGCCCGAGCCCGTTACGGTGCCTGCCCTTCCGACGATCAGAGACTACCCGTCGGCGCCGCTCGAAAGGATCGGCTTTGGCAATGGATGGCTCAAGTCTATTAGACCGATGCGAAAGGCGCCGATACCTGGGCCCGCAATGCCAATGCCGACTAGCCCGGTAGTCCCAGCTGAGGCCTCGCCGCCACGCGTTATTTTCACGAAACCCCGTCCGGCCATCGTGCCGGAAATGATCGCGGCGGAAACCTGGGAAGCGATTGAGAGGGCAATACGGCGCGCTGGACAAGCACTGCGGGAAGACAAGGATACTGCGAGAAGAGCCGCGGCCGAAGCGACGAGAGAACCCGCGCAGTCGTCCAGCAATGCCAACTCGCCTTGGCTCCTGCTCCAGCTTCTCGAAGAACAGCGGTCGTTGATCACCAAGGCCAAAGATGGTCGCTGGATCCTGTCGCCTGATCAGGCGAACGCCGCAGGCCTATCTGAAGATCAGATTGCCTCGACGTCGATCCAGCGCACGCTTGAAAACGAGGCGAAGAATCAGAAGGGTGAAATTGCCGCGGTCGCAGAATTCATAGCGGCAGATCCTCGGCGATATCTGGTTCGCAAAGCCGAGGGTTGGCGTCTTGCCAGCAAAGCGCCGGAGCCACTTCGTCGGACTGTTTATGGATGGCGGGGCGAGGCGAAGGTGCAAGAAGTGCTAGAGCTTCTCTCGAAGTTGACGGCTGCTCCGGGCGGCGTCGCGGAAGTGGTCGAGAGGCGTAAACGGTTTTTCCTAGACCACATTTTCGGTCCCACAGAGCAAGACGAACAAGCCCAGACGGCCAAACGGGTCGAGCGTTCTCCCATTCCGCCAGGGTGGGACGGTGGTAGGGAGATTTAGGTTAGCGGCAGACTTGAGCACAAGGGCAGTATGGGGACGGCGGTCGTACAGGCAATCATCTGCTGCCCATCGGAGTTGAGGGTCGCGTTACGCCGTCATGCCACCTCATACGATCTTACCAGCAGAGGCTTCGCCTTCTCGAAGTCTTCAGGGCTTTGGATCGTGATCTCAAGATCCCCTGTGCCGAAATGGCCGATGCCTCGCACATCGCGAGTAAATCCTTGGTCGAGAACGACGCTGTCCGGACTGACTTTAACGTATACCAACAGCTTCTTAGCCTGATTGCGGAACTCAAGGCTGGCAAAGTTCTTTATGCGCCGAAAGGCGACATAATAGGCAGTCGTCTTGGTTTCGACGTCGTCACCAAGGGCCAGCATAAAGTCCGACATCAAGTGGTAAAGGTCGATTAGGGCCTGGGGAGCCTCTGCCATCTGATCCTCGATAGTTTTGTAGTTCGGCTTCGTGCCGGTCGGGGTGGCGGGCACGGTGGCTGAAGTCGGCCCCTTCGCGCTGGCAGACGTAAGCTGTTCCAGCAACAGAAGGTCAGCTTCGAATTTTCGGTAGCGGATGAGCGAAATGTTGCGGTTCATCTGCTTGACTGCGTGCTCGTCGTACTTCCCGAAGTCCCCGGCGATACAGATTAGGCGTGGCCCGGACCAATCAACGGCTTTGGCAGCGTCCTTGCCAAGCTTCTCCAGCACGAGCCATTCGAAGTCCTTGCGGTGTCCCATTAGCCAGTCGAGGTAGAACAGGCCCTGATTGATCACGTTTTCGTTCGACGAACGCTTGTACTCAATCACTACTGGGCTGTTGTTCTCGTCGATCCCGAGGCTGTCCATCCGACCTCCTTCGTTTGTGATGAACTCGCTTGCAAGAAACCGGACGCCGAGAAGGCTCTCAAGATTGGCTTCGAACAAAGTTTGCAGCGACTTCTCGAGAGAAACTGCTCCTCCGGGCAACTCGGCTACTTGTCCTTGAGCCATACGGTAGAGTTTTATGTCGCTCATTGAGAAATTCTCCAACTCCAGCGGTTATAGGTCTTGTCGCTCATTCCTACTCACCGGACCGCAATTTTGCATAAGCTTCACTGGCTAGCCAATTAGTGACTAGGCCTTGGAATGCCTTGTCATTCATGAAACGCGCGAAGATTTCCTCATTCTGATCAATACGTTCAACAAATAGGGCTTCCAGCAAATTCTTGAACAACAATTCGAATTTCTCGCCCGGGTTTACGATCGCGGCTTGACGCAGCTTGGCGTCCGCCATCGCGGCTTCAACGATCTGATCGAAAAACAGTTGGTCAGCATTGTTGAAGTCAGTGCCGAACCGGTCGTTCACGACGTCAATCAGGCGTGAAAGTGGAACCTCTTCTTCACGCGCGACTTTCGATCCCACAGAGGAAGGCCCGTCGAGTTTGTTTGCACTACCTTCCGACAGACTGATTGAACCCTCGCTAACCTTTTGGAGGCGATAGTAATCGAGTCTCACCTCATCATTGAACTGATATCCGGGGCTGCCGCCCTTCTTCGGCAGCTTTGAAGCCAGATGGCGTAGGAAGACGTATAGCGTTTCGAGGTCAGAGTCCTGATAGGGGATGATCTGACTTAGAAAGCCGTAGATACTGCCGAATGCGAGAATCTTTCCGCGCAACACCTCGGCTTCTGCTGGATCGGATTTCACAAGATCGCCGAAATTGGACACCGGTCGATCGATTATGGCATTCATTTTCTGGTGATCGGCAGGGCTCTGTTTCAGCTTTGGCTTGAAGTACACCTTGGAGAAAAGATCGATATCGGTTTGGGCGTAGATACCGCTCGAATCCAGTTCGCCCTTAATCTGGTACATTCGGCTTGGATCGACTTCCTCGCCGATCTCTGCGCCCTCGTAATAGGTCTTGAATGCCTCTTGAATCTCGTTTCGGTCGTTCACGAAATCGAGAATGAACGTGTCCTCTTTGAAGGGGTGCGTGCAATTCAGCCGCGACAGAGTCTGGACGGCTTGGATGCCTGAAAGCCGTCTATCGACGTACATGGTGTGAAGCAGTGGCTGGTCAAATCCGGTCTGATATTTCTCCGCGACTAGCAGAACCTGATACTCGGACGTGGCGAATACATCCGGCAGCTCCTTTTCGCGGACGCCCAGATTCATCGCCTCTTCGGTATACGTGACATCGGGGAGCTTGTCGTCGGGCACCGCCCCGGAGAAGGCGACCAGCGATTTGATGGCATAGCCTTTCGCTTTGATATAGGCGTCAAAGCTCTGCTTGTAGCGTACGGCTTCAAGGCGTGAGCCAGTAACAACCATGGCTTTGGCGCGACCGCCAACTTTGTGCTGGGTAGCTGCATGGAAATGCTCGACCATCACTTCGGTCTTCTGGGCGATATTGTGCGGATGCAGCTTGAGGAATCTCGCCAGCGCAAGCGCCGCTTTTTTCCTGACGACGTTAGGATCATCGTCACTGGCCTTCAGCAGCCGGAAATAGGTGGCGTAGGTGGTGTAGTGCTTGAGAACATCGAGGATGAAGTGTTCCTCAATAGCCTGGCGCATGGTGTAGCGGTGGGCGGGCTCGCCACCATTGCCAAACACGGCCAATGTCTTGTGTTTCGGCGTCGCGGTGAATGCGAAGAAGCTTATATTTGCCTGACGACCGCGCTTCGCCATGCTGCGGAATAGCTCATCCTCGCCGACACTCTCGTTTTCGGCCATGTAGCGTTGGGCTTCTTCGCGCAGCCGCTGACCACCGAGAACTTCTTTCAGGTCGGTTGCCGCTTCGCCGCCCTGTGAGCTGTGCGCCTCATCAATGATAACCGCAAAATTCCGGGTCTTTAGCACTCCATCACCATCGTCCCCGCGCTCCTCGGCAAGCCGGATCAGTTGGCGTGAAACGAATGGAAACTTCTGCAAGGTCGTGATGATGATCGGCACGGAGCTTTCCAGAGCTTCCGCCAGCTGCCGGGAATTGTCGTCGATCTTCTGGACGACGCCATGTTTGTGCTCGAACTGGTAGATCGTGTCCTGCAATTGCTTGTCGAGAACCACGCGATCAGTGATGACTATGACGCTGTCGAACACGCGATCATTTGCGCTGTCGTGCAGCGACGCAAGTCGATGGGTAAGCCAGCCGATGGTATTGCTCTTGCCGCTGCCCGCCGAATGCTCGATCAGATAGTTGTGACCGGGGCCTTCAGACTTAGCCCGCGCGACCAAATCGCGGACCGCTTCAAGCTGATGGTAGCGCGGAAAGATAAGGGTTTCCTTCTCGACCTTCCGCCCCGCGTCGTCGCGCTTTTCTTCCACCTGCAAATGGATGAACCGGGCGAGCAGATCGAGCAGGCTGTCGCGCTGAAGCACTTCTTCCCACAAGTAGGCAGTGCGATAGCTTCGACCCTTGGTGTCAGGAGGATTGCCTGCGCCTCCATCATTCCCGCGGTTGAAGGGAAGGAAGTGAGTGGCCGGTCCGGCCAATCGCGTCGTCATGAAGACCGCATCGGTATCGACGGCGAAGTGTGCCAATATGCGCCGCTTGAACTCGAAGATGGGTTCGCGCGGATCGCGGTCGCTGCGGTATTGCCGAATAGCATCTTCAACGGTCGATCGCGTCATTGCGTTTTTCAGTTCGACCGAGATCACCGGAATGCCGTTGATGCTGAGCACGAGATCAAGCTCGTTATCGTTCCTGAGCGAGTAGCGAAGCTGGCGCGTGACGCTGACGATGTTGGCGGCGTATCGTGCCTCCAGCTCTGCGTTCAGATCGTGCGCTGCCTTGAATGTGGCTACGCGGAGAGTCTTGCCATAGCACTTGAAGCCGTGTCGTAGCGTTGCGAGAGAGCCATTTGCGTCAATCCACTTTACCAAATCGGCCAGTACCTGAGCGCTGGTATTATCGCCATGAAGCGCCTCCAGCGCCTTCCATTCGCGAGGTTGGGTGGCGCGGATGAAGTTGATAACCGGTTCGGGAAATATCGCAGTCGAGCGGTCGAACTCGTTTGGTGTAAGGGCACTGTAGCCATTCGCGAGCAAAACACTCTCGACAACCGTTTCGAAGGCTTCCTCGGTGTGGAGAGCGGCGTGTGCTTTCGTCATGCGGCTAGCTTTCGCTTGAGAAACCAGACGGCAACTGGAGCATATGGCGTAAGCTCATCATTGCCATCATCATATTTGGTTATGCGCGCCCGCACTTTCGCGGGACTTGGTGACGTCTTCTGCCACCAAGACAAGACAACATCTAAGGCACTTTTTCGTCTATTTTTCAAAAGAGGTATATTGAGATTCAGAACTGTGTCTAATTCTCTGTCGAATTGTTCATTATTGGAGCGGATTTCACCGTTGTTACGATAAGTAATCCGAGATTCGATGGCGTGAGCGGGAATGGCCGGATTCCATAAAAGATTCCGGTTGCCTTTCAGTGTATCGCAGTGCCGCTGCTCAGGACTTCCTCCTTCTCCTCCTTTGCACGCTCCGAGAAGATTGCCGTAAACCAACTGCTGATCCGGGAAATTTGCCTGGCATCGCCAGTGCTCAATCTTCATTTTGTGGCCATCGGCTAAGATGCGCGACATACAATAGCAACAGAGGCCTCGCTGCTCCGCGACCAACGCTGCTCTCAACGCAGGCTTTCCTTCGTAATTTCCGTAGTCGCAATGAGCCGAAACGCGATGTTGGGTAAGGCAGGCCGGCTCGTTACCTTTAGCAATCGCCCTCATGCGTCATCCTTGCTCATGAATTCAAGCAGCATACGAGCTCGCGTAATTTCGGGGTCATCTTCCCCTATTTCTTTGGCGAGAGTTTCGATCTCACTTCGCGCCTCCGCTTCTTTGCCCTGGTCGATCAGCTCAGCAATAGTGTTCAGCTTCTCTTCGACGCCTGCGTTGCGAGGTTTGGCATCCATGAGCTCTTCGAGGACTCTGCTGGAATCGACGCCAAAGGAATGGCCTGGAACGTAAACATTATCTCCGTCGATCATCTGGATTTGATCGTGCGGCACTTCGCCGATGACCTGTGGCGAGTGTGTCGACGCAATGAATTGACAATTTGGGAAAGTGCGGACCAAATCCCGTACGATTTTCCGCTGCCACTGAGGATGGAGATGAAGATCAATCTCGTCGATTAAAATGACGGCTTCGGCCTCTGATATGGGATCGTTCAATGAGGGATTTGCCTGGGTCAAGCGCCTTGCGATATCGAGGACGAGAACAAGGACGCTTCGTTCGCCGTCCGAAAGCTGGCGAAGATTCAGCGTTGTTCCATCATGATCGATGAGCAATTGGGATGGCCCTAACTTGGTAGGGCGCAAATTCGAGAAACCAGGCAAGAACTGCTGTACCGCGGCCTCAATTGCCTCCACTAGTTGGCCTGATTCCGGACGCTCGCCGGCCAAAGCCTGTTGGGCACGAAACCAGTCGGCGAATTGGACCACGCTCAACTCGGTCTGGCCAAGTGCCCTAACATAGGCTGCGCCAGTGCCTTTTGCGGCAGCAGAACTACTTTCCTTGCGTCCGCTCAATTGTGTTCGCGAAGTTGAGAAATAGATGACGAGCGGGGAGGAAGTCGCATCTGATTTCAATGCTTTGAGACGCGGTTCTGGTGGATTGAAGACAGTTGGATTGGGAGAAACCAAAGTCTCAGCGAGATTTCTGATCAGGTTCCTGGGGCGGTCCGCCAAACGATCCGACTCAAGGATTTCTCGGCGAAGTTTTGACAGATTTTCTGGATCGTCAGATGCAAGCGGCTCGCGCCATTCTCGAAGAGTGAATCTGCAGGGTTCTCCGGCCAAAGTGAAATGAAGTGTAGCGTCTGCGAAGGGAGCATCGTCATGGATGTCTTCCCGATCAAAGCTGAATGGTCGAGACGGCATTTGCATCATAGCGGGCAGCAAATGCGATGCACAGGTTCGGATTGCATCTAGGACGGTGCTCTTGCCCGCACCGTTTATGCCGGCAATTAGATTAACTCGTGGGTTGAAGGCGAACTCCGCGAATTCGAATGAGCGCAGGTTGAATAGAGATAACCCAGTAATTTTCATGCAGCCTCCGAAATTTTTATCTGGCCGGTCACGGCAGCGGCGATCAAGGCGCTGCGGCGTTCTTTTAGCAGGATGATGGAGCGTTCGGTGGCGGTTGCCAGTTTGTCGATCTTGGCGCGCTCCTCGGCAATGTGGGCAACGATCTGTTCTTGCTCGCCAAGCGGCGGCACGGGCCAGAAGGTCTCGAAGAAACCTTCCGGGTACAGACGCAGGCGGGATGACCAGACGCCCTTCGAGTATCGCGTCACTTCCTGCGCGAAGACTGGAATGCGGGCCAGTGCGTCGACATAGGCGGGCAGCAGGTGTGGGCCGGGTGTGTAAACGTTATAGGCGGGGCTAACGATGCCATCGACCGGGGCCGTGCCCATCGCGCCCATCCAGGCCCAAAGTGTGTTGATGACGAGGTCGCCGGTGAAGCATAGCTTGTACCCAGCCGTCGTCTCTGCCTCGAACATGTTGACGTCTTTTTCGGACCGGGGCGTGACGCCGGTAATGTGGGAAACTGTCAACATTTCCTCTTCGCCGGTTACTGACCGTTCGTCGCGTTCGTTGAAGAGCCAGCGGGATCGCTTAACATCCCAATGTGCTGGAATGTCGCCAAGCCAGTCGATGCCGGAGGGGCGCAAGGTGGCGGAGCGGTCCAGCCCGCGCATGACCGCTTCTGCCACCAGCGTCCGCCGCTTTTCGGCCAGCAGGCCCAACAGCTTCTGCTTGCCATCGATTAACGCGTCAATGTCCTGAACCTGATCTGCAATGTATCCGACAATCCGCCTCTGATCGGAGATTGGCGGCACAGGAATAAACAGGCTTCCAATTGCAGATTTTGGAATGCCAAATCGCGTAATTCCGTTCGCAGCCAATTCAAGCTGAATCCCGACAGGCTTTGCCTGCATACACCGAAACAGAAATTCGCCTTCAATCCAATCCGGATCTGGGCGGATCATCGCAAGGTGATAGCCGCACACAAGGTCATCCGCAGTTTCGCAGATGAGTGCCGGCACGCCAATATCATTCCAAGACTCGGAGTCCTTCGTGATGAGAACATCGCCTACCTCAAGGCCGAAACGTTCAATTTCTCCAGCAGAGGCCGTGGCAGCCATAAAGGGAATGGTCAGGTCGACTATTTCATTGTGATAGACATCCACATAGTTGCAAAGCCGGACAGGCTCTTCGTCTTCGGCGATGAGCTTATCGACATTGCTGACTTGATAATCTGCAACGGACCGCAAAGGTTTTAATGGCCATTGGGCCGAACCATTTGGCGCAGTTGATCACGGCGTCATCCGCGACCTCCCGCAACAGCTTACGATTTCCTCTTCCGCTTGCTTTAGCTCGGCATCGATCACTGTCAGCGGGCGCGCCGGCGTGAATTGTAGTAGTGGCGGTTGAAGTTGATTTCATAGCCCACTTTGTCCTTGCTCCGGTCAATCGAAGCATCGGGTATATGGGGCAGGACTTCGCGCGCAAAGAAGGCGTCGATATCGACCTTGATCGGAATATTCTCGAAATCGCGCAAATCGGTATTAGGCTCAAACCCCTTGCCCTTACGCACCTCCTTTGCGGCGACATCCTTGGCGGTGAACACACTACGGAAGAGTTTCTGGTTGGCTGCTTTCCACTTTGACCGCGCTTCTTTAGCAAGCGATCAATGGCAGCGGATACCGAGTTCCAGTCAAATTGCGGCTCGCGCCCGAGTTCTTTGTCGATTGCTTGGATATCGTCGAGCAGGTGTGGTGCGGCATCGAGGAAGCGCGCCTTGTGCTCCACCGTCATCTGTAACGAAAGCGCAAGGGGCGCTCGACCGTGACGCGGGTATAGCCGAAACCCCATCGTCGAAGATCTTCGACTGTTCGTTCGGGGCGAACTGGCCGTAGCGGCGAACAATGTCGGCAATCTGATCCGGCTCGATCGGCGGTCATCGCCCTCCAGCGCGGGACCTTCGCCGATCTTGCGCCGCTTGTCGCCCTCGTTGCGACGCATCGGATTCCAGGCGTCGTGGGCGTCGACCAATCCGCACCTTGCCCTTTCGCGCCTTCGCCTTCCGGTTCGTGACGATCCAGATGTAGGTACCAATGCCGGTGTTGTAGAACATCTGCTCCGGCAGGGCGATGATCGCCTCCAGCATGTCCCCTTCAATGATCCACTTGCGGATGTTGCTTTCGCCACCCCCGGCCCCGCCGGTGAACAAGGGCGAGCCGCTGAAAACGATGGCGGCGCGTGAGCCGTGTTTGTTGTTTGCCGTATCAACGTCTTCAAACTTCGAGATCATGTGCTGGAGGAACAGCAAAGACCCATCGTTTACCCTTGGCAGGCCGGCATGGAATTGGCCGGACTTGCCGCGCTCATGCTCCGCCACGATGTCCTTCTGCTGCTTCTTCCAATCCACTCCAAACGGCGGATTGGCGATGAAGTAGTCGAACTTCTGGCCCTCGAACTTGTCATCGGTGAAGGTGTCACCGAACTGAATGTTCTCGCCGTGCCCGTTGTGGTCAACCTGCTTCATCAGCATGTCGGACGCGGCGGTAGCGAAAGCGCGCTTGTTATAGTCCTGGCCGTATACGTAGAGCTTCGCAGGTGAGTTGTGCCGCCGCATATAAGCCTGCGCTTCGGCCAGCATTCCACCTGTGCCGCATGCTGGATCGAGGATGGTGCGTACGGCCCCTTCCTTCACGAAAAGATCGTCATCATCATTGAACAGGAGATCGACCATAAGCGTGATGACCTCACGCGGAGTGAAGTGATCGCCAGCCGTTTCGTTCGCCAGTTCGTTGAAGCGCCGGATCAGGTTTTCGAAGAGCAGCCCCATCTGCTCGTTCTTGACCTTGCTGGCTAGATCGACGCCAGCAATCTCTTTTACAATCAGGAACAGGATACCCGCCTCGTGCATCCGTTCGATCTCGGCAGTGAACTCGAAATACTCGAAAATCTTTCGGACGTTAGCGGAAAATCCATTGATGTAGGTTTGCAGGTGCTGGTTGATGTTGTCCGGATCGCCGAGCAGCTTTTTGAAATCATAGGGCGCGTGATTGTGGAAGCGATGGCCAGCAACTTGGTTCAATTTGCTGTCGAGCGCATCTCCTCGAATCTTGCTTCCCTCGCGACGCTTGGTTTTCCGCCACCACCGCGTCTTTAGTATCGGCAAGCACGCAATCGAAGCGACGAAGGACAACGAGCGGCAGCATCACCCGCTCGTATTGCGGCGGGCGATAGGGGCCGCGCAGTAGATTGGCGATTTCCCAAATCAGGTTGGCAAGGTCAGTATGAGTGGCCATCTAGCAATTCGCTCCGCGCTCCGAAGCAATTGCAATCAGTCGCTCGTACTCTTCTACCGATAGGACAACGACGACGGGGCGCCCAAATTTGTCGATCGAAACGGGTTCGGCTCTCGCCAAATCAATCAGGCGTCCAAAGCCATTCTTGGCTTCCCTTGCCGAAATATGCTGCATTTCCCTCTCCCGATTTGGAGCTACTTTAGCCATCTCTTGGGAAAACTCAATTGGGCGCGAAGGTGACACGCAGGCTAGCCCACAGGAATGTCCGCTATCTCAACTGCGGCTCCTGAAGAGAGCTGGTCCAGACTGTCCGTATGCCGGCCGTTCGACTTGCCTTCGCACTCATCCACATTGGGAAAATTCTTCCGACCAGCGGTGCTGTCCGAGGTTGGTAGGAGAGGGGAAAGCCCTTCGGCCGGCCTCGTGACACGAGGCACTTTCGATGAACAGTT
>CAWIQR010000004.1:0-335613 GCA_963838365.1 uncultured Alphaproteobacteria bacterium
GCGCGTTCGGAAATGGTCCACCGACGCTGCAGGCGGTCAGGGCGTACTGCAACTTCTCGAAGATGGGGCGCAGCCTATCCTGTATATGCTCCACGGGGTGCGATCGCGGCAGACCGGTGTATGTCGTGTTCGGAGAGCCCGTATAGTTCGGCAGGCTTCTTGCCTTGCCCCTAACGGTCCACTTTTCGAGGCGGCGTTTCGCATATGGGCAGAACTCCGCAAGATTGCAGCATTTGCGAAGGAAGTTGAACTCCGCATGTGGGAGTGAACCAGGTCTGGAAATGGAAGCAGCGTGTCCAACCTGGCTTCTTGACAGCGGGGCAGGCATCGGCCCTTTCCTTCGCCTTTCCATATTGGCTGGTGAATTTCGATTTGTCGTCCTCGTCGGCGAATTCGATACTTTCGGTTGGCGAGCTAGACCATCCCGCAGGGCTATCTTCGTAAGCAGCCTGCTGATGGTCATATTGTTTGATGAGTTCAGGATTGTGGATCAGCGTGGGCATCTTCTGTCGCAACCACGCATCTTCCTCGAATTGCGAGGCTTTGAATCCCTTCCCCAGATACTCGATCATGCCCTTAGCGGTCGGCACGCAGGCGTTTGCCATGATGACCACGCCGAGCCGGATCACCAATGGTTCGTTTCTTTCGTCAGCCGTAAATTCTCGGATCCACGGTATGTAAAGTTCTTTTCGAGTTGCTTCAAACTCCGGACCATCATGATAATCGCGGCGGTTGTCAGGTATTGCGGCTCGATGCCGAGAAAATACAGCGCAGGCATTTCGCCGGACGGCTTCTTCAAGACACTTCGGCGATTCCCAATAGCTTGCGGTCTGCTTGAACGCAGCGTTGGCCTGATTGAGCGCTGGACCGGACGAGACGTTAGCGACGAACTCATTTCATACAAGGATATAGCGACCGGGCGTGGGCCACGCTTCCTGCCACGAACTCATGGGAGGGCGTCGATCCCACGTGGACCGCATCAGTAGAAGAGACGCTTCGGATGACCCGGTCGATCGCTTCTCGTGTCACGCCACCATCCATGCGGAAGTACTCGGCGATCTCGAACAGGCGTTCGAATTCGCTCATGATCCCGGTGCCGTAGATCAGCCGAGTGGATGCCGACTGCATTCGCCTAGTTCGCTTATCCGCCGCCACCAGATAACCGAGATCCTTGCTGCGGACGAGCGACTTGATCTGGCGGAAATCGCGCAGCCACACGGCCATGAACAGCTCCATATCGTGCGTTTGCAGGGCGATCAGGTTCTTCCGATGCGCAGCAGAGCTGTATGCGAGGAGCTGCTGCTGGGTTTCGTCGGTGGTGTGCTGGGCATCGTATCCGAGCAAATGGCGGCGGTGCGGTTGATGGCCGGGTTCGATTTTCAGCTCGGCATGATCGATCGGATCGACGAGCCCAACGTCTCGCAATCCTACGAGGTGAAGCGATGCAAGCGGACTATGGAGGCAGCGCCAGCGCAGATTTGCAAAGACCGTGACCTGCTCCTTGCCAGCGGGAACTGGCACGCCATTGATTGCCACGATCTTGCCCTCGCGTTCGAAGCCAGATTGGCGCGACAATTGGTCGATCACATGCTGGTCCGGTTCTGGCATGACCGAAACGATACCGAACAGCTCGGCCGTGAACGCGATCACCGCCGGATCTTCGGCTTCCCAGACAGTGCGCATGCCAACTCTTCTGTCACCCCCTGCAACCATCGCCTTGTTCGACACCGAAGCGAGAAGGTCTTCGAGGTTCAGATCCTCGCCCCACCCCTCCGGTAGGGCATTCTCGATCCGCCTTGCGGCGTCCTTGAGGCCGGGAAAGGCTGTGACGAGGTTGCCCATGTCCCGCGGCGACATCACGTCGTCCGGCGTTTGCCTGTTGGTCACCGCGACCTTCGCAGAGTTTTCCACTGCATCTCGAACCGTTCCCATTCTTCTTCCTCTCGGTCGCCATCTCGCGGAAAAACCGCTCATGATCAGCTTGTAGGACGGTCAGACGCGGAACGAGCGCATTGGCGGCTTCCATGGCGTGAAGTGTTTCGGAATGGGACGAAAAGGTTCGCAGGACCGGCACCTTTTCACCAAGCTCCTTAGCGATCGATGCGATCTCGTTTTCGATCCTGAGCGGGCTGAGAAGCCGGTGGATGCACCCCTCGGCATCTTTCCATTCGAACCATCCGCCTTCATCGGTGTAGGGGCGATGAAGGAGCGGGTCGTTCTTCAGCCATTCGGCCACTTCTCTCCTTGTGGCTTCAGCGCTGGGTTTGGGTTCGACCGTCGAACGTCGGACAGCGTACTGTTACGTTTGTCGCTGGCCCCGCGAGCAATGCATCTCGGTGTTCCTGTTCAGCCATTGCTTGCAGATGCTCACTGTGAAAACTCGAAACGATCTTCATGGGCAACACCTCAATATTCAGCTTCTCGATCATCTGGGCTAGCTCGATGGCTTGGACGCGCGTCTGCTCGATCGCGAACGCGTTCCATCGTTCAGCGTCGGCTTTGAGTGTTTCCAGGCGTGCCGCCAGACTGCCGACAGCCATACGCAGCTCCGCCTTTCTGCCAGTTTCGGAATGGCCAATTTCGAGAAACAGCTGATCGATCTCTTGGCTGACGATCTCGACTTCCTCATCAATCGGCGTGGGCGAGATCAGTCGATGCACCGCGCCCTCACGATCGGCCCATTCGAACGATGTCATGCGAACTCTCCGTAATTCAGATTGGCGCCATGTTCTTCCAGCCAATCGGCCGCCTGGCCCCGAAGCAGGTGGCCTGGCATTCCGATCGCGAGAACCCGGCAGGTAACGCGGATCAGCCACCGCTGATCTGCAGGGGTCGGCGGCCTCTCGCCATGCACCCTTGAGCTGAAACTCCTCGTCGCGCTCGAGCCATGCCGCTCGATCATCGAGATAGAGGGCGAGACGGCGCTGCCATTCGGCGAAGAGACCAAGGGCAGCAAGCTGTCGCGCATCAACATCGAGAAGGTTGGCGATGATCTCGCTTGTCAGTGCTTGGGATCTGCGTCGATGCTTCGACGAACCGCTCGGCGAACTCCGCAGCGCCGATTGCTAGAAGGCCTGCGAGCGCGTTGGCATCGGCGGCTTGGAACCCGGCATGCACGAGCACTCCGCCGAGGGTGATCTTGTGATGCATGCCGGATGGATTGGCGACAACAACCTTGTGACTGGGTTCGGCCAGAGCTCGCCGTTTCTCGGCTATTCGCGCTCGCGCTTCCTTTAGTTGCGCGATGCGCGCATCCGCTCTCGCCAGAATCTCGTCGGTATCGTCGCTACCGTTTCCGGAATCGTAAATTTGCGAATTCATCCTTGCGCTCCTTCCATGCCGAAAGGTTAGGAAAATCTGCGAGAGCAGGATGCCCGAAGATCTCCGGGCATCCTGAAACAAAGGAGGGAAGTAGGGTTGGGGGGTTAGATTGGCGCAAGAAATGTTTCAGCTATGCGGAAACCAAATCCTCCCGCGCAGCGGTTCGGACACCCCCCAACCCAAGACGCACCAGTATGTCGACGCCGTGTTCACCGACGACTTCGGTCGCGAACGCGCGTTGACCGTCAGCAGCGCAGCATCTTTCAGCAAAAAGAGGCTCGGCACGTCATCGCGTGCGATGGCGCGCAAGGCGGATCGGGAGATGGAGCGGGCCGTCAAATCCGGTGACCGAGAGACCGCGAGGGCGATCCGTAAGCTGCGCAAGCGGAGCGCGAGTTCGATCGGAGCATCGCCCGCTTCTTCCGGCGGAGGATCAGGACGGTTGCGAGGCCGACGACTGAGCTCAAGCACAAGCCGCCGAAGCCGCGGGCAATACGGCCGTCCCGCACCATGCAAGCGCTGCCAAGTTATGGCGGCTTCATCCGCGATCGGCAAAATCGCATCGGGGTCTTCTTCGACGCCAAGTACTACTCAAGCCGAACTTCGCGACCCGGTGTGGCCATGCGGATGACGAAATATATCTGGCGTGGCGCGGCGCTCGATGAGCGGGGTGCGCCGATGTTCCGAACCAATGTCGGTGAGACGATCGAGGAGGTCGTTTGCGGATTCGATCACCTCGAACAGGTCAACCGTTCGGCTCAGAGGGGAGCCAAGGTCCTAAACACCGCAGTACTGGCCATGGACTATCGCTGGACCCCGGAACAAATGCTGGAGGTGGGCGAAGCCTGGGCGAAAGAGCGCTTCGGCCAGTACGGCCTTCCTTATGCGATCGCGCTTCACGAGCCGCCTCCAAACGGCGACGATCGCAACTGGCATATTCATGTCAACTGGAGCTGGCGTCCCCTCGAAAGGGTCGTGGCTTACGAGTGGCTCGTGTCGGAAAGCCTGCGAACCGAGCTCGACGGTCGCGAAGGCATGCGGTTTCTGAGGGAGCGATTTGCAGCGCTTTCGACCGAGATGTCGTTCAATCGCGGCGACTGCGACGTCTACACTGGGCTGTCGCATGCTGCGCGCGGTCTGCCCATCGAAACCCAGAAGAAGTTGTACGAAGAGAAGACCAGGCGTGCCCGGGCGGGCGAGTTTGTGGCCGCAAACGAGGAGAACCACGAGCGGGTTCTGCGCTCGAAAGCCGCCATGATCGATGATGATTTGCGACGTGAGGACGAGCGCCTCGCCCGCCTTCAGGAGATCGAGCGTCGGGTAGCATCGCGCATCGCACTTGGTATCGCGATCCCTCGTGTGCCCTCGATCGCGTACAAGCTTGTGAAGATGGGCCGGGCGCCCACCCGGGTAAACATAGACGATGCTTCACCCAGCTAAGTTCATCGAAGGCGATATTCTTCAAGCTCCTCGCGCTTCAATCCGTCCGTTTACCGGATGGCCTCACACGCGTTGCCCGGTCCTTGCGAGAAAGGATGCAGGAGGGCAAATTCGCAAATTTGCGAATTTCGACCGCACGCTTTGGCGGCGGTTCCAGCCGTGCCCACGCCAGCGTTTCGGATGCATCTGTTCAAGCTGAATTTCAGGCGCACTGAGCTGCACACCATGGCTCGTATGCTACCGTCGATCACGGTGCTGCTGCAGGGCTTCTCCTCGGCGGCCGTCGTTCCGCCGAGGAGAAGCCAAATTCCTCAGGCGGCGGAGACGCCGACGTACATCGCCGTGACCCCAATGCGGCCAAGGCCGTTCGTCCTCACACCCGTTGGGGGGCACCAAGCGTTAATGCCTTCTCTGGTCGTACCGTCTCCTCTCCACCCCACAGTTCCACCGCGAGCTTTCAAGATTACAAAATTGAAGGTGCCCGAGCCCGTTACGGTGCCTGCCCTTCCGACGATCAGAGACTACCCGTCGGCGCCGCTCGAAAGGATCGGCTTTGGCAATGGATGGCTCAAGTCTATTAGACCGATGCGAAAGGCGCCGATACCTGGGCCCGCAATGCCAATGCCGACTAGCCCGGTAGTCCCAGCTGAGGCCTCGCCGCCACGCGTTATTTTCACGAAACCCCGTCCGGCCATCGTGCCGGAAATGATCGCGGCGGAAACCTGGGAAGCGATTGAGAGGGCAATACGGCGCGCTGGACAAGCACTGCGGGAAGACAAGGATACTGCGAGAAGAGCCGCGGCCGAAGCGACGAGAGAACCCGCGCAGTCGTCCAGCAATGCCAACTCGCCTTGGCTCCTGCTCCAGCTTCTCGAAGAACAGCGGTCGTTGATCACCAAGGCCAAAGATGGTCGCTGGATCCTGTCGCCTGATCAGGCGAACGCCGCAGGCCTATCTGAAGATCAGTTTGCCTCGACGTCGATCCAGCGCACGCTTGAAAACGAGGCGAAGAATCAGAAGGGTGAAATTGCCGCGGTCGCAGAATTCATAGCGGCAGATCCTCGGCGATATCTGGTTCGCAAAGCCGAGGGTTGGCGTCTTGCCAGCAAAGCGCCGGAGCCACTTCGTCGGACTGTTTATGGATGGCGGGGCGAGGCGAAGGTGCAAGAAGTGCTAGAGCTTCTCTCGAAGTTGACGGCTGCTCCGGGCGGCGTCGCGGAAGTGGTCGAGAGGCGTAAACGGTTTTTCCTAGACCACATTTTCGGTCCCACAGAGCAAGACGAACAAGCCCAGACGGCCAAACGGGTCGAGCGTTCTCCCATTCCGCCAGGGTGGGACGGTGGTAGGGAGATTTAGGTTAGCGGCAGACTTGAGCACAAGGGCAGTATGGGGACGGCGGTCGTACAGGCAATCATCTGCTGCCCATCGGAGTTGAGGGTCGCGTTACGCCGTCATGCCACCTCATACGATCTTACCAGCAGAGGCTTCGCCTTCTCGAAGTCTTCAGGGCTTTGGATCGTGATCTCAAGATCCCCTGTGCCGAAATGGCCGATGCCTCGCACATCGCGAGTAAATCCTTGGTCGAGAACGACGCTGTCCGGACTGACTTTAACGTATACCAACAGCTTCTTAGCCTGATTGCGGAACTCAAGGCTGGCAAAGTTCTTTATGCGCCGAAAGGCGACATAATAGGCAGTCGTCTTGGTTTCGACGTCGTCACCAAGGGCCAGCATAAAGTCCGACATCAAGTGGTAAAGGTCGATTAGGGCCTGGGGAGCCTCTGCCATCTGATCCTCGATAGTTTTGTAGTTCGGCTTCGTGCCGGTCGGGGTGGCGGGCACGGTGGCTGAAGTCGGCCCCTTCGCGCTGGCAGACGTAAGCTGTTCCAGCAACAGAAGGTCAGCTTCGAATTTTCGGTAGCGGATGAGCGAAATGTTGCGGTTCATCTGCTTGACTGCGTGCTCGTCGTACTTCCCGAAGTCCCCGGCGATACAGATTAGGCGTGGCCCGGACCAATCAACGGCTTTGGCAGCGTCCTTGCCAAGCTTCTCCAGCACGAGCCATTCGAAGTCCTTGCGGTGTCCCATTAGCCAGTCGAGGTAGAACAGGCCCTGATTGATCACGTTTTCGTTCGACGAACGCTTGTACTCAATCACTACTGGGCTGTTGTTCTCGTCGATCCCGAGGCTGTCCATCCGACCTCCTTCGTTTGTGATGAACTCGCTTGCAAGAAACCGGACGCCGAGAAGGCTCTCAAGATTGGCTTCGAACAAAGTTTGCAGCGACTTCTCGAGAGAAACTGCTCCTCCGGGCAACTCGGCTACTTGTCCTTGAGCCATACGGTAGAGTTTTATGTCGCTCATTGAGAAATTCTCCAACTCCAGCGGTTATAGGTCTTGTCGCTCATTCCTACTCACCGGACCGCAATTTTGCATAAGCTTCACTGGCTAGCCAATTAGTGACTAGGCCTTGGAATGCCTTGTCATTCATGAAACGCGCGAAGATTTCCTCATTCTGATCAATACGTTCAACAAATAGGGCTTCCAGCAAATTCTTGAACAACAATTCGAATTTCTCGCCCGGGTTTACGATCGCGGCTTGACGCAGCTTGGCGTCCGCCATCGCGGCTTCAACGATCTGATCGAAAAACAGTTGGTCAGCATTGTTGAAGTCAGTGCCGAACCGGTCGTTCACGACGTCAATCAGGCGTGAAAGTGGAACCTCTTCTTCACGCGCGACTTTCGATCCCACAGAGGAAGGCCCGTCGAGTTTGTTTGCACTACCTTCCGACAGACTGATTGAACCCTCGCTAACCTTTTGGAGGCGATAGTAATCGAGTCTCACCTCATCATTGAACTGATATCCGGGGCTGCCGCCCTTCTTCGGCAGCTTTGAAGCCAGATGGCGTAGGAAGACGTATAGCGTTTCGAGGTCAAAGTCCTGATAGGGGATGATCTGACTTAGAAAGCCGTAGATACTGCCGAATGCGAGAATCTTCCCGCGCAACACCTCGGCTTCTGCTGGATCGGATTTCACAAGATCGCCGAAATTGGACACCGGTCGATCGATTATGGCATTCATTTTCTGGTGATCGGCAGGGCTCTGTTTCAGCTTTGGCTTGAAGTACACCTTGGAGAAAAGATCGATATCGGTTTGGGCGTAGATACCGCTCGAATCCAGTTCGCCCTTAATCTGGTACATTCGGCTTGGATCGACTTCCTCGCCGATCTCTGCGCCCTCGTAATAGGTCTTGAATGCCTCTTGAATCTCGTTTCGGTCGTTCACGAAATCGAGAATGAACGTGTCCTCTTTGAAGGGGTGCGTGCAATTCAGCCGCGACAAAGTCTGGACGGCTTGGATGCCTGAAAGCCGTCTATCGACGTACATGGTGTGAAGCAGTGGCTGGTCAAATCCGGTCTGATATTTCTCCGCGACTAGCAGAACCTGATACTCGGACGTGGCGAATACATCCGGCAGCTCCTTTTCGCGGACGCCCAAATTCATCGCCTCTTCGGTATACGTGACATCGGGGAGCTTGTCGTCGGGCACCGCCCCGGAGAAGGCGACCAGCGATTTGATGGCATAGCCTTTCGCTTTGATATAGGCGTCAAAGCTCTGCTTGTAGCGTACGGCTTCAAGGCGTGAGCCAGTAACAACCATGGCTTTGGCGCGACCGCCAACTTTGTGCTGGGTAGCTGCATGGAAATGCTCGACCATCACTTCGGTCTTCTGGGCGATATTGTGCGGATGCAGCTTGAGGAATCTCGCCAGCGCAAGCGCCGCTTTTTTCCTGACGACGTTAGGATCATCGTCACTGGCCTTCAGCAGCCGGAAATAGGTGGCGTAGGTGGTGTAGTGCTTGAGAACATCGAGGATGAAGTGTTCCTCAATAGCCTGGCGCATGGTGTAGCGGTGGGCGGGCTCGCCACCATTGCCAAACACGGCCAATGTCTTGTGTTTCGGCGTCGCGGTGAATGCGAAGAAGCTTATATTTGCCTGACGACCGCGCTTCGCCATGCTGCGGAATAGCTCATCCTCGCCGACACTCTCGTTTTCGGCCATGTAGCGTTGGGCTTCTTCGCGCAGCCGCTGACCACCGAGAACTTCTTTCAGGTCGGTTGCCGCTTCGCCGCCCTGTGAGCTGTGCGCCTCATCAATGATAACCGCAAAATTCCGGGTCTTTAGCACTCCATCACCATCGTCCCCGCGCTCCTCGGCAAGCCGGATCAGTTGGCGTGAAACGAATGGAAACTTCTGCAAGGTCGTGATGATGATCGGCACGGAGCTTTCCAGAGCTTCCGCCAGCTGCCGGGAATTGTCGTCGATCTTCTGGACGACGCCATGTTTGTGCTCGAACTGGTAGATCGTGTCCTGCAATTGCTTGTCGAGAACCACGCGATCAGTGATGACTATGACGCTGTCGAACACGCGATCATTTGCGCTGTCGTGCAGCGACGCAAGTCGATGGGTAAGCCAGCCGATGGTATTGCTCTTGCCGCTGCCCGCCGAATGCTCGATCAGATAGTTGTGACCGGGGCCTTCAGACTTAGCCCGCGCGACCAAATCGCGGACCGCTTCAAGCTGATGGTAGCGCGGAAAGATAAGGGTTTCCTTCTCGACCTTCCGCCCCGCGTCGTCGCGCTTTTCTTCCACCTGCAAATGGATGAACCGGGCGAGCAGATCGAGCAGGCTGTCGCGCTGAAGCACTTCTTCCCACAAGTAGGCAGTGCGATAGCTTCGACCCTTGGTGTCAGGAGGATTGCCTGCGCCTCCATCATTCCCGCGGTTGAAGGGAAGGAAGTGAGTGGCCGGTCCGGCCAATCGCGTCGTCATGAAGACCGCATCGGTATCGACGGCGAAGTGTGCCAATATGCGCCGCTTGAACTCGAAGATGGGTTCGCGCGGATCGCGGTCGCTGCGGTATTGCCGAATAGCATCTTCAACGGTCGATCGCGTCATTGCGTTTTTCAGTTCGACCGAGATCACCGGAATGCCGTTGATGCTGAGCACGAGATCAAGCTCGTTATCGTTCCTGAGCGAGTAGCGAAGCTGGCGCGTGACGCTGACGATGTTGGCGGCGTATCGTGCCTCCAGCTCTGCGTTCAGATCGTGCGCTGCCTTGAATGTGGCTACGCGGAGAGTTCTTGCCATAGCACTTGAAGCCGTGTCGTAGCGTTGCGAGAGAGCCATTTGCGTCAATCCACTTTACCAAATCGGCCAGTACCTGAGCGCTGGTATTATCGCCATGAAGCGCCTCCAGCGCCTTCCATTCGCGAGGTTGGGTGGCGCGGATGAAGTTGATAACCGGTTCGGGAAATATCGCAGTCGAGCGGTCGAACTCGTTTGGTGTAAGGGCACTGTAGCCATTCGCGAGCAAAACACTCTCGACAACCGTTTCGAAGGCTTCCTCGGTGTGGAGAGCGGCGTGTGCTTTCGTCATGCGGCTAGCTTTCGCTTGAGAAACCAGACGGCAACTGGAGCATATGGCGTAAGCTCATCATTGCCATCATCATATTTGGTTATGCGCGCCCGCACTTTCGCGGGACTTGGTGACGTCTTCTGCCACCAAGACAAGACAACATCTAAGGCACTTTTTCGTCTATTTTTCAAAAGAGGTATATTGAGATTCAGAACTGTGTCTAATTCTCTGTCGAATTGTTCATTATTGGAGCGGATTTCACCGTTGTTACGATAAGTAATCCGAGATTCGATGGCGTGAGCGGGAATGGCCGGATTCCATAAAAGATTCCGGTTGCCTTTCAGTGTATCGCAGTGCCGCTGCTCAGGACTTCCTCCTTCTCCTCCTTTGCACGCTCCGAGAAGATTGCCGTAAACCAACTGCTGATCCGGGAAATTTGCCTGGCATCGCCAGTGCTCAATCTTCATTTTGTGGCCATCGGCTGAGATGCGCGACATACAATAGCAACAGAGGCCTCGCTGCTCCGCGACCAACGCTGCTCTCAACGCAGGCTTTCCTTCGTAATTTCCGTAGTCGCAATGAGCCGAAACGCGATGTTGGGTAAGGCAGGCCGGCTCGTTACCTTTAGCAATCGCCCTCATGCGTCATCCTTGCTCATGAATTCAAGCAGCATACGAGCTCGCGTAATTTCGGGGTCATCTTCCCCTATTTCTTTGGCGAGAGTTTCGATCTCACTTCGCGCCTCCGCTTCTTTGCCCTGGTCGATCAGCTCAGCAATAGTGTTCAGCTTCTCTTCGACGCCTGCGTTGCGAGGTTTGGCATCCATGAGCTCTTCGAGGACTCTGCTGGAATCGACGCCAAAGGAATGGCCTGGAACGTAAACATTATCTCCGTCGATCATCTGGATTTGATCGTGCGGCACTTCGCCGATGACCTGTGGCGAGTGTGTCGACGCAATGAATTGACAATTTGGGAAAGTGCGGACCAAATCCCGTACGATTTTCCGCTGCCACTGAGGATGGAGATGAAGATCAATCTCGTCGATTAAAATGACGGCTTCGGCCTCTGATATGGGATCGTTCAATGAGGGATTTGCCTGGGTCAAGCGCCTTGCGATATCGAGGACGAGAACAAGGACGCTTCGTTCGCCGTCCGAAAGCTGGCGAAGATTCAGCGTTGTTCCATCATGATCGATGAGCAATTGGGATGGCCCTAACTTGGTAGGGCGCAAATTCGAGAAACCAGGCAAGAACTGCTGTACCGCGGCCTCAATTGCCTCCACTAGTTGGCCTGATTCCGGACGCTCGCCGGCCAAAGCCTGTTGGGCACGAAACCAGTCGGCGAATTGGACCACGCTCAACTCGGTCTGGCCAAGTGCCCTAACATAGGCTGCGCCAGTGCCTTTTGCGGCAGCAGAACTACTTTCCTTGCGTCCGCTCAATTGTGTTCGCGAAGTTGAGAAATAGATGACGAGCGGGGAGGAAGTCGCATCTGATTTCAATGCTTTGAGACGCGGTTCTGGTGGATTGAAGACAGTTGGATTGGGAGAAACCAAAGTCTCAGCGAGATTTCTGATCAGGTTCCTGGGGCGGTCCGCCAAACGATCCGACTCAAGGATTTCTCGGCGAAGTTTTGACAGATTTTCTGGATCGTCAGATGCAAGCGGCTCGCGCCATTCTCGAAGAGTGAATCTGCAGGGTTCTCCGGCCAAAGTGAAATGAAGTGTAGCGTCTGCGAAGGGAGCATCGTCATGGATGTCTTCCCGATCAAAGCTGAATGGTCGAGACGGCATTTGCATCATAGCGGGCAGCAAATGCGATGCACAGGTTCGGATTGCATCTAGGACGGTGCTCTTGCCCGCACCGTTTATGCCGGCAATTAGATTAACTCGTGGGTTGAAGGCGAACTCCGCGAATTCGAATGAGCGCAGGTTGAATAGAGATAACCCAGTAATTTTCATGCAGCCTCCGAAATTTTTATCTGGCCGGTCACGGCAGCGGCGATCAAGGCGCTGCGGCGTTCTTTTAGCAGGATGATGGAGCGTTCGGTGGCGGTTGCCAGTTTGTCGATCTTGGCGCGCTCCTCGGCAATGTGGGCAACGATCTGTTCTTGCTCGCCAAGCGGCGGCACGGGCCAGAAGGTCTCGAAGAAACCTTCCGGGTACAGACGCAGGCGGGATGACCAGACGCCCTTCGAGTATCGCGTCACTTCCTGCGCGAAGACTGGAATGCGGGCCAGTGCGTCGACATAGGCGGGCAGCAGGTGTGGGCCGGGTGTGTAAACGTTATAGGCGGGGCTAACGATGCCATCGACCGGGGCCGTGCCCATCGCGCCCATCCAGGCCCAAAGTGTGTTGATGACGAGGTCGCCGGTGAAGCATAGCTTGTACCCAGCCGTCGTCTCTGCCTCGAACATGTTGACGTCTTTTTCGGACCGGGGCGTGACGCCGGTAATGTGGGAAACTGTCAACATTTCCTCTTCGCCGGTTACTGACCGTTCGTCGCGTTCGTTGAAGAGCCAGCGGGATCGCTTAACATCCCAATGTGCTGGAATGTCGCCAAGCCAGTCGATGCCGGAGGGGCGCAAGGTGGCGGAGCGGTCCAGCCCGCGCATGACCGCTTCTGCCACCAGCGTCCGCCGCTTTTCGGCCAGCAGGCCCAACAGCTTCTGCTTGCCATCGATTAACGCGTCAATGTCCTGAACCTGATCTGCAATGTATCCGACAATCCGCCTCTGATCGGAGATTGGCGGCACAGGAATAAACAGGCTTCCAATTGCAGATTTTGGAATGCCAAATCGCGTAATTCCGTTCGCAGCCAATTCAAGCTGAATCCCGACAGGCTTTGCCTGCATACACCGAAACAGAAATTCGCCTTCAATCCAATCCGGATCTGGGCGGATCATCGCAAGGTGATAGCCGCACACAAGGTCATCCGCAGTTTCGCAGATGAGTGCCGGCACGCCAATATCATTCCAAGACTCGGAGTCCTTCGTGATGAGAACATCGCCTACCTCAAGGCCGAAACGTTCAATTTCTCCAGCAGAGGCCGTGGCAGCCATAAAGGGAATGGTCAGGTCGACTATTTCATTGTGATAGACATCCACATAGTTGCAAAGCCGGACAGGCTCTTCGTCTTCGGCGATGAGCTTATCGACATTGCTGACTTGATAATCTGCAACGGACCGCAAAGGTTTTAATGGCCATTGGGCCGGAACCATTTGGCGCAGTTGATCAACTGCGCTCACTCCGTGACCTCCCGCAACAGGCGCATGATTTCCTCTTCCGCTTGCTTTAGCTCGGCATCGATCACTGTCAGCGGGCGCGCCGGCGTGAATTTGTAGAAGTGGCGGTTGAAGTTGATTTCATAGCCCACTTTGTCCTTGCTCCGGTCAATCCAAGCATCGGGTATATGGGGCAGGACTTCGCGCGCAAAGAAGGCGTCGATATCGACCTTGATCGGAATATTCTCGAAATCGCGCAAATCGGTATCAGGCTCAAACCCCTTGCCCTTACGCACCTCCTTTGCGGCGACATCCTTGGCGGTGAACACACTACGGAAGAGTTTCTGGTCGGCTGCTTTCCACTTTGACCCGCGCTTCTTTAGCAAGCGATCAATGGCAGCGGATACCGAGTTCCAGTCAAATTGCGGCTCGCGCCCGAGTTCTTTGTCGATTGCTTGGATATCGTCGAGCAGGTGTGGTGCGGCATCGAGGAAGCGCGCCTTGTGCTCCACCGTCATCTGGTAACGCAAGCGCAAGGGGCGCTCGACCGTGACGCGGGTATAGCCGAAATCCTCATTGTCGAAGATCTTCGACTGTTCGTTCGGGGCGAACTGGCCGTAGCGGCGAACAATGTCGGCAATCTGATCCGGCTCATCTGGGCGGTCATCGCCCTCCAGCGCGGGACCTTCGCCGATCTTGCGCCGCTTGTCGCCCTGGTTGCGACGCATCGGAATCCAGGCGTCGCGCGCGTCGACCAACTGGATCTTGCCCTTTCGCGCCTTCGCCTTCCGGTTCGTGACGATCCAGATGTAGGTACCAATGCCGGTGTTGTAGAACATCTGCTCCGGCAGGGCGATGATCGCCTCCAGCATGTCCCCTTCAATGATCCACTTGCGGATGTTGCTTTCGCCACCCCCGGCCCCGCCGGTGAACAAGGGCGAGCCGCTGAAAACGATGGCGGCGCGTGAGCCGTGTTTGTTGTTTGCCGTATCAACGTCTTCAAACTTCGAGATCATGTGCTGGAGGAACAGCAAAGACCCATCGTTTACCCTTGGCAGGCCGGCATGGAATCGGCCGGACTTGCCGCGCTCATGCTCCGCCACGATGTCCTTCTGCTGCTTCTTCCAATCCACTCCAAACGGCGGATTGGCGATGAAGTAGTCGAACTTCTGGCCCTCGAACTTGTCATCGGTGAAGGTGTCACCGAACTGAATGTTCTCGCCGTGCCCGTTGTGGTCAACCTGCTTCATCAGCATGTCGGACGCGGCGGTAGCGAAAGCGCGCTTGTTATAGTCCTGGCCGTATACGTAGAGCTTCGCAGGTGAGTTGTGCCGCCGCATATAAGCCTGCGCTTCGGCCAGCATTCCACCTGTGCCGCATGCTGGATCGAGGATGGTGCGTACGGCCCCTTCCTTCACGAAAAGATCGTCATCATCATTGAACAGGAGATCGACCATAAGCGTGATGACCTCACGCGGAGTGAAGTGATCGCCAGCCGTTTCGTTCGCCAGTTCGTTGAAGCGCCGGATCAGGTTTTCGAAGAGCAGCCCCATCTGCTCGTTCTTGACCTTGCTGGGGTGAAGATCGACGCCAGCAATCTCTTTTACAATCAGGAACAGGATACCCGCCTCGTGCATCCGTTCGATCTCGGCAGTGAACTCGAAATACTCGAAAATCTTTCGGACGTTAGCGGAAAATCCATTGATGTAGGTTTGCAGGTGCTGGTTGATGTTGTCCGGATCGCCGAGCAGCTTTTTGAAATCATAGGGCGCGTGATTGTGGAAGCGATGGCCAGCAACTTGGTTCAATTTGCTGTCGAGCGCATCTCCTCGAATCTTGCTTCCCTCGCGACGCTTGGCTTCCGCCACCACCGCGTCTTTAGTATCGGCAAGCACGCAATCGAAGCGACGAAGGACAACGAGCGGCAGCATCACCCGCTCGTATTGCGGCGGGCGATAGGGGCCGCGCAGTAGATTGGCGATTTCCCAAATCAGGTTGGCAAGGTCAGTATGAGTGGCCATCTAGCAATTCGCTCCGCGCTCCGAAGCAATTGCAATCAGTCGCTCGTACTCTTCTACCGATAGGACAACGACGACGGGGCGCCCAAATTTGTCGATCGAAACGGGTTCGGCTCTCGCCAAATCAATCAGGCGTCCAAAGCCATTCTTGGCTTCCCTTGCCGAAATATGCTGCATTTCCCTCTCCCGATTTGGAGCTACTTTAGCCATCTCTTGGGAAAACTCAATTGGGCGCGAAGGTGACACGCAGGCTAGCCCACAGGAATGTCCGCTATCTCAACTGCGGCTCCTGAAGAGAGCTGGTCCAGACTGTCCGTAATCGCCGTCGTTCCACTTGCCTTCGCACGCATCCACATTGGGAAAATTCTTCCGACCAGCGGTGCTGTCCGAGGTTGGTAGGAGAGGGGAAAAGCCCTTCGGCCGGCCTCGTGACACGAGGCACTTTCGATGAACAGTTTACAGCAAATGCCGGGCACGCCGGCCAGGAAGAATGCGCGCAACGGCGAGCCGCGCATCCTACATCCGGTGCGCGACCGGGCCGACTGGTCCCGCACGGCACCGGAAGGCGAGACAGTCCGGCGGATCTGCGTGCTCGATACGGAGACCACCGGTCTGAGGCTCGAGAAGCACCAGATCATCGAGCTTTGCGGGGCGGTCGTCTTGGTCGACGATCGGGGCTGCGTAGTCGCAGTCGAACAGGTGAAGACCGGGCTGGTCGATCCGGGTCACCCGCTGCCACCTGAGATCATTGAGCTGACGGGGCTCACCGATGCAGACCTTGCCGGCGAGTCGATCTGCCCTGAGCAGCTGGTTGCGTTTCTCGAAGGTTGCGATGGGGTCATCGCCTTCAACGCCAGCTTCGACCGGCCCTTCGTGGAGAAGCACATCGGCGGACACGTTGCGGTGTCGTGGGGGTGCGCCATGCAGGACGTGCCGTGGCGCAAACTCGGGTTCGAGCCTGGACCGCAAGGCTATCTGTTGGCGCAGGCGAGCTATTACATGCCCAATGCCCATCGCGCGCGCGACGATGTGCTCGCGCTCATCGAGCTGCTCGATCACGTGTGCGCCGATGGCGAGAGCGTGATGGCGAAGGTGCTTGCAACCATTGATGCGCCAGCATGGCGGTTCGAGGCATGGGGCGCTCCATACGGGTTCAAGGACGACCTGAAGGACCGTCGATACCAATGGGCGCCGGAGCGCGCCCATAAGATCTGGCACAAGCATGTTCGACAAGCCGATTTCCGGTCGGAATACCGCTGGTATCGGCAGACGATCGGCAAACGTCCCATGGTGGTCCCGCTGCCTGCGAGCCAGCGATATCGCGCCAACGAGACCTGGTCGCCCAAGCGACCCAAGGTCTGCGTGCCTGATTTTCTGCGGTGAGAGTGAGCTGGATCCCGGGAAGGGAAAAGGCTCCGGCCAGAAAGGCCGTATCTCGAACACAAGGAAACTACATATGAATACGCACCATACCTGCGGACACGATGTCCGCCGGGCAAATGCCAACGCGCTCAAGCTAGAACTTGGGCTTAGCATTGGCGGGACAATTGCCTCGTCTGTCTGCTTCGCCTCGGTCACCGGCCTCGACGGGCCGATCCTGGAAGCTGCGGCGCGCCGCGTCGCAGATGAGCGGCAGGACTGCGTGATCGCCGTCTATACCGACGAGGAAGCGGTCACGCCGGAGTTCTACCTCCTGCTTCTTCGGCATCATCACCAGGTGCTGGCGAGCAAGGTCGTGCCGTCATCGACCGGTTACGACGATCCGCTCGTTTTCATGACCGAGGACCGCGAGCGGCAGTTCGCCATCGACCAGCGCGGAATGCTCTCGGAGCTTCCGATCGAAGCGGCGACCAAGAAGCCTCGCAACCACCGGCGTGCGGCAGAGCGTATAGCGGCGACCGCCGACGCGATCGGGCCGCTGGTGAGCACCGGCGGTCCGCTGCCGGGCGACGTCTTTTTCAACAGCCGCGGCGACGTGACCACCGTTGCCGCCGCCTGATCCCACCAATCTCTGACCGCACACGGGCGGCGTCTCCTCCGGGAGGCGCCGCCCGTGCCGTTTTAAATACAGGAAACCACCTCCCATGAACTCTTCACCCATGCGCCATCCGCGCGTGCTCGCCTCGCTGGAGATCGTGCGCAATCCGGTCGAACCCAGCCACCGATCCGCGATCCGCAGCATCGCGATCTTCACCGTGACCAGATGCCCGGAATGGGGTGCGCAGTTCGCCAGCGAGCACTATGCGTTTCAGCGCGAGACAAAGCGTTCCGATATCATCGAAGGCATCGCCAAGAGCATCCCAGCCGACGCCACCCTGATCTGCAAGGCACGGCCTGGCAAACACCATCATCTGCGCAAGACTATGGCAGGGATTCCGTTTCCGCCCTCGGACCTGCAGCTCATTCAGCGCCTCCGCGGTGATCTCGATATCGTCCCAATCGAGTGCCGCGAGACGGCACTCGACGAGACCGCAGCTGCTTACGCGATCCGGCGCGCAGGTCCGGGGTCGTCGACGCTCGCACAGGCACGCCGCGCCGCAGCCGAGGCGCAGGTGCTCTGGCTGACTTTCCTTGCGAGTTGCTGCCGCGACGGCGACCGGATCACGCTCGGCTCTGCCTTCCAAGCCTGGCGGGCGATCGAGCAGGCTCGCCCGCTGCCCTTCTGATGAAGCGTGATGGTGCCAACAGTTACAGAAAGGAAAAGGCAGATGGCGAATAGCTATATCGCGCTCGACGCGGAGTTTTACTGGGACGAGGATCTACACAAGGCACACAAGGCCATGGATCCGAAATCCGATACCCGGGCGGTCGCGGTCAAGAAGGTCATGGCTGCAGCCGTCTTCCCGTTCACGATCGACGATGAAGGCCGGGTGTCGGTCGGCGACACCCTCAGCTGGACGGAGCGGGACTGGGGCGACGAGGAAGGCGTGGTCAGTCAGCTCTTCGACTACCTGCGCGCGCACCAAGACAAGCCGGTACTCACTTACGGAGGCCTTGCGATGGACATTCCGGTCTTGCTCCTTTCGGGGATGGCTCATGGGCTGCGGCTTCCTCCTCAGCTGATCGATCACCCCGGGCGCAAGGGGCGCCGGCCGCATTTGGACCTCGGCCTGCAGATCAAGGGTGGCGGGCGAACCTGGAGCCACCTCAGCCAGGTATTATTGCGCATGGGCGTGCCATTCGCGCTGGTTGCCGCCAAGCCAGGCGTCAGGCGTCCCGCGAGCAAGGGCGCATGGTGGGCGCTGCGCGATCATGTCGAGTTGGATTGCTTGTTGTTATCGATAGCCAAGCTGGGTTGGCTCGTCGCACAGGGCACTAACGGCTTGCGGCTCGAGCCGACGATCATCGCACTGATCGAGGGGTTCCTACGCAGACGGCCAGATCATTCGCTTGCCGGCGAGTTGCGCGCTTATGCCGACCGGCTCCAGCAGCAGATCGCCGAAGGGTTCGACCTGGCGGCGTGATTGCTATATCTCTATTTCTTGGGCTGGCAATTTCCTGGGACTGAGTACGCCATGACGGCTTTGCGCCCCGATCTCGGTCATTACGGATCGCCCCACGATCGCCTAAAAGCATGTATGCCTGCCCATAGATCTCAAGGGCAAGGTTTGGGACTTAGCTGCCATCTCCCGTGCCACGTCGTAGTACAGCTTTCGACGGATATTGTCATTCGCGAGTGCGCGGGACAGTCACGCGAATTTTTGTTAGAGGTGGCGGATGCCGATCCAGTGGCCCGCCTCATGTCAAGTGCTCTCAAGTGATCCCGCGTCGGACATGTCGTTGACCGATCAGTTTGCGGTAGCCGGGCGAACCCTGGTCTTCTGCGACGACACGGATATCGCCGGGCAGCCCGTCGCGAAGTTGCGGCCGGACCTCAGGATCCTCGTCGCCGTCCAAGTGGCGTCCGAAAACTATGCCGCCCTCGATGCCGCGATGACGGCCGCGCTCGACCAATATGGCGTCGCCGAGTTTCACGCGACCGACATCGCAACCGGAAACCGCGCTTGGAAAGGGCGGAGCGAGGAGGAGCGCGCTGCCGCGCTGGCGTTCGTTGCCGAACAGCTGTCGATTCATGCCAGGCGCGTCGGCGCGGTCTGGCTGCCGAAGGGGCAATACCCCCAAATCAGGAAGGACGCCGAGACGATCGGCAAGGTCGGCGTCGGGTTCAAGCACGGACTGCGACGGGTGCTGGTGCGCAGCGTCGTCGAGCGCCTGGCGGCCGGCGCCCGGCCAGCGATGCTGTGGCTCGACCAGGACAACGCGCTGGCCGAACCGAAGGTCGAACACTGGCCGGAGGCGACGTTCCTGATCGGCGGCGGGCCCGTGGTGGCGCCGTCGCATCTCGTCCGGGGATTGCAGCTCGCCGATCTCGCGATCTGGTCAGTGCAACGCTTTCAGACCAAGCGCGCCGGCTTTGACGACGGCACGGCGACGGCGATCGACAAGGTGGCGCGGGATGTCGTGGCCGGCTTCCCGACCGGGTTCGACGACTTGCGCGGCGACGCGCACCCAGACTGGGCGCCATGACGCGCGAGGAGCTGCTGGCGAAGCTCGACGCCCGGCAAGCGTTGATCGTGCATTTCTCGGCCCATGCCGTGATGCGCGACGGCCTGGAATACCCGACCGACCTGCAGCAAGTGCTGGCGGAAAAGGAGCAGTGGCCGCTGTCATGTTCCGTGTTGACGCCAGGCCACCACATGGATGTGACGGGGTCGGTCGGCGTGATCCTGGAGCCACGCACGGCCGAGGATGTGCTCCGCGTCCATCACGATGACGCCGGCGCCTACGACGTTGCCGGTGCCAATCAATCGCGCGGCGTGCCGCTATCGGACGCGGCATTCGATGCGTCGATCGACGATACCGTGCCCGGCGCCTATAACGAATGGCGGGTGCGCGGCGCCAAGCCGGTCGGCATCTTCGTGCTCGACCCGGCGAGTGTTCTGGTCCGCCAGAAATTCACCGTGCCCGGACCATTCGGCGAAGAGGAAGTTATCGCGGCTGGCCCAATATCGCTCAATGCGGTCCGCGCCGCGTTTCCCGGTCAGCCAATCTGGACAATGACCCCGGCCGGACCGCTTCAGCTCTGAAAGCCGACGCCCACCCTCATTTGAGAAGACCTTGGCAAATCATGCTGGCTGGAAGGATTGCGTTGGGCACGCACTTGAACTCCTTCGGCTCGTCGGCGAGCTGTTCGCGCAGGCGCTTAGCGTACTTCAAGTTGCGGACGATCACCGCCGGCACGGTGGAGCGCAGTTTGAAATCACCTTCGCATCGCCATTCGCGCTCGTGAACCCAGTTTACCCATCCGCTGTCTCGCCGCTCAAGACGAACGACCCGCCATTGCTCCGCCTTGGGAATGCCGAGCTGGCGAACTTCCTTGTCGGAAAGATAGAGCACGGGACGCAAGCCGCGTTTGTAGCCGGAAGCCTTGCCCACGACGATGCCGTAAGGTTCGTACCGGGGATCGTCCGCCTTCATATTCTCCGGGGTAAGGACGTACTTCAGTGAGGCGAACGGTACGTCCATGAAGCAGGCGGCCTCCTTGCCGCCGCGAATGAACCCAGCCTCTCCGCTGCCCCAGATTTTCCCTTTCTGAAGAATGTTCACCAGGTTTTCATAGCCCGAATAGTCGTCCTTGCGCTTGGTATGCTTGGTCAGGTGGATCAGGTATGGCGAAAGATCGGGCCGCTTGTTGAAAGGCAGATCATCGAAGGTCGGGTAGGTCATGTCAGCTCCAATCCGCCCTCGAGTGGGCGCTCCAGCCAAGCGGTACGAGCCGCAGATAGTGCATCAGGATACGCCCAGTTTGCCCGACACCGCTTCGCCCTTCGATTTGTCCCATTCGCCCTTGAGGAGAGCCGCCATGTGTTCCTCGAGCTGGTTGGCCAAAGCAAAGTGCGGCACCGTATCCGACTTGCCCGCGGTTGCGATGGCGTCGAGCACATAGTGCACCGCGCGATCCGCATCATGCTTGTCACCACCGGCCGGCGGCGGCGTGCGGGCGGCCGGATTGAGGCGTAGCCGGATCCCGGTCCGCAGGCGGTCGACCTGTTCCCAGTCGGCCTCGGGTCCGCCCCGCGCATGGGCGCGGAGGAGCGTCACCAGCCGCTCGGTCTGATCCCGCATCTCGGCCCGCCATTTTGCGCGCTCCGCCGTGACCGTCTGCACCAGCACCGTCTTGGCCGTGTTGTCGGTCGAGGTCGTGGCCGCGATGTTGGCTACCTCGCGCGCGCTGTCTCGGGCGCTCTTTTCGGATTCCCGCGCGCCTTTGGCCGCGCTGCGCGACTTGAAATAGCTCGCCAGCGCGGTCGCGATGACGCCCGCCGCTGTCAAAGCCGACGTGACCGAACTGTCAAACTTCAGGTGCGCGAGGACACCGGCGATGGCGGTGGCGGTTCCGACCGCCACGCCGATATCCGCCTTCGAGACATCGATGCTCATCCCTTAATTACTCCCTTCAGCGACCGACGGATGGGCGCTCCGCCCGGACGCCAGCAGCAGCAGCCGCACGAAGGCGAACATGCGGACGAAGAGCCAGTCCAGCTGCTCCGACCGATCGATCATCTCCTGCGTCACCTCCGAATGGCGAATACGCAGGTTGTTACCGATGAACGTGAGCGCCTTCGCCTCCTCGGCGAGCGCCTCGCGCATCCGCGTTCCCGGAGCGCCGGCGCGATCCAGCAGGGCATCGGCTTGAGTGCGCTTATCCGCGCCGGGCTCGAGGGTCTTCATGCGCTCGAAGGCATCCCACAGCTTCTCAGTCGCGTCCCGGCGATCGTCGAGCTTCGGCGAAAGGAAGCGAGAGCACGCATATTCTAGCAGGCGATCGAGCTCCGCCTCGCCGGTATCGAACATCTGCCAGCCGAGTGCCTGCGCGACAGGCTGCGGAAGTATCCTCTGCGCGCGACCGTCGACGTCGAGCTTGAACGCGATGCCGTTGCGCTGGAACAGGAGGTTCACGTCCGCGACGAACGAAGCGAGGCCCGCGGCGCGGTCCCATGTCATGTGGTAATGACCATGATAAGAATGGTAGCTGCCGAGGATGGGTTCGCCGACCGCCTTGGCGCAGAACTCCAGCAGGTCGAGAACGACCGGCGTCTCGGGTAGTTCGCCCCGTCGCAGCGGCCAGTCGATCCAAGGGACCTCGGCTTCAAGGAATTGCGCAAAGGCTTGCCGATCGCAACCGCACGGCCCGTTTCCGTCCGAACATTGTTCGGTGAATCGAAAGCCGAACGCGCCGCTTCCAATGCGCATTTCGATCAGCGCGTGGAGGGCTCCCCAGACGCGCTCGTCAACCGTTTCCGATATCGCGGGCCGCACGCCATATTCGCGGTCTGTGAAGTAACCTGTGCTCAAACCCGCCCCTCTCTGAAGCCACAAAATCGTGAACAACGTATGTAATCATCCGCGAGCGGGTGGCACAATAAAATGTGGTGCGAGCGTGTGTTGATTGTCTCGAATTGGCAGTTGTCATGAGGTGATCTAATCTGAGCAGGCCGAACGACAAAAATGGGTCAGCAGGCTAACCAACGGGAGAAAGAAGCATCGATGTTTAACCGCTTCCGTAATTTCGTATGACCAATTCAGGTGAAGGTCGCCGTTCACGAAGTGGTGTGCGAATGGCGATATCTGGTCGGCTGCTGCCATTGGCTGATGCCCAGTGGGCGTCCGCTTCCGTCATGCCACCGCCGGAACCTGCAACTCTGCAACCGGCCCAAAAGGCGTCCTAAAACTGCGCAGCCGGAGACGACTCAGGGCTTGGGCAGGGAAATTTCCCAATGATCTGAGTGCCCATCTTTGTCCTCTATGGGGCACCATTCCACCATCACATACGGGACATTTCCCGAACTGGCTTATTTGCTGCGCTTGCCATGCGCTGCGGCAATGCGCCTCGCTTGGTCAGCGATAAAGAGCCGAACACCGCTGATCTTGCGCCTTTTTTGACGCATTTTTGACGGTAGCGGCGTTGACGCCAAGCCGCCCTTGCGCGCACTATTGAGCCACGGGAATTCGCAGACAATTCGCACCTTTGGGATGAGCCGGAAAACCACGGTTCTGACGTCGGGATAGCTGTGTCTGGCGTCAAACGGGAGAAGACCGATGAAGATGATCAAAACGATGATGATGGCGGCGAGTGTTGCCCTCGTAGCCACACCAATGGCTTTGCCGACAGCTGCAGCGGCGCAGGAATGGCCGTTTGTGACCGGCGAGTACACTCAGATGACGGGAATTTTCATCAAGGATGGCGGTTCGTACAAATACGCACAATACCTCGCTACCGAATGGGCGCGCAGTCAGGAATTCGCCAAATCGCAGGGCTGGATCACCGGTTACAACATGTACAGCAACGTCAACCGGCGCGAGGGCGAGCCGGACATCTATCTGGTGGTTACATTCGCCAGCATGCCCGATGCCGCCGAGGATGAGCGCCGGTCCAAAGCCTATGATGCGTGGTCGAAAAAGACCATCACGCAGGCCGAATCCGAAGCCGGAAACCGCGCCGAATACCGCACTGTGATGGGCAGTATGCTGCTTCAGGAATTCAAGGCTCGCTAAGCGCGGAACGGGCTGGAGCCGAGCCAAGCGTTCCTTGTGACGCTCGCTCCGCCCCAACCGTGCCCAGTCCGGCGGATGACCCCTGCGATCCGGTCATCCGCCGGGCAACTCATTCGAGAGTGGGTGAAAGTGCTGTGTGCTGGTGCCCACTCCGCCCCCCCCGCCCCAATAATCGAAAACGGATTTTACCGTGACCGAGACATCATCGACCGACGGAAAGTTGCTCAAACGCCTCGGCTTTGCCTTTGCTGCAGCTGTGGGGCTCGGCTCGATGGTGGGCGCGGGATTGATGCGCACCAGCGGGTCAGTGCTGGACGAGGTGCCAATTCCGTGGCTCGTCATTGGCCTTTGGGCGTTTGGCGGGGTACATGCGCTGCTATCGTCGAATGTCGCATCGGAACTCGTGACCAGCCTACCCAGGACTGGCGGAATCTTCGTGCCGGTGCGCGCAGCCTTTGGCGATACCATGGGCCTGTTAGCCGGGTGGGTGACGTATCTGTCTGTCGCCGCTGCGGGTGCGGCGTTGTCCATCGTTTGCGCAGACTTTCTGGCGATCGTCCTGCCTTGGCTTGCCGATCACACCGTGGCTGTGGCCTGCATGTTCCTCCTCGCTATCCATGCCCTCAACTGGCTGGGTGTGCGCGAAGGCGGCTTTGCCCAGACCATCGGCAGCGGGGTAAAACTGATCCTGCTGTGCGGGCTCATCGGCATTGCATTGTTTACCGATCCACCGCGCCCCGGCGCGATTGCGATGGCAGCGAATGACAGCGCACCTGCGCTGGGCGTATTTGCCGTCGTTGTCGCCTACCAGATGATTTACGGTGCCTATGCCGGATGGGACAGCGCAATCGCATTTGTCGAAGAAGACAGGAATGCGCTGAGAAACATTCCGCGCGCGATGGCGCTATCGGCTGGCACGGTCATGTTGGTCTATGTCCTGTTCAACGTCAGTATGATGCGGGCGCTCGATATGGAGGCGATCCGCGGCTCCGACCTTCCGATCGCCCTGGTGTTGGGCAATGTGTTTGGTCCCGGCGGGGCGATAGCTGTTGCGGTGGTGGCCATCATCATGGCCTCAACCTCGCTCAACGCCAACGTGATGATTGCTCCGCGCGTATTGTTCGGGCTTGGCAGGGACGGACTTTTTCTTCCCTTTGCCACGCGCGTTAATACGGGCGGCACACCGTATGTCGCCTTTGCCATCACGGCGGCGCTGTCAACGCTGCTGGTCTTTTCCGGCGGGTTTGAATTTGTCTTCCGCATGACAGCGGCGCTCGCGATATTTGGCTTCGTTATTTACGACGCGTCGCTGTTCCGCCTACGCTGGACGCAGCCTGATCTGCCGCGCCCGTTTCGCGCCATTGGCTATCCCGTGCTGCCAGCGCTGGTACTTCTGATCGATGCCACACTGCTCATCGCGTTCATCGCCGCTGACCCGATGAGCGGGCTGTACATGGCCGCCCTGATTGCCCTGTGCATTCCGGTCGCCGTGATGCTGCACCGCAGAACCCCACCGACAATCAGCCTGGAGAATGAACTTGGAACAGTTTGATGGAAACCTGTCGCGCCGCGCCTTTGCCGCATCGGTCCTCGCTGCCGGAGCATTCGCTGCGACGCGCGGAATGGCGCAAACAACCGCGCCGCTGCCGACGATGGATTCGCAGATGGGGCCGTTCTACCCGCTCGGCTATTCCGGCGAAGACGATTTCGACATGACCATGCTGAAGGGCAGCACCACGCGCGCTCTGGGTGAGGTGATCGAAGTGAGCGGCCGGGTGCTGGATCGGCAAGGCAATCCCATGAAAAACGCCGCGATTGAGGTCTGGCAGGCCAATTCCGTCGGTCGATATAACCATGCCAACGATCAGAACCCTGCGCCGCTGGACCCGAATTTTCAGGGCATGGCGCGGCTCGTCACCGGCAATAGCGGTGAATGGCGGATCAGGACGATCAAGCCCAAATTCTATGACACGCCGCTGGGCCTGCGCACCCCGCATATCCACTTTGACGTAACCGGCAGCGCGCAGCGACTGGTGACGCAGATGTATTTTCCCGACGAGACCGAGGCCAACGCCGAGGACTTTCTGTACAAGGATCTTGGCCTCGGCGCGCCGGGTCTGGTCGCGCAGAGACCCGCGCCTGCCACCTATCGCTGGGACATCGTGCTGATGGATGCGGCGCGATGAGCGCAGCCGCCGCTGCCGCAACTCAATGCGATACGGCTACAATCCCTGCCTATCAATGCGACTAAAGCTCACCCATTTTACCGAAGCGGGAGAGCGATGACTGCTTAGTTCTCGCCATTTGCTTCTGAAGGTGCAACAAAACAGCCAGAGAATTGATATCTGTCAACACTTCTGGAGTTTGCATGAAAAAGCCTTCCCCCAAGCACAACCTGTTTGCCGCTTCCATTCTGGCGCTTGCCATTGCGCTGCCAATGCCATCGCTCGCACAGTCTCAGGATGAGGCACAGGCGACAGCGCAGGCCCCAACCGCCGCCCATCCGTGGGGCGTCGTCAACACCGATCTGCCCGCCGACGAAGCGATCCGGTATGGCGTGCTGGCCAACGGCATGCGCTATGCCCTGCGCCGCAACGACACGCCGCAGGATGCCGCCTCAGTGCGGATGCATGTCAAGGTAGGCTCCGTTGCCGAGGCCGATGACGAGCAGGGGCTGGCGCACTTTCTGGAGCACATGGCCTTCAACGGATCGACCAATGTTCCCGAAGGCGAGATGATCAAACTGCTCGAGCGGCAAGGGTTGACCTTTGGCCCGGATACCAACGCCTCGACCAGCTTTACCGAAACTATCTACATGCTCGACCTGCCCGATGCCAATCAGGAAGCGGTCGATCTGGCGCTGATGCTGATGCGTGAAACCGCATCCAACCTCACCTTGTCGGACGAGGCGGTCAATCGCGAGCGCGGCGTCATCCAGTCGGAACGGCAATTGCGAAACAGCCCGCAATTGCGCAGCGCGGTCGCTCAACTGGCCAAGCAATTGCCCGGCACGATGCTGTCGAAACGGCTACCGATCGGGACCGTCGAAGTCATCGACACCGCACCTGCCAGCCGGATCAGGGATTTCTACAACCGCTATTACCGGCCCGAAAACACGACGCTGGTGATGGTGGGCGATTTTGACCTCGATGCGATGGAAGCGAAGATAAGGGCACAGTTTTCCGACTGGACGCCAACCGGTCCGGCCGGCGCGCCGATGGATTACGGCACGATTGATCCCGCCGCAGAATTTACCGTGGGCACGTTCAGCGATCCCTCGGTCCAGACGCTGGCGATCTTTGGCAAGTCGGAACGCTATGAGCCGACGCCAAACAGCGTTGCCGAAAATCTGGAGCCCTTGCAGCTTGCGCTTGCCTCCAGCATCATGGCTTCGCGGTTTCAGAAACTGGCGCTGGCAGCGGATGCCAAACTGTTGGGCGGGGCGGTTCAGTTCAACGATGTGGAGGATGTCGCCTCGCAGAAGTCTGTGGTTGCCGTAGGCAAGGAAGGCGACTGGCAGAGCGCGGTTGCTATCGCGGAACAGGAACTGCGCCGCGCGCTGCAATACGGTTTCACCCAGTCCGAACTGGACGAACAACTGGGCAATATCGCCGCCAATTTCGAGAACGCAGCCAAACAGCAGGATACACGCAAAAGCGCCGGACTGGCGGACGAGATCGCCTCTTCGACCGTCGATCAATCCGTGGTGCTGACCCCTGCTGGAAAGCTCGCGGTGTTTCAGGCATTGCGCCCCGCGCTCACGCTGGAAGGGGTAAACGCTGCCTTTGCCAGCAATTGGGAAGGCGGCCCCACGAGCCTGTTCGTGACGACGCCGACTCCCATCGAAAATGGGGAGGCAGCCGTGGCCGCGGTGCTGGCCGATAGCGTGAAGCTGGCAGTCGATGCGCCCGTAGAGGAAGTGACGAAAGCCTTTGCCTATGACGATTTCGGCACACCGGGCACAGTGGTTTCCGATACCATGATCGAGGATTTGGGCCTGCGCACCGTGACATTTGCCAATGGGGTGCGGCTGAACATCAAGACAACCGATTTCGAGGCTGACAAAGTGCAGTATTCGGTGCGCGTTGGCGATGGTTTGAAAGTCTTGCCAGAAGGGTCGGGCGGGCTCGATTACTATCTGCAAAACGTCATGGCCGTAGGCGGACTGGGCGAGCACGATGTTCGTGAAATCCAGAAACTGACTGTTGGCAAAAGCGTCAATTTCGGTCTGGAAATCGGGCAGGATGCGCTGGTCTCCAGTGGCACGACGATTCCCGCCGATACCGAGCTGCAATTCAAGCTGCTGGCGGGTCTGATAACCGATCCGGGGTATCGGCCAGAGGCGGACTCGGTGTGGCAGAACGCCTTGCCCACGATCAACAACCAGAACCTGGCAACACCCATTGCCGTGCTTCAAAGCCAGTTCGGGCGGGCGGTTGCCAATAACGATCCGCGCTTTGGCCAGGGCACTGCTGAAGATCTGGGCGCTATGAACATGACGCGGGTTGAAAGCCTGATTGCCGGTCAACTCGCCACCGGATCGATCGAAATCGGGATTGTTGGCGATATCGAGGCGGACGCGGCAATCGCAATCGTGGCAAAGACTTTCGGTGCCCTGCCGGATCGCGCCAGTGCAGGCGCGGATAATCCTGACATTCGTCCTGCCAAGGTGGTTGGCGATACGAAGGAAGTCGCCCTGTACCACAACGGACAGGCTGATCAGGGGGTCGCGCTGGCAGTTTGGCCGACCGACGATGACAGCGATTACAAGGATAAGGTCGTGCGCGATCTTCTCGCCAAGTCGCTGGGCCTGATCCTGACCGATGAAGTTCGCGAGAAACTCGGTTCAAGCTATGCGACGGACGGTTTTTCCGAGGCATCGGGGACGTATCCGGACTTTGGTTTCCTGGGAATATTCGCGATTGCCGATCCGGCGAAGATGCCGGAGATTTATGGTGTCATGCGGACCGTCGCTGCGCAATTGCGCAATGAACCGCTGAACGACGACGTAATCCTGCGGGCACGCAAGCCGTTGCTGGAACAACTGGACAAGCAGGATCGCGAAAACAGCGCATGGATGGGCGTGGCTGCGAGGGCTCAAAGCGAGCCGGAACGGCTGACCCGCTGGCGCCAGCGCAAGGCCGTGGCCGAGGCGATTTCGGCGGCAGACCTGCAATCGGCGGCGCGCAAGTACCTGACGGAGGCCGATCTGGTCGAAGTGCGGATTCTTCCCAAACCCGTATCGGAATAAAGGCAATTCAGGCGATGGGCCGGGCACAACACCCCGGCCCATCATTCCGGCGAACTGGACACTTCGGTCGCAAAAAGACCCACGCTGCCGGCGATTTCAAAAAGCCGCCCTGACCAAACTCAGCGAGCTGCGTGTAGGAAACCGTCCGTTTCCGCACCGTTCCCCCCAATCGCAATGGTCTGATCCGGCCTCTGACCCGCGGAATAGTCCACCACGATATCATGCACGAACCGCAATTTGCGGGTAATCTGATCGGTCAGCGTAAAGGGATAGAAATCGCGGTTGCCCATGGACCGGTTCATCGCATTCATGGCCACCGTGATCGGTCGCCAATGGCTGATCAATTCATCGTGATTGGTTTCGTGATACGGGTCGATCAATTGCAACCGGGGCGATGCCCCATCGTGCATGGGTTGCGGATTGATGCCATAGGAATAGGCCGTCTCCAGCCCTGCAACCATGTGGAAATGATGCGCCCAGGTCTCGGCAAAATCCTCCCACGGATGGGCGGTGGCATACGCGCTCACATAGGATGCATTCCAGCCGTCCGGCGGCCCGTCCTTGTAATAGGATTTTAGCGAGTTCGAATATTTTGCCCGTTCATCGCCGAAGCATTCGCGGAACCGTTCGATGACGCCGGGGCGGTCGACCAGC
This sequence comes from uncultured Alphaproteobacteria bacterium, assembly GCA_963838365.1. GTDB lineage: Bacteria > Pseudomonadota > Alphaproteobacteria > Sphingomonadales > Sphingomonadaceae > Erythrobacter. Next base: position 29,882 of record CAWIQR010000004.1, read on the forward strand.
CTGTCCCAGTAATAATGCCCGACTTCATGCCGGAAATGGCCGACCAATGTGCGGTATGGCTCGCCCATGGCCTGACGGTTCGCCTCCCGGATCGCGTCGTCGGCCTCTGCGATATTGATTGTGATAAGGCCGTTCTTGTGCCCCGTCATCACCCGAACGTGCGTTCCATCGGACTTCATCCGGTCGCCGATCAGCGCGAACCGCAGCGCGCCCGGCGCAACCTCGCGATGGTTCGACAGCGCCAGATTGAACTTTATCAGCGAATAGAACAGCCGCCGCTTTGCCCGTTCCAGTCGGCTCCAGCGTTTCAGCCCTTCGGCTTTCGACAAGTTGGGGATCTTCACGGTATGCAGGCAGGACTGGCAGAGACTGGCGTTATAGCGTGTGTCGCACAGCCAGTTGCACGCGATCCGTTCACGGTTGGCGCACACGGCGTGACCGGGCAGGCCTGCGATTTGCAGCACGGCGTCGACAGGAACCTCAACCATTTCACTGGTTGCCGCGTGATACGCGAGCTGTGCCATACAACTGATGCACTTGGTGTTGCTGAAATGAACTTCGTGCCTGCATTTGGGACACATAAATCTACGCATGGCCGGCTCTCTATCAGCCGGGACCTAATCTGGCCACAGGCCGCGGTATAAACTGCTCACTGCTAATTGCCACGTTCAAAAACGTCTGCGGCGTTATGGGGTCCGGCAAAAAGAATTCTCGCAAAAAAGCGTCTTTTCGTTTGCAGTGCAGCACGTGTCTGCACCACTAGGGGGCATGATCAAAGCAGCTTTGCACCACCTCACCAGCTATACATACGACAAAAAAATCACCTTGGGACCGCAGATTGTGCGGCTTCGACCTGCACCGCACAGCCGCACAAAAGTGCCCAATTTCTCGTTGAAGATCAGCCCGGCGCAGCACTTCCTGAACTGGCAGCAGGACCCCCATGGCAATTGGCAGGCGCGCATCACCTTTCCCGAAAAGGTCGATCATTTCAAGATCGAGGTGGACCTGCTGGCAGAGCTGGCAGTGGTCAATCCGTTCGATTTCTTTGTCGATGAGTACGCCGAGGAGGTGCCATTCACCTATACCGACGATCTGCAGGACGAATTAAGGCCCTATCTGCGGACCGACACGCACGGCCCGCTGTTTGAGGCGCTGGTGGAGAAATACCGCGATCAGTCCGGCCGGACGACCGATTTTCTGGTGCGCATCAATTCCGATCTGGAACAGGCCATCGGCTATGTCATCCGCATGGAGCCGGGGGTGCAGCCGCCTGAATCCACGCTGGAACTGGGCACGGGATCGTGCCGCGACAGCGCGTGGTTGCAGGTGCAATTGCTGCGGCGGCTGGGGTACGCCGCGCGGTTCGTGTCGGGCTATCTGATCCAGATGAAGGCCGATATCGAAGCGGTCGACGGGCCAAAGGGGCCGGAGGCGGACTTTACCGATCTCCACGCCTGGACCGAGGTATATCTGCCCGGCGCGGGCTGGGTCGGGCTGGACCCGACATCGGGGCTGTTTGCGGGCGAGGGCCACATTCCACTGTGCGCAACGCCGCATTACAGCTCTGCCGCGCCGATCAGCGGTATGGCCGAACCCGCGCAGGTCAGCTTCGATTTCAAGATGGACGTTACCCGCATTGCCGAGGCGGTGCGGATTACCAAGCCGTTTACGCAAGCGCGCTGGCAGGCGCTGCTGGACCTGGGCGCGAAGGTCGATGCCGAGCTGGTCGAAAACGATGTGCGGCTGACGACCGGGGGCGAACCGACGTTCATCGCGGATGGCGATTTCGAGGCGGGCGAATGGAACGCGGACGCAGTAGGTCCGACCAAGGCGGGCTATGCCGACCGGCTGATCCGGCGCCTGCGCGAGGAATTTGCGCCCGGCGCGCTGCTGCATCACGGGCAGGGCAAATGGTATCCGGGCGAAAGCCTGCCGCGCTGGGGATATTCGCTGTACTGGCGCCGCGATGGCGTGCCGCTGTGGAGCGATGCCAGTCTGATCGCGCCGCAGGATGTCGAACTGGAAGAGGGCATTGCGCCCGAAGGTCCGGTGAACGAGGCCGTGGCCGAAAAGTTCATTCACGCAGCCGCAGGCGGTTTTGCACTCGATCCCGAATTTATCGAGCCGGTGTATGAAGATGCGGTCGCGTGGATCGTGAAGGAGGCGGAGCTACCGGGCAACACCAGCCCTTCCGACCCTAAGATCGACGATCCCGAGGAACGTACCCGGATCATGCGCACATTCCAGCGCGGACTGTCGAAGCCTGTCGGCTATGTCCTCCCGATTCAGCGCTGGAACAGCGAACCGTCCAAGAAACCCCGCTGGAAAAGCGAGAAGTGGAAAGTGCGGCGCGGCGCGCTGTTCGCGGTGCCCGGTGACAGCGCGCTGGGCTATCGCCTGCCGCTGGGATCACTGCCCTATGTGCCCGAATCCGATTACCCCTATATCCACCCGCGCGACACCGCCGAACCGCGCGGGCCGCTCGCCGATTACCGCACGCAGGGGATCGAGGCTGGCAGCGAAGCGCGCGAGCAGATGGTCAGCGAGCCGCTGGATGAGGACAATCCAGCCAAAGCGCGCGAACTGCGCAAACAGTCGGTTGAGTCCGCCGAGGGTCGCCAGCAGGATCGGCAGGAGCAGGAAATTATCGAAGGTGCGGTCCGCACCGCGCTTGCGATAGAGCCGCGCGGCGATCACCTGTCGATCTTCATCCCGCCGGTAGAGGCGCTGGAGGACTTCCTCGAAATCGTCGCCGAGATTGAGAAAACGTCCAAGGCGCTGAGCGTTCCCGTCCGCATCGAAGGCTATCCCCCGCCGCCCGATCCGCGGCTGGTGGTAATGAAAGTCACCCCCGATCCCGGCGTGATCGAAGTCAACGTGCAACCCGCTGCCAGCTGGGACGAGGCGGTCAATATTACCGAGGTGCTGTATCGGCTCGCACGCGAAACCGGACTTACGGCGGACAAGTTCATGGTCGATGGCCGCTCCATCGGCACAGGCGGCGGCAACCATCTGGTGCTGGGCGGGCCGAGCCTGACGGATTCGCCGTTCATCCGGCGGCCCGATCTGCTGAAAAGCTTTGTGCTGTACTGGCAGCGCCACCCCTCGCTCGAGCTATCTGTTTTCCGGCCTGTTCATCGGCCCGACCAGTCAGGCGCCGCGCATCGACGAGGCGCGCCACGATAGCCTGTATGAGCTGGAGATCGCGCTGGCGCAGGTGCCGCCTCCGGGCGAGAAACAGCCCGCGCCGTGGGTGGTCGACCGTCTGTTCCGCAATCTGCTGGTCGATGTGACCGGCAACACCCACCGCACCGAAATCTGCATCGACAAGATGTTTTCGCCCGATGGCCCGACCGGCCGGCTGGGTCTGGTCGAATTTCGCGCGTTCGAGATGCCGCCTGACCCGCAAATGTCGCTCGCCCAGCAATTGTTGCTGCGCGCGATGACCGCGTGGTTCTGGAAGGAGCCGCAACAGGGCCGACCGGTGCGCTGGGGCACGGCGCTGCATGACCGGTTCATGCTGGGTGAGGCCGTGTGGGAGGACTTTCTTGGCGTGCTTTCAGACTTGCGCGGCGCAGGTTACGATTTCGATCCCAACTGGTTCGAGGCGCAGCGCCAGTTCCGCTTTCCCATCCACGGGGAGATCGAGGGCGGCGGCGTCACTCTGGAGGTCAGTCACGCGCTTGAACCGTGGAACGTGCTGGGTGAAACCGGCGCGATTGGCGGCACGGTGCGGTATGTCGACAGCTCGACCGAGCGGTTGCAGGTCAAGGCGAGCGGGCTGGTCCCCGGTCGTCATATCATCACCTGCAACGGGCGCGCAGTGCCCATGAGCCCGACCAGCAGGCCGGGCGAGGGCTATGGCGGCGTGCGGTACAAGGCGTGGGCTCCGGCCAATTGCCTGCACCCGATGATGAAGGCGAACCCGCCGCTGACTTTCGATATCCTCGATACGTGGAACGGGAGATCGCTGGGGGGCTGCGTCTATCATGTGGCGCATCCGGGCGGACGCTCGTACGACGATGTGCCGGTCAACGGATACGAGGCGGAGGCCCGGCGCAAGGCGCGGTTCCAGGATCACGGCCATTCGCCCGGTCCGCTGCCCATGCCCTCGTCAGAGACACCGGGGGAGTTTCCGATGACGCTGGACTTGCGCCGCCCGGCTGAATGGTGACGCGCCAGAGCCGCGGGACTGGTAATTTCCTGTAAACTGGCGGGACGCACGCTGGCGCGCCGGGGCCGGGCGTGGCAGACTGTGCGCACGCTTTAAGGAGAGTGCGCCAATGATCCGCAGTTTCTGTATCGGCATCGCAGCGTTGTTCGCGGCGATCAGCGGACCATTGAGTGCGCAGGAAGGTCGTGCGGTCACCTACACTGTGCAGCGCGGCGACACGCTGATCGGCATTGCGGCGCGGTATCTGCGCAGCGCGAGCGCCATTCGTCAGGTGCAGCGGATCAACAACGTGCGCAATCCGCGCCGCCTGCCCATCGGCAAATCCCTGAGCCTGCCGCGTGCCTTGCTGCGGTTCGAGGATGTGCCACTGGAAGTCGCCGCGTTTTCCGGCCCCGTCACCGTTGCGGGTGCCGCGCCGACGGTGGGCGCGCGGCTGGCAGAGGGGGATGAGGTCACCACCGGTCCCAACGGCTTCATCACGTTTCGCAGCACGTTTGGCGGGCGCATCTCGCTGCCGTCGAATTCGCGCGCGCGCCTGATCCGGGCGCGGCGATATGCGTTGGGGGAGACGCTGGACGTGGACTTTGCGATTGAAAACGGGCGCGGTTCGGTTTCGTCGCCCGCGCTCAAGGGACAGGATCAGCTGCAAATGCGCACTCCGCGCGCGGTGACAGCGGTGCGCGGCACCGATTTCCGCGTTGCCTATGACGACAGGTCGGCGCGCAGCATTACCGAGGTTACAGAGGGCGCGGTTGCAGTGGCGGCGGGCACGGAGGCGATCACCGCCCCCGCCGGGTTCGGCGTGGCGAGTGCAGGCGACGGCCTTGCCCCGCCCGAAGCCTTGTTACCCGCGCCCGCTCTGGTTGAGCCGGGCGCGGTGCAGACCGCCGAACAATTGCGCTTCACCGTCGATCCCGGCCCGCTGGCCCGCGCGCACCGGTTTGAAATCGCGACCGATGCGGGATTTGTCGATATCATCAGCGGAGTCATCGCTGAGGGGCGCGAGGCGGTGTTCGAACCGCTGCCCGATGGCCGGTATTTCGTGCGCGCCCGCGCCATATCGGCCAGCGGGATCGAAGGCTTTTCCGAAAGCTATTCCTTCCGCCGTAAACGGCTGGGGGTGGAGGCAACCATCGGCCAATCCGAAGAGATCGACGGGTTCGTATTCCAATGGCTGCCCGAGGGTGATGGCGATGTGACCTTCGCCTTCCAACTGTGGCGCGATGGCGATCCGTTGGCGCTTATCATCGACGAAGTGGGCCTTTCATCGACCGCGCTGGTGCTGACCGGACTTGCCCCTGATGTTTATCAATGGCGGGTCGCGGCGGTCGAGGCAGAGCCCGAAGGCCTGTTGAAAGTCTGGGGACCGGCCCAGAAACTCACGATCTCGGAATAGGTCAGCACGTGTTGCGATATTGGCAAGAAGTTCGCGCGGTATGAACGCGCCGCGCCTGATGCTCGAATGGGCGATGTTGCTGGCACTGGCGATCGCGGGTGCGCTTTACGCGCAGACCAACGGGCTGACCGGGCGGCTGGACAATCAGTTGTTCGATACCGCAGCAGTGCTGGCCCGGCCCGCCGTTGATCAGGATATCGTCATCGTCGCGATTGACGATGCCAGCCTTGCCGAAGTGGGCGCGTGGCCGTGGCCGCGCGATGTGCATGCGCAATTGGTGGATCGCCTGAACGATGCAGGCGCGCGCGCAGTGGTGCTCGACATTCTGTTTCTGGAACCAACACAGGGGGGCGGCGATGATGCGCTGGCCGCTGCCATTGCGCGCAGCGGCGCGGTGTTTCTGCCGCACACCTTCGCGGCCCGTCCCAATGCGGTTTCGGGCATAGATCCACTGATGCCCTTGGCGAAACTGGTCAGCGCCAGCGCCGGGGTGGGCCATGTAATCGCCGAGCCCGATGCCGATGGTGTGCTGCGCCGGTTCGACCTGGCGGTCCAGACTGACACGGGCGTCTATCCGCACCTCGCCGTAACGGTTCTGGGCAAGCTGGAAGGCAATGCCTCCGGACGCGTTGATGAAATAACGGGCGAGGCGCTTTTCGCATTCCACCCGGAGGCCAGTTTCCAGCGAGTGCCGGCCGCAGAAGTTCTGGCCGGGGCCATCGCTCCGGACTTTTTCAGGGACAAGATCGTACTGATCGGCGCCACCGCGCAAGGGCTGGGCGACCGGTATTCGGTCGCCACAGGACCGGTCGATCTGATGACCGGCATCGGGATGCAGGCCAATCTGCTGGGTGCGCTGCGCGCCGATGCGCTGATCGGCACGGTCGACCCGCCGGTGCAGCATGGCATTGCTGTGGTCGTTCTGATCGCGCTGTTTCTGGCGTTCTGGCACCTCCCCCCGCGCTATGTTCTGATCTGCGCGGCGGGGCTGATTGCGGCGCTGCTGGCGGTATCGCTGGGGCTGCTTGGCGGAGCGCGACTGTGGTTCGCGCCGGGGCCGATCGTGACGGCGGTCGCGCTGTCCTATCCGCTTTGGAGTTGGCGGCGATTGAGCAATGTCAGCCGCTATCTCGACCGGGAGGCGGCGCGGCTGACCGCAGGCAATACCGCGCCGATGGCCAGTGCGGGGCTGGATTACGTCACCCGCCAGATCGATCAATTGCGCCGCCTGATCAGCACGGTTCGCGGGTCGCTCAGTTTCCTGCGACAGGTGATCGAGGCCGCGCCCGATGCAATAGTGGTGCTGGACGGGGCTGGCCGGATTGAGATGCTGAATGAGCGGGCAATGCAGCTTTTTCCCGAATGGACCGGGATGGGCCACACCAGTTTTCAAGAGCTGATGCTGTCGTCTGGTACGCGACAGGAGAAAGGCGGCACCGAACTGGTGAGCGCGGATGGCCACACCTTCCTGATTGCGCGAGCACAGCTCACGCCCGAGACAACTGCAGGAGCTCCTGACCATCAGCAAACGGGGGAGATCATCGCGTTGCGCGATGTCAGCGAATTGCGGCGGCTGGACGATAATCGCCAGCAAATGCTCGAATTTCTGAGCCATGACATGCGCACCCCGCAGGTCGCGATTGTGGGGCTGACCCGTCAGACAAAACCGACGCCCGCGGGAACCCCCGCAAGCAATGATGTGCTGCAACGAATTCGCAAACAGGCCGAACGCACGCTCAAACTGGCGGACGATTTTGTGCAACTCGCTCGGCTGGACAGCCCCGACCTTGAGATCACGGACAGCGACATCGGCGCGCTGGTGGAAGAAGCGTGTGACCGTGCCTATGCTTTGGCTCAGGCGAAGCGGATTACCATCGCGCAGCACCTGCCGCCGGAGCCTTGCTTTGCCCATGTCGATGCTTCGCTGATTGCGCGGATGCTGGACAATCTGATCGGCAATGCGATCAAATACTCAGATGCTGGCACCCAGATCGCAGTTTCGCTGAGCGGGGGCGAAGACGCGCCGCTCGTGCTGAAGGTATCCGATCAGGGGCCGGGCCTATCCGATGCGCGGCTGGCAAATCCTTTCGCCCGGTTCGGCGCGCACGCCACTCATGCCGGCCCAAGCGCGGGGCTGGGGCTGGCATTGGTAAAAAAGGTGGTGGATTCGCACAAGGGTACCATCGCGCTGAAGTCGGCACCGGGTGAGGGCACGATTTTCACGGTGACCATACCGGGTGCGCAGGCCCTTTAATTAACGGCGCGCGCCAGCGCATCGTCCACAAGCCCCTGCGCCAGCGTGGCGAGATCGGCATCGGTAAATCCACACTCCGTCGCCACGCCCGATCCGCGATAGACGATGGCTCCGCTTGCCCGATCATACAGCACCAGCGTCGCGCGCAGGCGCTGCGCGTTGCATTTGTCGAACCGGCGGTCGGGGCGCGGGGCGGCGATCCAGTCGGGTGCCTGCTTGCCTTTGCCGGCTTCGCCCTTTCCCTTCGCAACGCCCCCCGCGGCGGCGGTGCGGGCGATGCTGAAATCTGCGATCAGGGGCGCATCGTCAGCCTGCGTCAATGACCGGGCGGCCAGCGCATCTTGTAGTGCTTTGGCAAAGCGGCCCCGTTCGCTCGCCGTGTCGTCATCTGAGCTGATCGCCACGGAAGTTCCACGCGCCATTCCGCTGCCGGTGGAGGTAATTTCCAGTGGCTGAGTAACAGCACATCCGGCCAGTGGCACAAGGAACGCAGCGGCCAGCACGGCCCAAGCCCGCTGGCGAGAGGCGCGGCAAATATTTACGTTCAGAAATCGGGCTCGCTGCATTTGTCCATACGATAGCCGAAACCGAAGACGGTTTGTATCGCGAATCCGTGTTGCGGTCGCAATTGCAGTTTTGAGCGCACGCGGCTGACATGCAGATCCAGTGTTCGGCTCTCCACATCGGGCACGCCGCCCCATACCTGACCAAAGATATATGCGCGTGAAAGTGGGCGGTTGAGATTGTCGAAAAACAGGGTCGCCAGCTCAACTTCCTTGTTGGTGAGTTTGACCGGCTCACCCTTCCACACGATGGTTTTCAGCAATCTGTCGATCTCGTAATCGCCGAACCGGGTGAACCGATCCGCCTCTGGCGGGCGCATCCGGCGATTGGCGGCCTCGATCCGGGCGAGGATAACTTCGTTGCTCTCCGGCTTGACCACATAGTCGACCGCGCCTGCTTCCAGTCCGCGCACCACGTCCGATTTATCGGCGCGGCTGGTGATGAGAATAAAGGCTGGCGGCTTCTCCAGCGTCTGCGTGGCCCATTCGATGATGTTCAAACCGGTCTGGCCAGGCATGTTCCAGTCCACCAGAACCACATCGTAGGTCTCCCGCTTGAGCGAGGTCATGAGATCGGTGCCGTTGCGAAATCGCACGCATTGATGCGTGGTATCCGCAAGCGCAGAATGCAGCTGTTCCAGCAGCTCCGGATCATCATCCGCGATGGCAATTCTCATATGCGTTCCAGTCCAGTATACCCATTCGGATTGGGGCCGGTTTTAAATGGCCCGTCCGACATGGGAGCGTTTCTGTCGCAGTCAGGTTCAATTTCCCGCCAAATCGGTATGAATCGTGTTCACCACAGCTGCACACATCGGAATGTATCCTGCCTCAGATAGTGACCGTCGGGAAGATGATGGCGCCATTTTGGTTGTATTCGTTACAAGAATTTACGTCTCGCATGTGCCGAAATGAACTCGCACCGGCGGTGCAACAGGCTTGCTATCACGGGGTTGCCGGTTAAACTTTCGACGTGGCAGAGGCAGGTGCAACCAATTGAAAACCGTAGCGCGCGTCGTGGTAGCGGGGGCCACGGGGACGATTGGCCGGGCGGTGGTGCGCGAATGCGTGGGCCGTGGATTGGCGGTGACCGCACTGATGCGCAGCGCGAGGCCTGACGACCTGCCCGAAATTGCCGGGGCGCAAGTCAAGGTGGTCGACCCGGGCGATTCTGCTGCGCTGGGAATCGTCTTGCAAGACATCGCCCCGGATGCGGTGATATCCTGCATGGCCTCGCGCAGCGGTGCGCCCGACGATGCAGTGCGCGTGGATTATCAGGCAAATGCCAACCTGCTGAACGCTGCGCTGGCGGCGCGGACGGCGCATTTTGTGCTGCTGTCGGCGATCTGCGTGCAGCGCCCGCACCTCGCGTTCCAGCGCGCCAAATTGCGGTTCGAGGCGGAACTGCAGGCGGCCCCGATCGAACACACTATCGTTCGCCCCACCGCTTTCTTCAAATCGTTATCGGGGCAGGTGGCACGCGTGGCCTCGGGTAAGCATTTTCTGCTGTTCGGCGATGGTGAGTTGACGCGGTGCAAGCCGATCTCTGACGCAGACCTTGCGCGTTTTATCGTCGATTGCCTGAGTGATCCGGCCGCGCGCGGTGCGATCTTGCCGGTGGGTGGGCCGGGACCGGCCATCTCCCCGCGCGAGCAGGGCGAATTGCTGTTTGAACTGGCTGGACAGGAACCTCGCTTTCGAAGCGTGCCGGTGCGCGCGTTCGATATCGCTGCGCGGGTGCTGGGGGTGGGCGCGGGCTGGTCCGGATGGCTCGGTGAAAAGGCAGAATATGCGCGCATCGCAAAGTATTACGCGACGCAAAGCATGTTGGTGCTGGACCCCGAAACCGGGCAATACAGCGCCGATGCGACGCCCGAATACGGATCGGATACGCTGCGCGATCACTATGCCGCGCTGCTGTCGGACAAGACGCCTGCGACGTAATCAGCGGCGCGGGAGGATCGCAGTCCCCGCCGGAGGGAGTGTAGTAGAGGCCAGATCGCCTGTATGCAGTGCCGGGCAATCCGCGAGATCGATTGCGCGCGGCGCATAGTTGAAGACGAACACATGGTCCGCGCTGCGGCGTATGCGCAACCCTTTGGGCAGATCCATAACTGCCAGCCCCGCATCGCCTGCCCGGCGATGCACCAGCATATCAAGCAGGCTGCGGTCGGGCCAACCCGCAACATAGCTTAGACTGCCATGCCGCAGCACCACAGGCCTGCCATCTGCCAACTCGACTTCGGCGGTGCAATCGTGGCGCACCTGCTCGATCCAGCGGGAAATGGTGAAGTTCTCGCCCGCCTCTACCACGCCATCGCGCAGGGATTCGACCCGTTCGACCGTGATCGGCATCACGCTGCGCAAATCGCCGGGAGGCAAACCTTCGGGAATGGTGAAGCTGGCGGTCTTGCTGCCCGTGCGCGGCCCGATGATGACGGGGCAGGTGAGAGCCTCCAGCTTTGCGGCGAAACCTTCCGGCAGGATCGGCAAAGTCGGGATCATAACCACCCGATAGCGCGAAAGATCGGCACCGGGCGATACGATATCGACGTTTAGCCCCGCGCGGCGCAGCGCCGAATACCACTCGAACGCCAGCTCGATATAGCGGAAGCTTTGCCCCTGCGGCTGGATACCGCATACCCATGCGGCCTCGTAGGAAAACACCAGCGCTGCCTCCGGCTCGGCGGGCTGCAGCGCGCCATGTTGCGCCAGCAGGGCCGCCGCCTCGCGCACTTCGGGCGCGGCCTCGGCCTCGCTGCTGTCGGGGCGCAGCAATCCTGCGTGCATCTGTTCCTGTGCAAACGGAGCCTGCCGCCAGCGGAAATAGGAGGTGAACTCCGCGCCATGAGCATACGCCTCCAACGTCCACAGCGCGACCATTCCGGGCAGCGGCGCTGGGTTGAACCGCGCCCAGTTTACCGGACCGGGCTGCTGTTCCATCACCCCCCAACGGCCATTCGAGCAGCCGCGATACAGATCGTGGTGGAATGCGGCGATATCGGGATGCCCCTGCCGCCGGTATTGCGTCTTTTCCTCTTCGGAGAACCAGAACTGCTCCAGAAAGCCCAGCGGGTAACTGTCCCATGTCGCCACATCCAGATCGGCGCCAACATGGTGGTGATCGAACTCGGTGAAGAACCCCATGAAATTGTGCGTGATCGGAATGTCGGGCGAATGTTCTCGCAGGATATCCACCTGTTCGCGGTTGAAGCTGACAACTTCGTCCGAGGCAAAACGGCGATAATCGAGCCAGTGCGCGGGGTTGCCCTCCGTCACGGTAAGGTGTGGCGGGTCAATTTCGGGCAGGCCGCGATATTCCATGCTCCAGAACACATTACCCCACGCGATGTTGAGCGCGCCAATATCCGCGTATTGCCCCGCCAGCCATTCGCGAAAGCGCGTGGCAGCGGCTTCGGAGAAGCTCAGTACGGTGTCGTGGCAGCCATACTCGTTATCGGTCTGCCACATCGCAATGGCCGGATGCGCGCCGTAACGCTGCGCCATTGCCGTGGTGATCCGGCGGCTTTGCGCGCGGTATCCGGGGTGGGAAAAGCAATAATGGCGCCGCGATCCAAATCGCCTCGGGCGGCCCTCGGCATCAATGGCGACCATATCGGGCATGGTATCCACCAGCCATTTGGGCGGCGTAGCGGTGGGCGTGCCAAGGATGATTTTGAGACCCGCATCGGCCAACGTCTGGATCGCGCGGTCGAGCCAGTCCCAATCGAACCGCCCCGGCTCCGGCTCGATCCGGCTCCACGCGAACTCCCCGATCCGCACCAGCGACAAGCCCATTTCGGCCATGCGCCGCGCGTCATCGGCCCACATGCTTTCCGGCCAGTGTTCGGGGTAATAGCAGCAGCCAAGCTTCATTCAGAGAGCCTTTCAAGCGCAACCAACCAGGCGGTTTCGGGATGGGTCAGCGGCAGGGCAAGCCCCTGGCGCATCAGCGCGGTGCCCGACAGGATCATGCCAGCGCGCCAGCATTCCGGGTTGGCGAGGTGAGACTGCGCCTTCAACGGCCACGGTTCGGGCAGGGTAACGCGATACATCGCCAGTGGGTCCAACCCTTTGAGCCGGAGAGGGGCAACATCGAACTGCGCTGCGAACGCGGTCTGCGCCGCCAGCGCCAGAGCCTTTGCACCGTGCGTCACCATTAGACCGCTCACACCCGGATCGGGATGCTCCAGGCGCCACAGATCGCCTGTGTGAAGCACGGCGCGCCAGTCTTTATACAATGCGATGTGCGCTGCCAGCACGGCGCGTTCATCATCGTTCATCGCGCGCGGATCGGCCTCCACCCCCATGTGTCCGAACATGGCAATCTTGGCGCGAAAATCCATTGCCAGCCGTCGTCCGGTGGCAGGGTTGGGGGACGGGCTGACATGGCTGCCCAGCACCTCCAGCGGGAGAAATTGCGACCAAGCGCGCATGATCCGCGCCCGTTCTATCGCGTCGTTATTGTCAGATGGCCAGACGCGGTGGGCGCGCGCGAGGATGCCATAGTCGATGCGCCCGCCGCCGCTGGCGCAGCTCTCGATCTCAACACCGGGATGCGCCGCGCGCAGCCGGTCGATCAGGGCATAGAGCGCGGGCGTCTGGGCGTATGCGCCGCCGGGGAAAAGATCGCGGTTGTGGTCCCATTTGAAGTAGGCGATGTCATGCGAGAGCAGCAACGCATCCAGCCGAGCGAACAGATACTCGCTGACCGCAGGCAGCGTCAGATCAAGCGCCAGTTGCCCGCGCATTGTGGGGTTTTCCGGCAGATCGGCATTGAGACACCAGTCAGGATGCGCGCGATAAAGGTCGCTGTCGGGGGAGACCATTTCCGGCTCCACCCACAGGCCGAAATCCATGCCTTTTGAATGAACATGCGCGATCAGGGGATCGAGGCCATTCGGGAACACATCGGGCGAGACGGTCCAGTCGCCAAGGCTGGTCGTGTCATTTCTCCGCCCTGCGAACCAGCCATCGTCCAGCACAAACCGTTCGATGCCCAGCTCCGCCGCGCTGGTCGCCAGCTCGATCAGCGCAGGCTCTGACAGGTCAAAACCCAGCGCCTCCCAGGAATTGAGGTGCACTTTGCGCGGCGCCCAACCTTTCCGATCCGGCAGCACGGCGCGGCGGGCGTATTCGTGGAAACTGCGCGCCACTGCGCTGCGATCCGCGCCCAGGGCTATTACTGCCTTGGGCGTGGTGAAGGGCGCGTCCGGGCCAAGCACAACCTCGCCCGCGCGCAGCCGTGCGCCCATATGCAACCACGCGCGCCCATCCGCGCTGCCGGGCGCATCGCAATCGATCTGCGTATCGTAATCGCCGCTCCACGACAGATGCGCTCCAAGCGCTTCTCTGGTGGTGGGATCATGCAGGACCAGCCAGTTGCCCCCACCAAATCCGGGCTTTCCAGCGCAGGATTGCGCGGCAAAGCCATTGGGCGCGATTGCGCGGCGATGTTCCTGCATTTCGGCAAGCCAGCGTCCGGAAAAGGTGGTCATTTCGATAAAGCGCGCGGGGATCGGCAGTGCGAGGGAGGCGATATGGTGCAGCGCCAAGGTTCGGCCAGTGTTCAAAACCTCGCACCATGTCTCCACCGCATCGCCTGCGCCAATCCGCCAGAATTGCGTCAGTTGCAGTGCCAATTGCGCATCGGAAAAGCGCATTGTGAGCGTCGCGCCGTTCAAGTCCCAGTCGGTCAGCCGCAGGTCGGTCGAAATCTCGTGCCCGCCAACCTCGTACACGGTCACTGCAGGCCGCCCGGTCCAGCCATGCTTGGCCTCTGGCAAGGTGCCAGGGACGGGTGGCACATTGGGCTGGCTGCCGTGCGGACTTCGCGCACTGGCCGCCCCCAGCACTGACAATTGCTCGCCTTCGGGCAATCGCGCACCCAGATATATGCAATCCGCCGCGCCGCCCCTTACCAACGCGAACACCAGCGTAACGTCCGCACCATCCATCCGCACATAATCCGGATTGCCCCGCAAAGCCGCTTTCTCCCTTGATTGTCGGCGGTAGATGAGCGCCCCATGCGCTCTTGCCGCGAGTTAGGCAATCGGCTCTAAGCGCGGGATCAAAGGGGGGCGCGCGCCTGATGCTTTCACAATTGCCCACGGACAACTGGATTCAGATCGCGGTTGCTGTCGGTCTTACCGCCGCTGTGGGCATCGCCACTTGGATGACGATCCGGCGCGCCACACACGACGGATCGAAAAAGGACGTATTTCTGGCGGGCGGCGGGCTTAGCTGGCTGTTCGTCGCCGGGTCGATCACGCTCACCAATCTATCGACCGATCAGCTGGTCGGCATGAATGGTAACCAGATGGCGCTGCTGGCATGGTGGGAGATCGCCGGGTTTGCGGGGCTACTGATCCTCGCCTTCGTGTTCGTGCCGATCTATTACCGCGAAGGCTGCACCACCGTTACCGAATTGCTGGAAAAACGGTATGGGGGGCGCAGCATCCGTACGCTGATTTCAGCGCTGTTTCTGGGCGGCAACATCCTCATCTACCTGCCCGCCGTGTTGTATTCGGGCGGCACCTTCATGCAGGCGCTGTTCGGCGGCGCGGTTCCGGTGCTGGTCTATGGGGCGGTGCTGGCGGCGATTGCTGCGGCCTACACCATTCTTGGCGGATTGCGCGCAGTGGCGGTGATGGACACGTATTCGGGGGTGGGCATCCTTGGCCTTGCGATGCTGATCGTGTTTCTGGCGCTGGCGGCGGTGGGATGGGATCTGTCAGACGTGCCCGCAGAACGGCTGACGATGGTTGGCGGGCCGGACAGCCCAATCCCGTTCCACACACTGTTCACCGGTATGATCCTGATCCAGATATTCTATTGGTCAACCAATCAGAACATTACGCAAAAGGCGATGGCTGCCCCAAGCGTGAAAGAGGCGCAGAAGGGCGTGATCGTCGCAGCCGTGATCCGCATCCTGATCGTGCCGCCGATCGTGGTGATCCCCGGTATCGTCGCGTTCAAGCTGTTCGGAGATGTTGGCGATGCGGCCTATGGCCAGTTGATCGCAACCGTGCTGCCGCCGTGGCTGTCTGGTGCGTTTGCCGCGATGGTGGCGGCGGCTGTGATCACCACGTTCAGCGCGGTGCTCAATTCGTCGGTGGCGCTGTACTCGGTCGATTTTCACGAGCAATTCGTGGGTGAGGTGAAGGATCACTGGAAACTGGCAGCGGGGGTTTCGGTGCTGCTGACCGTCACTTCGATCATGCTGGTAACGCTGTATCTGGATGCGGCCAATGCAGACCCGGAAGAATTCAGCATCATCAATCTGCTGCAGAAATTGAACGGGCTGCTTTCCATGCCGATCCTGTCCGCATTCGTCGCAGGGCTGTTGTTCCGCAATGTTGAGGCGCCCGCCGCGATTGCGGGCGTGGTGTGGGGCGTGCTGCTGTATGGAGTGTTTACCTTCCAGTTGCAGCCCGCCGGGATCATTACGATGCATTACATCGATTTCATGGTGGTTACGCTGGTGACGAGCGTGATGGCGGCGTTGGCGGTCAATCGGTTGGTGCTGGGCAACCGTGCTCAATTCGTCGGGTTTAGGCGCCGGGCGGCCGAGTGATGGCGATCGATTTCGATAAGCCGCATCGCCGCCTGAACCCGCTGACCGGGGGATGGGTGCAGGTGTCGCCGCAAAGGATGGGGCGGCCATGGCAGGGAGAGGAGACCGCGCCCGATCCGCCAGCGCCAGCGCACGATCCGGAATGCTATTTATGCCCTGGGAATGCCCGCGTCGGGGGTGAGGTGAACCCCGATTACAGGGCGTCTATGTCTTCGACAACGATTTCCCGGCGCTGTTGGACGAGGGCGTGGCAGACAGCAACGATGATCCGTTATTCCGCGCAGAAACATCGCGCGGCTTGTGCCGTGTTGTCTGCTTTTCGCCGGATCACTCGAAAACGTTGTCGGAACTTCCACATGACGCGATCAAGGCAATAATTGACGTCTGGGCTACTCAGACCGAGGAGCTTGGCCCGATCTTCGGAAACGTCCAGATTTTCGAGAACAAGGGCGCGATGATGGGATGTTCCAACCCGCACCCGCATGGGCAGGTCTGGGCGACTGAGCCATTGGGGGATCGAAGTCGCACGAGAGGACCATCAACAGCGTCAATATTGCGACTGGCATGAGGGCTCTCTCCTCCTTGACGTGGCAGAGCGGGAGGCCGCATCAGGTGAGCGGGTGGTTGAAATCAACGACGATTGGCTTGCCGTTGTGCCTTTCTGGGCGGCGTGGCCATTTGAAATGCTGCTGTTGCCGCGCTTTGCCGTCCAGCGGATGCCAGGACTTGACTGGCGCGCAGCGGAGGAGTCTGGCGCTGATCCTGAAGTTGCTGACGACGCGGTATGACAACCTTTTTAAAACCAGTTTTCCCTATTCGATGGGCTGGCATCAGGCTCCGTCCGGTATGCCCGATATCAATCACTGGCAATTGCACGCGCATTTCTATCCGCCATTGCTGCGCTCTGCTACGGTGCGCAAGTTCATGGTAGGCTATGAAATGCTGGCAGAGCCGCAACGCGACCTGACGCCGGAGCGTGCCGCGCAAATGTTGCGCAGCGTCAGTGCCGAAGTGCATTATCTCGATGAACAAGGACGAACCGAATGAACCGCCGCGACCGACTGATTGCCCGCGCACGGCAGGGTTATCGCCTCGCATTCGGCTCCGACGGGTCGGATCCGAAGCGCTTTTTTGCAGCGCCAGGGCGGGTCAACCTGATCGGCGATCATGTCGATTACAACGATGGCTTTGTGCTGCCCTGCGCGATTGACCGCGATACGATTGTCGCCATTGGCCCCGGCGTTTCCGGCGCGCCTGCAATAGAGGCGGTGGCCATCGACATGGGCAGCGCGCGCGACCGGTTTGCCCTTGACGAACCCATCGCAGAGGGCACCAGCAGCTGGCAGAACCTGGTGCGCGGCGTGGCGCACATGATTCAGCGGCGCGGCCACACATTGGCCCCGGCGCGCCTTGCCATGGCGGGCGATGTGCCGATTGGCGCAGGGCTTTCATCATCGGCTTCCTTTGCTGTGGGCATTGCGCTGGCGCTGACGCGATTTAACGGGTTGGATCTGGATGCAAAGGAGTTGGCACTGATCGCGCAGGAGGCGGAGAACGAATATCTGGGCACTGCCTGCGGGATCATGGACCAGATGGCGTCCGCGGGCAGCGTGGTGCATTCCGCATTGCTGATCGACTGTCGCTCGCTTGAACATATGCCGATCCCGGTGGCAGAGGATCTGGCGCTGGTGATCGTTGATTCGGGCATCCGTCGCGAACTCGTGACAAGCGGGTATAATGAACGCCGTGCGCAATGCGCGTCGGCCGCGCGCCATTACCGGGTCGATGCGCTGCGCGACCTGACGCCGGAGGCGCTGAAGGCGGGGCGCGCCGGGCTTGACCCCGATCTGTTTGCCCGCGCGCGTCACGTCGTCAGCGAAATTGGCCGTGTTGAGCCGACAGCGGTGGCGTTGGCGCATGGGGATACGCCCGCGCTTGCACAGGTGATGCGCGCCAGCCACATCTCCTTGCGCGACGATTACGAAGTCACCACCCCCGAGATAGATCTTCTGGTGGATACGATCAGCGCAGCATTGGGCCGGGGCAATACCGCGCTGGGAGGGGTGCGGATGACAGGCGGTGGATTTGGCGGCAGCGTGGTCGCGGTGGTGCGCAAATCGGCGACTGCACGGGTTATCGAAGCGGTCGAGACGCAATACAACGCCGATGCCGAAACGCCGGCCTCCGCAGTGATCTTTACGATGGCGGGCGGCGCGGCCGAGGTTTCGTCATAGATCCAGTATCCTGAGCGACCGATCACCGCGCACCATTTACACATATAAAAATGTCTTTATATGTCAGCGGCCATGACCGGCGCTCTTTTCATCGACTCCGTCTTCAAGGCTTTGGCCGATCCCTCGCGGCTGCGCATTGCGCGGTTGCTGGCGACGATGGAACTTGCCGTGGGCGAACTGGCGCAGGTGCTGGGGCAAAGCCAGCCGCGGGTTTCCCGCCATGTCGGTATTCTGTGCGACGCCGGTCTGGCTGAGCGTCGGCGCGAAGGGAGCTGGGTGTTCCTGCGGGGCGCGGGCGGTTCGGAAGAGGCAGGCCCGGTCATCGCCGCGATTGATCGTGTGCTGGCCATCGCCGAGGCGGAGCAGCCCGATTTCGCCAAAGCGTGCGCCGACGATCGCCGCAAACTCGCCGCTATCCGTGCCGCACGCGAGGAAGCCGCCACCAGCTATTTTGCGCGTCACGCAGGCGAATGGGACGAATTGCGCGCGCTCCATAGCCCCGATGCGCAGGTGGAGCGGGAACTCGCCGCTGCGCTCGGATCGCATGATCTGGGCGCGCTGCTGGATATTGGCACAGGCACGGGACGCATGGCCGAATTGTTCGCCAACGCTTCCGCGCGGATCGTGGCGCTGGACCGCAACCTTGAAATGCTGCGGGTCGCTCGCGCAAAACTCCAGCATCTGCCGACCGCGCAGATCGAACTGGTGCAAGGCGATTTCACCGACCTGCCGTTTGAAGCGGCCAGTTTCGACACGGTATTGCTGCATCAAGTGCTGCATTTTGCCGCCGATCCCGCGATTGCGCTGGCAGAGGCGGCGCGTGTCACCCGGCCCGGCGGGCGCATCGCGATCGTTGATTTCGCCGCACATGATCGTGAGGAATTGCGCATTCGGCACCAGCACGCGCGGCTGGGCTTTAGCGATCAACAGATGCACGCGCTGCTGCGGCGGGCAGGCTTTACCCCTTCCGCGCCGGTTGCGCTGGACGGGGGCGAACTGGTGGTGAAGATCTGGATCGGCCAGCGCGCTTCCGGCATTCAGGACACCCCCCGACAATCCCCGCTCTCTACCCCCGCTCAAAAGGCGTGCCCATGAACCCGACCCTCGATGAATTACGCGAACACCGCACCGCGCTCGACACGCCGCTGTTTTCCGGACTGCCGGGCGACATCGCTGTCAGCTTTGAATTCTTTCCGCCCAAAAGCGAGAAGATGGAAGCCCAACTGTGGGATGCCGTGCTTGAGCTGAAACCGCTCGACCCGACGTTTGTCTCTGTCACCTATGGCGCAGGCGGCTCAACCCGCGAGCGCACCCATGCAACGGTCGCGCGGATCATCGCCGAGGCGCGGATGCCCGCCGCCGCGCACCTGACCTGCGTTGGCGCGAGCAAGGCTGAAATCCGCGAAGTGGCTGAACAATACTGGGAAGCGGGCGTACGCCACATCGTCGCCCTGCGCGGAGATGCTGGCGAACCGGGCGCGCCGTTCACTCCGCATCCGCAAGGCTATGCCGGAGCTGCCGAGCTGGTCGCGGGACTGAAGGAAATCGCCGATTTCGAAATCTCGGTAGCCGCCTATCCCGAAACGCATCCCGATGCCGACTGCCCGCAATCCGATATCGATCATCTGAAACGCAAACTGGATGCAGGCGCGACCCGCGCGATCAGCCAGTTCTTCTTTTCCGCCGAAACCTTCTTTCGCTTCCGCGACAAACTTGCAGCGAGCGGGGTCGAGCAAAAGGTGTTGCCCGGCATCCTGCCCGTCACCAATGTCGCGCAGGCGCGCAAGTTTGCAGGCGCGTGCGGGGCAGAAATCCCGGCATGGATGGACGGACTGTTTGAAGGGCTGGACGAACGCCCCGCTTCCCGTCAACTCGTCGCCGCGACGGTCGCTGCTGAACTGTGCCGTCGGTTGTATGCTGGCGGTGAACGCGATTTCCACTTCTACACGCTCAATCGCGCCGATCTTGCCTATGCGATCTGCCACATGCTGGGCAAACGGCCCTCACAGTCAAACGCACTCGCCAACAAGGACGTCGCCGCATGAGCCTGCAACTCTCAACTGCCCGCGCCGCGCTGCAAGCCGCCGCTGCTGAACGCGTCCTGATTTTCGACGGTGCGTTCGGAACGCAGATCCAGAATCGCAAGCTGACCGAGGCAGATTATGCCGGTTCGCTGGGGCTGAAGGCCGATCAGAAGGGCAATAACGATATCCTTGCGCTGACCCGGCCCGATGTAATCCGCGACATCACGCGCGCCTATTTCGACGCCGGATCGGACGTGGTTTCGACCAACACCTTCTCCGCCAACCGCATCAGCCAGGCCGATTACGCGGCAGAGGATCAGGTTGCGGCGATCAACATCGCCAGCGGCAAGATCGCGCGCGAACTCGCCGCCGAATACGCCGCGAAGGACGGTCGCCCCCGGTTCGTGGCCGGCGCGATCGGGCCTACCAACAAGACGCTGTCGCTCAGCCCCGATGTCGAGGATCCCGGCTATCGCGAGATCGATTTCGACGAGCTGACCGCAGTGTACAAGGAACAGGCCGCCGCGCTGGTGGAAGGCGGCGTGGATTTTATCCTGATCGAAACTGTCTTCGATACCCTCAACGCCAAGGCCGGTATCATGGCGATAAAGCAGCTGGAGCAGGAACTGGGCCGCGAAGTGCCGGTGATGATCTCCATGACGCTGACCGATCTTTCGGGTCGCAATCTATCAGGCCACACGGTCGAGGCATTCTGGTATGCGGTGCGCCATGCAAAACCGCTGACCATCGGCCTCAATTGCAGTTTTGGCGCTGACCAGCTGCGCCCTCACGTAAAGGCGCTGTCGGCGATCGCCGATACGCTGTTGATGGCCTATCCCAATGCCGGGCTGCCCAACGAACTGGGCGAATACGATGAATTGCCGCACACCACCGCCGGGCTGGTGAAGCAGTGGGCCGATAACGGTCAGGTCAATATCCTTGGCGGGTGCTGCGGATCATCGCCCGAACACATCGCCGCGATGGCGCAGGCGGTGGCGGGCGTAGCCCCGCGCAAGGTTTCCAAACCCGAAGTCGCGATGCGGCTGGCCGGGCTGGAGCCGTTTACGGTCGCCGCCTGACTGTTCAAGTCCCAATCCTGCAAATCCCCGCTGTTCGCGTCTGGCCTCCCAACGCACGAATGCAATTGAGAAATCGCTGTAATGACCCGACCCTCTGCCTCCAGTTTCATCAATATCGGTGAGCGCACCAATGTGACCGGTTCTGCCGCGTTCAAAAAGCTCATCATGGCGGACGATTACGCGACTGCGGTCGAAGTCGCGCGCAGCCAGGTCGAAAACGGCGCGCAGATCGTCGATGTGAACATGGACGAAGGGCTGCTCGACGCGAAACACGCGATGACGACCTTTCTCAAACTGATCGCGGCGGAACCCGATATCGCCCGCGTCCCGGTGATGATCGACAGTTCGAAATGGGACGTGATCGAGGCGGGCATCAAGTGCGTCAGCGGCAAACCCATCGTCAATTCGATCAGCATGAAGGAGGGCGAGGCACCTTTCCTTGAGCAGGCGCGGCTGTGCATGGCATACGGCGCGGCGGTGGTGGTGATGGCGTTTGACGAATTGGGGCAGGCCGATACGAAACAGCGCAAGATCGAAATCTGCAAACGCGCCTATGATTTGCTTGTCGGCACGGGTTTCCGCCCGAGGACATCATCTTCGATCCCAACATTTTCGCGGTCGCTACCGGGATCGAGGAACACGACCGCTACGGCCTCGACTTCATCGAGGCGGTGCGCGAGATCAAGGCGCAATGCCCCCATGCCAAGACAAGCGGCGGGCTGTCCAACCTCTCTTTCAGCTTCCGCGGGAACGAGACCGTGCGCCGCGCCATGCACTCCGTGTTCCTGTATCACGCGATCCCCGCCGGGCTGGACATGGCGATCGTCAACGCCGGGCAGCTCGATGTGTACGACACCATCGACCCCGTCTTGCGCGATGCGTGCGAAGACGTGATCCTGATGCGTCCCACACCCGATGGGGAAAGCGCGACAGAACGGCTGATCGCGCTCGCCGAAAGCTACAAGGGCAAGAGCGTCGCCGATGAAAAGGCCGCCGAGGAATGGCGCGGCTGGGCGGTGGAAAAACGGCTGGAACACGCGCTGGTCAAAGGCATCGATGCGCACATCGTCGACGATACAGAAATCATGCGCGCGCCATCGACGAGAGCGGCGGGCGGCCCATCGAGGTGATCGAAGGACCGTTGATGGACGGCATGAACGTGGTCGGCGATCTGTTTGGCAGCGGCAAGATGTTCCTGCCGCAAGTCGTCAAATCCGCGCGCGTGATGAAGAAAGCCGTCGCCCACCTCATCCCCTTCATCGAGGCCGAGAAAGACCTCCTTCCCGAAGCGGAACGCAAGGCCAAGGGCAAGATCATCATGGCAACGGTCAAGGGTGACGTTCACGACATCGGCAAGAATATCGTCGGCGTCGTGCTGCAATGCAACGGCTACGATGTGATCGACATGGGCGTGATGGTGCCGTGGCAGGACATCCTGAAATCCGCCAACGACAACAAGGCCGACATGATCGGGCTATCGGGCCTCATCACCCCCTCGCTCGATGAGATGGTGACCGTTGCCGAGGAAATGCAGCGCGCGGGCATGACAATGCCGCTGCTGATCGGCGGGGCGACCACGTCCAAGGTTCACACCGCGCTGAAGATCGATCCCAACTACGAAGGGCCGGTGATCCACGTGCTGGATGCCAGCCGCGCGGTGGGCGTCGCCTCCAAACTGCTGTCCGACACGCAACGCGATGGCTTTGTCGATGAAACCGCCAGCGAATATGTGAAGGTGCGCGATGCGCGCGCGGGCAAATCGCCCAGCCAGCTGATGAAGTTGGATGAGGCGCGCGCGAATTATTACGACGCATTCCTGTCGGACAAGCCTGCTCCGCCTGCGCAGCCCGGTGTGCATGTCTTCGATGACTGGGATCTGGCAGACCTAGTGGACTATATCGACTGGACACCGTTCTTTCGCGCTTGGGAGTTGCACGGCAATTATCCAGCCATCCTCGAAGATGAAATTGTCGGAGAAAGCGCCCGGTCGCTGAAGGCCGATGCCGATGCGATGCTGGAGCGGATTATCTCCGAAAAATGGCTGACCGCGCGCGGCGTTGCGGGCCTGTGGCCGTGCGCGCGCGACCATCATTGCCCCGATGATATCGTAATCCACCGCGTCAACCGCGAACAGAATATTCGTCTGCCAATGCTGCGCCAGCAGATCAAGAAATCGCGCGACAGGGCCAATATGTGCCTTGCCGATTTCATTGATCCGGCGGGTGACTGGATCGGCGGTTTTGCGGTCGGCATTCATGGAATCGATCCGCATATCGCCCGGTTCCAGGCGGACAAGGATGATTATTCCGACATCCTGCTGAAAGCGTTGGCGGACCGTTTCGCAGAAGCCTTTGCCGAGAGGCTGCACAAACATGTGCGCACCGATCTGTGGGGCTATTCTCCTGATGAACAGCTGACCAATCAGGCGCTGATCAAGGAGGAATATCGCGGTATCCGCCCCGCTCCGGGCTACCCTGCGTGCCCCGATCATTCGCTGAAGCCGATCCTGTTCGATCTGCTGGATGCGCCAGCCAATGTCGGCCTGACGCTGACAGAGAGCTTTGCGATGTATCCCACAGCGGCGGTGTCGGGCTTTTATTTCGGGCACCCGGAATCGCAGTATTTCGGCGTCGCGCGCATTGGCCGCGATCAATTGGAAGAATACGCCACCCGGCGCGGAGTGGACATGGCAACGGCAGAGCGGTGGCTGCGACCCAACCTCGATTGAGTGCACTGCCGCCTGGCCGTCTGGTATGGATTGGCGGCGCGGTGATTGCGGTTGCCTATATCGCGCTTCTCCGCTTTGTCCCGGTCGATCCGGCGTTACTGCGACAGTTGTGGTTCCTGCCGGGCATAGGAGTGATCGGGGCGATCATCGCCAACACATCGGGCACGGGCGGCGGAGTGGTGTTCGTGCCGGTGTTCAATGCCCTGCGCGAACACGGGATTATGACGCTCGATCCGTTGCAGGTGGTGGGCGTTTCGATGGCGATCCAGAGCTTCGGGATGAGTATGGGCGCGCTGCGGTGGACTGATCGGCTGTTTCATCAGCCAGAACTCGAAGCGCTGCACGCCCGGGTGCGCCCCGCGATTTTTTCCTGATTGTGGGCGCGGTGCTGGCGCTATCGCTGCCAGCCATGCTGATCACGCAGCGGGTCGCGCAATTTGACAAGGACGCTGTGCTGCTCGCCTACAAGGCTTTTTCGATCTTGCTGGGCACCGCGTTGATTGCGGCGACATGGACGGTTAACCTGTCTCGACCCGAACGCACGCATCTGGAACGACGCGATCTGGCGGTCCTGCTGCTGATCGCAATTCCGGGTGGAATGATTACCGCGCTGTTTTCGGTCGGCATCGGAGAACTGGTCGCCCTTTATCTGTTCATCCGCCATTACCCGGTGCTGCTGTGCACCGGCGCGGCCTGCCTGATCTCTGCCGTTAGCGTGCTTGCAGGCGTGGTCTGGCATATCGAGGCGGGGACGATTGCGTGGGAGGTCGTGCTGCTGGCCGGCCCGGCGGCGGCCTTGGGCGGGTTTCTTGCGCGGCCCATCGCCCTTTGGCTGGGCGCGCGGCGGCTGAAGACACTGGACGGGGGGTGGATCGTCCTGTCAGCGCTGTATCTGCTGTGGCTGGGCCGCTCCTGACGATACGCTTGACCTGCCCGAAATTGCCGCGATTATGGTGACATGCTGAAACATCTGATTGTTGTCGCCGCGCTTATGACTTCAGTGAATGTCGCCGCTCAGGAACCGGCACCGGCCACAGTCGTGGTCGGATTTGACGAAGAAACGGTCACTCCGCTGATCGTGGAAGGCATTGCTGATCGCGAAACCGGGCGCGTGGTCGAGGCGAACGATCCGGTGCGCATCGCCAGCATTTCCAAGCTTATCATGGCCATCGCCACGCTGCGGCTGGTCGATGAGGGCAAGGTCGATCTGGATGCCGACGTGTCGGACTATCTCGGCTGTCAAGGTGCGCTCACCCACTTTTCCCGAGACGAAGGTGACGCTGGCGCAATTGCTTTCCCACCGGTCGGGCCTGCGCGATGATGCGGGCTATATCATTGCTTTGGGGGAGAGCCTTGAGGCGAAACTGACCGATCCTGCGGCATGGTATGGCGATGCTGCGCCGGGAGAGGCTCCGTTCGAATACGCCAATCTGGGATCACCCGTGGTGGCGACCGCGCTCGAAGCGGCAACGGGGGAGCGGTATGATGCCCTGTTGGAGCGGCTGGTGTTCGCGCCGCTCGGGGTGAAGGCCTGCCTTAACTGGGTCGGATGCGATGCAGACATGCAGACCCGCGCGGTGACGCTGTATCGCGACACGGGCGAAGTCGCGCGCGATGCGCCAGCAGACCTGCCGCCCAATTGCACCATCCCAGTGGCGGATGGTGTGGAATGCACCCTTGATGCCTATGTGCCGGGCACCAACGCCTCAATTTTCAGCCCGCAGGGCGGCGTGCGTATCGGGATGGTCGATCTGGCAAAGCTGGGGCAGGCATTGATGGTATCAAACGAAGGCGGGCTTTTTTCGCCCGAAACGTTCAGCGTGCTGGCGGCATCGTTGCAGGAAGGCGAGAATGCGGAGCAGGAGTTTTTTTGCAGCTACGGGTTCGGCTTGCAGGTTATCGAATTGTCGCAGATTGGCGGAAAGCCATGCGCAGATCGGCTGTTTGAAACCGGCGTCCCCTACATCGGCCATGCGGGCGAAGCTTATGGGCTGCGCTCGGGCCTTTGGTTCGCCGGCGATAGCAAGCATGGCTTTGCGTATTTCACTTCCGCCGTTCCTCCGCGCGAAAGCGCCGAAGACGAGGGCGGGTTCGATCCACGAGAAATCGCGCTGATGCAGCGCGCGCTTGGGGCATGGGCGACCGAACAGAATAAATAGGCGCACGATTATTTCGCGATTGCGGAATGGCCTGCATGATGGCTGTGAACAGGGCGCAAAAATCGCACCCGGCAGCGCTTTGTGCGATTGACGCAATCCTTCGCATCCGCAACATGGGGCCTGCCTGCCGGGTGCGAATCCGGTGTCTTTCGCGGGAGAGACTGCGGGCCGGGTGAAACCGGCTCTGGCGCCGAAGGAGCAACCGCCCCGGAAACTCTCAGGCAAACGGACCGCGAAGAGGATTTAGGCACTCTGGAAAGCGTGTGCGGGCCATGGCTCTCACACCACCGAAGGGGAGGCGGATACGGCGGTAACGCGGCATCGGCTGAAGCTCTCAGGTCACCCGACAGAGGGGGCAGGAACTGCGCACCGGTTTGGGGCGTAGGATACCCGTAACCGGGCCTGCTGTGGGGACCATTTTTTGAGCGACGATCACACTCCGGACGACGAAACTCTCGAAGACATGCCGCTCGATGTGTTGCCGCTGGATAGCTGGCACCGCGCCCATGGTGCGCGTATGGTTCCGTTTGCGGGCTACGAAATGCCAATCCAGTATTCGGGCGACAGCGTGCGGCACGGTGGCGGCATCGTAGCCGAGCATGAATGGACGCGCACCCATGCGGGCCTGTTCGATGTCAGCCACATGGGTCAGGTGCTGCTGTCTGGCGAGGGACTGGATGCAGCGGTTGAGGCCATATTGCCAATTGACCTTTCCACACTGAAAGTGGGCCGCCAACGCTATTCGCTGTTGCTGGATGAAAATGGCGGCGTTCTCGATGATCTGATGGTGTCGCGCTGGCCCGATCACCTTTATCTGGTGGTGAACGGCGCGACCAAATACGACGATATCGGTCATTTGCGCGAACATCTGCCCGATGAAATCACGCTCAATCACCTTGATGATCAGGCATTGCTGGCGTTGCAAGGACCGCAGGCAGCGCACGCGCTGGAACGGCATGCGAGCGGCGAATATCCGCTGTCCTCTCTTACCTTCATGCAGTTTGGCCGCTTCACGCTGGCCGGGCACGATGTGACGATTGCGCGCGCGGGATACACCGGGGAAGACGGGTTCGAGATCTCTCTGCCCGCAAGCGCGGCGGTGGAAATCGCGACCCTGCTGTGCGGCGAACCGGAGGTTGCGCCGATCGGCCTTGGCGCGCGCGATTCGCTGCGGCTGGAGGCGGGACTGCCGTTGTACGGCCACGACCTGTCGCCCGATATCAGCCCGATCGAGGCGGGCCTGATGTTCGGCATCAACAAACGCCGCCGGACAGATGGCGGCTTTCTGGGCGCAGCGCGCATTCAGCGCGAAATTGCCGATGGTTGTGCGCGCACCCGCGTCGGCCTGATGCTCGATGGCCGCCTGCCCGCGCGCGAAGGCGCGGAAGTGTACGCCGGGGACATTCGGATCGGCTATGTCACCAGCGGCGGGTTCTCCCCCACGCTGGGTCACCCGATTGCGATGGCCTTTATCGACACCGCGCACGCCGCACCCGGCACTGCGCTTGAAATTGCGGTCCGCACCAAAAGGCTGCCCGCCACCGTAACACCCATGCCGTTTGTCCCGCACCGCTATTTTCGAGGGAGCTGAGCCACAATGCCGCGTTATTTTACCGATGAACACGAATGGATCGACGTTGAGGATGATACCGCGACGGTCGGCATCACCGATTATGCGCAGGAGCAATTGGGCGACATCGTGTTCGTCGAATTGCCCGCTGTTGGCACCGCGCTGGACAAGGGCGGAGATGCTGCCGTGGTCGAAAGCGTCAAGGCCGCCAGCGACGTGTATTCCCCGATCACCGGCGAAGTCACCGAGATCAACGACACGCTCGAAGAAGAGCCCGCAATGGTCAATTCCTCGCCCGAGGAAGACGGCTGGTTCTTCCGCATGACAGTGGGTGATGCGAGCGAGCTGAAAGGCTTGATGGACGAGGCCGCGTACAAGGAATTTGTCGCGGGGCTTTAACCGACACCCCCCTCCCGTTTGCGTGAGGGACACGGAGAACACCAATGCGTTACCTACCTCTCACCGATGCCGACCGGGCCGAAATGCTCAGCCGATGCGGTGCGGGCTCGATTGACGATCTGTTCGTCGATGTGCCTGCCGTCGCTCAGCTTGACGGGCCGATCCGCGATTTGCCCATGCACGCATCTGAAATGGCGGTTGAGCGCCATATGAAGGCGCTGGCGGCCAAGAACCTGGCGGCGGAAAACACGCCGTTCTTCCTCGGGGCAGGCGCGTATCGCCACCACATCCCGGCCAGTGTCGACACGGTGATCCAGCGCGGCGAGTTTCTGACGGCCTACACCCCGTATCAGCCGGAAATCGCGCAGGGCACACTGCAAATGCTGTTCGAATTCCAGACGCAGGTGGCGCGCCTGTACGGCTGTGCGGTGGCCAATGCCTCGCTGTATGACGGATCGACTGCCTGCTGGGAGGCGGTGGCGATGGCGACCCGCGTGACCCGGCGCAAACGCGCGGTGCTATCGGGCGCGCTCCACCCGCATTACGCGCAGGTTGTGAAGACGATGGCGCAGTTCACTGGCGAGGAAATTGCCGACAGCGCGCCCGCGATCCAGACCGAGCCCGATCTGGACGGCCTGACCAGCCGGATTGACGAGAACACCGCCTGCGTCGTGGTCCAATATCCCGATATCCTTGGCCGGATCAGCGACCTTTCCAAAGTGGCAGAGGCCGCCCACGCCAAGGGCGCGCTGCTGATCGTGGTCAACACCGAACCCGTTGCCTGGGCGCGATCAAGTCGCCGGGCGAGATGGGCGCGGATATCGTCGTGGGTGAGGGGCAGGCGCTGGGTGTCGGCCTGCAATTTGGCGGGCCGTATCTTGGCCTGTTCGCCGTGCGCGATCCCAAGCATGTGCGCCAGATGCCCGGCAGGCTTTGCGGGGAGACGACCGACGCGGAGGGCAAGCGCGGTTTTGTGCTGACGCTGTCCACCCGCGAACAGCACATCCGGCGCGAAAAGGCGACCAGCAATATCTGCACCAATTCCGGGCTGTGCGCGCTTGCATTCACCACGCACATGACATTGCTGGGTGAGAAGGGCCTGAGGCGGCTGGCGGCGGAAAACCATCGTCTCGCCTGCATCGCGGCGGACCGACTGGCGCAGGTGCCGGGTGTGACGCTGCTGAACACCGCGTTCTTCAACGAATTCACCCTGATGCTGGATGGCAAACCCGCGCGCGAGATTGTGCGCGATCTGGCGGAGCGCGGTGTGCTGGGCGGGGTATCGCTCGGCCGGTTGTATCCTGGTGTGGAGGCGCTGGAACACGCGCTGCTTGTCGCTGTCACCGAAACCACGACCGAGGACGATATCGACCGTCTCGCCACTGAATTGCACGATGCACTTGCCACTGCGCCACAGATGGAGCCTGCCCAATGAACGCGCCGAACAAATCCGGCTGGAAACCGCAGATGGAACTTTCTGACGACGGCATGCACAACGGCCCTTCGACGACGACCGGCAATCGCGGTCTGATGCTGGAAGAGCCGCTGATCTTCGAGATTGGCCACGCGGATGCAACCGGCGTCGACCTGCCTGAAATCGACGCGTCTGCGCCCTCCCGCCTCGCCGGGTTCGAGCGGTCCGATCCCATCGGACTTGTCGGTCTGACCGAGCCGGAAACGGTGCGTCACTACACCCGCCTCAGCCGCCAGAATTACGGGATTGATCTTGGCTTCTTCCCGCTGGGAAGCTGCACGATGAAGCACAATCCGCGCCTCAACGAGAAAATGGCGCGTCTGCCCGGCTTTGCCGATATCCACCCGCTCGCCCCGCAAAGTTCGGTGCAGGGTGCGCTGGAAGTGATCGACCAGCTGGCCCACTGGCTCAAGACACTGACAGGGATGCCCGCGGTTGCGATGAGCCCGAAGGCGGGCGCGCATGGCGAATTGTGCGGTATCCTCGCGATCCGCGCCGCGCACACGGCGGCGGGCAACCCGCGCGAAGTCGTGCTGGTGCCTGAAAGTGCACACGGCACTAACCCTGCCACGGCTGCCTTCGCCGGATACAAGGTGGAGGATATTCCCGCGACCGCTGAGGGCCGCGTCGATGTCGAGGCGCTGAAGGCGCGGCTCGGTCCGGACGTGGCAGCGGTGATGATTACCAATCCCAACACGTGCGGACTGTTCGAAAAGGACTTCCGCACCATCGCCGATGCCGTTCACGAAGTGGGCGGTTACGTGTATTGCGACGGGGCGAATTTCAACGCCATCGTCGGCCGCGTACGCCCCGGCGATCTGGGCGTGGATGCGATGCACATCAATTTGCATAAAACGTTTTCCACTCCGCATGGCGGCGGCGGCCCCGGCTCTGGCCCGGTGGTGTTTTCAGAGGCGCTCGCCCCGTTTGCGCCGCTTCCGTATGTGGTTGAGGAGGCTGGCCAATTCCGCCTTGTCGAGGAAGAGGAGGCGGGCGACGATCACACCACCTTTGGCCGGATGACCGCGTTTCACGGGCAGATGGGCATGTTCACCCGTGCGCTGACCTATATCCTCAGCCACGGGGCAGACGGGTTGAAGCAGGTTTCCGAAGACGCTGTGCTCAACGCCAACTACATCCTGCGGTCGTTGGAGGACATTCTCCACGCGCCGTTCGCAGACAGCGGCCCGTGCATGCATGAGGCACTGTTCGGGGACAAGGATTTCGGCAACGGCCTGACCACGCTGGATCTGGCCAAGGGTCTGATCGACGAAGGTTTCCACCCGATGACGGTGTATTTCCCGCTGGTCGTCCACGGCGCGATGCTGGTCGAGCCGACCGAGACGGAGAGCAAGGCGTCGATTGACCAGTTCATCACCGCCTTCCGCCATGTGGTCGAGCGCGCGCTGGCAGGCGATGAGACGCTGAAAGAGGCGCCGTATTACGCACCACGGCGGCGGCTGGATGAAACGGCCGCGGCGAGGAAGCCGAAGCTGACGTGGGAACCCGCAGAGCCCGCCGCGCAATGATGGCGCGGGTGGTTCGGGCAGGTGTCGCCGCGTTTGTCGGGGCTTTCCTGATCGCAGCCGACGCGCCGCCCGAACCACCGCCCCCGCCGCCCGCCATTGCAGAGCGCATCATCGAAGGCCGGTTCGAGCCGGGCGATCTGTCTTACCTGCGCGGTGCCTATCCCGGCGCGAGCGCGGAGCAGATGGCGCAATGGCAGTCCATCGAGGCATGGCTGGATCAGTGCACGCAAGAGGGCAACGCCCGGCTTGATGCTGAAATGGCTGCGCTGGGCGTGGCGCTCGAAGGCGAGCGGGTATCTGGAGCCGCCAGTCTGTGTCAGCAGGTGGTCACGCCGAAAAGTTGCCGGAAATCAGACCTTCGCCCAGATCGAGGCGGGCCTTCCCGGTGCGCGGCTGGTGT
Source organism: uncultured Alphaproteobacteria bacterium (assembly GCA_963838365.1). Lineage (GTDB taxonomy): Bacteria > Pseudomonadota > Alphaproteobacteria > Sphingomonadales > Sphingomonadaceae > Erythrobacter. Next base: position 61,441 of record CAWIQR010000004.1, read on the forward strand.
TCAACACGCTGGTGGAGGCGATCCGCTTGTCCGAACGGCGCATCGGGCCAGTTGATCCCGACTTTGCCCATGAGCTCGAAGTGCGGACCCTTGGCGAACAATTGCTGCGCCTGTCGTTTTCATGGGGACTGAGTAGTGCGATTGCACGCACGCGACTTGCCGCGTGACTGGATGACACGGAAACGCAGGTAATCATGCGCAGCTTCGTCTGGGCCGAATCTGCGCGGGTGGACTTCGAGAATACACGATGGCTCAAAGGCCGGGTTGAGAAGACAGGTTGGCCCCGATTGAGCGTCGTGGGGGAAAAAGCCTCAAATGCGGCATGGTTGCTGGTTCAACACGCCGACCACGATCCGGCGTTTCAGCTCAAATGCTGCGCCTGATGGAGCCGCTGGTTGCTTCGAAAGAGGTCTCCCCGTCCAACTATGCCTATCTCTACGACCGCATCATGCTGAAACTGGCTGGCAAACAGCGGTACGGTACGCAATTCTGGTGCAAGGATGGACCGAACCCCGAGGTTCGCCCGCTTGAGCAGCCTGATCGGATCGACGAGTTGCGCGCCGAGATGCAATTGCAGCCGCTCGCCGAATACGCTGCCTACTTCAATTCGCCTTGCTAACCGCCCGTCAACGGCGGTTCATCGGTCGCCACGACAATGCTGATTTCTTTCAGGTTCAGGATCGCCACATAGAAGCCCAGCACCGCGAGCGAGCTTGACCCCAGCACCGCGAATGCCGCGCCTTTTGCGCCGTTCCAGTCGATTGCCGCGTCCAGCAGCACCAGCGCCAGCACCGTGGGCACCGCGCGCACTGCGAACGCCGTGCCCGCACGTCCGGCTGATACCAGCAGCGATTCAAGGCTCGCGCCCACCAGTTCGACCGCGCCCGCAATGCTCAGGATCACCATCGCCCAGTAAAACGCGCTGAAATCGTCCTGCGCGATAGCCGCCAGCGCCCAGCGCCCGCCCAGCAGCGCAATCAGCACCGCGATTACGCCCGCGACAACGGCGATATTGGCCATCCGCCGCGCCATGACGATCGCGTTGTCGCGCGCATGGACCAGTTCCGGGAAGATCGCCTTCGACACCGTCTGCGCCAGCGCCACCAGCGCCTGACCCAGTTGCGAGGCAACCCGGAAACCCCCCGCCAGCGCCGCTCCTCCAAACGTGCCCACCAGCAGGATCATCACCTGCTTGCCCGCAATGTTGAGACTGCCGGACATGTTGGTCGATAACACGAACGCCCAAGCATCTGCGTAACGCGCCGGAATGCGCCGCAGGCTGAGCGCGGTCAGATCAATCCGCTGTTCCCGCGCTGCTGCGATCCACAGGGCGATGGCAACGGCAAGTTCCGACGCGGCCCACGCCAGGATAAAGCCGGTGACATCGGGCATGAATACCACCGCCAGCAACGCCCCGCTTGCGCGGATGAGCGGCTGCACCGCTTCGGCGGCAGCGGCGGTCGCAAACTTGAAGCGCAGTCGCAGCAGTCCTGTCGGCGTTGTGCGGATCGAAAGCAGCGAGACTATGCAATACCCAAAGGTGAGCGCGAACAGATCGGGAGGCAGCGGCAGCCACAACTGCGCGGTCGCAATTACGATGCCCGCCGCCAGAGTGCCGATGACAACTGACAACAGATCCAGCGCCATGGCAAAGCCGGTCGCCGCTCGCACCTTTTCAGGGTCGGGCTCGGCGCCCTCCTTATCCCCGTTCGCGCCCCAACGGATGATGAACTGCCACGTCTGAAAATTGGCAAACCCGGCAATGGCCTGCCCCAGCGCGACGATCAGCGCGAAATGGCCAAAACTTTCCAGCCCCAGCGTGTGCGTGGCAAGGTAAAGGTAGACGAGGCTCATCACCGCGTTGAAGCCGCGCCCGCCCAGCAGCCAGCCAATGTTGGAGAACAGGCGTTTCATCGGATGAGGCCACAGCGCCGCCTAGGCAGCGCTTCTGTCGCCCTCGCGTCGCTTCAGGATCTTTTCGGTCACGGCCAGCGTGCGTTCGTTGTCGACATCGATGGCGTAATGCCCGTCTGAGAGCTCAATGGGCACCAGTTTGATGCCGAACCGACGTGAAATCTGGTCGAACAGTTTCTCCTTGGACCCGGTGCCCATGCGAAACCGGATGAGGTTCAACAGGCCGAACGCCTTGATGATGCGGCGCGGGAATTTCACGAACTGCCCGCCGTCGCGCATGATCTCCGCCGCGTTCAGCGCTTCGCGACTGCCCATCCAGTACATGTTGCAATTGGAGAAACCCGCCATCGCGGAATTCGTAAAAGCGTTTCTGCCCATCGGGATCGGCGGCCTGCACGTTTTCCCTGCGCGCCAGACCCGCTGCACCGCCTGCACCTGCGGAAAGGCACTTTGCGATGAATTCGCTGTAACCCTCCGGCGTGACCAGGCAATTGTCCGCTGTGGTGATCAGCAACGGGAACTGCGCGCCCTCTGCGCCCGAAAACACGCTGTCGACGATGTTGAACTTGCCATCGGCAAAGCTCAGCCGCCCCTCCTCGATCAGCTTTGCCACAATCGGCTGCGCGGCGATTTCTGCCGGTTCGTGCGCGACAATGCGGATCGCGTCCACCGCGGGGCACGCGGCGACCTGTTCAACCACGCGCGCGACCATCGGCGTGCCGTTGACCGGAACGACGCATTTCTGCGCCACGCCTGCATTCGCGGCCAGCGGATCGAGCACGCCCGAACGCTTGCCCGCCATGATCAGCGCGGTGACTTTTGTTTCCTGTGTCATGACGCGCGCCTTTAGCGCCAAATCGGATGCAGCGCAAAGCGGGGAATGTGCGCCTTGTGCACCATTGGCGCGCAGGCCAAGGGTGCTGGTGATGCGGATTGTGTTCTCTCGCAAGGGGTTTGACTCCAGCGCCGGTGGCGGGCCTTCGCCGATTGTGGCCGGGCCTGATGGCCACGCGCGCCCGATCAGCCTGCCGATTCCCGATACAAAGGGGCTGTCGCGCACGACCTATGGCGATCTGGGGCTGGGCGATCATGCCGCCCGCGCCAGCCGGGGGCGGCTGGGCGCGCGCGATCTGTGCCATCACGATCCGCTGTTTCTGGAAGATAAAACCTGCCTGTTTGGCCAGACGGGCGCGGCGCAGACCCATCTGGAGCGGCAGGGCGTGGGTGTGGGCGATGTGTTCGTGTTCTTTGGCCTGTTGCGCAGGCAGGCGAGGGCGGCGATCCGCATCACCGCATCTTTGGTTATTTGCAGGTCGATGAGGTGATCGCGTTGAGCGAGGGCGCGCCCGCTCCGCTGGTCGATCTGGGGCACCCTCACGCTTTGGGAATGCACGGGAGCAATGATTGCATTTGGCGCGGCGAGGGGCAGGTTGCGGCACATGCAAGCGAGGCCTTGCGCCTGACTGTGCCCGGCGGCCCGCCCACCCTGTGGCAGCGGCCCGGCTGGCTGCGGCGCGGGGGCCTGAGCTATCACGACCGCGCGGATCGGTGGATCAGGGGCGGCAAGCTGCGCAGTGTGGCGCGCGGACAGGAATTCGTCGCCGATGTGGGACGGCGCAAGGCTCCGCGCGAGTGGCTGGAGCGGGTGATCGCCGCAATCAATAGGTCTTGATTATCGCCGAGAAATCGAGCGCGCCGTTGCCTGCCCCAAGGAAATCTTCGTAAAGCGCTGCGGCGCGCGAACCCATCGGGACCGCGGCATTGGCTGTGTCCGCCGCTTCCATTGCCAGCCGCAGATCCTTCATCATCAGTGCGGTCGCAAAACCGCCCTGATACTCCTTGTCCGCCGGGCTCTCCACGCCAACACCGGGCAAAGGCGTATAGGCGTTGAGCGACCAGTTGTAGCCCGAGGACTGCGAGGAAATTTCGTAGAATTTCTGCGGATCGAGGCCGAGCTTCTCCGCCATTTTCATCGCTTCGGCGGTGCCGATCATGGTGATGGCGAGCAGCATGTTGTTGCAGATCTTCGCCGTCTGTCCTGCGCCCGCATCGCCTGCGTGGATCACCGCCTTGCCCATCGACTGAAGGATCGGTTCAGCGCGCTTGAACGCCGCTTCGGTGCCGCCCACCATGAAGGTGAGGGTGCCGCCATTGGCCGCCGCAATCCCGCCGGAAACAGGCGCATCGACCATGGAGTAGCCCTCGGCCTCGGCAGTTGCGATAACATCCTTGGCGGTGGCAACGTCTATGGTCGAGCAGTCAAGGAACACTGCACCAGCCGGAGCGGTGCCAATCACCCCGCTGTTATAAACGTCTTTCACGATGGCACCGTTGGGCAGCATCGAGACGACCGCCTCGGCCCCGTCGCAGGCTTCCTTTGCGGTGGTGAAAGTGGTGCAACCGGCTCCGCGCGCAGCGGTGAGCGCGCCTTCGCTGAGGTCAAAAGCGCGGACTTCGTGTCCGGCTTTTACAAGGTTTGCGGCCATCCCGCCACCCATGTTGCCGAGCCCGATAAAGGCGATCTTCATTTGATTTCCTCCCCTTTCGCTTCTCACCGCCCCTTCCACTTGCCTTCACGCTTCTCGATGAACGCCGCCATGCCTTCGGCTTTGTCCTCGCTTGCGGTGAGGATCTGAAAGATGCGGCGCTCCATGATCAGGCCCTGATCCAGCGTCGTCTCGAACGCGGCGTTGACCATTTCCTTGTTCGCGATGGCGGCCATCGGCGGCATCGAGGCGATGGCAGCGGCGGTTTTGAGCGCCTCGCTGAGCAGGTCCGCCTGCGGCACCACACGCACCACCAGATTTGCGCGCTCGGCTTCCTCAGCGCCCATCATCCGGCCCGTCAGGCACATTTCCATCGCCTTGGACTTGCCGATGGCGCGCGTCAGGCGCTGCGACCCGCCCATGCCGGGCGCAACGCCCAGCTTGATTTCGGGCTGGCCGAACTTCGCGTTTTCCGATGCGATGATGAAGTCCGCCATCATCGCCAGCTCGCATCCGCCGCCCAGCGCAAAGCCGTTGACCGCTGCGATCCATGGCTTGCGTGTCTTTTTCACGATCTCGCTGGTCCACGGCGCAAAGAAATCGTCGAGGTAAAAGTCCGCAGCGGCCTTCTCGCTCATCTCCTTGATGTCAGCCCCGGCGGCAAATGCCTTTTCGCCGGAGCCGGTCAGCACCGCGCACAATTGGGTGGCGTCGTCGCTATAGGCTGCAAACACTGCGATCAGATCGGCCAGCACCTGCGAATTGAGCGCATTCAGCGCCTGCGGGCGGTTGAGCGTGATCAGGGTCACGCCATTGAACCCTTGTGCGTCTTTTTCTACGGTGATGGTCTCAAAATTCACGTTGTCGGTCATTTCAGGGGCGTCCATTCCTCGCTGGCGGGCAGGGGAGCAAAAATGCTGTCGATCAGTTCCTCGCTCACTTCTTCAGGCGTTGCGGGATCCCATTTGGGGTCGTGGGTCTTGTCGATGATCACTGCGCGCACCCCTTCGGCGAAGTCCGGGCGGGTCAGCACGCGCGCACCGATGCGGTATTCCATCGCCATGTTATCGGCAAAGGTCGGAAGGGTCGGACTGGTGGCCAGTTGGCGCAGCGCGACCTTGCAGGTCTGCGGGCTTTTGGTGCCCAGCGTATCGCGCTCTTTCTGCGCCCATGTGTCGCCCGCTTCGATCGCGGTTTCCAGACTGGCGAGGATATCCTCATACCGGTCTGAGGCGAAATGCTTGGCGATCTTGTCCGCATTGCCCGCAAGCCGCGCCTCTGGCGGGGTGCCGACGGGTTCGGACAGAATGCCAGAAATGCGTCCCGGCCGCTCCGCGATGCGCGCCTTGATATCCTCCAGCATGTTGCTGGGCACGTAATGCGTGGCGAGGCCCGCCCACAGGCATTCCGCCCCATCAAGCCGCGCGCCGGTGAGCGCCAGGAATTGTCCCAGCCGCCCGCCAAGGCGTGAAAGATACCAGCCGCCGCCCACATCGGGAAACAGGCCAATGCCGGTTTCGGGCATGGCAAACCGGGTATTTTCGGTCGCGACGCGGTATTTCGCTGGCATGGCAATGCCGACCCCGCCGCCCATCGTGACCCCGTCCATGAAAGCGACCACCGGCTTGGGATAATTGAACAGCTGATGGTTCAACTGATATTCGTCGTGAAAGAACTTGCGGCCCGTGACGCCGCCATCGTTCAGCGCGGAATCGCGCAGCATCAGGATATCGCCGCCCGCGCAGAACCCGCGCCCTTCATCGTGGTCGATAATGATCGCCTGGATCGCGTCGTCATGCTCCCACTGCGTCAGCGCGGCAGACATGGCGTGGCACATCTCCAGCGTCAGCGCATGCAGCGCCTTGGGCCGGTTGAGCGAAATATGGCCAATCGGGCCATTCACGCGGGTTATGACGTCTTGTGTCATTCAGAATTCTTTCGGTTCGATCAGATCCCAGCGATTGCCGAACGGGTCGCTGAACACCGCCACAGTGCCATAAGGTTCGTGGCGTGGGGCTTCGTCAAATGTCACCCCTGCTGCCGTAAACCGGTTGTGGCATCTGGTGAAATCATCAGTTTCGAGGAAAAATGCAACGCGCCCGCCGGTCTGGTTACCAATTGCGGTACGCTGAGTATCGCTCGCCGCCTTTGCCAGAAGCAGCCGAGCGCCGTCCTTGGTCCCAACCACCAGCCAGCGCTTGCCATCGCCAAGGTCGGCGTCTTCGATCAGATCGAATCCTAGTGCCCCGACGTAGTAATCGCGCGCGGCATCGTATTCCGGGACGACCAGAGTGGTCATGGCGAAACGCAATCCGGTCACTGCCGCAACAGAGTCCCGGCCAACGATCATGCGCATGACCTGATTGGTCCCTTCGAGAATGGAATGCACGCGCAGGTCGCGCCAGAAGCGTTCGATCGGGTAATCTTTCAGATAGCCGTACCCGCCGAACAATTGCAGCGCATCGTTCACGACCTTGCTGCCGTTGTCGGTCGCCAGCCGCTTTGCCATCGCGGAAAAGCGCGATTTGTCGGGTGCGTTGTCGGTGACTTTCGCCGCTGCGAGATACAGCAACGCGCGCGCCGCTTCCAGATCGGTCGCCATGTCCGCCAGCATGAACTGGGTGTTCTGGAAATCGGCAATCGGCGTATCGAATTGCTTGCGATCCTTTGTATACGCCACCGCCTCGTCCAGACACCGCTGCGCGCCGCCCAGCGAACACGCACCGATATTCAGCCGTCCGCCATCCAGACCCATCATCGCGAACCGGAACCCTTCGCCTTCATCGCCGACACGGTTGGCGACCGGCACGCGCGCGTCCTCAAAGATGACTTGCGCGGTGGGGGAGGCGTTCCAGCCCAGCTTTCTTTCTGGCGCGCCGAAGCTGACGCCGGGAGTGTCCTTGTCAACGACAAGGCAGGTGATACCCTTGGTCTTGTGGTCGCTCGTGCGAACCATGCAAACGTACACATCGTTCACGCCGCCGCCCGAGATGAACTGCTTGGTGCCATTCACCACGTAATGGTCGCCATCCAGCCGGGCATTGGTCTTGAGCGCCGCAGCATCCGACCCGCTGCCCGGTTCGGTCAGGCAATAGCTGGCTATTTTCTCCATCGTGACGAGGTCCGGCAGATACCGTTCCTTCACCTCCGCGCCGCCAAATGCATCGATCATCCACGCCGCCATGTTGTGGATCGAGATGAACGCGCTGGTGGTGGGGCAGCCATAGGCCATCGCTTCCATGATCAGAGCCGCCTCCAGTCGGCCAAGCCCGATCCCGCCCGATTCCTCCGACACATAGATCGCGGCAAAGCCCAGTTCCGCGCTGCGTTTGATCACGTCTCTGGGGAAAATATGCTTCTCATCCCACTCGGCCGCGAACGGGGTGATCTGGTCTGCGGTAAAGCGTTGCGCAGTCTCGCGAATGGCGAGCTGATCTTCGGTAAGTTGAAACTGTCCTGTCATACCGGCCCGTCTAGCGAGTGCTGTCAGCTTAGAAAAGGGCGTGTGGCACGCTTCTCTTGCGTAGATGGCTCTTTTACGCGTCTGGTCCGCCCGCAGTAACAAAAGCGTTCGCAGGCGTGTAACCGTATTGCCTGTTCGACCGTATCTACCCCCATGAACAGCGCAGCAACACCGCGAAAACCGCGCCTTATCCTCGTGTACAACGCGGATAGCGGCCTGTTCACCGCTTTGATTCACACGATTCACAAACAGCTGCGCCCGTCGACCTATCCGTGCTCGCTTTGCGCGATCACCTATGGCGTGGTGTCGATGCACGGGAAGTGGCGGCGGTTTCTGGATCGGCTGGATTGCGAAGTTGTAATCCACCACCGCGATGAGTTTGCGAGAGCTTTTCCCGAGCTCGGCATGCGCGGCGCACGCGAGATCGCGCTGCCCGCGATCCTGTTTGCCGACCCCGGCGAGGAACCGCGCATGCTGATCCCGGCAGATGAGCTGGATGGGATGGAGAATGTGCACGAATTGATGGAGGCGCTGACCGCCCGGCTGCCGAGCCATATCTTGATGGGCACTGCGGGCAAGCTTCGGCTCGATTTTCCCGCATAATTTTGATCGAATGTGTGGACAACGGCTATTCGGAGCAAATGCCCGCAACGAAGATTGCCGGGACGGATTCAGGGATCTTGATCCCGCCCTTTGTTACTCTGCGCGGGCGCAATGACACCCGTTTGTTCGTTCCGGATAACGGAATGGATGCCCCGGTGATCGAAGCCCCGTTTTCGATGCGGATCGAGAATATGGTGATCGAAAACCTATCGCGCGGGTATAACATCCACATTGACGGATACAACACGCTCACCCGACTTGATCGGGCGGGCAATCTCAATTTCCCGCTAGTTTCAGTGATGGAAAATGTCCGGTTCCTGGGCAGCAGACAGCAAACCACTTGGATGTTGGGATGCGGCATCTGCAATGGTCAGCTGATCAAGCTGAACAATTGCGTGGTCCAGACCGCTAGGGTTGCCGCGCTGTTCGGCTGCCACAATTCGCCGGGCGATGTGGTGGCGGGCCGGATCGAAGTCAGCAACACCACATTCAACGATGCCGATTTCCCCGGCTCTGCGGCCTTCCAGCTGCTTAGCAGCTACCAGCAGCGCGAGTTGCATCAACTTGTTCTTACGAATACGCGGTATGGCAGCATCTCCAACGGTTCCACCATTGGAGGCGGACCGGGTTTCGTAGTCACTACAACTTGAGTGGGATCGGCCACCGCTCAGCCAATCACCGCCTCCGCCTCAATCTCAACGCTCCAGTCCGCGCCGCATAACCATGCGACCCCGGCCATGGTCGCTGCCGGCCGAACGGCGCCGAAGTAGCGTGCGTGGACGGCGCCTACCGCGTCCTGATCGGCAAAATCGGTGAGTAACATGCGGGTGCGCACCACGTCGCGCGCGCTGCCTCCCAACTCCTCGATAGCGGCAATGATGAGGTCGAAACACCGCGCTGCCTGTTCGCTCGCGCCGCCCGGCGTAGTGGTGCCGTCCGGCTCGATCGGGCCGGTCCCGGCGACGATGATGCGGTTGCCTTCGCGCACGGCACGGCAGAACCCGAAGCGCGCTTCGAAGGGCGAACCGGAGGTCGCACGAGCACCGTCCCGGCTCATGTGCAACGCTTGCTTGGGTAATCGTCCACGATGGGCGGCGCATCGCCATCGGACGTTTCCAGCTGTTCGCCTGCGCCCGATCCGGTCAGCGACAGGCGGATGCGCTGGTCCCATGTGTCGCCCTCACCTTCCATCGCCAGTGCCACAATCACGTCATCGCCCTCAGCAGTGACCCCTGTGACTTGGCCGACGGATTCGTAGAACAGGATTTCGCGCGCGCTGATTTCCATGCGCAGATCGGAATTGGATGCGCAGGTGCCTTGCGCATAATCCCACACGCCGCGATACCGCGCAGGGATGGTACCGCTGGGTTCGACATCCCCTGTGTCGACATCTGCCGACGGGGCTGGGTCGTCTGCGCGATCATCTGTTTGAACCGCAACCGACGTGTCGATAGCTTCGGGCGCGGAGGCTTCCTCCTCCGATCCCGAGCACCCTGCGATCAATGTCGCTGCAAGCATCAGGGTGAGGGTGGTTCGCATCATCCTACTTCGGGCAAGGGCGATATTCCACGGTGGGCGACGCTCCGTCAAGATCGGTCACAACCAGCGATCCGTCTTGCTGCATCACAAAGTTTCTGCGGGCCTTCGTGGGCGTATCGGCATAGGTGGTATCAAACGTCGCATCGATGGTTTCGCCGGTTCGATTGTGAACTTCGATAATGCGCCCGCCATCTTCGAACAGGGAATAGCCATCAGCCCTGATCGTCATCACCTTGCCGAAATTATTGTTGCTGATCGCGGTCTGGTTGCAATCTTCAACCGTGGGAGCGCGCTTCAGATCATCCTCACGCCAGTCACCGTACAGCGCCTCTGGCATGGTTTTGGGGAAGGTCTGAGTTTCGTCCTGGGCTGCGATCCTCGCTTGCGCGCCTACGTCCGTTTCTACTGCGGGCGCAGCAACTTGCGCAGAAGGATCGGTGCTGGCAGCGGGATCGGGCGAGCATCCGGCGACTGCCGTACAAAGGGCGAGGACTGAAGCCAAAGTGCGCATGGGAAATTCCTTTTCGATGATCATGGTCTTTCAACGGCCACCCGGAGAAATTTATCCCATCGTGGGTATGACGAACGCGTTTCCATCGTCGGCGGACCCATCGGGCCAGCGCTGCGTCACCTTCTTGCGCTTGGTCCAGAATGCCAGACCTTCTGTGCCGTACTGATCGATATCGCCAAAGCCCGAACGTTTCCACCCGCCGAACGAATGGTACGCGACGGGCACGGGGATCGGCACGTTGATGCCCACCATTCCGACATTGACCCGGCTGGCGAACTCGCGCGCGGCGTGGCCGTTGCGGGTGAAGATCGCGACGCCGTTGCCATACTGATGCTCGCTCGGCAGGCGCACCGCTTCTTCGAAGTCTCTTGCGCGCACCATCTGGAGTACGGGGCCGAAGATCTCTTCCTGATAGCTTTTCATCGTCGGAGTGACCCGGTCGATCAGCGTCGGGCCGACGAAAAAGCCGTTTTCATGCCCTTGCAAAGTAAAGCCGCGCCCGTCGATCACGATCTCGCCGCCTTCCTCCTCTGCGGTGGTGATCCATTGTTCGATCCGTGCCTTGTGTTCGGGCGTGACGACAGGGCCGTAATGTGCATCGGGATCGTTCGAGACGCCGATACGAAGCGCGTTGATCGCCGGGATCAGCTTTTCGCGCAACCGGTCCGCCGTGTCCTCGCCGACGGGCACAACCACGGGCAGCGCCATGCAGCGCTCGCCCGCGCTGCCAAACGCTGCGCCCGCCAGATCGTTCACCACCTGATCAAGGTCCGCATCGGGCATGACGATGCCGTGGTTCTTTGCGCCGCCCATGGCCTGAATGCGCTTTCCAGCCTCGGCCCCGCGACGATAGACATAATGCGCAATGTCGGATGATCCGACAAAGCTGACGGCGCTGATCGCCGGGTGATCGAGGATCGCATCGACCATCACCTTGTCCCCGTGGACCACCTGCAACAGCCCCTCTGGCGCGCCCGCCTCCACGAACAGTTCAGCGAGGCGCACGGGCACGGACGGATCGCGTTCGGAAGGTTTCAGGATAAACGCATTGCCTGCCGCAATCGCCATGCCGAACATCCACATCGGGATCATCGCGGGGAAATTGAACGGGGTGATGCCCGCCCCAATGCCCAGCGGCTGGCGCACTGAATACACATCAATCCCCGGTCCGGCACCTTGCGTGTATTCGCCCTTCAGCACTTGCGGAATACCGCAAGCATATTCGATCACTTCCAGCCCGCGCTGCACATCGCCCCTGGCATCGTCCACCGTCTTGCCGTGTTCACTGGAAAGCAGTTCCGCGAGGGCCTGCATGTTCGCTTCGACCAACTCCTTGAACCGGAACATCACGCGAGCGCGTTTCTGCGGATTGGTCGCGGCCCATGCAGGCTGCACCGCGCGTGCATTGGCGACCGCGATTTCAAGCAGCGCCGCATCGCCCAGCGGAACCTCCGCCTGCACCTCTCCGGTGGAGGGGTTCCACACTTTATGCGTTCGGGTGGCGAGGGGAATTGTGCCTGTATGAGGCATGAAATGGTCGATCTGGCGCATGGTGTGGTGTCTCTCTCCTGTGCGCAGGCGTGGCCGCGTTGGGTCGCCCGCTGTCATGGCATCCCAAGTGCCGCCTGCCGCGCGCCAAGGCAAGCCTTGTGACCGCAGCGATCCGTCCGCGACATGATCTTTCGCGAATGCCCATTTGGCTGTAGACCGGGATGCGATGCATCTGTTTGAAGCCCTCGTCATTATACATGTGATCGCCGGGACTATCGGTCTGGTCGCCTTTTGGGTGCCGATCTCCACGCGCAAGGGCGCGAAGAACCACCGCAAGGGCGGCAAGCTGGCGTGCTACGGCTTTATGGTTGCGGGCTTGCTGGCGGTGGCGATGGGGCTGATATCGCTGTTCGTCATGACGGGTCGCCACCCGGAAATAGCCGATCGCGCCCTGTATGAAGGGCTGTTTGGCTGGATGATGGTCTATCTGGGCGTGCTGACCATCGGCTTTGCGGATTACGGCCTTGCGGTGGTGAAGCATTCGCGTCGGCGTGAGGCTCTGCGCGCTCCCCGCTATCAATCGGTAATGGGCGCGGTGGTCGCGGCGGCACTGGCTTGCGGGGTTTACGGCTTCACCATCAAAGAGCCGCTGATGATGGCAGTTGCGACCTTGGGCGTGGCCTCAATGGCGATCCAGCAAGTGTTTGTCTGGCGCGGAAGTCTTCCATATTTAATCGAGCCTGCGCCCACGGCCTATATCGGCGAACATTTCCGCGCGCTGATCGGGATGGGCATATCGGCTTACACCGCCTTCATGTCGGTTGGCCTTATCCGGCTGGTGCCCGAACACGTTTTCAACCCGGTGATCTGGGCCGTGCCAAGTGTGATCGGCGTGTCTCTCATCATCCTGTTCACCCACAAGAGCAAGCAGCGTGCTAAACGCGCCGCAAACGTGGTGATCAAGACCGCCGACAATGTCGAGCAATCGGGTCGGCAGGCCGCCTGAACAGCTTGCAGTTGACCCGGCGCACGTTTGGCATCATGGGCGGCGCGATACGCGCGAGCGAAACAATGCGGGTGTAGCTCAATGGTAGAGCAGCAGCTTCCCAAGCTGACGACGAGGGTTCGATTCCCTTCACCCGCTCCAGCGCCGCCTTCCCAAAACATCCCGGAAACGCTATAAAACCCTTGGAAATCCGAGGGTTTCTGGCGTTCGGTTGTCCTGCATTTGCCCGCTTAGTCTCGCCAAATCTCGCTGATTTGGGGGCCACATTGGGGGCCACACAGGTTTCCGCCAATTCGAGTGGCCGCCAATCTGGGGGCCACGTCCCGGGTAAAGGCCTGAAATCATGGCGCTAACAGAGGTGGCAATTCGCAAGGCTATCCGCCTAATCAAAGCCCATACGACAAACGCCTCAGCGGTCTCCAACTCGCTGGCCAAGCGCACATTTTGCCAAAGGTCATGGTTTCAAAACACGGTCTGAGCCTTGCACTGACTCACCTATGGCGGCACGGGCGTTACCGCCAGCTTTGGCCAGACGTGGGAAGATGGCAGCTTTGCCAGTGTGGAGACGCAAGCGGCATCAATGCGGGCGCTGGCGGGTTCGATATCGACGTGGCTGGCGCAACCGATCTGGTCGGCGCGGTTATCTCCAACACTGCGGATCCGACGATTAACAGCCTGACCACGAGCACTTTGAGCGCGAGCGATCTGGCGAAAAGCGAGCGCTACAAAGCCTCCTCGCTAAACATATCGGCCCGTTGTCCGGTATTGGCGGGTCGGACACAGGCGGGTCAGGCAGCGGCAGCGAGCGCGATACCGATGGCACCAGCGTCCCTGCAGGCGGCGACAGGAAGACCGCCGACATCGCGACGCCGCTGGGCAATCTGGCGGCCGACGTGCCCACCTTTCTGGGCGAATCGGGCAATCAGAACTCCGTCACCAACAGCGCGATTGCGGATCGCACCATCTCCATCACCTCAAGCGACGGCGCGAGCGGGGCACCCATTGGGGGCCACACAGATTTGCGTCCATTCGCGAGGCTAGGCCCTCATGCGATGCAGATACCATTGCTTGAACCCCGCCAGGTCGGCTTCAAGGGGCGAATAAGGCCCGGCGCGAAAAGCGGGCGACTTCACGCTGCGTTGCGCATTGGCCACCAGATCGACATCCTGCGCCACGGTGCTCTCCCATAACCAGGTCAATCGGCCGATATCGATGTCGGCGGCAACGTCCATGTCCCTGTCGACCAACCAATCGACCGTGACCTGGGTTATTTCTGGTTCGATCGGATTGACACGGATCATGACCGCGTGATCGTTTGCCAGGCTGAAATGAAGGAAGGGCCCGGCATACCCGAATGTCTCGCCGCCATCATAATCCGGAAATTTTCCCATCAGTCCTGAAACCGGGGCCCCCGTTTCGGACAAAGTGTCAAACCCGCTTTTGATTGCGCATCGATAACAAACAGCGAATTGGGCATCGTCGGGACGTAATATTTGCCGCGTGGTGAGCGGGGTCCCCAACTTACGTGCCCGTCCGATCCATTGCGTGAACAGTCGTCCATATGAAGCTCGGCTCGCTGCGCTATCGATCGCCGAAATTTTGGTGTGATCGCACACGGATGTCAATTGTGGGTGATTGGGGAGGCAATGATAACATTCGAGAAAATTCTCGACCACCAGTTTCCAGTTCGCGGCAACGTCAAAGACGCGCGAAGCGGCTAGCTGGGAGTGATCGAGGCCGTGATACGCCCAAAGCTTTGCACAGGTGCTGTGCATTCGTGCTGTATCTGCACCGCCGCCGGGGTGTAGCGCGATGAACACAATCCCGGACAGGATCAGGACCGGGAATTCGCTCAAACTGTAGCCCGATCTTTCAGCTTCGCTGAATTCAAAACTCGGTGCCGCCAGAAGATCTCCTTTCGGGCCATAGCTCCATCCATGATAAGGGCAAACAAGCCTGTCTTTGCAGCCCTTCTGTCCCTGGGCGAGGATTGGCGCACCACGGTGCCTGCAGATATTGGCGAAGGCGCGGATCTTTCCGCCGGTATTCCATACGATCAGCGATTGGCCAAACAGTTCAAGTTCGCGAACAGCGCCATCGCCTTCGAACGCCGATGCAGGGCCGCAATAGTGCCACAGGTCTTGAAGCTCGCGCTGCTCATAATCGAAAATTGACCGGTCGTGATACATCACTCCGGCAAAATTCCTGTCTCCGCGTTCGGCATCCAGCAGTGCGGCGAATTCCTGGCGGGTCACGTGTCCTGCCAGGTAAAGGTTTTGAGGGCGATTGCGAGGCACACAGCCGAAAGGGCGGCAAGAGACAGGAATGCTGGCCATTGCGATGCAACGGTTGCACCATCGATCAGGATGGTCCGCGCTCCGTTCACGAATTGCGAAATCGGTTGCGCTCTGAGGATGTCGCCAAGGTATTCCGGGAACATGCTGATTGGCAGGAAAATGTCAGAAAACATCATGATCGGCAAATAGAGGAGATTGACGAGCGCGTTTGCCGCCGCGACAGATTTACTGACACCAGCAATCATCATGCCCATGCTGATGAATGCCAGGGCGCTGAACAGGCACACGGTCAGCAAACGCGACAGAAATCCAAAATCCAGAAAATTGAAAGACAGATCGTAAACGACGTCGGCGAACAACACGATGGTTACACCGAGAAGCACAATTATGAACACGCGCGAGAGAATATAGGATGCCATGAAAGTGCCGGAGGACATCGGAAAGATCTGGTACATCCTTCCTGCTCCCGAATTGCGCATCTCGACGAGCGGCACCGACAGCCCGAACAGACAGACCGAGATTACCGTCAGGGACAGGATGCCGACGGAAAGATACTCACCATAGGTGTTCTGTTCCAATCGCTCGCTCGGTACCGCCGCCATGGCCCAGCGTCTGTCGGCGGTGCTGTTCGCGGCTTCCTCATCCGCGATCGCCGCGCGCACAGCGGTGGTCAGGATCGCAAAATGATTGGCTTCACCGTAAAGTTGTACCACCTCAAGCTGGCGGCCAACCGTATCGGTGCGAGCAACCTTGAATGTCGCGCCGAGTGCAGACCGGTTGGCCGGAGGCGTGTCGCGCAGTTTGACATCGAGAAAACCAGCAGTACCTGCACGCTCGATGATTGTTCTGGCGTACGCCATGTCGGCTGGGCTGGCAGCCTCGATCTGCACATCCACCCCGAGCTGAATTCCACGGTCGTTCGAACCGAAAATCGCCATCAATACGGCCATCGTCACAAGCGGGTTGACGAATGTCCAGAACAGCGCCGTACGATTGCGCAGATAGGTCTTGAACTCAATCCAGGCGAGGTTGCGAATGAGGTTGATCATAATGGTTCTGCCAGATTGATGACGTCGAGCAGGTCTGAACAGGATACTTGTGTGAAGGAATAGGATTTCAGCTGCTGACCGAAGCGATCATTGATCTGTCTGTTCATGTCGTCAGCGGTAAATACGGACACCGAATGATCATCTTCTCTCAGGACGCGTACGAAAACGTCCTCGCTTTCGAATTGTCTGATCGCATTGTCGACATGCTGCGGAGCATCGAACTGCAGCCGGTACCGGAACCTGCCGATTACGTCGATAAGCCCCTCCGGTACGCGCAGATCCGCCACCAGTGTTCCATTCTGCATCACAATGATCCGGTTGGCGATCTCGATTTCCTCGGGTTTGTGAGATGCCATCAGCACCGCAACGCCGTCCAATCTCGCCCGCGAGTGGAGCAGCTCCGAAAGAACCGCGGTGAAGCGCCGGTCCAGCCCTGTGCCGGGCTCGTCCAAGACAAGCAGGGTAGGCGAATGCGCGAGCGCAACGAACAGATCAACACGCTGCCGTTGTCCGGCGGACAGTTTGGTATAGGTCTTTTTTGTGAGCGGCCCGAGGTCAAGCGCGGCGAAGATGCTGTCGTCAGCCCGCCTATATATCGCGCGGTGCAGGTCGATGATCTCGGCGACCTTGAAGTCCTTGGCATAGGTGTTGCGCTGAAGCTGGCAACCCAGCGCCATGCGGGTCGACGTTGAACCGAGGGTGCGCCCAACCCGCTCGCCGAGCAGTTCGATTGTTCCCCTGTCGAGCTTGCGCAGGCCAAGGCATGCCTCAATGAAACTCGTCTTGCCCGATCCGTTGGGCCCAACCACCGCGCAAATATCGCCTGGATAGAGCGTGAACTCAGGCACAGTCAGTATGAATCCAGCCTTGGTATCAAGTGACAGGCCAGAGGCCGACAACCGCGGTTCGCCAACCCCGATCTGGGCTGCGGAAGGTGGGCTATGCATCAACAAGCAGCTCTGCCCATCCTGAATTCATTACCCCGCGTCTCACCTCGGCGCCCAGGTGTCTGTGATGCTGAAGTTTTTGCAGGATCGCCCGCGCCGTGGCCCGGTCGGCAGGTACGTCATCGGGCGCAAGAAGCTCAAAGCGGGCAAGGTTGTACTCCGCATCCACCCTGCCAGGCGCAAGCTCCATTGCTCTGCCGAAGTACGCCTTGACATTGCCAATGTGAGCAAGCCCGGCCATTTCATCCGAAGCAAACGGGATTTCGGTGATCGATAAAAGCGCCTTCAGGTTGGCAAGCACCGCGCTGTCGTGATCCGTCGCCTCATAGCGGGCAACAAGGCCGCGCACCCAGATGAGTTTCTCCTCTTCCGCGCTATGCTCATGAACCGCGCTGAGCAATTGAAACAGGCGGATGCGGCACCAGGCTTCTAGAATCTCTGGTTCCTTGCTCGAGGCTTCAGAGGAATGGATCGACAGTTCCCGTTCAAGTGCGTCGACCCGGTCTCGGTCGAGCGCAATCAGCGCGCAGGTAAGCCGCATCAGGAAGGCTTCGGGCAGGCTATCCTTCCGAAATCTTACCGGACCGACGGACGGGCCTAATGGCTCAAGCTCGTCCATCGTGCAGCCATAGATTCGTTCAATGTGCTCGACAGCCTTCAGCTGATCATTGTCGCCCAACACGGAGTTCGACAGACGAGCCAGCCCCTCGGCGCCGAGTCGTTCAAACAGTTGGGAAACAAACAAGGCGGCGTGCCCATAGACCTTGCAAGGTCCGGCCGGATGAAGTCGGGAAAAATAGGGGTCATGACTGGAATCGTAGGTGAGCAGGGCATGAAGATCGAGGCGTTCCGGCCAGCCGTCGCTAACCCTTTTGCGCTGCGTTTGCAGATTGACCCCCTGCGCCTTCCATTCGAGAAAATGGGCTATCCCTTCATCAAGATAACGGTTGTGAGTTGGAAAACGCGCGTGTCCGAATTCGTGCACCATCGCTGCATGCAGATCGTTGTCTCGCTGCTGTCCGATCACGATATAACTGAACGCGGCGTCGGGGCTGTGGGTGAAGCTTGGGACGTCCTTCTCTACTGCAAGCTCCACCAGCATCGCCTGGTCCGATGGTCCATAAATGGCGACCACAAAATCGCGAGCACGGATGATGCTCTCAGCGAAATCTTCGTCCTGCAGCCCGAGTACATAGAGGGATCTATCCACCTCAACCGGCAGACGTGTCTTGGCGATCTTGGCAAATACCTCGTGGAGTTGCGGTGCAAGCTTGCGGAGCGCGCCCATGCTTGGGCCAGAGGCAATGTCGCGATCCTCGCTCTCGATCATATCAATTAGAGCGAGCTCCGCGATCCGACCAGTTGCGTAGGGATCTTCGCGCACGGCAGCCTCGAGCGTTTCGCGCCGGGAAAATTGCATCCCGCTCATGTGCCGACCGCAAGACAATGCACGATGCCTTCGTCCACGCCGTCAACCCCGAGCAGGTCTGCGACATCGTCATCAAAAAAGCCGCCCCAAGGCAAGGTCTTGAGCGATTCCGCTTCAGCCATCAGCGACAAATTCTGCGCGATTTCGCCAGCTTCGATCAAGGCGAACCGATAGCCACGGTTGCCGTATTTGACAGTGGTACGCGGGAAGACTGCGGAAAGAACAAACACAATGGCCGTATTCGCAAGCTGGCCGGCGAAATCATTCAGCGGGGCCAAGATTTCTTCGCGCGCCCCGAATTCCCGAACCACGACAAGCTCGTGCGTTACCGCGTCGTAGCGTGTGACTGCAGGCATCATGCCTTTGATATTCAAGAGGATAGGGTAAACCTCGATTGGATACAAACCCCCACCCGACGCATAGGGGCGCTTGTGAATCTCCAGCCCGCGCTCCTGTTCAATGATCGTCTTGCGGGTGGCCCTGACCGCAGCAGCCAGCATGTTCGAAAGCGTTTCCAGCCCGACGGGCTCGCCATTCATCGCAGCACTTGTTTTGCGACTGCGCATCGCATTCACCAGTAGCGCGTCGCTTTCCTGGGGAGGTGGCAAAACGATAGTTTTCGAAAGGAATGAGCGTTTGCGATTGCGGGCTGTTTCCAGCAAAGCACGGGGATCGACCAGATAATTACCGACCCAGACGCCGTCTAATTGAATGGACACATCGTTGATCTTTGTCGCCTCGTGAAAATCCTCAAGATAGCGCAGATCCGGGAGTGGAAATGACAGCGATGTCAGGTGCTTGCTCAGAAGGTCCGGCATGGTTGGCTCCGACGGGATCAGGGGAAGGGATGGGGATCAAGATTTAGAGTTTGCGGTAATGGCCTGCCCCTTGCTGCGGCGATTTTTTCCAGACGACGGCGATCGAGATGGGCGCTGCCTTTGCCAGCATGCAAAGGGTGCAGCCCCGGAACAAGCGTTCGCGCGACGTGAATATCGATGCTGGCGAGATCAGACGGGGTGAGGTTCACCACATAGGTGTCGAGCCCTATTTCCCCCAGGGCCCGGTTCATCGCTGCGAGATGCGCACGATGATCTTCAAGATCAGGCAGATTGGCCAGGAGTTCAGGTTGTACAGTATCACCCGAAGTCAGAAACGAGAGCTTTGACCGCCGTTCAGGGTGCCTGTAATAGGCGACGTGGTCGTTGAAATCACGGACGTCGGTCTCACGCGGGGACTGTACATCCCACCTTTCCATGTCGATGACCCAGTTGAGCGTATGAAAAGCTTCGACCACCGCCTTGCTAAGCGCCACGGTCCAATCAAGATGGCAAGACGCACCGATTGCGACACCCATTCCGCCGGTCGGCATGAGGAGTGCACAAACAACCGGAACGCAATGATCGGTCTCTAGCAGCAGCAGATGCGTATCGAGGCCTTGCCAGTTTAGTAATGGCTGCAGCCAGTCAGGTGCGAATTGCGCAGCATAGGAGGGATCGATCCGACTTGGCGTATCCTGACTGAGCCAGTAATACATGAATGCATCGCGTTCGATGGTTTCGCGTAACGCAGAAGCAACCGCGTGGGAGGGCGAGGCCCCGGCCGCGCATCCGGTCGAGTACATTGCATCGAGGATCTGGTATTCGGCACTTTCGAGCGGCCCGCTTACGAATTGCGCCGGGACCATCACGGTTTCTCCGGTCGAAAGCTCGACTGCCTCCCGCCATTTCAACGGCTGGTCAGCATCGTACGGCGCATAGGTGAACAGGAAGTCGTCATACTGTTCCTGCGAGAACAGGATAAACTCGCGTGGAGAAATGAAGCGGGTTCCCAGCTCGCTTTCCGTCGCCATGGTTGCCGACCCACCATCGTCAAGATGCATGGCGTAGCGCTCACACGCTTCGCCAATCGTGGCCCAGATTGCCGAAACCCGATCGCCGCCTGCGCCGGTCGAATGCTTCCGACCGACAGGATTAAGCGCGCCGGCCCGGATATCCAGCCCCTGGCCCGCTTCTTGAAGCGAGCCCTCCTGCCATTTAGCGTCGGAGATGCGCGCCGGACGGAGTTTGATAGGGTTCGTGAATTCGCACAGCGCGATATGAATGGGCGGCTCGTCATGCTGAAGATTGGCTTCGATCACCCATCGAACGATGCCCAGCGACGGATGGGTAAGTCGGCCCAGCTTTTCGGCAAGAATTGGATCGCTCATAGCAGGTCTCGAACTGCCCATTGTGGTGCTGCGGCTCGTCCGCGCCCGCAAGCCTCGCATCGCGGAGCGCGCAGCAGCGGCGCCCTGTCGGTATGGCCTGTCGCCAGGTTGATCTCGCGCACATCGAACGTTCGCTCTTCTTCGATGCGGCCGAGAACGCTCCACAACAGGTCAAGCGCAAGGTGGTATCGCAGTGCGCTGTGCAGGATCGTGCCAGAAGGCGCATCGAACGCCAGCTTGCCGTTTCTTTCGGAGGTTTTCGTCCGGAATTCCTTGATGAACGTGGTGTTCGCCTCGATCCGATCCGCATAGCAGGAGAAGCACGCAAGCTTGTGTGGAATAACGTAGGGGCCAAGGAACAACGAAGCTCCGCTCAGACGTGCGAAATAGGCCCGAACCCCTTTCTCCACGGCAAGAGCATTGATGGCACGCATTCCTTCGAAATCGTCGTAATCGCGGCATACAATCAGAAGATCTCGTTCACCGAGATGTTCAAGCACCTCCACACCGCGCGTTTCGGCAACGCATTCGCCAAGATTGATCTCTTCCATGATCGATCGCGCAGTATTCGCGAGCAGCCCTGAGCCTTCAACTCCAACTTTACCGAACGCCAAGCGCTCCTCAAAAGAATTTGGCTGCAGAACATTTGTCGGCTGTGACGCTCGCACGAGCTGCATCAAAGGCTCCTGCGGTCCGCGCGCCTCGCTCGATGTCAGGTATCCGCGTTCGGAAAGGAAGGATATCGTACTGCGCACAGCCTCCTCAGAATGCCCTTCCTCGGCAAGCAAACAGATGACACTGTCCGGACTGCTCGGCTCATCGAACCTCTGCAGGGCCGCACTCACCAAACCTCCATGTTTGCCGAGCGACACCCGCTGTCCGGTGAGGTTGGAAATCTGTATTTCATCTTCGCCCATGAGCGCATGAGACACGCCAAAGGCGACAACCATTTGATCTTCCACTAAACCCCTCCTTGCACGAAGACCCTGGATATCTGCAACACTTGCCAACGCCGGTTCTTATTGCCGATCCAGTTTCAGGAACTATCAGCTGTCCACACAGGACAGCTGATAGAACACCTGATCGTTCAGACAATTTCTTCGAGCGAACCGCAGGTGCATGTAAGCACCGTCGAGCAGCTGCATCTACCCACGGTCATCGTCGGCCCAAGGGCCAGACTCAAACCGATGGTTTCCGTAGAATCGTAAGAAACTACGTTCAGGTCGAGTGATGTACTCATAACAAGTCCTCTCTTTTGCTAAAGTACTGCGCCGTCAAATCGACGCAGTACGATCGACCAACTGCGATTATTGCTCTCTTGAATGACTTATATGTGAAATCAAGATTGCAAATGACAGTTGGACTTGAGAAGGCAAGGTAAACACGGCCATTATACCGTATAAAACTTACCAGACTTTGTCTTGTCTCCACAAAAGCAGAATCAAAGACAGTTAAAAGTAGGATCAATATTTAACTTGTCAACGTTTTTCTTGAAGAGGCGCATATATCTGTTGCAAAATGATAATTCACTATACTTTGAAGGCGAACGCACGTCATGCAATTACGGGCTCTTTATTCCGGGAAGACACGCACTGGGCGCGCTTTTCAAGGTAGTCGGCCGCCGCTACTGGAAGAGCTAAAATATGCGCCCCTTCTTCCGCAATCAGCTGCCTTTTAAGCAGACGCTGAATGCACAGAGCAGTCTCTTCTTCCCCATAACCATTGGTCATCAACTGTTCCGTAACCACTGAAATTGACGTGGGCTTGCGGAAACACTTGTCCAAGGCGGCGTGGTCAATCCCCTCGACGATAACTCGCAAGGGCTGATCGGGGCGCCTGCGGCTATCGATCAGAATAGCGCGATCTGCATCAACCATTTCGTAACTTAGAATGGGGCGATCTCTCGACCACTCGGAGAATGGCGTGAGTTCATCGTGACGCCAGGCCGATTTCCAGTATTGGAGCGCACGGAAGAACGGATCATAGTCCTCGTCACTGAGGCCATCGCGCGGTTTACCAGTAAAATGATAGGCAACGCGCTCGGTTTCGATTTCAGGCGGATACAGATACTGGTAACTTGGAAACGGCTGAACATCCTCGAACTGGCTTCGCAGGTCGGGATCCTCCAGATTGGGGCTGAAGCGGTCCAGGTTGATGCGTGTCATCACCTGAGGAGGCGGTAAATGCGCAATCCACGGCACCAGACGCGCTTGTTCGATATAATCTTCGACTGTTTCGCCCGGGAACCCGTAAAGGATATTCCACAGGGGGTCGACACCATAGGTCGACATCCAACGCAGCGCGTTGACGTTTTGCAGTCCACTAACCCCCTTGCTCATGATCTTTAGAACGCGTGAACTAAAGCTTTCGATACCGGGCTGTACGCGCCTTATTCCGGCTTTTCGCATCAGTTGAACGTCTTCCGGAGATACGTTCGACTTGATTTCGTAGAAAAGGTCGACCCCGAGATCGAGATCGGCCAAGCCGTTCATCAACTCTGCCATTTTCTTACGCTCGACGATGTTATCGGTCGCGTCGAAGCGCGAAATTCCGTAGCTTTTTACCAAACCCCTGACTTCATTGGCTACTCGTTCGGGCGATTTGGCGCGAAACGTCATACCAACACTGTTCAGGCCGCAAAAAGTGCAGTGGTGTTTTGCACCCCACCAGCAACCACGAGAGGACTCGAAAGGCACCGACACTTCATGTCCAAGCGAAGCGGGGTCGATATTGTGCCGTTCAAGTGTCTCGAAATACGAGGCGTAGTCAGGGACAGGCAGATCATCCATGCTGCCGAGGTAGATCGGATCGCGCTCGACCTTTTCTTCGCGCTCCCACCCGCGCACAAAAATGCCCGGCCCCTTTGGCGGTTCGGCATTGTCGAGGATAGATTTGAACAATGCGCTGACGAAGTGATCAGCTTCACCAGTGACTACGCAATCGATGAAAGAGAAAACCCGAAAGTGCTCGCGCCCCATGGATCCGTGAAAATTGGCACCGCCCATGACCGTTTTGATTTCAGGACGGAGTTCTTTTACGGAGCGTGCCAAGGCCAGTGCTGACACATTCTGCTGGAATGTCGAAGTGAATGCGACAACATCGTATTGGGCCAGATGTTCGGCACTTTCCGCCACCAGACGCGGAATAATTTCCTGCCGTAAGCGCCAAAAGCTGGTCTAATGTCAACGAGGCTTTGCTGCAGAAATACTCTACTTCGCCTCGGAAGTGTTCAAGATAGGGTTCTGGCGGAGTTGCATCGCCGAAAGCAGCTTGGCCGAACAGCCATTCTCCTATCTCCGGGCTCGGGGTAAAGCAGCAAGAGTGATAGACCAATTCTCCCATTCCTGCGGCGAAGTCTACATTTACGTAGAGATCGTCGAGAGGAAGACCGTCGCGCTCACAAATTGCTTTAATCAACCCTAGCTGAATAGAAGGCGTTTGAATCGACGCGAACGGCGAGTTAACTAACGCAACACGAGCATTCGGCAAGCGACCCATCGCATTCCTTTCACACAGATATTAGGGGGTATATTCAAGCAACAATCATCACCATATCTTATGAACGACTCGGATGGTGTTTAGACTGACGTATATTAAGCTACTGAGCAAGTACTTTCATGTATTCGGCCAAATACTTGGATTCTGGCACAGCCAGGAAAGGATTCGCAACTCCTCGGCGCACGACCCCGTGCCGGACCCACGAGCGCCGCCTTCTCAATACATCCCGGAAACGCGAGAAAACTTCTGGAAATCCATGGTTTATTGGCGTTCGGTTGTCTTGCATTAGCCCGCTTACTTCCGCCAAGAGCCCCCGAATTGAAACCCTTTGGGCCAAGCAGCGGCCTGCCAATTTGCGGCGCACCCAATTGGTGGGCTGCGTACCTGATCAGGACGTGAATTCATGGCGATAACGGACGTGACAGTTCGCAAGGCCATGCCTGTCGCAAAAGCCTGTAAGGTACGCAAATTGTTGGGTTTGTCTTCACAGGAAGTCCAGTGGCCGAAAATTTCAGCAGATCAGGTACAACACCCTCAGCGCTGGTTTATGCCGCGTGGTTCCATCATCAACGAAATGACCGCGCACGTTTTCCATTGTTCAATAAGTGGAGGAACAATCGATCCCCCTCCGCGCGGCACACGAAAGTGGACTTTCGCTTACAACCGCGATCAACGTGGCAATGGATCGCGGTAGTGAAGATCGACAAACCCGGTCACGGATCATGTGGCTCAGGCAGTGTTCCAATGTTTGATCAGCATGGCCGATGCCAAGGCGTCGCATTGGGTTCGGTTATTGGCGAAGGAATGCCTGAATGAAATCGTCATGCGCAGGCATAGCCTGCGCCAGATGACGGTGTTGTGCGCTGATTCTGCCAAGCAAATCGCCAAGCGCGGTCTGCGGCATTTCGTCGGCAAGCGGATGCCATGACCCAGGCTTTATGCCTTGACCGAGGAACACTTGCGACCAGCCAACTTCGGTGAAAAGCTCGTCGTTCTGCCGGATGAAGTTTCCGGTTGCGCGAAATTGCCGGATTTTTTCGTCGAGTGAGCTGGGCAGCGCCATCGTTCGGCAGGCATCCCAGAATTCTTCTCCCACGCGACCATTGGCCCAGTAGTGCAGGATCAGGAAGTCCCTGACACTGGACCATTGCTGCAAGATTTCGCGATTGAACGCATCGACGGTCGACGGCGCGACTGTGCGGCGCGGCAACATCGCCATAAACCGCGCGACCGAATACTGGATCAGATGAATACTGGTGGATTCCAGCGGTTCGAGAAATCCAGCCGACAATCCCACCGCCAGACAATTGCCGATCCAGTGTTGCCGCCGCGTTCCGGTCGTGAAGCGTATCTGGCGCGGCTCGGCATCCGGCGGACCATCGATGTTCACGAGCAAGTGATCGCGCGCTTCATCGTCGCTCATGAAATCACGGCAATATACGACGCCGTTGCCAACCCTGCTTTGCAAGGGAATGCGCCATTGCCACCCGGCTTTATGCGCAGTGGAGCTTGTAAACGGAGCAAGCGGGCGATCCGATTGGCATGGTACGGCCTGTGCGCTGTTGCAGGGTAGCCAGTGGCTCCAGTCACACACATCAGAACCTGCCAGCAGCGAGATAAGCAGACCGCGAAAACCGCTGCAATCGACGAAGAAGTCGCCCTCGATCGTTTGACCATCGCTCAGAGTAACGCTTTCGATCCTCTGCCCCGCCCGGTCGACGTTCACCTCGACAATCTCGCCCTCGACCCGATGAACGCCTCGTCGTTCGGAGATACGGCGCAGATATGCTGCGTAGAGCGATGCGTCGAAATGATAGGCCCAAGGCATGTTCACACCCTGAGCGGGTATGCCGCCGCCCGGCATCGCCATTTTGCCCGCTCGCGCTGCGACATCATTCAAGGAGTAGTCGCCGAGCGGTCCGGCAACGCCCAATGCGGACGCCCTCAACCACAGATGATAAAATGGAATTATCCCGGTGCCTTGCCCGACCTGCCCGAACGCATGCATGTAATCGCTGCCGTCCCCATTCCAGCCGATAAAGCGAATGCCGAGCTTGAATGACGCTTTAGTCTCGCGGACGAATTCACGCTCATCGATACCAAGTGCGCGATTGAACGTGCGGATTTGCGGGATCGTCGCTTCGCCGACGCCCACGGTTCCGATCGCCTCTGACTCTATGAGCACAATCGGTGTTTTCGTTACTTGCGACAAGGCTGCGGCGGTCATCCAGCCAGCCGAACCGCCTCCTGCAATGACGATCCGGCGCAGGCGGTCGTCCGCACCTTCGCTATCCAATGGCTCGATCAACGGTGTCATCCCTGCAGCTCATACCACCGTTAAAGCACGGGCCTAATTATAGAGCAAAAAGGGGGCGCCCCCAAAGACATCGCCCCCTTTCATCAATAGAACGCTGTTCAGAAACCGAGTTGATCGGTTGTGAGACGGACGCCCGCAAAGAAGTAGCGACCAAGCCAGCCAACGGGAGCACTGTCCAACCCACGCGATGGCAGCTCATTGGTGAGATTGTTCACGCCGATGTAGAAGCGGGCACGCTCATTATCAGTAGTGAACTGGACGCGCAGATCGTGGACGAACCTCGCGTCGAGCGCGAGGAATTCCGGATCGACAATGTCGGGGTCGCCCGCGATCTCGTCGAGCTCGAAGCGCAATTGTTCACCGACATATTGCAGGCCATAATTGATGGCGAAGTTGTCCCTCGTCCACGTAATGTCGGCGTTGCCGACCCATTCGGGTGAGCCGAGTTCGCCGCGATCATCGTTTATTATACCGCCATTGGCAGGCAGGAATTCCAGCTTGTCGAGATAGCCAAGCGTCCCGCGCAGGTCAAACCGGCCAAGGTTGCCATCACCGGGTTCAAAGCTGTAATTGACCGTCAGGTCCGCACCGGCGGTTTCAAAGAAAGCGACGTTTTCCGGACGCAGGATGTAGTTGACTACAAATCCATTGGTCGTGTCGCGCGTGATGTTGTTGCAAAACGCGTTATCCAGTGTCGGCGCATCGACGCAGAACTCGTTTGTTTCCTGCAAAGTCGCGGTGTTGATCGCGTTGGTCAGACGAATGTCGAACCAGTCGAAAGTGATCAGAAGGCCGGGTATGAAGCTAGGCTGGACAACGACACCGGCGGTCCAGGTTTTGGCGGTTTCTTCCAGCAGATCGGTATTGCCGACAACAATGCCCTCAATACTTGCGCTGGAGGCGATATCGCTGTCAAAATCGAACGTATCGAAATCCACGCCAAGACCGGTGATCAAGGCCTCGCAGTTTGCTGCGCGGAAAGAGGTTCCCTGATTGATGTTTACCGGGCTGCATGGATCGGTAAGGAACGCGAATGCTCCCGTGCGCGGCGCAAACAGTTCGGTGATGTTGGGCGCGCGCACAGCCTCCGAATACCCGCCACGAAAGCGGATATCGGGGATCGGTGCCCACTGGCCGTTGACCGACCACGAAGTGTTGCTGCCCACCGTCGAGTAGTCCGAATAGCGTGCCGCGACCGTGAATTCGAGCAAGTCGAAAAACGGCCTGTCCGAAAGAATAGGCACGTTTATTTCGCCAAAAACCTCCCATACGTCGAAACTGCCGTCTTCGGGCGCCAGCAGCGCCAGATCGGCGAGAACCCCGGTATTGGGATCGAAGTCTGACACCTGTGTGGAAATGGCGTCGGGCCGAAAGTCGCTGCTTTCCTGGCGATATTCCGCGCCGAACGCATAATTGATTGCGCCGCCGGGCAACTCAAAGAACTCACCGAAATTGCCTGCGACAAATGCGTTCACCACGTGCTGTTCCAGCGAGTACACGTTGGACGTGTCGGCCAGAATGAAATCGAGAGCCGCCTGACTTGCGACCCCTTCGCCAAAGATATTGAGCGGCACGCACTGTCCGGGATTGAACGTTTGCGGTGCCTGGCCGTAATTGTCATTTCCGGCGTCCGCGATGGCGCCTCCATCGAGGTTGACGCGGCAGTCGATCACCCCGTTCGGTGTCCCGGTCAGGAAAGCGCCTGCATCCACCGCGTCCAGCGCCGCGAAATAGCGATCCTCGATCCGCTGGTTGGTCGATGTGAATTCGGTGTCGTTGCGACCATAGACATAGCTGATTTCGAACTTTGCGTTTTCACCGATGTCTCCGTCGAACCCGGCGACGGTGCGATAAAGGTCACGTTCGAATATTTCATCGCGCGTCCCGAAATCAAAGTTGTCGCGGTTGAACAGGATGCCGCCAAAGGTGCCGAGGCCTGCATCGCGAATATTCTGCGGAATGAGCGGGTTGTCCTCCGAGACGAATGTGAAGAAGTCGAACGATGGCTGCGCCACGGTGAAGTTGTCGGTCTTCACATACTTGCCCTCCGCGAAAAACCGGATCGAGGGGGTCAGTTGAAAGTTGAAGAAGGCGTTGAAGGCATGGTGCTCCGTTCCTGCCTGCAGATCGCCCTGATAGCTGTTGATCGGCGTATTGCTGCCGCCCTGCGCCAGAAAGCCCGATTGTGGCAGAAACAGGCCGGGATCGTAGGGCTGGCCACCGCCCCTGAACAACGGGCTGAAGCTGTCATCGATCACGATCGCACCATCGGGCGAACTGTCTGACCATCCGATCCGATCGAGGAAAATGTTGTCCGGGATGTTCGGATCGTCGGGAATGTCGTTCGGATTGCGGACCAGCGTATCGGCGGTGAAAAGCCCGTTGGGCCGGGCCAGTGCATCGACCCGCGCATCCTTGCGAAATTCGTAGGACAGCGTGAGGTTTGCGCGCTCGTCGGCAAAGTTCTTCCCCACCGTCGCCGAGACAAAGCTGCTTTCGGCATCGCCAGCGTCCGATATCCCCTGTTGCGCGCGGAAATCGACCCCTTCGAAATCGCGGCGCATGATAAAGTTCACCACGCCCGAAACGCCATCGGCTCCATACACTGAAGAGACCCCGCCAGTGAGCACATCGATCCGTTCGATCAGGCCAACTGGAATGGTGTTGATATCGACCGCTGCTTCGCCCTGTACCCCGGCAATGTGACGGCGACCGTCAACCAGCACCAGCGTCCGGTTCGGGCCGAGATTTCGGAGGTCGAGCAGATTGACGCCAGCAGCACCGGTCCGCGCCTGCGAACCTGCCGCTTCGAAACTGCCTTCCGAATTGAACAGGGCCGGAGTTTGCGTGAGCAACTCGGTCACGTTTGTAAGACCCGACTGCGCGAGATTTTCCGCCGTAATCGCAACAATGGGCGTTGCGTTGGCGGCCTCTGCGCGCTGGATTCGCGTGCCGGTGACGAGAATAACATCGCCGGTCTCAGGCTCGTTGGATTGCGTGGTTACATCCGTATCTGCGGTTTCTTCAGGTTCTGCGTTCGCTTGCGCGGCGGCGCCGGCTGGCACAGCGAATGCGATTGAAGCGATCCCGACACTCGTGAAAAGAGCGCCTTTGTTGCGAAGAAAGCGGTTATGGAAGGTCATGGACAATCTCCAGTGCGAGCGATCCTCCAAAACCTGGAGTCGCGTCGTTGAGTCAGTCCCTTGTTAAAATCATGCTCGCTGCGTGGAGGTTGGACAACCTCCTGATGTCTGTCAGGGTCCAAGTTTCGAGCCGCTGTGGCAGTACTGCAACAATAATGCAGCGCACATGGATTGCTATGATCACACCCTGATCGAAGGCGTATTGCTCGTGTCGACCAAACGGATAGGACCATGTTCACACCCACCGGAATGTGGATGGAAGCCCCGCGGTCGGCCCCGCTTTCCGCGGTTCCGGGAACAGCCTGACGGCTTTGGCCGATCAAAGGTTGGAATTGACGCATTTTTAACGGCTGTGAGCTTGCTCAATGCGTCATTCAGGGCCATTCGTTTGGGCAAGATCAGGTGACCAAATTGTTCTCACACGACCTTCGCGATGGCCAATACCTCGAAGGCGACCCTGCTGAATCTGCGCTCACACAGTCTGAAGGAATTTGGCTTTGATATCGCGACAAAAGACCATCACCCGCGTTGCAGCGATAATCGCAACGCTTCTTCTTTCCGGTTGCGCAACGTCCCAGACAGCCACGCCTGTTTATGACGTCGTCATTCGAGATGGCCTGATTTATGATGGATCGGGCGCAACGCCTGTTGCCGGCAGCGTCGCCATCAAAGATGATCGCATCGTCGCAATCGGCACGGTCGAAGGCGGCGCCCGCATCGAGATATCTGCGCGCGGAATGGCGGTGGCACCGGGCTTCATCAATATGTTGAGCTGGGCGACTGAATCGCTGATCGTTGATCCACGCAGCCAGAGTGATATCCGGCAGGGTGTCACACTCGAAGTCATGGGTGAGGGTTGGTCGATGGGGCCGTTGAACCCGGTGATGAAAGCCATGGAAATCGAGCGGCAAGGCGATCTGAAGTTCCCGATCACCTGGACGACGCTTGGAGATTATCTGGGCTTTCTGGAAAAGCGCGGCACCGCGACCAACATCGCAAGTTTTGTCGGCGCGACAACGGTGCGCATTCATGAACTTGGCGAAGGCGATGTCGATCCCACACCGGCGCAGCTGGACCGGATGCAGGGTCTGGTGACGCAGGCGATGGACGAAGGCGCGATGGGCGTTGGCAGTTCACTGATTTACGCCCCTGCGTCGTTTGCGGAGACAGATGAACTGGTCGCGCTTACCAGCTCAGCCGCCAAATGCGGCGGGATGTATATCAGCCATATGCGGTCCGAGGGGGATCGGCTTGAAGAAGCTGTCGACGAAGTCATCGAGATTTCGCGGCGGTCCGGTGCCCCGGCCGAAATCTATCATCTGAAGATGGCTGGTCGCAGCAATTGGAGCAAACGCGATTCTGTCGTGCGCAAGATTGAGGCCGCACGCGCCGAGGGTTTGCGCATCACAGCAGACATGTACAATTACACGGCCGGAGCCACAGGTCTGGATGCTGCGATGCCGACCTGGGTGCAGGCGGGCGGCCTCGAAAGCTGGATCGAACGGCTCAAGGATCCTGCCATCCGCGCACGCGTTGCCGCCGAAATGGCATCACCGGCCAGCGACTGGGAAAACCTGTATTTTGGCGCTGGCCCGGACAAGATGATACTGGTCAATTTCAAGAGCGATGCCTTGAAACCACTGACAGGCAAGACGCTGGCCGAAGTCGCCGCGATTCGCGGTACAACGCCTGAGGAAACGGCGATGGATCTGGTGGTGGAAGACGGCTCACGCGTCGGAACTGTGTATTTCCTGATGTCCGAAGACAATCTTCGCGAGCAGATAAAACTGCCGTGGATGAGCTTTGGTTCGGATGGCGCATCGCAAACTGCAGAAGGTGTGTTCCTGCAATCCGCCGTGCATCCCAGGACTTACGGCAATTTTGCGCGCCTGCTTGGCCGCTATGTGCGCGATGAGAAGCTGATCACTCTGCAGGAGGCGGTGCGCCGCCTCACATCATTGCCAGCGGGAAATCTGGGCATTCGCGAGCGCGGCGAGCTGAAGCCCGGCTATTTCGCCGATATCGTCGTGTTCGATCCGGCAACCATTGCAGACCGCGCGACTTTCGATGAACCCCATCAATACGCGACAGGCGTTCGCGATGTCTTCGTCAACGGTGAGGCGGTTCTGCGCGATGGCGAGCATACCGGGGCGACGCCCGGCCGTGCGGTTCGGGGGCCGGGCTGGAAACGTTGCCGATAGCCAAGGCGATGTGCGGTATCGGATCAGCCGCCTATGCCCCGTTTTTACGGTATCTGCTGATTTCGAGGATCAGGGGTTTTTTGCACGCCGATATTGACGCATTGATGCCGAATTCGGCATCAGATCAATCAAGCGGTGCGATCCAAAGGCGGCAAGGCTCCGCGTAACCAAACAAGACAACAACAACGGGGACCGGGCATATGTTTCGATTTATCAGCGGCGCTGCTCTGGCGATCAGCCTTGCCACGGCAAGTCCGGCGATTGCGCAGTCGGAGACATTGTTGCTCCGGTCACCTGACCTCTCATCCTCCGCTCTGGTCTTTACCTATGCCGGCGATATCTGGATCGCCAATCGCGACGGCAGCAATGCCCGCAGGCTGACGTCGCATCCCGCCGATGCCCGCAATCCGCTGTTTTCCGCCGATGGCAGCATGATCGCCTATTCGTCCAACCACGACGGCAATTACGATATTTTCGTGGTCCCTGCCGCAGGCGGACAGCCCACGCGCCTCACATGGCATCCGGGCGATGACGAGGTCGTCGGCTTCTCTCCCGATGGAACGGCGGTGTATTTCACCAGCGCACGCGAGCGTCGCCATGGCCGCGCGGGCCATCTTTATCGTGTGCCGCTGACCGGCGGATTGCCTGAGAAAATCTCCGAAGCGCGCAGTTTTTCAGGCGCATGGTCCGAAGATGGCAAAATTTTCGCCAACGTCCCTGTTCGCCCGGCCTATAACGGTCTGGCGGGCGGGTCGGCCGGGTGGCGCGGCTATCGCGGCGGGGCTGCTCCGACGATCCAGCTGATCGACTTTGATGCCGACAGCGTAACGGAGATACCCGGCGATCGCACAACCGAGTGGGATCCCCACTTCATTCAGGGCCAGCTGTACGTCATTTCGGACAGGGACGATGCGCGTCTCAATGTCTTTCGTCACGACCCGGCGACCAACAGCCTGACGCGTATCACGAATGAGACCGAGTTCGATGTCCGGGCCATTGGCGGCGAAGGCGGCACTCTGGTGTACGAGAGCGGCGGCAGGATCCATTCGCTCGATCTGGCCAGCGGCGCCGCTACGCCGCTTTCGATTTCGCTGAATGCGGACCTTCCGGCAAAACAGCCGGGCTGGCGCAAGGTCGCCGAACAGGTGGAGACAGTCTCGATTTCCCCAACGGGCAAACGGGTAGCGGCGACCGCGCGCGGCGAGGTGTTCACGGTGCCCGTCGATCAGGGAAGCATCCGCAACATCACTTCCACCGCAGCAGAGCGCGATTATTCGGGCATCTGGTCGGACGATGGCACACGGATCGCATATGTAGAGGACAACGGTACAGCGCAGTCGCTGGTAATCGAGGATCAAAGCGGCATTCGCGCAGCGCAGCGATTTGCGCTGGGTAACGAATTCAACCAGCTTGAAGCTTGGCATGGCGACATCGTCATCTACAGCGACAATCGGCTGCGGCTTCGGGCGATTGATATCGCGAAGAACGAAAGCTGGACCATCGCGACCAGCAAACGGCGAGGTATCGGCGGAGCGGAAATTTCCCCGCAGGGCCGCTGGGTGGCTTTCACAGCGACGCTGCCGAATTACAATTCCGCCCTATATCTTTATGATCTTGCGCAACGCCAATTGCATGAAGTGACGGGCGAGTGGGCGGATATCGGGTCTCCCGCATTCAGCAAGGATGGCGCCGTGCTGTTCTTCACCGCCTCCACCAATGCCGGTCCCACGCGGCTGGGCCTTGATATGTCGACCCAGCAACAGCCCTATCGCGCCGGGATCTACGCTGCGATCCTCGCCGCCGATGGGGAGAACCCGCTGGCACCGCCCCTTGCGAACGAGGAGCCGGAGGACAAATCCGATAACGACGCCGGGGCAAAAGAGGATGGTAGCAAGGACAAACCGGCCACGGTGGTGGTCGATCCGGCAAACCTCTCCGGTCGGATCGTATCCCTGCCCGTGAACGAGGAATTGTATTCGGACCTCGCCACAGGTGCCGATGGCGCGCTGTATTTCGTCAGTCAGGAGCAGCCCGGCGTGGCGACACTGGCACCGGGCGGATCGCCGCAAGCGAACGCGAGGATCGGACGGTTCGATTTCAAGGAGCGCGAGACCACCGACCTCGCATCGGGCGTCACCGGTCTGCAGATGGATCGCGCGGGCAAGACACTGCTCGTGATGAAAGCCGATGGCAGTTATGCCACTGCGGAAGCCGGCGAAAAGATCGAGCTTGAACCGCTTGACCTTTCGGGAATGCAGATGCTGATCGATCCTTCGGTCGAATGGGCCCAGATATTCAACGATGTCGCGCGTTTTGAAAAAGCGTATTTTTACGACGAGAACCTGCACGGGCTGGACTGGGATACCGTGCGTGCGCGGTATGCCCAATTCCTGCCGCATGTCGGACGGCGCGAAGACCTGAACGAACTGATGGTCGAGATGATTGCGGAATTGTTCGCCGGGCATAACCGCGTGGGCGGCGGCGACGTTTATAACAACAGCTCCGCCCAGCCGGGATTGCTTGGCGCTGATCTCAGCGTCGTCAATGGCCGTTACCGCATCGACCGCGTGTTCGATGGGGTGCGCTGGAACCCGTTCCTCGATGCCCCACTTGCAAAGCCCGGTGTGAACGCAAAGGCCGGTGAGTTCATTATGGCGATCAACGGCCAGTCCCTATCGGGCACCGACAACATCTACCGCTATCTGTCCGGTGCGGTCGGAACGCAGGTGACACTGACGCTGGCGACGAACGCTTCGGGCGCCAATTCGCGCGATGTGATCGTGGAACCGACGGGCAGCGAGGGGACGCTGCGATTGTGGGATTGGGTGGAAACGAACCGCGCACGGGTGGAGGAGGCGACCAACGGCCGCGTGGCCTATGTCTACATGCCCGATACCGCTGACGGTGGCTTTGAATATTTCAACCGCATGTTCTTCGCGCAGGCGGATAAGGACGCGCTGATCATGGACGATCGCTCCAACAACGGGGGGCAGGCGGCAAACTACGTGATCGAGCTTTTGAACCGGCCGTATCTGGCAGGCTGGCGCGACCGTGAAGGCCTGCCGTGGACCACGCCCGGAGCAGTCATGACCGGCCCGAAAACCATGCTGATCGATCAGGATGCAGGATCAGGCGGTGATTTCATGCCCTACGCCTTCCGCTATACCGGGCTTGGCCCGTTGATCGGAACGCGCACATGGGGCGGGTTGATCGGTATCGCTGCCAATCCGGGGCTGGTCGATGGCGGGGGTGTGGCTGTGCCGTTCTTCCGCTTTTACACGCCAGAGGGCGAATACCGGATAGAGAACGAAGGCGTGGCGCCCGATTACCGGGTTGAACTCGATCAACTGGCGCTGGAGGATGGGAAAGACACCCAGCTGGAGGCGGCGATCGGCTATATCATGGAGCAGATCGGGAACACGCCGCCGCGCAATCCGGACAATGCGCCCCCGCCGCCCACAAGGCTCGGCCAGTGAAGCAGCCTGATGTCGGTGGCGAACGGCGCTCGCGCGCGCCAACCGTCGCCGCGACCCGCCGTCAGTCAGCCGTACGCGGCGGGGCGTTTCGCCATCATTGCTGCGACGCTTTCCATGAATTCGGGTGAGCGCAATTGGGCCGCGAAGATCTCGCCTTCGGTCGCCATTACCTCTGTCACCGCGTCGTTCTGCGTGCGCAACAGTGCTTTGGTGTGGCGCATCGCGACGGGCGCTGCGTTGGCGACGGTGAGGGCTAGCGCGCGCGTTTTTGCCGCGAAATCGGCATCGGCAAACAAGCGCGAGACAAGGCCCATGCGCAGCGCTTCATCGGCGGTGAGCACGCGTCCGGTCATGAACACATCGCTCGCCGCTGCCATGCCGATCACCTGCGGCAGCAACAGCGATGATGCGGCCTCTGGTACCAGACCCAGCTTTACGAATGGCGCGGCAAAGGTGGCGCTGGCGGCGGCATAGACCAGGTCGCAATGCAACGTCAGCGTCAGCCCCACGCCAATTGCCGGGCCGTTGACGCAGGCGAGCATCGGCTTTTCACAATCCTTGATCGCGTGCAGGAACCGGATCACCGGGGGTAGATCGTCCGATGACGGCGCATCGCGCCCCGCCATCGCGAAATCCTGAAGATCGTTGCCGCTGGTGAAGTAGTCGCCTTCTCCGGTGAAAACGAGTGCGCGCGCACTATCGTCTTCGCCATAGTCGTTCACCGCATCGGCCATCGCGCCATACATCGCTTGCGTGATCGCGTTCTTCTTTTCCGGGCGGGATAGGGTGATGGTGGTCACACGCTCGGCGTGGTCGATGCGGATGTAATCGGTCATGAATGGATTCTTTCGGGATGTGTCTGGCGCTTTGCGGGCCGCTCAGTGGCTCTGCATTGCGCAGAAAGGGCGCCCGGTTGGCCGCGCAAACAAGCGCGACTGCGGCCCTTGTCAAGGGTTGAGTGAGACTGAGTGCCGCCTAGAACAGCAGGTCTTCCTCGCTCAGCACCTCGATCATGCGTGCGGGGCCGGTGGATTTCCTCAGCGCCTCTGCCACCCGCTCGCTGGCCCGGCAGGCGGCTGCGGCAGGATCGGCCAAGGCATCGGCGGCGTCGTAATCGGCAAATCCCAGTCCGGTGCGCTGCGCCAGTTCCTCGGTGGAGACCTGAAACATTCGGAACGGGTCGAAATCGAGCGTTTCGATATCGTCGAGCAGATCGTTCTGTGACAGGATGAAGCACGCAGCAGCCAGTTCGCCCGCCGCATTGCGATACGCAATCAGCTTCCAGAAATCGCGCGGGATCGCGACGCCGCGATACACCGGATCGTCATCGCCAAAGATCGGCCCGCCAATTACCGCAACGCGAATATCTTGCGTCGCCGCCTGTTCAAGGATCAGGTTTTCCAGCCGCCCCCACAATCCCGCCCGGCTCGACTGGTTGAACCGTTCGTGCTGGGGCGCAATGTTGGTGTAGAAATAGCTGTCGGAATTGGCCTGCCGCGCCTCTGCCACCGGCCCCCACGCGAGGTCCGCCCGCCGCGCGATATGCCCGCGATCCAACCGGTTGTCCGAATACAGCGAATTGTCCGTCTGAAACTTGCTATCGATCCGATTGTCGGTGCGAAAAGACTGGCCCGGCAGCACCACACGGCGCGCGCCATCGACGTTCCACGCGACAAACCGAGCCAACCGCCGCCGGGCGCTGAGGGCGACGGAGAAATGCGTGTAGGGGATCACCTGCGCACGACCGAAATTGACTGCATCGCGCTTTATCGCGAGCGACATTTCCGGCATCGGCGCGCGCGGCCCCAGGAACATATCGTCATAACCGGCGCGCGGTATCTCTCCGGTCGAAGTATCACTCAACAGTGGATCGGCGCTCGCGGGATCGGGCGAGGGTGGCGGCTCGAAGGTAAAGCGCAGCTTTTTTTGCACGGATAGCGGATAGCAGGCGATCGCGTGTTCATCGGGACTGGTCGCAGCCTCTCCCGCAAAGTGCAGACCGGCAACGATATCGGTCGCTTGCGTCCCGGTGCGGATCATCCACAGCGCGCCCGAATCGCCCGGACGGCTGATCTCGCCATCGGCAGGCTGCAAATCGGGCTCGGGCGCAGGGGCGATTTCAAACCCGCCGACCGCGACCCGTCCGGCGGGAAAGCCGAAATTGATCTGCACCATCACATCGGTACGGCGGACCACGCCATAGGTTACGCCGGAGGTGCGCCCGGATTTCACCACCGGATCATCCAGCTCCACATCGGCCATCTGCAGCGGCGCGATGCCAAGTTCGTAGATCGTCCGGTCATAGGATCGCCCACGTATCCGCGCGAGCGCGCAATCGCCCGCCGCGCCCAGATGACTGCGCAGCAATTCGCCTGCACCATTTCCAGCGACATCGTTGTTGTCGAACGGTCCGGGCTGCACCACCGGGTCCGCGATCTCGCCTTCATTGGTGTGCAGCACGTGCCAGTTGGACAGGATGCACGGCTCCCCCGTTTCATCGTCGAACACAATCGCGCCCAGCGTTCCCGCCGTAGAGGTATAGTGCGCAACGCTGATCCCCG
Organism: uncultured Alphaproteobacteria bacterium; assembly: GCA_963838365.1. Lineage (GTDB taxonomy): Bacteria > Pseudomonadota > Alphaproteobacteria > Sphingomonadales > Sphingomonadaceae > Erythrobacter. The sequence goes on from CAWIQR010000004.1 coordinate 99,578, forward strand.
GCTGGATCGGATCGAGCCGCAATTTACGCGTGCCCGTGTCTTCGGGCTCCACCACGGTATAGGACGGCTGATAGGTCCGCTCCTCGACATCAGTGGGGATGGTGAAGCCCTCTACCTCGATCGTGCGCGGCAGTTCTCTTGGTGCCGAGCGCTTCCATTTCGGGCGACGATACTTTTTCACCGACGGTGAAGATCAGGCTGATCGGGCCATCGGGCTGATCGTTCTTGCGCCCGATCCCGACCGAGGTGATGTTGGGATCTTCCAGAAAGCCGTGCGCATTGGTGCGGATAAAGCGGCGCAGCGCGGCCTTCAGATCGGCATCGGGCCGCGTGCGGGCGTCAGAGGGGGCCTTGCGCGGGGACTTTTTGGGTTTGCCCGCTGATTTCTCGGTAGACTTCCCAGTGGATTTCCCGGTGGATTTTCCAGTGGATTTTTTCGCCATTCCTTCGACTCCTGTGCCTGCCCGCTGATTATCCTATCATCAATCGCCCGCCTTGATGATTGTATATAAGTGCCGGCGTCGATTTGCGGGTTGCACCGGTGTCATTCACAGCCAGACTGACAGGCACGGACACGGGGGAGATCATCGAATGGACAGTTTCCTGCTCTGCCTGGTGCTGGTGGCCGCGATTGCGCTGGGCGGGCGCGATCAGATGCTCGTCGCGCAACTCTCCGATGTGTTGGGAGAGGGGGCGGGCGGCATGACCCGCCGCCCGTTGCCATTACTGGTGTTGGGCGATTGCGTGCGCCTGCGTGACGGCGGCGGCGATGACCTATGCCGGGATGTCGCTGGCCGATATCCTGCCCGCCCGCGCGGCGCAGATGCTGGTCGCATTTGCACTTGCAATCGCCGCGTTTGAGCTGTTCTGGCCGGTGCGCGTGATGCCGCTCTACGAGCCTACGCGCTCGCTTGGCGCGATTGGACTGGTGCTGCTGTGGCGGCAGGCGGGGGATGCGGCGCGGTTTGCGATCTTCGCCTTTGCCGCGCAGGCGGTTTATCCATTGCCAGCGCTGATCGGCGGTGCGCTGGGCGGGGCGGCGGCGATTGCGCTGGGATGGTCGGTCGGGCACGCGCGGCTCTCGCAATTGCCGTTGCGCGCTATCAGGCAAGGTTTGGGTGCGGCTTTGCTGGTCGCCGCTCTGTTCATCGGATTGAATGCGCGCTACGCCTGAAAATTATCAATTCGAGCGATTTCTGTGACCGACATTTTTGCTGAAACCATGTTCGCCATTGACCGTTGGGTAGGCATGGATTTTCCCAAGTCGTGCAACCCGTACAGTTGCCGGCCAACTTTCTGAACAGGAGCCTCATCATGGCTAAATCGAAAGACAATGCGACCGCACAGATGGTCGCTGAAATCAACGGCCTGCTGGCCGATCACTTCGCGCTGTATGTGAAGACCAAGAATTTTCACTGGCACATCACCGGCCCGCGTTTCCGCGACCTGCACCTGCTGTTTGACGAGCACGCGATTGAAATCCGCGACCAGATCGACGCAATCGGCGAACGCGCGCGCAAGCTGGGCGGCGATACGATTACTTCTATCGGGATGATCGCCAAGCATACCAGTGTCAAAGACCAGAACAGCACCAAACTTTCGCCCGATGACATGGTCAAGGAACTGCGCGACGATAATCAGGCAATGGTCGATAAGCTGAAGTCGATGAAAGATGTGGCCGAACGCGCTGGCGACAACGCCACCGACGGTCTGATCGACGATTGGACCGACATGGCTGAGGAACGCGTGTGGTTCCTCACCTCGATCCTCGGCTGATTTCTTTCAGCGAAATTAACCAAGGGGCCGTTTCCGCTAGTCGGGAGCGGCCCTTTTGCTATTGTGTGCGCCATGCACATAACCAGGCCCCGCATCACCAACGTCACGACTCACGGCCACGCTACCGATGGTCAGGTCGCTGATTTTTTTCATACGCGCCTGCGCCGCGCGCTTTCGCGCTCAAAAGGCGGGATCGCGGTGGCCTTTCCCGGCGGCTCCACCCCGTTCCCGATTATCGAGGAATTGACCACGCGCCCGCTTGAATGGAGCAGAGTGGCGGTATTCCCGACCGACGATCGCGATGTGGAGGAGGATCATGAGGCGTCCAACACCGGCAAATTGCGTGAGCTGCTGGAACCGCACGGCGCGCTGGTGACGCCTTTGGCCGAGGGGTTCGACATGCCGCATTTCGCAATCGTGTGGCTAGGCATGGGCGAGGATGGGCACATTGCATCCTTGTTTCCCAACACCGATCCCACGGCAAGGGATACGCAGGCAGTGCGCCGGATCACGCCCGATCCGCTTCCACCAGAGGCTCCCTATGACCGCGTAACGCTGACTATTCCGACGTTGATCGCGTGCGATGAACTGGCGTTCGTGGTGCGCGGTACAAAGAAACGCGAAGTGTTCGAGGGCGCCGTCAAAGGCTCGCACGATCTGCCGGTGCGCCGGTTGCTGGCCGCGCGGCAGGCGGATAGCGGCGGCCCGGTAACGTGCTTTTTTTGAAACGGTGCGCCGGACTGCTGTTGCAATGACCCTGGTAATAAATCTGGGCTGGCTGCCCGCTCCGATCCATCGCGCGCTGTTGCCCATCGCGTTTCGCGTGCGCCATCGCTGGCGGTTGATGCGCGGCACGCGCCTGCGTGGTTGCGCAGTTCTCATCACCAACCCGGCTGGGGAGCTGTTGCTGCTGCGCCATTCCTATGGTCCCGATGTATGGGCGCTGCCCGGCGGCGGGATCGACGCGGGCGAAACACCAGAGGCTGCAGCGCGGCGCGAAGTGGCCGAGGAGCTGGGCCTGACCCTCAACACTGTGCAGGAGTTTTGCACGTCGCAAGAAGTAGTCTCAGGCTCCCCTCATACCGCCCATGTTTTCACAGCGATGACCGATCAGCCACCCCAGCCCGATGGCCGCGAAATCATCGAGGCACGGTTTTTCCCCGCAAATGCCCTGCCGCAGCCGTTGGGCAGGGTGACGGCTGCGCGGATCGCATTGTGGCTCGACCGTAAGGGGAATTTGCCCGGTTAAAGCAGGGTCAGCTGTGCATCATCCTTGCCAGCCTTGCGATCATTCTCTCCCGCATCGCCGCGATCCAGATTGGACAGGGTCAGCCCCATCAACCGGATCGGCATGGGCAGCGGCAGGACTTCTTCCAGCAGCGTGCGCGCCATCTGTGCAAATTCGCCCTTGTCTTCAATCCAGTGGGTGACTGACTTTGCCCGCGTCATGATCTGGAAATCGGTGAACTTCAGCTTCAGCGTCAGCGTCCGCCCGCGCGTCGCGACTTCACCGCGAGCAGAGTTTTCCACGCGTTCCCACACGATATCCACAATGTTTTCCAGCGTCTCGCGCAGCTGCGCTCCGCTGGAGATATCCTCGCTGAAAGTCCGTTCTCCGCCGACAGATTTGCGGATGCGGTGCGCGCGCACGGGTCGCAGATCAATGCCGCGTGCGGCGCGGTACAGGTAATCGCCCATACTGCGAAAATGCATGCGCAGGAACTCGATGTCCTTGGCCGCCAGATCGGCGCCTGTCGCGATGCCCAGCCTCTGCATCTTCTCCTCCGCCCGCGGCCCAACGCCATGAAACCGGCGCACCGGCAGGCCCGCGACAAACTGCACGCCTTCCCCCGGACGGATCACGCACAACCCATCGGGCTTGTTCTGGTCGCTCGCCAGTTTCGCCAGGAATTTGTTGTAGGATACGCCCGCGCTCGCGGTAAGCTGCGTCTTCGCCTTGATTTCCTGACGGATCAGTTCGGCGATGCGGGTGGCGCTGCCGATGCCGAGCCGATCCTGCGTCACATCAAGATACGCCTCGTCCAGGCTGAGCGGTTCGACCAGCGGCGTGTGATGTTCGAAGACGCAGCGGATCTGCCGGCTGGCCTCCTTGTACGCGTCAAACCGGCTTTTGACGAAGATCAGGTCCGGACATAATCGTTTGGCCGTGACTGAAGGCATGGCGCTTTTGACGCCGAACCGCCGCGCCTCGTAACTGGCAGCCGCCACCACGCCGCGCCCGCCTGATCCGCCGACTGCCACCGGCTTGCCACGCAATTCCGGGTTGTCTCGCTGTTCGACACTGGCGAAAAACGCATCCATATCGACATGGATGATCTTGCGCAGGCCAGTATCGGGGCTGGCATCAGGGCTGGCATTGGGTGCATCATCGCCCTCAATTTCATCATCCTGTCGCTCGCTCGCCATAGGCTTTGAAATAGTCGCTTGTCGGGGAGGATGAAACCTAATCCCGGAGCCCACTGGAACTTTCGTCGGTCCGAACGATATTGTGCACATGCGAAAAGAACAGTTTTCATCCGGTGAGCCGGCATGCATACGGCCAGCGATGGACATGCCTGCAACCCCTTCCACGTCTGCCCGCCTAGGGCGGCGGCGCAAATCCATCGGCGAAACCGAGCTGATCTGGATGATGGCGCTGTTGATGGCGTTGCAGGCGTTCGGCATTGACGCGATGCTGCCTGCGCTCGACGAAATGGCGCTGGCGCTGAATGTTGAGGGTAACGACCGGCAATTCGTGATCGGCGTATACCTGCTGACGGCGGGGCTTGGCGCGTTGGCGCCGGGTGCGCTGGCGGACCGGTTCGGACGGCGTCCAGTTCTGTTGGGCGCAATTGGCGTTTATATCACGCTCGCGATTACCTGCGCGCTGGTGACCACTTTCGATCAACTGATCGCGGTGCGCGCCGCTGCAGGTTTCTTTGGCGCGGGCATCGTTGCCCTGCCGCCCGCCATTATCCGTGACCGGGTGGGCGGGGACAAGATGGCGCGCATGATGAGCCTGATCTTCGTTATCTTCCTGATGGTCCCGGCCGTCGCACCCAGTATCGGGGAACTGATCCTGATGGTGGGCGACTGGCGCATGATCTTCATCGCGATGGCGGTGCAGGGGCTGATTATCGGCAGCTGGGTGTATTACCGCCTGCCTGAAAGCCTCGCCCCCGAAAACCGCCAGCCTATCCGCCCGCGCACGCTGGCCGCGAACATGCTGACTGCGCTCAGCCAACGTTCGATCATCGGCTATGTGATCGGCAGCACGCTGGTGTTTGGCGCGCTGTTCGGGTTCATCAATTCCTCGCAACAGCTGATATCCGAAGGATTTGGCGCGCCCGATCTGTTTCCCATTGTCTTTGGGGTTTGCGCCGGTTCGATGGCGCTGGCGAGCTGGTCCAATTCGCGCATCGTCGAACGGTTCGGCGCGCGGCGGGTGAGCCATACGGCGCTGTTCGTGTTCATCGGCGTTGCCGGACTGCAAGTGGTGTTCGCATTCAGCGGAACCGAAAGGCTGTGGCAATTTGTTCCACTGATGGCGATCAACATGGCGCTGCTGGGCTTTATCGGCAGCAATTTCGGCTCGATTGCCATGAACCCGTTTTTCAATATCGCAGGCGCAGCCAGTTCGGCCCACGCCTTTGTGCGGTTGACTATGGCGGCACTGCTGGGCGCGGCGATCGGTTATTCGTTTGACGGCACCGCGCGGCCTCTGGCGCTGGCACTGTTGGCGAGCGGGATTGCGTGCCTGGCGCTGGTTCTGTTCAGCGAGCGTGGCAAATTGTTCGGTCCGCCTGAACGTGAGATGGGGCTGGGCGCAGAGGCGGCGGATTAGCGCGCCTGCTTTGCCCCCAACCGCCGCCACGCCAGCCCGGCAAATTCGCACAACAAGGGCCGTGTGTCGCGCGGGTCGATGATGTCCTCGACATTGAAGCGTTCCGCTGATCGAAACGGCGATGTGACCTTGGCCAGCCGTTCGCGGATCGCGTCGAGTTCGGCCTGCGGATCGTCTGCCGCCTCAAGCTCGGCCTTGTACGCGACCTCGACACCGCCTGCGATGGGCAGGCTGCCCCAGTCGCCCGAAGGCCAGCAGAAGCGATATTGATATCGGTCTGCATTGCTCATCGCGCTGCCTGCAATGCCGTATGCACGGCGCAGGACTACGCTGGCGAGCGGTACGGTGGCGCGGTAGATCGCGTTCATCGCATTGACGCCGTAACGGATCGTCCCCGCCATCTCCGCTTCGCGCCCGATCATGAAGCCGGGGTTGTCGACGAGGTGGACGATCGGCAGGCGGAACTGATCGGCCAGTTTGACGAAGCGTTCGACCTTTTCGCTGGTCTTTGCTTCCCACGATCCGCCCAGATAGCTCGGATCGCTCGCCACCACCGCAACCGGCCAACCGTCCAGCCGAGCGAGCGCAGTGATCGCAGCGCGGCCCCAGTTCTTGCCGATTTCAAACACCGTGCCCGCGTCAAGGATCATGTCGAGCGCGCGGCGCATCGAATAGACCTGCTTCGGATCGCGGGGCACGAGGCTGAGCAGCGCCTCCTCGCGGCGGTCGGCGGGGTCATCGCATGGCGCACGGCGAGCGGGCTGGCCGACATATTCAGGCATGAAGCCGAGAAAATGCCGCGCGCGGGCAAAGGCCTCGGCCTCGGACGCCACCTCGTCATCGACCACGCCATTGCGCGTGTGAATGTCGACCCCGCCCAAGTCTTCCTTGGCCTGTTGCTGGTCGGCTGCAGCCCTTGTAGCTTTCGCCCAGTCCATCGACCACGGCGGGGCCTGCGGCGAACAATTGTGACAGCCCGCGCACCATGATCGAATAGTGGCTGGCGACCGTGCGCGCTGCGCCAAGGCCTGCCGTCGGCCCGAGCGCCAGCGCCACCACCGGCACGGTCTCGAGATTGCGTCACCACATCGCCCCAGCCGGGCACCGCCGGGATATAGGTCGCGCCGATCTGTTCGAGGGTCTTCACCGATCCACCGCCGCCCGTCCCGTCGATCATGCGGATGATGGGCAGGCGCAATTCGTGTGCCATGCGTTCGGCCTGCACCATCTTGCGCGCGATGCCAGCGTCCGCCGCGCCGCCGCGAATGGTGAAGTCGTCCGCGGTGGCGACCACCGGGCGGCCATTGATCAGCGCCTTGCCGAAGAGGAAGGGGGCGGGGGTGACGGCTTGGAGGTCGCCGTTGTCGTCGTAATGCCCCTTGCCAGCGATCTTGCCGATCTCGCGGAAAGAACCGGGGTCGCATATGGCCGCGAGCCTTGCGCGGGCGTCCATCTTGCCGCGCGAGTGCTGGCGCGCAACCTTGTCCGCGCCGCCCATCTGTTCGGCCAGCGCCTCACGAGCGCGGAGTTCTTCGAGTTCTTTCTGCCACGACATCCCAATCTCCGTTCGGGCTGAGCTTGTCGAAGCCCCGTCCTTGTTCTTTGGCGCTGGTGCTAGAAGAGAGTACGGCCCTTCGACAAGCTCAGGACGAACGGTGAGGGGAGATTCATGCGTCGTCCGCTGCCACCGGTTCCACCACACACAGCACCGCCTCGACCTGAACCTGCCCGCCTTCGCTGGCGTTGAGTTCGGTCACGGTCCCGTCAAACGGCGCGGTGAGGGCGTGTTCCATCTTCATCGCCTCGAGCACCAACAGCCGCTGCCCGGCGGTGACGGCCTGGCCCTTCGCTGACATCGACCGCGATGACCTTGCCCGGCATCGGCGCGATGATCGCGCCATCGGCGGCGGAGGCTTGGCCGGTGCCTCCCGCTCGATATAGCTTGAAGAAGCCCGACCAACCTTCGTAGTCGCAAGCAAGGATCCCGCCATCGACCGTCTTGGCCATTGGCAAATCCCAAATCGACCTATCTGACAGCGGCGCTTCGAGAACGGTTCCTTCGAATTCGACAAGGATGGCAGCAGGGCGAGGTGCAGCGTTCAATCTGAACCCGGAAGCGCCGACCGCTTTAGTTCCGTCTTGGTCTATATCGGTCGAAGACTCCGGATACAGACCTTGGGCGTGTTGTGATGCCATCAAGCGAGCGGCTTCAAGAACGTCGGACGGTGGATCGTTCGAGGGAAGAACATCATCGAGGTTCCGCTCGATAAAGCCGGTATCGATCTTGCCAGCGGCAAATTCTGGATGGCTTACGAGATTTCCCAGAAATCCGGCGTTCGATTTGACCGGCCAGCAGAGTCTGTGGCCAATCTTACCAGCCAGATCATGGGTCGCCTGATCCCGGTTATCCCACTTCACAATGAGCTTGGCGATCATCGGATCGTAGTAGGGCGAGATTTCTGCGCCTCGCTCAACCCCGGTATCTGTTCGGCTGACACCGTCGCGCCGATTGCTTCCGCTGAGGTCGAATTGATCAAGCCGCCCGGTGCTCGGCAAAAACCCCTTCGCCGGGTCTTCCGCATACAGCCGTGCTTCAATCGCATGTCCGTTGATCGACAGTTCCTCCTGCCGCTTGGGCAGTGGCTCCCCGCTCGCAACCCGCAGTTGCCATTCGACCAGATCGACCCCGGTGATCTCCTCGGTGACGGGGTGTTCGACCTGAAGCCGGGTGTTCATCTCCATGAAGAAGATGCGGTCGGCGCGCAGGCCTTCGCTGGCATCGGCGATGAATTCGATCGTGCCCGCGCCCTCGTAATCGACTGCCTTGGCGGCGCGCACGGCGGCGGCGCAGATCGCTTCGCGGGTGGCGGCGTCCATGCCGGGGGCGGGGGCTTCCTCGATCACCTTCTGGTGGCGGCGCTGCAGCGAGCAGTCGCGTTCGAACAGGTGGACGACGTTGCCGTGGCTGTCGCCGAACACCTGCACCTCGATATGGCGGGGCGAGGTGATCCACTTTTCGAGCAGCACCTCGTCATTGCCGAAGCTGGCCTTGGCCTCGCGGCGGCAGCTTTCCAGCGCGGCGGCGAAGTCGGCGGGGGCATCGACCTTGCGCATCCCCTTGCCGCCGCCGCCCGCGACCGCCTTGATGAGGACGGGGTAGCCGATGGCTTCGGCCTCCTTGGTCAGGCGTTCCAGCGATTGGTCCGCGCCGAGATAGCCGGGGGTGACGGGAACGCCCGCTTCGATCATGCGCTCCTTCGCGGCATCCTTCAGACCCATTGCACGGATGCTGTCCGGCTTGGGACCGACCCAGATCAGCCCAGCGTCGATCACGGCCTGCGCGAAATCGGCGTTCTCCGAGAGGAAACCGTAGCCCGGATGGATCGCATCCGCCCCGGTCGCTTTCGCCGCCGAGATTATCTTTGCGCCGACAAGGTAGCTCTCCGCAGCGGGCGAGGGGCCGATATGCACCGCCTCGTCCGCTTGGCGCACGTGCAGCGCCTTGGCATCGGCATCGGAATAGACCGCAACCGTTGCCACACCCATGGCGCGGGCGGTGCGGATGATGCGGCAGGCAATCTCGCCGCGATTGGCAATCAGGAGTTTCTGGATCATGGTGCCGGGTTAGCCCGCGCTTGTTTGTGTGTCGAGCGAGGGGATTGTTTCGCGCAGAGGACGCTGGGGGAGCAGAGTGCGCAAAGGGAGTAAAAGGCGCGTACCGGCATAGCGCTTGACCTTTTATTCTGCGAACCAGTGATGAATCCGGATCGGGGCATTGCCGCAGGCTATGAGGCTCTGCGTCCCCTGCCCCCGCTGCGTCCTCTGCGCAAAACACTTACTGTGAGGAAGGCCGGAAATCCGCGATGCCCCATGTGATCGGCCCATCGGGATGTTTTTCCCGGTTGATCGCGGCGGAGAGGAATGCGCGCACACCGTACAGCGCCTTCTCCCAACGCGGCACATAGGTACGGCTGGCCCACGCCTGCGTCCCGCGCTTTCGCACCTTGCGCCCGATCGCGCCATAGATGCGCGCGGCAGAGAGAACCGCCCAGCGGCTGCGGAACGGCAGGCGTTCTGCGCCCACACGCGCGGCGGCTTCGTGCTTTTCCACCAGCGCCACCAGCCGCGCCGCCATTTCGGCCAGTTCTTCGCGATGGTGCGGCTTGGTATGCTGGCCCGGCTCGATATCTTCCTCAACCAGCCACATCATCGGCAGGTAACAGCGGCCCGCCGCATCATCCTCCACGATGTCGCGCGCGATATTGGACAGCTGGAACGCCAGCCCCAGATCGTTAGCCCGGTCCAGCGTATCGGTATCGTCAGGGTCCACGCCCATGATTACCGCCATCATCACGCCGACCGCGCCCGCGACGTGATAGCAATACCGCATCATGTCGGCCTCGGTCCGGGGGCGCCAGTCTTCTGCATCCAGCGCGAAACCGGCGATCACGTCTTCGGCCATGGCGGGGGTGAGGCCGCATTCTGCGCAGACAATGCCGAGCGCATCGAAGGCGGGGTCGCCCGTCGGCTTGCCCTCAAACGCCAGCGCGGTGAGGCGGCGGATCAGCGCGAGCCGGTCTGCAAGGTCGGACTGATCGCCCAGCGGGCCACCTTTCACCTGATTGTCGGCAATGTCATCGCAGCGGCGGCACCACGCATACAAGAGCCACGCCCGCTCGCGTGTTTCTTCATCGAACAACCGCGATGCGGCCGAAAAGCTTTGCGAGCCGAGCTTTATCGACTGGCGCGCGTGTTCGACCAGCACGGCGCGGCGCGAGGTATCAAGCCGGGAAGGGGCGGTATCAGAGATCATCGGCCTTCATGCGGAAAATCGGGGTGTGGGGCTCGTATGCGGCCATCTGGTCCAGCAGATCGGGGAGAGTAGTCGCATGGAGCAAGATGCCCGCATGAACCGGGCGGACAAAGCCGACAGTGGCCATCTTTGCGTTGAAGGCGATGAGATCATCGTAAAACCCGAAGGCGTTGAGCAGGCCGACCGGGTCCGAGTGATAGCCCAGTTGCGCCCAGCTCATCGCCTCCCACAATTCGTCCATCGTGCCAACGCCGCCGGGCAGGGTGATGAAGCCATCGGAAAGGTCCGTGAATTTCTGCTTGCGCTCGTGCATTCCGCTGACCGCGATCAGCTCGTCGCATTCGTGATTGGCAACCTCGGCGCGGATCAGGCTTTCGGGGATTACGCCGATGACCTCGCCGCCCGCTGCCTTTGCTCCGCGCGCGACCGCGCCCATCAGGCCCAGCCTGCCACCGCCATAGACAACGCCAATCCCGCGCTGCGCCAGCGCCGCGCCGACATCCTCGGCCAGTTCAACATAGCGCGGGTCCGCAGGCGTGGCAGAGCCGCAGTAAATGGCGATGCGTTTCATACATCCTCCCCGGATAGGGGAGGGGAACCAGACGCAGTCTGGTGGAGGGGCGAGCGATCCATCGTCTTCATTCTCTCATCACAAATTTCGACCAGCCGCTGAACCACAGCCTCGATGTCTTCAAGTACTAGTTTGGCGGGAATGCGCGTTGTGGCGATGCCCTGTTGGCGCAAAAATGCTGAACGCCCTGCATCTTTGGCAATAACTGAGGCATTATCGTGGACTGCGCCATCCACTTCGATTGCAAGTTTCGCGCGGGCGCAATAAAAATCGAGCACGAATGGCCCTGCGGGATGCTGGCGGCGGAACTTGTTGCCACCGGGGCGGCTGCGCAGTTCCTGCCAGAGTTTGACTTCAGGCAGGCTCATCTCGCTGCGCAATTTGCGTGCAAGTTTGATCGTATCGCGTCGTCCAGTGATCATAGCCCGCCTCTCCACCACCTTGCAGGTGGTCCCCCTCCCCAAGAGGGGAGGATTTACACCGCCTCCTTCAGCGCCAGATCCTCCAGCATCAGTCCGGCGGTCGCCTTCGCGCTGCCGACCACGCCGGGGATGCCTGCGCCCGGATGCGTGCCTGCGCCGACCAGATAGAAGTTCTCGATCACATCGTCGCGGTTGTGGCCGCGCAGATATGCGCTTTGCCACAGGACGGGTTCGAGGCTGAATGCGCTGCCCATGTGGGCGCTGAGATCCTGCTTGAAATCCTTCGGCGCGTAGCTGAACTTGGTCACGATCCGATCGTGAATGTCGGGGATCAGGCGGCGGCCCAGTTCATCGAGGATCATCTTTTCCAGCTTCGGCCCCTCGACATCCCAGTCGATCGGCATCTTGCCCATGTGGGCGACGGGGACGAGCGCGTAGAACGTGCTCTTGCCCGGAGGTGCCATGCTTGGGTCGGTCACGGTCGGGTGGTGCAGATAGATCGCGAAATCTTCCGGCAGGACGCCGTTGGTGAAGATATCGTCGAGCAGCCCCTTATACCGGTTCGCAAACAGGATCATGTGGTGCGCGATACCCGGCCATGTGCCATCGAGACCGAAATGCACCACGAACAGCGAAGGCGAATAGCTTTTGCGGCTCAGCGACTTGGCCATTTTCGGACCGCGCACGGAGTCGGACAGCAAATCCTTGTAAGAATGCATGATGTCGCCGTTGGAGGCGACCGCATCGAACCGTTCCCTAAAGCCGCTCTTGGTCTCGACCTCGCTCGCGCGGGTGCCCATCGTGTGCACCTGCACCACTGGATCGCCCACGATCATGCGCCCGCCCAGACGCTCAAAATGGCGGACCATTCCGGCGATAAGGCGATTGGTGCCGCCGCGCGCCCACCACACGCCGCCGTCTTTCTCCAGCTTGTGAATGAGCGCGTAGATGCTCGATGTCTTCATCGGGTTGCCGCCGACCAGCAGCGAATGGAAACTGAACGCCTCGCGCAGCTTGTCGCTCTTGATATAGCTTGAAACCATCGAATAGACGCTGCGCCACGCCTGTTCCTTCACCAGCGCGGGCGCGGCTTTCAGCATGGTCTTGAAATCAAGGAACGGCTTGTGACCAAGTTTCACATAGCCTTCTTCGTAAACGCCCGCCGAATATTCAAGGAACCGGGCATAGCCCAGCACATCGTCGGGATTGATCTTGGCGATTTCGGCGTTCAGCTGTTCCTCGTCATTGGAATATTCAAAATTGGTGCCATCGGGCCAGTTGAGGCGATAGAACGGCATGACCTTCATCAGCTCGACATCTTCGGCGATGTCGTGGCCGGTCAGTCGCCATAATTCCTCAAGGCAGGGGGGATCAGTGATGACGGTCGGCCCCGCGTCAAAGGTGAAGCCGTCCTTCTCCCAGAAATAGGCGCGGCCACCTGGCTTGTCGCGCGCTTCGATCACGGTTGTGGAAATGCCTGCCGATTGCAGCCTCAGAGCCAGCGCCATCCCGCCAAAGCCCGATCCGATGACACAAGCGGTCTTGCCCTCGTATCGCTGTGCCAGACGTGGGTCGATACCCTTGCCGCCGATCTGGGCTGCCAGGTTAAGTGTAGCATCGGCGTTCATGCGGGGGTCTCCGTCTTGGCTTTTTTGGCGGTGGTCATGTCGGTATCAGCGTGCGCGCTAAGTGGTTTGCCGCGTTGGAACATCGCCCGGATGGCGCGCGGAATAGATACGGGGGGTTTGCCCCACAGGACGCGCACCTGATCACGGATCGGGGAGCGCGCCGTATAGAAACGCTCTATCAGCCCCTGTCTGAGGCCGTAGAAACGCTCGAAGATGTCGACCCGGCGATCCGGATCGGCAGCGAAGAACAGGAAACGCGCGAGCATCCGATAATATCCGGTACGGCGCCAATGGCGGCGCGCGCGCGCCTCGAACAGGGCGGCCATTTGCGAGCCGGAAAGGTCGGCCTCGGCGGCGAAGGCCAGCGCATTGTCTACTGCAATCGGCATGGTGTAGCTGGTGAGCGGGTGAACAAAGCCGCCCCGCGCGCCCGCCACCGCCACGCCGGGGATGTTGACCTCTGCCCTGTAGGCATCGAAATCGCCGCCGGTCAGCACGGGCAGCAATCCGGTTTCGTGGCCCACCGGCACCCCTTTATGCCATCCTTGCGCGTGGCAATATTGGTCGATCCGGCCCGACAGGGCGGCGCGGTCCAGCTTTGCCTCGTCGGCGTAATAGGTATCCTCGACAAACACGTCATGCTCGCCCAGCGGCAGGACATAGACGAACCGATACGCTCCGCCATTGCCGAACGGGGCCAGTTGATCGACATCGCCGTCCATGATGACCGGGCGTTCGATCCCGTGCGGCTCTTCCAGCCGTATGTGACGACCCATGAACACCTGCCAGCCGCCACGCAAATGCTCGCTCGGCTGGAAACTGCGGCAGTCCACGACGACCCGCGCATTCAGCCGCGTGCCACCGGCTGTCCCGTCATTAAGGGTAACGCCATCCGCGTCGATATCGGTCGCGCGGGTGTTCAAATACGTCGATCCTTCGGGCAGCAGCCGCATCAGAGCTTCGTGAAAGTCGGTCGACGCCATGGAAGTGTATCCGGTGTCGAGCGTACGGTGCAGCCTGGGAAACCGCACGTCATATCCGCCTGACCATTGCGTCTTGCGGAACGGTTCCAGCAGCGCTTCCCCGGCGGCGTCCAGATCGCTCGCAAACCAGCTCCAGCGGTGATTGCCGCCCAGCGTCGCGCCGCCTTCGATGAGGGCGATGCGGAACTTTGGCCGCGCGCGGACGAGCGCGAGCGCCATCAGTCCGCCCGCCAATCCGCCGCCGACAATGGCCACATCAAGAGTAGAGTTACGCATTAGATTGATGCCCTACGGCACGAGCGGTGCGGGGGCAATGTTCCTGCCCCCTTGGCCAGGCTTAATTTGCGCAGCGTGCTCTGATGAAGTCCGTCGGTATGGGCCGAAAGCGAACGCGCCGAAACCAAACCACGTTTCATCGGTTCCAATCGGGTTACGCCTCATACAAGAGAGATACGATCATCCCCATGAATTTCCCTCGATCACACTCCCTGCTTACACTCCGGTCCGGATCGCTTGCGCTGGCTTTTGCCACAGCGGCACTGGCGTTGCCCGCCGCTGCTCAGGACCAGTCCGATACGCGCGAACCCACCCAAGGCGCCGCGCAAGAGACCCCTCAACTGACGCTGGAGGGCAGCGCGCTTGATGGCGATTACCTCGCGGTGGGTGTGGGGGTTGGATATGGTCCGGGATATATCGGATCGGATGATTACAAGGTGTTACCCCTTCCCTTGTTTCAGGGGCGCCTTGGCGGGATCGGCATCAATCCGCGCCCGGCTGGCCTTGCGCTCGATCTGATTAATGATGACGACAAACGCGTCTCGTTTCAGTTCGGACCGGAGCTGAAACTGAACTTCAATCGCTCGATCGGGGTCAGTGATCCGGTGGTTGAGGCGTTCCCCGACCTTGATGTCGCGATCGAGGTGGGGCCGACGATCGGTGTAAACGTCGACGGGTTGCTCAATCCGGTCGACAGCCTGAACCTCAACGCCGATATTCTGTTCGATGTGGCAGGGGCACACGGCGGAGCATCGGTGCGACCCACGGTCACCTATTTCACGCCGGTCAGCCGTGGTGCGGCGATCACGCTTTCCGCCCATGCGACATGGATCGACGATAAGTATGCCGATTACTATTACAGTGTTAACCCTGCACTTTCGCCCGGAACCATTCTCAATGCGTTTCAGGCGGAAGGCGGCTTTCAGGATACCGGTTTGACCGGCCTGGCGTTCATCGACCTCAATGGCGATCTGCTGGACGGTGGTTTCGCCCTGTTCGGGATCGCGAGTTACACCCGATTGCTGGAAGATGCCGCCGATTCCCCATTCACCAGCCAGGCGGGCAGCGCCGACCAGTTTTTCGGAGGGGTGGGGATAGGTTACACATTCTGACTGTGTCAGCGCAATGCATTGACCGCGCCGCTCCTGCTGATAGGGCAGGCCAATGCCCCAATTTACCGATCTGATCCGCTTTTGCTGCGCATCGAGCGCGTTTGTCCTCGCTCCCGTCGCCCTGGCGCAGTCGCCCGCGTCCGAAACGGGGCGGGGCGAGGAGGCGCAGGTTCTAGCTCTCAGCGAGGGTGGACCGCAAATGGGATCGGCCCAAGGTCCGCCCACCGCAGCCGCAACGGGCGGCGCACCGCCATTCGATACGACCGACACTGTGTTCGATGAAACATGGGTCGCAGTTGGCATCGGCGCGGGTCTGGTGCCCAGTTACAGCGGATCCAACGATTACGTCCTGTTCCCGTTGCCGTTAATCGTGGGCCGCGTGGGCGGAGTGGGGATCAGCCCCAACGGACCCGGCTTCGTGCTTGATTTCAATTCGCCCGGACCCGCAGCCGGCCCGCCGCAGACGCGGGTTAGTTTCGGCCCCGCGTTCCGCATCCGTAATGACCGGGTGAACCGGGTGCGGGACGATGTCGTCGAACAACTGCCGGAGTTGGACCTTGCGGTCGAACTGGGTGGGAATGTCGGCATCAGCTTTCCGGGCGTCATCAACCGGTTCGACGCAGTGACGCTGTCCACTCAGGTTCGCGCCGATGTGGCCGGCGCGCATGATGGCGTGCTGATAGAGCCGAGCATCGGCTATCGAACGCCGTTGAGCCGCGCGAGCATCATCCAGATCGTGACCGGCCTGCAATTCGTCGACGATAGCTTCGCGGACTATTATTACACCGTCACCCCGGCCCAAAGCGCGGCGAGTGGCCTGCCGACCTTCACCGCGGAAGGCGGGTTGAATTCAATCGGCAGCACCGCGATTTTGACCTATGATCTGGACGGAGACGCGTTGAATGGCGGGTTCAACGTCTATGGCGTGTTCGGATACACCCGGCTGCTGGGCGATGGGGCCGACACTCCATTCACGGCAATCCGAGGCAGCGCCGATCAGTTCATTGGCGGGCTGGGGATCGCCTACACCTTCTAAGTCTGGGCTCATGCTGTAAAGAAAAAGGCCGCCTCGAAGAACGGCCTTTCCCTGTGACAATCAGAAGACGCAGTTTATTCCTCGTCCTTCTTTTCAGCCGGTTTCGCACCTTTGGCGCCGTCGGCCAGTTGCGGGCGAGCATCGGGCAGGGGCGCGCGGCGATCGCCGGTCATCAGATAGGTGTCGAACCAGCGCATCATCCGCAGATTGTAGTCATACCGGCTGGCGGCGATGCGGTTGCCGTGCCCTTCGCCGGGGTAGAACACCATGCGCACCGGGACATCGGGCTTGCGCACCTTGATCGCGCGATACAGCTCAAGGCTCTGGCTGGGATCAACGCGGGTGTCATCCTCACCGTGCATGATCAACGTGGGCGTGTTCGCCTTGTCCACGTGATAGATCGGGGAAACCTCCAGCATTTTTTGCCAATTGTCCCACGGCCATGCGCGGCTGTGAACGTTGTACATTTCGTAGGGAATGTCGCCCGTGCCGAATTTGCTGATCTGGTTGGATATGCCCACGAACATCACGGACGCCGCGTATTCGTCCGAATAGAACGTCGATCCCCACGCGCTGGCATAGCCGCCATACGATCCGCCGGTGATACCGGTGCGCGCAGGATCGGTGATGCCATCGGCGACCAGCGCCCTCTTTGCGTCCACGATGTCGCGGAATTCGGGATCGGTGTAACGGCCCTGATGCGCCTTGGAAAAGGCGACGCCGTATCCGGTCGATCCGCGATAATTGGGCAGGAACACGGCATACCCCTTGCCCGCAGCAACATGGCCGGGGCTGGAATAGCCGGTGACCCAGCCATTGCTGTCATGCGCTTCTGGTCCGCCATGCACGTTCATGATGGTGGGCGCGCCGCCAGTTGGAACGCCGCCAACAGGCTCGATCAGCACGCCTTCGATCTGTTGACCGTCCGTGGCGGTGAAGCGATAGGCGCGCTGCGTGCCAAAGTCGATTTCGGACAGCCAAGGATTGTGCGTGGTCCAGCGTTCGAAGTTCTGGCCCTTGAGCGTGAAAATCTCGGTCGGGTGGCGCGGTGAGTTGGCCGCCACGGCCAGCGTTTTGGCGCCCGCGTCGATGCGGGTGAGGATCAGGTTGCCGGGATCGACTTCGCCCGTCACCCTGCCGCCCGCATCGTAGAACCGCAGTTTCGACTGCACGCCGATATGCACGATGGCCGCCAGCCGTCCGTCGCTGAGCCATTCGGTGTCCACGACCGCCTCGGCTGCGCCCGCATTCAGCGCACGGTATTGGCCCGTCGCGGTATCGACAAGATGCAGCGTGGTCGGCGCAGGATCGTTCGCGTCAACAGCGGCGATCAGCGACAATTGCCTGCCATCGGGTGAGATTTCGACATCGTCGATCTTGCCCGGAGTGGCGACCTCTATCACTTTGCCCGTGGCCAGCGTCACGATGTTCACGCGCTTCTTGGTGTAGCTGTCATCGACCAGTGGAGTGGGCGCGGTTTGCACCACGGCAAAGCGGCCATTGTCCGCAACATCGAACGCGCTGACAAAGCCGGGAACGGCGATCTCGGCGGGAGCGGCGTCAACTTCCGCGCCGATCTTCGCCGTGAACATGCGCGCAGGGCGAAACTCCTCTTCATAGACGCGCGCGTTGAAGCCCGCCTTTGACTGGGTTTCGCGCTGCTCATCCTTGGCGGCGTCGGCCAGCAGATAGATCGTGCTACCATCGGCGCTCATTTCGTAGGATCGCACGGCGGCGTCCTTGATCGCGGCAATCTTCATGTAGGTGCCGCCGTCCACCGGCACGGCCCACACGGCGCGATCCTCCTCATCCTTGGCCCACAGGAATGTTATCATTGAGCCATCAGGGCTGAAGGCGACACCGCCGGGCGAGACGTCCTCAGGCAGGAAAGCGCGCGCGGTGTCGGGCGCGGTCGCGACCTTCAGTTCGCTGGTGGACGAGCCGTTTTTCTCACCCGTGGTCACATCGGGCAGGCTGGACGTGGTGAATGCGATGCGTGTGCCATCGGGAGAGACCGCCATCGCGCCGACGCTTTCCAGTTTTGCGACATCTTCGGGCGTCATCGGGCGGGCATTCGCCGTGGCGGCGACGGAGACGCCTGCGAGCAGAGTGGCGGTAACAGTCAGAAAGCGGATCATTCGTCGAAGTGTCCTATCAGAAGCGGGATGTGTCGTGTTGTTGTAACGATCAGCCGATGAATCGCAAATGTGTTGTGCCACTTGCCTTGGCGCTGGCTTGGGAGCATCAGGTTGCAAAGTTAATTGAAGGGGAACGCGCATGAAATTGTTGATGAAACTTGGGTGCGCAATGGCCGCACTCTCTGCCACTCTGGCCGCGCCGGTTATGGCGGAAACCGTCGCGATCACGGCGGGCAGCGTCATTACGGATGCCTCTGCCGCGCCAACCGGACCGGCGTTGATCCTGATCGAGGATGGGCGGATCGTTTCGATAACCACCGGCGGCACCACCGATTTCGAAGCCGATGTGGTGATTGACCTGTCGACCAAGACCGTGATGCCCGGCCTCATCGATCTGCACACCCACCTGACCGGCGATCCCGGCGGCGATTTCTGGAAAGAAGCGGTCGAACCGGACGATTGGGGCGTGGTCGTCGGCGCAAAGAACGCGCGCCTGACCGCGCTGGCGGGCTTTACCACCGTGCGCGAGGCAGGCAGCGCGCCAAACTCGGCCTTTGCCTTGCGACGCGGCACTGCCGAAGGGCTGATCCCCGGCCCGCGCATCATCGCCGCCGGACCCGCCCTGGCGATTGTCGGTGGGCATGGCGACGTCAACGGATTTCGCTCCGAAGTGAACGAACTGCTCGACACCGGCTTTACCTGCACCGGCGCGGTCCAGTGCGCGGAGAAAGTGCGGCTTGCCAGCCAGAACGGGGCGGACATCATAAAAATCACCGCAACCGGCGGCGTATTGAGCCAGCAGGGGCGCGGGCTGGAGGCGCATTTCACCTTTGACGAGATGAAGAGCATCGCAGATACCGCGCACTCGCTGGGACTGAAAGTGATGGCCCACGCCCATGGCGCGCGCGGAATTGAACAGGCGGCGAGAGCCGGGATCGATACGATCGAGCACGGTACCTATCTCGATGAAGCCGCAGCGAAGGCCATGCGCGAAAACGGCACCGTTCTGGTCCCCACGCTGATGGCGTTTAAGGGCATTTCCGAACGGCTGGGCAAGGGCGTTTACACCCCCGTCGTGGAGGAAAAGGTCCGCGCGGTGGCCGATACGGCCAAGGTATTTATGGAAAGGGCGCGCAAATGGGGCGTCACCATCGCGTTCGGCACCGATGCGGGCGTGTTCGACCACGGGCGCAACGCGCAGGAACTGGCGCTGATGATGGCGCAAGGGATGACCGCGCGCGAGGCAATCGCCAGCGCCACCACCGGCGCTGCCAAGGCGCTGGGCATGGAAGGCGAAATCGGCCGGATCGCGGCGGGGTATTCAGCGGACATCATCGCACTGGACGGCAACCCGCTGGAAGATGTGAGCGCGCTGGAGGAAGTCGACTTCGTAATGGTGCGCGGGCGCGTGATTGAGTGAGGGGTGGGGGCAGCGCTGCGCATCCGCGCCGCGCCGCGTGCGCATTCACCCCGCAAGATTATCGCCGGGGATGGTCGATTCCACCGTCAGCGGCGTGTTGCCGCGCAGGATCCACTTGCCGGGAAACACCCCCGTCGCACCCGGCGAAAGCGCGATTGTTCGGAAAGTCGGGCAATCGTTCACTTCCACAATGCTTGGATTGGTCGTGTTGATCTTCGTCTGCACGCCGATTATCCGCGTCGCCCCGCGATCGCTGATGTCGCGGCAATTGCGCAAGCTGAGCCGCCCGCCCCCCAGCGGGTTTGAGGAATTGTTGGCTGATACAAGCACATTGCCGAACTGTCGGTTTTCGCAGCCGAAATCGCAATCGACGAAATTCGCCGCCGCCTGCGGACCGATCCCTGAACCATACGGTTGGATGCCCGCCTGCGGCCCGACGATAAAGCGCACGCGCTCAAAATTCACCGCATAGGCGCGGCTCAGCTCGCCCTCGGTATCGGGTTCCTGCACGGCGTGAACATAATCGGTGTGCCAGGCATAGCGCGCGCTGCCGACCGACCCTTCGGGGGCGGTGTTGCGCAAAGTCAGATCGTAGGCGCCGGTATTGGCCTGCCCTTCGATCAGCGCGCGGGTGGCGCCCGGCGAATGTTCGAACACCACTCCGGACCGCTCTCGCCCGCCCAGATAGACCCAGTCAGGCACGTGTTCGCTGACGCCGAGATAGGGCTGGTTGGAAGGATCGAATACCAGCGCGATGCGGTGAAACGGATTGGCGCGCAGGCACACAGGCAGTTGGAAGGGCTGATCCTGATCCTTTAGCGGACCGCCCGCATACAGGCTTTCCAGCGCGGCGCGGATCGTGGTGAACTGGCGGCCCGCGCCAACCGGATCACTTCCTCAAAAGCATCAGCCCAGTGTCGCCCGGTATAATCGGGCGCTTTGTCACATTGTTACGGTTGATTCGGCCCTGATCGGGCGAGCCGAACTGACGGATTGCCGGCGAGACCGTGATTGCGCCGGCATTCAGCTTCAGAAAGCCCTGCAATCCCGTCCCTTGCGATGGCAGCAGGGGATTGAAAGAATTGATCTGCATGCGTTCGGGCAGGTTGCCATAATCGGGATTGAACATCTCGAAATAGGCGGTTTCGCGATTCAGCACCTCATCCCAGATGTAAATGCGCATCCTCTCTGCAGAGGTTTCGATCAGCGATATACGATAATCCCGCGCCTTGGCGTGCCACAGGAACAGACCGCTCACGACCGAGCTGAGATAGGGATCGACGCTCGTCGCGCTCGCATCAAAGGGCGGCGCGCCGGTGGGGGGCGGCGTAGGAGAGGGTGTAGGCGCGGGGGAAGGCGCTGGCGATGGTGATGGCGTAGGGGCCGGCGCTGGCGCAGGCCCCGTGATCGGCGGCGGCGCGGAACTACCTCCTCCGCCGCAGGAGGCAACAGCAAAGGCGCTCGCGCCAGCGACGAACGAGCGCCGGGTTACAGTCATTTACTTCTCCGAGTTGGATTTTAACGGCGGATACAATGATTTGGAAGCAAGCCAATTGATTAAACACGTTATTGGGTCAATCAATTATCCTGCATTGGCCGAGAACTACGTCTTAATACTTAACCTGCGCTCAAAACCCCACCGCGAACCCCGCCTGCGCGATCACATCTCCCTCGCCGGTATTGCCGGCGACACCGGCGGTGAAGGCAAGGTTCTCGGACGCGCGGCTGGACAGTGTCAGCGCATATCCCTGCTCCCCGCCATAGGTTGCGACGTTGCCTGCCAGAACAAAGCTTTTGTCCGGCATTGCCAGCGCGCTGCCCAGCGCCGCCGCCGCCGCGATCCCGCCGCGCGCGCGCTGGTCGACCTCTTCCAGTCGGAACTCGACGCCGGTAAGCCGGGTATCGAGCGCGGTCACGCTGGATGCGAGCGTGTTGAATTGGATCTCGCTTACCTGCGACAGCGCGTTCAGCGACACGCGCATGTTTGCTACCGAAGCGGCGGTCGCAACCTGCTGGCGGCCCAGCGTGCCGTTCTGGTCGATGGTGACGATGTCGACTGGCCCTTGCTGCGCCAGCGTGGATGCCTCGATATCGCCGATCCGCACCGCGCTGCCCGTGCCGCCGATTGCGACCTGATTGGCGGCGGTGGTCATTGCGCCGGTGCCAATGGCGGTGGCGTTGTCCTGATTGGCCCAGCGCCTGATCCGATGGCGGCGGAATCCGCCCCTCGCGCCCGCGTGCCAAAGCCAATTGCGGTCGCACGGTCATTGCCCGCCTGCGCGCTGTAGCCGATGGCGGTGGCAAAATCGACCGGCGCGAAGGCATTGTAGCCCAGCGCGGTCGAGAGCTGCCCGCGCGCGGCCGAAAATGCTCCAAAGGCTAGCGCGCCCACTCCGCTTGCTTCCGCCCCCGCCCCAACGCCTGTGGCCTGCACGCCGTCCGCGCTCGCGCCTGCACCCAGTGCAGTGGTGTCCAACCCCTCGGAATACGCATCCGCACCCAACGCGGTCGTCTGCGTGCCCAGCGCTTGTGCGCCGAGCAGCCCTTCGGAATTGCTATCATTGCCATCGCCGCCAATCGCGACGGAACCGGCACCCGCTGCGTTCGAGCGATAGCCCAGAGCAACCGCGTGTTCCTGCGATGCCTGTGCGCCGACACCCAGCGCGCTGGAATATCGCCCTGAAGCGCGTGCAAAATAGCCGTTCGCCAGTGTGGATAATTCGCTCGCTTCCGCACCGGCACCAACGGCAGTGGCAAAGCTGGAGCTTGCCGTGCTTGCGCTTCCGAGCGCTGTCGATCCGTCTCCGAGCGAACGGGCGCTGGAACCGGCAGACAGAGTGTCATTCCCCGCAGCGATCGTCTGGTCACCCAGCGCGGTTGCATTCAAGACGGACGCGCTGGCAAATCGGCCAATTGCGGTCGTGCCTTGCGCTACTGCGGACGAATTCTGGCCAAGCGCGGTCGCTGATGTAGAAGCTATCGACCCAAAACCGATGGCGGTAGCGCCGGTTGTTGCAACGGCTTCGCGGCCGAGCGCTATCGAGGATCCGCCTGATGCGGCGGCGCGGCTGCCGATGGCTATATCGTCATTTGTTGTTGCGGCCGAGTTCCGGCCGAGTGCGATGGTGAAAAAGCCGGAGGACTCGGATTCTGCGCCGATTGCTATGGCGTCGGTCCCGCTTGCATCGGCGGGCGTACCTGTTGAATTGACTGCGACAAATGGATTTGCCGCGCCGCCCGATATCCCGGAAATTGCGATTTGGAGCTGCGCTAGGGTGACAGCGTCGTTGGCGCCCACTCCCGCCTCGAGATTCACGATCCTTCGCCTCAACGCGGACGACCCGACCGACACGGTGTTATCATCATCGGCAACAGAGTTGGCTCCGAGCGCGACGGAATTCTCGCTGGTCGCTCGAGACTGATCGCCAAGCGCCACCGAAGATGTTCCCGATGCAATCGTGTTGTTACCCACTGCTGTCGCCTGAAGCGCGGTTTGGGCCAGAATTCCAACGGCCACTGATTGAATGCCGGCGTCCGCCGATGCGCCGATTGCCACCGCGTTCCCTTGGGCTTTCGCACGGTCGCCCACTGCGACACCGAAAGGTTCGGCATTGGAAATCGCTCCGACGGTTACGCCGTTCTGGCCTGCTGCAGAAAATTGACCGATTGCAACGGCCTGAACAGCGGCGCTGGCGGCTCCGCCCATGGCCACTGATTCGCTGAGCGCTCTCGTCTCTGCGCCCACGGCGACACTGGCGATGCCTTCCGATCGGCTGTCTGCTCCGATTGAAATACTCAACGGTCCGGTCGCAACGGAATTGCTGCCGATGGCGATAAATTCATTCCCGTCTGCATCAGCAGCCGGCCCGGAAGAATTAACCATTACGAACGGGTTCACACCCTCCGCAAACGCGGCGTTGGCGATCGCCGTGTTGAGTTGGGCAAGGTTGACCGCATCATTGCTCTGCGTGCCAGCCGCGACATTGACTATCTGGCGGGTTGAGCCGGTCAAGGCGTTGCCCACCGAAAGGCTATCTGCCCGGTCCGCCAGGGCATTCTCACCAAGGGCAATAGACCCATCAGCTATCGCTGTACTGACGTTGCCGATAGCTACGCTGTTGGCTGCGCTCGCCAGGCTTCCGCTGCCAACGGCCACTGTGCTCAGGCCAAACGCCTGCGCGCTGTTGCCAAGGGCAGTGGAGCCTGCTGTGTTGGCGAGGCTTTGGTGCCCGACAGCGGTCGCGAATTGCGCTTCTGCCCTTGCATTGAAACCTACCGCAACGGAATCTTCGCCTCTGGCAGCCGCACTTGCACCGATGCTGACTGTGTCGTCATGTCGTGCCTCGGCGCCAGCACCAAGGGCAATCGCTGAAATTCCGGTTGCATTCGCAAAGCTTCCGATTGCGATCGCGCTCAAATTACCGGAAAAAGAGGCGCCGCCAAGCGCCACCGCATCGCGAAATTCGGCAGTTGCGCTTGTGCCAATCGCAGTCGCATAGAGACCTGCGCTCGAAAAGCCGCCAATCGCTACCCCATTTTCACTGCTTAATGTTTGGACGCCCACAGCAATGGCATTCACTCCATTCGCTGCGGCGCGGTTGCCCAGCGCAAGCGTGTCCATACTTGCCGCGGACGCCTCCTTTCCTATCGCAATCGCGTTTTCCTGTCTGGCGCTTGATTCCGGTCCGATCGCAATCGCGCTAGCTCCTGTTGCGAAGGATGCCTGCCCCAGCGCGAGGCTGGAAATACCACCGGCAATCGCATTATGACCCAGCGCCGTAGCATCTGCAGCGGTCGCCTGCGCGATGCGACCGATCGCCACTGTCCGGTCTGCGTTTGCCAACGCGTTGCCGCCTATCGCGGTGGAGAATTGGCCGGTCGCGTCCGCGCCCACTCCGCAGGCGAGGCTGGAATCGTCATCGCCTGAATTTGCACCCCCGTCATTGTCGGTTGTGCCCGCATCGACATTCCCATCGCCATCGCGATCAAGCAGGCAATCGTCCGCGTGGGCGGGTGCGGGCACAATCAGCGCGGCGAGCGCGGTAGAGCCAAGCAGAAGGGCGATGGAAAGGCGGCTGGCGGTATTCATTGTGCGTCCCCTGATTGCAAAGGGCGCACAAAATCATCGCCAGATCTCTCGTCTGACTGCGCCCCCTGATTCACTCCTTATAATACTTAGAAACCGTCCAGGCAGATATTGGTTCTGAACAAACTGTTGAGTATAGTTGCGAAGTGTTGCGCACGCGCATCTATTTCCTATAATATCGAAGGCGAATGACCCTCAGGTCTCACGAATTTCGATTTCGCGCAGGCTGGCTTCTGAACTTGATTGCAGCGCCGCACGCGCCCGGACCCAGTTGCCGTGGAGCCAGTCCTGCTGTGCATCGCCATCGGGCTGCACGATCACTGGCATGGCGGCGGCCCCGGCTGCCCTTGCTGCGCCTTGTGACGGGCGGGTAAGGATCGCAAAAGCGGGCACATCCTCATCCTTCCAGACGCCTGCCATCGCAATGATGGCCTGCCCCTTTCCCGGCCCCCGTTCCCCGTTACCGAACCAATGGCGCAGCCTTCGCCCTTCGTAATCGGTGCCGCTGCCCCACAACATGATCGCGGTTGCGGGGATGAGGCATCGAAATTCGCTGTTCCGCAAATTGCCGATCCAGAACGGGCTTTCCGGATTGCGCACGGTGGCGATGCGCCGCGCCTGATCGGGTGCGTTTGGCGGCGGCATCACGCCCCACAGGCGTGGAGTGATACGTGGTTGCAGGTTGGCCCCGGCAGGCCTCGAACCGGCGATAAACTCGCGCCCGGCCGTGATGACAGGCGCGAACCGTCCGGGCGCAACATAGCCGCCCGCCCAGGGATCATTCCCCACCGCCGCGCCAAAGCTGCGGGCGATGGCGATCGCAGTCGTATCAAGGCGATAAAGCTGGGTCAGGCCGTCTCGCTCGCTTGCCACGCGCGCCGCAGATCGCACAACATCGCCATGCCGAAGTAACCTTTCGCCAAATCGCACAGAATTGCGCAAGATCGCACTTTTCAGATTCAGGGGAATTATACCAATGGAATTCTCATTCAAACGCACCGTGCAATTAATCGCGTTTCTGCTGATGACAGCAGCCATCACGCAGGGCGCTTACACCGTGCTTTACCTGACTGCGCCCGAAGTGCCGCGTCTGCTGCTGTGGGCGTTGGAGGGGCTGATCTTCACACTGCTTGCCGCGTTTGCCGGGTCCGCGCTGGTCGAGGCAAAGCGATACACTCTGGGCTTTTCCGCCATCGTTATGAGCGCGCTGCTGAATGTGGTGCAGGTGGGTGTGGGGCTGACCATGTTTGGCCCGTTCCGCGATGCCGCAGAGCAGGTTCCGGCACTGGCTCCGGCGGCTGGTGCAGTCGTCGCGTTTTCCTTCATGGTCTATAACGCGGCCAAGATCCTGCTGGGCCTGGCCGCGCTGGTGTTCGGCATGGCGAAGATGAATGCGGGCGGCAAGGCGCTGGGCGGGCTGACCGCGCTGGTTGGCGTGATCGCCTTGGCCTCCAACGCGCTGTCGATGGCATTTGGCCGCAGCTTTTCCGGAGAACTACCGATTGCGGGTGCGTCGGGCGTGGTCGCAACCGTGCTGCTGGCGCTGTGTCTTTCCGCAGCGGTGGAACGCGACTGATTGCCTCACCACTGGACGTTGCGCGCAATACCGCTTAAACTCGTGTCCATCCCCGGGGAGCCAGCTTGGCTGAGAGGGGCGGATTAAGCACCGCCCGACCCGTTGAACCTGAACCGATTAACATCGGCGGAGGGAGTGGGCGGCTCGATAACAGAAGTCCGCACTCCGCCATCTGGAGAGACTTCGCATGGCCGACATCAACAGCCCACTTGAAGACGATGGCGTAGAAATTGGCGTCACTACCGGCCCCATCCGCGGCAGCCGCAAGGTGTATGTTGGCGCACGCACCGGCAGCGGCGTTCAGGTCGCCATGCGCGAGATCGACCTTGAGGGCGGAGAGCCGAGCGTGCGCGTGTACGACACCTCCGGCCCCTATACCGATCCCAATGTCGTGATCGACATCAACGCCGGGCTTGCCTCGCTGCGCCGCGACTGGATCATGGCGCGCGGCGACGTGGAGGCGTATGACGGGCGCGAGGTAAAACCCGAGGATAACGGCCAGCCCAAAGGCGGTTCGGGCCCTGACCGCTCTGGCGGCGTCCCGCAATTCCCGCACCCGGTTAAGCGTCCCTTGCGCGCCAAGGCTGGCATGAATGTCAGCCAGATGCACTATGCCCGCCAAGGCATCATCACGCCGGAAATGGAATACGTCGCCGAGCGCGAGAACCTTGGCCGCGAAATCGCCGCCGACCTCGTTCGCGATGGCGAGGCGTGGGGCGCGCAAATCCCCGATGTCATCACGCCTGAATTCGTCCGCAGCGAAGTCGCCCGTGGCCGCGCCATCATTCCCAACAACATCAACCACCCCGAAAGCGAACCGATGGCGATCGGGCGCAATTTCCTCGTCAAGATCAACGCCAATATCGGCAATTCCGCCGTCGCATCCGACGTCGCCACCGAAGTTGACAAGATGGTGTGGGCCACCCGCTGGGGCGCGGACACGATCATGGACCTCAGCACCGGGCGCAACATCCACGACACCCGCGAATGGATCATCCGCAATTCCGCCGTGCCGGTGGGCACCGTGCCGATCTATCAGGCGCTGGAGAAGGTCGGCGGCGTGGCCGAAGACCTCACCTGGGAAATCTTTGCCGACACGCTGATCGAACAGGCCGAACAGGGAGTCGACTACTTCACCATCCACGCGGGTGTGCGCCTGCCCTATGTCCCGATGGCGGCAAAGCGGATGACGGGCATCGTCAGCCGCGGCGGCAGCATCATGGCGAAATGGTGCCTCGCGCATCACAAGGAAAGCTTCCTCTACGAACGCTTTGACGAGATTACCGAGATCATGAAGGCGTATGACGTCGCCTATTCGCTGGGCGATGGCCTGCGCCCCGGATCGATCTACGACGCCAACGACGAAGCCCAGTTTGCCGAGCTGTACACGCTGGGCGAGCTGACCAGGCGGGCGTGGGCGCAGGACGTTCAGGTCATGATCGAGGGGCCGGGCCACGTGCCCATGCACAAGATCAAGGAGAACATGACCAAACAGCTGGAGGCGTGCGGAGAGGCTCCGTTCTACACCCTCGGCCCGCTCGTCACCGATATCGCGCCGGGATACGATCACATCACCAGCGGCATCGGCGCGGCGCAGATCGGCTGGTACGGCACCGCGATGCTTTGCTACGTCACGCCAAAGGAGCATCTGGGATTGCCCGACCGTGACGATGTGAAGGTGGGCGTGGTGACCTACAAACTCGCCGCCCACGCCGCCGATCTGGCGAAGGGCCACCCGGCCAGCCAGGTGCGCGACGATGCGCTGTCAAAAGCCCGCTTCGAATTCCGCTGGAGGGACCAGTTCAACCTCTCGCTCGACCCCGAAACTGCCGAGCAATACCACGACCAGACCCTGCCAGCCGAGGGCGCGAAAACCGCGCATTTCTGCTCCATGTGCGGGCCAAAGTTCTGCTCTATGAAGATTTCGCAAGAAGTGCGCGAATTTGCTGCGAAGCAGAATGCCGGCGCGGAGAGTTTTCTGGCCAGCGAACAGCTCAAGGGCGAGAACACTCCGGAAGAGCGAGCCAAGAACGAGGCCGGGATGGAGGAGATGAGCCGGGTGTACGAGGCGAAGGGGAAGCGGTTGTATTTGCCAGAGGGGTGAGGGCTAGGCCAACCCCCTCCCGCCGTTCGCCCTGAGCCTGTCGAAGGGCCGTCCTTGTTTTTTGGTGAGGCGCCAGAAGAAGAAGTGCAGTGCTTCGACAAGCTCAGCACGAACGGATGTGGTGAGGTGCGCGAGTTTGTGGCGAAGCAGAATGCGGGCGCGGAGAGTTTTCTGGCCAGCGAACAGCTAAAGGGCGAGAACACTCCGGAAGAGCGAGCCGAGAACGAGGCGGGCATGGAGGAGATGAGCCGCGTTTACGAGGCGAAAGGGAAGCAGTTGTATTTGCCGGAGGGGTGATGGCAAGGCCGACCCCCACCCCCCGTTCGCCCTGAGCCTGTCGAAGGGCCGTCCTTGTTTTTTGGTGAGGCACCAGAAGAAGAAGTACAGTGTTTCGACAAGCTCAGCACGAACGTAAGTGGTGATAGCATCTGCCGCGGTCGCCTGCGCGATGCGGCCTATGGCCACGGTGCGGTCTGCGTTTGCGACGGAGTTACTGCCGACTGCGGTCGCGAACTGGCCGGTGGCGTCTGCGCCTGCACCGCAGGCTAGACTGGCGTCATCGTCGTTCGAATTTGCTCCGCCATCGTTGTCGGTCGTGCCCGCATCAACATTGCCATCATTATCACGATCCAGCAGGCAATCGTCCGCGTGGGCGGGTGCGGGCACAATCAGCGCGGCGAGCGCGGTAGAGCCAAGCAGAAGGGCGATGGAAAGGCGGCTGGCGGTATTCATGGAGCGTCCCCTGATTGCAAAGGGCGCACAAAATCATCGCCAGATCTCTCGTCTGACTGCGCCCCCTGATTCACTCCTTGTAATACTTAGAAACCGTCCAGGCAGATATTTATTCTGAACAAACAGTTGAGTATAGTTGCGAAGTGTTGCGCACGCGCATCTGTTTCCCATAATATCGAGGGCGAATGAACCTCAGGTCTCGCGAATTTCGATTTCGCGCAGGCTGGCTTCTGAACTTGATTGCAGCGCCACACGCGCCCGATCCCAGTTGCCGTGGAGCCAGTCCTGCTGCGCGTCGCCATCGGGCTGCACGATCACTGGCATGGCGGCGGCCCCGGCTGCCCTTGCTGCGCCTTGTGACGGGCGGGTGAGGATCGCAAAAGCGGGCACATCCTCATCCTTCCACACGCCTGCCATCGCAATGATGGCCTGCCCCTTTCCCGGCCCCCGTTCCCCGTTACCGAACCAATGGCGCAGCCTTCGCCCTTCGTAATCGGTGCCGCTGCCCCACAACATGATCGCGGTTGCGGGGATGAGGCATCGAAATTCGCTGTTCCGCAAATTGCCGATCCAGAACGGGCTTTCCGGATTGCGCACGGTGGCGATGCGCCGCGCCTGATCGGGTGCGTTCGGCGGCGGCATCACGCCCCACAGGCGTGGGGTGATACGTGGTTGCAGGTTGGCCCCGGCAGGCCTCGAACCGGCGATAAACTCGCGCCCGGCGGTGATGACAGGCGCGAACCGTCCGGGCGCAACATAGCCGCCCGCCCAGGGATCATTCCCCACCGCCGCGCCAAAGCTGCGGGCGATGGCGATCGCAGTCGTATCAAGGCGATAAAGCTGGGTCAGGCCGTCTCGCTCGCTTGCCACGCGCGCCGCAGATCGCACAACATCGCCATGCCGAAGTAACCTTTCGCCAAATCGCGCAGAATTGCGCAAGATCGCACTTTTCAGATTCAGGGGAATTATACCAATGGAATTCTCATTCAAACGCACCGTGCAATTAATCGCGTTTCTGCTGATGACAGCAGCCATCACGCAGGGCGCTTACACCGTGCTTTACCTGACTGCGCCCGAAGTGCCGCGTCTGCTGCTGTGGGCGTTGGAGGGGCTGATCTTCACACTGCTTGCCGCGTTTGCCGGGTCCGCGCTGGTCGAGGCAAAGCGATACACTCTGGGCTTTTCCGCCATCGTTATGAGCGCGCTGCTGAATGTGGTGCAGGTGGGTGTGGGGCTGACCATGTTTGGCCCGTTCCGCGATGCCGCAGAGCAGGTTCCGGCACTGGCTCCGGCGGCTGGTGCAGTCGTCGCGTTTTCCTTCATGGTCTATAACGCGGCCAAGATCCTGCTGGGCCTGGCCGCGCTGGTGTTCGGCATGGCGAAGATGAATGCGGGCGGCAAGGCGCTGGGCGGGCTGACCGCTCTGGTTGGCATGGTCGCAATGGTCGCCAACGCGCTGTCGATGGCATTTGGCCGCAGCTTTTCCGGAGAACTACCGATTGCGGGTGCGTCGGGCGTGGTCGCAACCGTGCTGCTGGCGCTGTGTCTTTCCGCAGCGGTGGAACGCGACTGATCGCCTCACCACTGGACGTTGCGCGCAATACCGCTTAAACTCTTGGCCATCCCCGGGGAGCGCGCTTGCGCTGAGAGGGGCGGTTAGCATCGCCCGACCCGTTGAACCTGAACCGATTAACATCGGCGGAGGGAGTGGGCCGGTCGAAAGCCAGTGGTCCGCACTCCGCCTTTAGGAGAGACTTCGCATGGCCGACATTAACAGCCCACTTGAAGACGATGGCGTAGAAATTGGCGTTACCACCGGCCCCATCCGTGGCAGTCGCAAGGTGCATGTTGGCGCGCGCACCGGCAGCGGCGTGCAGGTCGCCATGCGCGAGATCGACCTTGAGGGCGGAGAGCCGAGCGTGCGCGTGTACGACACCTCCGGCCCCTATACCGATCCCAATGTCGTGATCGACATCAACGCCGGGCTTGCCTCGCTGCGCCGCGACTGGATCATGGCGCGCGGCGACGTGGAGGCGTATGACGGGCGCGAGGTAAAGCCCGAGGATAACGGCCAGCCCAAAGGCGGTTCGGGCCCTGACCGCTCTGGCGGCGTCCCGCAATTCCCGCACCCGGTTAAGCGTCCCTTGCGCGCCAAGGCTGGCATGAATGTCAGCCAGATGCACTATGCCCGCCAAGGCATCATCACGCCGGAAATGGAATACGTCGCCGAGCGCGAGAACCTTGGCCGCGAAATCGCCGCCGACCTGGTGCGCGATGGCGAGGCGTGGGGCGCGGAAATCCCCGATGTCATCACCCCCGAATTCGTCCGCAGCGAAGTCGCCCGTGGCCGCGCCATCATCCCCAACAACATCAACCACCCCGAAAGCGAACCGATGGCGATCGGGCGCAATTTCCTCGTCAAGATCAACGCCAATATCGGCAATTCCGCGGTCGCATCCGACGTCGCCACCGAAGTTGACAAGATGGTGTGGGCCACCCGCTGGGGCGCGGACACGATCATGGACCTCAGCACCGGGCGCAACATCCACGACACCCGCGAATGGATCATCCGCAATTCCGCCGTGCCGGTGGGCACCGTGCCGATCTATCAGGCGCTGGAGAAGGTCGGCGGCGTGGCCGAAGACCTCACCTGGGAAATCTTTGCCGACACGCTGATCGAACAGGCCGAACAGGGCGTCGACTACTTCACCATCCACGCGGGTGTGCGCCTGCCCTATGTCCCGATGGCGGCAAAGCGGATGACGGGCATCGTCAGCCGCGGCGGCAGCATCATGGCAAAATGGTGCCTCGCGCATCACAAGGAAAGCTTCCTCTACGAACGCTTTGACGAGATTACCGAGATCATGAAGGCGTATGACGTCGCCTATTCGCTGGGCGATGGCCTGCGCCCCGGATCGATCTACGACGCCAATGACGAGGCACAATTTGCCGAGCTGTACACGCTGGGCGAGTTGACCAAGCGTGCGTGGGCGCAGGACGTTCAGGTCATGATCGAGGGGCCGGGCCACGTGCCCATGCACAAGATCAAGGAGAACATGACCAAGCAGCTGGAGGCGTGCGGAGAGGCTCCGTTCTACACCCTCGGCCCGCTCGTCACCGATATCGCGCCGGGATACGACCACATCACCAGCGGCATCGGCGCGGCGCAGATCGGCTGGTACGGTACCGCGATGCTTTGCTACGTCACGCCCAAGGAGCATCTGGGCCTGCCCGACCGCGACGATGTGAAGGTCGGCGTGGTTACGTATAAACTCGCCGCCCACGCCGCCGATCTGGCCAAGGGCCACCCGGCCAGCCAGGTGCGCGACGATGCGCTGTCAAAAGCCCGCTTCGAATTCCGCTGGAGGGACCAGTTCAACCTCTCGCTCGACCCCGAAACGGCAGAGCAATATCACGACCAGACCCTGCCAGCCGAGGGCGCGAAGACCGCGCATTTCTGCTCCATGTGCGGGCCAAAGTTCTGCTCGATGAAGATTTCGCAAGAAGTGCGCGAATTTGCTGCGAAGCAGAATGCGGGCGCGGAGAGTTTTCTGGCCAGCGAACAGCTAAAGGGCGAGAACACGCCGGAGGAGCGCGCGGAGAACGAGGCCGGGATGGAGGAGATGAGCCGCGTTTACGAGGCGAAGGGGAAGAAATTGTACTTGCCTGAGGGGTGAGGGCAAGGCCGATCCCCACCCGCCGTTCGCCCTGAGCCTGTCGAAGGGCCGCCCTTTTTTTTGGTGAGGCGCCAGAAGAAGAAGTGCAGTGCTTCGACAAGCTCAGCACGAACGGATTTCGCAAGAGGTCCGCGAGTTCGCCGCGAAGCAGAATGCGGGCGCGGAGAGTTTTCTGGCAAGCGAACAGCTCAACGGCGAGAACACCCCGGAGGAGCGCACGGAGAACGAGGCAGGCATGGAGGAGATGAGCCGCATTTACGAGGCGAAGGGTAAACGGTTGTATTTGCCGGAGGGGTGAGGGCTGGGCCAACCCCCGCCCGCCGTTCGCCCTGAGCTTGTCGAAGGGCCGTCCTTGTTTTTTGATGAGGCGCCAGAAGAAGAAGTGCAGTGCTTCGACAAGCTCAGCACGAACGGATGTGGTGATATGCGCGAATTTGCCGCGAAGCAGAATGCAGGCGCGGAGAGTTTTCTGGCCAGCGAACAGCTAAAGGGCGAGAACACGCCCGAGGAGCGCGCCGAGAACGAGGCCGGGATGGAGGAGGTGAGCCGCGTTTACGAGGCGAAGGGGAAGAGGTTGTATTTGCCGGAGGGGTGAGGGCAAGGCCGATCCCCACCCCCGTTCGCACTGAGCCTGTCGAAGGGCCGTCTTTGTTTTTTGGTGAGGCGCCGGAAGAAGAAGTGCAGTGCTTCGACAAGCTCAGCACGAACGGATGTGGTGAGGTGCGCGAGTTTGCCGCGAAGCAGAATGCAGACGCGGAGAGTTTTCTGGCGAGCGAACAGCTCAAGGGCGAGAACACGCCTGAGGAGTGCGCGGAGAACTAGGCCGGGACGGAAGTGATAAGCCGCGTTTACGAGGCGAAAGGAAAGCGGTTGTATCTACCGGAGGGGTGAGGGTTGATGGCTATATCGAAGGCAAATTCAGCGCAGCCTTCTGCTGCTTCGATAACCCTTTTTGAAGTATCATCCGAGATTTCGGATTTATACCCTCCCATTCTTCATTCTCGATAGTTATAAGAAGTGTTAGTTGGACGATTTCGACAGCTCGCTCAAACAACTTGGTGGGAGCAGTGGCGCCAGCATACAACGGGGCCGTGTCTGAGAGTGATTTGCTGGTCCACACTCCTGGAATTTGACCATGTACGATAGCCGAAACTTCGCCGTACCAGTCGTTTAATTTCTCCTCAAAGTGTAGTTTCAAATTGAGATCGTGGTATCCCGCTACATGTAGGCCGTGATGATGGATGATTTGCTTTTTGCTAGCGTAAAATTTACTATTTCGAACAAGCGTATGGAGCTCCTGAGGGTGCTGCCGAAAAAAACTGTAGTAAAGTGCGCATTCTACCATTGACCGCATCATAGCGGCTGCAGGTTTCAAGAGTCCGAGTGCCAAGCAAGCTGGGACTTGGAATGCCGCAGACTTCATTTTCCTGAAGAAAAGGGATCGCGGGATTATCGAATTCTTGAAATGATAATTCGTGGGTGAAAATACCAATGCGTTTGCAATAAATCGTCATCGATTCTTCGCGCTTCTTAGACTTAAGAAAAGTTTCTACATTATCGTTCCAGTCGACAGCAGTAAGTGCGCCTTTTAACGTTTGCGTCATTAGCTGCTAGCGATATCATCAAGGTAGGAATCTTTTTCGAATTCTCCATTCACAATTGAACTGAGAATGTCCCATTGCCGTTCGCTGCAATTTTTCTGAAAATTCGCAATGAATTCTCTTATCGTCCACTCAGGCTTGGCCTGACGAGCGAATTCAGAGCTGATTGATCGAACGATCGCATCGAGGCGGGCTCGGCTTATTTTTCTACGCTTGATGTCGCTGAAAAGGGTGTCGATCGGTTTCGTGGGGTCAGTTGATTTTCCCTTGCGACTAGATTTGCTCTTTTTTGCCTCTTGGGTCGTTTTTCGCTCTCTCTTGCTGCCTTCTTCCCCGGCTAGCGCCGCGAAAATATCATCGAGCAGGCTTATCATCGAGCCACTGCGAAGGTCCGCTAGCGCCTCTGCGTAATCATCCGGAGACAGTTCGTCCGACGCAATCGAACGAAGTATCGACTTGAACGCGCGCTTATCAACCTGTTCTCTACTCACAGCCCAATCCTTTGATAAATCTCGGCAATTACTGCCGTCAGGTTGTTCTTGCAGGTTACCCAATACGCTGTTTTGGTGTCCCACATAAACTTTGTGCCATTGTTTGGATACTTGAGATGGTCGGATCGATCTATGGTCGCTGATAGACACATAGGACCGAATGTAGGGTGGCCCCTTATCTGCGCTTCCGTCTCCGAAGCGCCTTCAGTGTAATTCAACAGAATGTGCGGTGTGATTGCCGGAATTTGGGGGCCTCGCCCATCGATGAATCTCTTCATTAGCCCAACTCCCCGTAGCGCATACCGTTCAGGCTTTACCGGAATGATAACGTGATCCGACGTTTGTAGCGAAGTTTGCGTGAAGACCGAGCCAGCCGGGTGGCAATCGATAATGGTTAGATCGTAGGCCTTCTTTGCTTGACGGATAAAGCCAGCAAACCGTTCCTTCATGGGCGTCAAACTTCTGGTCGGTTGCCCCAACGCGACATACATCAAATCGAGAGTGCTCACTACGATATCAAGTTTTCCAGGACCAAAACTGGTTTCATGTACTAAATCAGCCAATTTGGGAGCAGCCGCATATTCATGCGCATAGATTGCGAACGGATCGATTGATGAAGGATCGTCCATGAGTATCGATAAAGTGGTCTTGTTAGCCCTCTCAAGAGTGCGGTAGTCCTCTGCGGGAATGATCGTTTGTGATGCATTGAATTGAGGGTCATAATCGATCAGAAGAACGCGTAGTGGTCCTTTGCCGCCAATTTTATATTTTGCGGCCATTGTGGCGAGGTGGCAGGAGATCGTGGTCTTTCCCACGCCCCCCTTCATGTTCATAATGGTGAGAACTTTCCCCATCAGCAATGCGTAGAGTCATTCGTCCGTCTCGTCGAGACGTTTGCTTGCCCTCATTGGTGCTTTTCCAGAGGCATGATTCTACCCCATCGCCACCAGCACCCGGTCCAGCGCCTGCAGGAACCGCGACCGATCCGCCTTGCTGAACGGCGGTGGTCCTCCACCGATGCCGTCCATTCCGGCGCGCAGGTCTTCCATAATCGCGCGGGTTGCGATGGCGTTGCCGATGCTGGCGGCGTCGAATTGCTGGCCATTGTGTTTCAGCACCCGCGCGCCCGCTTTCAGGCAGCGTTCGGCGAGCAGTATGTCTGCGGTAATCACCACGGATCGCGCGTCTGCGTTGTCCGCGATCCAGTCGTCCGCTGCGTCATATTTTGGGCCCTCAAACGCCGGGCGCGGGCCATCCGGCCCGCTTGGCTCCGGCCTAACCGGCCGGCGCGCGTTCGCGCTTGCGGGCGACTGGTCGTCGCCCGAGATATGAACGCTGTAGCCATCTACCACCACGCGCTTCACCCGGTCGCTCACCGGCACGCGGAACGGGCTGTTGCTGACGATGCGGACATGCGCGCCAAAACGCTCCGCCACGCGGTACACCTCGTCTTTCACAGGGCAGGCATCGGCATCGACAAGAATGGTCACAGGGATGGTCACAGGCGTCATCGCGACCCGCCTACACCAGCGCGCCGGTCGCCCCAAAACACTTTCCTGACCAATACTTTCCTACACCGCCGAATTGTGGCTTAAACTTGCAGATGCCGCGCCCCCGCTTCAGCCTTGCAAATACCCGGTTTTACCGCCCCCGCGCGCGCCCGAAGGTTTTTGGCCCCTGGACAGTGTGTCAGGTGTGTCACGGAGGGGCCAAGTCACTGAAAACACGTGATGGGATTGGTGGCTCACCGGGAAGCCAGCACCGGGCGCGCAGCGCGCAGGTGCAAGGCCGCATATCGCGCGCGACAGTGGGGGAGGGTGGCCTGCACCCGTCGCTTTGGAGGAGACCCGATAGCCAGCCCCTAACTGTTCTTCATGTTCTCCAGCCCCTTGATCCCGCCGACCTTGGTCGAGGGTTGCGAGGCGTTGGTCTTAACCTTTTCCTTCTTGGGCTTGCGGGCTTCACGGCTCTTCTTTTGCTGGCCTTTGGCCATGGTCTTTTCCAATCGCGGGCGGGATGCCCTGTGGGGATGCTACGCCCACTTTGCACAAAGCCTCGCATGAATTCGGGTGAGCCAGGCAGCGCCGCTGTAATGCGCGGAGTTATTCGATATCGAAATCGCCCCCATCCTCGCCATCCCAATAGGCGGCGCGGGTGGCGTGGATGTGGAGCATGACCATGCCTTCGGTTTCCACGCCGTCCTCGAACCAGCGTTCCAGTTCTTCGGTCCAGTGCTCTTCGAACTTGTCGGTGTCGCGGACGATCTCAGCCTTGCCTTCGACCGCGATGAAGATGCCCGGCGCGCCTTCGGGTTTCGGGGCGCCTTGCAGCGAGAGGCCGACTTTGGGATCGCCCTTGACATCATCGACCATCAGGCAGTCTTCCCAGGTGAAGAAATAGCTGTCGCCATCGTAATCGACCTGGCGGTTGTTGCTCATCGGGCGAGCGCCGATCTGGCCGTCTTTGGTATGAGTGTTGAGCATGACGAAATCGATGTCCTTCATCGCTTCGGCAATGTGGGCAAGGTGCTGTTTGGGGGTTTTGTCGGCCATGGTAATCTCCTGCGTTTCATCCGCAGTTTCAGCGCGCGAGGATGTAATGCGTTCCCTTTTTCGCCTATTTCGCGACCCCAAAACAATCGTTCGCTATTTGCAACAGACCCTGTTATAGCGCGTTTGCTGACGTCGAGATTTGCGACGGACTTCGAGTTTTGACTACCGCCGCTTGCCATTTGGGGATCCGATTTATCGGGGACTCAGGCGGCCCCGGCGTTAACCTGGCGACGACTTCCTTTCATCTGAACGATCTAAAGCACGACCGGTGGGCATTTCGTCCACAGGCAATCCACGTTCTTTGAAAGGAACACATCATGGCCAAGACAGGCTCCGTCAAATTCTTCAACACCGACAAGGGCTATGGTTTCATCCAGCCCGACGATGGCTCGGCAGACAGCTTCGTTCACATCAGCGCAGTGCAGGCAGCCGGCATGCATTCGCTCGATAAGGAACAGCGCCTGAACTATGACGTCGAAATCGGACGCAATGGCAAGGAAAGCGCAGTCAACCTTTCGGCTGCGGACTGATCCGTATTTGGGGTGCGCCGCGATTGCGTGGCGCACCCTGTTTGCAGGCCGTCAAAATCCGGCTCCGATTGCCGGCCCCTACAGCCGTCGCTGATCGCCAGCACGGCGCGCCTTTTCCCTCTGACACAGGTAATTGCCCATGTCCCAGACTTTCGAATTTTACCGCGACCGCGCCGATGCCGCTGCCACTGCTGCCAAACAGGCCGTGTTGCAGAACGTTAAAGAGCGTGAACTGCGGTCCGAAAAGACATGGCGTGCGCTGGCCGATCAGGCTCGCAAGGTTTCCGTGGACCGCGCCAAGGCCGAGGCCGAACGCGCCGCCAAGCGCGAGGCAGAGGCCGCTGTCTCGCAATAACAGCTGACGCCTGATACGCGGGTTACCATATTGGGACCGCGCTGCCTTTCGCTGGCATTTCCTACAGTCCGGGAATCGTGCATCGCTGCGCGGCATGGCTGAATCCCTCTTTAAACTATCAGCAAACCACCCGATCGCGTGCGCTGCGGACATTCGCAAACGCGCGCCAATGCATCGGCGGGGCGTTGTTTTCGCACTTTTTCACGCTGAGGTTTCATTTCGCCCAGATGCCCCAAGCCCTTGATATTGCAGCGGCTTCGCATGGGATGGCCACTTTACTCCACGATTACGATTTCAACCCGCCGTGCCGCTTCAGGAGTGATGTCGGTAGTGGTCGCATCGTCGGGCTTCATCAGATCAGTGCGATCCTGCGCCACTCCAAGCGCGACCAGCGACGACTGCACATTCTGCGCGCGGTTCTTGGACAATTCCTCGTTGAGAGCGGCATTGGCGGTGGGATCGTTAAAGCCGGATATGGCAAGCGCCGCGGCCGGGTTCGCCTCAAGATAGGAAAGCACCTGTGCCGATTGCGCCTCAGAATCGGGCGCGACATTCGCGTTGCCTGTGTCGAAATATACCGTCAGCATGGGCTTTCCATCGCGCTCCGTGGCAGTCACTCCGGCGCCTTGCGGGATATCCACCGTAACAACGGGAGCTACCGGAACCGCGGACGTTACGGGGGCGGCCACAACAACGGGCAGATCATCGCGGCTGAGAACGGTGTTGCTGGTCCAGACCGAAATGAGCGCCGGGACGAGGATCGCTCCCACTGTGAGAATACCGGCAAGGCAGCTGATCCCGAACATGCCAGCGCCGTCATCCTTTCCTGTGATGGTGGGCCGCGTGGCCGCGCCAACGCCGCCACCGCCAGCAGTGGAGTGGGGCAACATGACGGGTTCAACGGGAGCCGGGGGCGGATTACCGGCCACTCCTGTCAGTGCAGGATCAGCGAGCGCGCCAATTCCGGCCCCCGTTTCAACCGCAATCCTTGCCTTCGCTCGGTTTGGCGCCGCATCGGTGCCATCATCGGCGGTGCTACGGCTTGTGCCGAACACATCCAACCTGTCGAAATGGCGGTCCAGCAGGTAATACACGGTGACGCGGTTCTTCGTCGGATCGGCGCTCAGCCGTGCGCCTACCGCAGTAATGCCCGCATCCAGCGTTGCATCATCATGGCTGAGCGCGAGCTTCTTCCTGAGGAAATTGTCGCGGCCGCGACCGGTTTCCGCGCTGTTTGCAAAAGATACGAGCGAGGCATCGCGCGTCCTCAAGACCATTCCGCAATGGCGCACTATCACGGCGACAACATTCTTTTCCGCACCCGCATCGTATCTGCGGACGTCTGCAAGCCAGTGTTCAGCTATCTCAATCCACCTCGATCAGTTTTGTCGCGAACCGTGTTCGACCAAGAGAGTGCGGCAAAATCCCACCACTTTGCGACGGGGAATTGCAACCGATCAAGTGGAGTGTATCGCAGATTGAAGAAATGACAGCGTAGCGTGACCGCCGCG
The DNA here is from genome assembly GCA_963838365.1 of uncultured Alphaproteobacteria bacterium. Classification (GTDB taxonomy): domain Bacteria; phylum Pseudomonadota; class Alphaproteobacteria; order Sphingomonadales; family Sphingomonadaceae; genus Erythrobacter. Next base: position 139,812 of record CAWIQR010000004.1, read on the forward strand.
AATAAACCGGGGCCGACGACCCAATATGACTGGAACCGGCCATGCCATGTTCCCATATCGAACCGACAAGACGCAATAGAGAGGATAAACCCACACATGCAGTTTCAATTCAATTCCGATAGTTCCGTTATGGGCACCGAAAACGTCGCCGAGCGAATAGAGGAGGCCGTACGCACGAAACTGGCGAGGTTCGAGGATCGGCTCACCCGGCTCGAAGTGCATGTGTCGGATGAAAATGGCGCGAAGGGTGGCGGCGATGACAAGAGCTGCATGATCGAGGCGCGTCCGCGCGGTGGCAAACCATTGAGTGTGACGGCCCACGGACCAAAGGTGGATGACGCCGCGCGCAAAGCAGCGAACACCTTGTCAGAGCGGCTGGAGCGGCATTTCGGCAAAAGTGAAAAGCACAGGCACGAACCGCGTCCCGACAAAACCCTTTAGGCGCTTCTCTTCGATACCGGGAATGCTCACGCGCGCCTGTCACCGAACAGGCGGGCGCGCAGGCCGCTGCCCGATATCTGCGCATCGCCCGGCTTGCTCGCGACAGGCGTGCTGATTTCTCGGATCGGTTCTGGAGCGGGCATTTCGGGTGGGCCGCCTACTGCCTCTTGATCGTCAGGGCTGGCTTCCTTTACGGATTGTACCGTTTCGATAGCCGCCGGAATGGGAATTGCGGCGGGTGCAGGGGTGGTCACAAACTCAGGTTCCGCATCGGCGCCGGTATCTTCAGTCAAGGTGCCGCGTTCCTGGGTGTTACGGGCCTGTGTAATACGCGCCTCGCTCGCATAATCATCGGCCACGAACCCGCTACCGTCATGGCGCAGTGGAACCAGTTCGTAGGTTGCGATGTCATCGGATGATCCGCTTCCAACGCCTGCTTCGCGATGGTAAACCCGCCAGGCCTCGCTGCCATCTTCGGGGCCGAACGTGTTGCCATCGGGGATCACGTATCCGCCTTCCATCGTCGCCATGCTGCAAAATGCAACGGCGGTCTGATAGGCGGCAGCCCATGGCAGGGTAGTCGCGGGCACCACGATTTCGCGGCCCAGCCAATGCCGCGCCCCAAGCGTGCGCAGGCCAATGCTGGAAGTGACGCCATCGGCATCGGGCTCACCAAACAGGATCGGATGGATGGTCAGCGGACTGGGGAAAGACATTGAGGCGGCAGGCCCGGCCATTTTCTCGAACGTGTCGAGATCGAGCAGCTGGTTCGATTGCGTCCAGTGGATTACGCTGGGAGTGATATGATCGGCGGTCACGCGGGCCATCAGTGCCAGGGTTTCAAGCCGGGTGTGAAAGGCGGCCTGCGTCGACCATAACTGGTCTACGCCCAGCTGGCTCAGCATTGGAGCAACTTTGGGATCCTCCTCCACCCCGCCGAGCACGCCGTGCGAAACGTCGAGCTGAATGTGGCAACGCGCGCGCATCACCCGCTGGCGAATGTCGGGGCAAAGGATGCCGGTGATCGAGGATCCGAGCGCGCCGTCATACACACCCATCGCGCCAGGTCCGGTGAGCAATTCAAAGGTCACTATCATTTCGCCGCCGCCTTCCGTGCGGCCTCCGCCGAACAGGCGCAGGAACATGCCGGGTTTGTGTTCGGGCACATTGAAAGTGCTTCCGGTCTTCATCTCGACCAAGCGGGCAAAATCGCGCGCGACATCGTCAAGCCCATCAAACGGCTGATCAAACAACAGGGCGGCCTGTATTCGGTTCGGGTATTTCATGCGCAAGTTCCCGGCTTTCTGGCCGGTTACGCCTAGCTATTTTTGGTAACAATCAGGTTAACCGCCCGGTCTTCAACCCAGCCCAACCTCTGCGATGATCGTTTCAATCTGTTTCCTTACGCCGAAAAATCCGGCCCTGGCTTGCGGCCAAGTGGCACGCTGCAGATCGCCGAGCACTATCGTCGCGCGATCAGCGGCGACCAGTGCGGCAAGTTCGGGTTGCAAGCTATCGCGGGTCCATCCGGTGGGCAGCAGGGGTACAGCAATTCGATCGACCCCGGCTTTGCCAAGAATATCATCGAGACTTTCATCCGCGCTCCATTCGTAAGCATCGCAGCCATAGGCGCTGGCTGCCTGCGCAATTCCGCCGCGCACAGCGTCAATAGCGAAAGTGCGCGCGGTCGGCGCTGTAGCCTTGGGGGAGCGTGCATCAGGACGTGCTGCGCCAATGATGAGCGCGGGTGGGGCAGGGAGCTCGAGCGGAACGTGACTGGCCGCTTCATCGTGAAGAATCAGCGCATAGGGAGCCGCGAGCGCGTGCCGGTCTGGAGGTCCGGGCAGATTGAGGTTCGTGCGGGGATGGTCTTCCGTATCTTCCAACGCTGGTGCCTCGCTGGCCAGACCCAAGGCCGTCAGCGGCCCATCAGGGTGGTTCGCGGTGTAGCGCGCGATGTTGTCTTCACGCGCAAGATAGGTCTTTCCCTTGGTGTGCAGTCCGCCGACCCAGCGCCAACTGAGCGTATTGGACGCTGCATCGCCATCCATCAGGTGCCGCAGGAAAAAGTCGGCGCCCAGTTCCCAATCGAGCCGCAGCGTGAAAATCCAGATACTCGCAAACCACATGCGCGCATGGTTATGAAGGTAACCGGTACCGACAAGTTCGCGCGCCCAATGGTCGAATGCGTCAATACCCGTGCGTCCTTCCACCGCATTGGTGTAGGCGGTTTGCAGGCCCACATTGCCTTCCATCCTGGCGAAGGCTGCATCGCGACCCTCGCAATACGTCCGCCAGATGCCGGGCCTCTGTTCGAGGTAGCCTTTGAAATAGATGCGCCAGAACACTTCCGCGATGAACTTTTCAGCTGCCGCGGAAGTGTGCTGGGCCAGGGTTGCGGCGATCACCTCGGCCTCGCTGACCAAACCGGCATGAAGCCACGGCGACAATTGCGACACGTTCTGACGCGCCACTCCATCGTCATGGTTGCGGTTGGCAGCATATGCTCGTCCAGCACGCGGCAGAAACTCGTCAAGCTGGGCAAGAGCGGCAGCGCGTTCAGGAATGAATTGCATGGAGTGGCAATGGTCGGACAGGATCACGGTTCCGCCGACGAGCTCTGAAATGGTGTTTCGGCAAGGCGCACGCGCGCGTCTCAACTCTTGCGAACGAGCAACTGCCGCCGTCTGCCATTATTTTGCCGTTTTTATTTACGGAATCGGAACAACCTTTCGTCTCAGCCATTCGTATATGTAACTGCCGGCGCGAATTGCGCGGCCATGCAGCCTGAAATATCCATTGAAACAAGGACACATCCATGAGAATCATCAAACTCGTATCCGCTTCGGCCATCGCTCTCTCGCTCGTCGCATGCGCTTCTGAGGCACCTGAAGCGACCACCGCCGCCGATGAAATGGCAGTCGCTGAGGAAGCAACTTCGGCCGGTACTATCGTCGAGGTTGCGCAGGGCGATGAAACGTTTTCGACACTTGTGGCCGCTGTCACCGCTGCGGATCTCGGCACGACGCTGAGTGGCACCGGACCGTTCACGGTTTTCGCTCCGACCAATGCTGCGTTTGATAAATTGCCCGACGGTACCGTTGAAAAGCTGACGACCGAAGACACTGCCACACTCGGCAACATCCTCAAGTATCACGTCGTCGAGGGCAGGGTCGATGCTGCAACGCTCACCAGCGCCATCGAGGGTGCTGGCGAAGCCGGCTACAAGGTAATGACCGTGGGCGGGACCGAACTGACCGCGATGATCGTCGATGGCGGCGTCGTACTGACCGATGGCGCGGGTAACACCTCCAAGGTGACCGCGACCGATGTCGAAGCCTCCAACGGCCTGATCCACGTGATCGACACGGTGCTGATGCCTGAGTAATCGGGTCTACAGCAACTGACATTTGCGAAAGGCGGGCCTTGATCGGGTCCGCCTTTTGCATGATGAAGCACCCTGTGTCAGCCAAATCTCATCTTCGTCTGCGATCTGGCATCTGTGCGCTTGGATCGCTGGCATTCTTTGTCGCCTGTTCGCAAACGGGCGCGATTGATCCCGATGGATCGGTGTATTCCGAAATCGCTCCTGATGCGGTGATCACCCTTGTTGGGACAGAGCCATTCTGGAACATCGAAATCAGGCCCGCTGGCGACGGGCACTATTCCGCACGCTACTCTACCGCGGATGACCCGGATGGGCGGGAATTTGCGGTGGTCCGCTTTGCGGGGAATAACGGATTAGGCTTCAGCGGAGAGTTGGATAGCAGAACGGTGCAGATTGCCATTACGCCGGGCGAATGCAGCGATGCGATGAGTGATCGGCGCTATCCATTAAGCGCAATCGTTCAACTGGCAGACGCAAATCTGCAAGGTTGCACCTATACCAGCGATGCTCCCTTCACCGGGCCGGACGCGCCCTGATTGGCGGGTGCATGGTTGATTGGCGGCTATTAGGGTCATCGGATTCCCCGTGATTGGCGCTCCCTTATCCAGCAAGGATCGCAATTTGAAGGGATGTTGCGCACGCACCCTCAGCCTCGTTGAAAACTTTCCTCGGAACGAGCGAGCGGCGAAAACGTCTACAATTTTGAACTAAGACAACACTCAACTCTTTGTTAGCCCGGCAGCGCTCCGTGTTAGCATTCCGTTGAAAGGCACAAGCGTGAACACTGACGACGAGAGAGATCGCCGAGGGTCCAGCCAGGCATCCTTACAGTTCGACGATGCGCCGGAACGGTTTCGTTCGGGCAACACGAGCGATCGATTTGCGGGATCTTCCGGGGTCCTGTTCGAACAGGCAATGGCGCAAACGCGGATGGCCATCTGTCTGTGCGATCCTAACGATCCCAATCTGCCCATCGTGTTTGCAAACCGCGCTTTCCGCCGCCTTAGCGGATATTCCGAGGAAGAAATTGTTGGCCGCAACTGCCGTTTCATGCAGGGGCCAAAGACCGATCCCGAACCCATTCAGCGTATTCGCGATGCGATCGTGAATGAAGATGTGGTGGTGGTGGAGTTGCTCAATTACCGCAAGAACGGGACGACGTTCTGGAACGCGCTGCACCTTGGCCCCATCTATAACGATAACGGCGAACTGGTATATTTCTTTGGTAGTCAATGGGACGTTTCCGATGTCCGCGCTGCGCGGGCCGAAGAACGCCATGCGCGGGAAATGGCGCGCGAACTGTCGCATCGGATGAAAAACATGTTCGCGGTGATATCGGGTATCGTTAACGTAACGGGCCGGGTGCGCGGCATCCAGACCGAAGCAGCCGAGATCAATTCACGTATTCAAGCGCTGGGCCGGGCGTATGAGACGACGCTGGACGATGCGTCGTCAGGCAGCATCAACATCGGCGAGGCAATTCGTGCTGTGATGCTGCCTTATGATCGCGATGCTGAGCGGCTTGCGCTGAATGGCACTGATGTGCGCATGCCTTTCACAACGATCTCGATTGTCGGACTGGTGCTGCACGAGCTTGCCGCCAATGCGACAAAACATGGTGCGTGGTCGCGCGATGCGGGACGCATCACACTGGATTGGTACCCTTCGGACGATGGCACCGCTTTGGAAATCGTATGGAGCGAAACTGGCGGTCCAGAAGTCGATGGCGATGCCGTTATCCCTGGAACCGGCACGGCAATTGTCGACCGGTTGTTGGCAACATCGCGCGGTTCGATCAAGCGGGAGTGGGCCGAAAACCAACTTACCGCGACTATCTGCGTCCCGGCGCAATCGGCAGGATAGATCAAATGGAACATTCCATCCTGTTGCTGGAAGATGAGCCGCTGATCCTGATGGATCTGGAATTTGCGGCGGAAGATCAAGGCTGCACGGCTCTACCCACGCCCAATTGCGATGAAGCACTGGCGATCATTGCATCACATGGGAAACGGCTGACGGCAGCCATCCTGGATGTGTCACTGGGTCAAGGCAAAACCTGTTTTCCTGTCGCGCATGCGCTGGATCGGTTGGGTGTACCGTACATCCTGCACTCCGGTGATCTTGATCGCCATGATGAGAACATTCGCACCTTGAAGGCTGCCCTGATTGCCAAACCCGCGCCCGCGCACAAGGTAATCGCCGCCGCGATCGCCCATGCGACCGAAGCTGCAACCCGCAGCGCGGGCGGGACCATGAACACCGCCGATCCCGCGAACGCTTAATACAGGCCGGGAATTTCGTACTGGGCGGCGTTTGGCCGATTTGGCTGAAGGATTTGCCGCCCTCCTACACTTTGTGCCGTGATCCCAGCTCCGCTGATAGGTGTGCATGACCGGCCCGCAAGAAAGCCGAGCGCGGTCGCGATAGACGCCTCTCGCGGATCGCCGAACGCGGTGAAGATGTCATCATCTGCTCGGCATGTATTGGGGATGACGCTCGCCAGACCTGTGTAATAGTCGCCGTTCCCGCGCGCATTGTTGGTCTGGAAAGTGGTGGCACGCACGCGCAGGTCGCACGCGGTGAGATCAAAGCCGAATTGTCCGACCGGCTTGCCAAAGGTGTTGGCCCCAATGAGTGCGACATCGGCGCTGCCAAGATACGGGATCATCGAATTGATCACCAACTCGCTGGCAGATGCGGTGCCACCGCGACCGATGAACGCAACCTTTGTCGGAGCGATTGCATTGACCTCGTTGATGAGAAGCCGCGTTTCATTCTCGCTGGATTTGGATGGGCGCAGTACGGTCTCGCTCCAGACCTGTCCCGCGCGGCCACGGTTCATCAGGTCGCCAAACGTGTTGGCCACCCGCACCAATCCGCCGCCATTGTAGCGCAGATCGATAATGAGCTCCGTCACGCCTTCGGTCCGAAACCGGCCGAATGCCTCGCGCAACTGTTCCTCAGCGTTGGCGACGATGAACGTGCGCAGATTGAGATAGCCAACTCTCTTGCCTCCATCATTCAGGATGACGACGCCATAGCGGTCCGAAATCGGATCGAGCGAAAAATCGGTCTTGGTCACATCGGCAGTTATGATGTTGCCGCCGACCTGTGCAAACCGCAGGGTTCGGGTGAGGCCCGCATCGGAGGGGCCCAATGCGTTGACCACTGCCTGCGGCCCGCCGCTTGCCAAAAGGGAGGATACCGATTGCAGCGTGGCCCCCGGCACGCCGATGGCCAGCAATTCGGTGCCCCGGTCCATGCCTGCCTGAAAGCCGCGGCCCGCTTCGAAGGCTTCCAGCAGAAAGACGCGGTTGTTTACCGTGTCGTAGGAAAGCCGGATGCCAAAGCCTGCGCTGGAGCCCGAATTGATCAGCGCGTTTTCCTCGGCGATGGAGGTCGCGAAGGTAAAGCCGCGATCCACGTTCTGCGCACGCGCAGGCGCCACGCGAGCATCGAGATAGGCCTGCACATCGTTAAACGCGCCGGGCTGCACACTGTTGTCCAGCAGGTTGGGAAACAGATACCATTCATTCAGCACATCATTGGCGAATTGAATCTGTTGCGACACCGCGCAGGCACTTGTCGGCGTAGGTGTCGGCGTGGGTGCCGGTGTGGGCGCGGGGCCTGCAATCGGGCCCGCACCGGGGCTCGACCCGCCGCCCCCGCATGCGACCAGTGCAAACGCAAGCGTGGCGGAAAGTGTGGTGCGACCCAGTGACATTTTCTTGTGCGACTCCATTTCAATTTTTCATGTGAGGGCGTGAAACATAGAGCGGGGCAATGCAATCGAAGCCATCTTTTCATGGGAAATGGACAAAACTTTAGCGCAAGCCTGTTGCAAATTCGCCATTTTGGCGCAACTTTCCGCTGTTTTCCGCAGGAAACCGGGCAAATCGTGTATCCATGCCTCGTCCTGCGCCCATGATCGGACTAGCTTGCGTTCCCAATGAAACGATTCACATCATGACCGACGCTCCTGATTGGCTCGCAGATGCTCTGCCACCAGCCGCATGGCACAAGGGGCTTGCAATTGCGGCGTTGGGAGACAGCCGTTCGCTGAAACGCGGCGGTTTTGCCTTGAGTAGTCCCGCATTCCAGGCCGGAGAGCAGCTTGACCCGTGCTTCACCGCCAAGGAAGAAGATGCCGTCGCGCCGCCGATCGAATGGACCGCGCCCCCTCCGGGCAGTCAGGAACTGGTTGTCATAGTTGAGGACGCCTCTACCGATGGCGACACGCCCCAATGTCATTGGCTGGTGTGGGGATTACCCGGACAGCGTGGCAAACTGCTCGAAGGGGAAGTGCCGCCGCGCACGGGCAAGAATGCGCATGGCAATTCCGAATGGTTGCTGCCAGACCCGCCAGAGGGCGAGACGCGCCATTACGTATTCCAGATTTTCGCAACCGATTTGCCAATGACGCTGATGCCGGGGGCAAGCCGGGAGGAAGTGATGGCGTCGATCAAGGGTTTCATCACCGCCTGTGCAGTGCTGCATGCTCCATTTACCGGAACCGCTCTATCGCAAGACGACTTCACAGATGACGATTTTTAAGTAACTGCCACAATCACAAGGGAGAAGAACTATGGCTGGCAAGACCAACGCACTGCAGAAACCGGTGCAACTTTCGAAAGAACTCGAAGCGGTAATCGGCAAAGGCCCGATGCCCCGCAGTCAGGTGACGTCGAAAATTTGGGAATACATCAAGGCAAACGACCTGCAAAAGCCCTCGGACAAGCGCACCATTGTTCCCGATGCGAAGCTCAGCCCGGTTATCGGCAAAGAAGAAATTTCGATGTTCAAGATGACTGCTGCAGTGTCCAAGCACCTCACCTGAGGTCTTGGCACTACATCAACAACGATCAGCGACGCGCGATGCGATAGGCTCCGCGTCGCTGATCTTTTACTACACCCTTCCATGACAGTGTGATCTCACCGGATGCGTTCAGCGCGTCCACCCCGTTGTGGATATCCTCCATCCGGGCGCGCCAATCCCCGGTCGGTCCGGCAAGGACGCGCGCTGCTTCGCTGGGGCAGATGGACTTGCCCGCATCGCGGCTCTCCAGCAGCGCAAGAATTGCCGATTGCGCATCCAAAGGCGTATTGGCGGGCATATTGACGGGCGACGTCACAGCGTCGGCGCGGCCCTGTGCTTTGCGCGCCGCGACCACGGCATCTTACCCTCTTCCACCCAGAAATCACCGGTCCACAGCGCGAGCCAGATGATAATCGGCTGAGCGATCATTCGCGGCACATGATAGCCAAGGCCAAGTCCGCCATCGGCACGCGCCATATCCATCGCGAAATGGTTCATATTGGCGGGCCACACACAAAGCGCATACAAAGCAAGACCGATCCCGGCAGCCTGCCGCAGTGGGCGGGAGAACGGTTGTATTAGCCCAATCGCCCCCGCAATCTCTGCAATCCCGGTCCAGAAAATGACCGCCTCGGGGAACGGCACCCAGTCCGGAGTGATGGTCAGAAACGGATCGGGCCGCGCAATATGGGCATAGCCCGCGAACGCGTAGGCAGCCGATAGCAGGATGCGCAGCAGTGCTTTAACGCCCGCGACTACCTTCATGTTCGTGTCCCCTGACCCGGCTCCCAACCCGGCGGGGCAAGGGTAAAGCCTGCAAAGTCGAACGCCGGAACCACGACGCATGAGACGAGGCTGTAGCCATGCTCCGCTTTGCCTTCGGCTGGTGCGTGGGCGGCCTGCCATGCACCGGTAGGGACGAAGCCTTGCAATACCTGCCCCTGCATGATGTCTCGCCCCAGATGCACGGATTCAATCGGCCCCGCATCGCTGGTCGCTATCCGCAAGGTAAGCGGATCGCCGCCCTGCCACAGCCACATCTCTTCGGCATCGACCGTGTGCCAGTGGGAGCCTTCGCCAGCTTTTAGCAGGAACACGATCGCAGTCCCGCCCGCCCGCCCGCCCGAACCGCTGGGTTTACCTCGCCATGTTTCGCGATACCATCCGCCTTCGGGGTGAGGGGAAAGCTGCAATTGCCCGATCAGTCTTGCCGCGTTATCTGTCTCACCCACGTCGTACGTCTCCTTGCCTCGAACCCTTATCGGGAGTTCCCTTGATCATGCAACATGCCGTTTTCTATCGTTTCGGTGCCGCGATGACCGCCTTGTCGCTTGGGCTCTCCATCGCGCTGGCAGCGCCGCTGGCTGCGCAGGATGAGGCTGCGGGCGAATCGGTCACTGATCCCGCGCTTCAGGCGGCGCTGGCGGCCCTCGAAATTGCGCCTGTGTTCGACGGGCACAACGATGTCCCGTTCCAGTTGCGCGTGCGGTATGCCAACCAGATCAATGATTTCGACTTTGCCGACACCACTGATGCGACCGCCGATCATCCCGAAGGGCAGGTAATGCACACAGATTTCGCCCGGCTGAAGCAGGGCCGCGTCGGGGCGCAATACTGGTCTGTCTACGTGCCTGCCAGCCTGACCGAGCCCGAAGCCGTGCAGATGACGATGGAGCAGATCGACGTGATGAAGCGTCTGATCGCGCGCTATCCCGATGAACTTGCCTATGCGCAAACCGCCGATCAGGTGGAGAATGCGATGGCGGCGGGCAAGATCGCCTCACTTCTGGGTATGGAAGGCGGCCATTCGATCGGCTCCAGCCTCGGCGTACTGCGCCAAATGTATGCCCTTGGCGCGCGCTATATGACGCTGACGCATTCGGCAAACACGCCGTGGGCCGACAGCGCAACCGACGTGCCAAAGCATGGGGGCCTGACAGATTTTGGTAAAGATCTGGTGCGCGAGATGAACCGCATTGGGATGCTGGTCGATCTAAGCCATGTGAGCGAGAAGACGATGATGGACGCGCTCGATACTGTTCGGGCTCCGGTGATCTTCAGCCATTCGGGAGCGGCTGCAGTGAATGGCCACGCGCGCAACGTGCCAGATGCAGTGCTACAGCGCCTACCTGAAAATGGCGGTATCGTGATGGTGGTTGCTTTGCCCGGCTTCCTCAACGAGGAACGCCGCCAGTGGTATGCCGGGCGCGAAGCGGAGGAGGCGCGGCTGAAATCACTCAATCTGGGGCAGCCGGGCATCGTCACCGCTGCGATGGAAAGTTGGGAGGTTGCCAACCCCGAACCACCGACGACGATCACGCACATGGCCGATCATATTGACCATATTCGCGAGGTCGCGGGCGTTGAATATATCGGGATTGGTGCAGATTTTGATGGTATGCCTTCCGGACCGGTAGGGTTCGAGGACGTCGGCGGTTATCCGCAATTGTTCGCGGAGCTGGCGCGGCGCGGGTACTCACAAGTCGAGATGGAACTGATCGCCAGTCGCAACGCGCTTCGGGTGCTGCGCGCGGCAGAGGCATTCGCCGCCAATCAACGCGATGTGCCGCCGATTGAAACGCGCCTGCCCGATCCGGAGTGACGCCCTAATCGTCGCTGGCGGTGTCTGGCAGGTCTTCGCGTGAGGTGGCGGCCATGTCCTCAAGCTCGCTTTCCGACATGCTTTCGAACATGTCGAGCGATGCCCCTTGAAGATCGGACTTTTCACTCTCCCCGCGTTTGGCGGAAAGCGCCGCGCCTGCGGCCCGTTGCTGGGCCTTGCTGGTCGCCTTGGGCATCAGTCCTTGTCCCACGCCGATAATTCGCTGCCCCGCTTCAGCACTTCGTCGCCGTCTTCCTGCTCTATCAGGTAAGCAGGATTGTCCTCATCCCCATCTTTGGTCACTTCGGTGCCCTGGAGGGTGCGCGTAACCTCACGTTCGAACCGTTCGGTGATCTGGCCTTTGCCTTCGCCATTGCCCCAGTTCCACTTGACGTATTGGTTCGTCTGGAAGCTATTGGAATTGCTCATCGTCAGTCTCCTGTTTTGAATACAGGACACTTATGCGCGAAACCGCAGGATTGTTCCGGATCCGCGCGTGAACGACGGGCGAAAAGGGGCCTAGTTCAGCGCTTCTGCAGTTGGATCTTCAAGTGGAGATACGTCGCCTTCGCTCGGCTGGGCGGGGATATTTTCCTCTGCAACGCCCTCTTCGCGCATTTCTTCGACCCGTTCGGTCGCGGTACCGGCGCTTTCGACGTCGTCCTGCATCAGCGCGGGCACGATCCAAACAATGCTCATGGCGAGGATCGCCAGTAGCAGGCTGATCCCCAGCACATAGCGCATCACGCCGGTCTTTTCGCCTGCGGTTGCGTCATCGTCCTCGATGTGGATGGCGTCGTCTTGATCGTTCATGATGATCCCTATGCGTGTAAACTGGTATTTGGACTGGTATTTTTTCGGGCCTTTAGCGCCCGAAGGGGCAGGTGGGCAATGCCTGTAGTGCGATCACCCCCTTGGTTCGATCATTCCCGCAGCAATTCGTTGATGCCTGTTTTGGACCGTGTTTGCGCGTCCACGGTCTTCACTATTACCGCGCAATACAGCGAAGGGCCTGTGCTACCGTCGGGCAAAGGCTTGCCCGGAAGTGTTCCCGGCACCACCACAGCATAAGGCGGCACCTTGCCCATATACACCTGCCCGGTGGCGCGGTCTACGATCTTGGTCGAGGCGCCGAGATAGACGCCCATGGAAAGGACCGCGCCTTCGCCCACGTGCACCCCTTCGGCTACTTCACTGCGCGCGCCGATAAACGCGCCGTCACCGATGATGACCGGCTCCGCCTGAAGCGGCTCCAACACGCCGCCAATGCCAGCGCCGCCTGAAATATGGACATTGCGGCCAATCTGCGCACACGATCCGACCGTGGCCCATGTGTCCACCATCGTTCCTTCGCCAACATAGGCCCCGATGTTGACGAAGCTGGGCATCAGCACCGCGCCTTTTGCAATGTGGCTGCCGCGCCGCACGATTGCACCGGGCACAACGCGAAAGCCAGCTTCGGCGAAACGGTCTTGCCCCCAACCCGCGAACTTGATCGGCACCTTGTCATAGGCACATTCACCCGCGGATGCGCCATCCATCACCTGATTATCGTACAGGCGAAAGGACAGTAGCACTGCCTTCTTGAGCCATTGATTGACTGTCCATCCGCCCGCGTCATCGGGCTGCGCCACTCGCGCTTCGCCATTGTCCAGCATTGCAATGGCATCGCTGACAGCGTGGCGGGCTTCATCCCCCGGTGCGATTTCGGCGCGTCGTTCCCATGCGGCTTCGATGTCTGCGATCAGGGCTTCTTGCATAACTACTCCGGAGATAGCCCCACATTGAAACTTTGGCGCCAGGGGGCTCGTGAAACGATCACGCGCTGCTACCCCTGACAAGTCGCGGCGGCAAGGGCGGTTTGCGCAACCGGCAGTGTGCGCAAGTAACGGGACGGAAAGGCGATACCGCCAATCTGGAGGCTAATTGATACGGGCAATTGCTTGTCATGGTGCAAAGTGAGCGCTTATAGTTGAAGGCCTAGGGGGAATCGGTGAGGACGTAATCGATGCATGACTTCCCCCGGATTCCGGGCCTGCTACCAGTCGCCAGCATCGCTGGGTCTGCTCTGTCGAACAAACACTTATCTGCTGATATTTTGTCGGCCATGGCGGAACACTTGTGTTCGCCACATTCGGAATGCGGTCCTGTGCCCGGTCCTATCGCACCGGTTAACTGGAAACCGTTCGTCGCGGCGATTGCATGTGCTGCCTTGAGCGCCTGTGGCGGTGGTGGTGAACGGGGTGCACCAGTCGTATCGGCGCCGCCACCCCCTCCGCCGCCACCTCCGCCGCCCCCGCCGCCTCCACCCCCGCCGCCACCGGCGACGAATTTCGACACTGCGGAATTTCGCCGGTCGGATGGACCGGAATTCCACGGCGCGCGCGTCGCGTGGGAAAGCAATGCAACCGGCACTGGAGAGATCATCGCAGTGATCGATACCGGTATCGACCGTGACAGTCCTGAATTTGCCGGCCGAATTCATCCCAACTCAAGGGATGTAGCTGGCAATCGCGGTCTCGATCCCGAAGACGATCACGGCACCAATGTCGCATTGGTGGCGGCTGCCGCGCGCAATAACGTGGGCGTGTTGGGTACTGCTTTCGATGCGCAGGTGCTCGCGATCCGGGCGGATATGCCGGGTTCATGCGGGATGGATACGCCGCAGGATGCCACGCTCGGTTGCCGTTTTGCGGACAGCGATATCGCGCTTGGCATCGATCTCGCGATCAGTTCCGGCGCGACTGTCATCAACCTCAGCCTGGGTGGAGGCGGCGCGTCTGCGGGGCTCCGCGCTGCGCTGACCCGTGCTGCCAATGCCGGAGTGGTGGTGGTGATCGCTGCCGGCAATGCGGGCGATGGATCGGACCCTGCAATACCGCCCGATCAGCCCGATCCGTTCGCTGCCGATGCTGTCAGGGCTGGCAATGGCAACGTCATCATTGTCGGCTCGGTCAATGAAAGCAGCGAATTTTCCGCGTTCAGCAACCGGGCTGGAAGCTTTGCGGGCACGTTTCTGTCTGCTCGCGGAGAACGCGTCTGCTGCGTCTATGAGAATGGTGAATTGTTCGTCGAGACGGTCGGCGGCAACCAGTTCGTGACGCTGTTTTCCGGCACCAGCTTCGCAACACCGCAGGTCGCGGGCGCGGTTGCGCTGTTGGCGCAGGCATTTCCCAATCTCAACGCACAGCAAATCGTCGAAATCCTGCTGAACAGCGCCCGCGATGCGGGTGAGGCGGGGGACGATGGTGTGTTTGGCACCGGCATCCTCGACATTGCGGCGGCATTTCGCCCTGCGGGGACAACTCGTCTGGCAGGCACGGCCAACTCGCTGAGCCTGGCGAGCGATCTTGCATTGGGATCAGCCGCGATGGGAGACGCACTGACCGGTGCGCAGATTTCGACCGTGGTGCTGGACCGATATGATCGGGCCTACAATGTCGATCTGGGCGCTGGGGCAGTGCAGAACGCCGGGCAGGTTCAACGCTTGCGCAGCGCGGTGGAGCGCGGAACGATCACCCGTTCTGCCGCCAGCCCCGGTTTCACCGCCGCCGTGACGGTGGGCGAAGGTGAGCTGGCAGCCGGACTGGGCTGGATTGAAGACCTGCAACTCACTCCCGAAGAAGCACTGGGCGCGCGGGTTCTTGCCGCGCGTGTGGCCGCGCAGATCGCGCCCAACCTGCAGTTGGGATTTGCCCTGTCGCAGGGGGCCAAGGGGCTGGTCGGTCAATTGCAGGGAGCGAAAAATGCCGCCTTTGCTATCGCGCCGCGCGCGGGGTCAGACGTTGGATTTACCGACAGCAGCGATGCGGCGTTTGCGGTGCGTCAGAAATTGGGTGACTGGGGCGTGACCGCATCGGTGGAGCGCGGACGTGCATGGTTGGAAGGCGACCGCAACCGCCTTGCCGCGCAACTGCCCGGTGGTGCGCGACGTCCGACCGCGACATTCGGCATCGCAGCGGATCGCCGGTTTGGCAGGCTCGATACGAAGTTTGCGCTCACTTGGCTGACCGAGGGCGAATCGCTTCTTGGCGGCCATTTCAACCCGGCGCTGGGCTTTCGCGGCGCGGATACGATGTTCCTCGATGGGGAGGTCAGCCACCAATTCGATGAGTGGAACATCGGCGGTGCAATGCGATACGGGATTACCCGGCCGCGCGGTACCGCGTTGATTGGCGATGGCTCGCAATTGACCAGCGACGCGTGGTCGTTTGATCTGACGCGGGGCAACGTGTTCGGGCGCGCGGATACGTTGGGCATCCGGGTCAGTCAGCCCCTGCGGGTCAACGGGGGCGGCATCAGTTTTGACCTGCCGATTGCCTACGATTATGCGTCTGGGACGGCGGTTCTGGGTCGTCAGACTCTCAGCCTGTCACCGGAAGGGCGCGAGATCATGAGCGAACTGGCATGGGGTGCGCCGATCTTTGGCGGATACGCGCGGGCGAGCGCGTTTCACCGTCGCCAGCCCGGCCATTTCTCCACCGCGCCAGATGATTTGGGGGCATTGATCAGCTTTAACTCGGCGTTTTAGGCGCTTCGTTTCAGGCTCTATTCGGGCATCCCGGCATCAAGCGCAAACATGTAGGCGCGCTCGACCAGCGGGGCAACGCGGTCGCTCATCGCCTTGGCATGGGCAGAAGATGCGGTGCCATCGATCACCCGTTTCTTGATCCCCTGCATGATCCCGGCAAGGCGGAACAGGTTGTAGGCGAAGTACCAGTCCATTGGTGGCACAGGATAGCCGGTGTGCGCGACATAGCGCTCCACCGCCTGCTCAACCGTGGGAATGCCCAGATCGGTCAGGTCCAGCCCCATCAGACCGGCGCGCCCATCGGCGGGCTGGAACCAATTGAGCATCAGGTAGCTGAAGTCGGCAATCGGATCGCCAAGCGTGGAAAGTTCCCAATCCAGCACCGCAATTACGCGGTTATCAGTCTTGTGAAAAATCACATTGTCCAGCCGATAATCGCCGTGCACCACGCTGGAGCCATGCTGCGGCGGAATAGTCTGCGGCAGCCATTCGATCAGCCGCTCCATCCTGGGCATGTGCTCAGTTTCGGAGAGCTTGTATTGCTTTGACCAGCGCGCGATCTGGCGAGCACAGTAATCGGTCGGTTTGCCGTAATCACCCAAGCCAATTTCTTCAGGCTTGTTTAGGTGCAGTTCGGCAATTGTATCGATCAGCGCGTTGTAGATTTCGCGGCGTTGGTCCCGCTCCATCCCCGGCAGCGCACCGTTCCACAATGACCGGCCATCGGCCATGCTCATGACGAAGAATATCGAGCCGATGACCTCAGGGTCTTCGCACAGGCCGTAAGTCCGGGGGACCGGAAAGCCGGTGGGATACAGCCCTGTCATTGCCGCATATTCGCGATCGACCGCGTGTGCGGATGGCAGCAATTTGCCAAATGGCTGACGGCGCAGGACGTATTGGGCTTCCGGAGTTTCGATCTTGTAGGTCGGATTGGACTGCCCGCCCTTGAACTTGGTGTAGCTGATCGGTCCGGCGAACCCCTCGACATTCGCCTCGAACCACGCGGTCAGCGTGGCGAGGTCAAGTTTGTCGGCTTCCGGCACTTCGACCGTGCCGACCATTTCCGTATCGAAATCAATGTCCATCAGTCAAACACCACCACACTGCGCGCGGAATGGCCTGCGCGCATCTTGTCAAAACCCGCGTTCACATCTTCGAGCGCGATACGTTCGGCGATGATCGTGTCCAGATCGAGCAGGCCGCGCAGGTAAAAATCGACCAGTCGCGGCAGATCCACCGGAAAATGGTTCATGCCCATGATCGCGCCCATCAGCTTTTTGCCGCCGAGAAGATCCATTGCGCCAAGCCCAACTTTGCAATCGAGCGGCATCATCCCGAGCACCACGGCAGTCCCGCCGCGTTTCAACGACGCGACCGCGAGATCGGCGGAGGCCTGTCGCCCGACCGCCTCGATCCCCCAGTCGACCCCGCCGCCCGATATCGCGATGATCTGTTTTGCGGCGTCATCGGCCATGGCATCGACAGTGTGGGTCGCGCCCAATGTTTCCGCCAGCGCGCGCTTTTCTGGCAGCGGATCGACCGCGATGACTTTGCCCGCGCCAGCGATGCGCGCGGCATTGACTGTCGCCAGTCCCACGCCGCCGCAGCCGATCACGGCCACGGTTTCGCCCGGCGTCACCTTGCACGCGTTAAAGATCGTGCCCGCGCCAGTCGTCACCGCGCAGCCAAGGATTGCGGCGCGGTCGAATGGCATGTCCTTGTCAATGGAAACGCAGGCGTTTTCATGGATCAACATCTGCTGCGAGAGCGCCGACAGGTTCAGCATCTGTGCGACTGGCGAGCCATCGGCGCGGGTCATGCGCGGATCTGCTCCCTTGGGGCGGCGCGTGTCCCCACCCAGACACAGCGCCATGCGGCCCGTTACGCAAAATTCGCAATGCCCGCAAAATGCGCTGAGGCACGAGACAACATGGTCGCCCGGCTTCACCGTCGTCACCTCCGAACCCACCGCGCGGACCACGCCGGCGGCTTCATGCCCCGGAATGCAGGGCAGTGCGTGAGGATACGCGCCGTCGATAAAGTGCAAGTCCGAATGGCAAAGGCCGCACGCTTTGGTGTCGATCAGCACCTCATGCGCGGAAGGATCGGAATACTCGACCTCGCCGATGATCAGGCCTTCGCCCGGTGTCTCAAGAATGGCTGCTTTTGCCAATTATTCCTCCGTTCGCCATATAACCCGATGGTAGGCGGGCATCATCCGTGGGGACAACATGCGCCTCTCGTCAAGGTCAAGGGGAAGGAGTGGTGCGGATTTATGGTGCCACAGGGCGATCAGGCGATCATTGGGCGGGTACTACGGTTTCTTCGACAGCAATCGGGGCTGCGGCCGGGGACGCGGGCAAAGCAATTGGTACATCGAATTTCGTGCGGGCAGAAAGCTCACGACCGCGCGGGATGCGGGCGCTTTTGCCCGTAACTATCAACAGCGGCGCAGCCAGAATAACCGCGCCAACCGCTGCAAGCGTGCTGCCTTCGCCTTCCTGCCGGTATTTTCCATCGACCTGAATACGTTGTCCGGCGACTTCGACATAGCGAAGCTCAATCTCCATTTTGCCGGACTTTCCAAACACCGCCTTGCCAGTTTTCCAGGTCACTTCGCCAGCCCCGCGAGAGCCTTTTGGAATGACAACATAATCTCCGACTTTGACATCGCTCACCACGGTAAGGTTGAACATCGTGCCTTCGTCGATGTTGCCACCTTTCGTCGTAAGGTCTTCATTCATCGCCATAATGACTTCGGTATTCGCCGGGAGCACCGTTTGCGGTGAGGACTGGGCGACCTGAACAGCGATAGGTTGGACTGCCTCGGTCTGGACGACGGCCCGATCCTGCGCCGCTGCCTGCGTCGCGGTAAACGCGGTCAATGCCGAAAAAGCGAAAAATCGTATCATCGTAACCCCCTGAAAAGGCCAATTCGAACATGACCCTGTCCGCGCCCTATCAGGTTATATGCATAGGTTACTACCTGCGGAATGCACCATTATGGCGCATTCCGCAGGCATTGAACGATCGGACTTAGCGGGCCGCGCCGATATCGCCGGAACTCGTGCCGCCATCATTGGCGGGCGAGCCGTGACCAGCCGAACCCTGACCGCGCAAGGCGTTGGCGCTAGGACCGGCTTCGGGTGCATGCTTGCTGATTTCCATCCGCGCGATAGAGCGTGCGTGGACCTCGTCAGGGCCATCGGCAAGGCGCAGCGTGCGCTGGTGTGCGTATGCCTGCGCCAGTCCGTAATCGTCCGAAACGCCGCCACCGCCATGCGCCTGGATCGCATCGTCGATGATCCGCAGCGCCATGTTGGGGGCCTGCACCTTGATCATCGCGATTTCCTGCTTCGCTGCCTTGTTGCCAACCTTGTCCATCATGTCGGCAGCCTTGAGGCACAGCAGTCGGGTCATATCGATATCGATGCGCGCGCGCGCAACGCGCTCCTCCCAGACGGAGTGCTTGTAGATCGGCTTGCCGAAAGCTTCGCGTTCCTGAAGCCGTTTGCACATTTTCTCCAGCGCTTCCTCGGCGACGCCGATCGTGCGCATGCAGTGATGGATGCGGCCCGGCCCGAGGCGCCCCTGCGCGATTTCAAAGCCGCGCCCTTCGCCCAGCAGCATGTTGGTGGCCGGGATGCGCACGTCCTTCAGCTCTATTTCCATGTGGCCATGGGGCGCATCGTCATATCCGAAAACGGGCAGGTGACGCAGGATGTTCACGCCCGGCGCATCAAGGTCCATTAACACCATGCTTTGCTGCGCGTGACGCTGTGCGCCAAAATCGGTCTTACCCATGACAATGGCGACCTTGCAGCGTGGATCGCCTGCGCCCGACGACCACCATTTGCGCCCGTTGACAACGTATTCATCGCCATCCCGCTCAATCCGGGTTTCGATGTTGGTCGCATCGGAGGACGCCGTGAACGGCTCCGTCATCAGGAATGCGGAGCGGATTTCGCCATTCATCAGGGGCGCAAGATATTTCTCTTTCTGCTCGCGCGTGCCGTAGCGGTGGAACACTTCCATATTGCCGGTATCGGGCGCGGAACAATTGAACACCTCGCTCGCCCAGCCGATGCGGCCCATTTCCTCTGCGCACAACGCGTATTCAAGGTTGGTGAGGCCGGGGCCGTCGAATTCGAACGAGTCATCGACATGGTGATGGCTGTCATTGCGCGGCGGCATGAACAGGTTCCAGATACCCGCCTGCTTGGCGAGCGCCTTCTTGTCCTCGATCACCTGGATAATTTTCCAGCGGTCGCCCTCGGCATCCTGCGCCTTGTAGGTAGCCATGTTGGGGCGCACTTCCTTCTCGATGAAGTCGCGCACACGGCCGGCCCAATAGGCCTGACGTTCAGTGGGTTGGAAATCCATGGGGGTGATCCTCTCTCGTCCGGTTTGGTTCGATTCTGAAACCTAGATTGGCAGAGCGGCGGCGTCGCGCCAACCTCTGATTTGTCGATCCGCCCTAGCGATAGGGTCAGCCTATGGTGCCAGCGATTGCGCATCCGGGTCTGCGCGCGCGGCGACATCGATCGGATCGCTGGGCATGGCTGGCCCACGCTGTGAGAGCCGACGCAGGCGATCTTCATGCTGTTCGCGGCTGATTGGAAAACTGCCGAGCCAGTAGGCGGCAATCCCGGCCATCACAATGGTCGCCCCGCCAAAATACAGGACGATGGTGGCAATCACGTCCTGCGGAACGGTGCCCGGCGATGCGTCGGTCTGCAATCCGGAGGCGGATATGATCAGACCGGTGGCAAAAATGCCCGCCCCGGTGGCACACTTCTGGATCAGCCAGTTGCCGGAATAGAACGCTCCCTCCGCGCGGCGGTGGGTGCGCTCTTCGAATGCCTCGACAATTTCAGCGATCATCGAAGTGGCGGAAACCATCATGACCACGCCCAGCGTGTTGCCGAACAGCAGGAACGCAAACAGGGTCAGGGTGGACTGGGTGCTGCCGACTTGCGGCCAGAACCCCGCCAACAGCAATGCGAACGGTGTCAGGCCAATCGACACGCTGCCCAGCGCGCCGATTGTGGCCGATCTTGCTTTGCCAAATCTGGCGTGCATCGGGCCAACGATGAAAAACATCAGCACCACCGAAGCGAACAGCATGATCGGATATGCCACCAGCCCGGTTAGCCAGTCCGGCGCATCGGGGCTGATTGGCCCTTCGAGTTGCCACACGAACAGGTTGAGATAGTTCGAGATCGAAAACGTCATGCCCTGACTGACATACGCGGCAAGTCCGCCTGCGGCGAAAATGAGAAAACTCTTTTCCGAAAACGCTTCCCTGATTTCCGAAAATGCTGCGCTCAGTGAGAACGGTGGCGGCTTCGTCGCCGGGAGTTTTGCAACCAGATGGTGCTGTCCTGCCGCCGATCCGATCACTGAAAGCGCGATCATCGCTGCGCCAAATATGCCAAATGCGGGATATCCATCGGCTTGCAGCAACCCGTTGGGACCGGGCATGAAAACGGTATAAGCCAGCACCATCATGGTCAGCCCGCCCAGCCAACCCGAAAGATACCGGAAGCGGAACAGCGTGGTGCGCTCGTCATAGTCCAGGGTCAGTTCCGGCACCAAGCTGATGGAGGGAACTTCGCAGGCCGACAACAGCATCCGCACCGCAATCGCGAGACCCAGCAAGCCCATAAAGCTGGGGGCTTCTCCACCCGGCGGCGACCACAACATGACCCACACCAGCGCCAGCGGTATCGGCGCGGTATAAAGCCATGGCAGACGCCTGCCCCAGCGCGTGTAGGTGCGGTCCGACAGATTGCCGATGACCGGATCGACCACTGCATCGACCAGCAGCGCGATCAACAACGCCGCGCTGACCAGCGCCGCCTCCATCCCCAGCACCTGATTGTAATAGATCAGCAGGAAGAACGAAAATCCGATGTCCTTGACGCCAAATGCGACCGCGCCAAATCCATGGATCAGCTTCAACCTCAACGGGAGTCCACTTGCGCCAGATGTCATGCGCAGCGCATCTGTCTGCAAAATACCCACAGACGCCCGTTTCGCGCGAATCCTGCCATTTTTGTCTCCGGTCCCTCGGTTCTCAGCCTAGGGCGCACACACTTCGCGTCAATCCTTGTTGCACCTGACGTTACGGCATGGGAGGGGGATGTTGTGCCGCCGGGCGTGCCTCCAAATCGCCGCTTGCCCCGGCGGGCGCAATTCCCATAACGTCAGCGGCAAGTGGGAGCCAATTGAGAGAGGTAACGGCACAATGTCCGATCTGGAAACATTCCGCAGCGAAACACGCAGCTGGCTGGAAGCGAATTGCCCGGCAGAGATGCGCCAGCCCGTGCGCGACGAGGACGACATCTATTGGGGCGGACGCCGCGCCACTTTCAAGAACGACGCGCAAAAGGCATGGTTCGAGGCATGTGTTGCCAAGGGTTATACCGTGCCCGCATGGCCAAAGGAGTATGGCGGTGCGGGGCTTTCCCCTGAAGAGGCGAAGGTGCTGCGACAGGAAATGGGCCGCATAAATGCGCGCATCCCGCTTTCGAGTTTTGGCATCTGGATGCTTGGCCCGGCCCTACTGAAATTCGGCACAGAGGCGCAGAAAAAGCGCTTTCTGGGCGAAGTCGCGCGTGGCGAAATCCGCTGGTGCCAAGGCTACTCAGAGCCGGGTTCCGGCAGCGATCTCGTCTCCCTGCAGACCTACGGGGAGGATGCTGGCGACCACTGGGTCGTCAACGGTCAGAAGGTCTGGACGTCCTACGCTGATCAGGCCGACTGGATTTTCTGCCTGGTTCGCACGGACAAGACGAACAAGTATCAGGGCATCACCTTCATGTTGTTCGACATGGAAAGCGAAGGTTGCACGACCAAGCCGATCAAGCTGATCAGCGGCAGTTCGCCATTCTGCGAAACTTTCTTCGACAACGTGAAAGTGCCCAAATCCTACGGCGAGGACATTCCGGCGCAGGTCGGTGAGGTCAATCGCGGCTGGGATGTGGCGAAGTATCTGCTGGGCCACGAACGCGAGATGATTTCGGGCGCCGACGGCGGCGATCGCACCAGCGCTATCGGTGCCGCCATGACCCGCGCCGCGGCGAAAACCGGCGACGAGATCGACCCGGTGCTGCGCGCCGAGCTTGCCATGTTCGATGTCGATGCGTTGGCTTACGGTGCGATGGGCGAAAAATTTCTCGACGAAATCAAGGTCGGCAAGGCACACCCCGCGCAGCCTAATATGATGAAATACGCCGGGACGGAACTGAACAAGCGGCGCCACGAACTGATGATGTCGGTCGGCGGTTCGCGCAGTCTCGAATGGGAAAGCGAGGAAACCGGCGGCGGCAAACCTTCGCGAGGCTGGCTTCGGACCAAGGCGAACTCGATTGAGGGCGGTACCAGCGAAGTCATGCTGAACGTTATTTCCAAGCGCATTCTGGATCTGCCGGGATCGTAAGCCACTAATCTCCCCTCCCGTCTGCGGGAGGGGCCGGGGATGGGCCGCCAACGGTGCGGACAAACCATCCCCTGTGACTGGGTCGCCCGCGCGATCAAGTCTCGCTGCCCATCCCGCAAACGGGAGGGGATACCGGGAGAGAGAATTTACATGCCCCTTTATCACGACGACGATCAAACCATGTTGGCCGACACCGCCAGCAATTTCATGGCCGAGGAAGGCAGCATCGCAAAACAGTTGCGCCATTGGCGCGACCGCGATTGCAAGGACGGGTTCGGCCACGGATTGTGGAAGCAGATGGCCGAAATGGGCTTTACCGGGATGCTGGTGGGCGAGGATGATGGCGGGCTTGGCATGGGCCATGTCGAAGCGGGCATCGTGCTCGAAGAGATCGGCCGTAACCTTACCCCTTCGCCCTTCCTTACATCATCCGTGCTGGCCGCGACCGCGCTGAAACATGGTTCGAACGATTTGCGCGGGCGCTATCTCCCTGGCCTGATCGATGGCGAAAGCGTGTTTGCCGTCGCGATCGACGAAACCGCCAAGCACCGTCCAGGCCGGATCGGTACGAGAGCCGAAAAATCGGGCAACGGTTTCCGCCTGACCGGGACCAAGAGCTTTGTGGTTCAGGGCGCGAGCGCGGACATGATCGTGGTCGCCGCGCGCACCAGCGGCGCGGATGATGACGAGGACGGCATCACATTATTCGCAGTCCCCCGGGACGCCGCAAACATGAGCCACGATCCCGTGCGCCTCGTCGACAGTTCGGTTGCCAGCCACATGACATTCGACGGTGTGGACCTCGATGGCGGGGCGGTGATCGGTGAAGTCGATGGCGGGCGCGAAGTGCTGAACGCCATGCTCACCGCTGGCCGCATCGGCGCGGCGGCTGAGGGTGTTGGCGTTGCGCGCGGCGCGATGGATCTGACGGTCAATTACCTTAAACAGCGCAAGCAATTCGGAACCCTGATCGGCGAGTTTCAGGCATTGCAACACCGCGCAAGCCACCTTTACTCCGAGGTCGAAATCGCCCGCGCTGCGGTGATAAAGGCTCAGCAATTGCTTGATGCCGGGGCTGATAGCGCCGAACTGATGAGCTCTGTTGCCAAGGCCAAGGTCGCGAAGACAGCGCGGCTCGCGGTGCAGGAAGGCGTCCAGATGCACGGCGGCATCGGGATGACCGACGAATACGATATAGGACTGTATATGAAGCGTGACCGTGCCCTGTCCGAATTCTTGGGCGATGCGTATTTCCACGCCAACCGTGTCGCCGAACTGAGCGGGTACTGAGGAGTTTAACAAATGGATATTCAATCACTCTTTGGTCTTAATGGCCGCATCGCCCTTGTCACCGGCGGCAGCCGCGGGATCGGCAAAATGTTCGTCGAAGGGCTGCTCGCGGCCGGATGCGCACGGGTCTATATTTCTGCGCGCAAGGTGGAGCAGATGAATGAGACCATCGCTGAATTCGGGGCGGATCGCGTCATCGGCATCCCCGCTGACCTCAGCCAGATGGACGGGATGCAGGCGCTCGCCGATGAAATGGCAGAGCGTGAGGAAAAGCTCGATATTCTCATCAACAATGCGGGCGCGGCATGGGGTCAGCCCTATCTCGAATTCAACGAGGCCGGGTGGCACCGCACGATGGATCTCAACGTCAAAACTCCGTTTTTCCTCACGCAGAAATTGCACGATCTGCTGGTAGCGGGGGGCAAATCAGGCCACCCGGCCAAGGTGATCCACGTCTCCTCCATTGACGGGCAGCGGATCAACCCGTGGGAAACATACGCCTATCAGGCATCCAAGGCCGCGGTGATCCAACTGACCCGGCGCATGGCCGCGCGTCTGATCCAGGACAATATCGTGGTCACCTCCATCGCGCCCGGCGCCTTTGCCAGCGAGATGAACAAGGCGGCCAAGAACGCGCCCGACGCCAGCGCCGCGAACATCCCGGCCAAGCGCATTGGTGAACCGGAAGATATGGCCGCGGCCGCGATCTATCTGTGCAGCCGCGCAGGCGACTACATCGTCGGGGACACGATCACCGTGGATGGCGGCATCGTAAACGCAGCGCTTCCAGCCATGTTCAACGACCCGGCGGGCTGAGTTCGCGCGCCTTGGAGGTTACGCAAAGGCCGTCGGTGCGAACCGGCGGCTTTTTTACAAACCCCAAAATTTACACAATTGATAGGATGTTGCGCGCTGAATATGCGTGTAAAAACCTGTTAACAGGCTAGAAACATAGCGTTTGGCGCTTTGCAGAAATATTTTACACGCATCGGCGCGCGCAAATGCTGATGGTTGGTCGACGATGGGAAAGAGCGGGTTGAAATAGCAGGAGGCGCGATCATAGCCCCGCGCTTCGGTGTAGGAAATGGTCAAGGTCAGCGGACCTGCGTCATTCCATCGAAGTCAACACGCGCTGGAACGTGCGGGCCATTATCGAACGCTGGCGGTCGGCGTTCATATCGGCGGGAGCGGCATAAAGCGAGGTGAGCATTGCGAGATCCCATGGCGTAAGGGTATCGGCCGCATCAACATGGTCGATCCCGTTGTCGAACAGGGTCAGTACGGTCTCGATACCTGCATAATCTTCCTGTGAACCGCTCGTACGAAGTAGCCCGCGCATCGCGGCGAAATCGGCGATCTGGATTGGCGTGAGGCCAATGACCGATGCCCGTTCGATTAGCACGAATGAATGGCTGATCCGCTGCTTCACCGGCAGCAATATGCGCGACTTTACATTGGTCATCGCAGAGTTGAAGCCGGGTTCGGCCAGCAATTGATTATCTCCGCCGCCGAACCCGCTGCCAAGTGTCGAGCGGTTGCCACCACTGTCAGTCGATACGGTATCAACAAGGTGCCAGTTGTAGACCGGTCCGGCGCCTTTCATCAAACGGTCGCGCCAGTATGGCTGCATTTGTCCGAAAGCGCGGGAATGGCGGGTACGCAGGGTCTTTATCGCGGCAGGACCGTCCTCAACAACTAGGACGTGCAAATTGGAATCGCAGCCGTCCTCGCCGACGGTAATGTTCGCTGCTGTGGCAACCGCGCGAATCCGGGCCTCCATGACCGGTTCGATTTTTTCGGAGAAGCCGATCGCCGATGGGCAGATTGGCCCTTCGAAGCGGGCATACTGGCGCTCGGATTCGCGCACGAGGACTGCGCGGATGTCGCGGTTGATCTGCGCTGCCAGCGCATTGGTATCACGTGGGGCGTTAACTATAATCTCGGGTTCTGCGGGAATGCCAGCAGGATCTTCTGCAGGCGGCGCAAATCGCGGATCGGCGGTTAGTTCAGCCTCCTTGTCAAGACCTTGGGCCGTGGCCGGTTCAGCCACTATACAAGCAATAAAGGCAAAGGCGACCAGCCAACACATAAGCCAGCCATACAAATGTATGACCAAGTTCACAATCACGATTTGATCAACAACAAGAGTGACAGTGGGCGCCGACCTAGCCCATCAATTCCCGCACAAAAGGAATCAGCCCGGTCTGCCGCGTGCGGCGCATGCGTTCTGCGTCGAGCACTTCGCGTACGCGGTCGAAGCATTCGCGAACGTCGTCATTGATGACCACGTAATCGTATTCGGCCCAGTGGCTGATTTCAGCGCGGGCGCGTTCCATGCGGTCGTCAATCACGTCGCTGCTGTCCTGCGCGCGCGATTCAAGGCGGCGGCGCAGTTCATCGAGGCTGGGGGGCAGGATAAAAACGCTGACCACGTCCTGCTGATCTTTTTGATAGAGTTGCTGCGTGCCCTGCCAGTCGATATCGAACAGAAAATCGCGGCCCTCTTTCAGCGCATTGCGGATCGCGCCTTTTGGCGTGCCATACCGGTATCCGAACACGTGCGCCCACTCATAAAAATCGTCCGCCTCCACCATCGCGTCGAAATCGGCATCAGAGACGAAATGGTAGTGCACGCCGTCCACCTCGCCGGGGCGCGGCGGGCGGGTGGTGGCGGAAACCGACAGCTCGATTGACGGATCAGCCTCCAGCAACATGCGCGATAATGTGGTCTTGCCCGCGCCCGAGGGGGAGGACAGGATGAACAGTAGCCCTCTGCGTTTCAAGGCGCCGGTTTGCAGGGGGGCGGGCATAGGTGCGCGCGCCGGTGAATGTTCGGTGTTATCGCCCATATGCCCCGTTGCGACAAGAGAACTCGCAAATCAAGGTCTGGTGGCGCGGCTTTGGAAAAGTGGTTGCGGGTTGAGGATTGCGCGCCAGTCTACTTGGGAGCGGTTTTGGAACGAGCCCTGGTTCGCACCGTCATCCCCTTGGCGATACGTTTTTGGCGGGCTTTTCCGCGATCATACAACGTCTTTGCCACCAGTCCCCCGGCCACCACGCCAAGTCCAAGCGGACTACGGGTTGCCATCCTGCTCATGCCATAAAGCGTAAGCGATTTTACCAGCCCACGACTGTCGACCAGATGTTCGGCGTCCTGATCTTCGACCGTGCTGGCCTTCGCAACACGCTTTTCGACGCCCTTGCGAAACAGTGTGGACGCGCTGCGCACGATAATATCCGTAATGATGAGGTTCGTCGAAGCATCGGGGCTGGGTAGCAGCGAAGGGCGGCTCGCATCATTAGCGGCGCCATCCTTCATTATCCTGCGCTTTACGCGGTCGGGTCTTTTTCGGGCCATCGTTATCCTTCAACGCTGCAACGCCGATAGTGATCCCTTCAGAATTGTACCGCAAGGGGGCGGGAAGTTATTTCTTGCGGCCAAAATCCACAGTGACGACATTCGAGCCTGATCCATCGCCACCATCGCCGCCGTCGTCGCCATCCGGGTCGCCGCCTTCGGCTTTGGCGCCAGTCCCGCTATTTTCGCCGAAATTGGCAGCGCCATCATTCTGCGCGTCCTCGTGCGCTTCGGGTTCCATATCAGACACAGCCGCCTGAAACTGCAGACCAAAATCCACCGCCGGATCAACGAATGCGGTGATTGCGGCAAACGGAATATCGAGCTTTGCCGGGATCTGGTTGAATGACAAGCCGACGCCAAATCCGTCCTCGCGCACTTCAAGTTCCCAGAACTTGTTTTGCAGCACGATCGTCATTTCATCCGGGAACCGTTCGCGCAGATGTTTCGGGATGGATACACCCGGTGCGCCGGTTTTGAACGTGATGTAGAAATGATGCGTGCCGGGTAATTCGCCGCCGCCGCTTTCGATTTCACCGAGCACGCGCCCGACAACGGCGCGCAAAGCTTCCTGAACGATCTCATCATACGGGATCATGCTGTCGGGTGTATCATCGGTCATCACGCGCCTTTCGTGGCGAGGCGCGCTGGTCTGGTCAAGCGTTTCGTGGCCGCAATTGCAAATCAATCCGCCAGCCTGATGCGAGGTGCTTTTGATACCCGCATCGACCGACGCGCCACTTGCGCGCTGGACTTGTGCGATTATAGCGCAGGGCATGGCTCACACTCCTGCTCATGGTCCGGCGCGCACCGGATCGGTGTCCCGCTCCACGGCGGAGACCAGAATCGACATCTCCGTCAACCTCGACGGGACGGGTGCATATAAGGTTTCGACCGGGATCGGGTTTCTCGATCACATGGTCGAACAGTTCGCCAAACACTCGCTGATCGATGTCACCATGACGGTCGAGGGCGATCTGCATGTCGATCAGCACCACACGACCGAAGACAGCGCGATTGCGCTGGGTCAGGCACTTTCCGATGCGCTGGGCGACAAGGCCGGGATCGGTCGGTACGGCAGCGCCTATTCGCCGATGGACGAAACGCTGAGCCGGGTGGCGCTGGATATCTCCGGGCGGCCATACATCGTGTGGAATGCAAAGTTCACACAGGAAAAGCTGGGCGAATGGGATACGGAGCTGATCGAGCACTGGTTCCACTCGGTCGCGCAAAGCGCCGGTCTGACGTTGCATATCGAGCTGCTGTACGGCTCCAACAATCACCACATTTGCGAGAGCATCTACAAGGGCTTTGCCCGCGCGATGCGGATCGCGGTGGAACGCGACCCGCGCAAGGGCAGTGCAATCCCCAGCACCAAGGGGCAGCTCGGTGGGTGAGGTAATCGCCCTCGTCGACTATGGCGCGGGCAATCTGCATTCGGTTCACAACGCGCTGAAGGCGGTGGGTGCGCATGTGTCCGTCACCGCCGATCCGCAGGTGGTGCGCGCGGCAGACCGCATCGTGCTGCCCGGCGTCGGCAGTTTCAAGGCGTGCGCGCATGGGTTGAACGCCATCCCGCACATGATCGAGGCGATGACGGAGCGGGTGCATGTGGGCGGGGCGCCGTTCCTTGGCATTTGTGTCGGGATGCAATTGCTGGCCAACCGCGGGCTGGAACACGGCAGCACACCGGGCCTTGGCTGGATCGCGGGCGAGGTGCGGCTGATGACGCCGCATGATCCCGCGATAAAGGTGCCGCATATGGGCTGGAACGATGTGGCGATGATGCCGCACGCCCGCGACCACGCCGTTATCGAGGAGGGCGAGGCGTATTTCCTGCATTCCTATCACTTTGTTGCGGATAATCCTGCGGATGTCGCCGCCATGACCGATCACGGCGAAGGGCTGGTCGCATCGCTGGCTCGCGGCAATATTCTGGGCGTGCAGTTTCATCCGGAAAAGAGCCAAGGCTATGGGCTGGCGCTGCTCCGGCGTTTTCTGGAGTGGTATCCATGATAATCTTCCCGGCAATCGACCTCAAGGGCGGCGAAGTCGTGCGCCTTGCCGAAGGGGACATGAACCGCGCGACCGTATATGGCGACAATCCTGCGGCGCAGGCTCTGCTGTTTGCCGATGCCGGGGCGCAGCATCTGCATGTCGTCGATCTGGATGGCAGCTTTGCCGGGCGAGCCGAGAACCGCGCGGCGGTAGAAGCAATTGTCGCAGCCTTCCCCGGCCACGTACAACTGGGCGGCGGCATCCGCGATGCAGCCGCGGTCGAGGGCTGGTTCAATCTTGGCGTTGCGCGCGTGGTGATGGGATCGGCGGCGTTGAAAGACCCCGATTTTGTCAAGGCGATGGCAAAGGAGTGGGAAGGCGGCATCGTGGTCGCGGTGGACGCGAAGGACGGCATGGTCGCGACAGAGGGTTGGGCCGAGGTTTCCGATGTGCCCGTGGTCGATCTTGCCCGCCGGTTCGAGGATGCGGGCGTTGCCGCGCTGCTGTTCACCGACATTGGCCGCGACGGCCTGCTGAAAGGCGTAAATGTGGAGGCCACCGTGGACCTCGCGCGCCGGGTCGATATCCCCGTGATCGCCAGCGGCGGGGTGAAGGGGTTGGACGATATTCACGTGCTGTCGCTCAGCGCGCATGAGGGGATCGAGGGCGTCATCACTGGCCGCGCGCTGTATGAAGGACGGCTCGATCTGGCGGCGGCGATTGCGATGGGTGCAAAGGCGGAGGGCCGGGAGTGATCTGGTATTCCGGGAATGAATGAATGCTCTACTTCTTCATTGGTTTGACTTTGCTTGGCGGTGTCCAGCTTTGGTTCTTCTGGATGGATTCATACCTCGAACGTGTCAGGATCGCCTGGGGCACTTTCATCTATCGTGATGAGAGGCCGCGCATGTTCATCGTCATTTTTACGTTTCAGCTGTTTGCACTGACGCTGCTGGCTCTCGTTTGGCTGATGTGCGCGTTCGAGCTTCTGACAGGCCTATTGTCGCCTTATCTATTTGATACGGGAGGTGCTCAACACAATGCGCCTGAAGGAGGAGTTTCCCTATGACAGTCCGCATTCGCGTCATCCCCTGCCTTGACGTTGCCGATGGCCGCGTGGTGAAAGGCGTCAA
This sequence comes from uncultured Alphaproteobacteria bacterium, assembly GCA_963838365.1. Taxonomy (GTDB): domain Bacteria; phylum Pseudomonadota; class Alphaproteobacteria; order Sphingomonadales; family Sphingomonadaceae; genus Erythrobacter. The sequence goes on from CAWIQR010000004.1 coordinate 170,816, forward strand.
TTTCGTCGATCTCAAGGACGCGGGTGATCCGGTGGAGCAGGCGCGCGCCTATGATGCGGCGGGGGCGGATGAACTGTGTTTCCTCGATATTTCCGCCAGCCACGAAGGGCGCGGGACGCTGCTGGATATCGTGCGGCGCACCGCAGAGGTGTGCTTCATGCCGCTGACCGTGGGCGGGGGCGTGCGTACGGTGGAGGATGCGCGCGCGCTGCTGTTGGCAGGCGCAGACAAGGTCGCGATCAACTCTGCCGCCGTCGCCCGGCCTGAACTGGTGCGCGAGATCGCAGAGAAATTCGGCAGCCAGTGCGTCGTCGCCAGCGTCGATGCGCGGCGCGTGATCCTGCCGGTGGGCGAGGCGACGCCTTATTGGGAAATCTTCACGCATGGCGGGCGCAAGGCCACCGGGCATCAACGCAGTCGAATATGCAAAGCAGGTCGCCGATCTGGGCGCGGGCGAACTGCTGGTGACGAGCATGGACGGCGACGGCACGCAGCAGGGATACGACCTCGAACTCACGCGTGCGATTGCCGATGCGGTCAGCATTCCAGTGGTGGCGAGCGGCGGGGTCGGCACGCTTGATCACTTGGTCGAAGGGGTGAACAAGGGCCATGCGAGCGCCGTTCTGGCCGCCAGCATCTTCCATTTCGGCACCTATTCGATCAGCGATGCCCACAAGGCCCTGCGGGATGCTGGGTTGCCCGCGCGAGGGATATGATGGACACCATTGGCATGGACACACTCACCCGCCTTGAAGCTACCATCGCTGCGCGCCGCGCTGCCTCTCCCGAAGAAAGCTACGTCGCTAATCTCAACGCGCGCGGCTTGCCCAAGATTGCGCAGAAATTGGGCGAGGAAGCGACCGAGGCCGTAATCGCCGCCCTTTCGGGCAGTAATGAAGAGCTGGTGGGCGAAAGCGCCGATCTGATTTTTCACCTCATGGTGCTGCTGAATGCGCGCGGCATATCGCTCGATCACGTGATGGGCGAACTCGACCGTCGCGAGGGGCTTTCGGGGCTGGAGGAAAAGGCCAGCAGGAGCGAATAGACATGCCGATCGACGCCACGCTTCCCTATGATGACGACAATATCTTCGCCAAGATCCTGCGCGGGGAAATCCCTTGCAATAAAGTCTATGAGGACGACTGGGCCTTTGCGTTCGAGGATATCAACCCTCAGGCGCAGGTCCATACACTTGTCATCCCGAAGGGCCGATATGTCAGCTGGGACGATTTCAGCACCAAGGCAAGCGATGCCGAGATCGGCGGCTTTATCCGCGCCGTGGGCGAAGTTGCGCGAGCAAAAGGTCTGGTGGAGCCGGGATACCGCCTGCTTGCAAACCTCGGCGCGCATGGCGGGCAGGAAGTGCCGCATCTGCATATTCACCTGTTCGGCGGGCAGCCGCTGGGGCCGATGATTGCACGACGGTAAGCGCAACTGGCCGCGCGCCACCGATATTCTACCGCCATTCAGGGATGGAATTGCAAAGGCATCTTTGCAGCGAATCCTCTCTGCGCTAGGTGGCGTCCCAACATGGTTAAACCAACCCCTCCCGGCGGCGTCCTCGATGGCCCGCGCCACTTGTATGCGGTGCGCGTCTATTACGAGGACACGGACCTTTCAGGCATAACCTATCACGCCAATTATCTGCGTTGGTTCGAACGCGCGCGTTCCGATCTGTTGCGCCTGTTGGGGATCGATCAGCGCGACGCGGTGGAGAGCGGGGAGGGTGCCTATGCCGTATCCGAGATCAACCTCAAATATCTCAGCCCGGCGCGGCTGGATGATGATGTGGTGATCGCCACTACCTGCACCGATCTGGGCGCAGCCTCTTGCCGGATGCACCAAATTGCCACACGCGGCGAGACAAACCTGTGCGAGGCCAACTTGCGCGTCGGATTCATCACTCTCGAAGGGCGTCCGCGTCGCCAACCGGTGGAATGGCGCGCTGCTTTTAAAAACTTTATGGAACACGAGGCATAATGACCCTTTCGCTTGAATTACTGGCCGCTGCGGCGGGCGCCATCTCGTCAACTGCAATTGCGCCCGTGCCCGACAGGCTTGATCCGTTGAAGCTGTTTCTGGACGCCGATATCGTCGTGCAGGTGGTGATGGCGGGCCTGATCCTGGCGAGCGTATGGGTGTGGACGATCATCGTCGGCTTTTCGCTGCGGGTGCAGGGACTGGAGAAAACTTCGCGCAGCTACGAAGGAGATTTTTGGGAGAGCAAGGATCGCGACAGCCTGCTGAGCCGCAAGGTGCGCAGCGAAGTGCCCTCCGCCCGCGTTGCCGGGGCCGGACTGGACGAATGGAAACGCTCCACCGCCAATGGCCGCAGTGTGGACCGCGCCGCCGCGCGCGACCGGATCAGCGCCGCCATGGAAAGCCAGATCGCAGCAGAGGCGGATGATCTGGCGGACAAGCTGACATTCCTTGCCACTACCGGATCGGTGGCGCCCTTTGTCGGCCTGTTCGGGACGGTGTGGGGCATCATGAACAGTTTCTTCCAGATCGGCGCGCAGGAAAGCTCCTCGCTCGCCGTGGTCGCGCCGGGCATTTCGGAGGCGTTGTTCGCAACCGCCATCGGCCTGTTCGCCGCGATCCCCGCTGTTATCGCCTACAACCGCTTTTCGGCGCGGGTGAGCCGGTACGAATCGCACCTGCAACGCTTCGCCGACAAGGTCCATGCCGGTTTGAGCCGGGAACTGGACAAAGCGTAATGGGCATGGGGACCGCTTCTTCGCGCTCAGGCTCGCGCCGCTCCGGTCGTCGGTCGCGCCGCGCGCCTATGGCGGAGATCAACGTCACCCCGTTCGTCGACGTGATGCTGGTGCTGCTCATCATCTTTATGGTGACAGCGCCGCTGATCGCCACCGGCGTGCCGATCGAACTTCCCGAAAGCCGCGCAAACCCGGTCGATCAGACGCCCGAACAGATAACCATCTCTGTCGATGAAACTGGAATCATCTATATTGACGATGCGCCCGTGCCTGTTGGCGGATTTCCGCAGGCGCTCGAGGCGTTGGAACGGGGCGCTGATGGTGAGCCGCCCATCGTCGTGTTCCGCGGAGACAAGGCGCTGGATTACGGACGCACGATGGCGGTTCTGGGTGAGCTTAACCGCGCAGGTTTTACCTCGATATCGCTGGTCACCAGCGGTTCAGTTACACCGCCATAGCAAGGTAGCGTGATGGCTCAGACCGCCACTTTCCGCCAAGAGGACAGCGCCGGCCTGGTGGTCGCGATAGCGCTGCACGCCTGCGTGGTCGCGCTGCTGCTGATGCAGCCCGCCCGCGATGCGGTGCTAGAAATCCCTGAGCGCATGACGGTGAGCCTGTCGAGCGAGGTCAGCCTTGAATCGACCGCGCCCGATCCCGTGCCAGAAAGTCGCGCCGCGATTGCGCCGACGTTGAGCGCGGACCCCGCTCCTGCGCCTGCATCCGAACCTGCCCAGACGACAGCGCCGCCGGCACAGCCCCAGCCGCGCATTCAGCCGCGCACCCCGCCGCGCACTGAACCTGCGCCGACGCCGCGCGCGACCACGGCCCCAACCGCAACGCGCCGCACCACGCCGCCCGCGCGTGAGCGCACCCGGCCAGACCGCGCCACATCGCCCGCGCGAACCGCTCCTGCGCAAGCGCCTTCCAGGCCACCTGCAAAAGCGGCCAGCACCGGTGGGGGATCGCGCATCGGGGATGATTTTCTGCCGGGCGCGGGCAGTTCGACCCGCACCGAGGAAACGCGCGTGCCTGCTTCGGCCATCGGGGCGAGCGCCAGGGCATCGCTGCAACAGGCGATCAATCGTCAGATTAAGCCCCATTGGAGCGCACCGCAGGGAGCGGACGCGGAAAAGCTGATTTCGGTCGTTTCGTGGCAGCTAAATTCGGATGGTTCGCTCAGGGGCGCGCCGCGATGCAGCAACGATTCAAGCAGCATCACCGATTCGAACCGGCCGCAGGCAAGCCTGCACTGTGAAAGAGCCATCCGGGCGGTTCAGCTTGCCGCACCGTTCGATCTGCCCGATGAGTATTACGAAGCATGGAAAAACATCACCTCTTGGAGGTTCGATAGAAGGCTGTGAGCATGAAACTTTCGATCACCCTGAGCGCGCTACTGGCCGCTTCGATAACATTTACTGCGCCGTTATCCGCGCAGAACACCGACTTGGGTACGCCGGTAAGCGAACCGATGGGTGATGGAGGCGAAGTGGAAACCGTGTTTGAAGCCGATGGTGGCGGCTTGACAGGATCGACCACCGACGAAAGCGCATGGGAAGACCTGGGTATCGCCATCCCCGCATTTGCGACAGACCGCGACCAGCCCACGCCTGCCAATGCTGCGGGCACAGGAGCGCTGGGCCGCGAAATTGCGCAGGTCGTCACCGGAAACCTGCGCAACAACGGCCTGTTCAAACCGACCGGGCCGGACACTTTGCCAAAGCCGGGATTTAACGAGATCACCTCGCCCGGCTGGACCACATGGAGCGGTCGCGGGGCAGAAATGCTGGTTCAGGGTTACGTTCAGGCGCGCGACGATGGCCGGCTGGTGGTCGGGTGCTATCTCTACGATGTCTCGCTGCAAAAGGAACTGATCCGCGAAGGCTGGGTGGTGCGCCCGGCAGATTGGCGGCGCGCCGCGCACAAATGTTCGGACCTCATCTATTCCCGGCTGACCGGCGAAAGCCCATTTTTCGACAGCCGCATCGCCTATATCGCGGAAACCGGGCCAAAGGATAACCGGGTCAAACGGCTGGCGATCATGGACAGCGACGGGGCCAATCACCGGTTCCTGACACTGGGCAGTGCAACCGCGCTGACGCCGCGATATTCGCCTGATTATTCCAAGATCATGTACCTGTCATATGTCGATGGGAACCCGCGCATCTACGTTTATGACATTGGCAGCGGGAAACAGACCTTGGTGACGGAAAACCGCAACCCGACGCTCGCTCCGCGCTGGTCGCCCGATGGCCGATCTATCCTGTATTCGATGGCGGTGAACGGCAACACGGACATCTACCGCGTTCCCGTGACCGGCGGCGAAGCCGTGCGTCTGACAAATACGCCGGGAATCGATATTGGCGGATCGTATTCGCCGGACGGCCGCCAGATCGTGTTTGAAAGCGACCGTTCGGGTAGCCAGCAATGTTACGTGATGGATGCCGATGGCACCAATCAGAAACGCATCACCTTTTTTGGCGGGCGCTGCGCCACTCCTGAATGGAGCCCGCGCGGGGATCAGATTTCCTTCACGCGGATCGCGGGGGACTTCAATATTGCGGTGATGACACCAGCGGGCCGTAACCTTAAGGTACTTACGAACGGATGGCAGGATGAGGCTCCGACCTGGGCACCCAATGGCCGGATCATCCAGTTTTTCCGTACGGAGCGCAACACGGGCCGTTCGGGCCTTTGGCAGGTCGATCTGACCGGGCGCAACGAACGCCGACTTCCGACCCCGGTCGACGCCTCCGATCCGGCATGGGGACCGATCCGTTCCTGATTACCAATTTGAGTCGCACCAACCCAATGGCCACTCGCCAATCCACCGTCTGCACAAGGACCACAGCCATGAATGCCAGAAACTCTGCAATCCTTATGATCGCCTCTGCAACGGCGCTTGCCGCCTGTTCCAAAAAGGCACCCGAAGATTTGCCGCCGCCGCCCGAAAACACTCAGACCATGCAGTCTGAGCCAACTCAAACCACCCCGACAGGCGTGGTGCCGGGAACGCAGGCGCATTTCCAAAACGCGGTCGGCGGTTCGACCATCATCTATTTCGACACCGACCGGTTCAATGTGGACAGTCAGGATGCCGCCGCATTGCAGGCGCAAGCGCAGTATTTCTCGCAATACCCGCAACTTACCTTCACCATTGAAGGGCACGCGGATGAACGCGGGACGCGCGAATACAATCTCGCGCTGGGTGAACGCCGCGCAAATTCGGCAAAGAACTATCTCGTTAGCTTGGGCATCGGGGCAAACCGCATCACCACCGTCAGTTTCGGCAAGGAGCGCCCGATTGCGCTGGCTTCGGACGAAAGCGCGTGGGCGCAGAATCGCCGTGCGGCCAGCATCGTGGTGAATTGATTGGGCGCCGGGCGCGGATGGTTCGTCCGCGCTCGGCTTCCACCAGATGCAGTTGGGCCTACAGCAGTGCGCCCGTGCCCGCAGCAACGCACAGCCAAGCCATCGCGGCAGCTGAAAACAGGCTGGACAGGGTCAGTTGGGGGCTCATTTCCAGTATCCTTTTGGGCGCGCTGGGGCAGCCGAACATGCGCGCCCTTCGTATAACACTATCGCAATGCAACATTTTAAATTGAAACTGGTTCCCGGCCCTTTCATGCGATGTCAGTGAGACCACGCACCGGCTTTGCAATCGTGCTCCGTATTCCCTAAGGCTGGCGACGTGAGAATCCTTCCAATCCAATATCGCAGCACGCTGCGATGAGTCGTGCCCGACGTTCCAACGATTGGGGCTTTCCACGCTGGCGGGGCTATGAGGCCTCGCGTGAGGCGGCCAGTGTGCGCCTGTGCGACCGCCACGGCTGCGAGGAGCGAGGCGAATGCCCCGCGCCCAAATCGCCCAACAGCCCGGATCGCTGGTATTTCTGCCAGACCCATGCGGCTGAATACAACAAGGGCTGGGACTATTTCGAAGGGCTCGACAAAGAGCAGAAGGAAGAGCGCGCCAAGGCAGAGCGACAGGAAACCTCAGGCTATACAGAGGCGTCGCATTACGGCTGGAGCACATCGGGTGACGGAACGCGCAGCGCCGATGAAATGCGCGCGCTGGAGGTGCTGGAACTGGAATCCGACGCTGATTTCAACGCGATCAAGAAAGCATACCGCGCCCGCGCCAAAGAGGTCCATCCCGACGTCAAACCCGGCGATGCCGAGGCGGCCAAGCAGTTTCAGGCTATCCAGGTCGCGTATGAAGTTCTGCGCGCGGCGGACGAACGGCGCGAGTGGCGTGGTTAGGGGCGACCGGGCAGATCAGTTCTATCCGCACACTTTACCCCTGATCCAGCCGCATTTCGATAGACGGCACATCGTGGCCAACAGCCATGCATGGCCGCATTGATTTACCCGTTTCGACAAATCCCAGCTTTTTCAGCACCCGCCCCGATGATGGATTTTGTTCGAAATACCCAGACAGAATAAACGGGAGAGCCAACGTTTGGAAACCGTAATCGATGACTGCCTTGGCAGCTTCGGTGGCAATCCCCTGCCCCCAGAAAGGGCGGGCTAACCAGTATCCCAGCTCTGCAATTTTCGAACCGGGTTCCGGGGTCAGTCCCACCACTCCGATAAACTGCGCGCTCTCTTCGTGTTCGATGGCCCAGACCCATTCCTTCGGGACAATTTCTTCCAGAAAGAAATCAGCGTCCGCTTCGGAATAGGGGTGCGGTACACGTGATAGGCTTCGCGCCACTTGCCAATCGCCCACGATAGCCGCAATCGCTGTCCGATCAGTAGGCATTGGCCATCGCAGCAACAGGCGCTGAGTTTGTATAGTCGGGCGTTCCATCAGCATTCTTTTATCTGAATATTCGCCGTGCGGAAGTCCGGGCCTTGGCAATGACCTACAGCTGGGGATTATCGTTCCACCATGGCGTTTCGGTCCACGGGCGCACATCGACCTCATGCGTCCAGCAATTGCGCGGTTGCTGAGCGAGGTGCCAGTACGTTTCCGCCAGCGCGGCAGGATCGATCACGCCATCGGTGCCCCTGGACGCCTTGAACGCCTCGAAATTGTCGCCCAGCATCCGGCCCAGCGTATCGGGCGCATCGACCGCACCATCGACCACGACATGCGCAATGTGGATGCCTTGCGGTGCGAATTCGGCGTTTAATGTCTGGCACAGCATCCGGCGCGCGCCCATCGCGCTGGCGTGGCTGTGCTGGCCGGCATTGCCGCGCACAGCAGCGGTGGCGGAGGTGACGAGGAGGGTGCCTTTCCCCCCGCTTCTGGCACGCTCCACCATCGCCGGGAAGACCGCATGTGCAAGCCGAAACAGACCGAAGCAGCCTAAACGCCAGCCCAGCTCGAACGTGCGGTGCGGGGTATCGGCCAGTTTGCGCGTGCCGATCTGCGCGCCCAGATTGTACAGCGCGCACTCGATCGGGCCGATATCACGCTCGACCCGGCCGACCAGTTCCTCTATCGCGCCGTCTTCGCTGGCGTTCAGAAGTGTGCCGGTGGCCGATCCGCCTGCATCCTCGATGCCGCCGACGAGCCGCGCCAGCCCTTCCTCACCAGACCGACGCGCGAGCACGGCGTGATACCCCCCGGCGGCAAAGCGCGCGGCGGTGTGGCCGCCGATGCCAGCGCCAGCGCCGATCACGAGGAAGACGGGTTTGCGTGTGTCGGTCATCTCAGTTTTCTCCTAGCCCACCCCCCGGCCTCTACCGCAGGCGGGAGGGGAGAAAGCCGCCCACTCGTTGAGCGCGATCAGACGTGTTCCAGCGCCTGTTCGAAGTCCGCGATCAGATCGTCCGCGTCCTCAATCCCCACGCTGATGCGCACCAGACTGTCTGTAATGCCCAGCGCCGCGCGGCGCTCGGGCGAGACAGACAGGTGTGTCATGCTGGCGGGGTGGCTGGCGAGCGTCTCTGTTCCGCCCAGACTGACCGCGAGTTTCGCAATGGTGAGGTGGTCGAGGAACCGAAAGCACTCCGCCTCGCCGCCTTTCAGGAACACGCTGAAGGTGGAGCCTGCGCCCTTGCAATGGCGCGCGTAAATGTCCTGCTGGCGCGCATCCTCGATATGGCCGAGATAGCCAAGACCCGTCACCTTGGGATGATCGCGCAGGAAGGCGCAGACCTTTTGCGCGTTCTCGCCCGCGCGCTGCATCCGCAGTTCCACCGTCTCAAGCGAGCGCAGCAGCATCCATGCGGTGTTGGGATCGACGATCCCGCCCATCGTGTTGCGCAGGGCACGCACCGGGTCCATCCACTTTTTTGCGCCGGCAATGCTGCCTGCGACAAGATCGGAATGCCCGCCAACATATTTGGTCAGCGAATAGGCGACGATATCCGCGCCATGATCGAGCGGGCGCTGCCACAGCGGGCCAAGGAAGGTGTTGTCGATGGCAATGGGGCATTCCCATTTGAGGTTGGCATCGCGCGCATCGCGCACCGCTTCGATATCGACCAGCGCATTGGTCGGGTTGGCCGGGCTTTCGAGATAGATCATCGCGACCTTGCCGCCGCTTTCACCAGCCTGGCGTTTAGCGCGAGCCAGCACATCGTCCAGTTCCGCACGCGTCGCACCCGCGGGAAAATCGACATAGGTGACGCCGAACCGGCTCAGCACTTTGGACACGAACCCTTCGGACGCGGCATAAAGCGGGCCAGAATGCACGATCACATCGCCCGCGCTGGCATAGGCCAGCATCAAGATGCAGATCGCGGTCATCCCGCTGGAAAATGTCAGTGCATCCTCTGCCCCGTCCCAGATCGCCAGCCGATCTTCGAGAATTTCTTGGTTCGGTCCATTAAAGCGGGAATAGACCAGCCCCTCGGCCCCGCCTTCGCGTTTGCCCGTGATCCCCTCGAAATGTCGTTTGCCCGCCGCCGCGCTTTCAAAAGCGAAGGTAGAGGTGAGGAAGATCGGCACCTTCAGCGATCCTTCGGACAGGGCCGGATCGAACCCGTGGCCCATCATCAGGGTCGATGGCTTGAGCTCGCGTCCGGCAATCGTGGTCTTTTCCGGCCTCGGCTTGCGGCGCGGAGTAGCGGTTGCGGGGGCAGCGTTCTGGTCTGCGGGCAGATCGGACATGCGGGTAGTACCCTTCCTTGTTTCATCGCTCCCAGGAAGGCGGGAACATACGATGCGAAAGGGCGCGGGGCACCCGCTTCTAACCTTCCGCAGAAGCGCCTCTCCACCCGTCCCCTTACCGCGCCATGGCTAATGCCAACCGGTTACATTTGCAACCGGCTGGCAACCGGTTTGCGCGCGATTTACACCACCACCGCGACCAGCCAAACTACCCCCACGATCATCACGATGCCGATCAGGTCGAGCACCAGTCCCGCGCTAACCAAACGTTCGATCCGCAGCCGTCCAGTGCTCCACGCAATTGCGTTGGGGCCGGTCCCGGCAGGCAGAATAAAGCCCCAGCTGGCGGCCAATGCGGCGGGCATGGCAATCAGTATCGCGTCCTCGCCCAGCCCCAGCGCAAAGGCGAGGCTGGCGATCACCGGCATGATTGCGCTGGCAGTGGCGACGTTGCTCGCGAACTCCGTTACGAGCACCACCATCGCGACAATCGCCAGCGCCATCACGAACAGCGGCATCGCTTCCAGTGGGAGCAGCGCGTTGCCAAGCCATTCGGCCAGCCCACTGGCTTTCATACCCGCCGCCAGCGCGAGCCCGCCGCCAAACATCATGATGACGCCCCATGGCGCGCGGTCCGCTTCGCGCCAGATCAGCAGCGGGCGGCCCGTACCATCGGGCAACAGGAAAAGGGCAAGGCTGGCAATGATCGCAATGGTCCCATCGGTCCAGCTGTCTTCCGGCAGAAGGGGTGCAACCCACAATTGCGTGGTCCACAGGGCAAAGGTGATTGCGATCACGGGAACCAGCCGCTTCTCCGCGCTTGACCATGGGGAGTGATCATCAATCGCGGCACGCGCAGCCGCTACATCAAAGGGGTAGGAGGCCACGCGCTGCACCCGCGCGATAACAAACGCGGCCAGAGGGATGCCAATGACTACCAGCGGCAGGCCGAACATCATCCATGTCGCAAAGGTGATTTTTAACCCGATCATGTTGTCGAGCAATTGCACCGCAATCCCGTTGGTGGGGGAGCCGACAATTGTGCCAAGCCCGCCGATCGATGCGGCAAAGGCGATGCCCATAGGCAGCGCGCCATTGAGGCCCTCCGTCTGGATCAGGTCGGGACTGTCCGAGGCGGCTGGCGCCGTTGCGGCGCCCGCCGCACCACCCGAAAGCACAGCCAGCGCCATGGGCATCATGATAAGCGCTGTCGACGTGTTAGAAATCAGCATGGAAAGCAGCGCCGCGCTGATCATGAAAGCCAGCAGCAACCGAACCTGCCCGCCGCTGCTGCCAACAGCTTTCAGCACGGCAAGGCTCAATCGCCGGTGCAATCCCGTTCGCTCAATCGCGAGCGCGATGAACGCGCCGCCCAGCAGCAGAAACAGGATTGGCGCATAATACGCGCTTGCCGTTTCATTGGCGGTCATCACCCCGCACAGCGGCAACCAGATAAACGGAAGCAGCGCGGTCACGGTCAGCGGCACCGCCTCCGTCATCCACCACGCCGCCATCCATACGACCAGCCCGGCGACCAACCATGCCGCTTCCGGCATACCGGGCGGAGGCGGGAAAATTGCGGAGATCGCAAAGGCCAGCGGGCCAAGCAGCAACCCAATGCGGCGCACGGTCAAAATTCGGAGCCCTGTTTCACAACGACCAGCCTAGCGCACCAGCCGCGCTGCGCAATCGCGCATATCAAAAGCTCGCACTGCCCGGATGTCCCGGGCGAGCAGATGGATTTGGCACGTTCAGCTTGTGGTCCAGCGCCAACTTTAGAATTATTGACGAGGTGGGGGTCATTGTTGTCATGCGATAGAGAGCCTCATGATGACTTTTACTCAGCCATCACTGTCATGCTGTCTCCGGTCCCGGCATCTGCACCGATTGCGCGCCACCGCGCTGATGATGGAAAGTGCCAGCCTGATTGCGGTGCCGGTGCATGCCGATAATCGCGCAGAAATGGCATAAGGCGTGTCGATCGCCCAATTGCGAACTGCGTCAATGCCGAGCCAGGCAGTCGACGGCGCAGCATTGATGCGGTTTGCGCCCGCCGACGATTGCGGCAATCACCGTATCGACTATTCTTGTCAGGATGAGGCGCTGGCTTGCATGGTCATCGCGATGGGGCCATCCTTGCGAGAAGGTTCGGCGCGGCCGCAGGCCTTGACCGCAACGCACCTCGAAGGGAATCGTGTGGCGTTTTGGTTTCTCACCGATGAAATACGCCGCTCGCTGACCTAATACTGGCAGCATCTGGAGCGGTCGGATCGACCATAGATCTCACACGCATTCCGCCCAATTAACAGCTCGCCTTCTGTCGCAACCTGCACAACTTCGCGTCGATTGAAGCGCTGGCCAACGAACATTTACTGAGCTCCCCGCTGAGCGTACCTCTAGATCGAAAGAGGTGCAGCTGGACAAAGCCGGTAAACCCAAAGAGGTGCAGCAGGCGGAAGAACAGGCCGGGCGTCTCGGCTGCTTACCGCCCTGCCTATTCGACCTTTCCCTTGTTTGGCGGATCGCCGGGTAGGAAGTTCTCAATGAGTTAGACCCGACATATTGGCATATCGCGGCGACGTATATGCTGGAATTTCCTGCGGCATTGCTCCTGATCGAGTATCGCGAAGAACATCATTGATGCCTTTGTGCGATATAGCGAATTGTGCCCTTGGCGATTGCGCGTGCCCAATTCGACAGCAGGAATAAGTGGCCGCTTGAGCGTCGGCGGCCCCATTGAGAACACCAGTTGTTTGAGCGCGTAATCCCAGATGGCGTAGTCAATCCGGTGGCGGATCGGGTTGTCGGTTGGTTTGAAGATCGCGAAGCGTTCTGCTTCGGAACCGCGAAGCTTGATTAGGGTGAGGCCGTAATTGTTTGATTGGGGGCACGGTATGATGTTCGGACAGTTCGCCAGTGCGGGATGATTTGTCGCTGTTTGCGTCGGCCCTGCGATGGGCGTTGGTGAAACCCGCAATCCGCACGATCATGTCGAGATACAATTAAAAAGCCGCCGCAACTCTTGGGCACGGCGGCTTTAACTTGATATTTGTGGAATGCCTAAGAGATTTACTCGATCTCATCCTTCTTGCTCTCTTCGCCGGGCAGGACAATTTCGCTGAACGTCACGGTCCCGGTGCGCCCTTCGCGAATGATACGCTGGATCTTTTGTTCACGCTGGACCAGAAGGCGCTGCATGCTTTGCGGGATGCGAAACGATTTTTGCGTACCATCGGCGGTCTGGATGTTCTGATAGGTCGGCTCGCGCGCGCCGCCCGCCATGTCGGCAATGTCATACTCGGCAACCACCGCTTCGACCTTTTCCGTTTCAGCCAGAATTTTGCTCACTTCCGGAGTCGCATATTCGGCGATGTGCGTGCGCAAATCAGGCTCGAAGTTGGGGAAGTACCAGGGCGCCACCTCTTCAAAAATATTGGACACCTGCAAGGTATCGCCCAGTTTCTGCGTGCCGCGCAGCGAATTCAAGAAATCGCGGGCGCTGCGATCCAGCAAACGGGCAACATTCTCGCCGCTGAAAGCCTCGCGCTGGATCGAAGGGCCGCCGATATCGCCGCGCCAGAAACCGTAAATAACGCGCGGGTCCTTCCAGTTGGGATAGACGATCCTCGTGCGAATATCCTTCAGGCTCATCGCAACGCCTTCGACTGTGATGAACCGCGCATCGTCGAGCGGAACGCCATCGATCTCGATCGTGCGCGGCTGGCGCACCGGCCACGCATTGGCGATCTGCTCAACCATCGCGACATTGTGCAGGTTGATCCAGAAGGCCAGCTGTTCATTGCGGCTGAGCGCTTGAATGTCGATCTTGTCAGCTACGGATTCCAGATCACGGCGATATTCACCGAAGGTTGCAATGACATCCGCATCGAGAAAGCTGAACATCACGCGCGTCCCTTCCAGCCGCAGACGCGAGGTGTGACCATAGACGCGGCGCGTGCCGAAACTTTCAGGCGGACGCCCGGCGGTCTCCCGCAAGGACGGGCCCATCGAAATCACCAGGTTGCGCATCGCCTCGTCCCAGATCGAATAGTCAATCTTGTCGGTGTTGGGATTTGCGCTTGGGGTGAAGGTGACGAATGCGCCGTCGGTGATGCCGGTTTGCGCCGACAGTGGACTCGCGAACACCAGCGTACCGGCAAATATCGGGGCGAGAAACGCAGAGAAACGGGCAGATGTACCGGTGATGGCGGAACGCGCCTGCAAAGACGTAAACATAATTTCCCTCCGAAAAGCGCTGGCTGGTGATAAACTCCGCATAAGTCCGCATTTATATAACCTGTTTATGAAATGCGCGGTGCAGATCATCGATTTGCGCAAGTCATTGGTCGAAAAATGCGAAGCACCAATACTGGTTTTCGGTCGGCCTCTACAATACGGCAGGTCAAAAGTTCAACGCATCAGGGGCAAGCGCGAAAAAATCACGCTTGCCCCTGACAACGCGGATGATCGCTTTGTCTGATCGTTACCGGTCCGTGTTTCGCCGCGCAATGTAGTGGCGGGGTTGCGACGGGCCAAAAACCCTATTTCGGGGCCAGTACCATCAGCATCTGACGCCCTTCGAGCCGGGGGAAAGCCTCAACCTTGGCGGTTTCCTCCACATCGGTCTGCACCCGCTTCAGCAGGTCCATCCCAAGATGCTGGTGCGCCATTTCACGCCCACGGAACCGCAGGGTGATCTTCACCTTGTCGCCGTTGTTGATGAACTTGTTCACGTTCTTCATCTTCACGTCGTAATCGTGCGTGTCGATGTTCGGACGCATTTTTACTTCCTTGATGTCCTGCGTTTTCTGAGACTTGCGCGCAAGGTTGGCTTTTTTCTGCGCTTCAAAGCGATACTTGCCGACATCGAGAAATTTGCACACCGGCGGGTCCGCATTGGGGGACACTTCGACCAGGTTCAGGCCCTTCTCATTGGCCTGCTCCATCGCTTCGCGGGTGAACATCACACCAAGGTTTTCGCCTTCGTCATCGATAACGCGGACCTTGGGGACTTGAATGAAATTGTCGTAGCGAGGGCCGCTTTTAATTGGCGGGGCCATCGAACGCCGAGGTGGACGGGCTATGTGTGTTCTCCTTGAGTAGCCTTGGGTTTACGGGCGACGATATAGGCGGGATTCCCACCAAGCGCCAGATGAGTCTTAGGCTGCAGCGCGGAATAACGCGAAACGTGCCAGCCTGCCCTTTGCCGGAAGCACCGCGTCGATGCTGTGCGCCGGGCTGAGCGCGCGGATGATCTCTGGCGAGGCAGCGTCCATGCCCCCGGTGTAGGCTCCAAAAGCGGGGACGATCATGCGATCCGCGCCGCTGTCGGACCGGCTCACCACGGCGCAGGCGCGCGCGATATGGCGGCTTCTTACCTTCAGGCGCAGTTTGGGGTGGAAATGGCCCGAAAGCTCGGCGCGAGTCTCACCCGGTTGCGCCTCGTGCCTCAGCACAATGCCACCCACTTCCATTTCACTCTTCAGCGTGGCGCCGAATGCGCGTGGCAGCGCCTCATCGTGATTGCCGGTGATCCACACCCAATCGAGCGCACGCGTTAACCCTTCCAGCATTCCGCAGGCATAGGGATCGAGCCGATTGGCACCTGCATCGTCATGAAAGTTGTCGCCCAGCGTGATGATCCGGCGCGCGCCCGTTACCTTTACCGCATCGGCAATCCGCTCCAGCGTTTCGCGGCTGTCATAGGGCGGCAGCATCTGTCCGGTCCTGGCATACCAGCTGCCCTTTTCCAGATGCAGATCGGCCACCAGTAGCGCGCGTTCACGCGGCCAATACAGCGCGTTGTTTTTGAGCAAGACTAGCTCATGCCCGGCAAAATCAAGCGGCGCACCAACATCTTTAGGGAACGAAACAGGAACCATACCGACTAATTGCCGTGTACGGGCGGATTTGGCAAGGGCGCCTGCAGAACAGCCGTCCGTTGACTTGGCCCATTGACTTGGCCGGTGCCAAAGCGGATTGACGGGGCTATTCTAGCTGCCCTCGCGAACTGGTGGCAGTGAACGATGAGTAACAACGGGAATTGCGTATGAGTGAATGGGATCCGCACACCGCGAGGGCGAAGGAATGGTTTGAATCTCTGCGCGACCAGATCTGCGCCGCGTTTGAATCGATCGAGCGTGAGGCAGGGTCGGATGCGACTTTTTCCTACACCCCTTGGAGCCGTGAGGAAGATGGCAACGACAATCCCGGCGGCGGCGTGCAGGGATTGATGAAGGGCAAGGTGTTCGAGAAGGTCGGCGTCAATGTCTCGACCGTCGCGGGCAATTTCGCAAAGGAATTTGCAGGCTCCATCAACGGCGCGGACGCTGATAATCCCGGGTTTGTTGCAACCGGCATCAGCCTGGTGGCGCACATGGCCAACCCGCACGCGCCCGCTGTCCACATGAACACGCGGTTTCTGACAACGGGCAAATCGTGGTTCGGCGGCGGCGCGGACCTGAATCCTCCGATCCCCTATGAAGAGGATACCGAGGCATTTCACGCCGCAATGCGCGCGGCCTGCATGGCCCATAACCCCACCTATTATGACCGTTATCGCAAATGGGCGGACGAATATTTCTACATTCCCCATCGCGACGTGCATCGCGGTGTCGGCGGCATTTTCTACGATCATCTGGAAAGCGATGAGGAGCTTGCGTGGGAGCGCAATTTCGCCTTCACGCAGGATGTTGGAAAGGCGTTTCTGGACGTATTCCCCAAACTCGTGCGCAAGCGGATGAACGCCGATTTCACCCCTGAAGATGAGGCCCGCCAGCTTGAGTATCGCGGGCGCTATGCCGAATTCAACCTGGTGTACGACAGGGGCACGATCTTTGGTTTGAAGACCGGCGGTAATATCGACGCAATCCTGATGAGCCTGCCGCCACGCGCGACGTGGAACTGAGCAATATGAAACTGCGGGCTCGATAAAACTGCGTGTCGGCGGAACCGGGCTCTATCAGGCGCATTGCCGGTAGGTGAAAGCCTTTCGCGATCCCGTTCGGGTGATACCGTTATTGTTCCTTGTCGCGATTGCGGCGGGGACGGCGTTGCTTTGGTTGCCGGTTGCGACCGTCGATGGCACTCAGACCAGCCTGCTCACCGCGTTCTTTACTGCAACCTCGGCGATTTCGGTAACCGGTTTGATCGTGGTCGACACGCCAACTTATTGGTCATTCTTCGGGCAGATCGTAATCCTTGCCCTCTTCCAGATCGGCGGGTTCGGGATCATGTCGGCAGCGACGATTTTCGGGCTGATCGCTGGGCGCGGATTTGACCTCAGGTCACGCATGGCAACCCATATCGAACGCAGCCGTCTGGACATCGGCGATGCGCGCAGTGTGCTGTTTCTGGTGCTGTCCGTTACCCTGATTATGGAAGCGACGGTGGCGACCATCCTGTCCGCGCGGCTGGCGCTGGGGCATGGATACGACTGGCCAAGCGCAATCTGGCATGGGGTGTTCCATTCCGTCAGCGCGTTCAACAATGCCGGGTTCTCGAGCTATTCCGACAGCGTGATGGGATTTCAGTCCGATGCGCTGATGCTGGTGCCGATCATGATCTCGATCACGATTGCGACCGTCGGCTTTCCCGTCTTGCAGGATTTGCGCGCCAATGGTCTTACGTGGAAGCGATATGCGCTCCACACCAAGATCACGCTGGCAGGCACGGGGGCGCTGTTACTGTTGGGATTTGCAGCGATGCTGGGGATGGAATGGAGCAATCCCGATACGCTTGGCCCGATGACGGTCGCGGACAAGCTGCTGAATGCTGCGTTCCATTCGGTCATGCCGCGTACCGCCGGTTTCAACAGCCTTGATGTCGGCGCGTTTCGCGATGAGACACTGATGGTGAATTACGGGCTGATGTTCATCGGCGGGGGCAGCGCGGGCACGGCTGGCGGGGTAAAGATTACCACAGCGGCGGTTCTGTTCGCCATGGTTGCATCGGAAATCGTGCGCCATGACGATGCCAGCCTGTTCCACCGAAGGCTTGGCCAGAATGTCCAACGTCAGGCGCTGACCGTCACCGTGCTGGCTGCAACGCTGATCGTTTGCGCCACAACCTATATTGCGGCCACCACAACGCTGCCATTGCAGGACATCCTGTTCGAATGCATCAGCGCATTTTCAACCGTGGGCATGTCCACCGGGATCACCGCCGATCTGCCTCCCGGAAGCCAGCTGGTTATCATTGCGCTCATGTTCATCGGCCGGGTCGGCACCATCACCGTTGCGACCACGCTGGCGCTGGGCGCGAGCAAGCGTCCGTTCCGTTACCCAGAGGAGAACCCCATTGTCGGCTAAAAATCGCTCCCCCGTGCTGGTCATCGGACTTGGCCGGTTCGGCAGTTCTGTTGCTTTAACGCTGGAGAAAATGGGGCACGAAGTGCTCGCCGCTGATAGCGACCCCCGGCTGGTGCGCCAGTTTGCCGACGATCTGACGCAGGTGGTGGAGGCCGATTGCACCGAAGAGGATTGCATGGCCCGGCTTGGCGGCGGCGGGTTTGAAACCGCCGTCGTCGCCATCGGCAACGATATCGAGGCGAGCGTGCTGTGCGTGCTGGCGCTGGTCGATCTGGGTGTGCCCAATATCTGGGCGAAGGCGACCAACACCGGACACGCGCGCATACTGGAGCGGACCGGCGCGCATCACGTGGTGTTCCCCGAACAGCGCATGGGCGAACAGGTCGCTCATATGGTCAACGAACGGCTGCTCGACTTTATTTCCTTTGGCGATGAATTCGCCATCGCGCGAGTGAAGGCCCCAGAGGCGATCGTCGGTCTGCCGCTGGTGACCAGCCAATGCCGCAGGAAATTTGATGTGACCGTGATCGGGGTGAAGCGGGTGGGAGAGGACTTCATCCACGCCGTGCCCGATACGCTGATCCTGCCCGATGATGAACTGGTTGTATCCGGACGGATTGAAAAGCTGGAACGTTTTGCCGCGCTCGATTCATAATGCTTGCAGCGCCGCTCGCCGCAACGCACATTGACGTCAATGCTGCGTCAGTACGAACTTGTAGAGAAGGTCAAGGAATACGACCCTGACGCCGATGAGGCGATGCTGAACCGTGCCTATGTCTATACCGTCCAGAAACACGGTACCCAGAAACGTGCCAGCGGCGATCCGTATTTCAGCCACCCGGTAGAGGTGGCCGGGCTGATGACCGACCTGAAACTGGATCAGGAAACGATCATCACCGCGCTGCTGCATGATACGGTTGAGGATACACTCGCCACGATCGAGGATATCGAAGCGCTGTTCGGTCCCGAGGTCGCGCGGCTGGTGGATGGAGTGACCAAGCTCAGCAAGATCGAGGCCATGCCCGAAAATGAGCGGGCGGCGGAAAACCTGCGCAAATTCCTGCTCGCCATGTCCGAGGATATCCGCGTCCTGCTTGTCAAGCTGGCAGACCGGCTTCACAACATGCGCACGCTGCACTTCATCAAGAACGAGGAAAAGCGCCAGCGCATCGCGCGTGAGACGATGGATATCTACGCCCCGCTTGCAGAGCGGGTAGGCATGTATGAATACATGCACGAGATGCAGGCGCTCGCGTTCGAACAGCTGGAACCCGAAGCCTACGCCACGATTTCCGGGCGGCTGGAACAATTGCGCAGCCAGGATGGTGGGCAGGTCGATGCGATTGCGCTGGCGATCAAGCAGTCGCTGGCCGAATCCGGGCTGAAAGTGAAAGTCGTTGGCCGCGAAAAGCATCCCTATTCGATCTGGCAGAAGATGTCTGAGCGCCATGTCAGTTTCGAACAGGTGACCGATATCATGGCGTTCCGCGTCATTACCGAGAATGAGGCGGATTGTTATCGCGCGCTGGGCGTTCTGCACACGACGTGGCAGTTCCTGCCGGGCCGATTCAAGGATTACATCTCCACCCCCAAGAACAACGGCTATCGCTGTCTGCACACATCGTTGATGTACGAAAATTCGATGCGGGTTGAGGTCCAGATCCGCACTCGCGAAATGCACCAGCGCAACGAATTCGGCCTGGCTGCGCACTGGGCCTACAAACAGGGCGACAAGCCAGATGGTGAAGTGGGCTGGCTGCGCGATCTGATCGAAATTGTGGATGCCAGCCACGATGCCGAAGAGCTGCTCGAACACACGCGGCTGGCGATTTATCAGGACCGGATCTTTGCCTTCACACCCAAGGGCGCACTGTTTCAGCTGCCCAAGGGCGCGTCTTCGGTCGATTTCGCGTTTGCGGTCCACACCGATCTCGGGCTGGCGACTGTCGGCGCGAAGATTAATGGGCGGCACGTGCCGCTTCGCACGCCGCTGAATAATGGCGATGTGGTGGAGATCATCAAGGGGCCATACCCCGAGCCGCAACTGTCATGGCTGGGTTTCGTCATTACGGGCAAGGCGCGCGCCGCCATCCGCCGCGCCGTGCGGCTGAAGGAACGCGCCGAGGTCGCCTCAATCGGTGCCAAGCTGTTCGATGAAATTGCAGACCGGGTTCCGGCCAAAATCGGCAAGAAGGCGATCCGCGCCGCGCTTGACCGGTTGGGCATGGAAGACCCCGAAGACCTGATGTTCGCCATCGGGGCAGCCAAACTGACCGACCGCGAGGTGATGGAGGCGCTGGTTCCCGGAAGCACCGCTGATTTCGAGGATGACGAGGACTGGTCGCGCCGCGATCACGCCATTTCGATCAAGGGGCTGACGCCGGGCGTTGCGTTTGAACTGGGCACGTGCTGTCACCCAGTGCCGGGAGACCGCATCGTCGGGCTGCGGCGCAAGGGCGAAACCGTTCTGGTCCACGCGATTGACTGCCTTGAACTGGCGGACGGTGTAGACAGCGACTGGCTGGACCTTAGCTGGGGCCAGCGTTCTCAAGGCGCACTGGGGATGCTGCGCGTAACGCTGTATGACCGGCTGGGTACGCTGGCGGAAATGGCGGGTATCTTTGCTCAGGCGAAGGCCAACGTGATGAGCCTTGACCAGACACAGCTGGAATATCCGTTCACCACCTATGAGATCACCGCCGAAGTGCAGGATCTGGCGCATCTCAGCCGTATCCTCAGCTCGCTGCGGGCAAGCGACGCGGTGGCGCAGGCGGAGCGGATCTGATGGCGATCATCGGCCTTGATCACGTACAGATTGCGATACCCGAAGGCGGCGAGGAGAGTGCGCGCGCATTCTATGGCGGGGTGCTGAAAATGCACGAAGTGCCCAAGCCCGATATTCTTTCGAAAAGTGGGTGCTGGTTCGAAAGCGGGGCGCTGAACCTGCATATCGGCATTGACCCGGACTTTATCCCGGCGAAAAAGGCGCACCCTGCGATGCTGGTGGATGATCTGGCAGCGCTGCGAGCCCGGCTGACGGTGGCGGGCTACGAGACGCGGGACGACAAACCTGTCGAGGGGTATGCACGGTTCTTCACATTCGACCCTTTCGGCAATCGGGTGGAGTTGATGCAGCGGGTCTAGAGCAAGGTGAGCGCAACGCTCACCGCTTTACCCTGCGATAGTCTTTCGGCACGCATCACCTTCTTGTTCACCAACAGCACCCATTCGGACTGCTGTTTTTGCGGGAAGACCGAGGTTTTCCACTCGCTGTCCCCGATGCGCGCGGTGATTTTTACCGATCCGAAGCCGCGCTGTCGCCCGAATTCGAGCCGGCGGAGCCGGGCGTGCATCGCCAGCGCCTCAGCCTCGGCACCTGTGAAGGTGACGAGATGATACGTCCCCCGGTCGCCTTGCCAGCGGGTAAGCGGGAGGGTGGCTGTGAGGGCTTCCATTAGCGTGAGTCCCCGCGCAGGCGGTGGTCTTGTAAATACGGGCACGAGGCAGCGGGAGGCTTCCGCCTGTGCGGCATCTCACACTTAGTTGCCATCCACCGTTTCAACTGCCCGCACGGGCACCGTGATATTGCAGATGTCCGCACCGCCAGCGGGCACTATGAAGAACGGATCGCGGCGGTTGGCGCGCGCCCCGGCGTAAGCTGCGAAGGTGGCGCTTTCGGTCGAGAGGTATTCGAACGCAGGTTGCTCGCTCACTGGCAGGTCGCTGGCAACACGGACCGAAAGGATCGGCGTGCGCTTGTCAGCCTCTTCAGCGGTGTAGAAACCCAGATCGCCCGACCCGCGTGGCAGGCTGGAGAGATGCTGCATCCCCTCGATCACCCGGCCCACCAGCGCGATATTGCGATCAAGATGGCGCGGCGCATGGCCGATCACGGTGTAAAGCTCCGCGCCCGAGCCTGTGTCCGGCGAATAATTGCGACCAACTCCGACCATGCCGTAGCAGTGGACCGGCCAAGCCATACCCTGTTTTAAGTCGAAACCTATTGGCCAGCCCTGAATGACACGATTGGCATCCGCATATTGGTCACCGCCGAGCCGCTGGCGCATTCGAGCGAGGAGGGCCCCCCGGTCGATTGGCGCGTCAGCGAACTTCTGCTCGAACTCCTTAAGTAAGTCGCTTTCAAGAAAGCCGTCGAAATCGGCCTTGGCTACTAGATTGTTTGTGTATTCGCTCTCCCCCATCACCTTCAGCCCTTCCGGCAAGGGCTTCGCCTGCCCTTCCGCTTCGGGGTTGTCATAATTCGGATCGCCCCACTGGGTGACGTAATTGTCCTGCACCCGGTTGACGCTGATTCCGTCATACCACTTGGCGCGGGCGAATGTGCGGATGTTCTCCACCCACCCCTGACTGAAAGGTGCGGGCATTAGCTGGATCACCACCTCGCGGCGCTTGCCTTCGGCGCTGGGCGCAAGGGTCATCACCAGCAGGTCTTCGGCCGATATCGCAACCCAGTCCGTCTGCGGCGCCTTTTCGACAATGTCATTGGGGGAAGGCGGTGTTGTCGCGCGCACCTTCGCTACTGCGCGGTGTCGCCTCATCCTGAGCGGAAACAGGCACGGCAAGGGCGAGCGCCGCGCTGGCGGCGAGGAGCGTTTTTCGCATGACTTCACTCATGCCACGCCCACCCCGCTGCGACTAGCCTCACCTTGCGGTTCGGCAAGTCTCGCTACCCTCTCGCTTGCGGGAGGGGCTGGGGCCGGGAATACAAAAACCCCTTTCCACGCGTTTTCGGGGGCGGAAAGGGGCTCTTGGGTCGCGGCGTTCGCAGGGAATGCCTTTCCGCGCAGCGCCGCCCAATGCGACTCGATATATCACTACCCGCGCAAAATAGCTCGCAAAGAACACGGGTACGCCTTGCGCCGCGCGTATTCCGTCGCTATCCGCGCCATCTTGCCCAAACAGGCATGCGGAGCGGTGGCCGAGTGGTCGAAGGCGCACGCCTGGAAAGTGTGTATACGGTAACCCTGTATCGTGGGTTCGAATCCCACCCGCTCCGCCAACTGACCGGCATTATGGCGCAAAAGAACCTGCCTTTAGGCTGCGCTGATGCTGGAGCATATCAAGACGGTTCAGGCTCAAAGAGAGTGGCGTCCTTCTTTGTGTATTCCTTATCGAAAACCTTGATCGCATTCGGATTGAAGAAGCCCTTCTTGCCTCCTTTTTCCTCACGGGGTCAAGATACCTCTCATAACAAAGCTTCTCATCACTTTTGACGACTTTCATGATCGCATGAAACTGCTTGTTCTGCTTGAAATCGCTGTAGCGCTCTTTCAATTTCTTGATCAGATCATCATAGGTCAAGGTGAAGCCTGGCGGCACGTTGTCCTGTTCGACGACGACTGTGAGATCGGCATCAGCGCTTCCCACCATTGAAGCTTTGACCGCATTCTCATCCTTCTTTTTAATGAGGTCAAAATCAACCCTGACTGAGAAAGCGAAGTCGGATTCATCTTTCGGGAGCGCCCCCTCGACATTCTGCATATGGGAGAGAAACTTCGAGACCATCGTCGATGATTTTTTCGCGACAGCCTCCACTTCCTTCTGATCGAGATCGAACGACAATGGGATGGAGGCGATGTTTAGATCGGAGAATGTGATCCCGAACCAATGGTGCGCTGCGATTACGTAGTTGCGGACTGCCGCCAATGAGATTTCGGACAACTTCTTTCGCAGCCGGGCGTCCGCGACTATAAAATGGGTCGCATTGTCCCGGATTTCCATTAGTGCTTCGATATTAGCGATCCCCTGCAGATCTATGCTGTCTTTGGGGTAGCTGGCCACAAGCTTCCAGCATTTATCGATCCCAATTGTCATAGGCGAACCAGAGCGCGTCCGGATTACCTCCTTGCGCTTGCTCGGTGTGCCATCTTTCTTTTTGCGAACACGCCTCGCGTATAGCGCGCTTGGCTTGCCGCCAGCCTCTTTTATCACTCAGGCTTTGAGAAGAAGCTCCCATGCGTTCAGCATAAGAATGGCGAAAGTCTCTTCGCGATACATGGCAGAAGCCCGATTGTAGGTTTCAACCGCCGAAAGGCAGGCCTCTCGGGATTTGTGGACCAACTGCATGTATTTGGAGAGTGGCATGATCAGTTGGTGCTCGCTTGGGAATTAAAAGGACGGAATTTATAGGACGTGAGCGCCTCCCCACCTAGCGCCGCGCTCATAAAAATGAGTGATGTCAGTTCTATAGCGGGAAGATTACCAGCTTTCGAACTGCTTGATCCGCCATCCACAAGTTTTCAGGATGAGTTTCTCCCGAAGCGTTGATCCCTTCTGACCCTTGAGCATAATCAAATGCGATGTCGCATTCCAACCTCAGGTCGTCGCTCGAGACAGCATACAAGAACTGGCTAGGCGAGAAGCTTACCCTTGGCGAAGAGATAACTAAGATCCGAAAGGCTCTGGATAGTTTGGCAGCGAAGGAGGAGCGCCTTACAAAGGTGGAGCATCTGATCGACTGCTCCGAGGCGATCCTTCAGGAAATCAATCCGAACTTTGATGCGAGAAAAGTGAAGCCGCGCAAGAAGAACGCGATGCAGCTGCCCTTCGCTGTGGGGGATGTGACGCGATGGACTTTCGAGATCCTGCGCGAGGCTTCCGAACCCATTCGATCAAGAGCTATCGCGGAGCAGATCATGAAGAGAAATGATATCCCTCTCGATGACAAGCATATGTTGAAGAGAGTGACAGCTTCCGTCGACGCGTCGCTGCACGGGAAAGTCGGTGAACATGTCGAGAAGCTTGATACTTGGCCAATACGCTGGCGAATTATCGAGCACCGACGAAGAGCCTACGGCCGGTAAGCGCATCTGCAACCTCTGCTCCCGGAGCGTTCTCATTGCTACCAGGCCCATCATCATTCGCCTTACGCCGCTGCCAGTAGCCACGCATTGTCGGTGACGGTCCTGCCCGGCCTATTGCGGCGATCATGAGATTGAAGAGATCGCCATTCGCTTTGCGCCGATACTGTTCGCGCCAACCGAGCTCCTGCGCATAGAGATGCACGTGGTTGCCTGAAATATGCCGATAAACGCCGGCCTCGGCCGCCACATTCTGCCAAAAAAGCTTTCGGTATGTTGGTGCAGGCACCATCCTTTGAAAAGCATTCCGAGTGGTTGATCCGCTTCGTGTTGAAGTAGAGATGCAACAAATCGAACTCATTGTTCATGTCGGCCTGTATGGTCGCCTTCGGGTCACCAGGCGCCTCGCTATCTCAACAGCATCGCCTTCCTTCTCGACCAGAAACGTCTGATGCGCGAATGCGTGCTGTCTCTGATGCTCGCGCTCCGTAAGACCACGATCAATTTAATCTTCTTGCGCGCTTCAGCCTTGTGCTTCTTATGGAATTCGGCCACAGGTCCTTGTTGTTCGGAAACTTCGGCATGCTCCGCCAAAAACGAACGTCAATTTCGACTACACCGCAGTGGTGAAGGTGTCTGACATGGTCGGACTTGTGGAGAAGGAAAAGGAGTTAGGGAGGAGAGGAGTGCGAGCATCAGAGAGTGGAAGACTACGAAACGCTGTTGGATATGCGCGAAGAAGAAGAGGCAGGAAAGAGCGCGGCAGCGAAAAGTGGAAGACGAGGCTCGTGAACTAGAGAAGGCTGGTTCGCAGGAGGCCTGATCGACGAGGAAGTGGAAGTCCTCAATCGCGGTGCCGTCCGTAACCGAGGCGATTGGGCCGACGTTACGATCCCATCCGGCAGACTGTGGAGCAGATGCATTCGTAAAGGAACACATCGTCTCCGCGATGGAGGTCATCGGGCGGTGACGTGCTCAAACCGGACTCACATTGACCGATACTACCAATGACCCTGTCCGGCACCAGCGCTATCTCAAGGGGACTTCCGAACTCATGAAGAGGCTTGGGATCGAGCAGCTCGTGCTACTTCGCGGGCTGTCATCTGCGAGTTTAGCTTCGGCTATAGCCGGGTCTCATCTGGCCCGTTACACTCGCGAGCTCAACGGCGCAAAGACGTATGCCAGTTAGGCTGATGGCCTTCGACCTCTTCCAGTTAAAGATTCAAAGCGGCCGGTCTACGTCACTCAGCAACAGAATGAAGCTCTTTACTTCAAGCTGGAAGAAAAACGCGTCCGGGATTGGTTGCGGAACAATGGCGTGCCGACGTGCCTGATGAAAATCTGGGTAGGGCATTTCTGAGCAGTATGAAGACTTCGGGCAATTTCTCGAGGGGTTCAAAGATCGCGAGGTAGGCAGGGAGAGGCTCGGACGTTGCCGAGCTATATCTATTTGCTTCTTCACACGCTCTCACATCAGTTCATGCACGCGCTCGCAGATACGTCGGGTGTTGATCGGGACGGCATCGGAGAGCAATTTTTCCGCAGACCTGGCATTCACCATTTATCGCAAAGGAATGACGCCGGACTCGGCAACATTTCCGCGATGTGGAGAAACTCGTCAGAGGCATTCTTGAGGAGGGCGATAGATCCTCGCCAGCTACGATGCGGATCAGGTGCCCTTTGCGATGTCCGCGGGGGCGATGCCTGCATGTGTGATGGTTTCTGAGGTAAGCTGCGTGGCATCCAACCTCCTTTTGTCGCGCGCTGCTCTTCAAGGCGGGACGCCGCCGAACTGGGAAAGCCAATCAGCCAGAATCTCGTTGGATTCTTTGAAGGCTCGAACAGGTGAACTCGAAACCGTCGACAACCGCACCTCAAGCGACCGCAAGGCTGGTAGTAACCATGCCGCCTGAGCCTAGTCGTCTATCGAAGGAGCTCTCACGCGATATCGCGAGCCAGTATGTGTCGCTCACTCCGACCAGGCATGCCTTCATTCATCTCGCACGAAGAGCAGTCGATCGGTTTACGATTATGGTGCCTTCATGGATCGTGAGGGAGCGGAATGGGCATGCGAACTCTTCCGCGCTTCTACGGCCACTGAACGCACCTGGTTCTGCGCGAGGAAGCGAGCCTAAACGGGATCAAAACAAACCTTCGAGAGCGTCTTCTCGCATCCGTAACAACTTTGGCCTGCTACGGGTCCCATCACTCGATGATGAGACATTTCACGCTAAGATCGTCTTGGCTGACGGCGTCGCCGCATATGTAGGATCGGCGAATATGCTTCGACGCTCGATGGACGTGAATTTCGAATGCGGATTTCTCGTCGAGGGTCCAGCCGTCGAAGGAGTAAGAATGCTTGTCGAAGCGGTTCTTAGACTGTCAGACGACCCTTAGCTTGCGCAAGAGGGACGACATAGGAAACTGAGCGCTTCCATGACCTACCCACGGCGCGGAGCGCCTGTCTTGTCTTGCAGTGTTTTTGCAAATTTTTGAATGGAATTCAGTATGTCACGGCTGATTATGGTTCTTTTGCGCCATAATGCCGCAACTGACCCTTTCCAAAACTCCCCCGTCTTGCGCCAGTTGCGCCGAGGTTTGAGTTTTTTCGGCTTTCAGCGAGCGCCCGTGCATGGCAACAGGGTGGGTAGCAAATGAAAACCCCTGGGAGCCTTCAAACATGAACCTGGAATTCACCCCCGAAGAACGCGCCTTTCGCGAGGAAGTGCGCACCTTCATCGCCGAAAATCATCCCTCGCACCTTGGCGACTTTGGAATGCGCGAGGACATGTCGCCCGAAGATATGGTCGCCTGGCACAAGGTTTTGGGGGAAAAGGGTTGGTCGGTTCCCGCATGGCCGGTCGAGTATGGCGGCACTGGCTGGACACCGACGCAGCGGTACATCTGGTCGGAAGAGAACGCGCGGGCAAACACCTTCATGCCGCTGCCGTTCGGCGTTTCGATGGTCGGGCCGGTGATCTACACCTTTGGTAACGAAGAGCAAAAGGCGCAGCACCTGCCGGGCATTCGCAGCGGCGATGTGTGGTGGTGCCAGGGTTATTCCGAGCCGGGCGCCGGGTCCGACCTTGCCAGCCTCAAGACCACGGCTGTCCGGGACGGCGATCATTATGTCATCAACGGGCAGAAAACGTGGACCACTCTGGCGCAGCACGCCGACTGGGGTTTCTTCCTGTGCCGCACCGATCCTGACGCTGCAAAGCCGCAGGAAGGCATCAGCTTCATCCTGATCGACATGAAATCGCCGGGCGTCGAAGTGCGCCCGATCAAGCTGCTGGACGGCGGATACGAGGTCAACGAGACGTGGCTGACCGATGTGCGCGTGCCGGTCGAGAATCTGGTTGGAGTGGAAAACAAGGGCTGGACTTATGCCAAGTTCCTGCTCGCCCACGAACGCAGCGGCATTGCAGGGGTCGCCCGGTCAAAGCGCGGCGTTGAAAAGCTGCGCGAAATTGCCGCGGTGGAAACGCAGGATGGTCAGCCGCTGATCCAGGATTTCGATTTCGCCCGCAAGGTCAGCCAGTTGGAGATTGATCTGGCCGCGCTGGAAATCACCGAATTGCGCACGCTGGCCGGCGAACAGGCGGGCAAGGGGCCGGGACCGGAAAGCTCCATCCTCAAGATCAAGGGCACCGAAATTCAGCAACGCCTGACCGAACTGACGCTGGAGGCGGTCGGCAGTTACGGCACGCCGCTGTATGGCAATATCGCGCAGGTTCCGGGCGATGCCGGATCGAACCAGTATCCGGTTGGCCCCGAATATGCCCAGCACGCGGCAGGATTGTATTTCAACATGCGCAAGACTTCGATCTATGGCGGATCGAACGAAATTCAGCGCAACATCATCACGAAAATGATCCTCGGCCTGTAAGGCAAAGAGCGACACCGGAGAGAATTAGTGGACTTCAATTTTACCGAAGAACAGGAAATGGTGCGCGACGGCCTGACGCGCATGGTGCGGGAACAGTATGACTGGGAAACGCGCCGCGCGGCAATCGCCAGCGATGCGGGATGGCGTCCCGAGGTGTGGGCACAACTGGCCGAGCTGGGCATCCTCGGGATGCCGTTCAGCGAGGAAGACGGCGGTTTTGGCGGAGGCGCGGTCGATGCGATGATCGTGATGGAGGAATTCGGCAAAGGCCTCGTGGTCGAACCGTTCGTCCCCACGGTCGTGTGCGCAGGCGGGTTCCTGAAACACGCCGGGACACAGGCGCAGAAAGAAGAACATATCGGCGCGATCGTCGATGGCAGCCGGGTGTTCGCCTTCGCCTATGCCGAACCACGTGGGCGATACGATTACGCCGATCTGGAAACAACCGCGCGCAAGGATGGCGGCGGCTATGTGCTGAACGGTCACAAGGCTGTTGTCATCGGCGCGCCGTGGGCCAGCCACCTGATCGTAACCGCGCGCACCGGCGGAGAACGCCGCGATCGCGATGGCATCAGCGTGTTCGTTGTCGACAAATCGGCGAAGGGCGTGGTGACCCGCGATTATGAAACGGTTGACGGTCGCCGCGCGTCGGAGGTGTATTTCGAGAATGTCGAGGTTCCCGCCGACGCCCTGATCGGGGAAGAAGGCGCGGGCCTGCCGCTCATCGAGCGCGTCACCGACGAAGCCATTGCAGCCCTGTGCGCAGAGGCGTGTGGCGCGATGAAGGTCGCCAACGCCATGACGATCGAATATTCGCGCCAGCGCAAACAGTTCGGCGTGCCAATCGGTTCGTTTCAGGTGCTGCAACACCGCATGGTCGATATGTACACCGAATACGAGCAGTCGGTCTCGCTCACCTATCTGGCAACCCTGCGGCTGGATGCCGAAGAGACCGAGCGCAAGCGTGCGGTTTCGGCAGCCAAGGTCCGTATTGGTCAGGCCGCGCGGCTGATCGGGCAGGAAGCGGTGCAAATCCACGGGGGCAACGGCGTCACCGATGAATACGCGATTGGCCATTACTTCAAGCGGCTCACCACCTTCGATGCCGAATTCGGCAACGTAGATCACCATATGAAGCGACATATCGCGCTGGGGTGAGGTGCTGCCTACAGCAATGAGAATGCCGGGTCTGGCGATTGCTTCGCTTGACCCGGCACGCCCGCCGCGTAAGTCCGGGTGATAATGACGCAAACCCAAGATCACGCCGCCAATGGCTGGCAGTTCTGGATCGACCGCGGCGGCACGTTCACCGATATTGTTGCGCGCGCCCCCGACGGCACGCTGACGACGCGCAAATATCTCTCCGACAATCCCGAAAGCTATGCCGATGCCGCGATCCACGGTATCCGCGCAATCCTTGGCGTTGATGCAGGCGAGCCTCTTCCGGTAGAAGCCATTGCCGCGATCAAGATGGGCACCACGGTTGCAACCAACGCCCTGCTGGAACGCGCGGGGCAGCCGACCGTGCTGGCGATCACGCACGGCCTGTGTGACGCCATCGAGATCGGGCATCAGGCCCGCCCGAACACCTTTGCGCTCAACATTGCCAAGCGCGATGTATTGTATTCGCACATGATCGAGATCGAGGAGCGGGTGCTGGCGGATGGATCGGTGGAGCGCGCGGTGGACGCGGACACTGCCCGCACACATTTGCAGGCCGCATTCGATGACGGATATCGTGCGATCGCGATTGCGCTGATGCACGCCTACAAATATCCCGAGCACGAACGCGCGCTGGTGCAGATCGCGCGCGAAGTCGGCTATACCCAGATATCCGCCAGCCACGATGTCAGCCCGCTCAGCAAGATCGTGCCACGTGGGCAGACCACCGTGGTAGATGCGTACCTGACGCCGGTGCTGCGTCACTATGTCGATCAGGTGGAGACCGCGCTGGGCAATACCCGCGCGCCGGGGCAGCTGCTGTTCATGCAGTCGTCGGGCGGGTTAACGGATGCGGCGCATTTTCGGGGGCGCGATGCAATCCTGTCTGGCCCTGCGGGCGGGATCGTCGGCTGCGTGGCAACTGCAAAAGCGGCAGGGTTCGACAAGGTTATCGGTTTCGACATGGGCGGCACCTCCACCGATGTCTCCCATTACGCAGGCACGCTGGAAAAGGCGTATGAGACCGAAGTTGCCGGCACCGCCATGCGTGTGCCAATGCTGGATATCCACACGGTTGCAGCGGGCGGAGGATCGCTGTTGCGGTTTGACGGGACGCGCCTGCGCGTCGGTCCGCAATCGGCTGGCGCGGACCCCGGCCCGGCGTGTTACCGGCGAGGCGGGCCGTTGGCGGTGACGGATATAAACGCGGCGCTGGGAAAGCTCGACCCGCGGTTTTTCCCTGCGATATTCGGGCCACGGCAGGATCAGCCGCTGGACAGCGAGGCCGCGCGTGCCGGGTTTGACGCGCTGGCAGAGGAGATCGGCGACGGACGATCGCCAGAGGCCGTGGCGCAGGGGTTCCTCGATATCGCGATTGAGCACATGGCGCAGGCGATCCGGCAGGTCAGTCTGGCGCGCGGGCACGATGTGGCGGGATATGTCCTCAATTGCTTTGGCGGGGCGGGCGGCCAGCACGCCTGTCTGGTCGCGGAGCGGTTGGGTATCGGGCAGATCCTGCTGCATCCTTTGTCTGGTGTCTTGTCCGCCTACGGCATGGGCCTCGCGGTGCTGAGAGCAGAACGTCAGGCAGTGATAGAGCGCACATTGGCACCCGATCTGGAAAGCGATCTGGCCACAGAGGTCGATCGGCTCGACGCCCTGTGCCGCGATGATCTGACCGCGCAGGGCGCACACGCCGATGGCATCACCACCCGCGCAACGGCTCTGTTGCGCTATCGCCGCACCGATACCGTGTTGACCGTGCCGCTGGCCGATGCCGATACCATGAAGGCCGCTTTCGAGGCCGCGCATCACCGCCAATACGGGTTTACGGCCAGTGAAAAGCCGATCATCCTCGACACCTTGATCGTGGAGGCCAGCGCCGGGAGCGATCCAGCTTACGAACGTTCAGCGGAACCGGTCGACGGTCCGCCCGTCGCCATCGCTCAGACGCGCTTTTACAGCGGCAATCAATGGCACGATGCACCGGTGTTTGGCATATCGGAGCTGGGACCGGGCCATGTCGTCACAGGGCCGGCAATCATCACCGAGCCGAACGGCACCATCGTGATCGAACCCGGCTGGACCGGCACGGTGAACCCGCTGGGCCATCTGATCCTGACCGCTCAAGAGCGCGGTGCAAGGCGCTCGCCCGATCCCTCCATCGCCGATCCGGTTACGCTGGAACTGTTCAACAACCGATATATGTCCATTGCCGAGCAGATGGGCATCATCCTGCGCAACACATCGCAATCGGTGAACGTCAAGGAGCGGCTCGATTTCTCTTGCGCAATATTCGACGCGAGCGGCAATCTGGTCGCCAACGCGCCGCACGTGCCGGTGCATCTGGGATCGATGGACGAAAGCGTGAAGTCGATCCTTGCCAGCGGACAGGCAATCGGGCGCGGCGATGCCTTCGTCCAGAACAACCCCCACCGGGGCGGATCGCACTTGCCGGATATCACCGTGGTATCGCCGGTGTTTGGCGATGATGGAGAGGACATCGTGTTCTTCGTCGCCAGCCGCGCGCATCACGAGGATGTGGGCGGCATCTCCCCCGGATCGATGAGTCCGCGCGGGCGCACCATCCACGAAGAAGGGGTGCTGCTCGATAATATCAAGCTGGTAGAAAATGGCGTTTTCATGTCCGAGAGGATCGAGACCGCTTTGGGAAGTGGCCCTTATCCCGCGCGCAACATCCCCCAGAACATCGCAGACCTGATGGCTCAGATCGCCGCCAATACCGCAGGCGCAACCGAGTTAACAAATCTAGCCGCGCAGTTCGGCATGGGCGTGGTGCAGGCATATATGGGCCACATTCAGGACAACGCCGCTGCCTCTGTGCGCCGCGCGCTTTCCCGGCTGGATGACGGAGCCTTCACGCTGGCGCTCGATTCCGGCGCGCAAGTTCGGGTGGCGGTGACGATAGACCGGGAGACGCAGACCGCGCGGATCGATTTTACCGGCACCAGCAATCAGCAGGACAGCGCATTCAACGCTCCCGCCGCCGTTACCCGCGCGGCGGTGCTTTATGTCGTCCGCTGCCTCGTCGCGGACGATATCCCCTTGAACGCGGGCTGCATGCGCCCACTTGAGATCGTCGTCCCCGAAGGTTCAATGCTCAACCCCCGCTATCCTGCCGCCGTGGTCGCGGGTAATGTGGAGACCAGTCAAGCCGTTACCGATGCGCTGTTTGCCGCGTTTGGGCGGTTGGCTCCGGCGCAGGGAACCATGAATAATCTGACGTTCGGCAATGACCGCGTCCAGTATTACGAGACGATCTGTTCGGGCGCGCCCGCCGGGATCGGGTTCGATGGAAAGGGTTTTGACGGCGCGGCGGCGGTGCACACTCACATGACGAACACGCGGATGACCGATCCCGAAGTGCTGGAGGCGCGATTTCCTGTGGTGCTCGACCATTTCGGCATCGACCGGGAATCGGGCGGGCGCGGTGAGTGGAATGCGGGAGACGGGGTGACGCGCCGCATCCGTTTTCGCGAGGCGATGGAATGCGCGATCCTTTCCGACCATCGGCGCGTGCCGGTTCCGGGCCTTTTCGGCGGGCAAGCCGGGCGGCTGGGTGAAAACAGCATCGTGCGCAACGATGGCAGCGTCGAAGATCTGGGCGGCTGCGGGGAGGCGCACGTGCAGCCGGGCGATGCCATCGTCATCCGCACCCCGACCGGCGGAGGGTTCGGCCCCGTCGATAAACGCGTGGAAAAACCTCAATGATATCGAAAATTCGCAATCTGGGGCCGGGCGCGCTGGTGACGGCGGCATTCATCGGGCCGGGCACCGTCACCGCCTGCACGCTGGCCGGGGCGGTTCACGGATACACACTGTTATGGGCGCTGCTGTTCGCGACATTGGCCACGATTGCGCTGCAGGAAATGTCGGCACGCCTCGGCCTGATCACGCAGAAAGGGCTGGGCGCGAACCTCGCCATTCTGTTTGAGGCTTCTGTCTGGCGCTGGCCGCTGATCGTGCTGGTGGGCATGGCGCTGTATGGCGGCAATGCGGCCTATGAGGCGGGTAATCTTTCTGGAGCGTCGCTCGGCATCGCGGCGATTGCGGGGGAGAGCGACACTGTGTTCACCGCCAGCGTACTCACCATCGCCGCGCTGGCAGGCGCATTGTTGATGCTGGGCAGTTACGCCGCGATAGAGCGCGCGCTGCTGGCACTGGTGATGACCATGGCGGCGGCGTTTGTTGCCACCTGTGCGATCGTCCGCCCCGATCTTTCGCAGATGATTACAGGACTGGTCACACCGACCGTTCCCGACGGCGCGCTGTTGACGGTAATCGCGCTGATCGGGACCACTGTGGTGCCGTATAACCTGTTCCTGCACGCCTCTGCCGTCAGCCGCAAATGGTCCAGTCCGCAAGACCTTGGCGCGGTGCGTGCGGACACCGGCATCGCCATCGGGCTGGGCGGATTGCTCGCGATCCTGATCGCCTCCACCGCCGCCGCCAGCCTGTTTGCCAGCGGCATTGCTGTTGAAAGCGCGGGCGACATGGCTTTGCAGTTTGAGCCGCTGTTCGGATCGTTTTCGAAATATCTGCTCGGCATCGGGCTGTTTGCTGCCGGATTGACCAGCGCCATCACCGCGCCGCTGGCAACCGCCTTTGCGATGACGGAGATCTTGCGACTGGACGCGGGCCAGAAATCGCTCGCCTTCCGCACCATCGCTCTTAGCGTGATCGCAATCGGAGCGGCGCTGTCTTTGGCAGGTATCCGCCCGGTTGAGGTTATCGTGGCCGCGCAATTCGCCAACGGCCTGCTGTTGCCGATCCTCGCAGCGTTCCTGCTGTATGCTATGAACCAGAGTGCGATTCTGGGCCAATATGCCAACGGCTGGCGCGCCAATATTGCCGGTGTAATCGTCATGCTGGTCGCAACCGGACTTGGCATCCGGCTGATCGTGCTAACTTTTTCCTGAAGCACCGGATTGCCTAACCATCTCGTAACACTTGACCATCCCGCGCGCATCGCGGAAGGCTGGCGGCTTCGCGAGTAAAACACGGGGTTTGAATAATGCAGGGTCGGTTTTTCGGGCGCTTGGCCGCGGGTCTGGCCGCGTTGTGGTGCGTTGCCGTGCCATGTTCGCCCGCGCAGGCGCAAAGCTTTCTTGAGGCGCAATTCGACCCGGCTATTCCGACCCTGACGCAGACCATAGGCCACGCTCCTGGGGAGCGGATCACTTCGCCAGTTGACGCGTTGACATATCTGCGTGCGCTGGCCGATGCCGCGCCCGATCGGATGCGGATTGTCAAATATGCCGAGACGTGGGAGGGCCGTCCGCTCAACTACGTGATCCTGACCGCCCCTGAAAACATGGCGCGACTGGACGATGTGCAGGCCGATCTTGCCACAATCGCTGCGGGGCGCGCTGGCAATGGTGCGGCGCTGCCCGTCACCTGGTTGACCTATGGCGTCCATGGCAACGAGATTTCATCGACCGACGCATCGCTGATGATGGCGTATCACCTGCTGGCGGCAAACGGCGATGCCCGCGCGGCACAGATCATGCGCGAGACTATCGTCGTACTTGATCCGATGCAAAATCCCGATGGGCGAGCTCGCTTTATCGACCGGTTCCAGGCCGCGACCGGGATTGTCCCTTCGGCAGATCGTCAGTCCGCCGAACATGACGAGCCGTGGCCGAGCGGGCGGGTCAATCACTACATGTTCGATCTCAACCGCGACTGGTTCACGCTGAGCCAGCCCGAAACGCGTGGCAAGGTGGCCGCAATTCGCGCCTGGAATCCGGTAGTCGTGGTCGACCTGCACGAAATGGGCGGGGACAACACATATTTCTTCAGCCCCGCCGCCGATCCGATCAACCCCAACATCACCGCCGCTCAGCGCCGCGCCTATGAACTGATCGGGCGCAACAACGCGGCCTATTTCGACCGCATGGGAGAGCCGTATTTCACCCGCGAGGTGTATGATCTGTTCTACCCCGGTTACGGCGATACGTGGAACGCGCATCAGGGCGCGATAGGCAGCACATACGAGCAGGGATCGGCGCGCGGCCTCGTATTCGAAAGGCGCGATGATACGATCCTCACTTATGGTGACGGAGTCCGGAACCACTTCATCGCCAGCTTTGCCACGGCAGAGGCAGTCGCGCAGAATGCCGACCGTTTCCTGTCTGATTTTGCCGCCTATCGCAGCGCCAATGCCAACGGCGCGGCAGGCAATGGCAGCTATGTCATCGACCTTTCCAAACGGCGCTGGAATGCAGAAAGCCTTGGCCGCAGACTGGCCGCGCAGGGGATTATCGTGCGACGTCAGGATGGCCCGGCAAATGTATGCGGGCGCTCCTATCCCGCCGGATACCTGTCCGTGCCGCAGGCGCAGCCCGCGGCGCGGCTGGTGCGCAGCCTGCTGGATCGCAACACCGATTTGCCTCCTGAATTTCTTGCCGAACAGGAACGTCGGCGCGGCGAGGATCTTCCGCACGAATTGTACGACGTAACCGCGTGGTCGGTCGGGCTGATGTCGGGCGTGGATGTGGCGGTTTGCGGTACTGCGGGTGGCGCCGCGCTGACCTCGGTTGCGCCGATTGAATCGATTGCAGGCGGATCGGGCGATTTTGGCATCGCCGTACCGTGGACCGATAGCGGGCAAGCGCGGCTGGTGACGCTGGCACTCCGGGAAGGTCTGGTCGCCCGCGTGACGGATGAGGCATTCACAACCGGCGGCCGCGCTTTCCCGCGCGGTACCGTTGTCTTCCCGGCAGGCGGTAACAAGGATGGCGCGCTGGCCCGCATCGAAGCGCTCTCGCGCGAGATTGGCGCGGAGACGGTGCGGTTGTCCTCCGGCTGGGTCGAGGATGGGCCGAACCTCGGCAGCGAGCGGTTCAAACGCCTGACGTTGCCCAAAGTCGCCATCGTCTGGGACGAGGGCGTCTCGCAACTCAGCGCGGGCGCACTACGATATGTGCTGGAACAGCGTATTGGCTTGCCGTTGACGCCGATCCGCACAAGCCGTTTTGGCCGCGCCGACCTTACCGATTACGATGTCGTTCTGGTCCCCGATGGCTCGCCCGAAAGCGAATTGGGCACAAACGGAATGCGAAACCTGCGCCGGTTTGTCGAACGTGGCGGTGTGCTGGTGGCTGTGGGAGACAGCCTCGCTGATTTCACCAGCGGGGATGACCCGCTGCTGGCGGTGACGCGCGAGGCGGCGCTGGGGCGCGACCCGTCTAGCGCAGAGGACAAGAAGGACAGCGACCTTGCCCAAGCCACCGAGATCGCGAACGAGGCAGAATACCGCGCGGCGATCCAGGATCAGCGTGCCTTGCCCGATACGTTGCCGGGCGCGCTGCTGAACACAGTGGCGGATCGCGAAAGCTTCCTGTCAGCAGGATATGACGATGGCGCAGTGGTGAATGCGGGTGGTTCAGTGGTTTACACTCCGCTGGACCGCGCGGATGGGATAAACGCATTGCGCTTTGCCGCGACCGATAGTCTGATCGCCAGCGGCCATGTGTGGGCGCAGAACAA
The DNA here is from genome assembly GCA_963838365.1 of uncultured Alphaproteobacteria bacterium. Classification (GTDB taxonomy): domain Bacteria; phylum Pseudomonadota; class Alphaproteobacteria; order Sphingomonadales; family Sphingomonadaceae; genus Erythrobacter. The sequence goes on from CAWIQR010000004.1 coordinate 208,288, forward strand.
GCGGCAGCTCGCGTTCAAGCCGTATCTGATGGCGCAGCCGACCGGGGATGGGCTGACCATCGGGTTCGCTCACGATCCCTCGCTGCGCGCCTATCTGGATGGGCTGGACCTACTGATCGCCAACGCGGTGCTGATCGCTCCGTCACGTGTGCGGTGAACCCGCAAGACCTTGCGAGATAGCGCGCGCAGGCAGTTTTCGCCAACCTTGTGCAAATGCGACAATATGCGCGATTCCACCAGTTCGGGGGTGATGCGCGCTTGTCATGTCGACGGATAGTAGTAGGGTCGCGCTCGGTATCATGGCCGGTATCTTGGGTCGCCCCGAATACGTGAAATAGCCGCGAAAACGGCTGCCAATGCTAACTCGCCAAAGATGCGGGAATGCCTGTTGCCTAAGCACGGGGGGCAAACCTCGATGCTTGGATTCCACGTCGACATTTACGGCCATTTGGGGGGCAATGTTGTCGAGCGCAGCTTTACATTTTTATAGATTCGTCACGGTTGAGAAGCCCTTGCATGGCAGGCCGGTATTGGCTGGCTTTGTCACACGTGATGCCGGAAGCCCTGAGATAAGCAGCGCTGCCAGCGCTGGCGATGGCTTTGCAGGTCGATCTGGGGGGGAGCGGCGATTTACCGCGCTCTGTCGCACTATCGGCATTGCTGGCATTTCGGCAATGTTGCTCCCTGCGGTTCCGGCGTTTGCACAGGCGCAACCCAGCCAGCCTGTTGGCACTCCTCCAGCCATTCCGACGCAAGCGGTTCCGCCCAATCGTACCGAACTGGTCCCGCCCAGTCTCAGGCAGCAGAACCGGCCCACCACACTCACCATTGATGGCGGGTTTGAGCGTGCGCCGTGCGCGCTGGACCGGGCCGAATATTCCGATATCAAACTGACGCTGAATGGGGCGGAGTTTGGCGGGCTGGAAAAAGTTCCGGGCCTTTCGCTTGACGATGCGTTTCGCGGATATGTGGGGCGCGAACTGCCTCTGTCGGTGCTGTGCGATGTGCGCGCCGGGGCCAATACCATGCTGCGGGCAAAAGGCTATCTCGCCACGGTCGAAATTCCCGAACAGAACCTTGCTGATGGCATTCCTGATTTCCGCGTAATTTTCGGTCGAATGACTTCGGTGCGCGTGCGCGGTGAGGCCGGTCCGTCAGAGGCTCTGGTCGTAAGCTACCTTGAGAAATTGACCGGGCAGGAGGTGTTCAACACCAACGAGGCGGAACGGTACCTGCTGCTGGCAGACGATTTGCCGGGGTTGAATGTGCGCCTGTCGTTACGCCCTAAAGCGGATGGCGAGCCGGGGGAATTAACCGGCGAAATTGCCATTATCCGCCAGCGCGGCACTTTGTTTGCAAACGTCCAGAACCTGGGATCGAGCGCTATTGGACGGTTCGGTGCGACCGTGCAGGGCGAGATCTACGATATCACGGGGCTGGGCGACCGCACCTTTGTTACCGCATTCAGCACGCTGGAATTTACCGAACAGCAAACCTTTCGCGTCGGCCACGATTTCGCGGTGGGGGCCGAGGGGCTGCGGCTGGGCGGATCGTTGACCTATTCAACCACCCGTCCCGATAACGATCTGGCCGGGCTCGATATCAAATCCGAAAGCGTGATCGGCAGCGTGTTTGCCAGCTTCCCGTTCCAGCGCACGCGTCAGTCCAGCTTCTTTGGCGAGGCCGGGCTGGATATCGTCGATCAGAATGTCGATGTGAATAACTTTGCCCTGACACGCGACAGGGTTCGCACAGTGTTTGTGGGCTTCATCGGCGAACAGACCGACCGCGCGAGTGTGCAGCGGCTGGATGGCTACACTCCGTTCGAACCGAAACTGCGCCTGCGATATGGCGCTCAGGTACGCCAAGGCATCGGCATCTTGTCCCAAAGCCCCGATTGCCGGACGAACCTGCTGGCCTGCGTTGCCGGGGGTGCTGCCGCGCCAAGCCGGATTGAGGCTGATCCGACCCCGCTTTTGCTGCGGTATGAATTTGGCGCGGAATATCGTCCGATCCCGCTCATCACCTTTGCACTCGAAGCGCAGGCGCAGGTGACCAGCGATCCATTGCCCGCGTTCGAGGAATTTGCCGCTGGCAGTTTCTCCATCGGGCGCGGCTACGATCCGGGAGCCGTGCTGGGCGATAGCGGCATCGCCTCGACATTCGAGGTGCGATACGGATCGCTTGCGCCCGCCGATGTCGATGCGGTCGCGTATCAGCCATATGTGTTTACCGACGTCGCCTTTGCTTGGAATGAAGACCCCAGCCGCCGCGCGCAGAACCCGGACCGACTATGGTCGGCAGGTGCCGGTGTGCGCGCAGCATGGGGGGACCGAATGCAGGGTGATTTCATGATCGCGGTTCCGCTGGAGACGCCCGACCTTGCCCTTCGCCGCGGCGATGTGCGGGCCATGTTCTCGTTGACCGCCCGACTGTTCCCGTGGAGATTTTGAAATGGCCCGCCTGACCGCCAATCGTGCACAATTGATGCTGGGCTGCGGCCCGATGGCAATTGCGCTTTCGCTGACACTGGCACCGGCCCGCGCGCAGGCGCAGGCTATCCAGGCCAGCGAATTTGTCGTTCAGGGATTTGCGAGTCGCTCATTTACAGGCGCAGGCACCGAAACGGTTTTCGTCGACAGCGAGGTTACAGTCATCGACTGGACGCCCGTGCTGGATAATTCAGGAAACGCGCTCGACTTCCTGCCGACAAACAACGTCGTGACCTTCGAAAGCGAGCTTGGCTCGCCCGATTTCGCCGTGCTCAATCGGATCTTGCCGACCAGCAACAACGATATCGCGGTCATCAATGGCCGGGTGGTTTCGCGCTATATTGATGCGAACACGCCGACTACCGGAGGGACCATCGCGTTCTATTCACCCACCGGTATCCTGGTGGGATCGACCGCGGTGTTCGATGTAGGCAGTCTGATCCTGACCGCGATCGAGCCTGATCTCGCATCGTTCAACAACTTTGCGCTGAACGGCGGGACGTTGCAATTGGGCAACTTCAATTCGATTGGAGGAACCGCTCCGCTCATCGTCGATCCGGGTGCGCAGATCAATGCGCTTGGGGAAGGGTCGTTCTTTATCGCTGCTGCTTCGCGCGTGCAGATGAATGGCAATTCGCGCGTCAATGGCAGTCAGGCATTTGTCGGTGCTGATGTCGTCAATCTCACGCTTTCCAATGGCCTGTTCGACATTCAGATATCGGTCGGGGCATCGGGTAGCACTCCCATTGAAATCAACGGCAATGTGGGCGGCCCGTCCAGCACGGGTGCGGGCGACAACCATATCATCTACGCCGTGGCCCGCGCGGTATCTGATCCGATCAGCATGATTTTTAGCGGCAATCTCGGCTTCGATCCTGCTGCCAGTGCGGGGATCGTGAATGGCGAGATTATCCTGTCTGCCAATTACGACGTTCAGGGCCGATCAGTGCAGGACGGCACGATTTCGGACGGCATAAACGCTGTGTTCTCGCGCCCGGACGATCCCTTTTCAAATCTTCCCGGCGGCAGCATCCTGCTTGAGGATTTCACCGCAACAAGCAGCCTGCTTGCAATCTCCAACGATCTGGTCGGTGTTGGCGCGCTGGGCAGCAACAGTTCGGTTACTGGTAGCCTGTTGGCAGTGGGTCGCAACCGGGCCGAGGTCGTAGCTATCAACGGCAATACCCTTGATGTTACGGGCGACGTGCTTGTTTCTGCGCGGGCGTTCGGCGTGCAAGGCACCAGCTTGCAAGACCCGACGGTAATCGATGCGTTCGGCGGCTTCGCCGGGATCACCGCGATCGAGGACGGTGTTGTGAATATCGGTGGAAACGCGCTTGTGACGTCCGATGCGTTTGGCGGAGTTGAGACTACGTCGGGGATCGCGGGCCAGTCATTCGGAGGTCAATCATCGATCGACGCCGAGGCTGGTTTCATCGACATCACGGGAGATGTGGTGGTTTCAGCGAACGCGACAGGGATAGCTGTGAGCGATTTGCAGATCGGCGCGGACGCGCGCGGCGGGCAGGCTGAAATCTTCGCAGATGTCGGCGGCAGCGTCACTTTGCGCGGGCTTACCACGGTAAGAGCGGATGCAGTCGGCGCAACGGGATCGGGCATCGTCGGATTGACGCCGTCTTTTGCGGCGGGCGGAACATCGCGGCTGGTTGTGGCTACGCAGGGCGGTTCGATCACCGCAGAAGACGACGTTACCATAAGCGCGAACGCCACAGGCCGTTTCGCAAGCGTGACCGACGAAGGCTCACGCGCGCAGGCGGGGATAGCGCAAGTTGCCATTGATGCAGCGAGCACAATTGGCATCGACGGCAATCTGACACTGGAAGCCATCGCGACAGGCGGTGACAACAATCTGGGCGCAGGCGGCAGCGCCAATGGCGGTATCGCATCGACTTCGGTCACGAATGACGGGACCGTCACCGTGACCGGCGATTATAACGCGGAAGCGGGCGCGCTCGGCGGCAATGGTGTCGTCGGCGGACGCGGTACGGGAGGCATTGCCACAGTGTTGGCAACGGTTGGGCAAGTTTCCATCTCAGGCGATGGTGCGCTCAACGCAGCAGGTCAGGGTGGAGGCGCATCGTTTGGCACAGGCGGAACAGGCGGCGATGGATCCGGCGGGCTAGTACGGGTCGACGCCGAGGGTACATTGACGCAGGCCGCCACCATTGAGGTGGGCGGCAACATCGCCCTTGTCGCCAGCGCGGTCGGGGGCAGGGGCGGCAGTGGTGGCAGTACTGAACAGGCCGGAAATGGCGGCCTTGGGCTGGGCGGATCACCTGCCATATTGAATGGCGCCGTGCCAGACCTTGGATCTGGCGCTTACCTGCTTTCCGGGGCTGACAATGGCAGTATCGTAATCGGCGGTTCTGCGGTTGTCGAGGCGACCGGCCAAGGCGGCGATGGCGGAGATACGCTTACGCCGGGGCTGGGCGGAACCGGCGGCGATGGCATTGGCGGGACGGCGATTGCCGGATTGACGCTGTTTCCGGGGCTTGATGGTTCGGTCGGCGCGGGGGTCGCCAATTTCGGCGATTTGCTGGTTGGCGCCGATGGGTCCGGTGGTAACGGCGGGGGTGATGGCTTCTCGGCCAGCGACTTTACCGGTGATGGCGGTGCTGGCCGTGGTGGCAATGGGTTTGTCGATCTTTCGGTCGGCACGGTCGCTGCAGACAACGTCGCGATTGCCGCCAATGGGTTTGGCGGGCTTGGTATATCGGGCGGTGAAGCGACCGGCGGACTTGCGCTGTTGTTAGGCGGCCTGAATGGCAGCGCCACTTTGGGATCGCTTGACGCCAGGGCTCGCGCGCTGGGAGGCACAGGCTTTTCCGGGCTTGGCGGCGAGGCTACCGGCGGCGACATTTCAATGTCAGCTGACGGCATCAACGTGACGATCTTGGGCGATGCGACGCTGGATGCGGGTAGCGTGGGTGGCGCTTCGCTGGTTGGCGCGGGCGCGACCGGACAGGGCGGCACGATCACGATCACAGCGGGGATTGACGATCCGGGGACCCTCATCATCGACGGCAATCTTTCTGCCGAGGTCAACGCGACCGGCGGTAGCGCCGATGGGGCCGGTTTTGCCGGTGGGCTTGGCCGCGCAGGCAGCATTGATGTTACCGCGCGCAGCGGAACCGTATTCGACTTTGGCAGTGCCCAATTCACTGCCACTGGCGAGGGCGGTCAAAGCTCCGGCGGCAGCGGCGGAATTGGCGAGGGCGGCGTGCTGTCCGCAGAGGTCAGCGGCGCTGCCAGCAGGCTGACGATCCGCAACGATGTGCCATTGGAAAGCCGCAACACAAACAACGGCGGCGGTATCTTTACCGCCGATGGGCGAGGTGCGAATGCGTTTGCACCCGGCGTCGACGGCGGAAGCGGACAGGGTGGCGACCTTTCGATCACTGCATCGACAGGTGGGACGATCAGCCTACCCGCTGCACCCGCGACCGACAATACAGCGAACTTGCTGCGCATCTTGGCGCGTGGTTTTGGCGGAAGCGTCATTGAGGGCGGCGTCGGAGGCACCGGCGCTGGCGGGACGGGCACTATCACCGCGGATGGCGGCACCATCAGCTTTGGCCGCACGCAGTTTTCCGTGACTGGTGTGGGCGGTTTTGGCAACACCACGAACGGCGATGCCGATGGCGGCGATGCAACGGGCGGTGTGCGTACCATCAATGTGCTGGCCGGGGGAACGCTGAACGCTGAACTTCCGGCAGGCGGAGCGGGTGCAACGGGCGGTATCGGATCGGGACAGGGCACGGGAGGCGACGCGACCGGCGGGGCCAGCATCGTCCTGATCGACAATGCCACGCTAAACGTCACCGGCAATCTTGCGATATTCTCCGTTTCAGGCGGTGGCGACGGCAATACTGGTGGTTCGGCATCGGGTGGGACCGCGCGATTTGTCACCGACAATGCGACCGTTACCTTCACACCCAATGCCAGTGGGGAGCGCACGCTCAGCGTCGCCGCTTCGAACTTCGGCGGATCGGGCGTGGCGCAGGGTGGCAACGCGGATGGCGGCGCTGCGTCGGTCCTGATTCAGGGCAGCGATATCGATGGCGCGACCCTATTTATTCTGGCGGATGCGTTCGGCGGCACTGCGAACGATGTTGACGGGGTAGGCGGCGACGCGCTCAGCGGATCGGCATCCCTTTCCGCCAACCCTTCGACCATTGGTCTGGTCGGTAATAACTTGATCTCTGCGGACGCTTTGGGCGGCAATGCGGCAACCGGAGGCGCGGCGATTGCAATGGGCGCTGGCCTGCAATTGACCGACACGATACTAACGGTCGGCGCGGCTGGCCCGGTTCCCGGATCGCTTACGATCAACGGCCAGTCCACCGGCGGCAGCGGGACTGCTGCGGGCAATGCTTTCTCCGAATTCGTGACAGTCGACTTGGCAAATTCGTCGATCACGGCAGACACGTTTGTGGTGTCGAGCGATTCGAGTGCGACCGGCGGGACCAGCGCCTTTGCCGGAACTGCCGGCGCTGCAGTCACTTTGACGGGCGATTCGCTGATCGATGCGACTACCGCATTCCTGATTTCGGCCGATGCGACCACTTCGGTCGGCGGGCAGTCTTCTGCAGGTCTCGTGCAACTGACGCTGGAGGCTGGGGGCACCAGTCTGGTGCGCACCCCCAGTCTAACCCTCAGTGCGGACGGCGATGGAACACTTGCGGACGACACCGCAGGTTCATTCTTGATAGAGGCCGGGTCCGGCGCAATCGATGTCGCCAATCTCACCGCGACGGCGCTGGGCGATCGTATCTCGCTCGACCTGCCAACCCCAGGCGTAGCGGCATCAGGCGGGGACGTGCTGGTGACGGCCATCGGCCTGTTCGAAGCGCGTGATTCCATCAATATCGAGACCGGACAGGGCGGCCTGCTCGGAGCCAGCGGAGGGCCGCCGTTCAACACCGATATCACCATCACAACTCCGGGGACGATTACGATCACCGGAGACGATGATGCGGTGCCGGGCATCAACGCCTTGTTCCTGCAATTGACGTCGCGCGATCTCGAGATCGAGGCTGGCTCGCGGATACAGGCCTTGTTCGCGACAGCGACTTCGCTGGAAACGACGGAGACCGCGCAAATTGGTGGAGCGGTCGATGGAGCAGGCTACACGCTGACAGAGGCTGAGCTTAACCGTTTCAGCAATTCCGATTTCACTTTCAATGGTCCCGAAATCAGCGCGGCCAATAATCCTGACGCGCCTGATATTCTGGTGCTGAACGCAGCGCTTTCAGGATCGGCTGCCAACGGTTTTGCGGGAGTCCAGATCAACGCAACCAGCCTCAGCAGCATTGTGCGGGTAGAGGGCACGTTTGGTTTACTGGACACGGCCACCGGTTTCATTGGCATTACCGCTGGCGAGCGGATCGAAATTGTCACGCCCGGCGGATTGCGCATTCTCAACCCGGCCTTGCAGCCTGAAGGCGTAATCAATCTGGTGGCTGACAACATTTGGGTGGCGGACGCGGCCACGATTGCGCAATTGCAGGCCGAACCCAACTTTGCCGGGCGCAACGCCCAGCTCCAGGTTGCCGCTCCGGGCAGCGATGATCCATCGGGTTATGTCCGGGCCGACCGGATCAACATTGGCGTTGCGGATACCTTGCTGGTCCGAAACACCGGCAGCGCGACTGATCAAGGCGGCCTGACGGTAGGCGATAGCGGGGAGGGAGGACTGCTCTCGATCGGCAATCGCGCAGATGCCAACACCACGCCGGGACCGCTGGATGTGTTTGTTTACGCTCGCCAGCAGCTTGACAACGGCACCGTCGTGACCGCCGATGTGTTCTTTCTGAATAATGCGAACTTCAACAATGACCCGTCAAATCCGACGCCAACGCAATACACCGATACGAGCGAACTGAACGATTGCGTGATCAACACAGGTATCTGCAACAACGTTCCGCCGCCACCACCGCCGCCTCCTACGTCGCCTCCTCCTGCGCCGCCGCCGCCGCCGCCACCACCGGTTCCTCCGCCGCCTCCTCCTCCGCCGCCGCCGCCGGTTCCTCCGCCCCCTCCTCCTCCTGCGCCGCCGCCCCCTCCTGCGCCTCCTCCGCCACCACCAACGGGCGGACCTGTTGTGGTGCCTCCGGTACCCGGCAATCCTGACTTCGGCCCTATCGCGTTCAATAATCCGGAGGTTTTCGAAGCCCCGGTGGAAATCTTTCAGGACGTGCCAGTCAACGATCAGCAGGCCGACGCCGAATTCGGTGCCGACTTTCCCGGCCTGATCGAGGCGCCGCTACTTTCAGAAGACGCGCTTCTCGAAGATCCGGTCACAAGTGGCGGGGACAGTTCGCTGTATGCACAGGATGATCCCGAAGATGACGAAGACGATGCCGCGCCCGTGGATGATCCGTCAGGCGAGGGTGAGGAATAATCCGATGAAACAGCTCGTTACCGTTCTCACAGCAGCTATCGTCATTGCTGCCGCCATGTCGCCATCGCCCAACTTCGCGCAGATCTCGCAAAGTCAGCCGATCAGCCTGCGTGACACGTTTGCTGTCGGATCGAACGCGCTGTGCGAAGCGCAAATTCTGGCTCCAGAACCGGGGGCGGGGCTGTTCGACCGCAAATATTCGCTCATCTGCCGCGATGCTGCCGCTCCGATCGGCACATTGTGGGTGGTGCGCGGCACGCTCGCCGATGATGCGCAACAGCGATTTGGCGGGCCGGGCTCAGATTGCGCCAGCTCCGATGCTGATGCCGTGCCAGATATCATCTCCAACGCGCTCAGCAGCGCGCGCCGCCTGACTTGCAGCACTTCGGGCAGTATCTTCCGCACCCGATTGCTCGTTGGCGAGGCGAATGGCCGCACCTATGCCGCGACCGGTTTGGCCGCCTATGAAAAGGCGCTGCAAATCGGGCTTGCCTCGCTCGCCAGGGACGAGGAGGTCGGCGGCAATGTCGATATCCCGCTGACCCAGACGACCGATGCGCTGGCCTTTGCCCGCCAGCAGGCGGAAGCGATTTCAGCAGATCAGGCGCTGGTCGAAGCTTACCGCCGCAGCAACAGCGGCGAATTTGCGCAGGCAGCGGAATTTTTCGCCGCCAGCGCCGCGACGCTCACCGGAAACAGCGCGATCGAGGCGCGTCTGAATGAGGCGCTGCTGCAATCCAATCTCGGCAACTATTCCGAGGCTGAGCGCGTTTTTTCCCTGACCCGTGCAGAGTCTGGACCGGTTCCTGTTCTGGCCCGGCTGCAACGCAATTACGAAGCGATCAATGCGCTCAATCGCGGCAATCCAGAAAGTGCGCTGGGCTATCTTAACGCCCCGATCATCAACGAATTTGGTGATCCCGAAGCGCTGCGAGCGTTGCGTATCGGGCCGTCTCTGGCAAACCGCCTTTCAGCAGAGAACGACCGGGTGGCCGGTTCACCCTATTCGTTGGCGCTGACACCACTTGAACGTGCGCAATTGCTTGATGGGCAGAGCGATTACCTGCGTGCAACTGCGCTGCGTCTCTCGGGGCGCAGCGATGAGGCAGCGACGAATCTGGCCCGAGCTAACACCACTTTGGCCGAGGTTCGTGGTGGCCGCGTCGTCTCGATCCTATGGCTGCGCGCTCAGGTCCTGGGAGAACTAGCCGAAGCGGCGGAACGCAGCGGTGAAAACGCATCTGCCGAACGCCTTCACCTGGACAGCATTGCCCTGTTGCAGGCTGCCTATGCGGGGACGCCGGCCTTACAAAGCGCGCGCGGGCAATTGGCCGGGTTCTATGCGCGTACCGGGCGGCGCACCGATGCGCTGACGCTTTACGGCGATATCGTGGCCGACGCCGATGGCCGTCCGTTGCCCAGCGTGCGCGGCCTGCTTGAGCCGTATTTCGGACTGTTGCTGGATGGGACTGGCGGGGCCAGCGCCAATGCCGATGCGGCGACGGCGATCTTCGCCGCATCGCAATTGCTGCAACGCCCCGGTCTGGCGCAGACCCAGGCTGTGCTGGCGCGTGAGCTTTCGGCTGGCGATGATGAGGCAGCGCAACTGTTCCGCAAGGCGACCAATCTGGGTCGTTCGCTTGAACAATCGCGTAATGCAATCCTGCAGATGCAGTCCGGGGCAGAACTGACGCCCGAAGGGGTCAAGCTGCTGGAGGATCGACAAAGGCAGCTTGACCAATTGCAGGTCGAACAAGCGCAAATCCTTACACGGTTGGCGGAATATCCCCGTTATCGAGCGGTTTCGGGTGATGCGATAGAGTTGGTCGAAATGCAGCGCACACTGCGCGCGGACGAGGCTTACGTGAAATTGGTCACGCTCGCGGAAGAAAGCTTCGTGGTCTACGCCACGGCGGATACCGCGCTGGCATACCGGGCCGATGTTGCGCCGGAAAAGCTGGAATTGCTGGTAAGTCGTATCCGCGAAAGCATTGCGGTGGCCGAGGGCGGCGAAGTCTTCACCTACCCCTTCGATATCGAGGGCGCGCGCGAGTTGTATGTGCGCCTGTTCGCCCCTGTCGCGGATAGACTTCCCGGCCATCGCCACATCGTATTCGAGCCTGACGGCGCGATGCTGAAACTGCCGATCAACCTGCTGGTCACAGATGATGCCAGCGTCGCGCGATACAAGGCACGGGTCGCGGCGGATGATGCGAACGAATACGATTTTACAGGCACGGCATGGCTTGGTCGTACATCGCAGGTAAGCACCTCTGTTTCACCCGCAGCGTTTCGCGATGTGCGCGCCTCGCGCCCTTCAAACGGGGAGAAGGCCTATCTCGGATTGGGTCAAAATTTGCCGATTGGCGATGGACCAATTGGCCGCGTGCGAACCCGATCCGCACTGGCGGGCGGAGAGAATTGCCTGTGGTCGCCTAACATCTGGGCAAATCCGATCAAGGCCGATGAATTGTTCGATGCAGCCCGGCGTCTGGGCGGCGCATCCACCGTCCTCACACAAGGCGAGTTTACCGACACCGCGATCGCACAGCGCGATGACCTGGCGGAGTATCGCATCCTGCATTTCGCCACCCACGGTTTGGTCACCGCCCCGCAGCCCGAATGCCCGCCCCGCCCGGCATTGCTGACCTCGTTTGGCGGCGAGGACTCCGATGGCCTGCTGAGCTTTGCCGAGATTTTTGCGCTGCGCATCGATGCCGATCTGGTGATCCTTTCGGCCTGCGATACAGCTGGGGGGGCGACTATCGGTGCAACTCGTGCAGCGGGCGTCACCAGCGGCGGTGATTACGCTCTTGATGGTCTGGTGCGCGCGTTTGTGGGGGCAGGTGGCCGCACGATCCTCGCCAGCCACTGGCCGGTGCCGGACGATTATGACGCGACCAAGCGGCTGATCGCGGGTCTGTTCGATAAAGGTGGACGGGAAACTGCAGCGGCCTTGCGCGCCTCGCAGCTTGATCTGATGGACGATGCAAACACCTCGCATCCGTTTTACTGGTCGGCGTTCGCAGTGATCGGGGACGGTACGGTTGCCGCAACGCGCTGACACGCAGGTCAGATCGGGCTACAAAGGGGGATGATGGGCAGGCATGGCCACACCGGCTGACAATGGGTCCGGCCAGGCACGCAAAGGAGCGGGCTGGATCAGCCGCGGCTGGCGCAATGTGCGCGAGGCAGGGGCGGTCCAGGCCGGCGTTGCGTTTATCGTTATCATTATCGCGATCTTCATCGCGCGGTTCAGCTGGACCCTGCCCGGCGGCGAGGTGCCCACCCCACTGACCAATGCCGCCGAAATCGCGTTTTACGATATGCGCAGCTATTATTCTGCCGATATGATTGAACCCGACGATCGCGTCATAGCGGTAGTCTACACCGATCAGACCTTGATCAACGCGCAGAAACGATCACCCTTGCCGCGCGACGTTCTGGCAGAGGCGCTGCGCAACATTGACCAGATGGGCGCCAAAGCCATCGGCATCGATATCCTGTTCGATCAGCCGCAGAATGAAGATACGGTGCTGATTAAGACGCTGCGCGCGATGCAGACGCCAGTTGCGGTCGGATATGCCGGGGTGGGCACCAATCGCGACGATATCCGGTACGAACAGCAGGTCTATCTGGAGGAGTTCCTCGCGCAGCTGGAGGGCAGCAATGCGCGGCCTGCCTCCATCAGGCTCGACAATTCGTTTGGTTCTACGCGAGTGTGGCCGGATATCGTTCCCGGACTGCCCCCGTTACTGGGCCGGGCCATGGTGGAGGATGCAGGCGGACCGCTAGGCCGGTTTGCCGAATATGTGGGCGCCATCGAATACCGCCGAAGCAAATATGAGGACCAGAGCGACGCTGATGGCCCTGACGACGCGCAGGATGTTTCCGTACCGCTCTTTACATCACTGGACATTGACCTGTTCGTCAATCTCGATCCGGAGATAACGCCTTTTATCGCGCAGCAGATAGCGGGCAAATATGTACTGATCGGTGGCGATATCGTCGATTACGATCGCGTGGAAACCTCGCACACCTCGATCAACGGCGAATCTCCGGCGGGAATATTTGTGCATGCAGAAATGATCGCGCAGATGCTGGATGGCCGCGCGCTGCCTCAGCTTTCCTCCACAGTGTTGTGGGCGTTTGCGGTGCTGGTGGTGGTGACGGCGGTGCTGGTCGCGCTGCTGGAATGGCCCGCTCGGCGGCTGGCACCATTGGTTGTGGTGCTGTTCGTGATGTTCCTGGGTACGCCCATCGTGTTGCAGGTGCGCAACGTTGATACCTATGGCCTGCCCGCAGTCGGCTGGTTGGTGGGATGGGTTCTGGCGTTTTCCGCGATGACCACGGTGGCGCGAGCTTCGGGCGCGAAACAACGCAGTTTCGCGCAAAATGCACTGGGCAAATACATCCCCCGCGACATCGCGCAGCAGATCATAGACCGGCCTGAACTGCTCTCACTTGGCGGAGAGAAGCGTTCGATCTGTGTGCTATTCAGCGATCTGGAAGGCTTCACCAAGATGAGCCACGCAATTGAGCCGGAAATGGTCGCCAAACTGCTCAATCGCTATCTCGAAATGCTAAGCCAGGTGGTGCTTGACCATGGCGGGGTGATCGACAAGTTCGTGGGCGACGCGGTGGTCGCATTCTGGGGCGCTCCGATTTCTCGGCCCGACGATGGCGAGCGTGCAGCACGTGCGGGCTACGCAATCTGGCAAGCGGGCGAGGATTTTCGCCAGGAGGTCGCTGCGTTGGACCCGGACCTGCCAAAGATTGGCAAGACCCGCGTGGGCCTGCATTATGGTGAAGCTGTGATCGGCAATTTTGGCGGCGAAACGCGCATCCAGTACACTGCGCTCGGCGATAGCATGAACACCGCCGCCCGTCTCGAAGCGGCGAACAAGGCGCTGCAATCCAGCGTTATGGCCAGCCGCGAATTTGCAGAACAATCGGGCCTCGATTGGTGGCGTCCTATGGGCCGGATCGTGCTGCGCGGCCGATCCAGCCCGGTCGATATCATGGAGCCTGCGCCCGATTTCCCGGAAGCCGACCGCGCCATTCTGGTCGAAGCGGCACAGATTGCTGCCAGCGACCCGGCAAGGGCGAGCGAACTCGTCCGCACTCTGGCTGCTGGCCATCCAGACGACATCGCGCTACGCAATCTGAAGGATCGTTATGAAAATCTTGGTGAAGGGGGAGCGTATGTTCTCGGCTAATTTGAAGGCTCGTATAGTCACCGCTGCAATCGCGGGATCGCTGTTTGCCGGGGTGGGCGCGGGCGCTGCCATGGCGGGCGTAGTCGTCAAATCCAGCGGGCCGTCTTCCGGCGCGTATCCGGTTGGCAAGAAGGTCGCGGATGATGCCAGCATCACTTTGAAGGCGGGCGACACAATCACCGTCCTTACCGCTAACGGGACGCGCGTCATGAAGGGGGCGGGTACATTCAAAGTCGGGGAAAAGCCGCAGGCGATCAGCCGCCGCTTCAGCGAACTCACCCGCAAAAAAGCCGCGCGGCGCGTGCGCACCGGGGCCGTGCGGGCACCGGCCACTGGCGAAGCGGTCAGAGCGGTCAGCCCGAACCTGTGGTTCGTCGATGTTTCGCGTTCGGGCAAGGTGTGCCTTTTTGACACCAATTCGGTGCGGTTGTGGCGCCCTTCGGAAGAAGGCATTGCGACCTACCGCATCATCGACACCGCTTCGCAAAGCTCGATCGACGTCACCTTTGACGATGGTGAGAGCGAGGCCGCGTTGGATCCTGCGCGCATGATCGTGTCGGAAACCGGCAGTTATACCTTCGCCGGGCCGGAGGGGACCGATGTTGCCACGGTCACCTTTGGCGTTCTTGCCGAGGATTACGAACGTGCGGATGAACTTGCCGAAGCGCTGGTGGAGCGCGGCTGCACCATGCAGGTGGAGCTAATGGCGGAAAAACTGGGCGGCTGATCGACCGAGCACGTCGCGCAGCAGCGGATTGGGGAACCGGCGGCGGATCGTGACCGCCCAGAAGATCTCCGTCAGGTCATCCAGGCGGCTCAGCTCAACGAGAGTGCCGGCCTGCAGTTCGTCCTGCACAACAATGGGCGGGATAACCGCAATGCCCACGTTGGCGCGCGTCAGCAGGCGCAGCATGGCCATATCATCAGCCTCCGCCGCGATGCGCGGGATGATGCCTTGCCGGTCCAGCGCAAGCCGGTCTAGCAACGCGTCAAAACCGGCGCGCAGGCTGGTTTCGGGTGTTGGCAGGATCAACGGGTGCGCCTGTATCAGGTCTGGCAAGCTGGCGCCGGATGATGTGGCCCTATCGGGCGATCCGACCAGACTGATCGGCTGATCGTCCACCCGCGTCACCAGATATGGACTGCCCGCATCGCGCGCCGGGCTCATATTGGTGAGCACCACGTCAAGGCTGAGCGCTTCGAGACCGCGCAGCAGGCTGTCTTGCGTGCCGGACCGCAGCACCACCTCCACATCGTCACGGTTCAGCACTGGCTCCAGAAACCGCATCTGGAAATTGCGTGACAGAGTCGCCAACGCGCCGATGCGCAACACGCGCCGCTGCCCCTCTGCACGGGCAAGCGTGGCGGTGAGGTGATCGGCAGTGCGAAAGATATCGTCCGCATGATCGAGCGCTATGCGGCCCGCTTCGGTAATTTCCAGATTGCGCCCGCGCCGTTCGAACAAATTGTGGCCCAGCGATGCCTCCAGCGACTTGATCTGGGCGGAAACCGCGCTTTGCGAAATATTGAGAGAGCGCGCCGCACCGGTCAGCGTCCCCTCACGCGCGACCGCCCTAAACAGACGCAGATGGTGCAGGTTCAAGATTGCCATCGTTCTATAATAGCGAACGATAAAGGAAATAATATGTAATTTTCTTGATGAGGTCGGCGCGATATCTGCAGCGGCACGTTTTCACCATAATCGCCGCTTCCGGAGCATTCCATGCCACTTGCGCCTTCCCTATCGTTCCTTGCCCCGCTGGTGCTGTTGCTGGTCGCGCTGTTTGCCGCATCGCGGCCGGGCAAGCGTCCCGGATCGTTGCCGCGCTGGTCAGAGATGGCGGCGCTGCTCGCGCTGCTATTGAGCGGGGCAGGGCTGGCGCAGGTAATACTGGGCAAGGCGAGCGGTCTCGCCGCGTTGGACGGACTGTTCGTATTGGCGCTGCGGGCCGATCTGGTCAGCGCCTCCATGGCCGTACTGGTCGGCTTTATCGGCTGGGTCGTGATGCGGTACAGTCGCACTTACATCGATGGTGAGGCGCGCGAAGGTGCGTTTCATTCCCTGATGTTGGCCACGCTGGCGGCGGTGATGGTGTTTGTCCAGGCGGGCAGCATGGCGACGCTGGTGCTGGGCACGCTGGCGGTTGGTTTGGCGCTTAAACGCCTGCTGCTGTTCTATCCCGATCGCGCCGAGGCGCAGCGCGCCGCGACAAAGTTTGCGCTGGTGTGGCATTCAGGCGATATTCTGCTGATCGCCGCAAGCGTTTTGTTGTTCGTTGCATTTGGTACAGGCGATCTTGCGCAATTGCCGCTGAACGCCGCTGCGAACGGGCTGGGGCTCGCTGGCAACATTGCAGTCGCCTGCATCGTGATCGCCGCCGCGCTCAAGACCGCATCGTTCCCTTTGCACGGTTGGCTTACCGAGGTGATGGAAGCGCCTACGCCCGTCTCAGCGCTGCTGCACGCAGGCATCATCAATTCTGGCGGCGTGCTGCTGATTGCGTCAGCGGCATTGATCCAGGCGAGCCCCGGTTCCATGGCCGCGCTGGTCGTGCTGGGCGGGTTCACCGCGCTGTTCGGTGCGGCGGTGATGCTGACACAAAGCGCCGTGAAGACCGCGCTGGCGTGGTCCACCGTATCGCAAATGGGTTTTATGCTGCTGCAATGCGGGCTGGGCCTGTGGACACTCGCGCTGCTGCACATCGTCGCGCACTCGCTCTACAAAGCGCACGCTTTCCTGTCCTCCGGCGGCGCAATTGCCGAAGTCGCCAGCATCCGTCGCCCCGGCCCGGTCGCCGCGCCGAGTGTTAAGGCGGTCGCCAAGTCATTCGCGCTCGCGCTGGTTCTGTACGCAGCTATCGCCGCGTTGTTCACTTACGCATTCGGCATGAAGAGCCCGCAAGCACTGGCGATGGGGGCTATCCTGATCTTTGGCGTGGCATACATGGTGGCGCAGGGCCTGGCGGATCTCGCCCCGCGCGAATTGACGAAGCGGCTTGTGGGATCATCGCTGTTCGCGGCCATCGGATATTTCAGCTTTCAGGCGCTGGCTCAGGCGGTGTGGGGCCCGATCCTTCCTGCCGCGCCGACGCCCGAGCCACTGGAATGGGGGCTGATCGTGATCGCGGTAATCAGCTTTGGCCTGGTCGCCTTTGCGCAGGCGTTGTTCCCGCTGTGGGCGCATCATCCATCGACCGCCGGCCTGCGCGTACACCTTGCGAACGGCCTTTATCTCAACGCCCTGCTCGACCGCGCGATTGGCGGCTTCGCGGCGACGTCCAAGCGTGTTCAATAGGCCTCTCTGGCGGAGAAACTCCATGTTCCTGAAACATCCCCAAATCACTCCCGCCCGCATGTCGGAAGTGCTGACCGCAGCAGAGGCCGCCGCGCGCGCCGTGCCGCCCGCTTTTCCGCTGGATGCGACCGTGGCGGTCAATCCCTTCCTTGGGCAGACGGGCGAGGATTTGGCGGCGGCTTCAGCCCGGCTTTCGCGGGTCACGGGCACGCGCATCACCCAGTCGGGGGAAGCGTATTGCACTGCTATCGCGGAGGGACGGATAGAGGATGCCGATCTTGATGCCGCGCTTGCCGCGTCGAACTCTGCGCTAAAGCTTTCAAGTATTGCCGCGCTCAAACTTTCGGCCTCGGCGCTGGGTGAAAGCCCGGCTGCGCCCGCTTTGCCAACGATTGCCGATTTGGCCGCGAAGGCGACGGGGATTGATTGGCCTTCAGTGATCGACAAGACTTTTGGTCTGTGGGCGGGGGGTCAGTTCGATCGGGGTCAGGCGCTGTGGTCGCCCAGTCCGGGCGCTGAGGCGTTCGCCGCGTGGCGGGCATGGGCCAGCCATGATCTGACGCCGGAAATCGCAGGGCTGCAGGGGTTCTGTGCGCATGTCGCCGCCGCGCCCGATACGACCGAGCGCGCGATCCTGTTTGCTGCCGATAAACTTGGCCTGACCGCCGCCGCCGCCGAAACCGCTTTCCACCGGCTTTACATGAGCCTGGGAGGATGGGCGCAGCACGCACGCTGGCTGCTGTGGCAGGCGGAGCTGGCGGGAGCGGCTGACCGTACGCTGGCCGATATGCTCGCAATCCGGCTGATCTGGGAAGAGGCGTTGCTGGAGCATGTCCCGGCCATCGCGCAGCAGTGGGAAGATACCGTTGCGGGCCATGCCGCCCCGCTGGAGCCGACGCAGGATCAGGTGACACTCGCTATCCTTCAGGACGCTGCAGAACGCGCGCATCAGCGCCGGTTGACCGCCGCGCTCGACGGGTCGCACCTGACCGGAGGGCGCCCGACCCTGCAGGCCGCGTTCTGCATTGATGTGCGTTCCGAAGTGTTCCGCCGCGCGCTGGAAAGTGTCGATGGTGCGATTGAGACGATCGGGTTTGCCGGGTTTTTTGGCCTGCCGCTGGCGCACAAGGCGCATGGCTCCGATGTGGTCGAGAACCGGCTGCCGGTGCTGCTCAACCCCGCAATCGAGACCACCAGCGAAGGCGATGCCGATACCGCCCACGCCACCCGCATCGCGGCGCGCACGGCGCGGGCTTGGGGCCGGTTCCGACAGGCGGCGGTGTCTTCCTTTGCGTTCGTCGAATCCGCCGGGCCGCTATATGCGGGCAAACTGGTGCGCGATGCGCTGGGGCTGGGCAAAGGTGGCACTGCGCATGAGCCCGCTCCGCAAGTGGTCGGCGGCATGAGCATCAAGGCCAAGGGCGAAACCGCCGCAGCGGTGCTGGGCGCGATGAGCCTGACCGCCAATTTCGCCAAAATTGTGCTGCTGGTGGGGCATGGCGGCAATGTCACCAACAACCCGCATGAAAGCGCGTATCATTGCGGCGCATGCGGCGGGCACGCTGGCGATGTGTCGGCGCGCGTGCTGGCAATCCTGCTGAACGATCCCGAAGCGCGCGCCGGGCTGAAGTCGCGCGGCATCCATGTGCCTGCAGACACGCTGTTTATCGCTGGATTGCATGACACCACAACCGACAAGGTCACGCTCTACACTGCCGATCTGCCCGCCGATCACGATCAGGACACCGGCTTGCTGCGCGATTGGCTGGATGAGGCGGCATGGATTGCACGCGCAGAACGCGCCCCGCGCCTGCCCGGAGCCAAATGGCAGAGCATAGAAGGGCGTGCGCGCAACTGGGCCGAAACCCGCCCTGAATGGGGACTGGCAGGCTGCGCCGCATTCATCGCTGCGCCGCGCGCCGCCACCGCGGGCAAGGATCTGGGCGGTCGCGCCTTCCTCCATTCCTATGATTGGCGCAGCGACAATGGGTTCGGCACGCTGGAACTCATCATCACCGCCCCGGTGGTCGTCGCAAGCTGGATCAGCCTGCAATATTACGGATCGAGCGTGGCTCCGCAGGTGTTTGGCGGCGGCAACAAACTGATCCACAACGTGGTTGGTGGGATTGGCGTGATCGAGGGAAATAGCGGTCGCCTGCGCCCCGGCCTTCCATGGCAGAGCGTGCACGATGGCGACGCGCTGATGCACGAACCGCTGCGCCTGTCAGTGATGATCGAGGCACCGCGCGAGGCGATCCTTGGGGTGCTGGAAAAACACCCGGAAGTGCGCGCGCTGTTCGACAATGGCTGGTTGCATCTCTTCACGCTGAAAGACGGGACGGTCGATGGGCGGTATGAGGCCGGATTGAAGTTTGCCGATGTAGGGCGCGAGGAAGCGCTTGCGGCGTGATGTCGGCGCACCGAAGGAGGCTCGCCGAGGGATCGGGCGAGCCTCCCAGGTTGTTTACATACAGCCGGTAGGAGAATTTGCGAATTCGCGATTAAATACGTTAGACCATCACAATAATCTGCCCATTGCGTTGCTCCGGTGTGCGGCCTTATTGTTCGGTGCAACACCCGTCCACATAACTGCCCGGAAATGCTTGCACGCCCATGATCGTCAAAATTGCTGCATTCACTGATAAGGAGCGGATCGCCGCCCTTTCTGAAAAGCTGGACGCGCTGGAATGGCGCGACGGTCGCGCAACCGCGGGCAAGATCGCTGCGGAGGTTAAACGCAATCTTCAGGCGCGGACCGATACGGATGCGGGCCGCGCCATACGTGCGGAACTGAAACCGCTGATCGCGGAAAACAGCGTGGTAAAGTCCGCCGCACGCCCGCGCCGTATCTCGACGCTGATAATCAGCAAGACCCGCGATGGCGGATATTACGGCCCGCACGTGGACAACGCACTGATGGGCAAAGGCACGAACCGCATCCGCACAGATCTGTCCTTCACCCTGTACCTCAGCAATTCGGCCGATTACGAGGGCGGCGAACTGATCGTGCACAATGCGGGGGTGACGCAAAAGATTTCGGGCGAATGGGGTCAACTGGTCCTGTATCCGTCCACTTCGATCCATGAGGTGAAACCGGTGACCAGCGGGACACGCATTGTCGCGGTGGGCTGGATAGAAAGCCTGATCGCCGATCCCGCCCAGCGCGAATTGATGTTCGACATGGAGAACCTGCGCACCAGCCTGCGGGCAAAGCTGGAGGCGCAGTCGCCAGAGCTTCTGACGTTGGACAAGTCGATGGCCAACCTTCTGCGGATGTGGGGCCAGCCCTGATCGCGCCCCGTTCGCTGCGGGTGAGCCTTTCACACAATCTGCATTTGCTTGTGGACGTCTGGCTTGGCGGGAGTTTACAATTGCTGGTACGGGGCGTGTGATAGCACGGCTTTGAACAATCGCTGAAACAGACCGGTTCTCCCTGCAACGCTCCCGCGTGGCACTGAATCGGGATCGGCCAGTCGATGGCATCTCAATCGCATCCGGGGGGGAAAGCGATGACACCAAAGTCAGCACCTACGTCGTTCGGTAGCGTATCGACTGGGCTGGGCCGTGTGCTGGTGGCGGCGTTGCTGATCCTGTTTTATCCGGCTGCCATCGCCAACGGCAATTCGATGTCATCAAACGCCCGTTACGAGGGCGTGGCGAGCTGCGCGGGATCGACCTGCCATGGACGGGCTGAAGGCAATGGTGCGGTTGTGCGTCAGGATGAAATCGCGACCTGGCAGGAGCCCTCTTCGCAAAGCGGGGCACATTCGCGCGCCTATGCCGTGCTGGCCGGGCGGCGCGGGCAACAGATCGCAGACAGTTTGGGGCTGGGCCGTGCGACTGAAGCACCCGCCTGCCTTGGCTGCCATGCGACCTACGCCCCGGCGGCGCAGCGCGGCCCGCGGTTCCGCCTGTCGGACGGGGTCGGCTGCGAAAGCTGCCATGGCGCAGCAAAGGGCTGGCTCGCGACCCATTATGCGAGGCCTGCCACCCATGCCTCGAACATCGCCGATGGGCTGATCGCGCTCGATCGTCCGCAGGACCGTGCAAACAATTGCCTCGATTGCCATTACGGTTCGGCTAACAAAGACCAGTTCGTAACCCATTCGATGATGGCGGCAGGGCATCCGCGCGTCTCTTTCGAGCTCGATCTGTTCAGCGCATTGCAGCAGCACCACAACGAAGACGACGATTATCGCGCGCGCAAGGGGCAGATGAATTCGGTGCGGCTGTGGGCCGTGGGTCAGGCGGAGGCGGTCAAGCGTTCGACCAGCCTGTTCGCGCAGCCCCGGTTCGGGATGGAGGGCGCGTTTCCGCAGCTCTATTTCTACGATTGCCATTCGTGCCACCGCACCATTACCGATGCGGCCACACGCAAGCTGACATTCGAGACGAACCCCGAACGCCCGATTCCGTTTGGCAATCCGCCCTTCAACGATGAAAACATCATCATGCTGTCGTCTGTGGCGAAGGTGCTGGTGCCGGGGCAGGCGGAAGATTTTCTCAAGGCGAGCCGCAACTTCCACGCAGCGATGGGCGCAGGAACTGCCGCCGATGCGCGCACCGCAGCGCAAATGCTGGGCAGCCGTGCGGGCGCTTTGTCGAATGCTCTCAGTGCGCGCGCCTATGCCGACGCCGATGCATTTCGCGTGATCGCGATGATCGCGGGCAAGGCAACCGCGCCGCGCTTTACCGACTATTCCGGATCGGTGCAGGCGGTGATGGCGGTGGACACGCTGTTGAATGCGCTGGTGCGCGAAGGCCGGGTGACGGTCGGCGCGGCGGCAGGCATCCGGACAAACATCAATCAGGCGTATGAGGCGGTTAAGGAACCCAACGCCTATCGCCCGGCACAATTTCGTGAAGCGCTGGCAACGGCATCCTCGGCCATTGGCAGGTTGCAATAGAAATGGCGGGGGGGTGGAAATCGCTGGCTGTTGCAGGGACGCTGGCCCCGCTGTTGATCCTTTCCGCTTGCGGCGGCGGGGGCAGCGGACCGCAGCCCACGGGCGGCGGGCCGGGATCGGGCAATCCTCCGCCCGCGCCGCCTCCGCCGCCGCCACCGCCATCGGGCAGCGTTTATTCGATCCCCGCCGCTGAAAGCCTCAGCGCAGCCGAAGTCGGCACGGTGATAGCGCAGGCCGCCGCGCAGGCGCGTGCGCAGGGTGATGCCGCGACTATCGCGGTGGTTGACCGGGTGGGCAATGTGCTGGGCGTGTTCCGCATGCCGGGCGCAACCCTGAACGCGCGGGTGCCCGATGCGCCCAATCGCAACAATGTGGATATTCAGGGGTTTAACCTCCCATCAGAGGCCGCCGCCATCGCCAAGGCGATTACGGGCGCGTATCTTTCGAGCGGCGGCAACGCATTCTCCACCCGCACGGCAAGCCAGATCGTGCAGGAGCATTTTCCTCCCGCTCCGACCACGGTAGGGCTTGAGAGCGGTCCGCTGTTTGGCGTGCAGTTCAGCCAACTTCCGTGTTCTGACCTGTCCGCACGCGCCAGCGATGGGATGATTGGCCCGCAACGTTCCCCGCTGGGGCTGGCGGCGGATGCGGGCGGCTTTCCGCTGTACAAGAACGGCGTCGTGGTGGGCGGCGTGGGAGTGCTGGCCGACGGGGTCTATGGCTTTGATCCCAACACGCTGGACGTCGACAATGACGATGACGAACTGATCGCGCTCGCGGGCACTGTCGGGTTCGAGGCGCCGGTTTCAATCCGGGCAGAGCGGATTTTCGCCGACGGCACGCAATTGCGGTTCTCCGATGCAGATTTCAGCCAGGTCGGCAATGTCGCGGGCGCCAGCTTTGCGGGCACCGCAGGCAGCCTGCTGGCCGTGCGCGGATACTTCGACGGCGCTGCTCTCAGAGCGGGCACGGCCTACGGCACGGAGCTGTCTGGCATTCGCCCCTCACGTGCGGCGGAGTTCGGGATTGCCGACGCATTCGTCCTGTCCAACGGCGCGGGCGCAAACCGCTTCCCGGTGCGGTCGGGCACGGATGCAGCCGACGTTGGCGGAGCGATCAGCGAGGTCGAGGCGCGCGCGATCCTTGAAGAAGCGTTCACCGTGATGAGCCGGGCACGCGCCCAGATTCGCCGCCCGCTGGACAGCCGCGCGCAGGTGACGATTAGTCTGGTCGACACGCGCGGGCGGATTCTGGGCATTGTGCGATCCCCCGATGCACCGATCTTCGGCACCGATGTGTCGCTGCAAAAGGCCCGCACGGCGAGCTTTTTCTCCGGCACCTTTGCCGCGAATGAGCTGCTGGCCGCGCAGGGCGAGGTGCCGCAATTCGTCCAGCGCGTGCGCACTTTCCTGAACGATCCCACCGCGCTGACCGGCGCGTTCGCGTTTGCGGACCGGTCAGGCGGGAACCTGTCGCGGCCGTATTTCCCCGATGGCGAAGTGGGCACGCCCAACGGTCCGCTGTCGCGCCCGATCCAACAGTTCAATCCGTTTTCGACCGGGCTGCAATCGGCGCTTATCCTCGCCAATCTGGGGCAGCACGTGGCGTTTGTAACGGGGCAGTCGAACACGGATACGCCGCGCAATTGTTCCACCCTGCCGCAGACCGCTTCGGGTGGGACGCGGCTGGATAATGGCATTCAGATTTTCCCCGGATCGGTCCCGGTCTATCGCGGCAACCGGCTGGTTGGCGGGCTGGGCGTATCGGGCGACGGGATCGATCAGGACGACATGATCAGCTTTCTCGGGCTGAACAATGCCGGGGTGCGGGTTGGCGGCATCGGCAACGCGCCCAGGGATATTCGCGCAGACCGGATCGTGGTGCGCGTGGGCAATCGCGATGTGCGGCTGCGCTATATCAACTGCCCGTTTGCGCCGTTCCTTGATACCGCTGCACAGAATGTGTGCGAGGGGCTGTAGCCGGTGGCGATGATCCTCATCCCCGCCGCGCTGGCGATGCAGGCGGCGACCCCGCCTCCGCCAGAACCGGAGGTAGAAGAGGTGCAAACGCGCGGCTCCTCAGAGGAAGCCGAGAAGCCGCCCGAGACGCCCGAGGGTCTGAACACAACCGCAAAGACCGATCCCGAACCGCTCGATCCCGGCACAATCGAAGGGCGGATGCGCCCTGGTTTTCGCGACCTGTTACCAGACCCGATAGACCAGACCAACGAAGGCGCCATCCGCGCTCCGCCACCGCAGGCTTTCCCGGTGGATCAGGTGCCGATCCCCGATCGCTGGCGTCTGATCCAGAGCCTCGATCTGGTGACAGAGAACATCCTCGATCCCTACAATCAGAACACCTACAAAGGCGACCGCCCGATCAATCCGGCCAAGGTACCGTGGCTGCCGATCAAGGGCGATGACTGGTTTTTTGTCGCCAACGTCATCAGCGACACCGTGTATGAACCGCGCACATTCCCCATACCCGTCGGCATCCAGACCACTGCAGACCCGGACCGGCTCGATGTGTTTGGCGATGATCTGAGCCATGTGCTGTCGCAGACGTTTATTTTTGGCGCGGCGCTGCTGAAGGGCAGCACCGCCTACAAACCGCCCAGCATCGAATATCGCGTGACCTTCGCCTACAACGTCAATTACGTCGACGTGCCCGAGCGTCGCGTGCTGTTTGTGGAGCCGTCCAAGGGATCGAGCCGGCTTGACCATTTCCTCGGCGTGCAGGAAGCGTTCGTCGATTATCACTTCACACAATTCGATAACGACCGGTTTGATTTCATCTCGATCCGGGCGGGCATCCAGCCGTTTCAGGCCGATTTCCGCGGGTTCCTGTTTCAGGATCAGCAATTGGGTCTGCGCCTGTTCGGCAATCGCGATAACAACCGGCTGCAATTCAATGTCGCGGCGTTCTGGCGGCTGGAAAAGGATACGAATAGCGGTCTCAACTCCGTGGTGCAAAGCCCGCGCGATGACTTTGTTTTGTTTGCCAATGTCTATCGTCAGGATTTCCTGATCCCGGCGCTGACCAGCCAGGTGACAGTCGCCTACAACCGCAATCGCGAAGCCGACGATATCGAGATCGACGACAACGGCTTTCCCGTCCGCCCGGCGCTGCTCGGCACGCTGCGCGGGCGCGAATACGATGTTTTTTACCTCGGCTACAACGCTGATGGGCGGATCGGGCGCATCAACCTTACGGCGAGCGCATATTGGGCGCTGGGGGAAGATCGCAACAATTTCTTCACCGACCGTCCGGCTGATATCAACGCCACCTTTGCCGCGGCAGAGCTGAGTTATGACAAGGACTGGATGCGCTTTCGCCTGTCGGGCCTGTATGCCAGCGGCGATGATGATCCTTTCGACGATGTTGAGGGCGGGTTCGACGCGATATTTGAAAACCCGGTCTTTGCCGGTGCGGACACGTCCTATTGGATCCGACAGACCATCCCGTTTGCGGGCGGCGGACGTGCGGTCGCGGTGAACGGGCGCAACGGCATTCTCAATTCGCTGCGCAGTTCAAAGGAGCAGGGCCAGTCCAACTTCAACAATCCGGGCACGATGCTGGTCGGCATTGGTGCGGATTTCGATCTGACGCCCGAATTACGCTTTACAGCCAACGCCAATCACCTGTGGTTCGAAAACACCTCCAGCCTTGAAAATCTGCGAGTCGAAGGGTCGATCCCAAAGGAGATCGGGTACGATCTGTCGGCTTCCGCGATCTGGCGGCCCAAGGCAAACCAGAACATGGTCTTTCGCCTTTCGGGTGCCACGTTGCTGGCCGGTGACGGGTTTCGCGATCTGTTCGATGCGCGCGGTGGCGGGCGCACGTTCTATTCCATCCTCGCCAATGTGACGCTGACATACTGATGAAGCCAAACCTCACCCCTTCGCGCCTGTCGCATCTGTTGCTGGCCTTTGCCGCGCTGGTCCTTGGCGTGTCGCTGATGCAGCCAGCGGCGCAGGCGGCGGACAAGGAAAAGCCGGTCAAGCGCGATTACACGCCTCGTCTTCGCAACGCCCGCGCCCGCGCGGCAGTCGGAAATGGAAGTCGTCGCGAAATCCGAAGGGTGCAACACCTGCCATGTGAAGACCGATGCGCCGACCATGCATGTCTCGCCCGCAGTTCGGCTGGGCTGCACCGATTGCCACGGCGGCAATGCCAGCGTTGCGGGCAATTCACAGCTGGAACACGATAACCCCGAATACGTCGCCGCGCGCGACGCTGCGCATGTGCTGCCGAAATATCCGGGCAGTTGGTACTGGCCATCCTCGGCCAATCCCAAGCGGTCCTATGCCCTGCTGAACAAGGAATCGCCTGAATACGTCAAGTTCATCAACCCGTCCGATTACCGCGTCGCGCGTGAGGCGTGCGGATCGTGCCACATCCAGTCGATAGAGGCGGCGGAACGTTCGATCATGGCGACCGGCGCGATGTTATGGGGAGGGGCGGCGTATAATAACGGCATCCTGCCGTTCAAGAACTACCTGCTGGGAGAGGCCTATACCCGCAATGGCGAACCGGCAAAGATCGTCACCCCCACCGGCTCCAATGGGAAGCTGACGAAGGAGCAGGAAGCGCGCGGCGTGCTGGCGGAAATGTATCCCTTGCCAACCTGGCACGTGATCCCACCGGGCGATGTGTTCCGCGTGTTTGAACGCGGCGGGCGCACGGTCAATTCGCAATTTCCCGAAATCGGACTGCCCAATGTGACCGGCCAGATCCAACGGTTGGAGGAGCCGGGCCGCCCGGACCTCAAGCAATCGAACCGTGGCCCCGGCACCGGCCTGCGTGTGGCGATCCCGGCCCTGAATATCCACAAGACTCGCCTCAACGATCCGTTCACGTGGTTCATGGGGACCAACGACCAGCCGGGCGATTATCGCCATTCGGGCTGCGCCAGTTGCCACGTGGTCTATGCCAATGATCGTGAACCGCGCCATTCGCTGATCTATGCCAAATATGGCCGCGACGGGCAGACGATCACCGTCGATCCGACCATCAGCGACAAGTACGAGAAGGATTACGGCCACGGCGAACATGGCGAAAAAGACAAGGATAGCGGTTCAAGCCACGCCGCCGTCAAACAGCCGGGTGTTGCGTATGATGAGGAACCCGCACTCGATGCGCGCGGCGGGTTGAAGAACGAAGAGGATGGGCTGCTGACCCGGTCAGGCAAGGCCAAGGAGAAGGGCCACCCGCTCCAGCATGTATTCACCCGCTCAATCCCAACCGCGCAATGCATGTCGTGCCACATGCACCAGCCCAATATCTTCCTGAATTCCTATCTCGGCTACACGATGTGGGATTATGAAAGCGACGCGCCGCATATGTGGCCGGAGCAGCAGAAATATCCCACCGCCGCCGAAGTGCGCGCTGTGACCGATCGCAACCCCGAAGGCGCGGCTCCGCGCGGCAAGTGGTCGGACCTCGATTTCCTGCGTAATGTCTATGATCTCAATCCGGATCTGAAGGACACGCAATTCGCCGATTACCATGGCCACGGCTGGAATTTCCGCGGCATCTTCAAACGCGACCGCGAAGGCAATCTGCTGGATGCGGATGGCAATATCATCGACAACGACGATCCTGAGAAGTGGCGGCGCAAGGGCGAGGGCAAGTTCGTCGAGCCGGGCACCAATCCGGGCAAATCGGTGCACATGATGTCGATCCACGCCGAAAAGGGGATGCAGTGTGTCGATTGTCACTTTGAACAGGACACGCACGGCAATGGCCTGCTGTATGGCGAGGTTGCGAACGCGATCGAGATCGGGTGCAAGGACTGCCACGGCACGCCAGATGCCTATCCTACACTGCTGACCAGTGGCCCCGCCGCCCCGCCCAAAGGCCACAACCTTTCGCTGCTGCGCAATCCCGATGGGCAGCGCCGGTTCGAATGGGTTGAAGGCACCGATGGCCGCCGCAAACTGATCCAGCGCTCTCTCGTCGATCCCAAACTGCAATGGGAAATGAGCCTCGTTAAAGACTCGGTCGATCCCAAAGCGCCTGAATTTAACGCCAAATCTGCCCGCGCCAAGCTGATGAGCCGATACGGCGCGGAAACCGGCAATTTTGAATTTGGTACCGGCATCGCAGAGGAAGACCGCGCCCACCGTGGCGAGGAAATGGCGTGCTTTACCTGCCACCTTTCATGGACCACGAGTTGCGGTGGGTGTCACCTGCCGATCGAGGCCAATTGGAAGACAAAATCGCACCGGTATGAAGGCGGCGAGACGCGCAATTTCGCCACTTACAACCCGCAGGTCGCGCGCGACGAAATGTTCCAGCTGGGCAAGCATCAGACGACCAAGGGCAACCAGATCACGCCGGTCCGCTCTTCATCGGCGCTGGTGCTGTCTTCGACCAACATCAACCGCGAACGCATTTATGTGCAGCAGCCCCCGATCAGCTCCATCGGCTTTTCCAGCCAGGCATTCGCGCCGCACTTCCCTCACACCGTTCGGCTGACTGAGACGAAAACATGCTCCGATTGTCACCTGTCCGAAAAGGAGAACAACAACGCGATTATGGCGCAGCTGTTGCTGCTCGGCACGAACTACGTCAATTTCGTGGGGATGCACGCCTACACCGGGCTGGAGGGCGGGCTGACCGCCGTGCGCGTCACCGAATACGAGGAACCGCAAGCGGTGCTCGGATCGTATCTGCACAAATTCGCCTATCCCGATTATTACGCGATGCATGTCGATCAGAACGGGCGCGAGCTGAAAAAATGGGTTCGCGGCCAAAGCTTTGACAAGGATTTGTCGGGCGAGACCAAGCCGTTCGAAGAATTCGTCAATGTCCATGAAGGCACAAAGGACCGCGTGGGCTGTCTGCAATTGCGTGGCGAATATCTGTTTGTGGCAGAGGGCAGCGGCGGTTTCCGCGCCTATGACGTAGCCTCTATCGCGAACAAGGGCATATCCGAACGCATCATCACCGCGCCGTTCTCGGCTCTGGGTCAGGATACCCATGTCTCCAGCGCCAACGCGACCTGCATAGCGCTGGCCACCAATCAGCCGATTGCCCCCACGCGGTCGACCGAGGAGCTTCGCAAACTCAATCAGGAACAGGCGTTTCTGCCGATCTATAACTACGCCGCGATCACCGATGCGACCGAGGGACTGATCCTCATCAATGTCAACACGCTGGCCGATGGCGAATTCCGTAACAACAAACTGCGGCGCGAGGTGTATGCCGATGGCTCGACCGCGTGGAACCCGAACGGCGTGATGAAGGGCGCGCGCCATATCCAACTGGCGGGCGAAGTCGCGTTTGTCGCCGCCGATGCGGGGCTGGTCGTGATTGACTTAGCCGATCCCAAATCGCCCCGGCTTGCCGCCGT
This sequence comes from uncultured Alphaproteobacteria bacterium, assembly GCA_963838365.1. Classification (GTDB taxonomy): domain Bacteria; phylum Pseudomonadota; class Alphaproteobacteria; order Sphingomonadales; family Sphingomonadaceae; genus Erythrobacter. The sequence goes on from CAWIQR010000004.1 coordinate 237,982, forward strand.
GCGACCGCTGACCAATGCCAAGGCGAGCGCGATCCAGTTCCGGTATCTGTGGGTGACCGACGTGGACGGGGTCAAACTCTTTGACGTTACCGACCTGCGCAATCCCGTCGCCCGGCCAGAGGGCACCGTCGCGCTGGCCGATGCGCGGCGGCTGTATGTGGCGCGCACCTATGCCTATGTCGCAGCCAAGCGCGATGGTCTGGTGATCCTTGATGTGACCAATCCGCTGTCGCCCAAGGTAAATCAGAAGGTCACGCTGAGCGGCACGCTGAACGATGCCGAGGATGTGATGGTCGCCTCCACCAACGCGTCGCTGTTTGCTTACGTTGCGGACGGGGTGAACGGGATGAAGGTGCTGCAACTCACCAGCCCGGATAGCCAGCGCAATTTCTATGGCTTCAGCCCGGAACCAAGGCCTGAACTGGTGTCCTTCGCGCGCACGCCAACGCCTGCGATTGCTTTGTCAAAGGGGCTGGACCGCGATCGCGCGGTGGATGAAACCGGCGGTCAGATGGCGGTGTTCGGCAGGCTCGGCTCAAGGCCGTTCAACCGGGCCGAGATGGAGCGGTTGTTCCTGACCCGATCAGGCATTCCGTGGAAGGTTTCCGACACGGTCGATATGAACCGATGGGTCGGGCGTGATCACGGCGACAATTGACGCACGGTCAGATCCGCCGTTCGACGTCCAGCCCTTCCATCATCGGCACAAGGTTTTCTGAATAGTCCGCCAGCCGTGCCCAATCGCCCACCGGCTGCAAATGGCTGACCAGCGATCCCCGATGCCAGCGATGCAGTGCATAGGCTGGCGGTTCGGCATCAACAATCCCGCGCCCGTCAGCGTTGTGGAAATCGAGTGGCCGCAGATCCAGCGAAACCGCTGGCGCAATTGCGGGCGTCACCATCACCGGAATGCCCGCAAACATGGATGACAAAGGCCGGTGCAGGTGCCCGCAGGCAATGCCCACGATCTGCGAATGCCCGCTGACGGCGCGCTCAAACCGTTGCAGCCAAGGCTCTCCTGGGCGTGGGTCCATCCATTCTATTCCAGAAACCACTGGCGGATGGTGCATCACGATCAGCGTCGACGTATCGGGATGCGCCGCAAGTTCTTCCGCCAGCCAGACCGCGCGCGCTTCGCAAAATGCGCCGCCGTGCCGCCCATGTTGAAGAGTATCGAGGCAAAGCACTCTCAAATCGCCCAGTTGCAGCGCATATTGCACGAAACCATCATTGACCGGGCAATCGGGAAACGCATCGAGCAGGCTGTCGCGCTGATCGTGATTGCCAGTCATCACATGGATCGGAAATTCGCACGGCTCCAGCGCCCGTTTCAGCCGGTCATAGCTATCTGGCGCGCCATTGTCTGCGATATCGCCGCTCAGGATCAGGGCGTCGGGCTGCACCGGATGCGCAAGCAGGTGGTCTATCGATGCGCAAAACCGCAGGTAATTGAATTCCCTGTCACCGGCCGCAGGATCGAACCCGACATGCGTGTCGGTAATTTGTGCGATCAGGATGGTTTCCGATCCTGCGCCTCCACCCCTGTCACCTTCCTGCTTCATGGCCCCCGCCCCTTTGCCTCCTGCTTCTTCAGCAAAGCGGACAGCGATGCAACCGAATCCGCCTCGCGAACCCGTTTGCCTTCAGGCGTGCTTTGCAGGATCGGGTGATCGCCGGGCCATGGTTTGGTGGGCGTGTGATAACCGTGGCACATCGCGCAGGTGGAGGGGACTTGGTCTTTCTTCACCACGACCTTGAAACCGGGCCGCGGTAGCACTTCGCCGATATGGCAATCCTGACAGCTTTCCAGATCGGGCAACAGCAGATCGGTCGCTGATTTCGATGTCGTCGCCTCGTGGCAATCAACGCACTTTTCCGTGCGGTGCGCCTTGTGGCTGAAAAAGCCGTGTTTGAGGAAACGGTCGGGAAGGTTGACCGGGATGAGATCGGGACGCCCACCCTTGCGCGTGGGGATATGGCAATCGCCGCACACGCCGCCGGGCAACAGCGCGCGGTTGATGCTGATGAGCGAGGATGCGGGGCGACCGAAACTAACGGCATAGGTGCCACCGCTGGCGAATTGTCCGGGACGCGAACGACCCGCAATTATCGTGCGGCGCGCTGGCTTGCGGTCAATCCGCGCGAGGTCTTCCATCAAATCATCGACATTACCATGCCGCAGCGATGTGAAACCGCCGCCCGCACCGCGACCGGAAACGAGGCTGTGGCAGCTCTCGCATGAGGACTCCATTTCCACCGGTTTGAACCCGATTTTGTCCTTGGTCGGCTCGTGACAGCTCGCACAGCCCAGCGGGCTTCCGTAGTCCGGCAGGCTGATCGCCATTCGCGCGACCCCGCCTTGTGCGTTCATGTGAATATCGTGCGGGAAGACCAGCCCGCTTTTCTCCACCGGCGCGTTGGCCATCGAGACGCGCACCGGCTCTTTCTGGCCAAAGGCGGTGTAGAAGGTGGGGCGAAACTGCGGGTGCTTCTTGCCGAAATCGGAGGCGTTGCCGAACGCCACATCGGTCAGTCGCGCGTCCAGCGCCGTGTGGCAATCGGCGCAAAATTCCTGCGTGGCGGCCTGCTGGCGCACCTTGCCTTCGTGTTCGAGGTGGCATGATGTGCATGATCCCGGCCCTTCTTTCCCCAGTTTTTGTCCGATGGACCACTGCATCGCATCAAAGGTGGAAGGGATGCTCATCCCTTTGGCAAGGCGCGGTTTGGCTGCGTGATCGCCAAGTTCCTCGTGACAGGTAAGGCAGGTTTCGTCCTGCACAGAAACAAACGGCTGCACGTGGCAGGATTCGCAGCTGTCCTTCAGATCGTGATGGGCAAGGCTGAGCGGCCCCGACGACCACGCGCTGTCTAAAACGACCTGATCCACCTTTGCCGTATCTGGCCCGGATTGCTGCCGATCACGGGTCAGGTGTGTGAACACCGGCACGCTCAGCAACAGCACCAGAATTGCGAGCGAAAGCACCCACGCCATCAACCGTTTGGAGGGCAGGGCGCTGGCCAGCTGAAACCCGCGTACAGTATCGACCTTTGCGCCCTTTGCTTCGGCCTGCTTGATTGTGATGGTGACGGCGCCCTTGGCATCTTTCGCCACCGTCAGGTGCGACGATCCCAGCTCAATCTCAGCGCCAGTTTGCGGGTCTATGGTCGCGCTGGTGCTTACGCGTCCGTCCAGACCGAAGCCCAGGGTACCCAGCGCCTCCACCTGTACCAAGCCATTCGAGCTGCGAGCGATGCTGATGTGCCGTTGCTCAACCGCGAGATCGGGCAGGTGAATGTCGTTTTCCGCTGCGCGTCCGACTGAAAGACGGGCCTTGGCGATGGTGCGGTCGCGCACGATCTCGCGCCCGGCGGCAGTGGTGTCGATGGTGCGGATCAGGAATGTCACGCCTGCCTCCTCACCAATAGTAGAACACGCTCACGACATGCGCGAGCAGGGCGGCCAGCAACGCGATGGTCGCGGGCACATGGATAAACAGCCACACTTCGAGCAGGGCACGAATGCGCAGATGTCGGCGGATTTGGGCAAGCTGATCGGCGCGGCGGGTCAGCAGCGCGTGGACTTTGCCGGTCGCCTCATCCCCGGTGGCATTGCCAAGCGCGCTGAGCGCACGCGCGGTGGCGCAGCCGCGATACGATCCGGTCAGCCGGCCCCACGCCCCGCCAAAAAATATGTCCTGCGAAAGGGCGGCGATCACAATGTCGGATTGCTCGCGCTCCAGCGGCTGTGCGGCGGTTTCCAACTGGCGGTCAATCGCGGTCAGCGCCTCCACCATCTGGCTGCGCGTCATCTCGTTACGGTTGGAGGATAGTCTGGCCGGCAGCGTCGCATAGACCGCGACACCGTAAATGCCGGTGACGATCACCAAAATCATCAGCACATAGGCAAGCGTGTGGACATTCCAGCCGAACTGGAAGCCGGTGTGCAATGTGCCCACCACAACCAGCGACAGGCCCAGATACACATGCGCGCTGGTCCACCCCTTCAGACTCCACTGGCCCGGCGTGATCCGGCGCTTTCGCACGCCCAGCAGTGACAGCCATATTATCAGGACCACGCCGATTGTGCCCAGCGTATAGCCATACCAGCTGCCACCATTGGGGCGCGGTTCCTGATCGATCATCAGGTAACCCGCAATGCTGGCAGCGCACAGCATCAGCGCGATCCAGAGATACCGGAACGCCTTGTGCCTGAGAAACCCGACGTGATCGGCGTTGCGCGCATTTTCGCGCTGCGCAAAACTTTGCTGGTTTGCGGGTTTCGAGCTTTTCGGGGCAGAGGTCGCCATTACTGCGCGTCCTCTGTCAGCTTCGCAAAAGTCAGGAACTTGTCCGGCGCAACGCGAATTGCCGCGCCTGTGGGGCAGGCGCGCACGCAGGCGGGACCGCCATCGACACCGGCGCACATATCGCACTTGATGGCCTGCTTGGGAGTTTCGGGATCGCCATTGGCCTTGCGCCACGCATACGAAGCCTCACCCGGACCCGGTCCGCGCCCGAACAGCAGCCATTGCAACAGCGATGGCTTTTTGGGCGGTTTGGGGTCCATCCGGATCACGCCATAGGGGCAGTTGCGCTGGCAATTGCCGCAGCCGATACAGGTTTCGTCGATGAACACCTCGCCATCGGGGCCGCGCTTGATCGCATTGGGCGGACAATCGGCCATGCAATGCGGATGTTCGCAATGGCGGCATGATGTCGGCACGTGAAGGTGCGCGTAGGTGCGCCCTGCCTCCCGATCGAGCCGCGAGAGGCCATCGTGACTATCCGCGCACGCATTTTCGCAATTGTCGCAGCCGATGCACAGCGTCTCGTCAATCAGCAACACATCGGTGGCCTCGCCCAACCCTTCATCGACCAGGAATTGCGCGGTTTCGGAATACAGATCGAGGGCGCCGGCAAATTCATGCTTGCGGCTTTCGATGAAGGCATTGGTGCGCCTGCGCCCGGCCATTTCCGTCATTGCCTTTTCGCGCAGTTTCGGATTGCGATCCAGCAGCGCGACGAATGCGTCTCCGGGCAGCTTGATGACTTCGGACTTGATCGCGGCCTTCACCGTGGCGGTGCGCAGCGAGCCATCGATCGCGGCCATTTCCCCCACATACGATCCGGCGGGGAGGTAGGACAGGAACACCGGCTTTTCACCGATCCGTTTTTCGACGATCATCGACCCGCGCCGGATGATGTAGACGTCCTTGTCACTCGCGCCTTCCTCGATCAGCACCTTGCCTGCGCGCGCCTCAACCACTTCGGCGGTTTCAACCAGGTGCGCGACATCGTCGCGCGTCAGCCCCGATCCGAACATCTGGAGCAATTGCCGCTCAATCGCGATCTGGTTGACCACGCGCGATGCTTCGGCGGATGTGGCGATCAGTTTAAGCGCGGCGTTGCGTGACAGTTCGATGGTCACCAGCGGCTCTGCGGCGCGGATGGTTGCCCCGCGACGGCGACCAGATATCAGCCCGACCTCGCCAAAGATGGAGCCTTGTTCGATAGGCACAGTGATGCTCGGATCGTCGGGATTGACCTCTACCGCACCCGATCCTTGCGCGATTGCGAACATGGAGGAGCCAGGTTCATTGCGGCGGAATACCACATCGCCCGCGCCATAAGCATGGCAGGTGGAATCGAGCAGCAGTTCGCGCAATTGCAGGGGGGACAGATCGCCAAAGATCTGCACATTCGCGCCGAACACATCCAGCCAGTGCTCGACCGGGTGATTGCCCGGCAGCTGCGCGAATTTCTCGGCAAGGATTGGCTCATCGGCGGGCTTCAGTCCGGTGTTCCCGTTCAGGAACTCGATCACGTCATGGCCCTGGTTCATGCAGTGCTTGATCAGCGGATAGCCCGCCAGCGCGCCGATGACGTGGATGCCCGCCTTCGTGGTCTCGAATGCGGGAGTGAGCTTGGGAAAAGCGCCGCGATCCTCGCTCGTGAATTCGATCCCCATCGCCTCCACCACCCCGCGCGGGGGCTGTGATCCGGTGCGCGCAATGATGCGGTTGCAGGGGATTGTCTCTTGACCATCGCGCGTGGTCAGCACCAGTTCGCCGTCCTTCACTTCGGCAGGCTCCGTCTCGCGCCGTACGAACAGCCGACCGTCGCGCTCCGCCTCTTCCAGCAGCGCAACATTCGCCGCCTTGGCCCGCGCAAAATCGACCCCGCGATTGAGGATCGAGACGACATTGCGCTGTGCATCGTCGGCGGCCAAGCCCAGAGCGTTTTCTATCCCGGCGTCGCCCGAACCGACCACCGTAATGTGCTCGTCGAAATATTCGCCGGGATCATCCAGCTGGTACTGGATCATGGGATGGTCCGAGCCGGGGCAGCGCAGCATGTTGGGATTGCCCTGCGTCCCGATGCCGAGCACAATGGTTTCCGCCTCGATCACCTCGCCCGACCGGGTGTGGATACGGAACGCGCCCTTTTCGCCCTCAACCTTCGTCACCTCGGCGTTGAGCTTCACATTGACCTGCTTTTCCGCGATCTGGCGATCCCAGGTATCGAGGATCGTCTCCCTCTTGCCCGCATCAAATTCCAGACCGCCACCGCCGCCATTCGTACCACCGTCGTTCCCGCCCGACCGCAGCACAAGGTTGGAGGGCGTCGCCATCACATGCTTGCCCTTCTGGTATTTGTAGATCGTGTCAGAGAGGTGATCGGTCTTTTCGATCAACACATGGCTGATCCCCAGCGTCGCTGCATGGGCAGCCGCGCTCAATCCGGCAGGACCGGAGCCGATGACGGCAACTTTATACAGATCCGGCAATCTATCCCCCCCTTTCGGATAGATCTGGTCGAACCCGGTGTAAACCCGGCGCAACCGATTGCCAGAGTGAATTGCCCGGCATTCGCGGCGATGCTAGGCACCTGGCATGACTTCCGATAGTGAAAACGCGACACAAACGGCCAAACCTGCCGCGCCTGAAAAATCCACTGGTGCAAAGGCAGCATGGGGATTGCTGGGTGCGGCGGCAATTATCGCAGCAGGCTCGATCGGGTATAATGCCTTGTCATCGCCCGAGACCGACACTGCCGCTGTCGCCGGAACGGATGCACCACCCTCAATTGCAGAGTTGCGCAAAGCGGCAGAGGCAGCCGGTGATAACGCCGATCCATGGGTTGAACTGGCCTATGCGCATTTTGTGGAGAAGGACTTTGCCGCCGCCGCGCAGGCCTATAAACGGGCGATTTCCATCGACGGAGACGAGGCGGTGCTGTGGTCCGCACTGGGCGAGGCGCTGGTGTTTGCCAATGATGCAGACAGCGCGGATGCCGATCCACTCCCGCCAGAGGCTGTCGCCGCATTTGAAAAAGCCGTCGCGCTTGATCCCGGCGATCCGCGCGCGCGCTATTTCCTCAATGTGAAGAAAGACCTCGGGGGCGATCACGAGGGCGCGATTGCCGGGTGGCTTGCGCTGCTCAAGGAAACGCCGGTCGGCGCGCCGTGGGAGCCCGATCTGGTGCGCACTATCGAGCAGGTGGGCAAGATCAATGATATCGAGGTCGAAACGCGGCTGGCCAAGGCGATGGATGGGCGATTGCCCCCGATTGCGGTGCCCGGATCGGGCGCTGTTGCCGGTACGGCGGCATCAGACAGCGTGCGCGGACCTTCACAGGAGCAGATCGCGGCGATGTCCTCCATGAGTTCGCAGGATCAGCAGGCTCAGATCAGGGCGATGGTCGCCAGCGCCGAGGCAAAGCTGAAAGATGATCCTGGCAACCTCGATCGATGGGTGATGGTGATGCGCAGCCATGCGATGATGGGGGATGCAGCCCGCGCAAAGGCGACATTGCAGGCAGCGGTCGCGGCCAATCCCGAAAACGCCGACGAATTGCGTCAACAGGCGCGCGCGCTTGGGGTGCAGTAAGGAAAAAAGGGCGCCCCCATCGAAAGCGCCCTTTTTGCCTTAGTGCTGCGTGCCGTCAGACCACGCCGAATGCCAGCATCGCGTCGGCAACCTTTTTGAAACCCGCAATATTCGCGCCCTTCACATAGTCGACATAGCCATTGCCATCATTGCCGTATTCGGTGCACTTTTCGTGGATGCCTTCCATCAGATTGGTGAGCATGTCGCCCAAACGCTCCTGATTCCAGCTGATGCGTTCTGCATTCTGACTCATTTCAAGGCCGGAGACCGCCACCCCGCCAGCGTTCGCCGCCTTGCCGGGGCCGTATAATATCTTGGCATCGTGAAAGACTTTAACCCCATCAAGGGTGGTGGGCATGTTCGCGCCTTCGGACACCGCGATGCAGCCGTTGTCGACCAGCGCCCTTGCCTCTTCCTCGTTCAGCTCGTTCTGGGTCGCGCAGGGCAGGGCCAGGTCGGCTTTGACATGCCACGGCCGTTCGCCATCGTGATAGGTCGCGCCCTTGAACTCATCGACATATTCGCTGATCCGGCCGCGCCGTTTGTTCTTCAGTTCCTTGACCCAGTCGATCTTGTCCTGATCGATGCCGTCGGGATCGTGGATGAAACCGCCCGAATCCGACAACGTCAAAACCTTGCCGCCCAACTGCGCGATCTTCTCGGCCGCGTGGGTCGCGACATTGCCCGATCCGGAGATAAGCGCGGTCTTGCCTTCGATCCCATCATCCTTGTGCGCCAACATGTTGCGCATGAAATAGACCGCGCCATAACCGGTCGCCTCCGGGCGCATCTGCGATCCGCCATATTCCAGCGCCTTGCCCGTGAGCACGCCTTCCCAGCGATTGGTGATGCGTTTGTACTGTCCGAACATGTATCCGATCTCGCGCCCGCCAACGCCGATGTCGCCAGCGGGGACATCGGTGTCCGGGCCGATATGGCGATACAGTTCGGTCATGAAAGCCTGGCAGAATCGCATCACTTCGCTGTCGCTTTTGCCCTTGGGATTGAAGTTTGCGCCGCCCTTGCCCCCGCCCATGGGCAGGCCGGTGAGCGAATTCTTGAATGTCTGTTCGAAGGCGAGAAATTTCAGCACGCTTTCGGTCACGGTCGGGTGGAACCGGATGCCGCCCTTGTACGGGCCGATGGCGTTGTTGTTCTGCACGCGCCAGCCGCGCTGAACGCGGATATTGTGGTTGTCATCCTCCCAGCACACGCGAAAGCTGACGATCCGATCCGGCTCTGCGATGCGACGCAGGATCTGCGCTTCGTGGTATTCATTCTTGTCGCCGATAAACTGGTATATATCCTGTGCAACCTCCTGCACGGCCTGAATAAATTCGGTCTGCCCCGGATTGCGTTTTTTAACGCCAGCCATGAATGTTTCGAGATCCACGTGATCGGATACGGCCATGCTCTCTTCCCCCAAACTGTTCGGTAACGTCGTACCCGCGAGAATGCGGGCCGCTGTTGCCGTGGCGTGTATGCAGGACGCATGCAACATGGCATTGTAAGGAATGGCCAAGTTCGCCCTTTGCTTGGGCAGCGCGGTAAGATAAGTTCGATTTCGCAACTGAGCAGCGCGCGACGCCCTCGCGCCGATCCGGCATTTCGGGCTGATGGAGAGACGACGATCATGGCGACATTCACTCTCAACGGCGAGCCGGTTTCGCTCGATGTCGATCCGGCCATGCCAATACTGTGGGTCGTGCGTGAGACGCTGGGCATGACCGGCACGAAATTCGGCTGCGGAATTGCGCAATGCGGGGCCTGCACCGTGCATCTGGATGGGCAGCCGGTGCGATCCTGCTCAACCGCCGTGGCCGAGGCAGAGGGGCGCGCAGTCACCACGATTGAAGGGATCGCCGGTCCCGATGGCGAGCTGACCGCTGTGCAACAGGCGTGGGTCAGCGAACAGGTGCCACAATGCGGGTACTGCCAGTCAGGCCAGATCATGAGCGCCACTGCGCTGTTGCGCGACAATCCCACACCTACGGACGCGGATATCGACGCCGCGATGTCGGGCAATATCTGCCGCTGCGGAACCTACACCCGCATTCGCCGCGCGATAAAGGTCGCGTCGGGACAGGAAGCGCCGCGTGAAACCCGCATGAGCGGGGAGGTTTGAGCCATGAATGATCTGACCCCTGAGAAAGAAGTGCGCTCCGGCCTCGCCAAGTGGAGCCGGCGCGGATTTATCGGCGCGGGCGTGCTGGCGGGTGGCGGGCTGCTGATCGGTATTGGCGTGCGTCCCGGCAACCCGATAGGAGCGCTTTCGCCAAAGGTTGCGGGCGGCGTGGGTGAACAGCTCGTCAACAGCTGGGTCAAGATCGACGCTGACAATATCGTAACCGCCATCGTCCCGCATTGCGAGATGGGGCAGGGCGCGCATTCGGTGCTGGCGCAGATGCTTGCCGAAGAACTGGACGCCGCGTGGGACAAGGTGCGCGTGATGCAGGCACCAACCGATGGCAGCTATATCGTGACCGACACCGCACGCATGTTTGCCGCGCCGTTTACAATGAACGCAGCCGACTGGCTGGAGCCGACATGGGACGGGCTGTTTACGCAGATCGGCCGGTTTGCCGACGTGCTGATTACTGGCGGCTCATCCTCGATCCGCACCACCGGGCAATATCAGATGCGTATCGCAGGCGCAGCGGCGCGCAAGATGCTGGTAGGCGCGGCGGCAGATGCCTGGGGCGTTCCCGCAAGTGAGATCGAAACGCGCGACAGCACCCTGATCCATGCGGGCAGCGGCCAGTCTGCCCCTTATTCCGAATTTGCGAGCGCCGCGGCAGAGCAGCCGATGGACCATACGCCGACGCTCAAGAATCCGTCGCAATTCCGTCTTATGGGCAAGAGCAAGGCGCGCACCGATATCCCGGCAAAGGTGGATGGAACCGCGCAGTTCGGCATCGATGCCGCGCCCGAAGGCCTGAAACTCTCCTACGCCGCGACCGTGCGCCCGCCCGTGCCCGGCACCAGCGTCGCCAGCATGGATGCAACCCGCGCCAAGGCGATGCGCGGCGTGCTGCAAATCCTCAACATGGGCGATTTCGTCGCGGTTGTCGCGGATAGCTACTGGCAGGCGCAGCAGGCGCTGAACACAATCAAGGTCGAATGGACCAAGGCCGAAAGCCCGATCCGCACCACGCAGGATCAGTTCGATGCCTATACCGCCGCGCTCGACAAGGCCGGGCTGGACGGCGGCGAACATTTCGCAGGCAAAGGCGATGCGGCGGTTGCCTTCACCAAAGCGGCGAAAACCATAGAGGCCGAATACAAGGTGCCCTATCTCGCCCATGCGCCGATGGAGCCGATCAACTGCACCGCGCATGTGCGCGAGGACGGCAAGTGTGACGTGTGGACCAGCACGCAGGTTCCGATGATGGTGCGCACGGCCATTTCCGAGGCGACCGGCATTGCGAAGGACGATATCACGGTTCACCACCCGTATCTCGGCGGATCGTTCGGGCGGCGGCTGGAGGCGGTGTATGCCACCATGGCGGTGCGGATCGCACAGGCAACCGGATATCCGGTGAAATCGATCTGGAGCCGTGAGGAGGACACGCAAAAGGCGCTCTATCGCCCCGCCGAAATCAGCCGTTTACGCGCCGGGCTGGACGAGGCTGGAAAGCTGGCCGTGTGGGACAATGTCTTTACCCAGCGCAACGACCCCCCGGAATCGAGCGTGCCTGCGATTTACGCCATCCCCAACACCAGCATCCGCGTGGCAGAGGCTCCGCTGCACCTGCCGTTTGCCGCATGGCGATCGGTCGATCATTCGCAGCACGGCTGGTTTGTCGAAAGCTTCATTGATGAAGCCGCGCACGCCGCGGGGGCCGATCCGCTGGAATACCGGCTCGCCTTGCTTACCGATGCACCGCGCCATGCTGCTGTTTTGAAGCGGGTAGGAGAGATTTCGGACTGGAGCGCGCCGCGCACCGATGGCCGGGCCAAGGGCGTAGCGATTGTCGAGAGTTTCGGCACCATCGTTGCAGAAGTGATCGAGGTCGACATGGCCTCTGGAAAGCCGAAAATGACAGGCATCTGGGCCGTCTGCGATGCGGGCTATGCCGTCAATCCCGATGGCTTTCGCAACCAGATTGAAGGCGGCATCGTCTATGGCCTGACCGCCGCGATGTACGGCGAACTGGACCTTGCCGATGGCGCGATCACGCAGAGCAACTTTCACGATTACAAGATGCTGCGAATGGACGAAGTGCCTGAAATCACAGTCGACATCATCAACAGCGGCGACGTGCCAACCGGCGGCGCGGGCGAACCGGGCCTGCCGCCCGCCGCGCCCGCGCTGACCAACGCAATCTTTGCGGCATCGGGCAAGCGCCTGCGCGAATTGCCGATTGCCAAACAATTTGCATGACCGCGCCGAAGGGGACACAAATGATGCTGAAACACCCGGCCTGGACCATGACGCTGCTTGCCGTATCGCTGGCCGCATGTTCATCGAATGAGCCTGCTCCGGTGGTCGAACAGATCGTCGTGCGCGAGCCGGGCGCGCCCATCATCGCTCCGGCAGCGAACGCCACAATCGCAAATGCGAAAAGTGCGGCCAGCGTCGATCTGGTCGCGCTGGGCGAGGATGCGTTCCAGGCCTGCACCGGGTGCCACAATGCGGACAAGGGCGGGCCGAACATGGCCGGGCCGAACCTGCACGGCGTCGTCGGGCGCAAGGCCGGGGCCGTGACCGGCTATCCATACAGCGATGCGCTGGCGGGATCGGGCATCACGTGGGACCGCGCCACGCTGGACCGGTTTTTGACCAATCCGGCGGGCTATGTTCCGGGCACGGATATGGTCGCCGGCGGCGTTGCCGACGGAGAACGGCGGGCAGCCATCGTAGCCTATCTTGCATCCACCAGCGAATAGCGCCGCACCGTCGTCATGACCGACTGGTTCGAGGTTCTTACCTTCCTTGATAAAGCTCGGGGGCGCGGGCAGGCTTGCGTACTGGTGCTGGTCTGCGCGGTGGAGGGTTCCTCAATGCGCGATCCCGGGACGATCATGGGCGTGGCGGCGGATGGCAGTTTTGCTGGGTCGCTATCGGGCGGCTGCATCGAGAACGCGGTTGTGGCAGAGGCGCTGGAGACGCTGAGGGCGGGCGCGCCGCGCATGGTGCGCTTTGGCGCGGGGTCGCCCTATCTCGACATTCGCCTGCCCTGCGGTGGCGGGCTGGACCTTCATTTCGAGCCGCTGGGCGATGCGCCTGTAGTGAAGCAGGCGCTGACTGCCATTGCGGCGCGCGAGCCATTGTCGCTAGTGCTGCAATCGGGCCTGATTGCTTTTTCCGCGCGATGGAGCGCCATGCGTTTCGATCCCGATACCTGTTCGGGCGCGTTCGGGCATTGGCCGGAGCCGCGCCTCGCAATAATCGGGCATGGCGCAGCAGTTGAGGCGCTGGCGATGCAGGCGGGCACGCTGGGTTGCGCAATCGATGTGCTCACACCGGATGATCGCATAGTCGCGGCGCTGGCGGAGCAAGGTGCGCGTGCGCGCCTGATCGAACGCTGCAGCCAGACCAATCTGCTCATCAGCGATCCGTGGACCGCTTTCGTGTTCCTGTTCCACGATCACGACTGGGAGATCGAGCTGATCGCGCGCGCGCTTGATCTGCCGCATTTCTACCTTGGCGCAATGGGCGGGAGAAAGGCACACGCAATGCGCAGCGCGGCCTTGCAGGAGCGCGGCGTGAGCGAAGTGCAATTGCAGACGATCCACGCGCCGATTGGCCTGTTCCATTCCTCCCGCGATCCGCGCACGCTGGCGCTGTCGACGCTGGCGCAAGTGATCCGCGCCTATCAAAACAGTGACTTCGAGGTCGCTCTTGGCTGATCGCAATATCGCCATTGCCGTGCTGGCGGCCGGCGCTTCGCGGCGCTTTGGCGAGGGGGATAAACTAACCGCAATGTTTCGCGGGCGGATGCTGGGGGAGGCAGTTTGCGCGAGCGTCCCGCAAGGCTGCTTTGACCGCCGGTGGGTCATCGCTTCTGCACAACATCACCCCTGCGCGGCCGCTTGGCACGCCCATGGTTTCGACATCGCGATCAACCCTGACGCGAGTGTAGGCATGGGCACATCTGTCGCACTCGCCGCGCGAATTGCTCTCGAAGTTGATTGCGACGCGCTGGTTATCGCGCTCGCCGATATGCCGCTGGTACCGCCGGAGCATTTCACCGCGCTGACGGCCCGCATCGCAGCAGCGAGCGCGGATGCCATTATCGTCTCGCAAGCAGGCGGCAAGCGGATGCCGCCCGCCGCATTCGGCGCAGACCGCTGCCGCGCTGTCCCGGTTGAGCGGAGACACCGGCGCGCGCGCAATCCTGACGGAAGGGGAGGCCATCGTCTGTCCGCGCGAATGGCTTACCGATATCGACACGCCCGGCGATGTTCGAAAGCATGGACAGACACGCGCCTGGCCTCCTAAACTCGCGCAAAAGGGAGAGCAGTCTTGAGCGAATTTGTTGAGCGTCCGCCATCCGCGCACGCCACCCACTGCACGGCGGAGGAATATGCGGCGCATTATCGCCGCTCCATTGAAACGCCGGACGCTTTCTGGCTCGAACAGGCGCAGCGGCTCGACTGGATTACGCCCCCTACCAAGGGAGGTGAATGGTCGTTCGATCCGGCCAACATCGCGTGGTTTGCCGATGGCACGCTTAACCTGTGCCACAACGCGGTGGACCGGCATCTGGCGACCCGCGCCGAAACCACGGCGCTGATTTTTGAGCCGGACGATCCCGCATCGCCGGGCCGCACGTTGACCTATGCGCAGCTTCACCGCGAAGTCATCCGCATGGCCAACGCGTTTAAGGCCATTGGCATTAGCAAGGGCGACCGCGTCACGATCTACATGCCGATGATCATCGAAGGCGTCACTGCGATGCTCGCCTGCGCACGGTTGGGAGCGATCCATTCGGTCGTGTTCGGCGGCTTTTCGCCAGAGGCGCTGGCGGGCCGCATAGAGGATTGTGGCAGCCGATATATCGTCACCGCCGATGAAGGGTTGCGCGGGACCAAACGTGTGCCGCTGAAAACCAATGTCGATGCCGCGCTCCGGATCGAAGGCACGCAGATCGAGGGTGTTCTGGTGGTCAGGCATACCGGAAGCGATATTGACATGGTCGAAGGTCGCGATCACTGGTTCGACGAAGTCGCGCATGACGCAGACTGCCCGTGCGAGCCGATGGCGGCCGAAGACCCTCTGTTTATCCTCTACACCTCGGGTTCGACAGGAAAGCCCAAAGGCGTGCTGCACACCACCGGCGGATACGGCGTGTGGACGGCGGCGACTTTCCACTATGTGTTCGATTACCAGCCAGGTGAAGTGTTCTGGTGCACCGCTGATATCGGCTGGGTCACCGGGCACAGCTATATCGTTTACGGACCGTTGATGAACGGAGCCACTGGCGTCGTGTTCGAAGGCGTGCCCAATTATCCCGATCACGGGCGGTTCTGGGATGTGGTGGAGAGGCACAAGGTCAACATCCTCTATACCGCGCCCACCGCGATCCGCGCGCTGATGCGCGAAGGCGATGGGTTTGTGACCAGCCGCGACCGCTCTTCGCTGCGGTTGCTGGGAAGCGTGGGCGAACCGATCAACCCTGAGGCGTGGCGGTGGTACTTCAATGTGGTGGGTGAGGGGCGCTGCCCGATCATCGATACCTGGTGGCAAACTGAAACGGGCGGCGTCATGATAACCACTCTGCCCGGTGCGCACGATATGAAGCCGGGCAGCGCGGGCCTGCCGTTCTTCGGCATTCAGCCGCAATTGGTCGATAGTGAGGGCGGGGCGCTGAGCGGGGCCGCCGATGGCAACCTTTGCATCACCCACAGTTGGCCCGGACAGGCGCGGTCCGTTTATGGCGACCATGACCGGTTCGAACAGACGTATTTCAGCACGTACGAGGGCAAGTACTTCACCGGCGACGGGTGCAGGCGCGACGCGGACGGGTATTACTGGATCACCGGCCGTGTCGACGACGTGATCAACGTCTCTGGCCACCGCATGGGCACGGCTGAGGTCGAAAGCGCGCTGGTGCTGCACCCCAAGGTCGCAGAGGCGGCCGTCGTCGGCTATCCGCACGATATCAAGGGGCAGGGCATCTATTGCTACGTCACGCTGAATGCGGGCGAGCAGGCCACCGATGATATGCATTCCGAGCTGCGCGGCTGGGTCCGCAAGGAGATCGGCCCGATTGCGACGCCCGATCACATCCAGTTCAGCGATGGCCTGCCCAAAACGCGATCCGGCAAGATAATGCGCCGCATCCTGCGCAAAGTGGCAGAGAACGATTTTGGCTCATTGGGCGATACCTCAACACTGGCGGATCCTTCGCTGGTGGAGCGCCTGATTGAGGGGCGACAAAACCGCTGAGCGCGCCCAGGGCAATGTCGGCGCGCGGGTCACGAACCATCAATGGATATGCGCAATTCCGGCTCCGCGCGGCACGCGGATTGAATCCACCAACATGCGGATATGCTTAGGCGTTTTCGCCGTCACGCTGGCAACGCCGATTGCGATGCCGAAATTCAGCAGCATCCCGATCACGCCGATCCCTTCGGGTGAAATGCCCAGCAGCCAGTTGGCCGCAACATTCGCACCGGGATCAATCAGCTTGAAATAAAGGATATACACGAACGTGAAGAGAAGGCCCGAAACCATCCCGGCAATCGCGCCTTCGCGGTTCATCCCCTTGAAAAAGATGCCCATGAAGATCGCGGGAAACAGGCTGGATGCGGCAAGGCCGAATGCAAATGCGACCACCTCTGCCACCCATCCCGGCGGATAAATGCCAAGATAGCCCGCAACCACGATCGCCGCAGTCGCCGCCCCGCGCGCCGCCAGCAATTCGGCACCGGGTGAAATGGAGGGCATAAAGGTGCTTTTGAGCAGATCGTGGCTGACCGAGGCTGAAATCACCAGCAGCAGACCCGCCGCCGTGGACAGCGCGGCTGCCAGCCCGCCCGCCGCCATCAACGCGACGACCCAACCGGGAAGCCCTGCGATTTCGGGATTGGCCAGCACCATGATGTCACGGTCGACATACATCTCGTTCTCGCTGTCAGCATTAGGCGAGTTGGCAATCGCCCGTTCTCCCGATGGCCCGGTGTCGCCAGTGAATTCCGGCTTTCCCTCAAACGGTTTGCCCACGCGATATTGCATTATGCCGTCGCCGTTTTTATCCTGCCACGCGATCAGCCCTGCGCCTTCCCAATTGGTCAGCCATTGTTCGGCCTGGGAATACTCCTTCTCGTTCGTCTTATCGATGAAGTTGTAGATGCCGAACGCGCCGACCGCCGGTGCCGTGGTGTAAAGCAGCGCGATGAAAAACAGCGCCCACCCGGCTGAAAGCCGTGCGTCCGACGCCTTGGGCACGGTGAAGAAACGCACGATCACATGCGGCAGACCGGCGGTCCCGACCATCAGCGCCAGCGTGATGCAGAACATGTCGATCGTGGTCTTTGTGCCCGCCGTATATTGATTGAACCCCAGCTGGACCAGCGTGGTATCAAGCTTTTGCAAGAGATACATGCCCGATCCATCGTTCAGCTGCGATCCCAGCCCCAGTTGCGGGATCGGGTTGTCAGTCAGCATGAAACTCAGGAAGAAAGCGGGCACCAGATACGCGCAGATCAACACGCAATATTGCGCCACCTGGGTATAGGTGATGCCCTTCATCCCGCCCATCACGGCATAGATAAAGACGATCCCCATTCCCAGGATCACACCGGTGTTGATGTCCACTTGCAGGAATTGCGAAAACACGATCCCCACGCCGCGCATCTGGCCCGCGATATAGGTGAAGCTGATGAAGATCAGGCAGATCACTGCGACCACGCGCGCCAGCTTCGAATAATATCGCGTCCCGATAAAGTCGGGCACGGTGAACTGCCCGAATTTGCGCAGATAGGGTGCCAGCAACAGCGCCAGCAACACAAATCCGCCAGTCCACCCCATCAGGTAAACCGATGCGTCATAACCCATGAAGGCGATCAGGCCGGCCATTGAAAGAAAGCTCGCAGCGCTCATCCAGTCAGCCGCGGTGGCCATGCCGTTAACGACCGGGTTTACCCCTCCACCCGCGACATAGAAATCTGTCGTCGAACCAGCCCGGCTCCAGATTGCAATGCCTATATACAGCGCAAAACTGAGGCCGACAAACAGGTAGATCAGGGATTGCGTATCCATCCTCGTGCGCGCCCCTTAGTCGTCGAGATCGTATTTGCGTTCGATCTGGCGCATCCGGATCACGTAGAAAAAGATTAATGCAATGAAGATATAGATTGAACCCTGCTGCGCGAACCAGAAGCCGAGCGGGTATCCGCCCAGCATGAACCGATCGAGAAATTCCCGGAAAAGAATGCCGGCACCGAATGAACAGGCGAACCATATCGCCATCAGGGTGACGAGCAGCCGCACGTTTTCGCGCCAGTATGCGCCTTCGACCGCGCCGGTCTCTTCCGGGTAGTCACCAGAAGTTGCCCCCGCATCAGAGGCGTTCGGTTCTTCCATCTCAAGTCCCCTGTGCTGAACAGCGTGCCTATTCCAACCCGAGTTCGGGCAGGTTCATCGTTGCGGCGGAGTAACTGGCAGATGCGAGCCTGCCGTTGAGATCGGCACGGATCGCGCGGATTTGCGCGTCGGCGGCGCGTTCCTCGCGCAGGTTGACGAGGAAGAAATCGCCCGCGCCAAGGGTAAAGCGCCTTCGCTCTGCTGCGACCATGGCGACGGCTTGCTCCACTTCCTGATCGGCGAGTCCCGCGATACGGAGCGCTGCGTTGAGATTGTCGAGGATATTGTCCAGCTCCACCTCGATCTGGTCGGCGGTGCGCGCCTCGCGCAGTTCAATCGCGCGCAGTTCCGCCTCGGCGCGCTGCAACGCTCCGCGCGCGGCGCGTCGTTGCAGCGGCACCTTGAACGTCAGGCCGACAATCGTGTCGGTCGAATCGAAAGTCGGCCCGCCGTCCCCAATCGGGCCAAAATCGCGGCTCAACTCCACCGACACGTCGAGATTGGGTTTGAGATCGTTTTCCTTCAGCAAAACCTTGTTGCGCGCACGTTCCAGCATCAGACGAAAATTGCGCAGTTCGGGGCGTTGATCCAGGATATCGCTGCGCGCCACCGCCAGCAGCGATTGCATGTCGGGCAGGTTCGACAATTGCCGTTCGTCTGGCAATTGCGACCGCGTCGGCACAATCAGACGCCCGGCCTCGTCGCGCAGATAGTAGGATAGCGAATTGGATGCAGTGCTGAAATTGCGCCTCGCTTCTTCCAGCAGGGTCCGGCGGCGAAGGACGTTCTGTTCGTTTTCGACCATCGCGATACGCGGCATGGCGCCCGCCTGCACCTGCCGGCCAAGGCCCACGGCGCGCGCTTCTGCGATTTCCAGCAGCTCTTCATAGACACGGATTTCATTGCCCGCCGCAACCCAGTTCCAATACGCCTTCAGCGCCTCGAACTGGACGTTCAATTGCACCAGCAACACATCGAGGCGAGCCTGATTGGCCGCCAGCTTCGTATCCTCGATATCGAAGCGGCGCTGGTCGATCCGGCGATTGCGGAGCAGTGACAGCAGCGCGCCGACTTTGAATTCGCCTATTTCGTTGGTGTTGTAATAGTTCTCGTAAATCGGGAAACGCCCGTCGGACACCCGGTAGCTACCAAAGATTTCTCCGCCAAACGGCGCAATCGGCTGGGTCGCCTTGCCTTCGACATATCCACCTGAAAATGTGCCGGTCACGCGGTCATACGCCTCCGCCTCCAGCAACAGGTCGAACGCGCCATCGGCGGCAAGCTGGTCGGACCGGGCAGCGGCTTCGCGCTCGAAACTTTCAAGGATACTGGGAAACGTCAGGGCCGATGATCGCAGCACTTCATCGGGCAGCAGCGGGCCGTTGCGCAGTGCCAGTGACAGCGGATCGCCCACCGGCTCGATATCTTGCGCGGACGCAGGCACGGACGCTGCGGCAAAACCGGCACCTGCGATCAGGCCCAATGTCGCTATCAATACGCCCTTACCAACGGCCAGAGCCATGATCAGCCGCCTGTTCCGAACAAACTTGCCGTACCCGTAGAGCCCGCCCCTGAAGCGGTGGTCGAATTGCCCGATCCTGCGGGAAGCTCTGGCGGGAAGTTGTTGAGCTGACGCCAGATTTCGTAGCCCACCGGCACCGTCTCCAGCAGCACAAATGCCTGCACCGTCGCGCCGAACCGGGCATAGCGTTCGGTTGGCCAAGGCTCTTCTTCGGGGGAGACGACCTCGCCGATTAGCACCCGGAACCGTCCATCGGCCTGCGCCGACTGGTCAACCGCGATGACCGCGCCTGCAAATGTGCCCACCGCAACCGATGGCCAGCCGCTGAACTGGACCGCGGGCCAGCCTTCGAACTGGATGCGCGCCGGGGCTCCCGTCTGCACCAGACCGACATCGCGCCCATCGACGAATATCTCGATCACTCGCTCGGTATTTTCGGGCACGAAGCTCGCCAGAATATCGCCCGCATTGATGTAAGTCGCCGCATCTCCGCCATTGATCGACTGGATGAAGCCATCGCGCGGCGCGGTCACCAGCTGGTTGGACTGGCGCGACAGGCCGACATTGGTGCGCGCAAGGTTCGCTTCCGCCTCCGCCACGCTGCCGCGCATCTGATCGACGCGGATCTGCGCCTGTTCATAGTCCCGCCGCGCGGCTAGCCCAGCCTCGAACAGTTCAGCCATGCGCCGCTGGTCGATCTGAGCGGTCGCCAGTGCGCTTTGCGCCGCGCGCAATTGCACCTCGACCTGCGCGCGCTCTGCCTCCAGCCGTTCGATCAATTGCGGATCGATATCAGCTATACGTACAATTGGATCGCCCTTCTTGACCGCGCTGCCATCGCGCACGAACCATTCCTCGATCCGGCCGGAAACCAGCGCGTTCACATCCTGCTGACGCTCGTTAGGGTTGAGCGTGGTCACCACGCCGCGCCCACCAGCAGTCTGCACCCACGGAACGTAGATCAGGAACGCCACGACCGCGATGAACGCGAGCAGCAGCATGAAGAAGATCGCGCGAAAGATGTGCGGCACTCGCACATCGCGTAACGCAGTGAAGTGCGCCATATCCTGTTCAATTGTCGACATTATTGCTGTTCCAACGCGCCAAGGGTGGCATCGACAGGGCGTGGGCGACCGGGCATCCACGGCGGCTTGCAGTTCACGGCGAGGCAGAAGTCTTCGAAGCTGTCGAAATAGCGTTGCTGTTTCGCTTCGAGATACAGGAACCGGTCAAAGCCCAGATCAATGCGCCGGTTGGAAAAATAGATGACGGTCGAAAAGGATTGCTCGCGCAGTTCGTTGACGGCGGCGGCAAGATTATCCTCATCCAGCAGATCAAACAGCTTGCTCAGCACCAGAATGCGCGGGCGTTCGAGCAGGGCGTTCGCCAATTTCAGCTGTTGCAATTCCACCGATGAGAGCGGCCAACCGGTTGCCGCGATGGGGGTGTCCAGCCCCAGTTCGAAGGTCGAGATCGTGTCGATCAGCCCCACGGTTTCCAGCGCGCCGACCATGCGTTTGGAGGCCGTATCCTTGCATGACAGGCCCAGATATTCGCGCACCGTCATGCCCACGAATGTCGGGCGGTCCAATACGTGGACATTCTTGCGCAGATTGTGCGCTTCTATATCCTGAAAGTCGATGCCGCCCATCGTCGTGAACCCGCCTCCGGGTAGTTCGTGCATCTTGAGGAGGTTGGTAAACAGGCGCTGCACCCCATGATGACTGGCACCCGCCATCACGATTGCACCGCTGGGGATCTCAAAATTCAGCTCCGCGTCCTCGTGCCGGGCACGCCCGCGCACGCCGTTGAAAACCAGCGTGTGTTCCTCGACATTGATCGGATCATCACCAGCTGGCTCTTCCTGTTCGACGTCGTAGAACAGCGAGATCTCCTCCACCGCCGCACACAGATCGTAGAAATAGGTGAGATATGTGCCGAGCTGTGCGACGCCGAAGAACGCGGTCGAGAGGACAAGTTCGGCGGCGACCAGCTGGCCCAGCGTCAATTCGTCATTTATAACCAGCCATCCGCCCAGTCCCAGCAGCACCGCGCTGGCGGCGGCATACAGCGTGAGGAAAGCGAGCGTCTGGCTGAAATGCTGGCGGAAATGCCGCTTGCGTTCGCTGATGTAGCTGGAGGTATGCGAATTGGTGCGATCCAGCGCATAGTCGATGCGCCGCTGAGATTTGAAAAACCCGTTGGATTCGCCGATCGTCTCCAGCCAGGCGGCGGTGCCGTGTTTGGCATGGCTGAGATCGATGCCCGTGCGCACGGCGCGCGCGCCCCACACCAGCCAGATAATCCAGATGAGCGCGGACATGATGATCGTGAACAGCAGGAAATACGGGTGATACAGCGACACCAGCACAAACCCGACCGCAACCTGCAACACCACTGTAAATCCGCCCACGAACAGGATCGGGATCGCTTTTTCCACATTGATGACGTCGAAATACCGGTTGAACAGCGAACTTTTGCGGGCATCGCCGAAAAACGGGTTCTTGGCATACACTGACAGCAGCGAGATTTCCGCCACCAGCCGCGCATAGAAACGCCGCGAAAACAGCTCCATCAAGTGAATGCGCAAGGCGTAGAGCAGGCCCGATATCATCAGCAGCCCGAACAACGTAAGCGACAGCACGATCAAGGGAGTGGCCAGAGCGGTATTGGCGACCGTGTTGATCAGCATCTGCACTGAAATGGGAGTCGCCAGCGAAAGCAGGCTGATGCCGATGCCATAGATTACGGAAAGCCAGTAGAAGTTGGCTTCGGGACGCAGGATATCAAAAAAAGTCCGGAAGAACTTCGATAGCGAAATCTTATCCCCGTAACTCGGATGTTCACTGGCCATGGCCCGTCATGTTCCAATCAGCGTTCTGCGCATTGATAAGATTGCACTTGCTTCGACTTTGGGTGGCCCGCCGATCCCCAGCAGACACCCTTCCCCTTAACTGTGTTCCGACCGCGATGCCACGATCATCACTCACGTTACCAATGCAATAAATGCAAGACCTTGGGCCGCGCACGGATTTGCGAAGCCACAAGCCTGCCAAAGAGGCGATGCGGAGGCAAGGGTCTCCTTATCCGCGCAATGTCGAGGGAAACCGGACTTGCACTTGCACGCGGCGCAGCGCAGGGGTTTGCCGCAAAGGGCTCATTGGCGGTATGCCGCCGCGGCCCGCACGTGTGCGAGAGGGAGTTTGAATGGTGCACCAACAACCGCAAAAGCTGGGGGCTTCCGACCTGATCGCGCGGCTGGAACCGGCCCCGGTCGTGCCTCTGATTGCAGAAGACGATCCGGCACGCGCGCTGGATGTGGCGCTGGCGTTGCAGGCTGGCGGGCTCAGCGTCGTGGAGGTTGTGCTGCGCAGCGACAATGCGCTGGCCGGGCTGGAGGCGATCTGCGCCGCTGACGCCGGGCTCATCGCGGGCGCGGGAACGGTTCTGACGGTCGACCATGCAAAGGCGGCACGCGATGCGGGCTCGCAATTCATCGTTTCGCCGGGGTTAGTCGATGCTGTGGCGGAGCAATGCCTTGGCGATGGGTTGCCGGTTTTTCCCGGCACCATGACTGCCGGAGAGGTACAGCGCGCCTATGCCATGGGTCTTCGCGCGGTGAAGTTCTTTCCCGCCAGTCTCGCGGGCGGCGTGCCGATGTTGAAAGCTTTTGCTTCGGTGTTCCGCGAGATGCGGTTCATGCCCACGGGCGGGATATCGCCCGAAAATCTGGCGGACTATCTCGCGCTGCCTCAGGTTCTTGCCTGTGGCGGAAGCTGGCTGACGCCCAAAGGGGCGGACCTTGCTCAGATCGAGCAATTGGCGCGCGATGCGCTTGCGCTTGCCACCGCTGCGCGCGGGTGAGGACAGCGGATAGCGATATCGTGCTGGTTGGCGGCGGGCATGCGCATGTTGCGGTGCTGGCCGACTGGATCAACGGCGGCCTGCCCGCGCGTCGCGCCACGTTGATTACTCCATCGCGCCATTTGCGGTATTCGGGCATGGTGCCGGGGTGGATCGTGGGCCGCTACACACGCGATGAGGGGACGGTGGATATTGCCGCTCTTGCACAACGAGCAGGCGTGAAACTGGTGCTGGACAGCTGTATCGGGATTGATCCTCAAGCTCGCACGATCTCGACTGCGGAAGGCAAGACCGTGGGGTTTGGGATTGCCTCCATCGATACGGGCGGAATTGGCCGGGCGCGCGAGGTTTTGGGCGATGATCCGCGCCTGATCGATATTCGCCCGATTGGCCGGTTTGTCGAGCATCTGCGGGAATGGCGCGCGACCCAGGCGGACGCGCCCGCGCGTATCGCCGTGATCGGCGGCGGCGCTGGCGGGGTGGAACTGGCCTTTGCCTTGCACAATTTCTCCCGCGCATCTGGGTATCCCGGAGTGACTTTTGTGACGGGAGCAGAAGGGCTGTTGCCCGATTTCTCGGACGCGGTCCGAAGCGCCGTCAGGCTCGCAATGGATCAACAGGGTATCGCTGTGTTTCAGGAGGACGCCCGGTTTCACGGCGGAGCACTGGTAGCGGGGGAAAACTCGATCGAGCCGGTCGATCTGGTGGTGGCAGCGCTGGGCAGCGGCGCGCCTGAATGGGCCGGGCAAAGCGGGCTGGCGACCGACGAAGACGGATTCATCGCGGTGGATCGGCATCAGCGCTCGCTCTCCCACCCGTACATTTTCGCGGTGGGCGATGTGGCCGCTCGTTCTGACCGTGAAATCCCGCATTCGGGCGTCCATGCGGTGTTTGCCGGGCCGATCCTAGCTGCCAATCTGCGTGCAGTGCTGGCGGGCGCAAAGCCGGGGCGCAGCTATCGCCCGCGCTGGAACAATCTTTATCTGATGGCGACGGGCGACGGCGCGGCAATTGCCAGCTATGGCCCCTTGACCGCGCACGGAAGCTGGGTTGCGCAATTGAAGCACTGGATCGACCAGCGCTGGATCGCGAAATACGCGGCTCTGGCAAGCGGATGATGCAGGTCGATTGTAACCGCGGAGCGAACCAGTGCGAATTGCGATCATGCGAGGGGTATCCATGAAGAAGATCATCATCGTTGCGGCGATCGCTGCGCTCATCGCGGCGTATTTCTATTTCGACCTTGGCGATGTGCTTACGGTTGCAGGGATCAAGCAGCAGGTGGCACAGGCAGACGCGTTCTATCGCGAAAACCCCGCATTGGTGCTCGCGATATTCTTTGCGATCTATGTTGCGGTGACGGCGGCATCACTGCCCGGAGCTGCGATTATGACGCTGGCGGCGGGCGCGCTGTTTGGCGTCGTGACGGGGACGATCCTCGTCTCGTTTGCCTCCACGTTGGGCGCGACGCTGGCGTTCCTCGCCTCACGTTACGTTCTGCGCGACAGCATCGAAGGACGGTTTGGCGAGCGCCTGAAAAGCATTAACGACGGGCTGGAGCGAGACGGGGCGTTTTACCTGTTCACCGTTCGCATGATTCCGGCGATCCCGTTCTTTGTCATCAATCTCGTATTCGGCCTCACTCGCATCAAGACGTGGACATACGCTTGGGTCAGTCAGGTCGGGATGCTGCTGGGCACGATAGTTTACGTAAACGCGGGCACGCAACTGGCGAGAATCGATAGCCTTTCCGGTATCGCATCGCCCGCGGTGATCGGATCATTCGTGCTGCTCGGCATCGCACCCTGGATCGCCAAGGGGATCATCGGCATCATCAAGCGGCGCAAGGTTTATGCAGGTTTTTCGAAGCCCAAACGCTTTGACCGCAACCTGATTGTTATCGGCGCAGGGTCTGCCGGGCTGGTCTCTGCCTATATCGCCGCGCAGGTGAAGGCCAAGGTGACGCTGATCGAAGCAAACGAGATGGGCGGCGATTGCCTCAACACCGGCTGCGTTCCGTCGAAGGCGCTGATAAAAAGCGCGAAGGTCGCAGCGACTATGCGCCATGCCGACCGCTATGGCATCACCCCGGTCGAACCCGAAGTGCCGTTCAAGCAGACGATGGCGCGCGTGCTGGATATCATCAAGGCGATTGAGCCGCATGACAGCGTGGAGCGCTACACCGATCTGGGCGTCGATGTGGTCAAGGGATATGCCAAACTGATCGACCCATGGACGGTGGAGATCGCGCTTAATTCAGGCGGCACGCAGCGGCTGACCGCGCGCAGCATCGTGATCGCCAGCGGCGCAGAGCCGGTGGTCCCGCCGATTGCCGGCATTGAAAGGACGCGATATCTCACCAGCGAGAACCTGTGGGATGAATTTGCCAAACTCGACGAGATCCCTGCGCGGATCGCGGTTTTGGGCGGCGGGCCTATCGGATGCGAGCTGTCACAAGCGCTTGCACGGCTAGGTTCGAATGTGACTCAGGTCGAGATGAGCGAGCGCGTGCTGGGCCGGGAGGATGAGGATGTGTCTGCGCTGGCGCAAGCCGCGCTCGAAGGGGCAGGTGTCACCGTCCTGACGGACCATCGCGCGGTACGGGTTGCCGATGGCGCGTTGGTCGCAGAGCACGAGGGGGAGGAAAAGCGCGTCCCCTACGACGCGCTGATCGTGGCGGTCGGGCGCAAGGCGCGGCTATCGGGCTACGGCCTGGAAGAACTGGGCATCGACACGAACAAAACCGTCAACACCGATGAATTTCTCGCGACCAAATTCCCCAATATCTATGCCGCGGGCGATGTGGCCGGGCCGTATCAGTTCACCCACGTCGCCAGCCATCAGGCGTGGTATGCCAGCGTCAACGCGCTGTTCGGCCAGTTCAAACGGTTCAAGGCGGATTACCGCGTGATCCCCGCAGTGACCTTCCTCGATCCCGAAGTCGCGCGCGTGGGCCTCAACGAAAGCGAAGCGACCGAGCAGGGCGTCGATTACGAGGTCACTCGCTATGATCTGGATGATCTGGACCGGGCAATTACCGAGAGCGAGACCGCAGGCTTCGTCAAAGTTCTGACCGTGCCGGGCAAGGACACGATCCTGGGCGCGACCATCGTAGGAAGTCATGCGGGCGAATTGCTGGCCGAATATGTGCTGGCGATGAAGCACAAGATCGGCCTCAACAAGATTCTCGGCACGATCCATTCCTACCCCACCATGGCCGAAGCGAACAAATTTGCGGCCGGCAACTGGAAACGTGCGAACAAGCCCGAAGGCCTGCTGAATTGGGTCGAGAAATATCACGACTGGCGGCGCGGTTAGCCCCGCCAAACCGATGAACAAGGGAATTTAGCCAAGTGGACTGGTT
Source organism: uncultured Alphaproteobacteria bacterium (assembly GCA_963838365.1). Classification (GTDB taxonomy): domain Bacteria; phylum Pseudomonadota; class Alphaproteobacteria; order Sphingomonadales; family Sphingomonadaceae; genus Erythrobacter. Next base: position 265,155 of record CAWIQR010000004.1, read on the forward strand.
CGATCAGCTGCGGCCGATTGCGGGGATTGCCGTGCTGACCATACTTGCGTGGGCGCTGAGCGAGAACCGCGCAAACCGCCCCTCCGTGCGCTGGATTGCAGGCGCGCTCGCCTTGCAGGCGGCGCTGGCGTTGCTGGTGATCCGCGTTCCGTTTGTGTGGGCGGCGATGGAATACGCCAATCGCGGCGTGCAGGCGATCGAGCAGGCGACACTGAAGGGTTCGTCCTACATGTTCGGCTATCTTGGTGGTGCGCCCCTGCCCTTTGCGCTGGCAGATGGTGCCGCGCCGCCGTTGATTATCGCGTTCCAGATCCTGCCGCTGGTCATTGTGTTTTCCGCGCTCGCTGCGCTGCTATGGCACTGGGGCATCCTGCGCGCGGCGGTGAACGGCCTGTCGTTCCTGCTTCGCCGCACGCTGGGCGTTAGCGGGGTCGTGGGCCTTGCCGGAGGGGCCAATATGTTCCTGGGCGTGGTTGAAAGCCCGCTGGCGGTGCGCGCCTATTTCGCGCGGGTCAGCCGGACAGAGCTGTTCCAGATCATGGTGTTGGCGATGGCGACCATCTCTGGCGCGATCCTGATCCTGTATGCGACCACTTTGAGAGAGACGGTGGATGATGCAGTGGGCCACATGATTGCAGCCTCGCTGATCTCGTTGCCTGCCGCGCTGCTGATCGCACGGCTGATGGTTCCGGGCGAGGCGGGCGATATCGCTACCGATGCGGATGGAGGGGAGAGTGAAGATGGCGGTGAGGGCGATCTCAAATACGAATCCAGTATCGACGCCATCGTGAAAGGCACGATGGACGGGATGCAATTGTTTCTCGCCGTGATCGCGATCATCATCGTAGTTTTCGCGCTGGTTGCGCTGGTCGATCAGGCGCTGACCCTGCTGCCGCTGGTGGCGGAAGAACCGCTGAGCCTGAAACGGCTGTTTGGCTGGCTGTTTGCCCCGCTGATGTGGCTTATCGGCGTTCCGTGGGCAGAAGCGCAGGCGGCAGGGGGGCTGATGGGGACCAAGGCGATCCTCAACGAATATGTTGCCTATCTTGAGCTTGCGGCCCTTCCCGAAGGCACCTTGAGCGAGCGCGGCCTGCTGATCGTCACCTATGCACTGTGCGGGGTGGCCAATCTGGCGAGCGTCGGCCTGCTGGTCTCTACGATCGGGACGCTGTGCCCGGAACGCCGGGCCGAAGCCGCCGGACTTGGCATCAAGAGCTGGATCGCGGGCAATATCGCCACCGCAATGACGGGCGCATGGGTCGGGCTGCTGACTTTTGCACCATCGGGCATCGCGGGCTAAGAGGCGGCACCTGTGTTCGACGCAAAACTGCGCCCCTTGATCGACCCACCTCTGAACGCCGCCGGGCGCGCGCTGGCAGGGATCGGCGTGTCGGCCAACATGCTCACTTTTGGCGGGTTGGCGCTGGGACTGGCGGGGGCATTCGCGATTGCGTTTGGCGAGCTGGGCTGGGGGCTGGCGCTGATCCTCGCCAATCGCGCGGCAGATGGGCTGGATGGGGCGGTGGCGCGGGTGCGCGGGCCGACACCGCTGGGCGGCTATTTCGATATCGTCGCCGATTTCGCCTTTTATGTTAGCGTGCCGGTGGGGTTTGGCGTGCTTGCGCCTGCAAATCTTCTGCCAGCGCTGGTGCTCGTCGCCAGTTTCGTGCTGACCGGGGTGAGCTTCCTGGCTTTCGCCGTGATTGCGGCTGAACGCGGTGCGACGACGCAGGCACACGGGAAAAAGAGCTTCTTCTATTCGACCGGCCTGGCCGAAGGGGGAGAGACGATCGCGGTGTTCGTGGCGATGTGTCTGATGCCCGCGCAGTTTGCGCTGATCGCTTACATCTACGCCGGCCTTTGCGCAGCGACCGTCATTCAGCGTAGTGCTTTGGCAGCGGCGACGTTTCGCAACTGAGAGCTAAAGCACTGTCGATACAGTCCTAGCGTTGGCCAATCTGATCGGCAACCTGCCCGCGCAATTTGGCGATACGGGCAGCGTTAGCCCCAAGGTCACTTCGCCCCACGCGACTGACCGAGCGAAAGTTGATTTCGTTTTCGCCGATTCGCGCAACCACATCGTCCTTGAAACCGAACCAGAAACTTTCCGCCACCCCTTCAACCATACCGGTGTTTGCGTCGGTACGAATGTTCTTGAAGCCCATGTTGCCCATTGCTGCTGCCACGGCTGCCACAGCATCGGCGCGATTTGCGCCCGCGAGTGGCAGGGGCGCGAGCGTAGCATAGCGATCAGTGATGATCTGCGCGTGCGATTTGATCGCCAGTTCCGGCGCGGCTTCCTTGTAAAGCTCCAACTGTCCCAGCGGGGTCTGGTAATCGCTCAGGGGGTTGGCTGCAGCCTCCGCGCGCGCAGCCACCGTCGCGGCGGAAAATGCTGGGGGGTTGGCCGTATCGGTGGCGATATCGTGGATCGGATTATCCGCCGCCGTTCCGCGGGCAGCAATGAACATCGCGAATATCGCTGCCGATGCCAGAAGCCCGATGACGGCAACCGCCATTATCCCGCCGCGCCGTGGTTTGGCGATAGCTGCCATAATCAACGATATCAGTGCGGCAAGCGCGACGACACCCAACACGATCATGCCGCCGCTGAAGGTAAGCGTCACCAGTCCGGTCTGCCAATCCCACATCCCGGCCTTGGTTCCCAATGCCGCGATCGCGAAATAGAGCGGGAGGAATGCCAAAAGGGCAAGGACGATCTTTGTGTGCAAAGGCAAGGTTTTGAGCATGCCGCCTCTTAGGCAAGCGTCTTGCCAAAGGCAATCTTTGTGCGCTGGCCAAGCGCGCCTTGCCCGCGCGCGCCATGATCCTTGCTCAGGCCATGATGTCCTGCCGCAACTTCAAGTGACGCTTTCAATGCGTGTAATTCTGGTTTATGTGCCGGCACCTCGCGGTAGGTTGTAGGTAATTCACAAGGATAGACTGAATATGAAGCGTAATACTCTTTTGGGCGCCGTGGCGCTTGTCAGCCTGACTGCTCTGTCGGCATGCGGCGGTGCTCAGGCGCCTGCTCAGGACGAAGCAGCAACGGCACCCGTCGCTCCGGTGACGCCCGAGCCCGCAGTTGAAGCGGTCCCGGCAGTTGAGCCCAACGGCACTGTAATCGAAATCCAGATGTATTCGAAGGATCCGGACGATTCGAGCAAGCTGCAGGTGTTCAAGCCCGCGCTTGTGAAAGCAAAGGTTGGCGACACGATCAAATTTGTGCCCACCAATCCTGGCCACCAGTCTTCTTCCATCGCTGACATGCTGCCCGCCGGCGTCACCGGTTGGGAAGGCAAGATCAACGAAGAAGTCACCTATGTCGTGCCGGCACCTGGCGTGTACGGTTACAAATGCGTTCCGCACTATGCCGCTGGCATGATCGGTCTGATCGTTGTCGAGGGTGAAAACATGGATGCGAACCTCCCCGCTGCCAAGGGCGTGACCCACCCCGGTCTTGCCGGCAAGGCGTTCGACGCACTGTTCACGGAAGCCGGTCTCTAAAAAGACCGCAACCGTTCTTGAAACAAATAAGGGCGGCGTGGGAAACCACGCCGCCCTTTTTGCTGCCAGGCCCGGTTTCGGACCCGGCAAACGGCAGCCGGGATCAGGCCGCCGAAGCCATCCGCGCCAGTTCACACTGCGACCAGATTTCGCTGAGCGCATTGATCAGGCGATCGATGTCGCCATCGGTGTGCACGGGTGAAGGGGTGATGCGCAGCCGTTCCGTCCCTACAGGCACGGTCGGATAATTGATCGGCTGTACATAGATCCCGTGATTGTCCATCAGCCAGTCGCTGATGCGTTTGCACTTGTGCGCATCGCCGACCATTACCGGAATGATGTGGCTGGGATTGTGCAGGTGCGGGATGCCCATGATATCCAGTTTACGCCGGACCTGTTCGACCCGCTCTTTCTGCAATTCGCGTTCACGGTCGCTGTTTTTCAGGTGCCGGATGCTGGCCGCCGCGCCCGCCGCAACGGCGGGGGGCAGGGCGGTCGAAAAGATGAAGCCGCTGGCAAAGCTGCGCACGAAATCGACAAGGTTTGTCGAGGCGGCGATGTATCCGCCCATTACGCCGAATGCCTTGCCCAGCGTGCCCTCGATGACGTCGATCCGGTCCATCAAACCTTCGCGTTCGGCGATGCCGCCGCCGCGCGGGCCATACAGGCCGACCGCGTGAACCTCGTCGATATAGGTCATCGCCCCATGCTTTTCGCAGACGTCGAGAATCTCTGCGATCGGCGCGATATCGCCGTCCATCGAATACACGCTTTCGAACGCGACCAATTTGGGCCGGTCGGCCGGATATTCGCTCAATTGCCGGTCGAGATCGGCGGGATCGTTGTGCTTCCAGATGCGGCGTTCCGCCTTGGAATAGCGGATCCCCTCAATCATGGAGGCGTGGTTCAATTCATCGGAAAACACGACACAGCCAGGAATGCGCGCGGCCAGCGTGCCAAGTCCCGCCCAGTTCGAGACATAGCCGGAAGTGAATAGCAGCGCCGCTTCCTTGCCGTGGAGGTCGGCCAGTTCGCGTTCGAGTTCGACATGGTAGTGATTGGTGCCAGAGATATTGCGCGTTCCACCCGCGCCCGCGCCGCATTCATCCAGCGTTTCATGCATCGCTTCGAGAACGGCGGGATGCTGGCCCATGCCGAGGTAATCGTTGGAACACCATACGGTGACGGCCTGTGTTTCCTCTCCGACAAAGCGCGTTGCGTGCGGAAAGCGGCCACGATGCCGTTTGATATCGGTGAAGACGCGATACCGTCCTTCCTCGCGCACGCTTTCCAGTTCGCTGGCGAAAAACCCCTCGTAGTCCATTTGTATTCCCCCTCCAGGGCGTGTGTTTTCAGTCTCAGTCATGTGTTTCAGTCTTGGTCCCTGATCGCGATGCAATAGCCGGTTTTGTCACGGGCCGCCGGAATGCCCAGCCCCACAGCATCCCGTCGCGGAACGGCAGCGCCAGGAAAATATGCTCCAGCGCGCCGAGCAGGGCGAGCGTCGTCAGCAGGCTGGCCCCTACCATTTCTGCACTGCCCAGCGGTGCGGCCATTGCGAGCGAACCGAACCATGCAGCCATGGCCGCGATCCCGAGGATCGACACGCCCAGCAGCACGGTCATGCGGTTCGGCCCGAAATAGGTTTTCAGATAGGCGAGATGCGGCGGCAGCATTTCGGCGGTCGAATTGGGCACGCCGATGAACATGTTGATCTTGGCCGTCAGCCGCAGACCAAACAACATCACAAACACGGTCGCGCCAATCTGGTTTGGCGCATTCCACGATAGTGAGATGAGCAGCAGCGCGGTCAGCGCCAGCGCAACCTCGTGATGGATCACCGTCGCGCTCGCCTGCGTAAACCGTTCGATACCCTGCACCCCCACATCAGCGGGGACGCGGCGCGGGCCGGTGGCGGCGCCTGTCAGAAAGCCAATTTCGTGCCATGCCCACACCAGCAACGCGCCAACAAATGCGGCATAGACCGCGATCACCGAGACGCTTTGCGCCGCGATCAGGATTACCACCAGCCCGGCAATCCCGCCGATCCCGCCGATCAGCAGGCTTTTGGAGAAAGTCGCATGATCGCGGTTGTCCGCCCATGCGACCAGCCCGGTTGCCACGAACCAGATCAGCACCGCCACGATGAACGGCACAATATGGCCATCCCAACTTACCATGCGGGCTGCAACCGAATTGTCTGGGGCAGGGCGTTGGACTTTGTCCGGTGCAAATACAGTCGGGCAAAGTTGAAACCGGCGCCCGCCATCCCGCTCACTCGCTGGGCTAGGCCGACAATGCCGCCGCGTTCCTTGCCCGCTTCGATGCGCCGCGCGGCGCGCAGCAGCGCACCCATCTTTGCGCGAAAGGCCGGGCTGTTGGTATCGACTTCAACCGGAAAGACCTGCCGGCTGATCTGGTTGCAGATATCGAAGACCTCGTAATCGTACTCGGTCGGATCGACGCCCAGCGCCCTGTGAAAGACGGGCCGGTTGTGGTCGCGCACGAACATGGTGGCGTAGACGGATACGATGAAGAACCGCACCCACAGCTTGTTCATGCCGGTGAGCAATTTGGGATCGGAGCGCAGCAGCATGGCGAACGCTTCGCCGTGGCGGAATTCATCGTTGCACCAGTTCTCGAACCAGTCGAAGATCGGGTGAAACTTGTTTTGCGGGTTGGCGGCCAGATGGCGGAAGATCGCTATATATCGCGCATACCCAATCTTTTCCGACAGATAGACCGCGTAAAAGATGAACTTCGGTTTGAAGAACGTGTATTTCTTCGTCCGCGTCAGAAAGCCGAGATCGACGCCGATACCGGCATCCTTCAGGCTTTCATTGATGAAGCCGGCATGGCGGCTCTCGTCGCGGGCCAGCAGTTTGAAGAGCTGCTTTACATCCGGATTCTTCGTGCGCTTGGCAATTTCGGCATAGAGCACGCAGCCCGAAAATTCGGACGTGAGCGAGCTGACGAGGAAATCGGTGAATTCGGCGCGCAGTTCCGGCTCCAGCCCTTCGATGACGCCGGTAAAGCTGTCATTGTGGCGAAAATGCTGCTTGTTCGGGTCGGCGATCATTTCGGCGATCAGCGCGTCCCATTCCTCGCGAACGAGCGATACGTCGACCGCGTCCAGCGCGTCGAAATCGGTGGTGTAGAACCGCGGGCTGAGCATGGTGTCCTGCGTGGCAATGGCCATCGCATCATCCTTGGTCATCATGCCCGCGCCGTCTGCAGATTTGATCTGGGTGTGGGCGTTCATTTGATCCTCCCGGGGTTGAAGCTGACTTCATACAATTCCGACATGTCGAAATAGGCCGCGATCTTGATCCAGGCACGTTTGAACGGGCCGGCTCGGGTCACGGTGGCACGTCGTTCGAACACGGCCTTTTCGCCAAATGCGATGGAGATCGGAGCGCCATGGACGCACACGGTGTCCCCCGGTTCGATCTGGACATTGCCCGCCAGTTCGACGTGTGCGTGAAAGTGATCGGGGCTCTGCTCGACCGTAATCGTGCAGGTTGTATCAAACCGCTTCGCAGTGATAGCCGATCCCTGAGCTATCGCTTGTGTCATTGTTCGCGTCCTTTCCTGAGGATGTCCTGATAGACCTCGTTTGTTTTCGCTCCGAAAGAGCTGACTTCAACCGCTTGCCCGGTCTGGGTGTCGCGCAACGTCATCGATCCGTTGTCCCAGCTGATGAGTTCAAACGGAACAGCCGGCCCGATCTTGCGCGCCATCCGGCCCTGAATCAATGCGCGCGCGGTGGCGCGGACGAAACCGCCGGTGTTGGGGGCAAATCGCGCCAGTTCTTTGCCGGTGACCGCATCGGTAACCAGCACTCCGCCTTCGGCAGTGTCGAAGAACTTGAGGCTGCGCGTTTCCACCGACATCACGCCGTCAGCAGCGCGGATTTCGGCGGGCACGGCCTGGCGATCAAAAAAGCCGAAGCTGACCGCCATCGTCATCGCCAGTGTTATTGCAACGACCACGCCCATCGCCATGACAGGCAGTTTGTGGACTTTGAATTCGTCCTCTTCGTAGGTGCGCACGATCATGCGGTCGCTCCCTTCAATTGCGTATCGCGATCGGGATTGCTGCCGCGCGTGGCGGGCACACTAACGTCGGTCAAACCGCTTTCGATCGGGTTGAAGTGCGCGCATGCCTCGGCCAGCAATTTTGCCACGTTTTGCGCATCGGGCACCGCGCGCAGCATCGGCTGCGGGTGATTGAAACGGAACGGGCGCACATGCGGCCACAGCAGCAGATTACCCAGCACCCGATCGCCGTTCAGTTCCACCGCGATATCTCCGGTTTCGCCGCCGCGCATGTTCAGATGACCAGCGCGCACATGCTTCAAAGGGATGTTGATCCGCGTTTCGATTGCCATGCCGATCCGCAGGATCAGCCGGGTATCGGTAAGGATATACAGCGTGGTGCGCATGCAATGCCACGCAATCAGTTGCAGCACCATCGCGCCAACCACGCCCGCTCCTGCCAGGAACAATGCGCCGCTGGTGTTGCCGAATGCCAGCGCGATGCCGATGAGCAGCGTGAAATAGACGGCATAGCTGCCCATGTGAAACGCCGTGCGGGTAAGGACCGGCAGATTGGGCCGGCCCTTCCACAACACACGTTCATCTTTTGCCGGTGTACCCATGGGGTCGCCATGGGCACTTGGCCCGTCAGCCTCAGTGATGGCTGGATGATCCCTCTCCAGTATCACAGCACAGGCTCCCCACGTTCAGGCGTAGCGTACATGTAACCGCCGCCGAAATACGCCATGATGCGGTCCTCTTCGTAGCGGGTGATCTGTCCGGGCACTTCGATCCGGGGTACATCGGCAAACTGCGCTGCCGTGATGGCGTCGATCTGGACCAGTTCCGGCTTGTCCGGAAGGATGCCGGACAGCAGCCCCTTGGTCTGGACCACGGTGACGAACATCGGTGCCAGCACCTTGTCACCCGCAGTGGTTTGCACCTCGATATAGCGGATGATGTGTTCGGACTGATCGACCCAGATGTCGCTTACATGGCCCACCAGTTCAACCTTGGCATCGTAAACCGGCCAGCCGATGATGTTGGGATCCTTGTCAGCAATCACGATGTCGTGGCTGTCACCGATCGGCACGATGCGCGGGCGACCGTCAAAGGTCAGATCGGGATATTTCGCGCGATTGGCCCAGGCTGCCGGACCGACGCCGTCCTTCATGGCGTTGCCGGTGGGCGTGTAGGGCGCTCCGCCCGCCTTGAAGGTCTGCACCGCCGGGATGTTGACCGGATCGCGAGGCACATCCTCGGGAATGTACACTCCGCGGCCATGCGGCAGCTTGAACACCTTTTTCTCCGCCGGAGCCAGCGGACCGGGTTCCAGTGCGCCCGTCAGTTCATCTTCGAGCGGATAGCCTTCGCGGCGGCTCTCGCGGTTGAGATACAGCACCAGCCCGATGAAGAAGAAAAAGAACAGGTAGAATGCGAGCTCGGCAACATCGAATCTGCCGGCAAGGTAGGTGGCATTACTCAGGAAAATGCCAACGGTATCAGGAAGTGTCATTTCATCGTCCTCCGGTGGATCTGTGCGGCTGTCCGTCTGCTTTTCCCGTTGCGTGGGGCGGTCGCGGTCATGTCGGGAATTCACGCAGGCCAAATGGCGTGTCTGCGTCTTCCCCGGATGTGGTTGCGGATCTGCGATTACGCCCGACAAGCGGTCCAATCGCGGCGAGGCCTGCAAGAAGCAGCAGGATTTCAACAATATAAACGGCGGTGTAGCCGGTGGCGCGCGATGCTCCGATGATAAGCGCGTCGCTTTGCGAGCCGGTGTTGACGGTGAGAGCAACGATTGCGTCGCGCATCCCTCCGCCAAGAGCGATCCCCGCGCCAGCGCAGGTTGCCTGCACTGCGCCCCATGCGCCCAGTGCCAGTCCGGCGGACTGTGTGCGCGCAAGGTTCATCGCCTCTATCAGCGTGCCAACCGAAAACAGGCCAAGGCCAAGGCCAATTGCAATCGCGCCTAGGAACAGCATCATCGGCGATGCAAACGGCGCGGCAAACAGGACCAGCAGAAACGCGGCCAGCCCGGTGACCAGCCCGGCGCCCGCAATCCGCAGTGGATCGTTGCCCTTATCCAGCGATCTGCCCGACAGCACGAAACCAATGAGCGCGCCCAGCGCCCATGCTCCCGTAAGCCCGGTGGTCGCCCCGACGCTGAGGCCGAGGACTTCACCGCCATACGGTTCAAGCAGAGCATCCTGCATCGCGAACCCGGCAGAGCCGATGCCGATGCCGGTCAGCAACCGGGCATTTGTGCCATCGCGCACAAACCCGCTCCACAATTCACCAAAGTTTGGCGTTATGCGGTCGGGCGCGGTCAATGCCTTGTTGCGGGGCTCCTGTTTCCACAAGGCGACGACGTTCAACGCCATCGTCAACACTGCCGCACCTTGAATGACCTGAACCAGTCGCGTGTTGGAAAAGTCGATCAGCAGTCCGCCGATCACGAATGCAGCAAACATCATGCCGACCAGCAGCATCACGTAAAGCAACGCCACCGCGCGCGGGCGCTTATCTTCTGGCGCAAGGTCAGTCGCCAGCGCGAGGCCAGCGGTCTGCGTCACATGCACGCCGGTCCCGGTCAGCAGGAAAGCGCCCGCTGCCGCGATGGTCGCCACGGTGAAGCCTTCGGGATTGCTGAACAGGATCAGCGCGAACGGCATGATCGCCAGTCCGCCAAACTGCATCAGCGTACCGAACCAGATATAGGGAACACGCCGCCAGCCCAGAACGGACCGGTGGGTGTCGGACCGGTGCCCGATCAGCGCGCGGAAAGGCGCGACCACCAGCGGCGCAGCAATCAGCATCGCGACGAGGAAAGTGGGCACGCCCAGCTCAACGATCATAACCCGGTTCAATGTGCCGTTCAGCAGCACCATCGCCATGCCCACGCTCACCTGAAACAGCGCGAGGCGAAGCAGGCGGCCCAGCGGCAGGTCCACGCTGGCCGCATCCGCGAACGGCAGCCATGCCATCGCGATTTCAGCGAAGCTTGGCGAGTGCCGTTTCGGGGAAGGGTTGGGCGTGGAACTCATCAGCGGCGCACCAATTCCATGGCCTGGCTGGTGTAGAATCCGCTCGATACGCGGTGGGTGCGACCAATATCCCAGCCTCTGATCGCGGCCAGACGCTGGCGCAGGTCCGCCTCTGCGATGGGCACGATGGCGGGGGAACGGTCGCTTTTGGGAAAGACCTTTCCAACCTTGTGCATGGTGCCCAGCATCCTTGTGTAGGGCGCGAAGGTGAAAACGATCGATTGCGACGTGCGCGCTGTCAGATTTTCCAGGGCGTCGACGAGGTTTTCCAGCTCATAATGGATAAGCGAATCCATCGCGACCACATGATCGAAGTCGCCAAACGCCGGGTCCAGCATGTCGCCCGCTTCCCAGCGGATGCGGCCATGGCCGGTGAATGACGGCGCGCGTTCGCGGGCTACCTCCACCAATCCGCCCGCCACATCGACGCCGGTGATTTCCGCGCCGCGACACGCCGCAGCGATGCTGAGCGCGCCGGTGCCACAACCGGCATCCAGCACCCGCGTGCGGCGCAGGTCCACAGGCAGCCAGCCCAGCAGAACTTCGCGCATTGCATCGCGGCCCGCGCGCACTGTGGCGCGAATGCCGCTGACTTTCTTGTCCGAGGTCAGGTCGATCCACGCCTGCCGCGCGGTGCTGTCGAAATAGGTCGCCAGCGCCTCGCGCCGGTCGGCATAGGCATTAGCGGTTGTTGCACTGGCGCGGGTGTGGGGGCGGATCAGATCGTACGCCTCAAACGTATCGGGAGAGCGTGTTGCCATCATTCAAACCCCAGAAAATCAAAGATGTCGCGGTCCTTCATGGGTTGCGCGGTGCTGGGTTCGACGCCTGCCCACAGCATCGCGGCGAGGCGCAGATATTCATCCTGCGCGGCGATAACTTCCGGGGCATCGTCCATCTCGAACAGCGTGCATTTCTTCAGGCGTGAGCGGCGGATTGCATCGACATCGCGGAAATGCGCCAGCCGGTTCATACCGATTTCCGCGCAGAACCGGTCGATCTCGTCGGTTTCGCGGCTGCGATTGGCGATGACGCCAGCCAGTCGGACCTCATAATTTTTCGATTTTGCGGCGATGGCTGCAACGATGCGGTTCATCGCGAAGATGGAGTCAAAATCGTTGGCTGCGACCACCAGTGCGCGCTCGGCATGTTGCAGCGGCGCGGCAAATCCGCCGCACACCACATCGCCCAGCACATCAAAGATCACGACATCGGTATCTTCGAGCAGATGGTGCTGTTTCAGCAGCTTCACCGTCTGACCGACCACGTATCCGCCGCAACCGGTGCCTGCCGGCGGTCCGCCTGCCTCAACGCACATGACGCCGTTATACCCTTCGAACATGTAGTCTTCGGGTCGCAATTCCTCGGAGTGGAATTCGACCGTTTCCAGCACATCGATAACCGTGGGCATCAGTTTCTTGGTCAGGGTGAAGGTGCTGTCGTGCTTCGGATCGCAACCGATCTGCAGCACGCGGTGGCCCAGCTTGGAAAACGCCGCCGACAGGTTGGAGGACGTCGTCGATTTGCCGATCCCACCCTTGCCATAGACCGCAAACACCTTCGCGCCCTTGATCTTGTCTTCCGGGTCGAGCTGCACTTGAACGGAGCCTTCGCCGTCTGGACGGCCGAAACTCGCGCTCTTGTTCATAAGGTTCATGACGTATGGTATCCCTTCCTGGTCATTCGCCGACGAAGACGCCTTCGAGGCGGTCTTCGAGTTCATCGCTGGCGTCGCGCAGGGCTGCGAGGGTGGCCGCGTCGGGCTCCCACAGCTGGCGATCGCATGCTTCGAGCAGGCGGTTCGCGACGCGCGCGGAGCTTTTCGGATTAAGCTCTGCAAGTCTGCGCCGCATCGTTTCATCGAGCACAAATGTCTCGGATATCTTCTGGTAAACCCACGGTTTGACCTGACCGGTGGTGGCCGACCACCCAAGCGTGCTGGTCACATGGCCTTCAATCGCGCGCACGCCTTCGAACCCATGATCGAGCAGCCCTTCGAACCATTTGGGGTTCAACGTGCGGGTGCGCGCCTCAAGATCGATCTGTTCGCCCAGCGTGCGGACCTTTGCCGCGCCGCGGGTGGCGTCGAGAATATAGACCGGGGCCTGCGCGCCCTTGGCTCTCGCGACAGAGCGGGATACGCCGCCCAGCCCATCGACATACTGATCGACATCGTTGATGCCCAACTCGACGCTTTCGAGGTTCTGGTAAGTGAAATCGACCGTGCCGAGCGCGCTTTGCAGCAATTCGCGTTGTTGCACCGGCGTGCCCTTCACCCCGTAGGCAAAGCCTTTGTTTATCTCGAAAGCGTTGGCCAGTTCATCGGGATCGGCCCAGGTGCCGCCTTCGATCATCTGATTGACGTTCGCGCCATATGCACCCTCGGCATTGGAGAACACGCGCAGGGCGGCGGTCTCCAGATCGCAATTGTGGCGGGTCGCATGGGCAATGCTGTGCTTGCGCACGAAATTCATTTCCAGGGGTTCATCGGCCTGCGCGGCGATCCAGGCGGCTTCGGCCAGCATCCGGGTTTGCAGGGGCAGCAGGTCGCGGAATATGCCCGAAAGCGTCATCACCACATCCACACGCGGGCGGCCCAGTTCTTCCAGCGCGATCAGTTCCGCACCAGCGAGCCGACCATAGGAATCGCGCCGGGGCCGCGCGCCCATCAGCGCCATGGCTTGCGCGATCTGCACGCCCTGCGTCTTCATGTTGTCCGTGCCCCACAGCACCATTGCGATGCTTTCGGGGAAGGCTTCGCCATTGTCGCAATGGCGTTGCAGAAGGCTGGCGGTGTGTTCCTCGCCCTGCTTGCAGGCGTAGCTGGAAGGCAGCAGAAACGGGTCGAACCCGTGAATATTACGGCCCGTCGGCAGCACCGCAGGATTGACGACGACATCGCCGCCGGGCGCGGGCTGGACATATCCGCCATCAAGCGCGTGGATGAGCGAGCCGAGTTCGTCAGAGGAATCGAGCAGCGCACCCAGCGCCGCCCGGTCAGGCGCATTTTCGCCGCCCGCCTCGTTTCCGGCGTCAACCATCGCATCGAGCATGTCCTCGCGCCGGTCGCCATGCGGATTCTGGCCGAACACGTGCAGGCCATGCGGGATGAGCGTGCGCTCCAGTTCGTACAACCGCCCGGCAAGGTCGCCGATGTCGCCGCATTCGATGTCGATAATTTCGCACTGGCCAGCGATTAGCTGCGCCAGATCAGCGCGTTCTGCGCTGTCCTGCGCGGCGCGCCAGCGCTCGACATTCGATTTCAGCTCGGCCAGGTCCTTGTACAGCCCGGCCTGAGCCAACGGAGGCGTCAGATAACTGATGAGCGTCGCGCTCGACCGGCGCTTTGCCAGCATCCCTTCGGACGGGTTGTTCGCGGCATACAGGTAGTAATTTGGCAGGTCGCCGATCAGCCGCTCAGGCCAGCAATCGCCGGTCAAGCCAGCCTGTTTGCCGGGCATGAATTCGAGCGCCCCGTGCGTGCCGAAATGCAGCACGCTGTGCGCGCCGAAATCTTCGCGGATGTAGCGGTAGAAAGCGCTGAATGCGTGGGTGGGGGCAAAGTTGCCTTCGAACAGCAGGCGCATCGGATCGCCTTCATATCCAAACGCGGGCTGCACGCCGACGAACACATTGCCGAAATGCGCGCCCAGCACCTGAATGTGGCTGCCGTCGGATTGCGCCTTGCCCGGCGCGGGGCCCCATTGCGCCTCGATCTCGGCAAGGTGCGGTTCGCGCGCGACGTGTTCATCGGCGGGGATGCGGTGGGCGACATTCGCGTCCGCACCATAGCGCGCGGCATTGCCCTGTAGCAGCGCAGCACGCATCGCATCGAGGCTTTCGGGAACATCGACGCTGTACCCTTCGCCCTTGAGCCGATGCAGTGTGTTGTAGAGCAATTCGTGTACCGCCATGAAGGCAGCGGTCCCGGTGGCCCCGGAATTTGGCGGAAAGTTGAAGACGACAACGGCAAGCTTGCGCTCCGCACGCTCCGACCGGCGCAGCGCGATGATCTTTGCGACCCGCGCAGCAAGCGCCTCGGCGCGTTCGGGGCAGCCCTGCATTGCGCGAATGCCGCCGTTTTCGGGCTTTGCGCAACGCCGCGCGCAGCCCTCGCAGTGCCCGCTGCTCGATCCTGAACGGCCGCCAAAAACGCTTGGCATGGTCGATCCATCGAGTTCTGGCAGGGCGACCATCATGGTGGCCTCCAACGGCAGCAATCCCTGATCGCGCCCGCGCCATTCTTCCAGCGTCTGAAACTCGATTGCGTGCGCGGCGATGTAAGGCACGTCCAGCCCGCCCAGCACCGTGCGCGCCGCTTCGGAATCGTTGTAGGCCGGGCCGCCGACCAGCGAAAATCCGGTCAGATTGACCACCGCATCGACCGTGGGCTGGCCATCGGGGTCGACAAAGAACTTCTCAATCGCAGGGCGCGCATCAAGGCCGCTGGCGAACACCGGCACAACCTTGATCCCGGCATCCTCGAATGCGGCAATCGCGCCATCGTAGTGGCCCGCATCATTGCCCAGCAGGTAAGACCGCAGCAGGACAAGGCCCACGGTGCCATTGCGACCGGGGGCATTTGCACCGCGATCGCGCGGCAACAATCGCAGGCTTTCGGAAATGCGCTGCGCCGTACGCGGGTGATAGACGCCTGTCTCGGGGTATTCGAGCGGGGCGGCAGCCTGCGTCGCGCCGCGCCGCGCCGCGCGTTCACCTGCGGCATAACGGTCGATCAGCGAACGAACCATCGCAACCACGTTCTCGTCCGAACCGGCCAGCCAGTATTGCAGTGTCAGGAAATAGGCACGCACGTCCTGCGCGGTACCGGGAATGAAGCGCAGAATCTTGGGCAGGCGGCGCAGCATCTTCATCTGACCCGCGCCGGAACTGGCAGAACCATTCTTGCCCGACCCGCGCAATTTTTTGAGAAGCGCGAGCGGCCCCTTGGCCGGGGCATCCATCCGATACCCGCCCATCCGCGTCAGCTTTACGATCTCGCCCGCCGACATCAGGCAGACCATCGCATCGCAATCTTCGCGGCGGGCCTCCAGATCAGGCATGATCGTGCGCACATGATCGTCCAGAAACAGCATCGTCGCGATGACGATGTCCGCCTCTGCAATCGCCGCACGCGTTTCTGCCAGTGCGTCGTCGTCACAGCCCCACTCCGATGCGGCGTGGAGGGTAAGGTTGATGTTGTTCTTCGACAATTCATTGTCGGCGCGTTCGACAGCGCCTTTCAGATGATTGTCGAGCGTGACGATCGCTACGCGGACCGGCGCATCCAGTTTGTAGAGAGTGTTGCTCTCCACCAGAGTGGCCGCTCTACCGGGCATAATGGGCCTTTGCATCGTAGAGCGTTTCGAGGTCGATTTCCGCGCGACCCTGATCGGCAGCGAAGGCTTCGGTATTGCGGCGGGCCTTGCCGCGCACGAAGAACGGAATTTTCTTCAATTCGCGGTTGGCCTCGTCTGTCCAGTGTGCACCATCATTGGCGGGTTCTGCCATTTGGACGGGCGCGTCGCTGTGCCCGGCATCTGCCGCCTTCGGGCTGTGTGCGGCGTGGTGCGAGGGGCCGGCCTCGTCAGAAAACTCGAAATCCTCGCGAAACATCGTCAGCAGGTGTTCTTCCAGACCCATCACCAGCGGATGGACCCAGGTATCAAAGATTACGTTCGCGCCTTCGAACCCCATTTGCGGGCTGTGGCGCGCGGGGAAATCCTGCACGTGGACGGGCGAGGATATGACTGCGCACGGCAGGCCCAGCCGCTTTGCAATGTGGCGTTCCATCTGCGTGCCCAGCACCAGTTCTGGCGAGGCGGCGGCGATGGCGTCTTCGACTTCCAGGTGATCGTCGGTGATCAGCGGTTCGATCCCGTGCCGCTTTGCCTCGTCGCGGACTTCGCGCGCGAACTCGCGGTTGTAGCAACCCAGCCCGCACACCTCGAATCCCAGTTCATCGCGCGCGATCCGCGCAGCGGCAACCGCGTGGGTCGCGTCGCCAAAGATGAAAACGCGCTTTCCGGTGAGATAGGTCGAATCGACCGATCGGCTCCACCACGGAAGCCGGGAATTGGTGTCGCCGAGGGCAGGCGTGGGATCTGCACCTGCCAGCTCGGCGACTTCGGCAATGAAAGCGCGTGTGGCGCCCACGCCGATGGGAATGCTGCGAATGGCGGGCTGTTTGAACGTGCGTTCAAGCCAGCGAGCCGCTTCGTCAGCGATCTCGGGGTAAAGGACAATGTTGAAGTCCGCCGCGCCGATGCGCGTGATGTCGGACGGGGACGCACCCAGCGGGGCGACCAGATTGATGTCGACGCCCAGCGCATCGAGGATCTTGCGGATTTCGACCAGATCGTCGCGGTGGCGAAAGCCAAGCGCGCACGGGCCAAGAATATTAACCAGGCACGGCGCCCCTCGCGCGGCTCGCGCTCAAGGTTTGTATCCGCCAGATGCCGCACGACCTGGTAAAAGGTTTCGGCCGCGCCCCAGTTTTCCTTGCGCTGATAGCTGGGCAGTTCCAGCGGAATGGCGGGGCAGGGCAGGTCCATCGCCTCGATGAGGCCGCCGGGATCGTCCTGAATCAGTTCCGCCGTGCAAGATGCGCCGACGATCATCGCCTGCGGTTTGAACCGTTCGGCGGCGGCGCGCGCGGCGTCCTGAAACAGTTGCGCTGTATCCTTGCCCAGATCGCGCGCTTCAAAAGTGGTATAAGTGACGGGCGGACGCTTTCCGCGCCGCTCGATCATGGTGAACAGCAGGTCCGCGTAGGTATCGCCCTGCGGTGCGTGGAGGACGTAATGCAGCCCTTCCATTGCGGTGGCGATGCGCATTGCGCCTACATGCGGGGGGCCTTCATAGGTCCAGACGGAGAGCTGCATCGCCTATACCTCCAGCACGTCGCGGCGGCGCAGGGGCCGTGCAAACAGTTCGGCAAGGTCGCCCGCCTGATCGAAGCCGTGGATCGGCGAGAAAACGAGCTCGATCGCCCACTTCGTTGCCAGCCCTTCGGATTCGAGCGGATTGGCAAGGCCAAGCCCGCAGACGGTCAGATCGGGGCGGTCTTCGCGCACCCGGTCAAGCTGAAGGTCAACGTCCTGCCCTTCGCTGATGCGGACATCGGCGGGAATCAGCGCAAGATCGCGGGCAACATGCGCGCGGTGGAGATAGGGCGTGCCCACCTCGACCGGGATCATCCCCATTTCGTTGCTGAGAAAACGTGCGAGCGGGACTTCGAGTTGCGAGTCGGGCAGAAAGCTGATGCGCTTTCCTTCCAATGCGGTGCGGGCGTGATCCATCGCGCGCTTGGCCCGCTCACGGCCCGGCGCGATCACGCGGTTGAAGTGCATATCGTCAATGCCGAATGCGGTGGCGGCGGCCTGCAGCCAGTTGGTCGTGCCTTCCGCGCCGAACGGGAACATCGCATCCAGCCGCACCGCCCCGCGATTTTCCAGCGCCATCGCCGTTTCCGCAAGGAAGGGCTGTGCCAGCAGGTAGCGTGTGTTGGGTCCGACAGGCGGGAGATCGCGTGCATTGCGGGCAGGCAGAACGCCGACATTATGGATGCCAAGCTGGTCGAACAGACGCAGGAACTGGTCCTCGACAATATCTGGCAGCGCGCCCACGATCAGCAATTGCTGCGCCGCGTCCGCTGGCAGAGCGGGCATTTCCGGGACCAGAGCAGCCAAGCAGGCGTCTTCGCCCTGGGTGAAGGTTGTCTCGATCCCGCTGCCCGAATAATTGAGGATGCGCACCGCTGGCATATGCCGCGCGCCAAGGCGCTGAGCGGCTTTCGCCAGATCGAGCTTGATGACCTCTGATGGGCACGAACCGACAAGGAACAGCGATTTGATATCAGGGCGACGGGCCAACAGGCGGTCAACCACGCGGTCCAGCTCGTCCTGCGCATCGACCATGCCGGCCAGATCGCGTTCTTCCATGATTGCGGTGGCAAAGCGCGGCTCTGCAAAGATCATCACGCCAGCTGCTGATTGCAGCAAGTGGGCGCAGGTCCGCGATCCGACGACAAGGAAGAAAGCGTCCTGCATCTTGCGATGGAGCCAGACGATACCAGTGAGGCCGCAGAAGACTTCACGTTGCCCACGCTGGCGCAGGACCGGTCGTTCCGATGTCTGGGCGTCAGCCTTGGCGGGCTGCGTGGCGCATCCGGAAAGGGTGGCGACCCCGCTCATGCCGCGACCGCATTCGACTGAGATGCTTGCGATTGTGCAGCGTCGAGCCGGGCGGCGCGCAGTTTCAGCAAGAACTGTCCAGCGTTGATGACATAAGCGGCGTAAGCCGCAAGTGCCACGGCCATGCGCGCCTCGACCGATCCGAGCGCGGCGAGCAGCATTACAAGGTATGTCGTATGCAGCGCGAGGACGAGCATCGAGAACACGTCTTCCCAGAAGAACGCCGGGGCAAACAGATACCGGCCGAACACGACCTTTTCCCAGATCGCGCCAGTCACCATGATGGTATAGAGAATAATCGTCTTGAAGATGATCGATATATCGGCAGCAAACGCGCCTTCGCCTGTGGATAGATACCGCACCACCAGGCCCAGACTGATCAGGAAAACCAGGAATTGTACGGGTGCCAGCACACCTTGCACTACGGTCCAGCCCGATTCGTCCCGGCGGCGGCGCTCTTCTACTGTGTAGAGCGCTGCGCTGTTTCCCTGAGTGTCTTTGCCGTGTTTCGCCCTACCATTTAAGGTTGGGCTTGCGGTTCCGACCGGGGAGACATGGTCCTGCCGAGTCATCTCTTGTGGTGAGCCTTTGTTGTCAGACCAGAAGATTACGCCCATACACTGCGAAGTGTCAACTCAGTTAGACGTTAAAAGATTTGGACAGTTAATTTCGCGAAGTGTCCAGTTTGTTTGCGCATTGCGGAAAATGGGCGTAAGACAGAGTCGCTGACGTAAGAGGGGTGGCATCCGGCCGGCCCAGTTGGTGCAAATGCGCAGTCCGCATTCTCGGGTGTAAGGCCCGGCGTTCAGGAGGGTTTGGCATGGCCACCTCATTTGATGACACACAAGGCAGTGGATTGGGCGGAAATGGCGTGGGCAGCAACGGTTTGGGCCGAAGCGGCGTCGGGATCTTTGGCGCAGGCGCCGTCGCGTTGTTGAAGGCGATGGCCAGTCCGCTCAAACGTGGAAAACAGCCGGACACATCGCAGGGCAGGCAGTTCAATGCCATTGCCGCATCCGACCCGATCAATTCGGTCCTTGCAGGGGACATAATTCCGCGACTGCTGATGGCGCACAGTGCAGGCGCATCGACCATTCAACCGGACAGGGAAAAAGTGATCGACGCATCGGACATTCAACGGTTTGCCCAACTACCGCTTAACTTGGACGCGCCCAATCTGCTTGAGGAGGTCGAGGGCTTTCTCCAGCGCGGGATGAGCGTGGAGGCAGTCTATCTCGATATGCTCGCACCCGCCGCGCGCCGTCTGGGCGAAATGTGGGAAAGCGATGAATGCGATTTCGTCGACGTGACGATGGGGCTGTGGCGCTTGCAGGAAGTTATGCGCGAGGTATCGTCACTGGTTCCGCCGGCGTTTTCATTCGCGGGATCTTCGCGCACTGCGCTGTTCTGTCCGATCCCTGGCGATGTCCACAGTTTTGGCGCGCAGATGATCGAAGAAATTTTCGCCCGCGCCGGTTGGGAAAGCGAAGTTCTGCTTAAACCTGAACGCCGCGAATTGCTTGATTATGTCGCCCACCGGCCACTGGACCTGGTAGGATTGACGGTGTCACGCGATTGCCCTAATTCCGCGCTCGCAAGCCTGATCAAGGCAATACGAAGCGTGGCTATCAATCCGAACCTGACCGTTCTTGTGGGCGGACATATAATCCAGAACAATCCTGCGATCATCAAAGATATTGGAGCCGATGGGACCGGCGCTGATGCGAGAGCTGCGCTGGATTTGGCCGAGCGGCTGATTCCAGCTGCGCGTGTCCACGCGCACTCGCTCACCTGAGGCGACGAAACCATGTTAACCCGTAAGCACAGCATCGAAGGCAAGAACCCTTTCGGCAACGCAGCCGAATTGTTCCACACGCTCGACTCCGAAGTCGCGATGAAGCTCGCCATGGTCGCAGGCGACGTGACCCTGGTGCTTGACGATACCGGCACCATTCTGGATGCGGCCTACGATCCGGACGACTATCCCGGTTTTGAAAACTGGGTGGGCACCAACTGGATCGAAACCGTCACCGTGGAAAGTCGGCCAAAGATCATGGAAATGCTGGCTGCCGCACGCCGCGGCGAGGTGCAGCATTGGCGGCAGGTCAACCATCCTTCGCACGATGGCGATGTGCCGATCCGTTACGCGGTGCTTAGCGTCAATGGCGGCGAACACCGCATCGCATTCGGCCGCGACCTGCGCGAAGCGGGCAGGCTGCAATCGCGATTGTTACAGGTTCAGCAGTCGCTTGAGCGCGATTACATGCGGATGCGCCAGCTGGAATCGCGCTACCGGATGCTGTTCGAGCTCTCGGCAGAACCGGTCCTTATCGTGGAGGCGCAAACCCTGCGCATTCGCGAGGCCAATTCCGCCGCGCATAACCTGATGCATGCTCGTTCGGCCACGTTGCAGGGCAAGAAACTGCTGACGCTGATCGACAAGGATTCGCGCGATCATATGCAGACGATAGTGGGCGCAGCGCTGAGTTCCGACCGCGTGTCCCCTATTCGCATAAAACTGCAAAAGCCCGCGCGTGAGGTGTCTGCTGCGGTGGCCGGTTTCACGCAGGATCGCGGACAGTATCTGCTTGTGCGGCTTGTCCCCAGCGGCGAAGGCGACGTGCACAATCAGGCATCGCCAGTGCTCAATCTTATCGAGGACATGCCCGATGCCTTTGTCGTGGCGAATGCCGGGCTGGAAGTTATCAGCGCAAATCACTCCTTTGTGGAGATGGTGCAGGCGGCCAGCGCCGATCAGCTTCGCGGGCGGCACCTGTCCGAATGGGTGGGCCGTCCCGGTATCGACCTCGATCTGATCGAAGGGCAAATTCAGCAGCACGGCGCAGCGCGCAATGTTGCAACGGTTCTGCGCACACCCAACGATATCGAGGGTGAGCAGGTTGAGCTTTCGGCGGTCCGCAGTTCGGGCGAAGATCCGCTGTTCGGCTTTGTTATCCGCCCGATCGGTCGCCGCCTGCGCGACTTGCCGCCAGGCACAAAGGATATGCCGCGTTCGGTGGAGCAGCTGACCGAATTGGTCGGGCGTATGCCGTTGAAGGATATCGTGCGCGAAAGCACCGATCTTATCGAGCGGCTGTGTATCGAGGCGGCGCTGTCCTACACTTCCGACAATCGCGCATCGGCGGCGGAAATACTGGGTCTTTCCCGCCAGAGCCTTTATTCCAAGCTGCACCGTTACGGGCTTGGCAATTTGCCGGTCGACACAGACTAGACGCACGGCGGCATGGGTTCGCACGTGCCGATCATCCCCAAATATCGCCTTGTTCCCGCAACCTGATTGCATGGCGTCCGCTTGGCCGTTCGTCGGCGCCCTCCAGAAATCCCACCAATTTGGTGCGGCCGGTAACAATCGCACTTATACGCCCTAAAAAGTGTCAAAATAATTTGACGCTTCCTCTTGTCAGGCATACGCTTCAGTCATGCTACGCTCGGCTGTCTCGACTCGATTGGCGCCCCTTCCGGCGCTTCGCGATGTTGTGCAGCTTCTCAAACCCATCACCTGGTTCCCGCCCATGTGGGCGTTCATGTGCGGGGCGGTGTCTTCGGGCGCCGGTCTGGATGGACGCTGGTGGTTTGTGCTGGGCGGCGTCCTGCTCGCAGGGCCGCTGGTGTGCGGCACCAGTCAGGCGGTCAATGACTGGTTCGATCGTCATGTCGATGCCATCAACGAACCTGACCGCCCGATCCCCTCTGGCAGGATCGCCGGGCGTTGGGGTTTGTACATCGCTCTTATCGCAACCGCTATTTCGGCAATTGTCGCCTGGCTACTCGGCCCGCTGGTGTTCGCCGCCGGACTGGTAGGCCTAGCGCTGGCGTGGGCCTACAGCGCGCCGCCGTTCCGCCTCAAGTCGAGCGGTTGGACCGGCCCCGCGGTGGTCGGCCTGACCTATGAAGGGTTAAGCTGGTTCACCGGAGCGACCGTGATGCTGGGCGCACTGCCGCGCGCAGAAGTGCTGATTGTGCTGGTGCTCTACAGCATTGGCGCGCACGGCATCATGACATTGAACGATTTCAAGGCAGTGGAGGGCGACCGTGCAACCGGGCTGCGATCCCTGCCGGTGACGATGGGCGTGAAGGGCGCTGCAAGGTTTGCATGCCTTGTGATGGCGGCGGCGCAGATCGTCATCATCGCGCTGCTGGCCATTTGGTCGCTGTATATCTCTGCCGCGTTGGTTGGTGCCGTGCTGATCGCTCAGATTGCAGCGATGCCGCGCCTGCTTTCCAACCCGACGCGCCATGCCCCGTGGTACAATGCAGTGGGCGTGGCTCTCTATGTGCTGGGAATGCTGGCGGCGGCCCTTGGCCTTGGCGGGTATTTCTGATGGGGGGTGCAACCGCCGAACCTGCGGGCCTTTCGTGGTTCGCAATTGCACGCATCGGGATGGTGCAGGCTTCCATCGGCGGGCTGGTGATGTTGACGACGACGGTGCTGAACCGGGTCATGGTCGTCGAATATTCGCTGGCCGCCGCAGTTCCCGCAGGGCTGGTCGGCTGGCATTATGCGGTGCAACTGTGCCGCCCGTTATGGGGTCACGGCTCTGACAGGGGGCGCAATCGCGCTCCCTGGATCATCGGCGGACTGGCTGTGCTGGCGTTGGGAGCGATGCTGGCTGTGCAGGTCACGATCTGGACCGGGCCATTCGCCTCGCAAATGATGCTGGGCATTCTTGCCTATACGCTGATCGGCGTCGGCGTTGGAGCAGGGGGCACCTCTGCACTGGCGCTGCTGGCATCGGGCGTTGCGCCGCATCGCCGCGCGGCGGCGGCAGCGGTCACGTGGATCATGATGATCGCAGGCATCGTCGCATCGGCGATCGTCGTCGGAGCTTTGCTCGACCCGTTTTCGCCAGAGCGGCTTGTCCGGGTGTCAGTGGGGCTGGCTGCCGTCTGTCTGGCGGTCACATCGCTGGCAGTGTTCCGGCTGGAGCCACGTGACGCCGCGGTGTTTACCGAGACGGTCAAGGATCAGCCCGCGCCCGATTTTCGCGAGGCCATTCGCGAAATCTTTGCAGAGCAGGCCGCGCGCCGATTTCACCATTTTCATCTTCGTTTCGATGATGGCCTTCAACATGCAGGATCTGATCCTGGAGCCATTCGCCGGGATCGTGTTCGGCATGACACCGGGCGAATCGACCAGCCTTGGCGGGATGCAGAACGGCGGCGTGTTGGTCGGGATGATCGTTGCCGGGCTGGGGGGCAGCGCCTTTGCCGGGCGTTTGCCGGTGGAACTGCGCCACTGGATCGTGTTCGGTTGTTTGGGCTCTGCCATTGCGCTTGGCTGCCTGGCTGCCGGAGCCATCGCCGGGCCGGGCTGGCCTATCCACGCCAATGTCTTCATTCTGGGTTTCAGCAACGGTTTGTTCGCTGTCGCCGCCATCGGCGCGATGATGGGCCTGGCCGGCGCCGGCGCCAGGACGCGCGAAGGCGTGCGCATGGGCGTGTGGGGCGCGGCGCAGGCCATCGCGTTTGGACTGGGCGGATTTCTGGGCGCCGTAGGGCGCGATGGGGCGCTCGCTCTGACCGGCAATCAGGGCCAGGCATTCCAGTTCGTGTTCGCGACGGAGGCCGCACTGTTTGTGCTGGCAGCCGCGCTCGCATGGCGGGCAACAACTGCAAAAGTCGGGCAAGCAGCCCATAAGAACCGGGATCAGAAGAGGGAGGTCTTTGCATGACCGATACGATATACGACGCCGTTATTGTCGGCGGTGGACCGGCGGGTGCCACCGCTGCGACCGATCTTGCGCTGGCGGGCCATTCGGTCCTGTTGCTGGAACGTGGCGGGCGAATCAAACCATGCGGCGGAGCCATTCCGCCGCGTTGTCTTGATGATTTTGACATCCCGCAAAGCTTGCTGGTCGCGCGCGCACGTTCTGCTCGCATGATCGCGCCTTCGGGCCGGGCGGTTGATATGCCGGTGGGCGAGATCGGCTATGTCGGCATGGTCGATCGCGAAGAGTTTGACGAATGGCTGCGTGAACGCGCCCGCAAATGCGGGGTTGAGCGGCTGACCGGGACGTTTGAAAAGATCGAGCGCGATGACCGCCAGCATCCGATAGTGACATTCCGGCGCACACGTGGCGGCCCGATTGAACGCGTGCGCGCGCGCTGCATCGTTGGCGCGGACGGCGCGCGCTCTGCGGTGGCCAAACAGGCCCTGCCCAACGCCGAGCGCGTCAAGTGCGTGTTCGCCTATCACGAGATTATCAAATCGCCCGCCAATGACAGCGAGGTGTACGACGCCAATCGCTGCGACGTGTTTTATCAGGGCCGCCTCTCGCCCGATTTCTATGCCTGGGTGTTCCCGCATGGCGAGACCGCCAGCATCGGCGTTGGGCAGCGCGAACAAAGGGTTCTCCCTGCGCGGAGCCGTCGCCGATATGCGGTCCGACCTCGATCTGGCGCGGTGTGAGACGATCCGCCGCGAAGGTGCGCCGATCCCGCTGAAACCGTTGAAGAAATGGGACAACAACCGCGATGTCATCGTTGCGGGCGATGCGGCGGGCATCGTTGCGCCGGCATCGGGCGAGGGCATCTATTACGCCATGGTCGGCGGGCGTGTCAGCGCCGAGGCTGCGAGCCAGTTCCTCAAGACCGGCGAGGCGAAGGCGTTGAGGCTGGCGCGCAAACATTTCATGAAAGAACATGGCCGAGTGTTCTGGATCCTCGGGATTATGCAGTATTTCTGGTATTCCAGCGACAAGCGGCGGGAGCGGTTCGTGTCCATGTGCGACGACAAGGATGTGCAGCAGCTGACCTGGCAGGCGTATATGAACAAGCAGCTCGTCCGGTCCAAGCCGATGGCCCACGTGAAGATATTCGTGAAAGACTGTGCGCATCTGCTGGGCCTGAAGGCGGAAACCAGCTAACGCCGCCGTCATGAAGGGAACATGGATATTGCCCGTCGTCGCGGCGACGCTGGCGGCTTTGGGTGTCGCGTTCCTTGGCGCGACGATTACCGATCTGGGGCCATGGTATCAGGGTCTGGCAAAGCCGGGCTGGCATCCACCCGATGGCCTGTTCCCGATTGCGTGGACGATTATCTATGCCCTGATCACGGTGTCTTTCATTACCGCGTGGCGGGCCGCGCCCACCGCGCGAATTTCCCAGACCATGCTGAGCCTGTATGCGCTGAACGGATTTCTCAACATCACCTGGAGCCTGCTGTTCTTCCGCGCGCAGCGTCCCGACTGGGCGTTCGTGGAGCTGGTGGTCCTGTGGCTCTCCATCATCGCGATGATGATCTATTGCGGACGGTATTCGCGCGCCGCCAGCCTGCTGCTGGTGCCATATCTGATCTGGGTGACGGTAGCAGGCGCGCTGAACTGGGCGGTGATTGACCTTAACGGGCCGTTTGGCTGACCGCGCGCGCACGCGCCGCTGCGGGGCTTAATTCGCCATGGAAGACCTATCCCTGATCGAAGCTTTCTTCGCCAGCGGCCATGCGGCGGACGCCGTTATCGCAGTGCTGGTAATGGAGGGGCTATGGTTGCGGTCACGCGGATGGGGCTGGCTGCGGATCGCTGGATTGCTCGGCCCGGCGGTGTGCATTGTGCTGGGCCTGCGCGCTGCACTGGTTGGCGCGGCGTGGTACTGGATCGCGCTGCCGCTTTCCGCATCGCTGCCACTCCACCTTATGGACCTCCGATTGCGCCTGATCAACCGCTCCGAATAACAAGATCCGGCTCGCCCCCGGACATAACCTCGCAATACAAAAGCCCGGCCTCGCTGATCCCTAAGGGAGGCGAGGCCGGGCTTTTTTGCGCCGACCGGTAGAGCTGCTGCGCTGTTGCAAGCCGGCTCTACCGATGTGGGGCAGGACATTGTCGCTCCGCTTACTTCGGAGCGTAGTAATGCTCCTGCGCCCAGATATACCAGTTATCGACGACAGTTCCCGACAGCAGCACTCCGATGCCGCCGGTCAGCGTGGTCAGCACTGCGAACCACCAGGCCCAACGGTGGATCGACTCCATCGATGCGTTGAAGCCCATGGTCCAGCGCCAGAACAGACCAGCCCGTTCCGATGCTGTGCCGCGGTCGGTAATCTGTTCGATCTCACGCTCACCGCCATAGCGGCCAACGGCGAGGATAGTAGCGCCATGCATCGCGAACAGCACGGCAGAGCCATACAGAAACACGATCGAGAGAGCGTGAAACGGATTGTAGAAGAAGTTGCCGTGGATCAGCGAGAAATTGTTGGTCCAGAGCAAGTGCGAGAACACGCCGTAAGGCACCGCATCCACCCATCCATTGCCGAGCGCGGGGCGAATAAAGCCCAGCACCAGGAACAGCCAGATCGCCGAAGCGAACGCCCAGGGGATGTGATACCCCATGCCAAGGGCGCGGGCGCGCATGTAAGTACGCGCCCACCAGCACAACACCGAGATGGTCAGGAACGCGCCTGTCAGGATGAACCAGCCACCCTCTTTCAGCGGAACGAAGAAATCGAACCCGTATTCCGGTCCCGGAGGATTGAGCGAAAGCCAGAAGAATTCGCGCAGGAATGTTTGGGGGCTGTAATTTGCCTGATCGAGGAAATTGAAGCCGATGATGACAATCGCCGCACTGCCAAAGGCCAGTGAGATGAGGCCGAGCCAACCTAGATAGATCGGGCCGAACTGCGCCTGCCCGACCTTGCCCAGCCAGTAGGTGTAGCCAAGCGCGGGAATGCGCACGTCCTCTGCGGGTGAAAGAGGGATGCCCATTTCGGGCGGGCCCTTTACCTGCACTTGGGTGAAGATGTTTTGATACGTAGCCATTATGTCAGGGCCTCCCCTTCCCAGAGCGGGATTTCGCGCCAGAACTCCCAGAAATCGACCCAGCTGCCGACATAGATCGGACCGGAGATCACGATGCAGATTGCGCTCCAGAACCCGGCGCTGAGCGCCAGGAACAGACCCACGCGGTGGATCCCCAGCGTGCCGACCGAATAGCCGATGAAGTCACGGAAATACGTGTCTTCGTATTCGGGCGTCTTTACGTCCGTGCCGCGCGTCGGGTTCACCGCCGAAAGCACCAGGCCGCCGTGCAGTGCCAGCGCGAGGCAGTTCGTGAAAAAGAACGTGATCGCGAGCATGTGGATCGGGTTGAAGTGGAAATTGCCGTACAGATAGCCGGTGTAGGAAACCCAATCGAGGTGGGTCCAGATGCCATACGGGAACGCATGTCCCCAGGCACCCATCCAGATCGGCCGGATGAATTGCAGGGTGAAATAGGCGAACACCGCGACGCTGAATGCGATGGGCACGTGATAGCTCATCCCCAGCTTGCGAGAGATTTCAGCCTGACGCAGGGCCCACGATGAAAACGCGATGATCGCGCACAGGGTGATGACCTGCCAATATCCGCCCTCTTTCAACGGCATGAAGGCAAGGCCGGCTTCGACGGCCGGTGGCTGAATATCGATCAGCCATGGGTTGAGAGTGGGACCAGAGGCGGCGGCTGCAAAGATCAATGCTGTGCCAAGCAAGGCACTGATCGCCGTCGTCACCCCAAAGAATCCGACATAGAAGGGGCCGACCCAGAAGTCGAAAAGGTCCCCGCCGATCAGTGTCCCACCGCGCACGCGGTATTTCCGCTCGAAACTAAGGAGCGCCATAGATCCATCCTCCCCGCCGCACGGGCGGGCCAATTGAGTTACCGTGAAAGAAGTAGGAGGCAGGCAGGCGAACCTGCCCCCTCACATCTTTGGTGGCCTTTAGGAGGAAGCCTGAACTTCCGCCGGCTCGATCATGGCCGTAACGGTCACAACCGGGCCTTGTCCGCGGATCTGGGAATCGTCGAGCCAGTTGTACTTATCCGTGCTGAGCAGGATGAAGTGGATCGAGAAAGCCAGAACGGCGAGGCCGACATGCAGGGCCACGAGAACGCGGCGCACGTCAAAATGAAGCCAAATACTCCACATGATGAAATTCCTTTGAATAATTCGTTTGCGAATGTGAACCGGAGGTCAGGCGCACTGCCTTGGCGACCGGCGAGGCAAATCGCAGGTTAAATCGGGAACCAGGGCTTATCGAAATACACCAGCGCATGTGCGACGACCGCAATCGCCACATAGAGCATGAATGTGCCCATAAATGCCTTGTGGATTTCCTTCGCCTCTTCGGGCGTCAGGTAAGTGCCAATGCGCTCACCGGGAGTCGGATCAACCATAATAAAGTCTCCGTATCAGTTGGGTATTAGGGGGCAGAGCCCCCGTCGGCATCCCCGCGTGATCCCCCACGTGGATTGGGTTGGCCCCGGAACCTGACGGTGCAGGGGCAAACTTGATGTTCGCTGTCGGGCATGGCTTGAAGGGATGCGTCATGCGCGTGCCCCCTCAAGCGTACCGTGGGCGAGACATTCTTGCGTTACGCGATCAGCGCCGCGTTGGCGGGCTGCGCGCTCGGCCGCGTCGCGAATGCGCTTTGCGGCTGAAATTCTGACCAGAACCGGCTGCTTTTCGACCATCTCGTCGAGCAGGGCCTTGGCATCGTTGTCCCAGGTCAATTCGGCGCCGATGCGGGCCGGGGTTGCCGGGGTCTTGTCCATCTCCGTGCCCAGTGGCAGAATGTGGAACAGCGCATCGAACAGCGCATTGCACACTTCCTGCACCAGATATGTCGCACCCGAATATCCCATGAAGGGCGTGCCGATGTGGCGACGGATGGCGGCTCCGGGGAAACTGGCGGGGATGAACTGGGGCTGCGGGCCGTGGCCCCCACCGGCGCATTCCGCCATGTACATGCGCTCGTTATAGCTGCCGAACATCACCAAAGGCGGGTTAGACTGGATCGCGGCGCGCACATCCTCGTTCTTTGGCTTGACCCCGGCGCAGCGCGAGAACGCCATCGCGCAGGGCAGGCCCATATCGCCTTCGAGGAAGTTACGGATCCCGCGCGCATAGGTGTCATTGGCGACGATGCCAAAGCTGGCCGTGCCGAAGAAATCCTGCGTCACGGACCGCCAAAGATCCCACAGCGGCTTGATCGTGGTGTGCTTCTCGCGCTCGATGAAGGGTTCGGGATCTAGACCCAGTTCCGCTGCAAGCGCGCGAAGGAATTTGGTTGTTTGCGTGAGGCCGATCGGTGCCTGAAAATAGGGCCGTTCGAGCGTTTCGCAAAGATTGCGCCCGAACTCGCGATACATGCAGACATTGGCGTCTGCCATGCCGAGCTGACGAATATCGGCAAGGTGACAGCCGAGCGGGAAGACCACGCCGACTTCTGCGCCGATGCCTTCGACCAGACGGCGGATTTCCGCAAGGTCCGACGGCATGTTGAACATGCCATAACTTGGTCCGATGATGTTGACCTTCGGCTTTTCGCCATCCTTGCGCTCGCGCGGTTTGGGCGCTTTTTTCGGGCCGAATTCGGTCCACAGCCAGGTGAGCGCGCGGTCGGCGCTTTCCCACTGATCCTCATCGATGGTGCGCGGCAGGAACCGCTTGATATTGGTGCCTTCCGGTGTGACCCCGCCGCCGATCATCTCTGCGATTGAGCCAGTTACCACCACGGCGGGCAATTCCGGGTCGAGTGTCTGCCATGCGCGTTTCATCGCGCCTTCGGTACCGGTCTTGCCCAGCTCCTCCTCGCCAAGGCCGGTGACGACGATGGGCAGTTCATGCGGGGGCAGGGCGTCGGTGTAGTGCAGCACCGAGGTAACGGGCAGGTTTTCGCAACCGACCGGACCATCGATAATGACCTGCAGACCCTTGACCGCAGTAAACACGTAGGTCGCGCCCCAATAGCCGCCTGCCCGATCATGGTCGAGAACGAGGGTCATGTGCCCACCGCCTCTGACGCCTTGCGCGCCGCTTCGTTCAGGGCCGCATATTTCTTGCGGAATTTCGGGCGATCTACGGGGAGTTCTTCCCACACGCCGGCCGCATGTTCGGTGCCGACGCCCTCGAAGAAATCGCGCATCGCATCAAAGCGTGCCTTGTTGCCCATCGCCGCGTTGATGACTGTGGCAAGGCTGCCCGCGCCCGCCGGACCCATAAGGGGACGGGCGGAAATGAGGTTGGTGAAATAAAGCGAGGGGATCGCGCGTGACTTGGCATGTTGCACCACCGGGGTGGTGCCGATGGCCAGATCGGGGCGGTATTCCTCGACTGCCGCTATGTCTTCTTCAAGGCTGGCGCGGAAATTGACCTTCACGCCTTTTGCTTCGAGCCATTCGCGGTCCGCATCGGACCAGCGGGTCTTGGGGCAGGCACTTCCGACATAGGGCACATCCGCGCCGCTTTCGATCAGCAGGCGGGCAACCAGCAGCTCCGAACCTTCATAGCCCGACACAGTGATCCGACCCTTGATCGGCTGAGCCGCCAATGCACCGTTGATGGCACCGATCATGGTGTTCTTGACGCTGTCGACCTTGTCCTGTGCCAGTCCCAGCGTGTCGCCGATGGATTGCAGCCAGGCGGCGGTTCCATCCGCACCGACCGGAGCAGATCCGATGATCGGACGACCGGCATGTTCAAATTCGCGGATGCTGGCGGTGTAGAACGGATGGATCGCGGCGACCGCTGCGCAATCGAGCGCGGAATAAAGCTCGCGCCACTCGCGCGTCGGTACGACCGGCCCGGCGGCGAGGCCAAGCGGTTCGAGCATCTGCCCGATCACCACCGGATCGGCGGGGAACATTTCGCCCAGCAAAGTGATGCTCGGCTTGTCGGTGCGTTCCTGCGGAGCGGCGACGGGGCCTGCGGCCACTTCCTCGCGGGCGTATTTCAGCATCGCGCCAGCCAGCACATCCTTCGCCTCGGCATGGGTTGGAATGCCAAAGCCGGGGACGTCGATTCCGATGATGCGCACGCCATTGATCTGCTGTTTGAGCAGCCGCAGCGGCACGCCGCTGGCGGTCGGAACGCAAAGATTGGTGACGATGATCGTATCGTAGAGTTCAGGATCGGCGAGGTCTTCGACCGCTTCCTTGATGTCCTCGAACAGCTTGCCCGTGACCAGCGTTTCGGATGAAAATGGCACATAGCCAACAGTCCGGCGCGCGCCGTAAAAGTGCGAAGTAAACGTCAGGCCATAAACGCAGCAGGCACTGCCTGAGAGCACCGTCGCGGTCCGCTTCATCCGCAGGCCCACCCGGAGCGAACCGAAAGCTGGGCACATGCTTTGCGGCTGATCGTGCGGTCCACGTGCGGGATCTACAGGATAATCGGCGGCGTATTGATCGAGAATTTCGCTCTTGCCTGCCGCGCGCGCGGCTTCGAGCATGGTGTCCTTTGACGAGCAGGCGCCGCCCTCGCCAGCAACAGCTTTCGCAGTGCCGGTATCGAGGTCGATCCGATCAGGGGCGCGTGCCGCGTTGGAGGGTGTGGTGTCGGTCATCAGGCTTCGTCGTAGATCACTTCGAGGCTGGGGCGAGTTTCAAACACGCCGCCGCGCATATCGGCCTGCGTTGCTGGCACGAGTTCGACATTGCCGCCGGTTTCATCCGCGCTGAACAAGCCGAGCAGACCGTCTTGCGACAGCGGTGTCGGGCGCACCGGAGGTGCCTCTGCGACGTTGACTGCCAGGTCTTCAAACAGGCTTGCCCATTCGCCGCCGGGGATGCCGATGATCTGGTAATTGGCGCTTTTACGGCGAATATCCTCGTTCGCGGGGATCGCGGTAAGCACCGGAATGCCGACAGCTTCGGCGAAGGCGTGCGCTTCGCCCGTGCCGTCATCCTTGTTAATGATCATGCCTGCCACGCCGACATTGCCGCCCATCTTGCGGAAATATTCGACCGCCTGGCAGACATTGTTGGCGACATAGAGCGATTGCAGGTCGTTCGATCCGACCACGATCACTTTCTGGCACATGTCGCGCGCGATCGGCAGGCCGAACCCGCCGCACACCACATCGCCGAGGAAATCGAGCAGAACGTAATCAAAGCCCCATTCGTGGAAGCCCAGCTTTTCCAGCAGTTCAAACCCGTGGATGATCCCGCGTCCGCCGCAACCGCGACCCACTTCGGGACCGCCCAGTTCCATTGCGAACACCCCGTCGCGCTGGAAGCAGACATCCTCGATGCTGACTTCCTCGCCCGCGAGCTTTTTCTTGGACGACGTTTCGATGATGGTCGGGCAGGACTTGCCGCCGAACAGCAGGCTGGTCGTATCGGATTTGGGATCGCAGCCGATCAGCAGCACCCGCTTGCCCTGCTGGGCCATCATGTAGCTGAGATTGGACAGCGCAAAACTCTTGCCCGAACCGCCCTTGCCATAGATCGCGATGACCTGCGTCTCGCTCTTGATCTCGCCGGTGTGGACGGGATCAGGCTCGTGGGCTGCTTCTTCGCGCAGCGCCTCAGCCTGTGTTTCAAGCATCGTCATTCAGCGCTCCAGTCCAGAATCATTTTGAGGCAATCAGGGTCGCTGAAGGCCTGCGGATAAGCATCGTGCGCCTCGCTTGCGGGGCGACGGGTCGTGATAAGGCCGCCAAGGTCCAGCTTTCCGGCATCGACCACAGCGCGCGCGGCGCTCATATCGGCGGGTTGCCATTCGGCGGCGATGCGCAGGCGCGCTTCGGCCTGGAATGCGGGAGCGAATGCGAAATCGACGCGCCCCGAATAAAAGCCTGCCAGAACGATTTCGCCGCCCTTGCCAAGCCTGCCGACCAGCGCATCCAGAATGTGTGCGTCGCCGCTCGCATCGTAGATCGAACGGTAGTCGCGCCGCTCGTCTGCTTGCGGTTCGATGACGGTATATCCTTGCGCGCCTGAACGCCGGGCCGGGTTGGTTTCCCAAACTGTCGGCGCAGGTGCGCCGCTGCACAGCGTCAGCCGGGCAAGCAGCCGGCCCAGAACACCATGACCTATAATGAGGTCAGGCGCGGTCCCGCCATTGATCGCATGAAGCGCCGTTGCAGCAAGCGCGAACAGGACGCCGTTTTCGCCAAGGCTTTCAGGGATGGGCAGTGCCCGTGCCGAGTGGACAACCACCTGCCGCGCCGTTCCGCCGAACAGGCCGCGCGCGTTGGCATAACAATTGGCACCGGGCACGAACACCCAGTCGCCGATCCGACCTCGCGCTTCTGCGCCGGCGTCAATGATTCGACCGATGGATTCGTAACCGGGAACAAGCGGATAACCCATGCCGGGGAATTGTGGCATCCGTCCGGTCCACAAAAGTTTCTCGGTGCCGGTGCTGATACCGCTGAACGCGATTTCGACGAGGACATCGCTTGAGCCCACCGCATTCAACTCAAGCGACCGGAGCGTCAAGCGCTCTGGTCCTTCAAGTATAACTGCCAGTGTTTCCATAGCGTTCAACCCGATTGGGTTTCCCTCTTCTCGTTCAGGGTCCGTTACGACTCGTGTAACGCCCCCGATCTGATTTCCCTGATCTTTTGTTACGCTCTACGAAACCGAGTGTCAAACAAAGCGGACACTCTTTTTGTCAGGCTGTCGCGACGATCATGCTGGCGATGACGGGTTGAGGGCCTGCGATCAGGCGCGATTTGCGAAAACCCGCCGCGCGCAGCATCGCGGAAATTTCTTTGGGACTACGCGCCCGACCTGACCCCATTGCCCACAGATAAAGGCCGAAAAACGCCTCTCCCATCGGCTCTGCCCCGGGAATGCGGGCCATCGGTTCGGCGATAAGAAGGCGCTGGCCCGGCTGCAAACTGGCGTGAATGTTGCGCAGCAAAGCGGCAGCGGGTTCATCGTCGTGATCGTGCAAAATACGCACCAGAGAGACCATGTCATAACCGCGCGGGATCGCATCTTCGAAGAAATTTCCCGGATGGCAGGTCAAACGCGCCGCGCCCACAGCCTCGCTCAGCGGTGCGCGCGCGGCCTCTGCCACTTCGGGCAGATCCATCAGGCCCAGCCGCAAGGACGGATACGCCTGCCCCACGCGCCGCAGGAACGCTCCATGCCCGCCGCCCACATCCAGCAGGCTACCCGCGCGCACGAAGGAGAATGCCGCCAGCACCTGATCCGCGACATATCGCTGCGACGCGGCCATCAGCTGCGAATACTCGCCCGTTTCCTGCCCGCGCTCCGCCGCGCCGTGCAGCGCGCCTGCATACGACCAGAATCGCGAAAGCTCGGTGGGCTCGCGCCGGTCCCGGCGCAGCAATTCCAGCGGGTCAATGAGGTCGCGATACAACAGGCGGTGGTGGAGGATCATCGCCTGCGTGCCTGTGTCCGCGACCAACACAGCGCCTTGCTGGCCCAGCATCCAGCCATCTTTCAGTGCCTCTTCCGCCAGATCGAGAGCGCGTGCGGCGCGCAGCAGGCACAGCGCGGCATCATTACTGAGATCGGTGCGTCGCCCGACTTCGGCGGCGCTGATCGGCCCGCATGCCAGAATATCTAGCAGCCCGCATTCGACCGTCGCCTTCAGCACCTGTGAATAAGTAAAGCCGACCAGGTGATCCATCATCTGCGTCGCGCGGCGCTTTGCGATGGACCGTACAAACGGCAGCCGCGCGCACCAATGCTGAAAGCCCGCGCTGCCGAATACCGCATTGCGCCGGGCAAGGTATCCCACCCGCCAGCGCTCGGTGAAAGTTCGCTGTCGGCGTGCCGGTATTGAATGGTCCGACATCAGTTTCTCGCAAATTTGCGGTGCATATGTCCAAATAATTGGACAGATTGGGTGACAAGGTCAATAACATTGTCCTTGGTATTCCATTTGAGCCAATCGGGGGAGTCGGTGAGCAGTCACATCGCCATCATCGGAGCAGGAATTGGCGGGCTGGCCAGCGCAGCCCTGTTGTCCGCGCACGGACACCGCGTGACGGTGCTGGAAAAAGAGCCGCAAGTCGGCGGCAAGGCCCGGCAGGTCGAGGTTGACGGAGTGCAGGTTGCAGGTGGGCCGACCGTCTTCACCATGCGCGATGTGTTCGATGAAATCTTCGACCAATGCGGCGCGAACCTCGATGACTACATCGCGACTGCCCAAGCCGAAGTGATCGCGCGCCACGCATGGGACGACACCGGCCACCTCGATCTGTTTGCCGATCCGGGTCGCAGCGAAGCGGCAATCGGCGATTTTGCCGGAGCCAGCGAAGCTGCCGCCTACCGCGCCTTCCGCGCCGAGGCGAAGCGGATTTATGAGGTTCTGGACGAACCCTTCCTGCGGGGAGACAGCGCCAGCACGCCGTTTCCGATGATGTGGCGGATCGGCCCGTGGCGGATCGGCGATAGCCTCGCCATGCGGCCGTTCGACAATCTTTGGAAGGCGATTGGCGGACACTTCAAAGACCCGCGTTTGCAGCAATTGTTCGGCCGCTATGCCACCTATTGCGGCTCCGACCCCTTTCGCTCGCCCGCCACGCTGATGCTGATCGCACACACGGAGGCGCGCGGCGTGTGGCTGATCGACGGCGGGATTCACGCGCTCGCCCGCGCGCTTGCAAATCTCGCGCGGCAATGCGGCGCGACGATCCGAACCGAGACACAGGTTGCGCAAGTGCTGATCGACAATAGCCGCGCCAGCGGGGTGCGGCTGACCTCTGGCGAGACAATCCATGCAGACATGGTGGTGTGCAACGCCGATCCCGCAGCACTGGCAAAGGGCAAGTACGGTGAGGGAAGCGCGCGATCCGTCGCCAATATGCCAGATGAAAAGCGTTCGCTTTCCGCATTCGTCTGGTTCGCCCACGCACGCACTTCCGGGTTCGACCTGCAACATCACAACGTCTTTTTCTCGCCCGATTACGCGCGCGAATTCGCTGATATCGCCGCCGGAAGGCCGCCTGCCGATCCCACAGTTTATCTGTGCGCGCAGGACCGCGGGGCCGACGGCGCGGGGGCTCGCCCGCCGCCGGGTTCACGAGAGCGCATCCAGATGATTGTCAACGCGCCCGCCAATGGCGATACCCATTCCTGTTCCACCGAGGAGATCGAGAAATGCAACACCGCCATGAGGAAAGCGCTGGCGAGATCGGGATTGGAACTGGAAGCGGACATGCCGCACAAACTGGCTACCCCGCAGGATTGGGAGCGCCTGTTCCCGGCAACGGGCGGAGCGCTTTATGGCAGAGCGTCACACGGCTGGGCGGCCTCTTTCCAGCGCCAGGGTCCGCGAACGAAAATACCCGGTCTTTACTGCGCGGGCGGGGCGACCCATCCGGCAGCGGGCGTCCCTATGGCCGCCTTGTCCGGGCGATTGGCAGCGAAAGTGATACTCGCGGACCTCGCTTCGATGAGGCGATCCCATCGGGCGGGTACAGCTGGTGGTACATCGATGCCATCAGCGAAGACGGGCAGCACGGCCTGACGATCATCGCCTTTCTGGGCAGCGTATTTTCCCCCTATTACAAGCGGTCAGGGCGCGGTGATCCGATCAACCATTCCAGCCTGAATGTCGCGCTGTACGGCCCCGGCCATCGCTGGGTGATGACGGAGCGGCCGAGCAGCGCGGTCTCGCGCACCCGCAGCGAGCTAACTATCGGGCCCAGCAATGTGCGCTGGGATGGCAACGTGCTGGAAATCGAGATCGAGGAGCGCGACACCCGCCTGTTCAACCCGATCCACCGCCCCGTGCGCGGCAAGGTTCGCGTGATACCGGAGGCACTCAACCCCACATCCTTCGCGCTCGACGATAACGCAGAGCACATCTGGCACTGCATGGCTCCACGCGCGCGGATCGAGGTGACGATGGAGCAGCCGGGCCTGTCATGGGCCGGCAATGGGTATTTCGACCACAATCGCGGCAGCGAACCGCTCGAACACGGCTTCAACACCTGGCACTGGTCGCGCGCGCACATGAAGCAGGGCGCGGTGGTGTGTTACGAGGGCGAGCGCGGCGACGGATCGCTGTTTGCCAGCGCCATCCGGTTCAACAAGGACGCCATTCCCGAAGAAGCCGACCTGCCGCCGATCGCGCCCCTGCCACGCAGCAAATGGCTGATCGAGCGGCGCACACGCTCCGAAATCGGTATCGCCAGGGTGCGCCGGTCATGGGAGGATGTGCCGTTCTATTCGCGCGCAGAGCTTGCCTCGCGGCTGTATGGCGAGGAGGTGGTAACGGTGCAGGAAAGCCTAGACATGCGCCGCTTCGCCTCCCCCATCGTGCAATTCATGCTGCCGTATCGGATGCCTCGCTCGCGGGAATAGGGAGCAGGGCGAGGTAAGGTCTGTTATTGGGCTTCAGGGTAACCGTGCGTATGGCCGGAATTGGGTGGAGGGCTTCCAAACCCCTGATAGCTGATGATCGAACGGCATCCTCGCACCGCAGCCCCGACTTACAAAGTCGAGGTAGATGCTCTAACCTATTGCTGATCAGCCTTGCGCACTCCCTGCCCGAAACATACGAAACGAGCTTACCGATGTTTGATGAACCCGGCTTTCCCAGTGCACCTGACTTAGACTTCGCTGCACTCACGCTTCAGCATTTTGTTTACTGTAGTCGTGCCGCCGAAGGCGTCGACGACCTCGAAGTCGGACGCATTGTCGAGTTTTCTCAACGCCGGAATGTTGCACGTGGCATCACCGGAGTGCTGGTTTTCAGCAGCGGCGTCTTCTTCCAATGGATTGAGGGCCCGCCGGTCGAAGTGCAGAGACTGATGGCGAGCCTTCATGGCGATGCACGGCATAACGATGTTGTCCCGCTGGACATGAGTATCGAAAAGCGTGAACGTTTGTATCCGAATTGGGAAATGGAGCTGGTGAAAGCCGAAGATATCCGCGTAGTGCTGCACGATGCTCTCGAAACCGCCGAAGATGAAAACAACGTTGCGGCCCTGAAACGCATTCTCCAGCACCTTAATTCCGCACCACTGACCTCGCTCGGTTAAAGTTGATTATGCGCGCAAGCGGCAGTTTTAAATCAGGCTGATCCGGGCTGCGGTGGCAACGCAGCCAAGGCAGACGCCCAAACCAAGCGATAGAAGGACGTCACCGAAACGTGGTCGCAAGCTGCACGGCAACTTTTCTCTGAAACTATCCCACAGCAGACATTCACGCGATCACCATCGCTCTTGCCGTGAGTGGCTCGCGCTGTTTTCTAGACCACCGGCCCCTTGGCATGGCGGCGTGCAAAGTCCATGATCGGGGCGAGCACGCGCTCGGGCGCTTCTTCGTGGGCGAGGTGGCCCAGACCGTGCAGCACTTCCAGTTCGCACGTCCGCAGCCAGCCCGAAGCCTCTTTCGCCCAGCTGAGCGGGATCGCGGCGTCCTTGTCCGAATGCACCAGCAGCACCGGGTTGGCGATGGCGTGCATCCGTGTGCGTAGCGTCGGCAAATCCCAGTTCGCCATCATCGCCAGCGCGCCCTTGGTGTGGCGCGGATTGCCCAACAGCGCGGCATAACAGGCCATCCCCTTGGCATCGATGCGCGAATTCGTGGAACGGTACAGGAACCGCTCGGCCTCCTTGCCGAAGGTTGTCATGCTGGAGAAGATGCGCGGCACCAGCGGGTTGACGAACAACAGCTTTGCCACCGCCGGAAACAGCTGCGCCGCCGGTCCGGGGAACGGCCGCAGCGCGGAATTGAGGCCCACGACAGGCCCGCCGTATCCGTGATCGAGCGCGAGTTGCAGCCCCAGCGCCGCGCCCGCCGAATGGCCGACGATCAGATCGGGCTCGATGCCCAGCGTCTGCGTCAGACCGCTCACGGCGCGCGCCATGCGCGGCAGCGACATCGCCTCTGGCGGGTGGCCGGTGGTAAAGGCGTGGCGCGGCAGGTCCATCGCGGTGACCGCGAAATGCTGTGCAAGCAGCGGCATCAGCCCGCGCCAGCTGTGCACCGATGCGCCAGTGCCATGCAGCAACAGCAATTGCGGGGCTTTCCCGGCGGCGAGGCCCATACGCTGCACATGCCATGTCGCGCCGCCCGCCTCTATAAAAGAGCTGGCGTCGCGATGCGGCCAGATCAACCCTTCGCGGTTCCAGTCGAGAGCGCGGCTCATGCAGCCACCTTGGTAGGGCGCACGGCTTCGATGGCGCTGTGAATCTGGCGCGCATCGGCACGGGGCAGGGCGAGGAAGCGGGCATTCATCGCATCGGCCAGAGCTGCCCCTTCGGGCCCGATCCGGGCGGAGATATCGACCACAAGCGCATCGAACCCGGCACGCGCAATGGCCTTGGCAGAGGCGATGGCGTCCTCGCCCGCCTGTTTGCGCCCCGGCTGACCATCGCGCCCGATATTGGGGCGCCCGTCCGTCAGGATCACGAGGCTGGGCGTGCGTCCGCGCGCGGCAACGACCTCTGCGCATTCGCGTCCCGCATCCAGCCCCAGCGCCAGTGGGGTGCCGCCGCCGCCCGGCAATTCGCCCAGCACCCGGCGCGCTCTGGTAAGCGAGCGGGTGGGCGGCAGGATCAATTCAGCGCTGTCCCCGCGAAAGGCGATCAAAGCGACCTCGCTGCGGGTGACATAGGCCTGCGCCAGCATCAGTTCCACCGCGCCCTTGGCCTCTGCCAGTCGCGCTGCTGCCGCCGATCCGGAGGCATCGACCGCAAAGATGGTGACGCGCGCGGCCTTGTCCTCGAACCGGCGCACGCGCAGGTCCTCCTTGCGCATCAGGATGGGTGCAGAGGCGTCCGCACCGCTCTCCTTTCGGCGCACTTCCTGCCAGGGGACCGCTGCACGCAGCGTGTCGATCAGCGCAAGGCGCGCACCGCCGCGCGGCATTCCGGGGCGGGCACCAAGCGGTTTTCCCCGCAGCCCGGATTTGCGCCGTTTGCCGGTGCCGCCG
Source organism: uncultured Alphaproteobacteria bacterium (assembly GCA_963838365.1). Taxonomy (GTDB): domain Bacteria; phylum Pseudomonadota; class Alphaproteobacteria; order Sphingomonadales; family Sphingomonadaceae; genus Erythrobacter. Next base: position 305,587 of record CAWIQR010000004.1, read on the forward strand.
CCGGTCACGCGCCGCGGCGCCTTGCCCTGCGCCAGCGCGGCGAGCAGGTCTGCCGGGATGGACGCCTTGGCCGCCTCCACCAGCATGTCCTCAAGCGGGGCATCGGGCGCGGGTTGATCGTTTTCGGAAGTATGATCACCAGTTTCCGGGGATGGAGGCGGCGCGTTATCGGGCGGCGTCTCCTCGATCTGTGGCAATTGCGTCGCGCGCGGGGCGAGGACCAGCCGGACAGCGACGGCCAGATCGACCTTCTCGGCGTGCGTCCGGCCCGACAGCGCGGCGTGGGCGCGAGCGGCCTCCCCGGCAAAGATGAGCGGACGCAGCGAAGATACGCCCAGCGCCTGCGCAGTGCCCGCCAGCGCAGTAAGCGCGTCATCATCGAGCGGGTCAACATCGGTGAGTGCCAGCGCGGGCGAGGCGCCCAAATCCTTTACCTGCCACTGCCGCGAATGGGTGAGGTCGCAATGGAAAGCGGTGCGCTCCAGCAGGCTGGCGGGCGGCGCATCGTCAATGTCCGCGCTGTCATCCAGCAGCACGAGCGCAGGCCCGGCGTCGCTTTCATCGCAATGCTGCGCCAGCCGCCCGGCAACCCCCGGCTCGATCCGTTCGGCCATCGGCACGATCACGATCCCGTCCGCGCATTCCTCCAGCAGACCGCGCTGGCGCACGGCAGCGCCCGAGGCGAGGCTGGCAGCGATATCGACCCCGCCCAGCAACCGGTCGTCATCGACATGGCCGGGCATCCTGCGCGCGGGGTTTCCGGATGACGTCACGGCGTCAGTCAGTGCTGACACCAATGCGTCACGCGCGGGCGAGGCGCCGCGCAGGGTAAGCCCGCCGAACAGGACCGGTGCGATAAGGAACAGCCGCGCGGCAAGAATTGCGTCCTCGATCGGATCGGGGAGCACTGGTGCGGGCATGTCGCCCGCGATCATCCGAACAGCTCGTCAATCGCGCGGGTGATCCGCACCGTCGATCCGGTTTCGTCCAGCACATCGCGCCGCAGCCGATGCCGCAAGGCTGACGGAGCCACCGCGATCAGGTGTTCGCGCCGCACGTCCTTTGCCCCTTTCAGCGCGGCGAGCGCGCGCGCCGCCCGCATCAGCGTCAACTCTCCGCGCAAGCCATCCGCGCCCACGGCAAGGCACAGATGCGCCGCATCGGTCAGCAGATCGTCGTCCGGTTCCAGATGTTCCAGCCGAGCCTTGCCGCGCGCCACCTGCTTCAGGATCTTGTCATCCGATGCCGCCCATTGGCTGGCAAAGGCATCCGCATCGCGCTCCTGCGCGGCGACAAGGCGCATGATCGCGACCCGCGTTTCGATATCGGTGGGCGTGCGGACCTCGACCGAGAGGCCGAACCGGTCGAGCAATTGCGGGCGCAATTCGCCCTCTTCGGGATTGCCGCTGCCGATCAGCACGAATTTCGCGCGGTGGCGCACCGAAAGCCCCTCGCGCTCGACCACGTTTTCGCCCGATGCCGCCACGTCCAGCAGCAGATCGACAAGGTGGTCTTCCAACAGGTTGATCTCGTCGATGTACAGAAATCCGCGATGCGCACGTGCCAGCAAGCCGGGTTCGAACGATTTTTCACCAGCTCGCAGCGCGCGCTCCAGATCGAGGCTGCCGATCACGCGGTCCTCTGTCGCGCCCAGCGGCATATCGACGAAGGGCACCGGTTTTTTGCGAACCCGGCCCGATGTGCACGGATCTGGGCAGGTGCCGCGTTGTTCCCCGGTGCAGCCATAACGGCAGTCCTCAACCGCGCTGATCGGGGGCAATAGGTTGGAAAGCGCACGCGCGGCGGTCGATTTGCCGGTGCCCCGGTCGCCGAACACCATCACGCCGCCCACCGCCGGATCGACCGCCGCGATCAACAGAGCCTGCTTCATCTCGTCTTGACCGACGATGGCGGAAAAAGGAAATCTTGCCATAGGGGTGCTCTTGTGGACTCTTGCGCCCGTTCGGACAAGGGCGACTTTTGGCTTGATTTTCCGCTCTAAACCCGCGCCGCCTTATTGATGCCGTGACCGCGTCAGCAACAGCACCGGAATCAACCCGGCAGCCAACAGGATCAGCGCCGGGATCGACGCCTCCACCAGCCGTTCATCGCTGGCGAGGCGATAGGTGCGGGTGGCCAGCGTCTCCAGATTGAACGGGCGCAGGATGAGCGTGGCGGGCAGTTCGCGCAAGGTGTCGATCACCACCAGCGCCAGCGCGGCGAGCAGGCTGGGACGGAGCAGCGGGAGGTAGATGCGCGCCAGCACCCGCGCAGGGCCAGCGCCCAAGGACCGCGCCGCCGCATCGAGCGAAGGCGGAATGCGTGCCATCCCGCCGTCCAGCGAATTGTAGGCGACCGTCAGAAAGCGCACGCACAGCGCGTAGATCAGGATCAGGCTGGTGCCTGTCAAAATCAACCCGCCGCTATAGCCCAGCCGGTCCCTCGCAAATCCGGTCAGCCCCTGATCAAGCCAGCCTAGCGGTGCCAAGAGCCCCACCGCCAGCAGCGCGCCGGGCAGGGCATAACCAAGCGTCGCAAACCGGATGACGCCGTTCACCAGACGCGATCCGCCGCTCCTCGCCGCGCGCGCCTTGGCAAAGGCCAGCACCATCGCCAGCGCGCAAGTGGTGATGGCTACGGCAACGCCCAGCCACGCGCTTGCGCTGGCATAGGTGCCGATTGATGCCGCGGCGGCAATCGCGGTGTCCTGCTGTGCCAGCATCGCCAGATGCAGCGCGGGGATGCCAAAGCCGAGCGCCACCGGCAGCGCGCAGGCCAGCAGCGCCAGCCCTTTGCTCAGCGGGGAAAGCGCCACCAGCGGCGCGCCCGGTCCGGCATTGGCCAACCCGTCACGGCTATCGCTGCGCCCGCTGCGCGTGCCCGCTTCCAGCGCGACCAGAGCCACCACGAATACCAGCATCAGCGCCGCCAGTCCCATCGCTGCATTCTTGTCCCCGCTCGCCAGCCAGCTGCGAAAGATACCGGTCGAAAAGGTCGGGATGGCAAAGTATTCCGCGACGCCGAAATCGGCGAGCACTTCCATCAGCACCAGCGCCAACCCTCCTGCGATAGCAGGACGCGCCGCAGGCAGGGCAACGCTCCAGAAAGCGCGCGCGGGACTTGCCCCCAGCGTGCGCGCGGCGCGAAACTGGCTCGCGCTTTGGGTGGCGAATGCGGCACGGGCGAGGAGGTAGATATACGGGTACAGCACAATGGCGAGGATGAACGCCGCACCGGGCAGGGATCGGATCGCGGGAAAGCTGTAATCGCCCACCTGCCAACCGGTCAGGCTGCGCAAAGCGCCTTGCACCGGCCCACTGAAATCGAGGAGATCGGCATAGAGATAGGCCGCGATATAGGACGGCAGCGCCAGCGGCAGGACCAGCGCCCATGCCAGCACGCGGCGCCCGGGAAACGCGCAGGCGCTGACCAGCCACGCACAGCCCGTGCCGATAATCGCTGCCAGCGCGCCTGCCAGCACCATCAGCAGCGCGGTGTTGATGACATAGCTTGCCAGCACCGTGCGCGCCAATCTGCCCAGCGCATCCATCCCGCCGCCCGGCAGCGCCATCGCAACTGCGATCAGCGGGACGCAGGCAAACGCGGCGATGATCAGCGCGGCCACCAGCCAGCCCGTCGGCCAGTTGTCCAACGCCCTAGTCGGCATGTTCGCAACGCTTGCCTGCCCGCCTGCAAATTGCCTAAGGCGGCGGATCAAGCGTGCCTCCATACACTGCCATCGCACGCGCCGGGACTTGCCATTTGAGCCTTGAATTCAGCCATATTGCCCATGCTTACGGTTCTGCCCCGGTTGCAGCGAGTGATGGCGCCATGCAATCAGGGCGCGCGTTGGAGGATGTGAGCTTTACCGCACCGGGCGGAGAGATCACCTGTCTGCTTGGCGCGTCGGGCTGTGGCAAGTCAACCTTGCTGGGTCTGGCCGCAGGATTGCTGAATGTGCAGGCGGGTCAGATCACGCTGGATGGCGAAGTGCTGGCGGACCCTTCCACCAATCCCCCGCCAGAGGCGCGGCCCGTGGGCCTGGTGTTTCAGGACGGCGCGCTGTTTCCGCATATGACGATTGCACAGAACATTGCCTTCGGCCTCCCCCACGGCGCGCATGATGCGGTGGACAAATGGCTGGCGCATGTCGGGCTGGCGGGGCTGGGCGGGCGATATCCACACCAGCTATCGGGCGGTCAGCAACAGCGCGCCGCGCTGGCCCGCGCGATGGCACCCGAACCGCAGGTGCTGTTGATGGACGAACCCTTTGCCAGCGTCGATATCGTGCTGCGCCGCCGCCTGCGCCGCGAATGCCGGATGTTGCTGCGCGAGCGCGGGACGACGACGATTTTGGTGACGCACGATCCGGACGAGGCGCTGGATATCGCAGACCGGATCGCGGTGATGGAGGCGGGGAGGATCGTGCAGTTCGGCACCCCGCAACAGCTTTACGAAGCGCCCGCTGCGCCATCGGTCGGCGCAATATTCGGCGGCGCGCAGATCGTGTTCGCCAGTTTTGCCGAGGGCAAGTACGAAACCGCCTTTGGGCGCTGGGCGAGTGACCGCGTGGCGGCGGATGATGCCGCGGTTAAGGTGGGGGACGGTGACCGGTTCGATCTGCTGGTGCAGGGCCGCGCGATCCGTCTGCACCCCGATCCGCACGGGGCGACCCTGCGCGATCTGCACCCTTTGGGCGATCGGGCGCGCGTCCTGTTGCGAGGGGCAGGCGGGGCAGAGCTGACCGCCGAAATCCCGCAGGCCGCCGCTGTTTCGCTCAACCCCGGCGAGCATTACCGGGTGGAACCGGATGCGGGCAGCGTGCGGGCTTTTGCACGCAGTTAGTTGCTGAGATACGTGCCGCATGGCTTTCGCTTGATTCCCGCAAGATAATAATGCATCGCAATTGCAGTTATTGTCGAAGGATTTTTTCGTGACCGCCAATTCTCGCCCCCGACGCATCTTTGCCGCCGCAATCGCGCTTGCCATGACCGTAGTCGTCGCTGCCTGCGCCCCTGCGGCACAAGACCCGCTCGAAGGCGTGGAGATCACCGGCGAGGTGAACCTGTATTCCTCGCGCCATTACGATACAGATCTGGCGCTCTACAACGATTTCACCCGCAAGACCGGGATCAGGGTCAACCGCATCGAGGCCGAAGCCGACGCCCTGATCGAACGCATAAAGAGCGAAGGCGAGTTTTCCCCCGCGGATCTTCTGATCACCGTTGATGCAGGCCGGTTGTGGCGTGCGGAGCAGGCGGGCGTGTTGTCGCCGGTGAAATCGACGGTGCTAGAGGCGCGCCTGCCCGATTATCTGCGTCACCCGGACGGGCTGTGGTTCGGCATATCGACCCGTGCGCGCATCATCATCTATAACAAGGCCGCCGGCGCGCCCGCCGGTCTTGCCAATTATGCCGATCTCGCCGACCCGCGCTGAAGGGGGAGATCTGCATGCGGTCCTCCTCCAACATCTACAACATATCGCTGCTCTCCAGCATCATCGCTCATCGCGGGGAATCCGCGGCAAGCGACTGGGCCAGCGGCGTCGTCGGCAATTTCAAACGCCCGGCGCAGGGCAATGACACCGCCAATATCGAAGCAGTCGCCAATGGCGAATGCGGGGTGAGCGTGGTCAACACCTATTATCTCGCGCGCTTTGCGCAAGGAGACAAAGCCGCGATCCTGGACAAGGTGGGCGTAATCTTCCCCGATCAGGATGGCTTTGGCACGCACGTCAATATCAGCGGCGCCGGCGTCACCAAAAACGCACCCAACCGCGCCAATGCGATCAAATTCCTCGAATACCTGACCGAGGAAAGCGCGCAAAAATACTTCGCCAACGGCAATCACGAATACCCGGCGGTGAAGGGTGTGGCGGCGACATCGGCGGTGGAAGCGCTCGGCACGTTCAAGGCCGATACGCTGAACGCGGCCACGATTGGCCAGAACCAGACGAAGGCGGTGGCGATCTTCGATGCGGCGGGGTGGAACTGAAGCGCGGACCTGACGCGCGGAACTGAGGCGCCAGAGCGTCAAAGCAAGGCTCGCTTTCAGTCCGACACGCGAAACTACCTTGAAGCGAACGGGCGATGCGTCCATCTGCGCGCTCAACCCGCGCCCATGCGGCCCGACAACAATTGCCGAGGTTACCCACGTGAACAAGCCCATTACCGATCGCGATCAGTTTCAGGAAAGCGGCGCGCTGACCGTTGAGACGATAACGCATGTTCACCAGTGGAACGAGGAATTGTTCAGCCTCAAGATGACGCGTCCGGCGTCTTTCCGCTTCCGTTCGGGCGAATTCGTGATGATCGGTCTGCCGCAGGAAAACGGCAAGCCGCTGCTGCGTGCCTATTCGATGGCCAGTCCCAGCTATGCCGAGGAGATCGAATTCCTCTCGATCATCGTGCAGGAAGGGCCGCTGACATCCCGGCTCCAGCATATCAAACCGGGCGATCCCGTGTATCTGGGCAAGAAGCCGACTGGCACGCTCGTTACCGATGCGCTGTTGCCGGGCAAACGGCTGTTCATGTTGTCGACCGGCACTGGGCTGGCCCCGTTCATGAGCCTGATCCGCGACCCGGAAGTCTATGCCATGTATGACGAATTGATCGTGGTGCATTCGGTGCGCCGGGTGTGCGATCTGGCCTATCGCGAACTGCTCGAAAGCAAGCTGGAGGGCGACCCGCTGCTGGAGGATGAGGACCGCGCACGCATGATCTATGTCCCCACGGTGACGCGCGAGAGTTTCCGCACGCAGGGCCGCATCCAGACCCTGATCGACGATGGCCGCCTGTTCGAACAGAGCAAAGGCCCGCAGAAGTTCGTGCCGGAGGAAGACCGCGTGATGCTGTGCGGCAGCATGTCCATGATCAAGGACCACGCCGCCGATCTGGAAGCACGCGGTTTTGAGGAAGGCGCGAACAACAAACCCGGCCAGTTCGTGATCGAACGCGCGTTTGTGGGGTAGTCACCGCAGCGAGGTCGTAGGTATTCACGAGGCATTCATCTTGGCGATATCAACCTCCCTGTGGAGGAGAACATCATGCCGAACCGCATTTTTTCCAAGCTTGCCCTTGTCGCTTTCGCCATTGCCCCGATGAGTGCGGCCGGTCAGGAACTGCGAATGTCTCCGCTGCCAAGTTACAACCTCGTGCAATTGTCGGTTGCGTCGGCTCAGATTGCGCCCGCAAGCTTTGAGGCGCAGACTGCCGCGATCCGCACATGCGGAGAGGCGCTTGAGCTTGGCAAGACTCTCGGAGCGCGAGTGGAGAGGAAAAGGTTTGTCCACCTGTCCGAATTGCCCCCGCAACTCAGGCCTGTTGTGCAAGGAGTGCCGACGGGTCAGGCGACCCCTGTACTCAGCGAGAACGGTTCGATCCTGCACGTACTGGTGGTGTGCAACCGCGCCTGAACGGCCTCGGTCACTCTCTTTCCGTCTCGTTCAACTGCGCACTTTACAAAGTGGGATCTCTCGCGTCAGTTGCAGGTCGCAAACTGACTGCCGGAGAGACCCCCATGCTGAACACCGCCCATCGCACCGCCTATAACGAGGATCACGAGGCGTTTCGCGATACCGTGCGCAAGGTGCTGGCCGAACACATGGTGCCCTATCTCGATACGCATGAGGAGCAGGGCATCGTCCCGCGCACCGCGTGGAAGGCATTGGGTGAGGCGGGGATGCTGTGCCCTACCGTCGCAGAGGAGAACGGCGGGCTGGGCCTCGATTTCGGGTTCAACTGCGTGCTGGCAGAGGAGCTGGCCTATATCGGCACGTCCGCCGGCTTCACCCTGCAAAACGATATCACGGTCAATTATTTCGAGCGGCTCGGCAGCCCTGAGCAAAAGGCGAAATACCTGCCCGGCATGATCAGCGGCGACACCATCACCGCCATCGCCATGACCGAACCGGGCGCAGGCTCGGACCTGCAAGGCGTGCGCACCACCGCGATTGCGGATGGCAATCACCTCGTCATCAACGGGTCGAAAACCTACATTACCAACGGCCAGAACGCCGATGTGGTGATCGTGGTGGCAAAGACCGATCCCGCCGCCGGGGCCAAGGGCACATCGCTGATACTGGTTGATGCGGATACGCCCGGATTTGAAAAAGGCCGCAACCTCGACAAGATCGGGCAACATTCCGCCGATACGTCCGAGCTGTTTTTCAGCGATGTGCGCGTTCCCAAGACCAATATTCTGGGCGGCGAGAACCGCGGCTTCGTCCATCTGATGGAGGAATTGCCGCAGGAGCGCCTTTCCATCGCCGTGTCAGCGCAGGGCGGGGCGCAGCGCGCGTTTGACGAGGCGGTCAAGTTTACAAAAGACCGCAAGGCGTTTGGCAAGACCGTGTTCGAGTTCCAGAACACCAAGTTCACGCTGGCAGACCTTGCAGGCGAAATTGCAGGTCGGCTGGGCGCATCTCGACTGGGCCATCGCCCGCCACCTGCGCGGCGAGCTGACCACCAGCGAGGCGAGCGCGGCAAAACTGTGGCACACCGAAATGCAGTGGGAAATGGTGGACGCATCGCTGCAATTGCACGGCGGCGCGGGCTATATGAACGAATACGCCATCGCCCGCCTTTGGCGCGACGCCCGCGTTCAGCGTATCTATGGCGGCACGTCGGAGATCATGAAGGAAGTGATCAGCCGGTCGATTTGATGCCATGAAGCAGCTTGCCCTCCTTCTCGCCGCGCTTGCACTAACTGTTCCGGACGTAGGAGCTGCGCAAAGTGATCTCGGCAGTTACCGAAAGAAAAACGATCACGATCCGGTTCCTGCACCAGAACGGGAAAGTGAATCAGACCGAGTTCAACAACGAACGAGGCGTTCCGCTTTTCCGCACGAATATCGGCGATGAGCCCGTTTGCGCCCTGCTCGATACGGCCGCGGAAGCGAGCGTCGTCGGGCTTGATGTTGCGGACAGGGCCGGACTCGCGATTTTCGATCCCAAGGGCGATCTGATCGGTTTGAACGGCACCACCAAGAGCTACCTGATCAATGCAGTGCCTATCGAGATACCGGGACAACTCGCCTTTCAGCGTGACATGGTTGGCGCGATATTGCCGGACTATACCTGCCCCGATGAAACGAAACTTGGCTTCATCCTTGGTATGGATTTTCTGGGCAAGATGGCGGTCTATCTCGACAATGTGCGCCGACGCATGATCTTGCTTCCAGCCGGCCAGATCACTCCGACAGAAGGTCTGTATGAGCGGTTCGATTGGAGCGGCGGAGAGGTCGACGGCGCGATAGAAGGGGTTCCTGTCAGCTTCAAGGTCGATCATCTGCGCTTTCTGTCCGTGCGACGCAATTTTCGCGGTTCTTTGCTTCGAAGCAAATCGTTGCTTTGCCTGATTCAACATCGGTGGCCGGGCGCTTTGCCAATCAGGGCGTCGAGAACGCGAGCTTCTCGCTGGGTCCCTTGCGGATTGTGGGCGACGCTAAGAGCGCAGCAAATCTGAGAGGGTCCGCACCTGCGTCCATCGGCTATCAGGTCATTGGTCAGTCGACGGTCATACTGGATGCAACCGAGGGAGCGATTTTCATGCTCAAGCCGAAGGCCGCCAATGACTGACCCCCTCGATTTCACCAGAAAACGCGTGCTTGTCATTGGCGGGTCGGGCGGGATTGGCAATGGCATCGCGCAAGGGTTCGCGGCGCGCGGGGCAGAGGTTCATGTCACCGGCACCCGGCCCGATGAAGGCGATTATCTGGAGGCGGAGGACAGCGATTTTACCGGGCTGACCTACCACCGGCTAAACGTGATGGATCGCGAGGCTGCAGGCGCGTTGGCGCAGGAGATCGGCGCGGTCGATGTGCTGGTGCAATCGCAGGGGATCGTGCGTTATGGCCGCGAGGAATTCGCCCGGCCCGGCTGGGATGATGTGATCGACGTCAATCTCAATTCGGTGATGGATGTGGCGCGCGCGTTTCATTCCGGGCTGGCGGATACCGGCGGGTCGATGATCGTGGTGTCCTCCGTCGCGGCGTTTCAGGCGGCGAAGGGCAACCCGGCCTACGCCGCATCCAAGGCGGGCGCGGCAAGCCTTGTGAAGTCCTTGGCAGAGGCTTGGGCCCAAAACGGGGAACGCGATGGAATCCGCGTCAACGGCATCGCACCGGGTCTGGTGCCGACCAAGATGACCGATGTTATCACACAGCATCCCGACCGGCTGGAAGGCGCGCTCGCCTCCATTCCTCTGCGCCGCATGGGCACCCCTGCGGACATGGCGGGCGCCGCGCTGTTCCTCGCCTCGCCGCTGGCCAGCTATATCACCGGGCAGACGCTGGTGGTGGATGGCGGGCTGACGCTGTCCTGATAGGCAGGGATTGGATGATCAATTAATCCGTCATTGCGAGCGTAGCGTGGCAATCCAGATCGGCGCGCTGAACCCTCTGGATTGCCACGGCGACTGCGTCGCCTCGCAATGACGGAGATCACTTTCCTACAGACCGGCTTGCGTGCAAACATATTGCGCAATGGGAAGGCGCAGCATGATGGATCGCGAAAGGCGGGGTTTTCGTCCCCTGGACAGTGTGTCAGGTGTGTCAGCGCCCCGTCCCAAAGCAGGAGTTAGCGATGCAATTCACCCGCCTTGGCCAATCCGGCCTATCCGTCTCGCGGCTGTGCCTTGGCTGCATGTCCTACGGCGACACGACCAAAGGCTGGCACGGCGACTGGCTGCTGGGAGAGGAGGACAGCCGCCCGTTCTTTCGCGCTGCGCTGGAGGCGGGGATCAACTTCTTCGACACTGCCAACGGATATTCGGGCGGTACGTCGGAGGAAATCACGGGAAAGCTGCTGCGCGAAATGGCGTACCGCGACGAAATCGTGGTCGCGACCAAGGCTTTTATCCCGTGGCGCAACGCGCCCAACACCGGCGGCCTGTCACGCAAGAGCCTGATGCAGGCCATCGACGACAGCCTCGTGCGGCTGGGGATGGATTACGTCGACCTGTTCCAGATTCACCGCTGGGACGATGCGACCCCGATCGAGGAAACGATGGAGGCGCTCAACGACATCGTGAAGGCGGGCAAGGCGCGGTATATCGGGGCGTCTTCAATGTATGCTTGGCAATTCGCCGCCGCGCAGGAGGTGGCGCGGGCGAATGGGTGGACGCGATTTATTGCGATGCAGAACCAGCTTAATCTGCTGTACCGCGAGGAGGAGCGCGAGATGCTGCCGCTGTGCGGCGCGGAGGGTGTGGGCGTCATCCCGTGGAGCCCGCTGGCGCGCGGGCGTCTGGCGCGGCCCTTGGGCGAGGAGACCGTGCGCAGCAAGACCGATGGTTTCGGCAAGGTGATCTACCCGGATGATGAGGCCGACAATGCGATCATCACTGCGCTGGAAGGCATAGCGAAAGCGCGTGCTGTGCCAATGGCGACCGTGGCGCTGGCGTGGCACTTTACCAAGCCTCAGGTTGCCGCCCCGATCATCGGCGCGACCAAGCCGCAACATCTGAACGACGCGGTGGCGGCGCTGGATATCACGCTTTCCGATGAGGAAATCGCCACGCTGGAGGCGCCCTATCGCGCCAAATTCCCGACCGGGATGGGCATGGCGATGCCGGGGATGGATCAGGTTTCCGTGCGATCAGACTGACAAAAACACGCCGCGCCGCGCCGTTTCCGGCGGGGCGCGGCGCATGTGCCAGGAGAGAGAAGAGGATTAGATCAGAATTCGGCAGACAATCCGATGGAGAACGCTGTGCCAACCTGGAAGGTGTTGATTTCCACCCGGTTACCCTGAAATTCCTGGAATTCCAGATTGTCGCGGCCGAAGATGTTGCGCACCTCGACGCTCAGTTCCAGCGGGGTGCCGAATGCGGAAAGGTCTGTGCGCGCGACGAAATCGACGGTCAGGCCGGGATCTTCCACCACATCGGGCAGCGGACCGCCGCGAAGGGTTACACGCTCGCTCGCATAGTTGATCAGGAACGTCATCTGCTGCGTTTTTTCGGTATCCTCGATCCCGATAGTGACGTTCGCAATGTGATCCGACTGGCCCACCAGCGGTGCGCCATCGTCAAACAGGTTGAACGCGTTCTGGGTCGGGTTGCCGGGGATCGGCGCAATGTCACCCTGCGCAACGGAGATGCTGGACTGGGTGAAGGTGTAGTTGGCCAGAAGCAGGATCTGTTTGGTTTCGAAGAACGATCCGCCAAGGCTGTAAAGGTCGATGCCGTAGGCCGCGTCAACCTCGACCCCGTAAAGCTCCGCCGCCGGAGCATTGGCAAAGCTGGTGAGGATCTGGCCCGATGCGTTCACAAGGAAGTTCTCGATCGGATTGTCGAGCTCCTTGTAAAAGCCCGCAATGCTCACCTTGTCAGGGCCGCCAAGGTAGTATTCCGCGCGCGCTTCGAGGTTGATCAGTTCGCTGTCCTGCAGGAACGGGTTGCCGCGGAAACGACGGTTGCTTTCAGGGTCGAAATAGGTCTGCTCCACCAACTCGCGGAACTGCGGGCGGGCGATGGTTTGCGATGCGGATACCCGCAACTGCAGATCTTCGATTGGGGACCAAGTGATAGTGGCCGCAGGCAGGAAATAGTCGTTGGCGATATTGGTCGGGGTGGCCCCGGCAATCGGCGTGTTGAACACCGTCTGGTCAAGCTCGACCAACTGCGTTGCGTCCTCATACCGCACGCCAGCCTCGATGGTCAGCGTATCGGTCGGCACCCAGCGCACGAGGCCATAGCCAGCTTGTGTCTCAAGCGCCGCGTCGAACACGGGGAACGGCGTTGCTTCGGTCAGGGAAACGTTGAACCCGGCAAGCGTGGCACCATTGATGATATCGCCCGGACGGCGCAGACCCAGCGCCACCGCAACCACTTCGTCGAGCGAGGCGAGGTCGGGATTGCTGGTGTCGGGCGTGATGAACGGGCGAAATTCGCGGCTGGAGGATCGACGGCCTGTGTCCGAATAGGCAAAGCCGACGGTGGCAGAGAAGGTATCCGTCAGCTCATAAGAAAGGTCGACGCCGCCAAACCACAGCTCTTCGGTCAGATCGTCGAACGAAGCGGTGCTGATCCCGGCGTCCGAAAGCTGGTTGAAATACGCCACGAACAGGTCGCCGAACGGACTGCTGGGGATGTTTGTGCGGGTATAGCTGAAGGTCGTGTTGAACGGCGCTTCGCGATCGGTGCGGGCATAACCGCCACGCAGGTCGATCTCCAGCTTGTCGAAATCAAGTTCGGTCACAAGCTGGGTGTCGATCAACTGGCGTTCGAACCATGCGGTCTGCTGGTTGATGAAATCAAAGCCAGTGATGCCGGGAAAGATATCGAACGCTTCTTCGAGCCGTGCGGTCTTCAGAGTGTCGCGGATATACAGGTTGGTCCAGCGCACGGTATGCTCGCCAATATCCAGACCCACGCCGACCAGCCCGTTCACGAGCACGTTGTTGTCGGTGATGAAGGTTTCCGACTGTCCGAAAATTTCCGAAAGGTCGCTGCTGCCTTCCTGGCTGAGAACCGAACGGTTGCGCCAGCTGTTCTTGATCCCGGCGGTGGCGATCAGGCCAAGGTAGGTGTCGCCGCCCAGATCGAACGACAGGCCGCCGGTGATGTTGGCGGAAAAGTTTGCAGGCAGGCTGTCATTGCGTTGCAAGGTTACAAGGTTTGTCGGGAACAACTGCCCGGCGATCCCTTCCGACGTGGCGAGATCGATGTTGCCGATCCGCTCTCCACTGTCGAGAAACGCTTGCAGGTTGGACGGAATATCGCGGTTGCCGTTGTCAAAGCCGAATGTGTCGAACTGCGACCCGAAATACGTCAGTCCGTTCTCGAACGTTGTTTCGGTATCACCGCTGCCGCTGACGCTGATTTTGAGGAAGTCCTCGACCGGCACGGCTTTGGTGGTGAGGTTGATAACGCCCCCGCCAAATTCGCCCGAATAGTTTGCAGAATAGGTTTTCTGGACGAGCGAGGACGCGACAACGCTGGTCGGGAAAATATCGAGCGGCACAACGCGGCTCAGCGGTTCGGGGCTGGGCAGGGGCAGGCCGTTCAGCAGGGCCAGCGAATAACGATCACCCAGACCGCGCACGAACACGCGGCCCCCACCGACCACCGAAAGACCGGAGACGCGGCCCAGCGCGCCAGCAATGTCGCCTTCGCCGGTGCGCGCGATGTCCGCTTCGGAAAGGACGTTCAGAACCTGCGTCGAGTTGCGTTCTGGGTTGCGGTCACGCCGCCCGGTAACGATGATCCCGCCGCCGGGAACCGAAACATCGGGCTCCTGGAAATCGTCCTCTTCCTCAACGCTGCCGACTTCCTGCGCCAATGGGTCTTCGCTCGCTTCGGAAGGACTGGTTTCGTCCGTCGATTGCGCGTGGAGAACCGCCGGAAATGTAAGCGACGTGGTGAGAAGCAGCAGCCCTGCAAGGCGCGTGCCGGTCGACATAATGCGTGACCCCCTAAAAATCAGGCTCATATTCAGGCCCTTGAACGTGATGAGCCACACTCGGACTCAGAAGTTGAAAAAGAAGTGGGGACGCATGCCAAAGCAGCGCCCCCACATTCTTCGGGCGCTCTTAAAGCGGGAGCGACGTGCAGTTACCGCTTGCGCTACCAAAGTTTGCGATCGAGGAGTTGCAGGTCCAGTCGCCGAAATTGGTCGCCAGCGAGGTTGCCACCGCACCGACAAAACCGGTGTCAGTGAAGAAGCTCGACCGTGCAGTCAGACCAGCGCCTGCGAATGCGGTTGCGCCGTTTTCAGTCGCGCCATTCACAAACACATTGGTCAGAGTGATAGCCGCCGCAAGATTGCTGTTGGCATCGAATTCAGCGAGCAACGCGGCGTCGCTTGTCGAATTGTTTGCTGCGCCGCGTACGGGACGGGTAGCGTTGCAATCGCCGATGATCGAGTTGAAGCCGATGATTGCATCTTGCGTCGGCTGTTCGTCAATGCGGAAGCAAAGGCCTGCACCAGCTGTATCAGTATCGATCACACCGTTGGTCAGACCCAACGCGGCACCACCGCGAGCGCGGATGACCTGCGAGGAAGCCGAAGAACGCTGCACGAATGTAAAGCTGTCCACCTGAAACACGGTCTGCGGCAGGGCATTGCCCGGCGTGCCAGCAGCAAGATCGTTCGGCGAATCGAGTTCAATCAGGCTGTCACCCGTATTGGTACGCTGGGCGACGACCACGTTCTGCACGTTGACGCGCGCGCCGCTGTCGACATCGAGCGAGTCGTCCGATGCGCCGATGACCGCGATGTTGCGGGCGTTGAACTGGCCACCAAAGAATTCAAGGCCATCATCTGAGCTGTTGAACGAGAACACGTTGTTGATCGTGGTGCCCGACCCGACGCCGCCGGTGGTGAGCGACTGAAGTTCGTTCGCCTGCTGAAGTTCAAAGCCGGAGAAACGAATCTGGTTGAACGTGAACGATCCTGAGCTGTCTGCATCGTTGCCGCCGCCGAACGGGGTGGCGACCACGGTGCCTTCAAGCTGCTGTTCGCACTGGGCGTTGGCATTGGGGTTCGCGCTGGTGTTGAACACGTTATCAGCACAGTCCGAAACGCGCGCACGGCCAAGCAGGACAACGCCGCCCCACTGCGCCTGACTGGTGTCGCTCGAAACGCCGATCACGTTGTCGCGGCTGGTCCAGATGATCGGATCGGTTGCAGTGCCGTTGGCGCTGATGCGATTGCCACGGTTCACGACGAAGAACGCTTCGGCTTGTCCGTAAAGGATGGCGCCCGGCTCGATTGTGAGGGTCACAGCAGTGTTGGTGCTGGCAAAGCCCTGATCGGTGCCGACGTTCACGCGGTTGCGGATTTCGTAAACCAGACCATTCACGAAAGGCAGCGTGTCGTTGACTGTAAAGGTCGTGGGCAGCGCGCAGACGCGATAGGTGCCGGTCGGGCCGGAGATCGTGCCGGCATCTGTAAGGCCGCCGGGTGTGGAGATCGTGGGGCAACCACCCGCCGGGGTCACCAGTGCCTGAGTTGGCGTGGGAGTGGGCGTGGGTGTCGGCGTCGGAGCCGGGTTGTTGATGATGATGTCGCCAGATGTGCCGGGCGAGACGATTTCGTCAGCGCCGCAGCCAGCGAGTGCAACCAGGCTGCAACCCAGAACGAGAGTGCGTTGAATTTTTTTCACAGCGTGCGGTCCCCTAAAACCGAGAATCAGAAAAGCGCGTTGAATGTGCGCGCAAGAGAATCGCTAGGGGTGGTGCGTGACAGAATTTGTTCAGCGTTACAGCTTTGTGGCATTTCTGCGATTATGACTCTTCAATGACGATTTTGACATCCATTGGAATGAGCGTCTTGTGACATATGGCAATCTTGCAAAATTGAGATGATGAACGATTTCAACGCGATACTGGCCGATAAGATTACAAATATGTGACAATATTTCAGAATTGTTGCAAACGTTGCGAATTGGGCGCATAAGGAGGCTCGATACGAAATGGAGAGAAAAGATGTTCGCAACTTCAGCAATTGTCGCCGCGTTGCTGCTCGTCGGTGCAGAGGCACCGGCAGTAGATCGCGCGCCCATTACCACGCAGTCGAACGTGCTTGGATCTGACAGTCTCGCGAGGGGGGAGGCCGCTACCGCAATCACTGCGCTTGAACGCGCAGTGGACACACAGCCGGACGATCCTGCCTTGCTTATCAACCTTGGCATCGCCTACGCGCAGAATGGTGAAGAAGCTGCTGCGCGCGCAATGTTCGAACGCGCACTGATCAGCTCCGAGCCGACGGAACTGGAGACCGCTGACGGGACCGCCACCGATTCGCGACGTGTGGCGCGGCGTGCCATGAAAATGCTGGCGCGTGGTGAATTTTCGCAGACCTTCTCGCAGCGCGACTGACACCCTCGGTCGGCTTCGAACCGAATACTTCAGAAACGGGCATTGCGATATTGTTCGCTGTGCCCGTTTCTTGTGGACGCTGTTGGGCACCGTTTGCAGGTTGGCCGCGCCTGACCCAAGCCGCTCGCGGCACCCCTATAGATCTGGCCCCTATATATAAGGCAACGTTATCTGCCGTGCATCCGCCATAAAGTGGTCAATCGGCCACACAATTGTCACATGCAGTAACCGGACTGTCACCGCTACGTCATTTAGACTAGACATGGGAGACGCTTCGGAGGGTTCGACATGATTCTCGGGCGCGCGAAAAGCGCTTGTATTGCATCGGTGATCGTCGCGGGGGTATTTTCCCACGCGACTGGCGCGCGTGCCGACGTCATGGAAATTGACGGCGATGGCGCGCGTTGGGTGGCGGGCGCGCTGGTTGTTGCGCCGGTCGACGGATTGCAGACCGATGCTGCGCTCATCGGAATAGGCGGTCCCGAATTTGGCACGCCCGATGACATTATTGCCAATGTCATCGCCAATGCTTCCGGAGTGCCGGCACCTTACGCGGCGAAAATTCAGGAACTCAGTCACCGGTTCGATCTCAGCCCCAGCCTGCTGGAAGCGCTGGTCTGGCAGGAAAGCCGCTGGCGCCATGACGCGGTGAGCCATGCGGGCGCGCGCGGTCTTGCGCAATTGATGCCCGGTACGGCGCGCTATCTCGGCGTCAATCCCGATGATCCGATGCAGAACCTTGAAGGCGGCGCGCGATACCTGCGCGAACAGCTCGACCGGTTCGAAGGCGATCTTGAAAAGGCGCTGGCTGCCTACAATGCCGGGCCGGGCCGCGTAATCAGGGCGGGTGGCGTCCCCAACATTCGCGAGACGCGCCAGTATGTTGCGGCCATCATGGGCCGACTTGCCAACCGTTCCCGTCCGGCGGCCGCGCAATAGACGGGCAGGCCGGTCGTGCCACTTGATCTCAGGAATTATGGATACACAAATGACATCTTTGTTTCGCCTGCACTCCCGCATTTTTGCCATGTTCAGCCTGCTTTTGCTCCACACCGCCGCGCTTGCACAGCAGACTGCAGGCGACGCCGGTGGCGGACCGATTGTCGATGCGCTGAACTGGATGCAGGGCATACTGCTCGGCCCCGTGGCCACCAGCCTTGCTGTGATGGCGGTGGCGGGCGTCGGCTTCATGATGCTGACGGGCCGAATGAACTGGCGCTATGGCGGTACGGTGATCGTAGGGGTTTTCATCATCTTTGGCGCGCCGCGCCTTGTCAGCAGCATCAGCGCGTTCTGATCCGATGAACGATCTGGTCCGCCATCCGATTTACCGCACCCTGACGCGCCCACAGATGTTCCTGGGCGTGACGATGAACTTCTTCATCATCAATATGACGGTATCGACGATTGCGTTCCTGATCCTCGACAGTTTTTGGTTCGTCCCGGTGCCGATCATCATGCATGGCATCGGGTATTTTGCATCCATGCGCGAACCGCGTATCTTCGACCTTTGGATTACAAAGGTTTCGAAGTGCCCGCGCATACCCAATTTCAAACGCTGGGGCTGCAACAGCTACGCGCCGTGACGTAATCGGTTTTGAGGCTCACTGAAGGAGGGCCTGCTATGGTGAAATGGATCGGACCCGCCAGCTGGAGCGCGAAGGAAGCGCTGGTCGGCGATCGTCTGCCGTATGCGCGCCTGATCGACGACAGCACCGTATTGCTGCGCGATGGATCGGTGATGAGCGCATTGCAGGTGCCTGGCCTGCTGTTCGAAACCGAGGATTCCGACGCGCTGAACGCTCATGCCGCCACACGCGAAGTGATGCTGCGATCGACGCTGGATGCGCGATTTGTAATGTATCACCACGTCATTCGTCGCCGGGTGGAAGTGGAGCTGGACGCCGCATTCCCCGATCCTCTTTCAAAACACATCGACGCCCGCTGGAAAGAGCGGCTGGCGGGCGGTTCGCTGTTCATCAACGACCAGTTCGTCACCCTGATCCGCCGCCCCGCGCGCGGTAAAACCGGCCTGCCAGAACGGGTTTCGCGGTTCTTTTCGCGACGCGGGCAGGAAGAACTGGAGGCCGATCCCAAGGACATCCGGAGCCTCAGGGCGGCGATCACCGGACTGACGGCATCGCTTTCCGCATACGGTGCGGCAGTGCTGGGCGATTACGCAGCCGCCGGTTCCAAAGGCGGCACCAATTCGGAGATGCTGGAGCTGCTCTCCGCGCTGTTCAACGGTGAGATGCGTCCGGTTCGCCGGCCCTCTCCCGAAACCGATATCGGCCACATGCTGCCTTACCGCCGTGCCAGTTTCGGCTTGGATGCGATGGAATTGCGCGGATCGGGCGAGCCGGACTTCGCCGCCATTCTGGGATTGAAGGATTATCCGGAGGCAACGTCTCCCGGCCTGCTCGACGGATTGCTGCGCCTGCCATACGAGATGGTCGTTACCGAAAGTTATGCGCCCAACGAGCGTACAACGGCGCGCGAACGTATCGATCTGGCGCTGCGCCGGTCGCGCTCCGTCGATGAAGAGGCCGCTGCCGAACGCGCCGATATGATGGCGGCCCGCGATGCGCTGGGCAATGGCGGGGTCGGCTTTGGCGATCATCACCTTACCGTGCTGGTGCGCGAACGCACGCTGGACCGGCTCGACGATGCGACCGCAGCCTGCGCCGCCGCGCTGGCGGATACCGGCGCGATTGCAGTGCGCGAGGACACCAACCTCGAGCCCTCGTTCTGGGGCCAGTTCCCCGGCAACGAGAGCTACATCGTGCGCCGCGCGCTGATTTCGAGCGCAAACATGGCAGGTTTCGGCAGCTTTCACGGCTTTGCATTGGGGCAGGCGAGCGGCAATCACTGGGGCGATGCAGTTACCCTGCTGGAAACGACCAGCGCTACCCCGTTCTTCTTCAATTTTCACCATGGCGATCTCGGCAACTTCTCGGTCATCGGGCCGTCAGGTTCGGGCAAGACCGTGGTGATGAATTTCCTCGCCGCGCAGGCGCAAAAGTTCAAACCGCGTACCATCCTGTTCGACAAGGATCGCGGCGCGGAGCTGTTCATTCGCGGCATTGGCGGGCGGTATGATCGGATCAGTCCGGGGGAGCCGACCGGGTTCAACCCGCTCAGCCTGCCCGACACACCGGCCAACCGTGCTTTCCTGCGCGACTGGCTGGCAGTACTGCTGAAAGCGGACGGGCCGGAGGAATTTTCGCTCATCAGCGCGGCAGTGGATGCCGCCTATGCCAACGATCCCAGCCTGCGCCGCCTGCGCCATTTCAAGGAATTGCTGGCCGGGGCAAAGCGACCGGAAACGGGCGATTTGGCTGACCGGCTGGGCGCGTGGATCGGCGGCACTGGCGGGGACGGTGGGGAGCATGCCTGGCTGTTCGACAATGAACGCGACAGGCTGGATCTGGAATCGCGCGTACTCGGCTTCGACATGACGCAGCTGCTCGAGAATCCGCGTCTGCGCACGCCAACGATGATGTATCTGTTCCACCGCATTGATGAGCGGCTGGACGGGCAACCGACAATGATCCTGATTGACGAAGGCTGGAAAGCGCTGGACGACGAGGTGTTCGCAGCGCGTATCCGCGACTGGCTCAAGACCTTGCGTAAACGTAACGCGCTGGTCGGGTTCGCAACACAAAGTGCGCGCGATGCGCTGGAAAGCCGCATTTCCACCGCGCTGGTCGAACAGACCGCTACGATGGTGTTCATGCCCAATAGCCGCGCTCGGCCAGAGGATTATTGCGACGGTTTCGGTCTTACCGAACACGAATTGGCGCTGATCCGCACTTTGCCCGCGCATTCGCGCTGCTTTCTGGTGCGGCAGCCCGATGCCAGCGTCGTGGTGCGGCTGGATCTTTCGGGTGCACCCGAAGTGCTGACGATGCTGTCGGGCAGAGAGGCTGCGGTGCGACGGCTCGATCTGCTGCGCGAGGCAGTGGGCGACGATCCGGCGGCGTGGTATCCGGTGCTGACCGGGCATGAATGGCCGGAGCCTGCGGGACCGGATGATGCCGACGGCGAGCTGGACAGCAACCTCGGCAATAGCTCGCCGCGCGTCTGGCAGGCAGCGGAATGAGCACGACCTGCGATCTTGCCGCACAGGAGGTTGGCTCCGGTGTCTCTGCCGCGCTGACGGCGGTGGATTGCGTGGCCTCGCAAGTGAGCGAGCAGGCGTTCGGCAGGCTGTTTGGAGCCGATGGGCAGATGGCGGTGGTGCTCACCATCCTGCTGACATTCTATATCGCGTTTCTTGGTATCAGCCTGATGCTGGGCCGATCGAACCTGTCGATCCGGGCGCTGGTGCCGCGTATCATGACATTGGGTCTGGTGCTGACGTTCGCTACCAGTTTTGCGGCCTATTCGACCGTGTTCTACAACCTGTTTGTCAAGACGCCCGATTGGCTGGCGGGCGTGCTGACGGATGCCGATGGATCCGCCACCGCGACCTTTGCGCAAAAGCTGGATATCGTGTTCCTCGCCGTGCAGCAGGCCAGCAACGGGCAGACCGATATCAGCGCGTTCTCGCCGCCGGGGATGATGTGGATGGGTGCGATGCTGCTGCTTCTCGGCACGGTCGGTTTGCTGGTGACGGCGCGCATCGGGCTGGCGCTGTTGCTGGCGGTCGGGCCGATCTTCGTGGTGCTCGCCCTGTTCAATGGCACGCGCGGGCTTTTTGTGGGCTGGTTAAAGGGGATGGTGATGCTGGCGCTTGCGCCGCTGTTTGCGGTTGTGGGCGGCTCCATCATGCTGGAGATGGCGGTGCCGATCCTGTCCAAGCTGGTGCAGGTGCCCGGCACCATTAACCAGCAGGCGGCGATGGGTTTCTTCGTCGTCGGCTTTGTCCATTGCATGTTGATGCTGATGGCGCTCATCGTATCGAGCGTGATGGTGTCCAAATGGCAGGCGTTCGGCCTTGCCGGGGGCAATTCCGAGGCAGATCGCGATGCTCCGTCCATGCGCTCTGCCGCCGTCGCCCAACCTGCGGCAACGCTTTCACGTGCTGCGGGGATTGCACCCACCGCCGCGGCTGCGAGCGCCGCGGCAACGCAGCGCCGTGCCTATATCGCCCCGGCTGCAGCAGTCGCTGCCAACGATACCGGCGCGGCAGGATCGACCGTGCGTGAGACGCGGATTATCAACACCGCTTCAGGTGGGGGTCAGGTGGCCCCGCTTAATCCTGCGACATCGCGCACGCGCGGGATCGGCAACCGGTTTCGCAGCGCCCCATCCGGCGCGGCGGCTACCGGCGCCAAAACCGCTTCCAACACGGAGACAACACAATGATCCGCGCAGCCCGATTGCTGCCTTTGATGCTCGCCGCTTCACTGACGTTGCCCGTGCCGGTTGCCGCGCAATCGGAAACTGACGGCCCGGTAGACAGCCGCATCATGACGCGCGTGTTTGATGAAGGCGCTGTCGTCACCATTCGTGGCAAGGTAAAAGTCCAGACCACGATCAAGTTTGCTGAAGACGAGCAGATCGAAAACGTCGCCATCGGTGACAGCGGCGCGTGGCAGGTGCAGCCTAACAAGGCTCAGTCCATCCTGTTCGTCAAACCGCTTGCTCCCAGCGCGGCCACCAATATGACTGTGGTGACGAACCAGCGCACCTATCTGTTTGACCTTGTGGCATCGCCGCGCAACGCGCCCCTCTATGTGATGCAGTTCCGCTATCCCAAGCTGGAAAAGGCCAAAGAGGAAGCGCGCCTTGCCGCGATTGAGGACGCGAAAAAGGAACGCGCATCCGAAGCGGAACTGGCAGCCGCCAGCGATCCATTCGCCGTGCAGGATCCCGCGACGCTAAATTTCCAGTGGGCGGGGGCAGGTGAGCGCGCGCTGCTGCCTGAACGTACCTATGATAATGGCGATGTCGTGTTTCTTACTTGGCCGGTCGGCGTTGCGATCCCTGCGATCCTTGTCTTGAACGAGGAAGGCGAGGAAGGCCCCGTCAACTTTACCGTGCGCGGCGAAACGATTGTTCTGGAGCGTGTTCCTACGCAGATAATCCTGCGTTCGGGCGATGAAGCTGCTACGTTGACCAATATTGGGCCGGGCCCCGCGCAGGCGCGAAATGCGCAGGCGACAACCAAATCGCGTCAGGGATCCTGACCGGTGCGCGCGTTCGAAATGACACTATTCAATTCGGTGATGACCGTTCAGATGGAGAGTAAGTGATGCGTCTTGCCATGCGTCTCCCGCCCAAGAAGGGCGACACCGGTTCCGCCACCAACGGCGATCCGCGTGAAGGTGAAACAGCCGAGATCATTGATCTGGCGAGCCGTGCGGGATTTTCTCCCGTGGCCGAGCGTAAAGGTGCGACCAGCGGGCTTGGCCCGGCGCTGGGAGTGGCGATCGTGTTTGGCCTTGGCGCGTTGACGCTGTGGAGCATGAATGCGGCGCAGATCGAACAGCCCGAACCGGTTGGCAACCCCGCCCTTCAGCCCAATCAACCCGCCGTGCCGCAGCCCGCGCCTTCCCAGGCTCCCGTACCCGTGCCGGGACCGGCACCGGCGCAGTATAATCCCGCGCCTGCGCCGATCATCGCGCAAGATCCCGCGACCAGCCCCGGACTTGCAATCAATCCGTATGCCAGTCCGACGATGGTTTATGATGCCAGCGGTTCCGCTGTCGGTGTGCGCCCCGCACCCGGTGTTGTCGCCGCTCCTGCCTCGCAATCCGGACCCGGCGCGTCCCCTGTCGGGTCTGCCGGAGCGTTTGCCAGCGCCATTGGCGGAGTAGGCGGCGCGGCGGTTCAGGCCGAAGCGATGCGCAATCCGTCTACCACGCTGACGCAGGGCACGCTTATCCCGGCGATCCTTGAGACCGCGATCAACACTGATGTTCCCGGATATGTGCGCGCCGTGGTTAGCCAGGATGTGCGCAGCTTCGATGGGAAAAAGGTTCTGGTCCCGCGGTCTTCGCGTCTGATCGGCCAGTACCAGTCCGGCGTCGAAAATGGGCAAAAACGCGCTTATGTCATCTGGACCCGGCTGATCCGCCCGGACGGTGCATCGGTCAACATCGCCTCGCCTGCGGTCGCATTCGACGGGACCACAGGCCTTGCCGGCGATGTCGATAACAAGTTCTTCAAACGCTTCGGTTCGGCCATGCTCCTGTCCGCGATTGGCGGGCTGAGTGCGATTGGCACCGGCGGCGCATCGGTCATCCTTGGCGGCGCGGGCCAGAGCGCGGCGGGTATCGCAGCGCAGCAGGACAGTTCTGTCGGCCCAACAATCCGCGTGAAAATGGGTGAGCCGATCAGGGTCTTCACCGCACGCGATGTCGATTTCAGCTCGGTCAAGAATTAAAGCGCCAGAGCGGGTGACGCAATGACCGCCGATGTCCATCCCTTCACGCCCGCAGGTAGCAGCGATGCGTCTGCCGGAATAGACGGCCCTGCAGACAAAAGCAGTCTGGATGTGCTGGCCGAACGCAGTGTCTATCTCGACGCGTATCTCGCGCCGTTCAAACGCTGGCTGGATCGTGACACGGTAACAGAAATCATGGTCAATCGGCCCGGCGAGGTGTGGATCGAGGATGCTTCCAACCCCGGCATCCGCAAGATTTCGACGCCGGAAATTGATGATCGGCTGGTGCAGCGCCTGGCTGAACAGGTCGCGCGTGTCAGCCATCAGGGAATCAATCGCGAACACCCCTTGCTGGGCGCTACCTTGCCTGATGGCGCGCGTATCCAGTTTTGCGGGCCTCCCGCCAGTCGCAAACACTGGGTCATGGCGATCCGCCGACACCGCCGGCTCGATCTGCCGCTCGATGCCTATGACAACGGCCCGCTGGCGGGTGAGGCTTCGGTCGAATTGCCCGATCCGCAATTCCAGCCAATCGCCTATTTGCGCGAGGCGATCCGCCATCGCCGCACCATCCTGATTTCAGGCGGCACCAGCACCGGCAAGACTACGTTCCTCAACGCCATGCTGGGCGAAATCCCGCCGGCGGAACGCGTCGTTCTGGTCGAAGATACGCCCGAACTTAAATTTCCCGGCGAAAACTGCGTTGGTCTGGTCGCAGTCAAGGGCGAACTGGGCGAGGCCAAGGTCACCTCCAACGAATTGCTGCAAGCCGCGCTGCGGCTGCGCCCGGACCGCATCGTTCTGGGCGAATTGCGCGGGGCCGAAAGTGTCAGTTTCCTGCGCGCGATCAATACCGGCCATCCCGGCAGCTTTTCCACGATCCATGCCAATTCCCTGCGCGGCGCGCTTGAACAATTGTCGCTGATGGTGATGCAGACCGGCATCGGCCTGACGCGGTCAGACACAATCGCCTATGCCTCCAGTGTGATCGACGTAATCGTCCAGCTGGGCCGCGATGGCAATGGCAAACGCGGGATTACGCAAATTGCGGAAAGCCGGACGCTGGTTTGAATATCGCGCAAAGTTGACAATTTGCCAGCAAGCGCCAAGTCCGTGATTGACCGCAGGCGCGGCTTCCGGAACACGGGTCAACGCAATTTTGCCACAGCGCGAGTATAGAGGACCAAGCCCAAGCGATGAGCACCGCGCCAATCTTGCAAGGCTTGCCTGAACCGGAAAGCGCCGGAGATGGCGAAAATTACTTCAATCGCGAATTGTCGTGGTTGGCATTTAACGAGCGTGTTCTGGCAGAGGCGGATAATCTGCGATACCCGCTGCTGGAACGCCTGCGTTTTCTGTCGATATCCGGCAGCAATCTCGATGAATTCATGATGATCCGTGTCGCCGGTCTGGTGGGACAGGCGCAGCGCGGCATCGACAAGGTGGCGATTGACGGGCGCACCCCGACCCAGCAATTGACCGCTATTCGTGAAAAGCTTGCGGAGCTTTCCGACCGCCAACAGGATATCTGGCGCGATCTGCGCGTGGCGCTGGCAGAGGCGGGCATCCATATCGCCGATGAACAGCGCATCCGTCCCGAAGCGCATGACTGGCTGGAGGAATTTTTCCTAGGTGAGATCATGCCGGTCATCACGCCGCAGGCGCTGGACCCGGCGCATCCGTTTCCGTTCGTGCAGAACGAGGGGATGGGACTGCTGTTCACCCTGACGCGCGATGCGGACAAGGAACAGATCATCGAGATGGTCCTGATCCCCAGCGCGCTGCCCCGGTTTGTGCGCGTGCCTGCCAGCCGATCGGGCGAGGAAGCGATTTACATTTCCATCGCCAGCCTTGTCCAGCGCTATGCCAAGAAACTGTTTCCCGGCTTCACCATTCAGGGTGATGGCCTGTTCCGGGTGCTGCGCGACAGCGACATCGAAATCGAGGAAGAGGCCGAGGATCTGGTGCGCACCTTCCGCAGCGCAATCCAGCGCAGACGGCGCGGGCAGGTGATCCAGCTTGAGGTGGAGGAGGACTTCGACGCGGAGGCGGAGCACATCCTGCTCGAAAAACTGGGCGTGCACGAAGCCGCGGTCATCAAGACGGATGGCATGATCGGGATCGACGGGCTGGCTGAAATCGTCTCCGAGGATCGGCCCGATCTCAAATTCGATGCCTATTCCCCGCGCTATCCCGAACGCGTGCGCGAACACGATGGCGATGCCTTTTCCGCGATCCGTGAAAAGGACATCATCATCCACCACCCCTACGAAAGTTTCGAGGTGGTGGTCGATTTCATCCGGCAGGCCGCAGCCGATCCCGATGTCGTCGCGATCAAGCAGACGCTGTATCGCGCCGGGTCGCAATCCAACGTTATCAACGCTCTCATCGAAGCGGCGGAAAACGGCATTTCGGTGACCGCCGTAGTGGAGCTGAAAGCCCGTTTCGACGAAGAGCAGAACCTCAAATGGGCGACCAAGCTGGAACGCGCAGGCGTGCAGGTGATCTATGGCTTCACCGACTGGAAAACCCACGCCAAAATCGCAATGGTCGTGCGGCGCGAAGGGGAGGGCTTTCGCACCTATTGCCACTTTGGCACCGGAAATTACCACCCGGTTACAGCCAAGGTTTACACCGATATGAGCTTCTTCACCGCGGATCCGCGGCTGGGCCGTGATGCGGCGCGGATGATGAATTTCGTCACCGGCTATGTCGAGCCGCGCGCGCTGGAGCTTATCTCGATTGCCCCGCTCGACTTGCGGCAGGAATTGTATCGCCGGATCGACGCAGAAATAGTCAATGTGGGTAAAGGGTTGCCTGCCGTCATTTGGCTGAAATGTAACCAGCTTACCGACAAGGACATGATCGACCGGTTGTATGCGGCCAGCAATGCCGGTGTTCAGGTGGAACTGGTGTGCCGTGGTATTTGCTGCCTGAAACCCGGAGTCCCTGGCTTGTCCGAAAACATCCGCGTCAAATCCATCATCGGAAGATTCCTCGAACACAGCCGCATTTACGCTTTTGCCAATGGCCACCCCATGCCAAGCCCCGAAGCGGCAGTGTTCATATCCTCTGCCGATTTGATGGGCCGCAATCTCGACCGCAGGGTTGAAAGCCTGATCCCGATCCTGAACCGCACCGTCCACGATCAGGTGCTGCAACAGGTGCTGCTCGCCAACATGCTAGACACCGAACAAAGCTGGTGGCTGCAGCCCGATGGCAGCTATTCGCGGGTGGAGGCGCTTGATAAACCGTTCAACTGCCATCGCTACTTCATGACCAATCCCTCATTGTCGGGTCGCGGCGGTGCGCTGGAGGCGGGCGGCGTGCCTGAATTGTCGCTGCGCAAAGGACGCGCGGATTGACCGACGGAATCGAAATAGACGCATGAGTTTCAACAATCGGCGCAAGGATGGCGATGGCGCGTTTTCCGGCAATATGGCCGGGCGCGCGATCATTGATATCGGCTCCAACACGGTCCGGCTGGTGATCTACAGCGGCACCATGCGCGCGCCTACAGTCATGCTGAACGAAAAGGTGACGGCGCGGCTGGGGCGGGACATCGGCAAGGATGGCACTCTCGCGAAGGAGGCGATTGCGCTGGCGATGCGTGGGTTGCGGCGGTTTGCATTGCTGCTTGACGATCTGGGTGTGCGCGAAGTGGAAACCGTGGCGACCGCCGCCGTTCGCGAGGCAAGCAACGGCCCGCAATTCATCGCAGAGCTGAAAGAGATTGGCCTGTCGCCGCGCGTTCTTACCGGCGAAGAGGAAGCCGTGCTGAGCGCCAGCGGCGTTGCGGGCGCCTTTCCCGGAGCGGCAGGCATTGTCGCTGACCTTGGTGGGGGAAGTCTGGAACTGGTCAATCTTGAAGATGGCGAGCCGACCAGCCCTGTATCCCTGCCGCTCGGAGCGCTGCGCCTGCCCGATTACCGGGTGAAGGATGACAAGAACAACGTCCAGATGCGCAAAAATCTGGAGGCAGCCCTCGTCAAAGGCGCAGGCGAGCGCAAGAACGATGGCACGCTGTATCTGGTGGGCGGAACATGGCGGGCCATGGCCGTGTTTGCGATGCAGAATGATAGGCACCCGTTAAGCGATCCGCACGGCCTTGCAATCACGGCGGACCGGGCGAAAGTAATGGTCAGGGCATTGTTTGACGAGACGCCCGAAACGCTCAAATCGCGCAAGCGCATATCATCGATGCGCGCGGATAAATTGCCCGATGCCGCAGTCTTGCTGCAAGCCATGCTGGAGGTGCTGGACCCGGCGCGCATCGTGTTTTCATCATGGGGCTTGCGCGAAGGGCTGATCTTTGCCGCGCTGCCCCCCTCGCAGCAGACGCAGGATCCTCTGCTTGCCGGGGTCTCGCATTTCGCCGGCCAGCGCGATGTGCCCCCGATGATGGCGGCGCGCATAGCCAGCTGGACGCTGGATGCGGCACCGGGCCGCAATCACGGTAGCGAACGGTTACGGCTGGCGGCGACAATGCTGGCGCTCGCTTCCATGCGGATCGAGCCGAACATCCGTCTGCCGCAAGCGATTGAATGGGCGCTGGCAAAACGCTGGATCGCGCTGCGCAGCGATCAGCGCGCAATGCTGGCGGCGGCAATTTGCGCCAATGGCAACGATCTGGAACTGCCTGAGCGAGTGCGTGCATTGGCCAGCGAAGAGGCGCTGGACGAAGCGATCAACTGGGGCTTAAGCGTGCGGCTGGCGCGGCGGCTTGGTGCAGGATCGCGGCGATCCCTCGATAGCAGCCGCCTCGTGGTCGAGGATGACGCGCTGGTCCTGCGGCTTGCGACCAGTCACGCAAGCCTGCACGGCGGACCGGTAGACAAGGATATGCGGCTGCTGGCAGCAAGGCTTGGCCTGACGCCACGCGTCGATATCGTCGCGGACGACGCCTTGCGCGCCGACGCCGAGGACTAGTCTGCACGCCTAATCTGAGACAATCAGGCGTGAGTTTCCTTCGCTGAGAATGGAGAGAAATCGGTGTCTGTATCGAACAGATCCACGCCCTCCGCCTTTTTCAGACGAGCAACGACTATATAGGTGACCGGAGTCAGCAACGCCTCCCAAGCGACCTTGATGAACCATTGTGACAGTGCAACCTGCACCAGCGTTTCTATCGGCCAGCCCGGCAGCGCCCAGAATGCCAGAGGGTAGAAAATCGCGCTGTCCAGTCCCTGTCCCACCACCGTCGATCCGATCGTGCGGGTCCACAACGCACGGCCCTTCGTCCAGATTTTCATCTTGGCCATAACGATGGAATTGGCAAACTCACCCACCCAGAATGCGATGATTGACGCGGCCACGATCCGCCAGCTGTTGCCGAACACGTTTTCGTAATCAGACTGGAATGGCCAATTTTCCGCCGGGGGCAGGCTGACCACCACCCACGCCATGAATGCCATGAAGGCGAGCGCGGCAAAGCCGGTCCAGATCACCCGGCGCGCGCGCGCATAGCCATACACCTCCGTCAGGATATCGCCGATGATATAGCTGATCGGGAAGAACAGAACGCCCGCGCCGAAGATCCACGTCTCCCCGCCGGGCAGAGTGATGTAGCTGGGTTTCGACGCGCCGATCAGATTCGACAGCAGCAGGATCGTGACGAACCCAGCCATGACGAAGTCATAATAGCGAAACGCGGTCGGTGCATGGCTGGTGGTGACGATTCCGTCGTCAGGATGACGATCGAATGCTGCGGCAGGGTCGGGTTTTTCCATGGCTCGGTGCCCTAGCGTGATTCCCAAACGCTTGAAAGCGCGCTAAGGGCCACCTCGGCGCGCGCCCGTAGCTCATCTGGATAGAGCGCGAGACTTCTAATCTTGAGGCAGCAGGTTCGAGTCCTGCCGGGCGCGCCATTG
>CAWIQR010000005.1:0-164228 GCA_963838365.1 uncultured Alphaproteobacteria bacterium
CTTTTGTCTGCGGAACCTTGAAAGCAGCCACGCTTGTTCCTCGGTCCGCCACTAGCCTGAAAAATGGCTGAAACAGCTTTAAGAGCAGACCTCCCACAACATTCAGAAGCAAAAGCCACGACCGCACCCCCTATTCCGGCACAACCTCGCCCGCGAAATCAAACACGCGCCCGCTATCCGCAACCCGCAGTCCCGCCAGCACGCCCAGCAAATTCTCCGCCGCCTCGCCCGGCTCTGTCAATTGTCCTTCCGGCAGGTTGGACTGGAACGGCTCTGACAGGGCGCTGTCGACCGTGCCGGGGTGCAGGCCGACCACCACTCCTTGCGAATGCGTGCGCGCCATTTCCAGCGCGAAGTTCTTGAGCAGCATATTGAGCGCCGCCTTGGACGCGCGGTAGGAATGCCATCCGCCCAGCCCGTTGTCCGAAATCGAGCCGACCCGAGCGCTGAGCGCAGCGAACACGAACGGCTCGCTGCGCGGCATCAGGGGCAGCATGTGTTTGGCTATCAGCGCGGGACCGATTGTGTTGAGCGCCAGAACCTGCGCCATCGCCTCCCCCGAAATGCGTTTATAGGTGCGCTCTGGCCCCGTGCCATCGGCCAGCGTCAGCACGCCCGTGGCGACAACCACCCATTGCGGTGGATCATCGCGCATCATCTGTGCGGCGGCGGCGATGCTGGCCTCATCCGTGAGTTCGAATGCGAAGGGTGTGATCGCCGAACTGTCCGGCTGCGCGCCTCCGCGCGACCCGGCGTAGATGCGCTCGCAACCCCTTGCGCCCAACGTTTTGCACATGGCGCGTCCGATCCCGCCCGTGCTGCCAAAGACCGCGGCGGTGCGCGGCCAGTTTCCTACTCGTTCCATGGCGGTTAAAGCGGGGGAATGGTTGCTTTGTTCCCCCTTACCGGTCCCGACATTTGCGCCCCCGGCATCGTCCGCGCCGGTTTTGCCCCTGAACAGTGTGTCAGGTGTGTCAGGCGCGGCATCAACGCGACAAACCAGACACCACGCACCGGACTTGTCCGGGAAGCAATCGGTTTCCCAAAGGTCGCAACACGCACCCGCTTGCCTCACGGGGACAAGCCGCTAGATAGGGGCGCAAGCGCAAACGGGATCAGCGATACATGGCAACCTTCACACTTCCGAAGAATTCGAAAATCAGCAAGGACGGCAAGGCGCACAAGGCCGCCGGGGCGAGCCGGGCCAAGTCCTTCAAAATCTATCGCTACGATCCCGATAGCGGCAAGAACCCGCGCTACGACACGTTCGAGATCGACCTCGACGAATGCGGGCCGATGGTGCTGGACGCGCTGTTCAAGATCAAGAACGAGGTCGATCCGACGCTCACCTTTCGTCGGTCCTGCCGTGAGGGGATTTGCGGATCGTGCGCGATGAACCTGAACGGCAAGAACGCGCTGGCCTGCACAACCGCGATAGAGGATCTGAAAGGCGAAATCCGCATCACCCCGCTGCCGCACATGGACGTGATCAAGGATCTGGTCCCCGATTTCACGCACTTCTATGCGCAATACGCCTCTATCCGGCCATGGTTGCAAACCGTCTCGACCACGCCTTCGGGCAAGGAGCGGCTGCAATCGCCGCAGCAGCGCGAGCAGCTTGACGGTCTGTACGAGTGCATCCTGTGCGCGTGCTGTTCGACCGCATGCCCCAGTTATTGGTGGAATTCGGACAAGTTCCTTGGCCCCGCGATCCTGTTGCAAGCCTATCGCTGGCTGGCCGACAGCCGCGACGAGATGACGGGTGAGCGGCTCGATGCGCTTGAAGACCCGTTCCGCCTTTATCGTTGCCACACGATCATGAACTGCGCGAATGTCTGCCCCAAGGGACTTTCCCCGGCCAAGGCGATTGCCGAAACCAAGAAGATGATGGCCGAACGCGCGATCTGACGCGCAAGTCGGGCTTGTCAGATTGTGAGCGATACAGACGCGCCGTTCGAATACCGCCCGCTTGCGCCCGATGACGCCCACGGGGAAGAAGGCTGGTACAGCTGGAACCTGATTGACCGGACGCGCTATAACACGGCGGTGCTGGGCGATCTGCACGTGCGGCGGGAGGGCGATGCGTGCCGTCTGCGGATGTTCCCGCAGCGGCATCACACCAACCTCGCCGACAACATCCACGGCGCGGCGACACTCGGCCTGATCGACATCGCGCTGTTCGCGACGATGCATGTGATCGGCGCAGGCAATGCGGGGCCATCGGTGACGGTTGAGCTGTCGACGCAGTTCGTGGGCGCGGGCGATCCCTCCCGGCCTTTGGACGCGGTGACGGAGGTTGTGCAGGAAACCGGGCGGATGCTGTTCGTGCGTGGCCAGTGCGTGCAGGGCGACAGCATCGTCGCCAGCTATTCGGGTATTGTTCGCAAGATGAAGCCGCGCGCGGCCCACAGATGACCGGACTGCTCGCCAGATACGATGCGCTGATCGCCAGCGGAGAGCTGCGCGCCGACTCCGACCAGCGAACCGCAGCCGAGCGGCTGGATCGGTTGCAGCGCGAGCTTGAGGCAGGGTTGCCCAAGCGGACGTTCTTCGAAAGGATCACAGGCACGCGGGCCAGCACTCCCGATCCACGCGGCGTCTACATCTGGGGCGGCGTCGGTCGCGGCAAGTCGATGCTGATGGACTTGTTCGTCGAAACGTTGGGAATTGAACGCAAGCGGCGCGTGCATTTTCATTCCTTCATGCTTGAAGTCGACAACCTGATTGCAGAGGCGCGCAAGGCGCAACGACCAGACCCACTCACCGCCGTAGCGATGCACATGTCGGAAGGTGTCCGCTGCCTCGCGTTTGACGAGATGGTAGTCAACAACACCGCCGACGCGGCAATCATGGGGCGGTTCTTCACGGCTCTGATGGAGACGGGCACGGTGATCGTGACCACCAGCAACCGCCCGCCCGGCGATCTTTACAAAGATGGCCTCAACCGCTCGCTGTTCCTGCCATTCATCGCGCTGGTGGAGCGGGAGATGGATGTGCTGTCGCTCAACGGCCCCACCGATTACCGGCTCGAGCGTATCGGCGGGCTGGCGACGTGGCACACGCCCATCGGCGAGGAGGCCACGGCACAGGTGCGCGAGGCGTTTTTTCGCCTTACCGACTTTGAACCGGAGGATGCAGCAAACGTCCCGAGTGGTGAGCTGGACCTTGGCGGTGGACGCACGCTGCACGTGCCAAAGTCGCTGAAAGGTGTGGCCGTGTTCAGTTTTAAACGGCTGTGCGGGGAAAATCGCGGTGCAGCGGACTATCTCGCCATCGCACATGCCTATCACACCGTGATCGTTGTTGCCGTGCCGCGGATGAGCCCGGAAAACCGCAATGAAGCGATCCGCTTCACAAAGCTTATCGACGCGCTTTACGAAAATCGGGTGAAGCTGTTTGCGACCGCCGCCGCTGCCGCGGAAGAGTTGTATTCAGCGGGCGATGGCGCGTTCGAATTCGAACGCACCGTCAGCCGGCTGAACGAAATGCAGAGCGAGGAATATCTGGCGCTTGGCCACGGTCTCGACGATTGAGCGCCCCAAAAATCGTTATACAGCCGAAGAGATGTTCGCTCTTTGCGCAACGCGTTCCTGCGCTGCGACAAGGCGGCTCATAACCTTCAGATCCTGTTCGCGCAGTTCCAGGGCGGCATCGGCCCACATTTCGGTGATCTGGTTCAGTTCTGCGAGCTCAAGTTGCCACACCCGTTTCGTCGCCTTGCGAGCGCCGACCAGACCGGCGTGCCGCCGCTCCGACTTCTTGATGAAATCCCGCACCGCTTCCAGCCCTTCACCCGTTTCCACGAGCGTATGCACGATGCCAAGATCATACATTTCCTCAGCGGAATAAGTTTGATTGGAGAGAATGATGCGGTCCGCCATCGCACTGCCCAGCTTTCGCGAGAGCAGCGCGTGAGCGCCCATGCCCGGATACAGCCCGAACATGATTTCCGGCAGGGCGAACGTCGCGTGCCGCTCCGCAATTACAAAATCGAAGGACAGCAAAGCCTCGAATCCGCCGCCCAGCGCCGCTCCCTGCACCAGTCCGATGGTCAGCATATCGATGCCAAGAGTGCGGATGTTGCGATCCAGTATGGCGCAGCAGCGATGGCCGTATCGCACCAGCCCTTCCCGGTCGCGTCGACGGATCAGGTTCTGAAACAGATCCAGATCGCCGCCATAGCAAAACACATGAGGCGACCGGCTGCCCAGAACGAGGTACCGCAGCGACACCCTCTCCGCGCCGAACCCACTCGCGATGAGGTTTTGCCAGTTTTCAAAATCCTCGAGCAACGCCGGAGTGAAACTCGGACGTTCGGACGGATTCATGAAAGTCCACAAGGTTGCACTGGGTTCATCGTAAAGAACATCCAGCTCGGTCAGAGAAAACAGCCCGCCCGGAACTTGCGAATGGACAGTGCTTTCAGCGAAGAACTCCTCCCGCTCTGCCAACGGAAGCGCACTTTGTGCACCGATCTCCATCCCTGTTTTCTCCAATGCGCCCCAGAGTTTGCCCTCGGCCGCTGGCCGACAGGCGGTCGACGGCCGATTTAGCGCCTATCGATTGCAAGAATCTAATCCAGACAGGATACAATTAGCAATTATTATTTTGGTAACCACGTTTCGAAGTTTCCTGAAACAGGACAATTGCGACGTTTCGCCGCAAAAGAAATCGATTTTCCTATTCGGCGATACCCAAATGCATCACTGACCGCTCCAGCATCAGCAATTGCCACAAAAACCGCGAATTGTCGCTCAAGCCGGATATATGCGCCTCGGCAATCCGCTCCACAGCCGCAGGATCGAACCACCCGGTCTGTGCCAGAATACCGCCCCTCGCCACCGCACGCGCCTGTTGAGACAAGGGGCCACGCAGCCATTGCGCGATCGGTGTGACAAAGCCCTGTTTGGGCCGATACAGAATGTCGCGTGGCAATTGTGGTTCCATTGCCCGTTTCAGCAGATACTTGCCCGTGCCGCCGCGAACCCGCATCGATTCCGGCAGACGGGCCGCAAATTCCACCAGCCGATGATCCAGCAGCGGCTCACGCGCCTCCAGGCTCACAGCCATGCTGGTGCGGTCCACCTTGGTCAGGATATCACCGGGCAACCAGAACGCGAGATCGGCGTATTGCGCCCGGTCCAGCCCGCTGCGAGCGGGCGCGCCGCGCATCAATGCGATCAGTTCATCCTCAGCTTTCGCTCCGTCAAGGCGCCGGGAGAAGTCTTCGCTGTAGATCGCGGCGCGCTGTTCTGGCGTAGTGACGCTCAGGCTGCGCGCGTATCCCTCCTCGCCGCTTTCCGCCAGCGCCAGAAGCGTCGATTTCGCACGCAGTGGACGCGGTGCCCAGTCCGCCTTTGGCCAGATCCGACCCAATGCACCAAACAGCGGGGCACGAAGGCCAGCGGGCAACACGCTGCGGGCGCGTTCTTCATGGTGGTGAAAGACCTGCCTGCGATACCCCGCAAACGCCTCATCCGCGCCATCTCCCGAAAGGGCGACGGTCACCTGTTCCCGCGCCAACTGGCACACCCTCCATGTTGGCAGCGCCGAGGCGTCCGCGAACGGTTCATCGAACATCGCAGAAAGGACATCAATCGCGGCAAAATCGTCCCGGCTCACGGTGCGCGCGCGATGATCGGTGGCGAAGCGGTCCGCAATCCGTTCGGCATAACCCGTCTCGTCCAAAGCGGCGACATCGAAGCCGATGGAGCATGTCTTGACCGGTTGCGCGCTCGTCTCGCTCATCAGCGCGACCACGCTTGAGCTGTCGACACCGCCGGAAAGAAACGCGCCAAGCGGCACATCGGCAACCATTCGCGATTGCACGGCTTCGCGCATCAGGTGCCTGAGCTCTGCGGCCAAATCGACCTCGGAGCCGCTGGTCCGCTGGGTGAAATCGATATCCCACCAACGCTGTGGCTGCGGAACAGGTTTGCCCGCCTTGCACAGCATGAAGTGGCCGGCGGGCAGTTTTTCCACCCCTTGAAGGATCGAGTGCGTGTCGGGCACATACCCCCACGCCAGATAGGCATCGAGCGCCTGCGGGTTGAGTTTGCGTGCTAGCGCAGGGTCGGTGAGCAGTCCTTTCAGCTCCGAAGCAAAGGCAAGCGTCCCATCCGCCAGTCGAGCGAGGAACAGAGGCTTTACTCCGAACCGGTCGCGAGCAAGGAACAGGCTGCGCTGCTCAAGATCGTACAGCGCGAATGCGAACATTCCGTCCAGCCGCGCGAGGCATACCACGCCCCACCGCTGCCACGCGGCAAGGATCACCTCGGTATCGCCATCAGTGGCAAAGCGCGCACCCAGCCCTTCCAGCTCCCGGCGAAGCGCGCGGTAATTATAGATCTCGCCATTGAAAACGATCACCGCACGCCCATCGACCGAATGCATGGGCTGCGGGGAGCCTTCAAGGTCAATGATGGAAAGGCGACGGTGGCCCAGGCCTATGCCCGGTGCAGTCCATATCCCAGCGCCATCAGGCCCGCGATGCACCATGGCATCGCACATGCGTCCAATGCGGTCAGGATCGAACCGGCTCGAATGGTCAGGCTGGAACAGCCCTGCAATACCGCACATGCTGCCTGCCCCGCCTCAGCCCGGCGCCATGGGCACAAGAATGGCTGCTGCGATCCACGCGGCAAACGCGATAGCAGCGATGCACGCAAGCACGGCGTGCGCGCTTTCGCGCCCCGTCTCCGAGCGGGTCAGCCACGCGACGTTGGTGAGATCATCTGCGGTGTAACCGTAATCCTCCGGCTCCATCTCGAAGAATTTCCATGCCCCCGCCAGCAGGACGGCGACAACGATGGCAAAGAATATCCAGCCATAGAAAATGTGATCGAACCCAGCGGCAAATTCGACGCCTGCGAACTGGGCGATGTATATCGTGCCCCATGCGCGCACTCCATTGGCGAGGATCGGGACGACTATCGACGCCGCCACGAACGCCGCGCGGCGATCCCAGCTTTTGAACCGGGTGAAGCAGACCAGCATGCTCAGCGTAATCATTGCGATCAGGAACTTGACGCCCGAACACGCCTCGGCAACCACAAACAGGCCGACGGGGGTATCGATATAAATACCGTCGATCACCGCAGGTATGCCGCTCCACAAGGTCAGCGCGATTGCAATCTGTGCCGTAATGTCCTGCAATTGCGGGATCAATTCGTCACCAAACGGGACAAGAAATACGAGGTACGCGATGGGTAGCGACAGCAGTATCGAAATTCGCAGTCCCAGAATGGCGACGATAGCCCCTTGCGCTGCACCCACGGCCCCTGCATGGGCAAGAAGGTTGACGCCAGTCACCCTGCCGACCAGCCACAGACCCAGCCCGGCAATCACCAGAACCAGCCCCGCGCTCCATGGGCGCGGGGTCAGCTTGGCCAGCTCATCCGTCTTTAGCCAAATCAGCCAAGCTGCAATCAGTGGAACCAGCAGGATATGGTTGTAGGTGTCGATGTTCCACCATTGATAGAACATCTCACCCCATTCGCGCGCAGTTACCGCCGCAAGCACCACGACCGCTGCAACCAGCACGCAGATCGGGGTGCGCCACGCGTACGCGATGCGGTCAAACAGTGCGCCATTCAGCCGTGTTGGAACAGACTGCCCTTCTGCGGTTTCAGGCGGCATTGCGTGCCTCCGCTTCGCGTTCAGCGCCTTCACCCATAACGAGCGCGCCCAGCGGGGCCAGCATCGCCTCCCATGCGTGGTGCTCCAGAACAAATCGGCGCGCGGCCGCACCGATAACGGCGGCTCGTTCAGGCTGGACGACCAGCGCTGCGATTTTATCGGCCATCGCGGCAGGATCGGCTTCGCTCACCAGCCAATGCACGCCATCGCTCGCATCGATACCGGTGGCGGCCTCTGGTGAGAGCACAACGGGGCGGGCCATTGCCATCGCTTCGAGCACCTTGTTCTGGACGCCGCGCGCGATGAGCAGCGGCGCAATCACGCAGGTTGCAGCGGCGATATAAGGTTTGACGTCGGGCACTTCGCCCCAGATGCGCACACCCTGACTGCTGGTATGACGCAAGAGCGCAGACGTTGGATTGCGTCCGACGATGTGGAGAACCGCGCCGCCGCAACGTTGCCGCACGGCGGGCAACAGATGTTCGATAGCCCACACCGCAGCCGCTTCGTTCGGCGGATAGTCCATCTGCCCGGTAAACACGAGATGCGGACCGGTCGCGACAGTGAATGCCGGGTGAGGTAGAACTTTGATGGGGTCGAAAAGGCTTGCGTCGATCCCATTACCAAGCACTTCGATCCGGGCGTCACTGTCGTGCCCCAGGCGAGAGCGCAGGAGGTCGGCCTCGCTATGGCTGATGAGCGTGATTGCATTGGCGCGAGCGGCAAGGCGCGCTTCCTCGCGGGCAAGCATTCGCCCTTCGCGCGCGTTCAGCCACACTCGGCCGCCGGCTGCGGCATAGCTTTCAAACTTGGCGCTATCGACATCGCATAAATCAATCACAACCTGTCCGGCGAAATCAGTCGGCACATACTGGCCCATCTGACCGGAAAAAATCACGATTGCGCTGATAGTGCGCGTTCTGATCGTCTTTTGCACCCATGCTTCAAGCCGGGCGCTGTGAAACGCGGTGAGGCTGACCGGCTTATCTGAAAGCACCGCTTGCGCACCTGCCAGCACCAGAGGCTTGCTACGATTGACTAAGCAATGTGTGGCAGCCACCGCCTCCAGATCGGCGGCGCACGCCCGGTCCTGAGCGCTCTCGGCGAAACACCCCACATGCACCGGCCCAAGCTGCGCCAACTTTTGCAGCAAGTGATGCGCACGTATCTTGTCGCCGCGATTGGGCGGGAAGGGCACGCGATGCGCCAGGAACAGAATTTCGCTCACCCTTTGACTCACCCTGTCAGCCCGTTCCATCACGCCAGTCCGCGTGAGATCCACGGTCCGATCATGTTGGCGACCGGAAGCGGCAATTTCTTCCAAAGCTTAATCTTGCGACTGTAGGCATCACTGGTGGGGTCAATATCGCGCGGCTTAGAACCGGGCGCGGTCCATTCGGCGTAGGCCAGCGGACGCGGTTCAAAGCCCCAGTTCTTCTTGAATTTCCACGGGCCACTCCCCGCCTTGGACCGTCCAAAATCGAACCGCGTCATCCCCTTTTTTCGGGCGTGGAGCATCAGCTGGTAATACATCAGTTCATTGGCACGCGCCTCGCGCGCGGCATGTGTTCCCCCTCCCCAAAAGGGCATGGCAGCGCCGTTGTGGTAAAAGTTCAGAACGCTTGCGATCGGGTCGCCATCGCGGAATATCGTCACAATATCGCTGTCCTGACCAAACTCCTCCAGCATTGCCCGAAACAGCCTGGCCGGGAATACCGGCGTCCCCAGATTGCGGACGCTTTCGGAGTAAATGGCATAGTGACCGCGCAAATCATCGACACCCCGCCCCACGCGCACGGGCAATTCATAGCTCAGGCCTTTGCGCACTTCTGCGCGCGCCTTGCGCGGGATTGCCAGCAATTGCGCTTCGTCGTCGGGGGCAAGATCAGCCTCGAACCCGCAATGCCTGTCATCCCATCGATGCCAACACTCGCCAACAGGCAATTCACCGCCACGCAGTTCGATGGTGGCGAAACCATCGGCAAGGGCAAGGCTCTGCGCCGCGGTTATCAGTGCTCGAGCCGCTTCGGCAGAGGTGGCGCAAATCCCCCCACCGACACCAAAGCCGCTCGATACCAGCGCTTTGCCGAACAGAACCGATCGCACCTGCGTCAGCGGCAACCAGCCTGTCATCACGCCGAGCTGCTGCGTCATGAAACCGCCGCCTCGCTGGCCGGTGCCGGCCTCTACCGCGCGCAGCCATGCCGGGCGGTGAAACAGGCTTGAGCGCTGTTCGGCCACGAACCCCTCGATCCGGGCGCAGGTCTTCGCATCCGACAGATCGACCGCAGAAACTGCATGCGTCATGGCGACGGGAGCGTTCATGCCGCGATCTCATCCTCCGCCTGCTCGATTACGGGCATATCGACAGTGCGGCGCGCTTCGAGATGGGCGATCATGTCCAGCCTGCCCCAACGAAATTCGTTCACCAGATCGGTCAGTTTCCCGGCCATCTTCTCAAGGCCTGTGTAGTGGCGCAATCTTGATCGGATCGGGGCGTTGGGCACGCGCGGCTGGTCGGGGTCGATTTCCCACGGATGAAAATAGAAGATCGCAGGCCGCCCTTCGCGCCGGTTCACCTGCCGGATTGCCCAGCGGGAAAAGCCATAGGGCAACACCCGGAAGAATCCGCCTCCGCCCGCTGCCACGCGCTTTCCGCCAAGGATCGCAGTGGTCACCGGAAGTTCGATAAGATCCGACCACGGCAGAGGCTTAAAGGCAAATCGCGGAGCATCGGGCCATCCGTAATGATCATGCGCGACCGGTGCTACGCTGGACGAATACACATACCCCTGTTCGGCCAGTTCCATGAAGGCCCAAGGCGTGCGCTGGTCGATAGAAAAGCTGGGCGCGCGATAACCGTTAACCTGACGGCCCGAGCAATCCTCCAGTATGTCGCGCGCCTTGCGAATGTCCTCGGCAAAGGTCTTGCGGTCAAAGGTAAACACGCGCGCGTGGTCATATCCGTGGCTGGCGATTTCATGGCCCGCATCCGCTATACGTCGGATCATGGCAGGATGCCGCTTCGCCACCCAGCCAAGCGTGAAGAAGGTTGCGCTGACCTGCGCCTGCGCAAACAGATCCAGGATTGCATCGACATTGCTTTCAACCCGTGTGCGGATGCCATTCCAGTCATCGCGCTCGATCACGTTTTCGAACGCGCCGACCTGAAACCAGTCCTCGACATCGACAGACAGGCCGTTGATTAGCTTTACCGGTTCGTCTGCGACGTTGTTTCCAAGCTGATTACCGGAGCCCGTCATGCGTCACGCTGCCTCGCGGGAGGTATCATCTTCCAGCCATTCGATCAGCATGGTCAGCACGTGCCGGAAAGAGCGTTCCTGCTCCTCAAGTCGCTGCTCGATACGCTCCAGCATCTCAGCCATCTCTGCGTCGATCGGCGCCGCCGTGTCGCTCTCTGCCAAGCTTTGCGGCGCACCGGCAGCCTGAAGTTCGCTGATTGCGGCCTCCAGTTCCGCGGTACGCTCGTCGCGCTGGGCGAGCATTTCGGCTACTTCTTCCGATGCGACACCGTCGGCGATATTCGCGATTGCAGGCGTATCCTGGCCCGCAGTGGACGGCGCTGAGTGTGCTGGTGCAGCGGTTTCCGCTCCGCGTGTCTGATCGCTCGCCATTTCCTCACAAACCGCGCTGAGCATGGCTGGCGAAAGGTCATCGCTCTCTTCGATCGCGCCCAGCAGCAACAGGCGGTTCATCACCTGATTGACGCGTCGCGGAATGCCGTCTGTGGCTTCGAACAGCGCAGGCATCAACCCTGCAGCAATTGCAGGACGCCCCTGCCAGCCAACCTGCTCCAGACGGTGCCGAATGTAATGTTCGACCTCCGTTGCATCCAGCGCGTCAAGATGGTGCGATGCGATGATCCGCTGGCGCAGTTGATCCAGATCGGGATGATGCGCGAGAGTACGGCGGAATTCCGGCTGGCCCAGAAGCAGGCTTTGGAGCAGGGGGTGCGATCCGAGCTGGAAGTTGGACAGC
This sequence comes from uncultured Alphaproteobacteria bacterium, assembly GCA_963838365.1. Lineage (GTDB taxonomy): Bacteria > Pseudomonadota > Alphaproteobacteria > Sphingomonadales > Sphingomonadaceae > Erythrobacter. The sequence continues at coordinate 11,638 of CAWIQR010000005.1, forward strand.
ATGCGCAATTCTTCCAGAGCTGTGAAATCGAGGTTCTGGCATTCGTCCACCACCAGCAGACACCGCCGTCCCTCGCGCGCCTCTTCCTGCAAGAACCGTTCGATCGCGCCCAGCGCGCCCGCCTTGTCCTTGCCCTCGATTGCGAGGCCAAAACTTTGCGCGACCACATGTATCAGTTCTTCACCGTCCAGCGCAGAAGTGACCACCTGCGCGACCGTCAAGGCTGCGGGGTCGATCCGCTCCATCAGATGCGCGACCAGCGTGGATTTGCCCGCGCCAACCTCGCCTGTGATGACGATGAAGCCCTCACCCTGATTGAGGCCATAGCCAAGATAGCTCATCGCTTTCTTGTGGCTCGTGCTTTCAAAATAAAACTGCGGGTCTGGCGTCAGTTGAAACGGACGTCCGCTAAGGCCATAGAATTGTTCGTACATGGGTTTGGCTCCAGCTTCTAAAAATCGTAGCGCAGACCGACCAGCGCGCTTGCGGCGGCAAAGTCTTCGGCACTGAAATCACTTTCGAAATAATCCACGGCCAGCGCGGCGCGGGCAGAAAGGCGTTGCGTCAGCGCGCGGTTGTAGGCTGCCGATGCGCCATAAGCGGTGAGATCGGAATTGTTCGCCTCACTGGTGAACCAGTTGACATAGGCATTGGTGGCAAAACTGCCGCTGCGTCCGATTTCGCTGTTGAGCGATCCGGTAACGAAATAGCTTTCATCCGTCTGCCCGTCGAGCGCGGCCAGAACGGTGCCTTCCGCGCCGATAAAGCTGCGGCGGTCGTATCCGCCTGCAATTGCGGCGGTCAGCCGGCCAAGTTGGCGCTGATAGCTGATCGACCCGCCGCGGCCTCGGAAGGCCGACGACTGGATTGAGCCAAGCAGGCCAAGCCCCGCTGCGCCCTCGCCGCCGGTTACCAGACCGGTGAAATCGCCGGTCAACGCATTGCGCGATGCGCTGAAATCGGTTGATAGGCCCGACAACGAATTGCTCAGCGCCCCGCCGAAACTGGTCAGTCCGTCATAGACATTGACGTTGAACGCACTGCGACTGTCCGGCGTGTAGGAAAAGTTGCCGAAGAACGTCGTCGAATCGTAACGCCGCCCGATTGTGGCAGCCAGCGAGGTGCGCTGGCTGGGCCGCCATTGAACACCGACATCCCAGATCAGTCCATCGACATCGAAGGCAATCCGGCGCGGCGAAGTGTTGTCTGTGATGAACCGACCATCTGCGCCGATGACCGGATTACCGTCGGCATCCCGCACCGCATCGCGGCTGGAAACCTCGACATCTTCATACCCGACGCCGCCCACGACAGCGAAACTGTCTGAGAGCGGCACGATGACTTCGCCTCGAACGTTGAGGTCGCGCACCCGCTGATCGAGGTTCGAGACGTCTTCCTGAAATGCTCCTGCGGTAACTGCAACGCCTACGGGCAGCCCATTGCCGGGACGGTTCCCGATGCGGCCATTGGCGGAGTAGGTCACGCTGTCATCGAAGACATCGACCGTATCCCCGGTCTGGTTCACAAGCGCGCCGTCAGCCTCGACCCGGTTATACCCGACGCGGGCATTGGCCGCGATATCGACATTCCCGGTGCTGGTCGCGACGCTTGGCCCGGCATAGACGCTGTAGATCTGCCCGGCAGCGTTTTGAGCAACCAGCGGGTTGTTGCTGACACCGCCGCCGCCATCGATGCGCGTTCGGCTGGCGAGCGCACCCGCCTCCAGCGTGACCGATTGCGGCACGATTGCCAGCGATCCGCGAGCGACACCGCTGACAGTATCGGTATCGATGGCATCGCCATATCCGATGTTGCGTTCATAGCGCAGCGAGACCGACGCTGCGGAATTGCGTCCCTGCACATTGGCATCGATGCCCGCTGCGATCTGGGTGAACGTCAGCAAATCGTTGCCAGGGGTCAGTTCGGCAGTAAGCACCTGATTGACTTCAATATAGGGCTGCACAATCGAAGATGCGCGGTCATCCTGTTCACGGTCCTGCGCAGCGGCAGGCGCCGCGATTGCGAGGCTCGCAAGGCTGACGCCGAGCGCACAGCGCGCGGCGACAGCGTTTCTGGAGATCGACTGCATTTCTATTCCTCTGTCTCGCCATAATCGCCAAACCGGCGACCTGACGGGCTGAATTGCGCTGCATTCAACAGCAGCTTGATATCGGGGCAGGCTGAAAGCAGGTGCTGCGCATCTTCTATGGCCGCACGGCTTGTCTCATCCGCACGTACCACCAGCAGCGCTTGCCCAACATGCGCGGCAAGTTCCGCCGCGGGCGAGGCTGCCAGTGCGGGCGGCGTGTCGAAAATCAGGAAGCGATTGGGCGCACCGCGCGTCAGCCGATCAAGGATCTGGCCGGTGCGCGCGCTGGAGAGGTATTCCGCGTCACGCGCGCTGCGGCTGCCCGCAGGCATGATAAACAGGCCTTCTATATCTGTCTTGATCGCCAGCTCTTCAGGGTTCTGATCGCGATCGACGATGGCATCCATAATGCCCGGACCGCCCTCGATACCAAAGCGGCGGGCTATCGACGGCTGCATCACGTCGGCATCGATCAACAACACCTCTACATCGCGCTCAGTGCTCAATGCGATGGCGAGATTGGCGGCGCAGAATGTCTTGCCCTCTCCCGAATGGGGCGAACACACCAGTATGCGGCGTGAGATTGCTTCACCCGAAGCGCGCGCGTCCGAGAGCAATTCGCGCTTGATGATGCGAAATTCCTCCAGCAACCCGGTGATCGGCTCGCCGGGCACGATGAGGCCTTCGGCACGCAGTACGTTCCGATCGACTTTGGCATAAGATCCGCACAGCTTGACTGCGGGTTCGGGCCGGGGCTGCGCTGCGGGCAGCGGGCAAATGTCTTTGGAGACCGTTGCTTGCTGCGGCTGATTGACCGGGACCGCGATGGCAGGTTCACGCGCCGGCTCTCGCGCGGATTCACGCTGCGGCGCTTCAGTTTCTCGCAGACGCGCAGGTATGCCAACGGGACGGATATTATCGAGCCCGAACGCAGCATCCGCTCGCTCCAGCAGCGAAGACCGCTTGCGCGCAGGCGTGCCGGGAGCTTGTGCGGGAACACCGCTTTCGATGGGGGTGTGCTTTGTCATATCCCGCTCCTCACGCCACCGACCCGATCGAGACCATCTCGATCGCTAGCAGGATTACAAATACACCGACCAACGCGGCCGAAGCCCCGGCAAACTGTTTCAGCCGCCGCCGTGCAAGCATTCGTGCGGCCTCCGAAACGGTCAGCGAAACAGAACCGATGACGGGCAGATCGAAGGTGCGTTCGAGTTTCTGGGCAGTCATGAAGGTCGATTTCATCTGTCCCATCGCCCAGGCCACGCCCGCGCCTGCCCCGCAACCAAGGATCAGGACGCCCAGCAACAACAGCGGGCGATTGGGTGCGGAGGGCTTTTGCGGAACGACCGGGGGATCGATCAGGTCGAATTTGAACTGGCTGGTCTTTTCCTCGACATTGCCGCGCGTGCGCAGCTCTTCGCGGTTTTGCAGCAGTTCTTCGTATTTCTGGCGCAGGACATCATAGTCGCGGCTGATGCGGTTAGCCTCGGCTGCGACCGTGGGTTCGGACGCCTGGCTCGCGAGCAGCGATGCAATCTGCGAATTCAGCGCCGCACGCCGTGATTGGAGCGCCTCGACATTGGCCTGCCGTTCCGACTTGATCGCGAGCAGCGAGGAATAAGCGGGATTGGGCGATCCGTTCGACTGGTTCGGCCCCTGCGCGGCAACCTGCCGCTGAAGGATCGCAATCTGCTTGTTTGTGGCCGCCACGTCGGGATGTTCGTTCTTCAGCCCCCGCGCGCGCAGTTCGGCTAGCTGCGACTGGGCGCGCTGCAAGGCGGCTTCTGGCCCCAGCGCATCGGCGCCGCCCGCAATCGTTCGCGGCGTGCCCGACAATTGCCCCTGAAGCGCGGCAAGCGAGCTTTGTGCGCCTGCAAGGTCCGCTTCGATGTCGCGCATCTCCGTGCGCATCTGCTGGATCTTGGAAGACAGGCTGTCCGAGCCGCCGACGAGATCGGGATATTGCGATTCGAACACCAGACGGCGCTGTTCAGCCATCTCCAGTTCCGCCTTGCGTTCTGCAAGCTGTTCATCCAGTTGCGAAACCGCGCTGTTGAGGTTGGCGCGGCTGCCTGCGATGTTCTCTTCGCGGAAGATATCGAGCAGCTTTTGCACGACATTGCGCGCCAGCACTGCATTTTCCGCATCGCTGAGATCGCGGCGTCCGACCGACGCTGAAATTTCGAACAGGTTCTCTTCTTCGCCGCGCACGATGACATTTTCGCCAAGCGTGTCGATGGCCGCATTCATCTGACCGCGGTCCGTAATTCCCTCGCCCAGTTCCGTGCCCTTGATCACCTTTTCAAGGTTCACATTGCTCGCCAGCGTCTGGCGCACGCGGGTGATCTCTTCCTTGCCATCGCCCGCAATGCCCAATTGCTGCGACAGATAATCCTCCACATCGACATAGATGCGTGCGCGCGATTCGTAGGAATTGGGGATCATCGCAACCACCAGCCACCCGGCAACGCAAATCGCCCAGGCCACGCCGAGTGCAATCCAGCGGCGGTGCCAGACCGAATAGAGCGCCACGCGCACCTCGTCGAAGATATCGTCCATCTCTCGGCGCCCGACCTAGAACCGGCTTTCCGGGATCGAGATCGTATCTCCGGGTCGCAGGGCGACATTTGCAGTCGCATCGCCCTTGTCGAGCAGATCCTTCAGCCGCAGGCGGTATTCGTTGTTTGTTTTGGTCTTTTCATCGAACCGCGTCAGCGTCGCACGATTGCCAGCGGCAAATTCGCCCAGACCGCCCACCGCAATCATCGCGTCAAGAACCGTCATATTGGCACGATACGGCAACGCGGCAGGCCGTGCGCCTGCACCGGTGATCCTGATCTGCTGCGGCAGTGCGCCATTGAATTCGTTGACGATTACCGAGACGATCGGCTGTTCGATATACTGTTCCAGCTCTGCGCGGATATCGTCCTGCAACTGGGTTGGGGTCTTGCCCACGGCAACCATGTCTCGCACCAGCGGGATCGTGATCCGGCCATCGGGACGGACCTGAATATCCTCTGCACTGAGTTCGGGATTGCGCCAGACGTGGATCGTCAGTTTGTCCAGCGGGCCGAGGATATAATCCTCGCTCGGCGGCTGGGGCGTAGTGCTTTGCGTAGCTGCGGGAAGCTGGGTTGTCGGTCCGCCCGCACACCCGCTCAGCGCCGCGATGGCAAGCGCGATACCGGTGATCCGGGGAAAAGACAGGAATTGGGGCATTGATACGTATCCTTGGTCTGGCCAAACCTACCCGGACACATATTGCAGGAGCGACCTGCCAGACCGGGCGATTGAATTGCCCGTGCTTCCTGCCTGAAACTGGTGAACATAGTGTTAGTGATATCGACGCAATTGCGTGCCTTTCCCGTTATGGGACAGCGATTTGATGTGTTGTTAATGCGTGAAAATGCGGCCGCGTCAGATCAGCAATTCAGCGGCCGGCCCATGCCCCAGAAACGCCGCAGGACTGGCCGTTGCGCCGTATGCGCCCGCACAGAACACCGCGACCAGATCGCCAACTTCGGCGCGTGGCAACAGCGCCTGATCTGCCAGCCGGTCAAGCGGGGTACACAGGCAACCCACCACGTTAACTTCCTCATCCGCCACCGCATCGAACCTTGAGGCAATCGCCACCGGATAGTTCCGCCGAACGACCGTGCCGAAATTGCCCGATGCGGCGAGTTGATGATGCAGGCCGCCATCGGTAATCAGATAGGTGGTGCCGTGACTGATCTTGCGGTCGATGATCCGGGTTAGATACACCCCTGCCTCACCCACCAGATATCGCCCCAGTTCAAGGCACAGTTCCGTTTGCGCGAAGGCAGGCGGCAGATCGGACACCATTCGGGAAAGCGCGGCACCGATGGGCGCGATATCAAGCGCAGCGTCATTCGGGAAATACGGAATACCAAATCCGCCGCCCATGTTCAGCTTGGGCAGAGCTTCGCCGATGGCATGGGTCAATTCCACCGCCAAATTCAGCACGTTGCCTTGCGCTTCGATGATTGCGTCTGAACTCAGGGTTTGGCTGCCGGTGAAGATGTGCAAGCCTCGCCATTCCACCCCGGCGGCAATGATTGCGCGCGCCAGATCGGGGACGCGGCGTGCATCGACGCCAAACTGCTTGGCACCTCCGCCCATCTTCATGCCCGATCCCTTGAGCTCGAAATCAGGGTTCACCCGGATCGCCATGCGAGGCGGTTTGCCCAATCGCCCGCCGATGTCGAGTGTGCGCTGCGCTTCGCCTTCGGACTCGCAATTGAGCGTCACCCCGGCGGTAATCGCGGCTTCAATTTCGCTATCGCGCTTCCCGGGCCCGGCGAAACTCACGCGAGCAGGGTCGATGCCAGCCGCCTGAACCATGGCCAACTCACCCGACGAAGCGATATCGAAACCGTCCACCAATGCTTCCATATGCGCTATGACATCGGCATGGGGATTGGCCTTGATCGCGTAATTCACGCCGATCCTGTCGGGCAACGCGCTGCGCAATTGCGCCATGCGTTCATTTAACAACGCGCGCGAATACACGAAGAGCGGCGTGCTTCCGGCATCTTCGACCAACTCGCTTGCGCGCCGACCGCCAATTGCAAGTTCGCCATCTACCGCCTCGAAACCGGGCGGGATCGGGCCAAGCGGTTTGGTCATGAGGCGCTCCCAGTTAACTCGCGCAGCAGTGTCGTGCGATCGATCTTGCCATTGGGATTGAGCGGCATCGCTGCGCGCCAATGGATAAACTTGGGCTGCATGAAGTTGGGAAGTTCGCGCGCCAAGTGATTGGAAAGGCTGGCCCGGTTCTCCGCATCGTCGGTCCCCCGCACCACAAGATACACGGCATGCCCCAGTCTCTCATCGGGCACGCCCAGCGCTGCCGCCTCGACCACAAAGTCGAGCGCCAGCGCAGCGTCCTCAATCTCTTGCGGGCTGATGCGGTTTCCCGAACTCTTTATCATCGCATCGCGCCGTCCGACGAAATACAGCAGGCCGTCCTCGCCACGCTTGACCCGGTCGCCGGACCATACGGCTGTGCCGCCATAATGCGAAGTCGCAGGCGCAGGCTTGAACCGTTCAGCGGTGCGTTCGGTAGCCTGCCAATACCCCTGCGCCACCAGCGGGCCACAGTGGACCAGTTCACCCTCCTCGCCTGGCGCAGCGACGTCGCCTGCATCATTGATCACAACTATCTCTGCAAAAGGAATGGCGGTGCCCATGGACGTTGGATGCGTGTCGACCAGTGCGGGGTCAAGATAGGTCGAACGAAACGCCTCTGTCAGGCCATACATCGGATAAAGATCAGCCTTCGGGAAGATCGATCGCAGTTCGCGGACAAGATCGAGCGTCAATGCGCCGCCGCTATTGGTGAGGCGGCGCAGGGGTGCCGAGGCTTCGGCGGGCCATTCGATCTCGCTCAGCTGCACCCAAAGCGGTGGCACAGCGGCCAGCGTCGTGATCTGATGGCGAGCGCACGCCTTGGACACATCGCGCGGGAACAGGAAATCGAGCGGGACCACGCTTCCGCCAGCATACCACGTGGAAAACAACTGGTTCTGCCCGTAATCGAACGACAGCGGCAACACCGCGAGCGTCACATCGCTGGTGGTGAGCTTCAGATAATGCGCCACGCTGACCGCGCCCAACCACAAATTCGCATGGCTCAGCATGACGCCCTTGGGCTGTCCGGTCGATCCGCTGGTGTACAGGATCGCGGCAAGATCATCGGGGTCCGCCATGGACGGCCCCATGCGCAAGTCTGCCGCATTGGCCGCATTCAATGCGTCGGTTTCTTCGAGGATCACGCAACCGGCGGGCACGTCTGCGCTCTCCAGCGAGGCGATCCGGGCTTTGTTCCCAATCACCATCCGCGCGCCGCTATTGGCGAGGATATACGCCGCCTGCGCGCGTTTCAGCAGGGGGTTGATCGGCACGTGCACCAGCCCCGCCCGCGCTGCGGCCAGCGGCATCAGGCAGGTCATCTCACCTTTTGCCGCCCATGTCGCAACCCGCGCACCCGGCTGGTCCACCTGCGCCGCCAGCCAACCGGCAAGCCTTGCGACACGCAGTCTTAACTCATCATGGTTAAGCACCGTACCCTTGAGCACCAGCGCCGGCGCGCTGCCTGACCCTTGCGCACTTGCCCGTTCGGCAAGATGATCAATCGGATAGGGGGTTGCGTCGGGTTGGTCTGACATCAGTTTTGGCCGGGCAGGCTTTCGTACGGGACGGGCATTACGTGATTGAAGCGCGGTATCACGATAGCATTAACGTCTTGCAAGCGATGTTTCGCGAAGACGCGCGCGCGACATCGCCATTTGATCGGCCCGAATGGTTCGGAATGCTGGCAGATAGCGGACTTTCTCCGGTCATCGCCGTGGCGCACAATGGCGATGACGCCGCTGCCCTTCCGCTGATGCAGGATGGTGGGCGGATGGCCTCGCTCGCCAATTGGTACAGCTTTACCTGGCGTCCCCTTGCACCGGCAGGCGATGTGGGTGACGCGCTGCTGGTCCGCATTGCTCGTCATCTGCGAGGGCGCGCGCACCGCGTCAGTCTTGCCCCGGTGCCCGATGAGGATGCCTCCGCAACCCGGCTGTCAAAGGCGTTCGCTGCCGCAGGATGGCGCGTCGAGGTTACTCGCTGCGACACCAATCATGTGCTCCATGTGGGTCAAAGGAGTTTTGACGAATACTGGGCAACCCGCCCCGGCCAATTGCGCACCACATGGTCACGCAAAGCGAACAGGGTCGAAACCACCATCCATGATCGCTTCGATCCGGACATATGGGCACATTACGTACGCATCTATGCCGAAAGCTGGAAGCCTATTGAAGGCAACCCCGAAATGTTGCGCGCTTTCGCCGAGGCAGAAGGGGCGGCGGGGCGACTGCGTCTGGGTATCGCATGTCGTGATGGCACACCGATTGCCGCACAATTCTGGACCGTCGAGAACAGCGTCGCCTATATTCACAAGCTCGCTCATCTGGAAAGTCAGCGGACCTTGTCTGTCGGCACCACCCTTTCGGCCGCTCTGTTTCGCCATGTGATCGACCGCGACCGCGTGAACCTGATCGATTTCGGAACCGGGGATGAGCCTTACAAGGCGCACTGGATGGAGGCGACGCGCCCGCGTTATCAAATCGACTGCCTCGATATGAAACAGCCGCGCGCATGGGCCGATCTGTTGCGCCTCGCGCTACGCCGCAGCCTCTCTGACAATGTCCCCATGCTTGCGCCCGGCCCGATGGAAAGCTAAGCCCGCCCCCCAATCGGCGAGAAAATGCAGGGTGCCCGATTTACGCAGGGTATCCGCAGCCTCTTGGCCAGCTTTAAGCGCTAATTATGGGGTCGCCCGCAACGTGAGCAGCAATCCGATTACGCAGGAAAGCCCTGCAACGCAATCCGGCGATGACGCAACCGGCGAAAGCATGAGCGCGCTGGAGATCGACCTGCGACTGAAATCCATTATTGCCGATGTGCTGGGCATCGCGCTTGAGGATGCGGCTGACTTCACCCCTGAAACCGGACTTTTCGGTCACTTGCCCGAACTCGATTCGATGGCCGTCGCGGGGCTTCTGACTGAAATCGAGGATCGGCTTGGCATCGTGATCGAAGATGACGATGTCGACGGTGAGATGCTGGAAACCTATGGCGGGTTGCTGACGTTTGTTGAAACGAAAATCGCCGGGGACCAATCCGGCAATTGAGCCGGATCGACGGCGGTATGGCATCGTGATCGGCACCTGGACCGCTCCTGCAACCGGCGCAGGATCGCTGACCGAACTGCTGGTATCATTTGCTGCTGACCGCAACACCCGTATCCTTATCCTGCCGGCCTGGTTCGATGAGGCAAACAAGCTTCGCCGCTTCACGATAGAGGTGATGCGACGGTTCGATACAGCGGGGATTGACAGCTTTCTTCCTGACTTGGCCGGTTGCAATGAAAGCCTGTTACCCCTCAGCCACCAGACCATCCATGGCTGGCGCGCTGCGGCGCAATCAGCGGCTGAACAATTTCAGGCGACCCACGTTCTGTCGATCCGCGCTGGTGCACTGATCACGCCCGCCACGCTGCCGGGCTGGCGATATGCACCCGAAACGGGCGCGCGCCAGCTCAAGACGATGCTTCGCGCTCAGGTGATCACGCTGCGGGAAAAAGGGGTTCAAGCCAGCACCGAAGCCTTGCAAGAAAAGGGTCGCCGCGAAGGAGCGATGTTGGCGGGCTGGGAAATCGGGCCGCAGATGTTCCGCGATCTTGAGGCCGCGCAATCGGCTCCTTTCAGTGACAGGCAGACGGTAATAGCTGCTGATGCGCTCGACGGGCGCCCGCTGTGGCTGCGCGCCGAACCTTCGCACGACCCCGATCAGGCAGACGCGCTTGCGGCGCTTGTCCGCGAAACGATCGCCGCGACATGAGCCGCCTGCACCTCTCCTTTGGCTGCGGCAGCCTCAAACTGGCGGGCACGCTCGACACGGCGCCGGGCACCACCGGCCTGCTCATCGTCAGCGGCGGCAGCGAGGTCCGCAGCGGCGCGTTCGGCGGTCAGGCGCAATTGGCTGCCTCGATTGCCCGCGCGGGATTTCCGGTGTTCCGCTTCGACCGGCGCGGCGTGGGTGATAGCGAGGGCGAAGATCGCGGTTTTCGCTCCACCTCAGGCGATATTTCCGCCGCCTGCGAAGCGTTCCGCGCGCTCGCTCCCGAAATTCAGCGTGTGGTCGCATTCGGCAATTGCGACGCGGCATCCGCGCTGATGCTTTCCGCCGGTAAAGGGTTCGAGGGCCTGATCCTCTCAAACCCATGGACAATAGAGGACCAGAGCGTTGGCAGCGACGACCTGCAGCCCGCCGCAATCCGTCAGCGCTATGTCGCGAAATTGAAAGACCCCTCTGAAATCAAGCGCCTGCTGAGTGGCGGTGTCAATCTTGGCAAGCTGGCGCGCGGTCTGTTCCGATCCGCCAGGCCAGCGCCAGCGCCGACCGGCCTAACCGACGAATTGCGCAAGGGTCTGGACCGCTTCGATGGGCACTTAAGCATCCTGCTGGCAGACGCGGACCGCACCGCGCAGGCGTTCGATGCTGCCTGGGATAGCAGCGATCCGCGCATAGTGCGCTGCGACGGCGCGGGCCACGCCTATGTCGAGCCCGCACATCGCGCATGGTTGGAGGCGCAAGTTCTCACAGCGCTAAGGGCGTGATCACCGGGTGAAAAGGCTGACCAGCTCGACATGGTTGGACCAGCGGAATTGACCCACAGGGCGCAGATTTTCGAGACGAAATCCTGCACTCACCAACGTTGCCGCATCTCGCGACCAGCTTGACGGGTTGCAGCTGACATAGACGACGCGTGACAACCGGCTCGCGGCGATCTGCTCGATCTGCGCCTTCGCCCCTGCGCGCGGAGGATCGAGCAGTGCCGCGTCGAACCGGTCGAGTTCGCTCGCCTGCAACGGATTACGGAAAAGATCGCGGTGCAGCGCAAACACGCTGCCGCCGGTGCGCGCCGCCGCGCTCTTGAACGCCAGATGCGCAGCCTGTTCAGCCTCCACCCCCAGCACCTTGCGCCCCTCGCGCAGGCCGAAGGCAAATGTGCCCAGCCCCGCAAACAGATCGGCGACAATCCGTGCGTCCTCCAGCCAATCCAGCGCATCGGCCACCATCCGCACCTCGGCATCGCGGGTCGCTTGAAGAAAGGCACCAACTGGAACAGGCACGGGTACACCGGATAGCGTTATGGTCACCGGTTCCGGTTCCCACACGGTTTCCGCCCCAAATCCCTGATCGATGCTGAGCCGCGCAAGCCTGTGGTCACGCGCGTAATCAAGGGTCGCTTCGGTCGCAGCAAGTCCATCCAACGGCATATTCGTCAGGCCAAGGTCAATGCCCTGATCGGTCAGCGCCAGAGCCACATCGACCGCGCCCTTGCCGGCGTGTGCCGCAATCAGCGCGCGCAATGGGGCGATGTGCGCGCTGAGTTCTGGCGCGAGCACCGGGCATTCTGCCAGGTCGACCAGTTTGTGCGATCCGCTTTCCTTGAAACCCAGCATTGCGTGCCGTTGCGTGCGCAGCCCATGCAGCGTCGCGCGGCGGCGGCTTTGCGCAGGCGAGAGATGAGTGGGCAGCGTCTTGCCAATCGCAATTCCCTGCCCCTCCGCCGCGTTGACGACGCGGTCGGTGACAAATCGGGTGAGCGTCGCCTCGTCTGCGTGTTGCAACTGGCAACCACCGCATTGCCGAAAATGGCGACAGGGCGGCTCAACATGGTGCGGCCCCTGTTCCACCGTGCCATCGGGATGCACGAGATCTCCGGGCGCGGTGAACGCAAAGTGCCGCCCGCTTTGCGTAACGCCGTCGCCTTTTGCAGCGATCCGGATGATGGGTTCGGTTTCGCTCACAAGCATTCAGCCACTGCGCGAGAGACCGTCATGGCGAGGTCTTCAGGCGTGAACGCTGCCCCGCACAATCGCGCCGCCTCTGAATGCAGCCACACACCCTCACATGCGGCTGCGAACGCATCGGAACCGTTCGCAAGGCGGCTGGCGACGATCCCGGCCAGCACATCGCCGCTGCCCGCAACCGAAAGCCAGCTTGAGGCAGGGGGCGCAATGCCAAGCCGTCCGTCCGGTGCGGCGACGAAAGTATCTGGTCCCTTTGCCAGCACAACCATCCCGCTGGCACGTGCGACACCTTTCGCTTTTTCCATCCGACCCTCTGCAATCACGGAAAAAGCGCGGCACAGCGCAGCAAGTTCGCCATCGTGCGGGGTGGCGATCACTGGGCTATCGCGCGTCAGCAAATCCGGTGTCAGCAAGTGCAGGGCATCGGCATCCAGCACGGCGGCCTTTGCGCAAGTGAGAACCTGCCGCATCCGCTCATTTGCCGTGTCGTCGCGACCAAGTCCGGGGCCGATCAATACGGCGTCGATCCGGTCATCACTCAGCGCCTTTTCCAGCGCAGCGGTGTCGCACACCAGCCCTGCCGGAACAGCCTGCGAACCCGCCTCCGCCAACAGCTTCACATAACCTGCACCGCTGCGCATTGCAGCCATCGCCGCCAGCATCGCTGCTCCGGGCATCGCGCCGCCGACCACGGCACACAGGCCGCGCGTATATTTATGAGCATCGAATGGCGGGGGTTTGATCGCCGGACGACCAATCAAATGCGCCGCTTCCTCCACCCGTTCAATACCAATCGGCACCAGGCGCCGCGTTCCAAGCCGGTAGCGTGGGGCGGCAAGGCAGTGCGCGAATTTCCAAGCGCCAAGCGCGAGCGTTAGGTTGAAATGCGGCAGTTTCTCGGTCAAAGCCGCTCCGGTATCGCTCGCAATGCCCGATGGTACGTCGATGGCGATACGAAATGCATGGTCCTTGGCAAGGTCGCGCAACAGCAGTGCGTGCTCACCCGAAAGCGGTCGGGTGAGGCCCGATCCAAACAGGCAGTCGACAAAAACCTCGCCATTGGCAGAGCCGCCCGATGTAAGGACAGGTCCGCCCCATGCCTCGCGCGCGGCGTGCGCAGCTTGCGTCTTTGGTGCAATCGGGGCGACTACGGCCACTCCCAGTCCCCAATCGCGCAATCTGCGCGCGATCACGTAGCCGTCACCGCCATTATTGCCCGGCCCGCACAGAACGGAGACGTTGCGACCGGCGGCAATGCGCCGAACCCATTCCGCAGCGCCGCCAGCGGCAATCTCCATAACGTCAGTTACGCTCACCCCGCGGTCGAACAAAACTTGTTCGGCGGCGCGCATCTGGTCGGCCGTCAAGACTTGGTCGCCGGTCACTTTGCCGGACTTGCAAGCGTTTCCAGATTGATGCGATAACGGTCTGCGCCCACTGCGAATTCCGTCACGTCATTGGGTAATCCGGGTTGAACAGCTATCCCTTCTGCACCGTCCGATACAGACAGAGTGCCGGTTGCCGCATCAAACGTAAAGCGGTGAAAACCTCCGTCAGGGCTGTGGATTGCAAAGGCATCGCCGGAAAGCCGTTCAAGTACGCAATCCGTCGCGAAGCTCTGCGCCCCGCTCAATGCACATTCGACAGCTTCGCCCTCGGGCGCGCTGCTCTCTGGCGCGCACGCAACAAGCGCAGAGATGCTACAGACCGAGAGGCTAAATGTCCGCATAGACATGGGTTTCTGCCTTTGCGCCGGGATGGGTCAATGCGCCTGTGCGTGCCGGGCCGACATTCTGGGCATACCGCCACAACGTGCCCGATTGGTAATCGTGAGTTCGCGGCTTCCAGCTTTCGCGCCGCGCTGCCAGCGTTGCCTCGTCAACTATTAGCTCGATTGAGCCAGCGGCCGCGTCAATCGCGATGATGTCGCCATCCTGTACCAGAGCAATCGGCCCGCAATCGGCGGCCTCGGGTCCGACATGGCCGATGCAAAAACCCCGTGTCGCGCCGGAGAACCGCCCATCGGTTATTAGCGCGACCTTTTCGCCCATGCCCTGACCATACAAGGCTGCTGTAGTGGAAAGCATTTCGCGCATTCCGGGGCCGCCCTTTGGCCCTTCGTAACGGATCACGATGACGCAGCCTTCCGCGATGTCGCGCTCCTCCACAGCCGCAAAGGCATCTTCCTCGCACTCAAACACCCGCGCAGGGCCGGTGAATTGCAGGCGCTCCATCCCGGCGACCTTCACGATTGCCCCATCGGGAGCGAGCGAGCCTTTCAGCCCGACAACGCCGCCTGTGGGCGTGATCGGATTCGAGACCTCGTAGAACACCTTCTGATCGGGGTTCCAAGTGATCTGCTCAAGGTTCTCGCCCAGCGTTTTTCCCGTGACGGTCATCGGCTCAGGATCGAGGTAGCCGCCATCCAGCAGCGTCTTCATAGCCATGTAAACACCGCCTGCCTCGTGCATGTCTTTCGCCACATACTTGCCGCCCGGTTTCAGGTCGGCGATGTAAGGCGTTGATTTGAATATCTCAGCCACGTCGAACAGGTCGAAGTCGATACCCGCCTCACTCGCCATGGCGGGGAGGTGAAGCGCGGCATTGGTCGATCCACCCGTCGCGGCAACAACGCGGGCGGCATTTTCGAACGCAGCGCGTGTGCAGATGTCGCGTGGACGCAGATTGCGTTCAAGCAGGACCATCACCTGCCGGCCCGCTGCAACGGCAATCTCTTCACGCGATGTGTACGGGGCGGGGGCCATGTTACTGTTCGGGATGGATAATCCGATCGCTTCACCGACGCATGCCATCGTGTTGGCCGTGAATTGTCCGCCGCATGCGCCGTGGCCGGGACATGCGACCTTCTCAAGCGCGATCAGTTCGGCGAGCGGGCAATTTCCCGCCGCGTGCTGACCCACCGCCTCGAACACATCGACGACGGTTACGTCCTTGCCTTTATGCGTACCGGGCAGGATCGATCCGCCATAGACAAAGATACTGGGCACGTTCAGCCGTAGCATCGCCATCATCATGCCCGGCAGGCTTTTGTCGCACCCGGCAAATCCGATAAGCGCATCATAACAATGACCTCGCACGGAAAGTTCAACCGAATCTGCAATCACCTCGCGGCTGACGAGCGAGCTTTTCATTCCTTGATGACCCATTGCGATACCATCGGTCACGGTGATCGTGTTGAAGCGGCGCGGCGTGCCGCCTCCGGCGATCACCCCCTCGCGGCAAAGGTCAGCCTGCGCATTCAGCGTGGTGTTGCACGGCGCGCTGTCATTGCCCGCGCTCGCCACCGCTACGAAAGGGCGGTTGATCTCTTCCTCGGTCATTCCCATCGCATAGTAATAGGACCGATGCGGTGCGCGTTCCGGGCCGACCGATACGTGACGGCTGGGAAGTTTCGATTTGTCGAAGCCAGAGGACATTATATTTCTCTCAATCGGGTTTGCGCATTTGCCCTGCCCTCACGGTAGCGCCAGCGCAACCCTTCCCGCAACGTCAGCGATCATCGCTGCCCAGCGCGCCTGCTGTGCGCGGGTGGTGACCAGATCCTGCCGTATCTCGATCGCGCAATACGGGCGCCCGTGCGCCTCTGCATGGCGGTTCATCGTCGCGTTCAGATCGCGCCCTGAATAAGGTTCATTGTCGCCCACCGTCAGACCCAGTTCGCCGAACAGACCGGATGGCATGACGCGCGGCGCGGTCATCGCCATTGTAAAGCAGCGCGATTTGCCAGGGCCTATCCTTCGGGTCCGTCTCCAGCCTGGCGGTAAAGCTGTGGATCGACAGGATAAGTTCGGGGTTAAACCGCTCGATAAAATCACCCAGCGCTGCGTGGTAAGGGCGGTGAAACCGGTCCAACCGTGCATCGCGATCGGCGCCGATATTGCCGGGGATCAGGTGCCCATCGCTTTGAGTGGGCATCACCGCCGGATTATCCTCCTCGCGGTGCATATCGACCACCAGCCGGCTTAGCGTGGCGAGATGCGCGGGGATATTGTGCCGCCGGGCGAGCCGCTGCACTACCCCTTCGACACCGATATCTAACGCGATATGCTGATCCAGCAATTCTGGCGGAACACCGAGAACGATGTCCTCCGGCACGAAGTTCGAGGCATGGTCCGCAACGCAAACGATTCTTGCAGAATTGGGGATACCGACCGGATATTCGCCGATCTGTTTGTACGGAAGGTTATCTATCATCTTCGCCCTTTAGCGCAGTTTACCGCACAGTCGCCACCATTCAGCGTGCTCGAACGAAATTTTCGCCGCTGCGGCGTCACGCTCCGCTTCGCTGCCATAAAGGGCAAAGCAGGTGGCCCCCGATCCGGACATGCGTGCGAGCCACGGCGTGGTACTTTTCAGAGCGCCCAGCACCTCTGCGATTACCGGGCACAGAGCAGTGGCCGGCGGTTCGAGGTCGTTGCGTCCCTCGCGTGCGATCTGTGAGGCGGGGCCTTCCGGGAGCGGGCCGCGATCTTTGCCATCCCACGCCTTGAACACCGGCCCGGTCGAGAGCGGCACGCGCGGATTGACGAGCAACACGGGCGTCCCGGCGAGGTCGTCGACGACCGCTTCCTGCTCGGTGCCGGTGCCCAGGCCGATATGGGTGCGGCTGAGGATGCAGGCGGGAACGTCCGCGCCCAGCTTAGCCGCGCGCGCTTGCCAGTCGTCCGGCAGACCTTCCAGCGCCTCGACAATGCGAAACACCGCCCCCGCATCCGCCGACCCGCCGCCGAGACCAGCCGCGACGGGGAGATTTTTCTCCAGCGTCACCGCAAGCCCTTGCGGGCGCGGGAGAACGGCAAGAGCCTTGGCGACGAGATTGTCGAACGGATCATCCAGCCCGCCCGCAAACTCGCCCAGCGTGGTGACGCTGTCGGCTGCGGCAGTTGTGGCGCTCAGCACATCGCCCGCATCAACGAAGGCGAACAGCGTCTCAAGCTCGTGATACCCGTCCTCCCGCCGCCTGCGGACATGAAGCGCGAGGTTGATCTTGGCGTAGGCGGTTTCGCGCATTTCGACTAAATGCCGCCGCCAGAGAACAGTACGTAGCCTAGAAAAAGAAACAGAGCGCCAGCCATCCAAATCGTCGAAGCCACTGCCGCTGTCGAGGATCTTCGGCCCAACCAGAGGGCAACTGTTGGCGCAATCGCTCCGATCAAGAGGAATCCAAGCGATTTCCATCGATACCACAGCTCTTGCTCAAAACTCGAATAGGGCCCCTGTGAAAAGGAAATTGCGACGATACCCATGAGCAACAAATTAAATGCCGCAAGCGTCCAAGCGCACCCAAGGCCGTTGCCCTCTTTGAGCATCAGCACCCCTCACATATTCGGATAGTTCGGCCCGCCGCCACCTTCAGGCGTCACCCAGTTGATGTTCTGGTTCGGGTCCTTGATGTCGCAGGTCTTGCAGTGGACGCAGTTTTGCGAGTTGATCTGGAACTTGGGCGCGCCGGTCTTTTCATCTACCAGCCATTCATAAACCCCTGCCGGACAGTATCGTGCTGAAGGGCCGCCGAACACTTCCAGCTCGCTTTCACGCTGCAATTCCCAGTCCTTCACCTGCAAATGGACCGGCTGATCCTCTGCGTGGTTGGTGTAGCTGTAGGCAACGTTGGTCAGCTTGTCGAAAGTGAACTCGCCATCGGGCTTGGGATATTCGATCTTCGGATACATGTCCGCGCGGCCCGTCGCCTTGTAATCTGCATGGTGCTTCATGCTGATCGGCAGGCCGATCTTGAGCGTGCGCATCCACATATCGACGCCCGCCAGCAGCGATCCGATATCGTCGCCATATTTCGCCACCGCTGGTTCCGCGTTCTGGACCTTCTTGAGTTCGTCCGCGATCCAGCTGGAACGCAGGTTCGCCTCGTATGTCTGCAATTCGGGCTGGCTTTCGTGGCTCTCGATCTCTGCGGCAATCGCTTCGGCGGCCAGCATACCGCTTTTCATCGCGGTGTGGCTCCCCTTGATCCGGGGCACGTTTACAAAACCAGCCGCGCATCCGATCAACGCGCCGCCGGGGAAAGCCAGCTTTGGCACCGATTGCCAGCCGCCCTCGTTGATGACGCGCGCACCATATGACACACGCTTGCCCCCTTCGAGATAGGCGCGGATTTCGGGGTGGGTCTTCCACCGCTGGAACTCCTGATAGGGCGATACCCACGGGTTCTTGTAATCGAGCGCGGTGACAAAACCGAGCGCGACCTGGCCGTTGGCCTGATGGTACAGGAAGCCGCCGCCCCACGTGCCACTTTCCGACAACGGCCAGCCCTGCGTGTGGATGACGCGGCCCGGCACGTGCTTGGCCGGGTCGATGTCCCACAATTCCTTGACGCCAAGGCCATAGACCTGCGGCTCGCAATTGGCCTCCAGATCGAACCTTGCCTTCATTTGCTTGGTCAGGTTGCCGCGCGCACCCTCTGCAAACAGGGTGTATTTCGCCTCAATTTCCATGCCGGGTTCGTATTCCGGCTTGTGCGAACCATCAGCGGCGATGCCCATGTCCTGCGTGATGACGCCCGTCACCTTGCCGCTTTCGTCGAACATCACCTCGGCGGCAGGGAAGCCGGGGAACACCATGACGCCCAGCCCTTCGGCCTGTTCGCCCAGCCAGCGCGTCAGATTGCCGAGCGACCCGGTATAGCAGCCATCGTTGCTCATCAATGGAGGCATCAGGACGTGCGGCAGGCTGGTCTTGCCATTCTTGCCCAGCACCCAGTGCCAATTATCCGTCACCGGGGTTTGCGCCATCGGGCAATCCATGTCGCGCCAGTCCGGGAACAGCTCGTTCAAAGCCTTGGGATCGACGACCGCGCCTGAGAGGATGTGCGCACCGATCTCGGATCCTTTTTCAAGGACGACAACCTCCAGCTCCTCGTTCAGCTGTTTCAGCCGGATCGCTGCGGCGAGGCCTGCAACGCCCCCTCCCACGATCACAACGTCGCATGGCATGGATTCGCGTGTCGTCATGTGCTTGTTCAACCCCGGTCTGGTGTTCATCGCATTTGTGCGTGTTTTGTGCCTGTATCCCACTTGATTAGCGGATCGGAGACAGTCAAGACCTGACAACCAGACCATGAACGCCCAGACCACCCCTCCCGACGGTTCAATAGCCGCTGAATTCGCCGCCGCGTTGGAGTGGTGGACGCGCTGCGGGAGTCGATGGCGATTTCACCGATGACGCTACGGTCTGGTTTCATGATGAGACCGAAAATGGCACCGTTGCGAGTGATGATCCGGGCAAGCCTGCGACCGTTCGTGATGCCGCCGCGGGTGTGGCTGAAAAAAATGTCGTCCCGGAAGATGCAAGCCCCCGGCTCGATCTTCTGGGGCCGACGCCGCCGCAAACACTGCAAGAGTTTCGCGAGTTCTGGCTCACCGCGCCCGGCCTCGATGGGATTGGGCCACGCGGGCGAGTGCCTCCGCGCGGCGTCGGCAATGCCGATTTGATGGTGTTGGTGGTGGACCCTGAGCCGACAGATGGCGATACTTTGTTGTGCGGGCGGCAGGGCGAATTGCTCGGCGCCATGTTGGAGGCGATGCAGATTGCTGCGGATGGCGTGTACCTTGCATCCGCATTGCCCCGCCATACGCCTATGGCCGATACAGCCGGGATCGCGTCAAGCGGCATGGACGCGGTGCTGCGCCATCATATTGCGCTCGCCGCGCCAAAGCGTTTGGTCGCATTCGGAACAGGACTTGCCTCATTCATCGCGCAAGATGTATCAAACCCTGACACTTCTTTACGTGAAATCAACCAGATTGCCGCATTACCACCGGTACTGATGAGCGAGGGATTGGACAGCCTGATGGACATGCCCCGGCTTAAAGCACGGTTCTGGCGGAGATGGATTGAATGGTCGGCGCAACTCTGATGAAATTTGTCTCCCGGCACGCGCTGATGGCAGGTAGCCTTGCCTGCGCGATCGGCATCTCCACCCTCTCATCCGCCGCCTCGGCGCAAATCACCCCCGTTGCCGCTCCAATAGCGGGCAGCATGGCGGCCCATTACGACCGCACGCCCAGCGCTGGCGCACGCCGCAGCGATATTGTGCCGCCGGTGCTCTCCGATGCGGAGCGCAAGCGTTACGAGCGTATCTTTGCTGCGCTCGACGGTGAAAACTGGATCGAGGTTGAACACTTGATAGCGCAAGGCGACGGCCTGCTCGATCAGGTGGCGCTGGCCGAATACTACACCCACGCCAACAGTCCTGCGGTCAGCGCAGACCAGATCGCGCGCTGGTTCGACCGCGGTGTATACCTGCCGCAAGCGCAGCAGCTTGGCCGGTTGGGTGAGCGACGCGGGCTTACCTCCCTCCCCGGATTTCCCGGTTCGCAAGGCTTCCGTCGCCAGCCCTCGGCGACCAAGCGCATTCTCCCGCGCGCGACCAGTGACGGCACGATGCCCAGCGCTACCAGCAGCGCGATCCTCGATGCGATCAAGAACGATGATCCACATACCGCCTATTCCGCTCTCACCGAAGTTGATCTGCAACTCAGTGCCGAGGCGCGTGCCGAATGGCGGCAGCGTGTGGCGTGGAGTTTCTACATCGAAAACGACGATGCGAACGCGCTGGCAATTGCAGAGACCGTGTCGCAGGGCAGTGGCCCCTGGGTGGCAGAGGGCGAATGGGTCGCCGGCCTCGCTGCCTGGCGTCAGGGCTTCTGCTCGCTGTCTGCCGAAGCGTTTGCCCGCGCTGCCGCAGGGTCGCAAAATGACGAGCTGACCTCTGCCGCGCATTATTGGGCGCACCGTTCGCTGGTGCGTTGCCGGGAGCCGGGTCAGGCTCAGGAGCACCTGTCTGCCGCCGCCCGCTATGATGAGACGCTGTATGGCATGCTGGCAAGCGATCAGCTGGGGCTGGAGCCGACAGCGCCCGCTGCCAATGTCGCCTTTACCCGCGACGACTGGAATTTCCTGCAATCTCGCGACAATGTTCGCGTTGCTGCTGCTCTGATGGAAGTCGGTCGCCCCGCGTTGGCAGACGAGGTGTTGCAGCATGAGGCAAAGATAGGCGATCCGCGCGGGTTCGATGCGCTGGCAAAGCTGGCCCGCGAACTTGGCCTGCCCGCTACGCAATTGTTCATGGCGCACAACGCTCCCTATGGGATGCAATCGGACCGCTCGCTGCAATATCCCGTCGCGAGTTGGCGTCCCAAGACCGGTTGGCGGGTGGACCCGGCGCTGGCGTTTGCCCATGCGCTGCAAGAGTCCAATTTCCGCGCATCCGCCGTCAGCCCCGCCAATGCGCGCGGCCTGATGCAGATCATGCCCGGCACCGCGCGCGATCACAATCGCACTCTTAACCTTGGTGCGAGCTACGATGACCTCAATGATCCGGAGGTCAACCTTACCTACGGCCAGCAACACCTTGAAATGCTGCGCGACAGTTACGCGACGCAAGGCAAACTGCCCAAGATCATGGCGGCCTACAACGCCGGGCTTACCCCCGTCAGCCGCTGGAACACCGAGATCCGCGATTTCGATGATCCGCTGCTCTGGATAGAATCGATCCCCTATTGGGAAACGCGCGGCTATGTTGCCATCGTGATGCGCAATTACTGGATGTATGAGCGGGCTGCCGGTGTCGCATCCTCCTCGCGCCGGGCGCTGGCGCAAGGGCTCTGGCCAGATTTCCCGGTCCTGTCTAATGTGCGCACCGCACAGGCCGATTGAGCGCCTGCATGAGGGATGATGTGAGTGGCGATTGATCCGGAAAAGACCTTCACCCCGATCAACATCGCCGTCCTGACCGTTTCCGATACCCGCACGCCGGATACCGATACTTCCGGCGATATTCTTGCCGCAAGGATCGTGGGTGCGGGTCATACCATTGCCGCCAGAACCATCGTCAGGGATGACGCAGCGCTGCTTGCCGCGCAGTTCGATGCATGGATTGACGATCCCGCCATCGACGCAGTGATCTCCACCGGCGGCACCGGTTTGACGGGCCGCGATGTGACGCCAGAAGCGCTGGCCCACATCCAGGGCGCGCGCGACATCCCCGGCTTTGGCGAGTTGTTCCGCTGGCTCAGTTTCAAGACCATCGGCACCAGCACCGTGCAATCCCGAGCCTGCGCGGTGGTGGCGCGTGGCACGTATATCTTCGCTCTGCCCGGTTCCAACGGCGCGGTGAAGGACGGTTGGGATGGCATCCTTGCCGAGCAACTCGACAGCCGCAACCGCCCCTGCAACTTCGTGGACCTGATGCCGAGACTGCGCGAGGTCTGAGCGCGTCCCCCAATCGGCAGCAGCGCGTATCGCTGACACACCTGACACACTGTCCAGGGCGCTTTTTCTTGTAGCTGTTTCATGCCCCCCGCTTCTCGCGCAAAATGCTGGTTCGGGGCGCAATTGCTGCATGTTCAAAACTACCAAAGATGGGAATGATGATGCCGGTCTGGCACCCATCGACAAAGTAGGAAAGATATTGTGGACCGTCGCAGGGAAACGGCTGGCATCGCGGTTATGTTCTATATATGTTCCCTAGCATGGAATCAGCCAAACCAGCCCATCCTGACGCCGTAGCCGGGCGCGGTGCAGCCTCCGGCGCAGTCCCGGATCGGTTCGGACTTCCCACGCGCGAGGTTGAGGGCGACTGGCGCGATCACATGCTGGCGCTGGCACAACAAGGCGATGGGCCGCCGGTCAAACTGCGCACCACCGTCACGCAGGAGCACCCCAGGACGATCCTCACCTTCAACCGCTCCCCCGATGTACCCTTCGACCGCTCGATCAACGCCTATCGCGGGTGCGAACATGGGTGCATCTACTGCTTTGCCAGGCCCACCCACGCCTATCACGATCTGTCGCCCGGCCTCGATTTCGAGACGCGCCTGTTTGCCAAACCCAACGCCGCGGAACTGCTGCGTGCGACTTTGGCAAAGCCGAAATACACCCCTCGCCCGATTGCGATGGGGACCAACACCGATCCGTATCAGCCGATAGAGCGCGATTACCGCATCACGCGCGCCCTGCTCGAAGTGTGTCTGGAGGCGCGGCATCCCGTCACCGTCACCACCAAATCCGACCGGGTCTTACAAGACGCCGATCTGCTGGAGGCGTTGGCGCGAGAAAATCTGGTGGCGGTGGCGATTTCTGTGACCACGCTGGACCCGGTGCTGTCGGGTAAGCTGGAGCCGCGCTGCGCTTCCCCGGCAAAACGGCTCGCGGCGCTTGGGCGGCTGGTAGAACTGGGCGTGCCGGTCCATTGCTCGATTTCCCCGATCATTCCGGCGATCACCGATGAATTCATGGAAAGTATTATCGAGCGTGTGGCCGCGCTGGGCGTGACCAGCGTGGGCTGGATACCGCTGCGCCTGCCGCACGAGGTTGCGCCGCTGTTTCGTGAATGGCTGGATGTGCATTATCCCGAACGCAGCGGAAAGGTGATGAGCATCGTACGATCCATCAGGAACGGGCGCGACAACGATCCCGATTTCTTCACTCGCTTTCAGCCGACCGGCGTGTGGGCCGATCTGCTTCGCAGCCGTTTCCGCATCGCGTGCAAGCGGGCGGGGATTGGCAAATACCACTTTGAGCTGGATTGCACGCGTTTCCGCCCGCCAGAAGTCGGCGGCCAGATGCGGCTGTTGTAAACCCGTGTCAGATGGGGGCGAAAGCCCATGCGCGCGCCTCTGCCATTTCTCGCGGCTCGAACGTTCGCGATTCGAGCGGTAGAAGCTTGCCGAAAAATTTGATCGCGGCCTCGACAATTGTTGGCGCGCCAACCACCGCGTAGCGTTCGATCGGATCGATCGATTTCAAACTCACCAGCGCACCTTTCGCCGACATGAATGCCGTGGCCTCGATCTCCTCGGTCGCGCCCATATCGAGTAGTAGGCGCAACGTATCATGTGCTTCCATCGCGGTTTCGACTGTCCGCGCCATCGTCTCTACCTGCGCCCGATCAAGTATCGGGTCGAAGGCGATGGTAATAAGGGCAGTGCCGTTTTCCATCTTCACGTCGCATTGCATCGACAATACCTTTGATTTGGGTGCGGATCTAAGTGCAAAGAAGATACGAGCGAGCGCGGCTTTCTTTCCCGGCTGGCTGGCAGCCGGAATGCTATGATCTGGGACCAGAATAAGTAGCGGACTGCGAGCAGGCACCAATGCGGCAGACGGCAAGGCTGTTTCGACTGCCGTCGGGAAGATCGGCTTGGTTGCACGTATGCGCCTGAGCGATTAGCGATGCCTGCTGCATAGAGGGGGCCGAATTTATGAAACGCACACCATCATTATTGGGCCGCGTGCTGGCGGCGATGTTTCTGATGCACTCCGTCGCTTTTGCACAAGATGCGAGCAATTTTAACGGTGCCACCGTTATCGACACAATCGACGAGCCGACCCTGTTCGAAGCTTTGGCCGCAATCGGGGCAGAAGCCGCGCCTTTGGGGGAGGAGAACGACACCTACAGGATCGAATATCCGCAGGGCGGGCGCGCCATCTTGCGCCGCACCGGGTGCGAGGCGGGCTCGTGCAGGGGCTTGCTTATGCTGGGTTATTTTACCCTGCCTCAAAGTCGCACGCGCGAGGCGACCGACCGGACTGCGCGCGAATTTTCGCTCAATTACAATCCCGCTGCCATCATCATCAATGACAATGGCGAGCATATCGTGAAGTCATACCTGATCTTTGACGGGGGTATAACGAAGAGCAATCTAGCCGTGCGGCTCGGCCTGTTTGGCGATGCCTTGGACCGGTATGGCGAAGTCTTGTATGGCGATGGGGACAGAGAATAGCCGCGCAGCAGGTTTGGCCCACTAGCCAAATCCGCCGGCTGCCTCGCCCGGCTTGAACCGCATCAATCGGCTGTCAGTCAGCGCGGCGGTGCGGTTGACCACGGCGCGTTGATAGTCTTCGTCCTTAATCATCTCAAAGAACGCGCCTGCGTGCGGGTATTGCGCAACAAAGCCATCGTGCCAGACTTTTTGCTCCGGCCCCGGCCCTGTCACCATCGCCTCAAACGCGCCGCGCCACACGATTGTCCCGCCGACGCGCGCAAAGATCGGGCCGCTGGTCTTGCCGTATTCCTGATAGGCGCGGCGGCCTGTCCATCCCTTGCCATGATGCTCGTGCCCCTCAGGATATTCGGCATGGTCGCGAAAACGCAGCAGGTTGAGCATGTGGATCGGCTCATCACGCGGCAGATCCTTGAAGGCCTGAAAGTTTGCCGGGCTCGGATGGGTGCAGAAATAGCGCATGGTTATCCCGGATTCATCCTTCTCCTGTCAGGTCATATTGCATGTAAAGGTATCAAGCCTGCGCCCGAACTTGAAGCCGACATTGCGCATTCGCCCTGCCTCGGCGAAGCTGAGCTGGCGTGCATGCAACCGAGGCAGGTTCGCCGCCACCGATCACCGCTATCATTTGCTCAAATCCCACGTCATGCGCGCTCCGCGATAAGCGCAGCTAGCAAGGCCTGTGCCGATCCCGTGCCCCGCACGCCGTGTCGGCAAGATAGATGCTGTTCTCGCAAGTCAGGGAATAGGCCGCGCGGGCGAAACTGGGCGGCGTAGGCATAACCGATCCCTTCCCCTCCGCACTCGGCAACCAGAAAAGGCCAGTGCTGTGCAGGACATCTGCAATCTTGACCGCCCAATCTGCCACGCCTGGCCCAGCGTGTCGAAAGAGGCGGTGCCGTTCGCGACGTGATACTCATATATTGCGCAGACGGCCTGCGCATCACCGGGACGCGCAGGCCGGATCAGCAAATCAGCCAAGTGTGTAATCTGCAAACCGGTCGCGCAAATCCTTCTTGCTGATCTTGCCAGTTGCGGTGTGGGGGATGTCATCCACAAACTCGACCGCGTCGGGCAGCCACCATTTCGCGATCAGCGGCGTAAGGTGTTCGATCACTTCACCGCCTGTCAGTTCGGCCCCCTCTTTCTTCACCACGAACAGCACCGGGCGCTCGTCCCATTTGGGGTGCGGCATTCCGATGCAGGCGGCTTCGGCCACGGCGGGGTGGCCCACGGCGGCGTTCTCCAGCTCGACAGAGCTGATCCATTCGCCGCCAGATTTGATCACGTCCTTGGTCCGGTCGGTCAGTTGCAGCGTGCCGTCGGGGTGGATGATGCCGACATCGCCCGTGTCGAACCAGCCATCGGGCGTGGTCGCATCGGCCTCCGCCTTGAAATACCGCTTGATCACCCACGGCCCGCGGATTTGCAGCGCGCCCGAAGCCTTGCCATCGCGTGGCAGCGGCGTGGTCATGTCATCGAGGCTGACTGTGCGCAGTTCCACGCCAAAGATCGGGCGGCCCTGCATCGCGGTCTTGTCGACCTTTTGTTCGAACGTAAGCTGGTCCCAGTCCCAGGTCGGCCCGCCAACCGTGCCGATGGGCGACGTTTCGGTCATGCCCCATGCGTGCTGGACGCGGGTGCCGTTCTTCATCAGTCGCTCGATCATGAAACGCGGGCAGGCGGACCCGCCGATGGTCGCAGCTTTCAATGGCGGCAGGTCGAGGCCATTGGCATCGCAGTACTGGAAATGCGCCAGCCACACGGTCGGCACGCCTGCGCTGTCCGTCACTTTTTCACGCAGCATCAATTCGTGCAGAACCGCAGGGTCGTTAACCGCGGAGAACACGAACTTCACCCCTGCCATCGCGCCCGCATAGGGCAGGCCCCAACTGGCAGCGTGGAACATCGGGACGACCGGCAGCATCACCGATGCCCCGCTGAAATTGAAGGTCGCCGGTTGCAGGCCAGCAACCGCGTGCAGCACGGTGGAGCGGTGTTCGTATTGCACGCCCTTGGGATTGCCGGTGGTGCCCGAAGTGTAGCAGATCATGCACGGATCGCGTTCATCGCCGGTGACCCATTCGAAATCACCATCCTGCGCGCCGATCCAGTCCTCGAACGCGGGCGAGTGCTCTCCGGAATCAAAGCAGATGTAGTGTTCCACCGTGGGCCAGCGGCTTTTCATCCTGTCGACGATGGGCTGGAACGCCGCATCGTAACACAACACTTTATCCTCGGCGTGGGTGACGATGTATTCGAGCTGATCGTCGAACAGGCGCGGGTTTACCGTGTGCAGCACCCCGCCCATGCCTGCGACGCCATACCAGCTGACGAGGTGACGCGAGTGATTCATCGCAAGGCTCGCCACGCGATCCCCCTTTTTCAGGCCTAGCGCCTGCAACGCCTGCGCCATCTTCAGCGCATCGCGGCGAATGCCGGCCCAGTCGGTGCGCGTTTCGCTGCCGTCGGCCCAATGCGATACGATCTCTCGCGTTGGCGTTTCGCGCGCGGCGTGATCAATCACGTGCGTGACCCGCATGGTCCAGTCCTGCATCGCTCCGAGCATGGTGTGTTCTCTCCTCGATTGTCTGTTTTGCCGCAGACAATGGCGCGCAACCGAGTGTTTGGCAATTCATCGCAGC
Source organism: uncultured Alphaproteobacteria bacterium (assembly GCA_963838365.1). Lineage (GTDB taxonomy): Bacteria > Pseudomonadota > Alphaproteobacteria > Sphingomonadales > Sphingomonadaceae > Erythrobacter. Next base: position 39,527 of record CAWIQR010000005.1, read on the forward strand.
CAACGCCCGACATATTGGCCGTCATCGCGCTGTCTTGGATGTAATGCGATTGCCATGTGGTGCCTTTAATCACCTGAGCGAACAGGCCACTATCCAGGAACAGAATCATGAAAACATCAGCGCTGCTGCTCGCCGGGGCAAGCATGGTTATCGCATCGCCCGCCCTCGCGCGTGAAGGGCAAATCTATGGCGGGATAAACGCTGGTGTCAGTCTGGAAGACCAGGTCGATATCGACCTTGCCAACACCGATCCTCAGCAGAACGCTGCCTTTGCCAACACGGAAATCGGATTGGATGCCGATATTGTGGTCGGTTACGATTTCGGCCCGATCCGGCTGGAGGCCGAGGGTGGATACAAACGCGCCGGTTATGAAGGGCTGACGGTCCTGATACCGGCGATCGTGCCCGGCGCACCGGTTCCGGCAGGAACGGTCGTGCAGAACGAGGAAGACCTGTCGATCATTTCGGGCATGATCAACGCGCTGGTCGATCTGGGCCGCGACGATGGCCTGCAGGTATATGCAGGCGGCGGTTTTGGCATTGCCAGTCTGGATCTGCCGGTTGAAGTTGCTGGCGTCGGAACCGTTATCGACGACAATGAGACAGATTTTGCCTGGCAGCTGATCGGGGGTCTGCGCTTTCCCGTCAGTGATAAAATCGACCTCGGCCTCAAGTATCGCTATTTCGTGATCGATGAATTCCAGATCAACACGGCGACCAGCCTGCCCGCAGAGGTCGATTATCAGGTCCATTCGATCCTTGCGAGCGTGACCTATAATTTCGGGAGCAAGGTGCAGCCCGCGCCGCCGCCTCCCCCGCCGCCTGCTCCTGTGGCTCCGCCGCCCCCGCCTGCACCACCGCCCGCCCCTGCTCCCGCGCCGGTGGTACAGTGCAACACCGGCCCATACATCGTGTTTTTCGATTTCGATCAGTCCGCGATCACGGTCGAGGCCGCGCAGATCCTTGACGGGGCAGTCACCGCCTATTCCAATTGCGGCACGGCGCGGGTGATGCTGGCGGGGCACACCGATACATCTGGCAGCGCCGCCTACAACATGGCTTTGGCGCAGCGTCGCAATGCATCGGTGCGATCCTACATGGCCGGGCGCGGTGTTGCCGACAGCCGCATCAGCAGTGAGGCATTTGGCGAGGCGCAACCGCGCGTTCCGACGCAGGATGGCGTCAAGAACCAGCAGAACCGCCGCGTCGAAATTACCTACGGCCCCGGTTCTGGCATGTAACGAAGCCGCACTCGGATCAGACAGACGGGGCCGGAGCGATCCGGCCCCGTTTTGCGTGTATCAGGCGACCAGCCGTAGCCTCGCTGAACCGCGTACCGGTTCCAGCCGGACGTTCTCGATCCCCGTGACCTGTTCCACCCTCTCGGCCAGTTCGCCGCTCAGCACAAATCCGTTGCCCAGCCGCACCAGCGCAGCAGCGCCATCGGCCATGATCAGCCGCAGCACGACCTCTCCGGGAGCCTCGCTGCCGGTTTCCAGCAACAACTTCAATTCCGCCAGCGCTTGCGTGGTGAGCACATCGGCCTGTAGCCGCATGGCGGTGCGCCCGGTGATACTGGCCATCGGCTTCGCCCCGCGCACGGTCAGGCGCGGCGGCTCCCCCGGATTGGGCGAATCCAGTTCCACCGTCAGCAGCACGCATTCGCCCTCTGCCGCCCAGCGGCGGAAATCATCGACCAGCAATTCTTCGAAACACGCAGCCGAAAACTGGCCAGATGTGTCGGAGAAGTCGGCGCGGATAAACTCCCCACCGCGCTTGGTGCGGCCCTTGTTCGCGCCCTCCACCATCGCCGCGATCACCGCCGTGCCGCGCCCGCCCGATGGCGCGCCCGCTTCCATGATCGACTGATAGGTGCGCGCACCCTGCGCCGATGCTGCCTGGCGATATTGCTGGATCGGGTGGGCGGAGAAATAGAACCCGAAATTCTCGCGTTCCTGCGCCATGCGCTCGGTTCGCGACCACGGCTGCGCGGGGGTAAGGCGCAGCTCCTCTGCCGGCGCGTTATCGCCGCCAAACAGCGCTGCTTGACCGCTCGATCGTTCGCGCATGGCCGCATCGGCCACTGCCAGCAGCATATCGGCATTGGCATGCAGCAGCGCGCGGTCCGGCTCCAGATCGTCAAGCGCGCCTGCACAAATCAAGTCCTTCCATCTGGCGGCGGTTCATGGAACCTTGCGGCAATCGCTCGCACAGGTCTTTCAGGCTTTCGAACGGACCGTTCGCCTCACGCTCGGCGACGATGGCCTCCATCGCCTTTTCCCCGACATTGCGGATGCCCGCCAGCGCGTATCGCACCGCGTATCCGTGATCGGTCTGCTCCACCGTGAAAGCGCGCGTGGCTCGCATTGATATCGGGCGGCAACACCTCGATCCCATTGCCGTGCGTGCCTGCCGCCGGGTATCGCCGGGCGTCATCCACGAATACGTTGAGCTTTTCCGACTGATGCAAGTCGAAACACATCGACGCAGCGTAGAATTCTTCCGGGTAATGCGCCTTGAGCCACCCGGTCTGATAGGCCAGCAAGGCATAGGCAGCAGCGTGCGATTTGTTGAAGCCGTATCCTGCGAACTTGTCGATCAAATCGAACAGCGTGTTCGCCTCTCTGGCTTCGATCTGAGAGACTTCGCGGCACCCGTCGATAAAGCGGCTGCGCTGCTGATCCATCTCGGACTGGTTTTTCTTGCCCATCGCGCGGCGCAGCAAATCCGCATCGCCAAGCGAATATCCGGCCAGGATCTGCGCCGCCTGCATCACCTGTTCCTGATAAACGAAGATGCCATAGGTTTCGGCTAGTATCCCCTCCAGTTTGGAATGAGGGTATTCGATCGCGACTTCGCCCGCCTTGCGCTGACCAAACAGCGGGATATTGTCCATCGGGCCGGGGCGATAGAGCGAGACGAGCGCGATGATGTCGCCGAAATTGGTGGGCTTCACCGCCTTCAGCGTGCGCCGCATCCCTTCGGATTCAAGCTGGAACACGCCGACCGTGTTACCAGCCTGCATCAGATCGTAAACGGCAGTGTCGTCCAGCGGCAACGCGCCCAGATCAATGGTGATGCCGCGTTCGTCCAGCAGGTCCACCGCCTTGCGCAGCACTGAAAGCGTCTTCAGCCCCAGAAAGTCGAATTTGACGAGGCCGGAGCTTTCGACATTCTTCATGTCGTATTGCGTCACCGGCATGTCGGATCGCGGATCGCGATACAGCGGCACCAATTGCGCCAGCGGCCTGTCTCCGATCACCACGCCCGCTGCGTGGGTGGAGGAGTTGCGCGGCAGACCTTCCAGTTGCATCGCAAGATCAACCAGTCGTTTCACCTCATTATTGGTGGTGTATTCACGCTTGAAATCGGCCGCGCCGTTCAGTGTGCGCTTCAGATCCCAGGGATCGGTGGGGTGGTTGGGCACCATCTTGGTCAGGCGGTCAACCTGGCCATAGCTCATTTGCAGGATGCGCCCGCAATCGCGCAGCACGGCGCGCGCCTTCAGCTTACCAAAGGTGATGATCTGCGCGACGTGGTCTGCACCGTACTTCTGCTGAACATAGCGGATCACCTCGCCCCGGCGCGTTTCGCAGAAATCGATATCGAAATCGGGCATCGATACACGTTCCGGATTGAGAAAGCGTTCGAACAGCAGCCCCAGCCGGATCGGATCTAGATCGGTGATAGTCAGCGCCCATGCCACGATCGAGCCCGCACCCGAACCGCGTCCCGGCCCCACCGGAATGCCCTGATCCTTTGCCCATTGAATGAAGTCGGCAACGATCAGGAAGTATCCGGGGAACCCCATGTTGACGATCACCTCGATCTCGTAATCGAGGCGTTCGAAATAGGCGGCGCGTTCCTCCGTCTCCATCGGGCCGTAGGGTTCCAGCCGCGCCTTTAGCCCTGCCAGCGAAAGGTTGCGCAGCATCCGCACCTCGCCTTCCATATCGCCCGCAAGACTGGGCAGGATCGGTTGGCGATAGGGCGGCGCAAACGCACAACGCTGCGCAATGACAAGGGTGTTGGCGGTCGCCTCTGGCAGGTCGGCGAACAGTTCCGCCATCATTGGCGCGGATTTGACGAAGGCTTCGGAATTGGAGCGCGGGCGCTCCTCATTCTCGACATAGGTGGATGCGGCGATGCACAGCATGGCATCATGCGCCTTGTGCATGTGCGGTTCTGCGAAATTGGCGGGGTTGCTGGCGACCAGCGGAATGTCGCGCTCATAGGCAAGGTCGATCAGCGCCTCTTCCGCCGCGGCGCATACCGGATCGCGGTTGCGCGCCAGCTCGATATACAGCCGCCCGGGAAACAGCGCCTCCAGCCGGTCAGCCAATGCCATCGCGGCGGGGGTCTGCCCCTCTGCCAGCATCCGGGTAAGCGCACCCTCGCCCGCGCCCGTCAGCGCGATCAGTCCTTCGGTGCGTCCTTCCAGATCGGACAGCATCACATGCGGATCGCACTCCAACGGGCGACCAAGATGCGCGTGAGAGACGAGGTGGCACAGATTGTCATACCCGGCCTCGTCCTGAGCATAGAGCGGCAGGTAATCCACCTGCTTGCCATCGCCGCCGCTGGCATCGGTGCCCGGCCGCGCCACGCCCAGCAGCGCGCCGATGATCGGCTGAATGCCAGCACCCTTGCACGCATCGGCGAACATCACCGCGCCATACAACCCGTTGCGATCGCAGATGGAGATTGCGGGAAAGCCGCGTTCAACCGCCAGTTTCGCAATAGCCTTGGGATCGACCATGCTTTCCAGCATGGAATATGACGACAGGACACGAAGCGGGACAAAGGGGGCAAAACGCATGGGATTGAAACTACGCGATGCCCGCGCGCTTTCAAGAGAGTGGCATGGTGCGTTCGGCAAAAGTCTGTGGGCGGATCACCCTTTTGCGATCTTCGCCCGAGTATCGCGCACGGTGGTATAAGTGCCGTATGCGATCAGCGCCCCGAGCACGCCCCACACCCAAACCGGAATATGCTCACCGAAGATGCCCAGATAAAGATAGGCCGAGACAAAGCAGAAGCCCGCGCACAGTGCAGGCAATGCGGTTGACCGACCCTTACGCGCATTGCGCACCAGCCACGCGACAGAAGCAAGGAAGAACGGGATCGCGCCGACATAGATCGCGGCGAAAATATAGGGATTGACCCCGTAATCCGCGCCCAGCGCCAGTATCCAGTCATTCACTGCCTCGATCATCGCCGCGTCTCCTTGTGACCGGTATTCGGCGCGGGTGCCGGCGCGGTTACAGCAGCTTTTGGATGTCTTTCGCGATGCTGGCGGGCGTATCCTGCGGGCCGTAACGCTTCACCACCTTGCCATCGCGGTCGATCAGGAACTTTGTGAAGTTCCACTTGATCGAGGTTGAGCCCATCAGTCCTTTCTTCTCGGATTTCATCCAGTCAAACAGCGGGGAGGCATCCGGGCCGTTCACGTCGACCTTTTGCATCAGCGGGAATGTGACACCGAAATTGACTTGCAGAACTCCGCGATTTCTTCCGCATTGCCCGGCTCCTGCCCGCCGAACTGATTGCAGGGAAAACCAAGAACCTCGAAATCCTCGTCCTTGAACTGCTGAAACAGTTTTTCCAGTCCATCGTATTGCGGGGTGAAGCCGCATTTGCTCGCGGTGTTGACCACCAGCAAAACCTTGCCCTGCTTTTGCGCAAGGTCGACTGGCTCGCCCTTGTTAGTGGTGACGGTAAAATCGGCGATGGTGGTCATGTGCTGGTCCCCGTGCGCGGTTTATTCCTCGCCCCTCTGCGGAAAGTCCGGTCGCTGCGCAAGCGCGATGGCTTCGTCGGCGGTGTATTCACGGTCTCCCGCCTTCTCGATGACGTAGCCATGCTGCTCGTCTTTTGAAAGCGCGGCAATGTGCCGGATCATCTCGGCAAACGTGCCACTTCGCACAGCGTTGGACCGGGCGAACAATCCATCCTTGCCCTCTACCGGGATCAGGGAGGCGTGGTCATCCCATGCCGCCGATCCGCTTTGTTCCGGGGTTCCTTCGTAAGTGCTGGGGTGGTCGGTCATGCAGATCTCCTTTGAGTGATCTACGCACGACCTGCCCTTCGGGTCCGCTAAACCAGTCTTCCGTCGACCAGTCGCACAATACGGTCCATGCGCGCTGCAAGACGTTCGTTATGGGTCGCGACCAGTGCGGCGCTGCCTTCCCCGCGCACCAGTTCGAGGAACTGGCCCAGCACCGCGTCCGATGTTGCCTCATCCAGATTGCCGGTCGGTTCATCCGCCAGCACCAGCGTTGGACGATTGGCTAGCGCACGCGCAACCGCGACGCGCTGTTGTTCGCCCCCCGATAGCTGACTGGGCCGATGGGTCAGCCGATGGCCAAGCCCAAGACTGGTCAGCAGGCTTTCCGCACGCTCCTGCGCTTCTTCACGCGGGCGACCCGCAACCATCTGCGGCATCACAACATTCTCGGTCGCGTTGAAATCGGGCAGCAGGTGGTGGAACTGATAGACAAAGCCCAGATGTTCGCGCCGCACACGCGTGCGCTGATCGGAAGCAAGGTTCTCCGCCCGCTCGCCCGCAATGGCGATGGAGCCTTCAAAACCGCCCTCCAGCAGGCCGACCGCTTGCAACATCGTCGATTTGCCCGAACCCGAAGGACCGAGCAGCGCCACAATCTCTCCGGGCTGGACCGTCAAATCCACGCCGCGCAGCACGTCGATCCGCTGACCGCCCTGTTCAAAGCTGCGTTTTACACCGCGCAGCTGCGCGATGGCGCCCATGTCCATACCCGTATCCATGCCATCACTCATACCGCAGCACCTGCACCGGATCGGTGTTCGCCGCCTTGAACGCGGGATACAGCGTCGCAAGGAAGCTCAGGATCAGCGCCAATGCAACGATCCCCAGCACCTCCCACGGATCGGTGCGCGAAGGCAGGGTGGAGAGGAAGCGCACTTCGGGATCCCAGATTTGCTGTCCGGTCACCTTGGCAATGAACCACACAATCTGTTCGCGGAAGAACAGGATGACAAAGCCCAGCGCCAGCCCCGATACCGTGCCGATGGCCCCGATTGTGCTGCCGGTGGTGATGAAAATCTTGAGCAAGCTGCGCCGTGTCGCCCCCATCGTACGCATGATGGCAATGTCGCGCGTTTTGGCGCGCACCAGCATCACGAGGCTCGAAAGGATATTAAACGATGCGACCAACACCATGAAACTCAGCGCAAAGAACATTGCCACCCGTTCCACCTGCAAGGCTTCGAACAGGGCAGAATTGATCGTCTTCCAGTCGGCCACTACCGCACGACCGCCCAGCGCCTGTGATACCGGGGCAAGGATTTCGCCAACCTGATCGGGATCGGTGACGGACACCTCGATCATCCCGATGGAATCTCCCATCAGCAGCAGGGTCTGCGCGTCCGCAATTGGCATGACGACGAATTTCTCATCATAATCGTAAATCCCGACCTCAAAAATGGCTGCGACCTCATATCCCACCTGCCGGATCTGTGTGCCGAACGGGGTGGAGCGCCCTTGCGGATTGATAATCGTGATCGTGTCGCCCACCCGCGCGCCGATATTCTGCGCCAGTCTGGACCCGATGGCGACGCGTCGGGCATCATCCTGCAACCCGCCGATATCGCCCATCACCACCTTTTCGCCCAGCCGCGCAATATCTTCCTCGACATTGCCGCGCACCAGAACGCCCACCACCCGGCCATCGAAACTGATCAGCAATGGCTGTTCGATAAGCGGCGATGCGTCGGTCACACCTTCGGTCGCGCGCACCTGTGCCAGCACGTTTTCCCAATTGTCCAGCCGCCCGCCATAGGCCTGCACGATGGCATGGCCGTTCAGGCCCACGATCTTGTCCAGCAATTCTGCACGAAACCCGTTCATCACGCTCATCACGACGACGAGCATTGCGACGCTGAGCATGACCACGCCTATGGAGATGCTGGCGACCAGCGCGATGAACGCCTCCCCCTTGCCCGGCCAGAGGTAGCGTTTGGCGATCATGCGTTCGAAGGGGGATAACATCGTGGGGAAAATCAGACCTGATATGGTATTTGTGTGGCGATGTGCGGTGCACAATGAACACAGGCTTTAGGCACTGCGCGCGCAGGGCACAATCCGCAACCGATCCGCCATTGTGCGTAAGACCGAGCAACGCCACCTTCAGCCTGCCGATCAAAAAGCGCGGATGGCGCCCCGCTGCGCCCTTGTAATTAATCCGTAACGTCGCCATTGAGCGCGCGACCCCGAGCAGCACCGCCACGCGGGAGGGAGCCAGCCCCATGCGAGTCATGCCAGCTATGAATCTGACGCACCCCTTTTATGACGCGGACGGCGACAAGCTGCGCGAGGAATGCGGTATTTTCGGCGCGATCAATGCGCAGGATGCGTCCGCCGCAACCGCGTTGGGGCTCCATGCCTTGCAGCATCGCGGGCAGGAGGCGGTTGGGATCACCAGCTTCGATCCGGCCAGCGCGCAGTTTGTATCGCGCCGGGCGCTGGGCCATGTGGCCGATACCTTTTCCAGCAAATCCGTGATCCGCGGCCTGCCGGGCACAATGGCGGCGGGCCATGTGCGTTATTCCACCACTGGCGGGTCGGACATGCGCAATGTCCAGCCGCTTTATGCGGAACTCGCGACCGGCGGTTTTGCCGTCGCGCATAACGGCAATATCTCCAACGCGATGAGCCTGCGTCACGATCTGGTGCAGAAGGGTTCTATCTTCCAGTCAACTTCCGACACCGAAGTCATCATCCATCTGGTCGCGACATCGCGCTATCCCACTATCGCAGACCGTCTTGTGGATGCGCTGCGCCTGGTCGAGGGCGCCTATGCGCTGATCGTGATGACGCCCGATGGCATGATCGCCTGCCGCGATCCTCTGGGCATTCGTCCGCTGGTGATGGGCAAGATGGGACCGCCCGATAATCCGGCAATCCTGTTCGCCAGCGAAAGCGTCGCCTTCGATGTGGTCGGCGCGCAGATGATCCGTGAGGTTGAGCCGGGCGAATTGCTGCAGGTGGGCTTTGACGGAGAGATCCGCAGCGTACGCCCGTTCGGCAACCAGTCACCGCGCCCGTGCATCTTCGAACATGTCTATTTCAGCCGCCCGGACAGCTTTTTTGCGGGGCGCAGCGTGTATGAAGCGCGCAAGGCCATTGGCGCGGAACTGGCACGAGAGGCGCCGTGCGATGTCGATCTGGTGGTGCCTGTGCCCGACAGCGGCACACCGGCAGCCATCGGTTTTGCACAGGCGTCCGGCCTGCCGTTTGAACTGGGCATCATCCGCTCGCACTATGTCGGGCGCACATTTATCCAGCCGTCAGACAGCGCGCGCACATCGGGCGTAAAGCGCAAGCACAACGCCAATCGCAGCCTTGTTGAAGGCAAACGGATCGTCCTCATCGACGATTCGATTGTGCGCGGCACCACCAGCCTCAACATCGTGGAAATGATGCGCGAGGCGGGCGCGCGCGAGGTGCATTTTCGCGTTGCCAGTCCGCCCACCGCGCATAGCTGTTTCTATGGGGTGGACACGCCCGAACGCTCCAAATTGCTGGCCGCGCGCATGGATCTGGAGCCCATGCGCGAATTCATCCAGGCCGATAGCCTCGCCTTCATCTCGATTGACGGCCTGTATCGCGCAGTCGGCACTGCGGGCCGGGATGATGCCAAGCCGCAATTCTGCGACGCCTGTTTTACTGGCGACTATCCCACATCATTGACCGATCTTTCCATGCGAGAGCGCAATTCCCCGCAATTGCCGTTCACCGATACCAAAGCCGATCCGAAAGCTGCCTGATACATGATTGACACTGCCACCCCGGAGAAACCTCTTGCCGGTCGGACCGCGCTCGTCACCGGTGCAAGCCGCGGAATTGGCGCTGCCACCGCGCAGGAACTTGCCCGTGCCGGCGCGCATGTCATATTGGTTTCGCGCAAGGTAAAGGCGCTGGAAGTAATCGAGGACGCGATCCATGCCGAAGGCGGCAGCTCCACCATTGCGCCCGTCGATCTGACCGAGCCGGATGCCGTAACCCGGCTGGCAGCCGCGATTGGTGGCCGATGGGATTCGCTGGAAATTCTCGTTTTGTCAGCCGCTTACCTGCCAGAGTTGTCACCGCTTTCGCAGATCGATCCCAAGCAGTTCAATCAGGCGATGATGACCAATGTGGTCGCCACGCAAGCTTTGCTGGCCGCATTCGACCCGATGCTGCGCCGTTCGAAACAGGGCCGCGTCATCGGACTGACCAGCAGCGTTGGCACCAATCCGCGCCCGTTCTGGAGCGCATATTCCTCGACCAAGGCGGCGTTCGACAACCTGCTGGAAACCTATGGAGCAGAGGTAGAGCGATTGAGCCCGGTGCGTGTTGCCATCGTCGATCCCGGCGCCACCCGTACGGAAATGCGCGCGCGCGCCTATCCGGGTGAAGACCCGGAGACGGTGAAGCCGCCGGAAACCGTGGCGCAGCACATCCTTGCCCTGCTGGTAGAGGATTTCGACGCCACGCATCGCACACGCGTCGACTGAAAAAACGTTTACGCGGCGACCAGTCCCGCACCGCTTGATGTGCGTTACTGCGCGGGAAAAATTCATCATCAACGGTTTGTTAACCGTATTTCGCCACAGTCCCTTAAGAGTAAATGGTGTCTTGTGTACGCGCCCAAGGGCGACGCTTGATCGCGCCGCTTGGCGGCAAACACCGCAAACCATTTGTGCTGATGGGATGAATGCGACATGGCCGTACAATTCAACACCAATTATCATGCAGCTTCTCAGGAAGATCGCTGCTCACCGCGCACCCGGCTGACGATACCTGCGACTTTGCGGGCATCGGGCGGACGGGCGTTCCAGACCGTCGTGCACGATCTGTCGATCTCGGGTTTTTCCGCAGCTTCGATCAACCGGATGCATGATGGTCAGGTTTGCTGGTTGACTCTGCCCGGCCTTGAGGCGCTGCAAAGCGAAGTCGTATGGTGGGACAATTGCATCGTCGGCAGCGCATTCAGCGAACTGCTTAGCCCGATCGTGCATGACAACATTCTGCAACGCTACTCGAACCTGGGTATCGTTCGCCCCATGGCTTAAGGCTTATGACCTGAAAGAGGCGGCGCACCGCCCCTGGCTTCTCAGTCCCCGGCCGCCGCGATCTTTCCGGCGATTGCGTTCCATTCGGCGCGATCTTCCGAACCGGTTGCCGTTGGCCAGTTGCTTATGACGGTCAGCACCAGATCGCTTGACGGGTCCAGCGTGATGGATTGACCGAAAATTCCCTGCGCGCCGAATTTGCCGTCGGGATAGGTCCACCACTGATAGCCATAGCCAAACCCGCTGTCGCCGAAATCGACCGCGGAATCGCTCGCTTCGGCAAACCAGCCTTCGGGAACAACACTGGTGCCATCCGCCCGCTTGCCCCCGTTCAGCACAAACACGCCCATGCGGGTGTAATCGGCCAGCGTCAGCGAAAGGCAGCATCCACCGATATTGCCGCCGCGCGGATCGACCATCCAGAACATGCCATTTTCAAACCCCGCAGGCTCCACGATCTTGCGCTGCGAATATTCCGCCAGCGACAGGCCAACCGCGTTTTCGACGAGCACGCCGATCAGGTTGGTCTCCCCGGTCTTGTAGACGAATTTCTCGCCCGGCGGTGCTTCGCGTTCCAGCCGTTTCATCTGCTCGACCATCGCATCCGGCCCGTATTCAACCACGAAGCGGTTCATCTGCGCCACGTCGCTTTGCGGATCGGTGTAATCCTCGTTCCACGCAACGCCGCTGGTCATCGTTGCAAGCTGGCGAACGGTAACACCATCGTAGGCGGACCCCTTCAATGCAGGAATATATTGCGTCACCGGATCGTTCAGACCGCCGATAAAGCCATCCGCAATCGCCGCCCCCAGCAGGGTGGAGGTAAAACTCTTCGCGACGGAAAAACTGGTCCAGCGCTGGTCCGGGGTCATGCCCAACGCATAATCCTCGAACCGGACCTTACCTTTGTGCCACACCATCACGCCCGCCGCGTTGGTGCTGAGCATGGTGTCGCGGATTTCCTGAGCTATCGGTGCGGGCAGCGGCGTGCCTTTAACCAGCGGGGTGGGCGTGCTGGCGGCGGGGACCTCATGTCCGGCAAACCAGTCTTCCATTTTGCGAAAGCGCTGGTTGCGCTGATCATCCCTCCAGAACAGCACTTGCAGTTCCGCTGGATCGCGCGTTGGGGGAGCCTTAAGGGTGACCGGTTCGAGTGCGGGCGGAACGCTCGCCAAATCGCTGATCGCGGCGGGCGCACAGCCCGTCAGCGCAAGTGCAGCGATCCCAAGATGCAGATACTTCATGGTGTGTGCCCCTCTCTCAATCCTCGCCCGCCACGTTAGGCCAGCGCAGCGGCGAACCGCAAGGGCGCAATTGTCACCCGTTTTTCATGGCCCGATATACCTCCAGCGCGCGTTCGCGCGCGGCGCGGTGGGCGATGATCTTTGGCGGGTACGCTTTGGGCAGGCAGCCATGTTCTTCCGGATCGTGAATTGCGGGTTCGCCCAGATCGGCCAGTTCGGGCACGAAGCGGCGGATATAGCCCGCGCAATCGAATTTCTCGGATTGGGTCAGCGGCGCCATGATCCGGCTGAACATGTTGGAATCGACCCCCGTTCCCGCATTCCATTGCCAGTTGATCGCGTTGGAGGCGTAGTCCGCATCGACAAGGCAATCCCAGAACCAGCGTTCACCGTGCCGCCAGTCGATCAGCAGATGCTTGATAAGGAAGCTGGCGGTGATCATCCGCACCCGGTTGTGCATCCACCCGGTCTGCCACAACTGGCGCATTCCGGCATCGACGATGGGGTATCCGGTGCGCCCCTGTTGCCATTTTTCGAGATCGGCGGCTGCCGTTTTATCCGTTTCGGGGTCGCGCCACTTCAATTCGTCGAAATCGTCGCGGTAGTTCTCGCGCGCATACAGCGGGAATTGCGCAATCGCGTTCTGCGAATAATCGCGCCAGATCAGCTCGCCCTCATAGGTTTTCCAACCGCTTGAACGCTTGTGCTTGAATTTGTGCCAGATTTGCACCGGGCTGATCTCGCCAAAATGCAGATGCGGCGACATACGCGAAACCTTGGCGACAGAGGGGAAATTGCGCTTGTCATCATAATCATCGACGTGATCCTCCCACCAGTCGATTTGGGCGTGGGCAGCGTCCTCTCCCACTTCCCAAGCCTCAGCTATCCCGCTCGACCAATCGGGTTTTGTCGGCAGCAGGTTCCAGTCGGCCAGCGCGTCCGATGCGGGCCAGGTATCAGGGGAAGACAGGGTTTCGGGCGCGGGCACTTCGTCGCGCGGCGGGAATTTTTCACGCACTGCGCGGGCGAACGGGGTATAGATCTTGTAAGGGTCACCCGATCCGGTGGTTACCGCGCCCATAGGCAGCAGGTAATTGCCGTCATAGCGCGTCAGTTCCAGCTTCTCAGCCAGCGCCTTCTCCGCATTGCGCCACCACGGTTCGAAATGCCGGTTGGCGTGGACCGCCGCCGCGCCGGTTTCTTCGGCAATCTGGCAGATATGCTCCACGGCATCGCCGCGCCTCAGGATGATGCGGGCGTGGCGCTGGGCAAAGCTGGCTTGCAGACTTTCAAGCGAATGGTGCAGCCACCAGCGCGATGCACCGCCCATCGCGTGATCCTTCGCCCGATCATCGTCGAGCACATAGACCGCGATCACCGGGCCTAACTTCGCCGCCTCATACAGCGCGGGATTGTCGGCCATGCGCAGATCGCGCCGCAGCCATACGATTTGGGTTTGAGACATTCCTATTCCCGTTCGGGCTGAGCCTGTCGAAGCCTTGTAATTAATGCCCGCGCAGCTTCGAAATAAGTGCGGTCCTTCGACAGGCTCAGGACGAACGGGTTTTAAGAGTAATGATTTTACTCCGAGGGAAGTTCCTCACACCGCACGTCCGGCAACGCCACCGAGAAGCGATCCCGCGCGCGCGGATCGTAGAAGCGGGCATCGTACAGGATCACCGAGCCATCCGGCGCACGGGTCGCAAAGGGCGCGCGCGACCAGAACAGGAAGGCGTCGAGTTGGGAATTGGTGCGCCGGGCGCCGGTGAGGTTGGGAGCCTGCAGAGCAGTTCGGCGATTGGTTCGACTGCAATGTCGTCGGGGCCGATCGGGCGACGAACGAACCATCTGCCGTCGCCCCCGAAGAGAACCTCGCGCGTGAACGGGTTGAGCGGCACAGGCTTACCGATGGTTACGCTCGCGGCGGGCGCAAAACCTCGTAACTGCGCATAGAGCGCGCCGTCAGCCTCGTCGGTGAATGTCACCGCCCCATTGACCCCGATATACGCCAGCCCAATCGCAATCCCCACCCGAGCAGGTCGCATCCCCTCCCCGCCCCTTCTCCCGCCGCCGCGACCACCACACGCTCAGCGCAAGCAGCGTCCACAGCCATACGTCGATGATGAACAGCGTATCGCCGTAAAACCATTGCGACTGAGAACGGCTCCAGCAGGCGGATGCCATAGACGTTGAGCCAGTCCATCGCCGGGTGCGTCAGGCACCCGATAAAGGCCATCGCGTAAAGCCAGCCAAACCGCACCGGCAGTCGCGCCTCTGGCCGTTTCCCGCGCCGACCCTGCCAACGGTCGAAACCCCACAGCAGCCCCGCCAGTATCAGCGGCAACAGCACCAGTGCGGGCGGGCCGTGCGTGATACCGCGGCGGAAGCCAAGATGCTCGGTCCCCTCCAGCCAGAAAAAGCACGCCGCATCCACATCGGGCAGGTTCGCGCCGATGATGAGCGCGGGCATGGCAAGCCCGGTCTTCCGCTTCAGCCCCGCCTGCCCCAGTATCGCCCCGACAAGGCTGTGTGTGAGATTGTCCATCGCCGTTCGACTAGCGCCGCACTGCACCGCGGTCAAAGCTGTTGGCAACCCTGCCCCATCTCGCCTAGCAAGCCGACACTAAATGGGAGATACCAACGCAATGGCCGACACACCTTTCATCCGTCCGGACATGAAAGCCTTCCTCGATGCGTTGGCGGCGCTCAATGGCCCTTCCATCGCGGACATGACGCTGGAGGAAGCGCGCGCTTCGTATGGCGCGCTGCATGGGATGGCAGACCTTCCGCCGCGTGACCTGGCCGTAATCCGCGACCTCAGCTTTCCCGGCCCCGCCGGCGACGTCGCGTTGCGCCTGTACGATGCGCGCGACACCCGCGATGCTGGCCCGGTCGTCACGTTCTTCCACGGTGGCGGGTTCGTGATTGGTGATCTGGAAACGCACCACGCGCTCTGCACCGAAATAGCCGCGCTGATTGATCTGCCGGTGGTGGCGGTCGATTATCGCCGCGCGCCTGAGGCACCTTTCCCCGCGGCTGTCGACGATTGCGAGGCCGCCGCGCGCTGGATTGCTTCCTCGCCAGCGGAATTGGACCGCGCCGCCACGTCTCTCGTGCTGATCGGGGATAGCGCCGGAGGAAATGCCACCATCGTCGTATCGCAGGCGCTCGCGGCAAACCCAGCGCCCGTGCCGGTCGCACTGCAAGTGCCGATCTTCCCGCTGGCGAGCGATGCGCAAGGGTCTGCCAGCCTCGCGCAGTTTGGCGAAGGCTTCATCCTGACGCGCGCCGGGATCGAATTCTTCGATGCGCAATACCGCGCCGATCCCGCCGATCCGCGCGGTTTCCCGATCCTCGGCGATCATGCCAGCGCGCCGCCAACCGTGCTCGTCACCGCCAGCCTCGATCCGATCCGCGATTCGGGGCGCGATTATGCGAAGGCGCTGGCGGATGCGGGCGCAGATTTCACATTCATGGAAATCAAGGGCGTGACCCATTCCTTCGTCAATTTGCGGCAGGCCGTGCCCAGCGCGCAGGCCGATCTGGAACGCATTGTCGCCGCGATGAAATGGCACCTTGCAGGAGCATCCGCATGACCGATCTGCCTTATCGTCCCTGCGCGGGCTTCATGCTGGTGAACGCGCAACGCCTGGTTTTTGTCGGCCAGCGGATCGAGAAGGGGTCGCACGGCGCGTGGCAGATGCCGCAAGGCGGTATCGATCCGGGCGAAGATCCGCGCACGGCTGCCCTGCGAGAGCTGGAAGAGGAAACCGGGATCACCGCCGACAAAGTGGAGGTAGTCGCCCCTGCGTCTGCCCCGATGCGATACGATCTGCCACCAGAATTGCTGGGCAAGGTGTGGAAGGGCAAATATCGCGGCCAGATCCAGCACTGGTATCTCGGAAGATTTCTGGGCGTGGATGCGGATATCAACCTTGCCGCGCACAATCCGCCGGAATTCAACGAATACCGCTGGGTCGAGGCGGCTGCACTGCCCGATTTGATCGTGCCGTTCAAACGCGCAGTCTATACCGCTCTGGTCGACGAATTCGGGCCAATGATTTGAATCACTGATCTGGCGCGCCCACTCTGCATCAATTGCTGGAAGGCTTGTCTTCCGCTGCCGTCTCCGCGGCAAGTCGTGCGGGCGGACCGGCAGCTATGCGCGTTTGCAGCGCTACCGTTTCCGGGCACGAATCGCCGCATTTGCTTTGCAGATGGGCCAGATTGCGCTTGGCCTTTTCGACCGCGCCTTTTTCCACCAAAGCCGCGCCCTCGCCTGAAATTGCGGCAAAATTTTCGGGATCACGGGCCAATGCCTCGCGGTAGTAACGGATCGCCTTGCCCTGCAAACCGTCGCCGCGCGCGGCCTCTGCCAGCTTGATAAAGATCGGCGTGTAGCCTGGATCGACCGCCAATGCGGCTTCGTAAGCGTCAATCGCTGCCTGCGTCTTGCCCGCATTCATCGCCGCTTCGCCCTGCACGATCAGCACCTGAGCGCGCGGATCGGGCGCACGGTCCTGCGCGCTGGTAACACTCGCAGTGGTAATCAGGAACAGCGAGAGAGCAGCGGCGGCGGGCGCGAAACGCATAATGGGCTCCTTGAGTCGTGCAAGCCAGGTTAATTGGGGCTTAGCCATAGCCTATCGGGCTATCACGATGAACGCAGGATGGCGACAAAAAATCCGTCAGTCCCGTGGTGAAACGGATCGAGCCGCATACCCTGCCCATGCGGCGTTCCAATGGGCAGGTCTGGTCGCTCGGCGCTCCAGCCCTCGTGGCGGGCCAGAAAGGCTGTAATGCGGTCGGCCCCCTCATCGTCGAGCAGCGAACAGGTGACATAGGTGATTGCTCCACCCGGCCTCACCATTTGTGCCGCGATATCAAGCACACGATCCTGCAATTGCGTCAACCGGCGCAACTCCTTGGGGTCCAGCCGCCACCGGCTTTCCGGGTTGCGCCGCCAGGTGCCCGTGCCCGAACACGGCGCGTCGACCAGCACGTGATCCGCCGCGCCCTGCCATTGCACAAGCGCCTCCAGCTCACGACCGGGATCCAGCAGCACGGTGTGATCCACCTTTGCCCCGGCGCGCTCTGCCCGCGGGGCAAGGTTGCCAAGGCGCCGCTTGTCAGTATCCGCTGCAATCAGCGTGATGGCGTTGGCATAACGCGCAGCCAGTGCCAGCGTCTTGCCGCCCGCACCAGCGCAAAGGTCGATCACGGTGTCGCCGGGCTTTGCCGGAACCGCGCCGCACACCAGCTGACTGCCGTGGTCCTGGATCTCGATCAGCCCATCATTATAGGCGTCCCACGCCTCTACCTGAGTGCCGAAATCAAACCGTAGCGCATTCGGCGCGGCCAGCGGTTCGCCCGCTTCAGGCAGGTCCAGCGTTTCGCGCGCGGCCTTCAGCGTGTTGACCCGGATATCGAGCGCGGCGCGGTCCAGCAATGCCTCTGCGACATCGCCCTTGATCCCGGCGCGCGCCAGTTCCTCTGCCAGCCATTGCTGCGCGATGCCGGTCTTTGCCACCGCATCGCCTTCTACAATCGCGCCCGGTCCGTGGGGCGATCCGTCAAAGCACGTGAGGAGCGCGTCATCGCCCTGCGCCAGCGCCAGCATCGCCGCGCGCCCGCTGGGCGGCACCGGGCCGCACAGCCGCACCGCGCGATACACCAGTTCGCGCACAGCGCGGCGATCCTTCGACCCGGCATAGCGGCGCGTCTTGAAATACTCGCGGATCAGGCGATCGGCGGGCGCGCCTTTGGTTTCGGCGGCGAGAATAATCTGGTCGAGCAGTTCTATCGCAGCCTGAACGCGCGCGGCGGGGATCATCGCCCCTGCTTTTCGAGCTGTTCGAAGAGCGTCTCGAATTCACTCACGGGGGGGATTTCAACGCAGCGGTGTTCGTAGATGGCACCGTCTTTGGCGCGCGCTACTTCCGACATACGCCCCGCCAATTTCGCGCCAGCATCCTCGCATTCTGCGGTGGAGACGAACAACGTCTCAGGTCGCTGCAAGTCGATTTCGCCGGGCCGGTCAGGATGCCAGCCTAAAATAAACAGCATTACGGGCACTAATTCGATCATACGAAGATCCTATCGCGTCGGATAATTCGGGGCTTCGCGGGTGATCGCGACATCGTGAACATGGCTTTCGGAAAGGCCCGCATTGGTGATCCGCACAAATTGCGCGCGGTCACGCAGATCGGCAATCGAGTGCGATCCGGTGTAGCCCATCGCTGCCTTAATCCCGCCGACAAGCTGGTGGACCACATCCGCTGCCGGTCCCTTGAATGGAACCTGTCCCTCGATCCCTTCAGGAACCAGTTTCATGGGGGAGATATCTTGCTGGAAATACCGATCGGCGCTGCCACGCGCCATCGCACCTACGCTGCCCATCCCGCGATAACTTTTGTAGCTGCGGCCCTGATACAGGAACACATCGCCGGGGCTTTCGGCGGTACCGGCCAGCATAGAGCCGATCATCACACTGGATGCCCCTGCGGCCAGCGCCTTTGCCGCATCGCCGCTGGTGCGAAGTCCGCCATCGGCGATCACCGGCACGCCGGATTTGGCTGCTTCGGCGGCGCTGTCCATGATCGCGGTCAGCTGCGGCACGCCAACGCCTGCGACAACGCGAGTGGTGCAGATCGAGCCGGGACCAATCCCGACCTTGACCGCATCCGCGCCCGCATCGATCAGCGCGCGCGTTGCCTCTGCCGTGGCGACATTGCCAGCGATAACCTGCACCGAATTGGAAAGCGCCTTCACCCGCTCAACCGCGCGGCTTACGTCGATATTGTGCCCGTGCGCTGTGTCGATGATGACCACGTCGACCTCGGCATCGATCAGCGCTTCGCTGCGTTCAAATCCCTTGTCCCCCACCGTGGTCGCCGCCGCCACGCGCAGGCGTCCTGCGCCATCTTTCGTGGCGCTGGGGTAATTCACCGCCTTTTCGATGTCTTTCACCGTGATCAGGCCGATGCAGCGATAGGCATCATCCACCACCAGCAGCTTTTCAATCCGGCGCTGGTGCAGCAGACGCCGCGCCTCTTCCTGGCCGGTGCCCAGCGGCACGGTGGCGAGGTTTTCGGTCGTCATCAATTCGCGCACCGGCTGCGCAGGATTTTCGGCAAAGCGGACATCGCGATTGGTCAGGATACCGACCAGCTTGCCGCTGTCGTCCACCACCGGAATGCCACTGATCCGGTGCAGTTGCATCAGCGCGTTGGCATCACCCAACACGGCATCGGGACCGATGGTAATGGGATTGACGACCATGCCGCTTTCATACCGTTTGACCGCCCGCACGGCGGCGCATTGGTCTGCGATTTCGAGGTTCCGGTGAAGCACGCCGATCCCGCCCAACTGCGCCATGGCGATGGCCATATCGGCTTCCGTAACGGTGTCCATCGCGGCAGAGAGGACCGGAATATTGAGCGCGATATCGCGGGTCAATTGCGTGCGCGTGTCCGCCATGCTGGGCAGGACACTGCTTTGCGCGGGGCGCAACAGGACATCGTCGAATGTCAGGCCAAGGGGGATATCCATGTGCACGCGCTTTCGATGAAGTGAATCGGGTGCGCCGCCATGTAGGGTGCATGGCCGCCCAGCGCCAGAGCGCAGCGGTGCTCTTTCACCGTTTACCCGTTATTGTGGCGCGGTTTCCACGATTGCGGTCGTCTCTGCCGGGGATGGTGGCGGCGTATAAGCCGCAGCGCTCGCGACCTGCCTCACCAAGGTTTCATGAAGCAGCAGATCGTCAATCGCGCCGCCCAGTTCGATCTGCGTCAGATCATCGGACGGGCGGTGGTAATGGCTTTCGAGATACGGGCCGAGCACAATCTGCGATCCGAATGCGCTGGACAGGAACAGCGTGGGCACACCCTTTTCCAGCAGCGCCCAGCCGTCCTGCCGCTGCACGAAACTTTCGGCAAATTCGCGGTTGCCCAGGTCGCGTCCTGTCGCCTTCAGTGCTTCGAGAACCAGCGGATCGAGCGATGTACGCCCTTCCCCCACAAATCCCAGCGGACTGCCGGCGGGGGCGACCGCAACGGTATCGAAATTGAACGCGGCAACGATGGCGGCCAGCGGCACCGGCGGGTCCGCAATGAAGGCTTGTATGCCCAGCAATCCGGATTCCTCCGCGCTGGTCGCAAGCACGTAGATGTCGCGATCATGCGGCCCGGTGGCGGCAAGGCGCCTGGCGAGTTCCAGCATCACGGCAACCCCGCTGGCATTGTCAATCGCACCGTTGCAGACGGTATCAGCCTGAGGAGCGTCGTCGCCATTGCCGTCACAGGTCCCCAGATGATCCCAGTGCGCCAGCAGCAGCACCGCCCCCGCATCGGGCAACGCGCCGGGCAGCCTGCCGATCAGATTGTGGCTGGTGAACTCCCTGCGGTCCGACACCGCCTCCAGCGACGCTTTCAGATCGAGCGCGCGCGGCTCGAATGCGTCGTCGCGGGCCGCTTCCTGTAATTCAGCCCAGCGATCCGCGCCAATGGCGCGAGCCAGCGCCGCATCGGTCACGAACGCGCTCAAATGGCGGTTGGCATCGCTGACAGATTCGATGGTTTCGCGCCCGAACGCCGCGCGCACGGCAGCAATCTCGGCGGGATCGTCGACTACCGTGATGATGGCGGCGGGTTCCCGCTCGAACAGTTTGGCACGGCGAGCGGGGCTTTTGCCCGCCTCGCCCAGCAGGACGGCGACTTTGCCCTTGATCACTTCCATTGGCGGAGCGGTGAGCGCACGGCCCACGAACACGACGTCCGCATCCTCCACCAGCACACGGCGCGCCCCGGCAAAACCAAAGGCCTCATCATCGGCCAGCAAGGTCTTGCCGAATGAGACCCGGCTTTCCAGCGGCTGCGAATGCACCAGCGCAACCGGTGCCCGCCATGGATTGACCGGATCGTTGGTCCCGGATTCCAATCCGATTTCGGTGTAACGCCTCGCGAGGTATTCCAGCGTCAGACGCTCCCCATCGGTACCCGGTTGCCGCCCGCCGAATTCATCGCTGGCAAGGGCGGTGATATCGCGCATCAGGCTTGCCGATATCAATTGCCGTTCCGCGCGCGAGACGCGAGCGGAGGGAGCGGTCGCACATGCCGATACCATTGCGACAAGCGCCAGCAGCAGGGCCACACGAGCGCGCGGGATTGCGGAAATTGATCTCACTCTGCGGTCCAGCCCCCGTCAATGCTCCAGTTCGCGCCGGTCACGTTGCCCGCTTCCTCGCGACAAAGGAACACCGCCATCGCGCCAACTTCATGCGGTTGTACGAACTTCTTGGTCGGCTGCTTGGCCAGCAGGACATCGTTGATAACCTGTTCCCGCGTTAGCCCGCGCGCTTTCATAGTGTCGGGAATTTGACCTTCGATCAGCGGGGTCCAGACATACCCGGGCGAGATGCAGTTGGCAGTCACGCCGCTGGTCGCCAGTTCCAGCGCAATCGTCTTGGTGAAGCCTGCAATCGCGTGCTTTGAGGCGTTGTATGCGCTCTTGAACGGCGACGCGGTCAGCGAATGCGCCGATGCGGTGTTGATGATGCGGCCCCAGCCCTTTTGCTTCATCCCCGGCACAGCCAGCCGCGTAGTGTGAAACGCCGCCGTCAGATTGAGCGCAATGATCGCGTTCCATTTGTCGACCGGAAATTCCTCCACCGGGGCCACGTGCTGCATACCGGCGTTGTTGATCAGGATATCGACCGGGCCAATAGCCGCAAACATCGCCTCTATCGCGGCGGGGTCCATCAGGTTGGCGCCGTTGTATTGCGCACCCAGTTCGCTTTGCATTTGCGCGATTTCTTCGGCATCGCCAAACCCGTTCAGGATCACATCGGCACCCTCGCCGCGCAGCGCCCGCGCCATCGCCAGCCCGATGCCGGAGGTCGATCCGGTTACCAGCGCCCGCTTTCCGGCAAGGAACATTGCACTCTCCCGATGATTGATTAATCGTCAAAGGGGTCTGTTGCCCCAACATACGCGCGAGTCCACCAAAAATGACTCTTGCAATACGAGAGCGACAAAGGGAGGCAAAAATACGATGCGGCTCAATCCATTCGATAGCTCGCGGATCAAAGTCCGGTCCAGCAGCGGCGGCGGTGTAGGCCGTGCAGGCGGGCTCGGCTGCGGCACATTGGTCATCGCGGTCATCGGCGCGCTGGTGTTCGGGCTGGACCCGCAACAGACAATCGGCATGATCGAGGGTGTGCAGCAGCAAACCTCGCCATCTGCGCAAAGCGCCAATACGAACGCGCAGGAAGTGTGCTCGCGCGGCCCCTATGCGCAGGAGGCCTGCAACGCTCTCAACAGTCTTAATGACACGTGGGAGCCGGAATTTGCACGTGCGGGTATCGCGTTCGAACAGCCATTCCTCGATCTGTACAGCACTGGCCGGGTAACAACCCAGGGTTGCGGCAGTGCGACTTCGGCAGCAGGGCCGTTCTATTGTCCGGCGGATCAGGGCATCTACATCGACACCGGGTTCTTCGATCAGCTCGCCCAGATGAGCGGCACGGGCGGCGATTTTGCGCGGTTATATGTGATGGCGCATGAATACGGGCATCATATCCAGAATGTAACCGGACTGGCCGATCAGGTTCGCAGTTTGCAACAGCGCGACAGAAGCCAGGCAAACCAGTTGCAGGTACGCATGGAATTGCAGGCGGATTGCTATGCCGGGGTATGGGCAGGCAAGAACGCTGAGCGGATCGAGCCGGGCGACATGGAAGAAGGCCTGCAAGCGGCCAGCGCGATCGGCGACGATACGCTGATGCGCAATGCCGGGCAGCGCATCAATCCCGAAGGTTTCACCCACGGCACCAGCGAACAACGGCGCGAAGCCCTGTTGCGCGGAATTAGGAGCGCAAATGATACAGCCTGCGATGTCTATTTCGATATGCGCTAAGCGCGGACAATTCCTTGCCGGCGCGTGCGCGTGCGCATGTCTTTTCGCCTCTTATCCGGCAGCTGCGCAAATGCAGCAGGAACCGGACGCAAAGAACGTGGCGATGACCCCGCTGGAGGATATCGGACTGATGGGGAAGGATATTCCCGAAACGCTGTTGATCGCGGCCCGTGATCCGTACCAGTCGGAAGGGCTGTCGACCTGCAATTCCATCGTAGGGGAAATCGCCGCGCTCGATACCATTCTGGGCGAGGATTACGATATCACCGAAGGCCAGAAGACGGGACTTAGCATCGGCAAGGCCGCTAAAAGCGTGGTCGGATCATTCATCCCGTTCAGGGGTGTGGTGCGAGAGGTTTCGGGCGCAGCCGGCGACCAGCGCAAGGCGCAGGCGGCGATCATGGGCGGGATGGTGCGGCGCGGTTATCTCAAAGGTCTGGGTGAGGCGCGCGGATGCGATTATCCCGCGCGGCCCAAGGAACAAGCCGAGGTTGTCTTGACCGGAGAGTAACGCCTATCTGGATCGACTTCGCCACTCTCGTATTTGCCGGTCGAGTTGCGAGAGGATGTCGGAGCGCATCTTCCCTTCGATCTCGGAGTTGTGGGCGATGGAAGCGCGCGCTTCGACAAGTCCCTTCAACGCGTGTTCCATAATTCGTGATTGGCAGATCGTCACGATGGTGGTGCCATCTGCGAGTACCTTACTGCTGGAAACCTCGTTTGAAGCATCGTCGCATGACATTTTCACGATTGTGCGCGGCGACCGTTCCATTTCTGCCAAAGCGGCCTCGGCCTTGATCTCCTCGATATCGCGACGCAGCTCGGCAAAAACGGCCTCAGACTCAGCCATCGACTCGCGAACTCTCATAGTCATCTCGGCACGCTCAGCCTCGCTCATCAGGCGCATACCCTCGAAATCGATTTTGTGTGGGGCGAGCCGCGCCGTTTTCTTTTGTCGATCCTTGCTGTCGGTCTTGCCGGGCTCGGCGCGCCCCGCATGAGCCTCGTCGGGGTCGACAGTTGTGATCTGAACCTGGTGCTCATTTGGAGCTTCGGGGGGCGCTGGAGGTTGCGGCGCCTGCGGCGATTGCGGTGCGATTTCGGGCGACCACGCGGGTGGAGCCGGAGCAACGGGCGCCAGCGGCGCCAGCGGCGCCAGCGGTGCGATAGGCTCTTGCGCCATCTCTATCGCGGTCGCCTCGGCATAGCTGATCGAAGCCGTCATCGGCAACGCCAGTGCTCCGCCAAACACCAGCGCGCGCGCGGCCAGACGGCGACCCGGCGAGGGAGATGATTGCTGTGACATTTTGAGGTTCCTCAAGCGTTCGACGATGGATTTGTCGCCCAGCACAGGACACGCCATAGGCGCGGCCAGAGCCACATTCGGCCCGGCGGCGAAGCTGGCGATGACGCGGGCATACTGCGCCCGTTCTTCAATTGACCGCGCGGCAATTACCCGCGCATCGCACGCCGCTTCCTGATCGCGGCGCAGCGCCAGCCAGCCATACCGGCTGAGCGGATTGAACCAATGCAGTGCGAACAGCGGCTGGACAGCCACGTTGATCAACAGATCGTGCCCGCGATGGTGCGCCAGCTCATGCGCCAGCGCGAGATCGCGGCCCAAACGGTCGGGCTGCGCCATGAAGCCGGGGGGCAGCGCGATCACCGGATCGAACACTCCGAATGCGAGCGGGGCGGCGGTGGCGGGTGTTTCGATCAAACGGATCGGCCGGGCGAGAGGCAATGTCGTAGCGGTAGTGCCCACCTCGCGCGCATCCGCCAGCAACTCTGCCCGCAGCCGGAAGTATGCGCCGAACCGAAAGAACAGAAATGCAGCAGCCCCGGCCATCCATACCGACATTGCCATCTCAGCCAGCGGCAGCGCGGCTATCTGGACTGTCAGTTCAGCAGCAGCAGACGGCTGGACTTGCGCTGTGGCTTCAATCGGCGCGAACCCGGCGGCGTCTTGCGCATCGGACAGCGGACCGATCAGCGCAGTGTCGATCGCCGCAGGCGTCACCGGCTCCACCGGGGCAAGCCACGCGGGCAATTCAATCGGCGGCAGGAACAGCCGCATCACGGGCAGTGCCCATAACGCATAAGCGGTCGGCGCGCCCAGCCACCGCGTCACCGGTCGGCGCAGGATCAGCACCATCACGATCAGCGCACCGGTCCACACCAGCGTATCAAGCAGGAACGCGCTCATTGCTTCAACTCCCTCAGCAATTGCTCGATTTCAGCGAGATCGTCCTCGCTCAGCGCCTCGCTTTGAGCCAGATGCGCGACCAGCGATGCCGCTTTTCCGCCGAACAGCTTGTCCACCAGCCTGCGCAATTCGCCGCCGACATATTCGGCGCGGGCGATCAGGGGGGAATACAGGAAGCGCCGCCCATCGGGCCGGGTGGCGACCGCCTGTTTGCCGACCAGGCGCGACAGCAGCGTTTTGACCGTCGCAAGGCTCCAGTCGCGGGCTGTGCCAACGGTGTCGAAAATGTCCTGCGCGCTGGCGGTGCCATGATCCCACAGCGCCTCCATCACGGCATGTTCCGCATCGGTGATGCGTTCAAGGGGAGCGTTGGAAGACGTCTCGGCGGGCAATCCGGTCTTGCGTGTCACGGTCTTTTCTCCGGTGGGCAAGCGTTTGGGGCGACATTACGATTACATCTGTAGCCGTAACGACTACGGTTGTAAACATTAAGCGCCGATGAACGCTTGTTCATCACCATTGCACCTCGACCGGCGGGCGGTAGAGTGCGACGAATGATAACACGATTTCTTGCCATCCTTCTCACCATAATGGCTCCTGCATCTGTATCGGCGCAGGAATTCTTCCCGCTGACCGTGCCCGTGCCGTTGAATGAGGCGGACCCGAACGCGACCGAAATCGGCGACCTGGTCTATCGCGGCGGGCTGAAAATTGAGCCGGGCGAGGAGAAGGTCGGGGGCATTTCCGGGCTGGAATGGCATAACGACGCGCTGTGGGCGGTAAGCGACGATGGTCGCTGGCTGCGGATCGAACCAAACGAGGCGAACGGCGAACTGCGCGATCTGTATGGCATCGAAATCGGGCCGCTGCTGGATGATCGGGGCAAGAAACTTCGTCGCAAGGAAGACGCCGATGCAGAGGCGATCGCGCGCATGCCGGACGGTGGATGGCTGGTCGCCTTCGAGCAGGATCATCGCATTGTGCGCTATACCAACTTTGCCAAAGACGCTGCCATCCCCGACACCACGCCCGCAGTCGCCGCCGCACTGACGCTGGTGGGCAGCGCATCGGGCAACAATGGACTGGAAGCGCTCGCCATTGGGCCTGCGGGGCTGCTCGCCTGTGCCGAGATCGCTGCGCAAGGGATCGACAATTGCGTGCGCGTGCAAGACGGCGTGGCCACCGCGTTCCAATTGCTCGCGCCGCCCGCCCTCGCCCAGCACAATGGCGCGCCCGCCGATGCCGCCTGCGCTGATGATGGCACATGCTACGTCCTGTTTCGCAGCTACAGACCGGGCGAAGGCAACCGCGCCGCCATCGTCGAACTGGCGCCCGACAACAGCGCCCGCACGCTGGCGGTCCTTACCCCGCCGCACACGCTCGACAATTTCGAGGGGCTGGCAGTGCGCGACCAGTATTCCAAGCGATACCTGTATCTCGCGTCAGACGATAACTTCAACAATTGCTACACCAGCAGCGCGGCCGACTGTCAGGATACGCTGATCCTGAAGTTCCAGATCCGACAGGAGGACGCCGCCCCACCCCCGGTCGCCGACGCGCCTGAGCCCGATGCCCAATACGAAACGGTCGATGTCGTGCTGGAAACGGCGCAAGGCCCGATCACCATTGCACTGGAGACCGAGCGCGCGCCGATCACCGCGACAAACTTCCTGCGCTATGTCGAGGAAGGCCGGTTCGATGACACCGTGTTTTACCGCGCGATGTCTCTGGATGCGGAGCCAAAGCCCAACGGTCTGTTGCAAGGGGGCACGCAGTTCGATCCCAAGCGCATCCTGCCGCCCATCGCGCATGAACCGACCAGCAGCACCGGCCTCAGTCATACGCACGGCGCGGTGTCGATGGCGATGGGCGATCCTGGCAGCGCGAACGGCGATTTCTCGATCATGTTGCAGGATCAGACCGGCCTGGATGCGCAGCCCGACGCCACCGATCCGGTGTGGAAGAATGGTTATGCGGTGTTCGGCTACGTGATCGAGGGGATGAACGTGGTCGCCGCGATCCATGCAGGCGCGATTGATCCGGACAAGGGCGAAGGGTGGATGAAAGGACAGATGCTGGCCGATCCGGTGAAGATCGTGACGGCCCGCCGCGCCGATCCCGAACCGCCAGCGCAGTAACGCTACTCACCGATTGCAGGCCGCCCCACCGGTGCGCTCGCGACGCTGGGCATTCGCGCTTCGAGAGCGGGCAGCCACTCCCCCACCCCGTTGCCGATCCGCACCTGCGGCAAGGATGCTAGCAAGCGCCGCTCCGCCTCCCATTTGGCGATCAGGTTGACGGCATCGTCTGCCGCCTGCGCCAGCGGTTTGGGCGAACGCAGTGCGTTGTTCACCAGTGCATCGCCATAAAACGTCCAGTCATTCTCCGCTTCGCAACCGAAGGAAGACCGATTGGACGCCGCCGCCGTCAGAATTGCGGTGTCAGGATCGGCCAGCGGATCGACGAATACGCCGGAGAAACAGGCGCTCAGCATCAGGATTCGCCGCTTGATGCCCAGTTCCTCCAGCACAGCCTTGAACCGCGCAGGGGAAAGCACGCCATAACCGGTGTCGCCGTAATGATAGGCCAATCCCAGTTCAGTGCCGTGGCTGGTGGTGTATAGCACCAGCACATCCTCGTTTGCGTCCATCACCTCGGCAATCGCTGCCAGGCTGACGATCAGGGATTCAATCGACCCATGCGGCAGATCGTCGCGCGCACCGTCCGGCCCGGCCAGCATCACCGTGCGCCCTGCCGCATCGTATCGCTGACCCAGTACCCGGCCCGCCTCGCGCGCCTCACGCGCAAAAACCGGATCGCTGTCGAGCGCGATGGTGACGACATAGGCATCCACCGTTCCGCGACGTTGCGGCCGGATCTGCGCCAGTGCCCGGTCCAGCCGCCGCCGCTGTTCCAGCAACGCGCGGGCAGGCACCCCGCGCGTCAGTTCCGGGCCAAGCTCATAGCTTTTGCGGCGATCCGCTCGGCTTTTACCCGAACCCAGATCAGGATAAGGCGCGACATGTTCGGGCGGCTGGTTCGGGGCGTTCTGCTCCGATTGCGGAGACGCAGGCACCGCGATCAAGAACCCGATCAACCCGGCAATCAGCGTGACCTTCAGCATGGCATGAGGCTGCACCGGAGGCTCCATCAGGTCAAGCGCCTCTTCATGTCATCATCCGCTCCATGATCTTTGCAAAACTCAGCCCCAGCAGGCGCTTGTATTCCCAGCTTTTCACAAACCAGAACAGCGAGAATGCAACAATCGCCGCCGCCTCGATCCAGAAAATCTCGTGCCCGCAATCGCGCCCGTCCACCAGATGCACGGCATAGGCCAGCAACGGCAGCACGATCATGGCACAGCCCGTGAAATTGTAGGCCCGTTCGAACCGACGCCGCATCGGGGGCCACAGGATGTAATCGAGCCGCGATTTGGAAAAGAACACCGCGACCACGAACAGGCAGGCGAAGAACGAAACAGCAAAGAACGCGTGCCAGGAAAACATGGTATCGGAACATTGCTCGATCCCGGTGGGCACCATCGCCACCATGATCAGGAAAACCCCGGCCAAAGTGAGCAACACGTTCTCCCACCGCGAAAGCCCCTGAAACAGGATCAGGAACACGCCCACCGCCCACAATAGCCCGACGAACCAGTTGCGGGCGGCGGGAACGTGATAGAAATAGCTGATCGAATAATGTCCGTCATACCCGCCAACCAGCGGCAGTGTGATCGGGATCAGCAACGCAATGAAGCCGATGCCAAAACACTTGATCAGGAACGCGAGATTGGCGTGGCGCGAGAAATCCTTGCGAAACGCATCCTTGCGCGTCCAGTCGATTGCCTTTGGATCGGGGGCTTCGGGTGGAGCCATCAACCCATTGATCCCATTGGAGACACAGGGCCACCTGACACACCTGACACACTGTCCAGGGGAGGAAAAGCTGGCACCGGGCGCATCTTTCCCGAAGGCTGAAAAGAGCGGGGAAAAAGTATTGGTGAGGGGCGATGCATGGCGGCCATGATACCCAAGGTCGCGCATGTAGGAAACGCTGATGTGCGGGCGCGGCAACCTCATGCGCCAAACGTAGATGGTGCGCTGATCAGATCAGCCGCGCCCGCTGATCGGGTGTCAGCATGGCGCACGCCTCCGGTGTCTGGCCAAACCAGCGATACCGGTTACGCGCCACAATATCATACGCCCAATCGCGAATAGGGCGCGGAATAATCCGGAACACCTGCGCCAGTTGCCACACCCCACCCATTGCGCGGGCGACCTCAAAGTATCCGGTGGTCTTGATGCTTGGCCGCCCGTCGTGAAGGAACAGGAAACTCTCGTCCCAATCGATGCCGTAATGGCGGCATAGGGCCTCTCCCAGCTCTTTTTGCGCAGAGGTAAACGCGACCGCGCCGCGCCTGTCGTGCTGCATGATAAAGCCCACCCCGCCTGTGCACAGCACGCAGTGATGGTCGAAAATGAACAGAGAGCGACTTTGATCGAAATCAGGGACCGCAGGATCATCGCGATAGCTGTAGGGCGCAAACTTCGTCAGATCGGCCTGCGTGTGGTTATTCATTGGTCGATCACCTCTATATCCAGCCCGGCAAACCCCGCTTGGTATTCGCGAAGGCTAATGATGCCGAGGCACGGGCGCGCACCTGCTTCCATAGCATGTCCGGCGGCGATCTGTTTCGCAATCAGGATCACCGGGATGCACGGGATCAGCGGCCCGTGCCCCTGCCGCGCGACGATGTAGTGACGGCGGGTGACGGGGTGGCCGCTGCCATCCTCACCCTCGATAAACAGGTAAAACCCGCTGGCCCCGCGCCCCAGCCAGTTAAACCAGCCTGAGACGCTGACCAGAGCGGGCGCGATCCGATCCAGACGCGGCAGCAGCTTCACGCGCGTCAGCATCCCCATGATCGCCGTGCCGAGATGCAGTAGGGGGATTTCGTGACCCGCCCAGAAAGTGTGATTGCGCAAGGTGGGATACCGGTCTTTGAACAATGCGAGGTCCGGCACATTCCCGCGCCCGAACCAGCGTTTGCCAAGGCCCGGAATGACGACGGTGTGCAGATCGCTCCAGCCGGTGACGGTCTGCATCCTGCCGTCGATCAGCGTGGTAAAGCGCTTTCCGACATAGCGCAGCACGGCGGACACGGTGCCTACGCCGCGATTGGCCTGTTCTGCCCCGCTGATGCCGTAAGTTGCGCAGTGGATTGTCATACCTGCCGTGATCGCTTCATCGAGATAGGCTGCGGTGAGTGCGGGCACGGAGGATGCGCCCGCCAGCACCGCCACACCGGCTGCGCGCGCAGCGTCGTCCAGCACTCCGATACCGGCGACGAACTCGCGCGCGTCGGAAATATCGCAATAATGTGACCCCGCAGCGATGGCGGCCTCAGCCACGCCGTATCCTTGATCGTTGTACGGCCCCACCATGTTGATGACGAGATCGGGGCGCATATTGGCCAAGGCCGAAGGCGAACCATTCAGATCATACGCCGCGCCCTCGGCCGGATTGTGCGCGCCTAGCGAGCCCGCAAATGCGCGCGCCTTGGCCGCACTGCGTCCAGCAATAATAAGCTGGATATTCGCCTGATCCGCCAGACTGCGCGCGACATAACCGCCGAAATTGCCATACCCGCCGATGATGACGACGCGCAGCACCGCTGATCCTTAGTAAACTCGCGCCTTAGGCTCGATATAGGCGATATCATCCGACAGTGTGTATTCGTGCACGGGACGGTAATCGATGCGGATGTTCGATCCGCGTCCGCCCCAGCCATCGAACCACGCAATGGTGTGCTTCATCCATTCGGCATCGTTGCGATCGGGGTAATCCTCGTGCGCGTGGGCGCCGCGGCTTTCCTTGCGGTTGGCCGCGCTCGCCATCGTCACGTTCGCCTGCGCCATCAAATTGTCGAGTTCCAGCGTCTCGATCAGATCGCTGTTCCAGATCAGCGATTTGTCGGTGACGTGGATGTCCTCCATCCGCTTGTTCTGTTCGGCGAGGGTCTTCACGCCTTCATCCATCAACGCCTGATCGCGGAACACGGCGGCATGTTTCTGCATCGCCTTTTGCATGTCCGACCGGATTGCCGCCGTGGGCGATCCGCCCTGCGCGTAACGGAAATGGTCGAGCCGCCCAAGAGCCATGTCGGCGCTGTCTTTCGGCAGTTCGGCCTGGCTCGCACCCGCAACGGTGTTGTCCTTTAGATGCAGCCCGGTTGCGCGGCCAAACACGACAAGGTCGATCAGCGAATTGGAGCCGAGGCGGTTTGCCCCGTGGACCGATACGCACGCTGCCTCGCCCACGGCATACAGGCCGGGGATGACGTGATCGGGATTGCCATCCGGCCCCAGCGTCACGACCTGTCCGTGATAATTGCACGGAATGCCGCCCATGTTGTAATGCACGGTCGGCGTCACCGGCAGCGCCTGACGGGTCAGGTCGACACCGGCGAAGATCTTGCCGCTTTCGGTGATGCCGGGCAGGCGCGCAGCCAGCACCTTGGGATCGATATGATCCAAGTGGAGGTGAATGTGATCGCCATCCTCGCCCACGCCGCGCCCCTCGCGCATTTCCAGCGCCATCGAACGGCTGACGACATCGCGGCTGGCGAGATCCTTTGCCGACGGGGCATAGCGTTCCATGAACCGCTCGCCCTCGGAATTGGTGAGATAGCCGCCCTCGCCCCGCGCGCCTTCGGTGATGAGAACCCCCGCGCCGTAAATGCCGGTCGGGTGGAACTGCACGAACTCCATGTCCTGCAATGGCAGGCCAGCGCGCAGCACCATGCCGCCGCCATCGCCGGTGCAGGTGTGGGCGGAAGTCGCAGTGTAATAGCAGCGGCCATACCCGCCCGTCGCCAGCACGACCGATTGCGCGCGGAACCGGTGGATCGTACCATCGTCAAGGCACATGGCGATTACGCCAACGCACTTTTTCTCCCCGCCGACATCCGACATGATGAGATCGAGTGCGAAATATTCAATAAAGAAATCAGCGTCATACTTCAGGCTCTGCTGATACAGCGCATGCAGCATGGCGTGGCCGGTGCGGTCGGCGGCAGCGCAGGTGCGCTGCACCGGCGGGCCCGCGCCCATGTTTTGCATGTGACCGCCAAACGGGCGCTGATAGATCGTGCCGTCTTCGTTGCGGCTGAACGGAACGCCCGCATGTTCCAGCTCGTAAACCGCAGCGGGAGCTTCGCGTGCCAGATACTCGATCGCGTCCTGATCGCCCAGCCAGTCAGACCCCTTCACGGTGTCATACATGTGCCACGTCCAGTGATCAGGCGAGTTGTTGCCAAGGCTCGCCGCGATGCCGCCCTGCGCCGCGACGGTGTGCGAGCGGGTCGGGAACACCTTGGAGATGTTTGCCGTTTTCAGACCCGCTTCGGCGGCGCCCATGGTCGCGCGCAGGCCAGATCCGCCCGCGCCCACAACGACTACGTCATAGATGTGGTCGATGATCTTGTATTCGCCCTGAAGATGCGGGCTGGCATCGTTTGCTGGTGCGGTGGCCATTATGCTGAAGCTCCGAAAGCAAGGGTCGCGACGCTGAAGATCGCGTAGGCACCGCCGCCAAAGGCCGCGATGTTGAGCGCTGAAAGCAGCGCGAATTTGGAACCCGCATTGTGGACGTAATCCTCAATCAGGACGGTCAGGCCCATGCGCGCATGCCAGAACAGGCTGGCGACCAGCAGGATCATCGCGGTAGCCGACAGTGGCCTTGCCAGCCATTCGCTGACCGTTTGATAGCTGTATTCGTCCAGCAACAGCAGGCTGACGATGAACCAGCTCATCAAAACCAGATTGGTGATCGCCGAAAAGCGATGCGAGAGCCAGTGTTGCGCGCCGTGATGCGACGGGCCAAGCCCGCGCACGCGCCCGATGGAAGTGCCGTTACCCATGGTTCGTTTCCTCCCTCAGCGCAGCAGAATATAGGCCCAGACCGCAGCGGTCAGGACGGTGGCGATGATGGGCGACAGGGTCGACCAGAGGCGATTGGTATCAAGTTCGTATCCCGCGCCGATATCCAGCACGAAGTGGCGCAGCCCGCTCATCATGTGGGTGAAGAACGCCCAGCTGAGGCCGATCATCACGATATAGCCAATCGGCGAACCGGCGGCCCACAGGAACGTCTCATATGCCTCCGGCCCGCTGCCCAGCGCACCCAGCCACCACACCAGCACGGCCAGACCGACCAGCGCCATGCCGTCCCCGGTGGCGCGGTGGAGGATGGAAACCAGCATGTGCGGCCCCCACCGCCATATCTGAAGATGGGGAGAAAGCGGTCTTTGGGCCATGTTCACTCGTTGTTTTGCGTTTAATCGGATTGTTATATTTCGTGGCCCTCACTTAGCGCCCCTGCCGCGCGGTGCAAGCGCGTTACGCTCAACTCTTCTTGCAAAGTTTCGGATAGAGGCTTGCATGAGTTTCATCCTTCTTACCGGATCGAGCCGCGGAATCGGTGCCGCAACCCATGCTGCTCTTACTGCGCGCGGCCATACCGTCATCGGACATCAGACGCGCGCTCGCGATGCCGGAACCGATGGGCAGGCGATGATCGCCGCCGACTTTCGCGATCCGCTGGCCGCACACCGGTTGTGGGAAGAAGCGCTGCAGCGGGCGAACGATCTGGGCGACGGCACGATTGACGTGCTGATCAACAATGCCGGTCTGTTCGAGGCAAACCGCATCGACCGCTCCGACATTGAATGGCTGGACGCATGGGAAGACACTCTGCGCATCAACCTGACAGCTGCCGCGCAATTGTCGCGCTTTGCACTGCGTCATTGGCAGGAACGCGGGAAAGGAGGCCGGATCGTCCACGTCGCCAGCCGCGCCGCCTATCGCGGGGACAGCCCCGCGCATTGGCATTATGCCGCGGCAAAGGGCGGGATGATTGCGATGCACAAGACGATCGCACGCGGCTTTGCGAGCGAAGGCATTCTCAGCTTTGCGGTGACGCCGGGCTTCACCGATACCAGCATGGCAGGCGATTATCTGGAAACGCGTGGCGGTGCTGGCCTGCTGGCAGACATACCATTGGGCCGCGTGGCGACACCTGAAGAAATTGCGAAGGTAATTGAGTTCTGCGCGCTGGACGCCCCGCCAAGCATGACCGGCGCGGTGATCGATGCGAATGGAGCCAGCTTTGTCCGCTAGGAACGCCTTTTTCCCTGTCTCGCTTCTGCTGGCCGGGTGCAGCGCCGGGATGGCCGCTTCCGACAGCGCCGCGCGAGTCGAGATTGCGCAGCATTCCAGCGACATGGTGCGGTTCAGTTCGGTCTGCGAGGATTTCGACGACTGGGACAAGCCGACCGAGCCGTTCCAGATCCACGGCAACACCTGGTATGTCGGCACTTGCGGGATTACTGCGATCCTGATCAGGGGCGATGATGGGCTGGTGCTTATCGACAGCGGGACGAACACAGGCTCTGAAGCGATTGAGGCGAATATCGCTTCGCTGGGCTTTACCATGAAACAGGTGAAGGCGTTGCTCGTCAGCCATGAACATTTCGACCACGTCGGAGGGATGGCGCGGCTCCAGAGGCTGAGCGGTGCGCCCGTGATGGTCGGCGCAGACGCGGCAGATGTGATGCGCACTGGCAAGGATGACCCGCGCGATCCGCAAACCGGGCTGCACGCAGCCATGGCTCCGGTCACCGGCACGATCCGGCCCATCGCGGACGGAGAGGCACTCAGGATCGCGGGTGTCGAAATCACCGGCGTCGCCACACCGGGCCACACCATCGGTGCGATGAGCTGGCAGTGGCAGAGCTGCGATGCGGACGGGTGCATCACCATCGTCTACGGCGACGGCCTCTCACCCATCAGTGCCGACGCCTATCGCTTTACCGATCACCCGGACTATGTGGCAATGTTCCGGCGCGGGATCGCGCGAATTGGTTCGCTTGAATGCGACATCCTGCTCACCCCGCACCCTTCGCAAAGCGACATGCTCGCGCGCGCCAGAACGGGGACAATGGAAGGCGGGCCGAGCTGCGCGCAATACGCCGCCAGCAAGACCAAGGCGCTGGACGACCGGCTGGCCAGGGAAGCCGCAGCGCAATGACCAGCTGGAAACTCACCGCCTACGCGCCAAAGCCTGTGGTTCAGGCCGCACTGCTTGCGCATGACGATCAGGATGAATGGGACTTCGATCTCGTCATATCGGGCCGCGAAGTGGCGGAGGATCGTCCGCGCGAATGGGTGCTCGAAGGGTGGTATCCGAAAAAGCCGGGAAACGCGCAGATCGCCGCAATCGCCGCGCTGTTTACCGGGCGCGTGCCAGCGATCACGATCGAGAAATTGCCCGATGAGGATTGGCTCACGCTGAGCCAGCAGGGCGTGCAGCCGATCCGCGCCGGGCCCTTCCATGTCCACACGCCCGATTTCGAGAGCCTGCCGGGTGCGATCAATTTTGCGATCCCTGCCGCGCAGGCGTTCGGAACCGGGCATCACGAAACGACGGCCGGGTGCCTCGAAATGCTCAGCCGCATCCACCAGAATGGCGTCGCCGCACGCAGGATTGCCGATATCGGGACGGGCACCGGCCTGCTCGGCTTTGCGGCGATGGCGCTGTGGCCGGGGGCAGAGGCGACGGCTTCGGATATCGACCCCATCTGCGCCGATGTGGTGGAGGAGAACGCGAAGCTCAACAACGTGACACTGGGCGCGGGGCCGGGAGCGATGACGATGATGGTGGCCGATGGCATGGCCGATCCACTGCTGCAAATGCGCGGACCTTACGATCTGCTGATTGCCAATATCCTTGCCGGGCCGCTGGTCGAATTGGCGCCCGACTTTGGCGCGAGCGTAAGCCCGTATGGCAATATTGTGCTGGCGGGATTGCTGGCCGGAGAGCAGGAAAGCGCCGTGGTGCGCGCCTATCGCCGAAACGGCTTTATGCTGCGCGCAACGATACAGCGCGGCGACTGGGCGATCCTGTGGCTGCGGCGGCGATTTACCGGGCGAGAATGGTCGCGGCTGGGTCAGCATGGCCGCTGAGAAAGGCGCGCCGTTACCACTGATATCGCGCGCCTTTCGCATCCTCAAGGCACTGGCCCTCGCCCTCGCCGCGCTGACCTTCACATTCTTCCTCACCGCTTGGGCGGGCGCGCTGATCCCGCGCAATTCCGACTGGGATGAGCCGCGCCCCGATACCGAGGCGACTGTGCCCATCCTCATCGGGACCAATGGCATCCATACTGAAATCGTAATGCCCAACCAGACCCCCTATCGCGATTGGCTGGCCGACTTTCCGCTCCGCGATATCGGCGCAATGGATAGCGCGGCCACTCATGTCTCGGTCAGCTGGGGGGAGCGCGCGTTCTTCCTCGAAACTCCAAGCTGGACAGAGCTGAACCCGCTGACCGCGTTGAAAGCATTGCTTGGCGGCGATGCGATTTTCCACATCGCGCACTATGCCAACCCCATGCCGTCAGACGATTATCGCGTGCTCCATCTGCGGCCTGCGGAATACCGCGCGCTGGTGGACGCAATCGCGGGGCAATTACCGCCCGATCACCGCGCAACCAAAGTGGCGGGATATGGCCGCCATGATGTGTTCTACGATGCGCTGGGCACCTACCACATCGGCCACACCTGCAACCAGTGGACTACCGATCAGCTGGCGCGCGCGGGGGTGAAAACCGGGTGGTGGACGCCGTTATCGGGTGGGGTCATGCGCCGGGTGCCGGCCACGGACTAGACCGGCGGCAACGCGCGCTCCAGCAATTCGAGCGCGTTGCGGGTGAAGGCTTCCATATTGGCAATGCGGTCATCGCTGGCGGTCTCGATCACGGCCACCTGCTCCACGCCCGGACCTGCCAGGGCGGCGACACTGCGGCCTGAGGCCACACCCATCGGATGCTTGCTCGCCCCCGCCGATCCGCTTTCGGCGATGCCCCACTGCGCGCCCAGCCGATCCCGAATGGCGCGCGCCTGCAACAGCGCGTAGTCCGCGGTCGCGGAGCGCATGCCGTCATACGCATCGCGCGGCAGGTCGAACAGGACATCGCGCGCCCTGAAGGAATACACCACCCCTCCCCCGACAAAGAATTCGAGCGCGCCCGGCACTGTCAGCAGGCTTGCCATAATCAGCCCGCCGGTCGCACCATCGGCCACTGCCACCTTTTCGCCGCGCGCGCGCAGCAAGTCTGCGATGCGAGCCGCCTGTGGGTGGAGTTCGCGTAGCAGGTCCATTGCCTAACCCGCCCCCGAACCGGCTTGCGCGACAATCGCCGCCCATCCAGCCTCGTCGATCACCTCGATGCCGAGTTCCCCTGCCTTTTTCAGCTTCGAACCCGCGCCCGGTCCGGCGACCAGCAAATCGGTCTTTGCGCTGATGGATCCGGCGGCCTTGGCTCCGAGGCGTTCGGCTTGCGCCTTGGCTTCGTCGCGGCTCATCGTTTCCAGCTTGCCGGTGAACACGACCGTCTTGCCCGCGACCGGAGAATCGAGCGTTTCGACCACATAGGGCGGCGGCGAGACCTCGCTCAGCAGATCTGTCCCACACTGCGACATTGTGTGCTTCGTGGAAGAAATCTCCGAGCGCATTGACCACGGCAAGCCCAATCCCATCAATCGAACTGATCGACTGAAAGCTATCGGAATCCCCCGCCCGCGACATTGCCGCCGCTTCCCGAAGCGCCGGCAAGGTGTGAAAATTTTTCATCAGATCACGCGACGTCGTCTCACCCACATGCCGGATACCAAGACCGAACAGCAGCCGCGCGGCATCGGGTTCGCGCTTCGCCCTGATAGATGCCAACAGGTTATCCACAGACTTTTCCTGCCACCCTTCGAGCGCCAGAATCTCGTCGCGGCGGTCCTTAAGGCGAAAAATGTCGGCGGGGCTTTCCAGCCATCCCAGCGCGAAGAACTGCGCGATCGTCTTGCTGCCAAGCCCTTCGATATCCAGCGCCTTGCGACTGACAAAATGTTCAAGCCTTTGCGTGCGTTGCGCCGGACAGATGAGACCGCCTGTGCAGCGCACATCGACCTCGCCTTCCTCGGCTACCGCCTCGCTGCCGCATTCGGGGCAGTGATCGGGAAACGCGAACGCGGGCCGCTCCTCGTCGCGCGTCAGGTTCTCCACCACTTGCGGGATCACATCGCCCGCGCGCTGGATCACTACCCGGTCGCCGGGGCGCACGCCCAGCCGCGCAATCTCGTCGCGATTGTGGAGCGTCACATTGGTGACAGTCACCCCGCCGACCAGCACCGGGGCGAGCCGCCCGACCGGCGTCAGCTTGCCCGTGCGGCCGACCTGAATGTCGATAGTCTGCAGCGTGGTTTCGGCTCGCTCCGCCGGGAATTTATGCGCCAGTGCCCATCTCGGCGCCTTGCCCACCGAACCCAGCCGTTCCTGCCAGTCAAGCCGGTCAACCTTGTAGACCACGCCGTCGATCTCATAGGGCAAACCGGGGCGCTGACGCCCGATCTGCTCGTAATGCGCGATCATCGCATCGACACTGTCGGTGAGCGTCAGGAACGGCGACACGGGAAAGCCCCAATCCTCGATCATACGCATCATTTCGTGCTGCGTGTCGCACGGAACCTCGCTCGCCGCGCCCCAGCCATAGGCCCAGAACTTGAGCGGTCGCCGCGCCGTGACGCTGGCGTCCTTCTGCCGGAATGACCCGGCGGCAGCGTTGCGCGGATTTGCGAACAGCTTCGCGCCCGCTTCTTCCTGAGCGGCATTAAGCGCGGCAAAATCCGCGCGCGACATATACACCTCGCCGCGCACTTCGAAGACGCTCGGAACGCCCTCGGGAAGCTGTTGCGGAATGTCGGCAATATGCAGCGCGTTGGGCGTCACATCCTCGCCCACCTGCCCATCCCCGCGCGTGGCGGCGCGCACCAGTTGGCCGTTTTCATAGCGCAGGCTGCACGACAGGCCATCAATCTTGTCTTCCGCCGTGATCGCGATCGGCTCGCCTTCACCCAGGTTGAGATAGCGGCGGACGCGTTGAACCCAATCTTCCACCTCTTCGCGATTGAAGGCGTTGTCGAGGCTCATCATCCGAACCTCGTGAGTGACCTTGCCCAAGGGCGAGGCTTCGATTTCGTGCCCGACCTTGCGCGAGGGGGAATCCGGGCGGATCAGATGCGGAAATGCCTCTTCCAGCGCGGCATTGCGGCGGACCAGCGCGTCGTATTCCGGATCGCTGATCTCAGGCGAATCCTCGGAATGATACAGCCGGTCGTGATGCGCGATTGCTTTGGCAAGGCGCATGAGTTCGTTGGCGGCTTGGGCTTCGGATAGGTCGGTCATGATGCCTTGCAAGCACCACCACCAAGCCCCTTCCCCAAGGGCGAGGGGACTTCGCGGTTTCGCTTCTTCTTCCGCTCCTCTTTAGATGAGGCCGTGGGGTGGTGCCCTGTACGGCCAGCCCAGCGCTCCGGCGTTGCTTCAAGCACCATCTTCAATCGCATCAGACACCCATCAAGATTGCTCATGACCTCTGTGTTGGCGAACCGCACTGTCGTAAACCCGAAGTCGCGCATTATCCGCTCGTCGCGCACCGCGTCGGCAGTGACATCATGGGTGTCGCCATCAATCTCGATAACCAGACCGCGCGCAGGACAAAAGAAATCGACAATCCGCGACCCGATCACCTGCTGGCGGCGGAATTTGTACCCATCAAATTGCTTGTTCTTGAGCGCACCCCATAGGCGCTGTTCTGGTGCGGTCTGATTGCTTCGCAAATGCCGGGCGCGCAGGCGCAGCGTCTCTGGCGAGACGCCACCACCCCCAACCCCCTCCTCTAAAGAGGATGGGGCTTTTAAAAGTGTCTTCTTCCCCCCTCCTCTTTAGAGGAGGGGGTCGGGGGGTGGTGAGGTGCTGCAACGTCCATCACACCCCCTCCAGCAGCCGATCCGCCTGCGCGCGCGCCTCTGGCGTCACCTCGGCCCCGCTAAGCATCCGCGCGATTTCTTCCTGACGCCCGCTGGCATCGAGCAACACCACGCTGGTTTTCGTCACCGTTCCGCTTGAGGCTTTCGCGATCAGGTAATGCTGGCCACCGCGCGCGGCGACTTGCGGGCTGTGCGTGACTGCCAGCAATTGCCCCTCGGCATTGGCCAGCCGCGCGAGGCGTTCGCCGATGGCGCTCGCGACCGCGCCGCCGACACCCCGGTCGATCTCGTCAAAGATGATCGTGCCCGCACCGCCCTGTTCCGCCAGCGCGACCTTCAGCGCGAGGATGAAGCGCGAAAGTTCGCCGCCGCTCGCGATCTTGGCGAGCGGGGCGAAATCGGCGCCGGGATTGGTGGCGATCAGAAACTCCACGGCGTCCGATCCCGACGCGCCCCAGCGATCCTCCGGCAACGTGCCGACGCTGGTGAGGAAGCGCGCGGCGTCCAGTTTCAGCGGAGCGAGTTCCGCCGCCACCGCCTTGTCCAAGCGTTTTGCGCCTTTGATGCGGATGTCGTGCGCGGCCGAGGCGGCTTTCAGATACGCCTCGCGCCCCTCGCGCGCGGCGGCTTCCAAGGCGTCCAACTCCGCCTCACCGCCCTCGATCGCGTCCAGTTTGCGCCGCATGTCGCGCATCAGTTCGGGCAGTTGCATCGACCTCGCAGCGGTGCTTGCGAGCCAGCGCACGCAGTTCGAACAGGCGCGTTTCCGCCGCGTCCAGCGCCTGCGGATCGTGGATCAGCGCCTCGGCTGCAGCCTCCAGCTTCTCCTCGGCCTCGCCCGCTTCGATCACGGCCCGGTCCAGCGCGGCGAGCGCCTCGGTCAGCAGTGGATGTTCGGGCGCGATCCGGTCCAGCCGCCGCGCCGCCACTCGCAGGATGCGAGCGGCGAATCCGATCCCTCCCAGATGTGGCGCAATTCCTCCAGTTCGCCCGACAGCCGCTCGCCTTTTTGCATGTCGGAACGCTGCGCGGCGAGGCGCGCTTCCTCGCCCGCCTGCGGTTCCAGCGTGGTGAGTTCGGTAAGATGCGCAATCAGCAGATCCTGATCGGTCTTGGCCTGTTCCACCTCCGCGCGCGCTTCGGAAAGCTGCGCCTCGGCCTTGGCCCAGGTTTTCCACGCACGCGAAAGGCCTGCCAGATCGGTCCCGCCATAGCGATCGAGCAGCGCCATGTGCCCGCGCGGATTGACCAGCCCGCGATCATCGTGCTGGCCGTGCAGTTCCACCAGCGCAGGTGCGAGTTCGCGCAGCATGGCAACGCTGACGGATTGATCGTTGACGAACGCCTTCGATCCCCCATCGGCCTTGACCTGACGCCGGATCAGCAGCGGTTCGCCCGGCTCGATCTCGATATCGGCACCATCCAGCGCATCGGTAATGATCGCAGGCAATTGCGCAAATTCGAAACTCGCGGTGACGCTGGCCTTGGGCTCGCCCGCGCGCACCAGCATGGTTTCCGCGCGGTCGCCCAACACCAGCCCCAGCGCATCGAGCAGGATGGACTTGCCCGCTCCCGTCTCCCCCGTAAGCACACCCAGACCGCGCGCGAAATCAAGGTCGAGCGCTTCGATCAACACGATATTGCGGATGGAAAGCCGGGTCAGCATCGCGTCACAGCCCTAACCCAAAGGTGCCGCCCCGTCACGAGAGGGCGTTCACGCTCCCCACAGATGCGCGCATTCAGCTGGGCCGAACGCCGCTCGCATGGTCCTCGACCAGTTCAAAGGCGCGCTCGTACCATTCATTGCCGGGATAGTTCGCACCCAGAACCGCGGCGTATTTCACCGCCTCTTCCGGAATGCCGAGTGCAAGGCTGCTTTCGGTCAGGCGATACAGAGCTTCTGGCGTGTGACTGGT
This sequence comes from uncultured Alphaproteobacteria bacterium, assembly GCA_963838365.1. Taxonomy (GTDB): domain Bacteria; phylum Pseudomonadota; class Alphaproteobacteria; order Sphingomonadales; family Sphingomonadaceae; genus Erythrobacter. The sequence goes on from CAWIQR010000005.1 coordinate 81,780, forward strand.
CGTCTCGTACTGTTCGAGCACGTTGCGGAATCGCAGATCGGCGGCAAGCCATTGGCCAGAGCGCTGATAATGGCGTCCGATTTCCATCTCCTTGCCCGCAAGGTGATCGGCGACCAGGTCCAGTTTCAACCGCGCATCGGCGGCATATTCGCTCTGCGGAAAACGACGGTTCACTTCGCGCAAGGCGGTCTGCGCCTGCTCGGTAATCTTCTGGTCGCGGTTCACATCGCTGATCTGCTCGTAATAGCTCAATGCGATCAGGTAATAGGCGTAGGGCGCATCCTTGTTACCCGGATGGATCGAGAGGAAGCGCTGCGAGTTCTGGATCGCCTTGTTGTAATCGCGCGCGATGTAATAGCTGAACGCGCTCATCAACTGCGCGCGCCGGGCCCATGGCGAATAGGGATGCTGGCGCTCCACCTCGTCAAACAGCGCGGCGGCGACCAGCGTGTTGCCCCTGTCCAGCCGGTTCTGCGCTTCGGTGTAAAGCGATTCGACGTCGCGCGCGATGTAGGCGACATCCTTGTTCGCGGAGCCCCCACCGCAAGCCGTGGTGGTGAGCATGGTCGCGCCAAGGGCAACGGCCCCGATGCTGCGTGCGATCAATCGTGTGCTGAGCTTTGTCATGGACGCCCGTATAACCAGCGCGTGCGTGAACGCCAAGTGAAGTTGGCGATGTTGTGTGAAGCGGGCACCGGGTCCGCGCGGTCAGCGGTGCTTCGGCTGTGCGTCATGCCGTTTTGGGGCCTACGAAATGCCTTGCAGCCGCACAGCGCTGCTGGTTGTCCGAGGACAGGCCGTTATTTTTTGCGGGCCTTGCGGGCGGCGTATTTCTCATCGCGGGCGGCTTTCAATTCTTCTTCGGTGGGTTGCGGCACGTTGGCGGCGGCAGCGGCGGCTTCGGCGGCGGCGGCCTTTGCGGCCTGCGCTTCGGCAATCGCGGCCTTGCGCGCGGCGCTCTTTTCGGCGGCGGCGGCGGTGCGGGCGTCCTGCGCGGCCTTGCGGCGGGCGACTTCCGCCTCGTCCATCGGCGGTTTGGCCGCGTGTTTCTTCAACGCTTTCTTGCGGGCGTTCTGCGAAAGCGCGGCGCGCTCCTGAAAAGTGGGTTCTTTGTAGCCGGCCATGGTATGTCAATTCTCTGTCGTTGGGCCCGCAGTCGTGCGGGCGCGAATGGGTGGTATGTGGTGGAGGGGTGTAGCCTATTCCTCCCCCATCCTGAGCGCGGCGATGAACGCTTCCTGCGGGATCGATACGTTGCCATATTCGCGCATCTTCGCCTTACCCTTTTTCTGCTTGTCGAGCAGCTTTTTCTTGCGACTGATGTCGCCGCCATAACATTTGGCGGTCACGTCCTTGCGCAGGGCGGCGATGGTCTCGCGGGCGATCACCTTGCCACCGATGGCGGCCTGGATGGGGATCTTGAACAAATGCCGTGGAATCAAGTCTTTAAGGCGCTCGCACATGCCCCGCCCGCGCTCTTCGGCAACGTTGCGGTGGACGATGAGGGACAGGGCATCGACCGGCTCATTGTTGACGAGGATGTTCATCTTCACAAGATCGCCCTCGCGAAGGCCAATTTGCTCGTAATCGAAACTGGCATAGCCACGGCTGATGCTCTTGAGCCGGTCATAAAAGTCGAACACCACCTCGTTCAGCGGCAATTCGTAAGTCACCTGCGCGCGCCCGCCGACATATGTGAGATCGGTCTGGATGCCGCGCCGGTCCTGACACAGTTTCAGGATCGAGCCGAGATATTCGTCGGGGGTGTAGATTACCGCCTTGATCCAAGGCTCCTCAATCCATTCGATGCGGCTGGGATCGGGGTAATCTGCCGGGTTGTGCAGCTCAATCAGCTTGGGATCTTCGTTCTTCGACCGGCCAAGCTGGATGCGATAAACCACCGATGGCGCGGTTGTGATGAGATCAAGATCGTATTCGCGGCTGAGGCGCTCCTGAATGATCTCCAGATGCAGAAGTCCCAGGAAACCGCACCTGAAGCCAAAGCCCAGAGCGGCGGAACTTTCCATCTCGAAACTGAAGCTCGCATCGTTAAGGCGCAACCTGCTGATGCTTTCGCGCAGCTTTTCAAAGTCCGCCGCATCCACCGGGAACAGCCCGCAGAACACCACCGGCTGCACTTCCTTGTAGCCGGGCAGCGCCTTGGTCGCGCCATTCTTCACCGTGGTGATGGTGTCACCGACGCGGGCCTGCTCCACCTCTTTTATCTGTGCGGTGATAAAGCCGATCTCGCCCGGACCGATCTCCGCCAGATCAATGCGTTTGGGGGTAAATGCGCCAACCCGGTCGACAAGGTGCTGCGTGCCGCCCTGCATGAAACGGACTTGCAGCCCTTTGTGCAGGAAACCGTCGATCACGCGCACGAGGATGACCACGCCCAGATACGGATCGTACCAGCTATCCACGAGGCTGGCAGTCAGCGGCTTGTCCCGATCACCCTTGGGCGGCGGAATCTTGGCGACGACCGCTTCGAGCACGTCCTCGATGCCGATGCCCGATTTGGCGCTGGTCAGCACCGCTTCCGAAGCGTCGAGGCCGATAATGTCCTCGATCTCCGTGCGGACCTTTTCGGGTTCGGCGGCGGGCAGATCAACCTTGTTGATGACGGGCACGATTTCGTGATCGTGTTCGATCGACTGATAGACGTTGGCGAGCGTCTGCGCCTCGACGCCTTGCGCAGCGTCCACGACCAGCAGCGCGCCTTCGCACGCGGCAAGGCTGCGCGACACCTCGTAGGCGAAATCAACATGGCCCGGCGTGTCCATCAGGTTCAGCTGGTAGGTTTCGCCATCCTTGGCCGTGTAGTTGAGACGCACTGTCTGCGCCTTGATCGTGATGCCGCGCTCCTTCTCGATATCCATGTTATCGAGCACCTGTTCGGACATCTCGCGGTCGGTCAGACCGCCGGTGAACTGAATGAGCCGGTCAGCGAGTGTCGATTTGCCATGATCGATATGCGCGATGATCGAGAAATTGCGGATTTTTGAAAGGTCAGTCATTGCGACGGGCGTTTAGCTGCATGTGCCGCCGGTGTCATTCGCGAAAAATGCAAACGGTGTGGCCCTGCCGCCAACTGCGCCATCCGATAACGGGGCGATGCCTTGAGCGTCAGGTTGTCTCGCGGATCGGCGGCCTTGCATAGCTGAATTGCGGGATGCTGCTGCTGCGACCCAAGATGCCGCCAGTCATCGCCTTGTAATCTCCGCCCGAAAGCGCCTCCAGCGGCGCACCGGCAGCGGCAAGAGCATAGGGGCTGACCCGGTTACGCGTGCACAGGCCGCCTGACCCGTCCTCGATCAACTCCTGCTCGAATTCCAGCCCTTGCGTATCCCCATTGCTCCGGATCACGGTCGCGACCGCCAATTGTCCGCCCCCCAGATCGACCACGAATTGCGTCTTGAGCGGGACATTGGCCAGCCCCTGTATCAGCGCGCCCGTACGTGAGAGATTGCGCAGCGTCACCTCATAGGAATGGTCGTCGTGAATAACCTGAATCTTGCGGAATACGGTTCGGCGACGGGCGCGCTTTGTCCGATTGGTGCAAGGCGCCAGCATCCACGAGCCTTTGGCAAGTTCACTATCGAGAGCCGCTTTGTCCATCGGCTCGGCAAATATCGTGCCCTGCACGTAACCGACGCCGCAATCGGTGATCGCTGTCAGCAGTTCGGGCGTGTCTACAGCGTTGGCGATGGTGTTCATGTTGAGAGCGCCGGCAAGCGCGACGATCGCCTTGATCAGATCCAGTTCGCGACCTTGTGCCGCGACAGCCTCGCGGATGATTTTCTCGTCGATCTTGATCGCGTTGAACGGCGCGCGGCGGAGATAGGCGAGCGATGAGTGCCCACTGCCAAATTCATCCAGCGTCATGCGGACGCCCAGTTTGAACAGCGCGCCCAATGCGCGGTCGACCTGCTCTGCATCGCCGAAGAATACCAACTCGCTGATTTCCAGCTCCAGCCGTTCCGAGGGCAGTCCGGTAGTCTGCAAAGCGTGGGCCACGTCGCTGACAAAGTCCGCCGAATGGAACAGAGCGTCAGGCACATTCACCGCGACGCTCACCGTTTCGGGCCAGTGCGCCGCATCTTCGCAAGCTTGCGAAATCGACCATTTCGCCACTTCCACAACCTGGCTCGACCCTTCGAGGATGGTCGCAAATTCATCCTCGTCGATATGGCCACGTTCGGGATGCTCCCAACAGATGTGAGCCTCCAGCGCGCGCACTATCTGGCTTTGCGCATCGATGATCGGTTCGAACCGCAGCGCCAATTGATTGTCGCTGAGCGCCGTTCCCAGGTTTTCACCGAGACGCCGGCGAAAAATCGACTCCATCTCAAGATCGGTGGTGTAAAATCGGTGCTGCCCGCGCCCGCCATTCTTTGCCGCATACAGCGCAAGATCGGCCGACCGTACCACCTCGGCACGGCTCACACCATCATGCGGAGCGATAGCGATGCCGACCGATGCACCGATCACGCAGCGCCCGTCTTCCAGCGAATACGGCTGCTTGAGCATGGTGATGATCTTCAGCGCAATCTCGCCCAGTTCGCCGCGGTCGTCGATATCGGGCAACATCACCTGAAACTCATCGCCGCCCAGCCGCCCGATTTCGCAATCACGCTGCACAGCGCGTTGCAGCCGCGCGCTGACCTGCTTTAACAACTCATCCCCGGCAGCATGGCCCAGCGTATCATTGACCTGCTTGAACCGATCCAGATCCAGCATCATGATCGCGCAATTGCGTTTTGCCACCTTGAACGCGGCAAGCGTGGTGTCGATCAGATGCGCCATCTGGTGCCGGTTGCTGAGACCCGTCAGCGAATCGAACCTCGCAAGTCGTTCTGTTTCCTGCTCGCGCTGGTGATCTTCGGTGATGTCGGTTCCGGTTCCGCGAAATCCTGCAAACCGTTTTGCCGTATCGAATACGGGCTGGCCCGCGAGCCGCAGGACAGCCTTGTCCGGGCGATTTCGCGCCTGCACCGTAAGGTTGGAAAACGCCTTATGCGTGCTCAGCGCAAATGATAGCGGTTTTGAGCGCGCCTCGTTGCTGGCTGGCATGAACAGGGTTGCCATTGGCTGCCCCAGCAAATCATCCAGCGGCAGTTCGAGGCGCTGGGCGATAGCCGGACTGAGATAAGCAAGATGACCCTTGGCATCGGTTGCCCAGAACCAGCTAAGCCCCGACTGTTCGAGCTGATCAAGCATCGAGAGCTTGTCATCATCGTTAAGGCTGGAGTGAGATTGCCCGGATTTATGCGCATAGCGGCGAGCATCACCGCGCTTTGACCCTGCGCCAGATGCGCTTGCCGATGATAACAGTGCCTTGAGGGCCACCGCGACAGATCCTTCCCATCAGTGTGCTTTCGTCATGAAGCACCTACCCGGAAGTAAAGCCGAATGGTTAGCAATAGCCTAATTTCTGCCGGCCAAGCGGGCCGAAAATGGCGTTCACATCAGGCGCTCGCTGCGGCCACCTTTGTGGATCGCGCGGGTTGCAGCACTGACAGTCTGCCGTCCGAAGCGCGGCGCAGCGACTCGTGAAATTCCACGCCGATCCTGTTCTCGCGCGACCATCGCACCTTTGCTGTGACGATGGATTCGGGTGCGAACTCAATCTTTACAGTGCCGCCGACCGGGATGTTCCACAGACCATCGATCATTGCCCCGCCTTCGGAAAGGTTGCGGACGTTGGCAATCATTCGATTTTCACGATGGACCACTGTAATTCGCCGCAGCAATACGTGGCGAGGGTGGCGCGCGGCCTGTGGCCCGTCGGCTTCGGCAGCAAGGTCACCTGCGACAAGAAGGCTGGCAGCTTCGCGGTTCAGCGGCTTGTGATAGATGTGACCCTGCACATGGCTGCATCCCAGCAGGCGCACCAGTTCCAGCTCGTCCAGAGTTTCCACGCCCTCAGCGGTCGTGTCCATATTCAACGCTTCGGCAAGTGTAGTGATCGAGGTGATGATTGCCCCGTTGCGGCTGCCGCTTTCGGTCGCGCCCCGGACGAAGCTCTGGTCGATCTTGATCTTGTCGAAGGGCGCTTTTTTAAGATAGCCAAGCGACGAATACCCCGTCCCGAAATCATCGAGCGCCAGTCGCACGCCCACCCGTTTCAGCGCCTTGAACATGGCGTCGGTGCCGATGCTGTCATTCAAGAAAACACTCTCGGTGATTTCAAGTTCAAGCCGCGCGGGATTTATCGCGCTATGCGCCAGCGCATTGGCAACAACATTTGGCAGTTCGGGATTGGAAAACTGGAGCGGCGATACATTCACGGCGCATGTGATCGAGGCGGGCCAGGTCGCAAGATCGGCACACGCGGTGCGCAAAGCCCACTGGCCAAGCTGATCGATAAGGCCCGCATCCTCTGCGATGGCGATGAATTTAGTCGGCGATACCCATCCGCGTTTGGGATGGTTCCAGCGCATCAGCGCCTCGAAACCGACGATCTTCTCGCTCGCTGTGTACACCACCGGTTGATAGTGCATCGACAGGCCTCCGCTGGCCAACGCCTCGCGCAGTTCCTGTTCCAGCTCGGCGCGTTCCTCGGCGGCTGAGTGCAGGTCTTTGGCATAAAAGCGATGCACACCTCGGCCTGCATCCTTTGCCGCATACAGCGCGAGGTCGACATTGCGGATCAATTCTTCGCTGGTGGTTCCGTCATCGGGAGCCAGCGCTACACCCACCGACGCGCCGATGACCACGCTTTGCCCGTCGATGGAGTATGGCTGCGAGAGGGTATTGATGATTTCCGTCGCGATTTGTATCAGCGCCTCCCGATCGCAGTGGCCTGGAATGATGATCTGAAATTCATCGCCGCCAAGACGCCCGCACCGCCCAATTCCGGACAGCGCGCGTTCGAGACGCTGGGCGACCTGTTTCAGAAGCGCATCGCCGGCAGGGTGGCCCATCGTATCGTTCACCTGCTTGAACCGGTCGAGGTCCAGCATCAGCACGGCGCAGGACCGGTCACGTTCGCGCGGCGCGGACAGCATCTGCGCCAACGCCTCGCTCATCTGCACGCGATTGGCGAGGCCGGTGAGCGAATCGTAATGCGCCAGCCGCGTAACTTCCTGTTCGCTCCGCCGTTTTTCCGTAAGATCGGTACCGTGACCGCGAAACCCGCAAAAGTTCTTGAAGCTGTCATAGACCGGCCTGCCCGTCAGCGACCAGAACCGGTCAACCTCTCCCTGATTGGCCGCCAGCACCTGAAGATCGCGGAATGCGGAACGTGCCGTCAGGTGGAATGCAAGAGTGCGCTCTGCATCTGCTGCACCTGCATCGACATCGACGATCGCTGTCAGGGGTGCGCCTTTCAAGTGGTCCACCGTCTTGCCCAGAACCGCCGCCGCCGAAGGCGAAATGTAGCTGATCTGTCCGCGCCGGTCGGTCTCCCAGAACCAGCCCTGCCCGGTCTCTTCGAAACTGCGCAGGATATCTTCCGCGCGCGCTGCCACACGCTCGCGCGCTTCGGTGGCCACCCGACGCTGTTCCGCCACCTTCCATTCCAGCCGCGTGATGAGCATCAGAGCCAGCCCCGCAGCGGTTACCGCAAAAATCGTCACCGACTGCGGATCGGCCGCCACGAAGGCTGCCCAACCTGAAATCTTGGCCGTGAACAGCGTTACGATGCGCGGGCCGAACAGCGCGGTGGATGCAGCGTTGATGCACACCAGCGTCGCGATGGCCCATTGCCAGGGCAGCCCCGCATCCACCCACAGCGCAATCGCATATCCAGCCAGGCTCATGGGAAGAATTACCCCCACCATCATGAGGGCAAACCGCGCAATCGTGGGCATTCCGGCGCGTCGTTCAAGCGCGCCAAGCCGGCTTCCAAGCCCGAACACGGCAACCGAACCCAGCGCGATGACCAGCGGCACATAAAGCGGCAGCGACTGGGCAACGACACTGGCGATGCAGAACGCAGCGAGCACGAACAGGGCCATGCCGTTCTGATTTTCGGGAAGGTAGAATTCGTGTTCGGACCGCGGACCATTTCCCTCACCCTCGCCAGTCCCGAGAGCACGACGCCCCCTTTGCGGCGAACGGCGATCGCGTTGAGCGCGGTGCGACGGCTTCGACGCGGCAGAGGACGAAGCCGTTCGTGCAATTACCGCCGGAACTTTTCTGCGCGGCTTGGCTAAATTGCGGTCAGCTTCATCCGGCGTTTGCACCATCGAAGCTGGCGCGGGTCCGCGTTCGCCATCGGGCAAATTTTCCAAGCCCGTCTCGTCCAAACCGAAGCGTTTGGCAGCGTTGCGGATGACGGGTCTCGACATCTACCCGCGATGACGGACAACGCTTTGAAAAGGGTTAATCTGAAAGGCTTATGAAAACTTAAAAGCGCAGACAAGCAGCGCGCCTTCCCGCGATTGGAAACTTGCTTGGCGCTTGCACGTTTAAGGGCGGAAAGGCATGTCATTGCAAAACGGTGTGCAATTGCGCGGATTTCGCAGCATTCATGTCTGGCGCGGGGATGGCACCTCGCTCGACAGTCACACCGCAATTAAGAAAAAAGGCTCCGACAAACGGCGCCAAACAACATTTGTCAAAGGGGATGAAGATGGCCGACGGAACCGTAAAACTTGAAAACGAGGCAGCCCAGTCAACCAACGCGCTGGGACCGCTGATCGGTGTCGCGCGGGAGGATTTCGTCTCGGCTGTGGCGCTGTTGCTGCGCGAGACCGCGTCTGATCCGACGCGCGCCTTCAGACATGCCCGCTCAATGACAGAGGACATGGTCAGGATAATGACCGGCAAGAGCGAATTGGCGCCCGATCCCAAGGACAAGCGGTTCATGGACCCGGCGTGGCAATACAACCCGTTTTTCCGCGCCGGGGCACAATATTACCTCGCCGTGCAGAAAGGGATGCGAGGCTGGCTCGAAGACCTCGAACTTGACGAGCTGGAGCGCAACCGCGCCAATTTCATCGCCAACATCATCCTCGATGGCCTTGCCCCGACCAATACGCTGGCGGGCAATCCCATGGCGCAAAAACAGATCATTAATTCCGGCGGTCTGTCTCTCATCAAGGGGCTGCAAAACGCCTATAACGATCTGACCAAGAACAAGGGCATGGTCAGTCAGGTGGACAAGCGTCCGTTCACGCTGGGCAAGAACATCGCCACATCAAAAGGTGCGGTCGTGCTGCGCACAGAGATGATGGAGCTGGTGCATTATGCGCCGACCACCGATGAGGTGTATGCGATACCCCAGCTTACGATCCCGCCTCAAATCAACAAGATGTATATCAATGATCTGTCGCCCGATAAATCGGTGGTGAAATGGCAGGTCGACAATGGCATCCAGACTTTCGTCATTTCCTGGCGCAACCCGTCAAAGGAACAGGGCCACTGGGACATGGCGGACTACATCGCCTCATGCGAGGAGGCGCTGGCCGCAGTCTCGGAAATCTGCGGCTCAAAGAAAGTCAACGTATCCGCCGGGTGCTCTGGCGGGCAGACCGCCAGCGTGCTTGCCTCGAAGCTGGCAGCAACGAAGAACGACATCCTCGGCACGCTGACGCTGATGGTGTGCGTACTGCATCCCAAGCAGACTGATATCGAGGCCGGATCGCTTGTCAGCGAACATGGCATGCAGCTTGCCCGGCAGCGTGCGGCCAAGGCTGGTATCATCAAGGCGGACGATCTGGCGCGCGGCTTTGCATGGCTGCGACCAAACGATCTGATCTGGAATTACGTCATCAACAATTACCTGCTGGGCATGGATCCGCCCGCGTTCGATGTGCTGTTCTGGAATGCGGATGCAACCAACCTTTCCGCCAGCCTGATGGGCGATTTCCTGACGCTTTACGAAACGCTCGCCTTTACCAAACAGGGCGAGGTCGAAATGGCCGATCACAAGATCGACCTGAGCAAGGTTACCGCAGATATGTTCATCCTGGGCGGTGTGACCGATCACATTACCCCGTGGAAAGCGACCTATCGTTCCACCCAGTTGTTCGGATCGAAGGACATTACCTACGTTCTCAGCCAGTCGGGTCATATGCAGGCGATCCTCAACCCTCCCGGCAATCCCAAGGCGAAATATTTCGTCCAGAAGAAGAAGGGCAAACTGCCACCAACCGCCGATGAATGGTTGCAGGGCACCGAAGAGATCAAGGGCAGCTGGTGGCCGCTATGGATGGAATGGATGCAGAAACGCTCCGGCGAAAAGAAGCCCGCACCCGAATCTGTGGGCAGCGAAAATCACGAACCGATGGATCATGCGCCGGGACTCTACGTTCTTGAAGAAGTCTGATACAGGCATCATCACCCCGTAGGGATCCGGGGTATGGCACAGGCAGCGCTCGCGAGGGATCGACGAGCTCTCCTGTGCCATTTTGAATGTTTTACAATTAACGTGATGAAGGACGGAACAACTTGGCTGAAGGTATGAAGGATGCGGTCGTCACCATGGAACAGGTGGCCGGCCGGACGCTACGGGTTGCGACATGGCGGCTTGATATGCGCAGCGAACATCCCCCGGTCCTGTTCTTCAATGGCATTGGTGCGAATATCGAGGCTGTCGCCCCGCTGGCAGCGGCCCTGCCCGAGCGCGCCTTCATCATGTTCGACATGCCCGGAGTGGGCGAATCACCCGAGCCGCTGGTCCCCTACAATCCGTTCACTATCAGCTGGACCGCCGCGCAATTGCTGAACAAGCTGGGCGTGGGCACAGTCGATGTCATGGGCATCAGTTGGGGCGGCGGCATCGCGCAGCATTTTGCCATGCAACATGCGGGCAGAACGCGCCGGGTTGTCCTGATGGCGACCAGTGCGGGTATGCTGATGATACCGGGCAATGCATCCGCGCTCAGCAAGATGGCCAATCCGCGCCGCTATATTGACGCCGATTTCATGCAGAAGAATTTTGAGACGCTGTATGGTCAGGGCCTTGGCAAGATGTCGGGCAAGCAGGGGCATATGTCACGTCTGAAACCGCCCAGCCCGCGTGGATACATGTATCAGCTGCTGTGCATGCTCGGCTGGACCAGCGCACCTGCCTTGCCCTTCCTGCTCAAGCAAAAGACGCTCATCATGATGGGCGATGACGATGCGATCGTGCCGCTGGCCAATGGCAAATTCCTGAACACGCTGATCCCCAACAGTGAACTGCGCGTGATGGAAGGCGGCGGGCATCTGTTCCTGCTGAGCCATAAGGATGAGAGCGTCGAAGCGATCTGCGAATTTTTGGATCGTCCCGATGAGGACGCGGTGAAGAAAGCTGCCTGAGCGCGCCTCAGGCAAGCCACCGCAGCAATTCTTCATTGACCGCATGCGGCGCGTCTTGCTGCACCCAGTGGGAGGCATGGGGAAAACGCCTGATGGTCAGGTTCGGCACATAGGCCTGCGTTCCGTCGAGGCAATGAATGTCGATGGCGACATCCTGCTCGCCCCATAAGATCAGCGTCGGCACATCGACCATGCCATCGCCGATGTCGCGCACATCGGGGCGCTGCAACAGGGCCCGGTAGTAATTGAGCATGGCGGTCAATGCGCCCGGCCGTGCGGCGGCGCGCCGAAAGGGCTCTACCGAAGCCGCGTCGAACAGTTCCGTGTTGACCGCACTATCGCGAAATATCTGACCGATCACAGCCGCATTCGTCCGACCGAGCAACATCTCTGGAAGCCAAGGAAGCTGGAAGTAGAAAATGTACCAGCTTTTGCGCAATTGCCGCCAGTGACGCCATTCGCGCGCGGCGCATTTGGGATGGGGCACGTTCAGGATTACCAGACGGTGAAGCGGGCGAATTTTCAGGATGGCAAAATGCCACGCGATGATGGCGCCCCAGTCATGCGCGATCAACGTCACCTCTCGCGCACCGCTCGCGTCGATCAGTCCCGCGACATCCTGCACCAGGGTTCGTAATCGATAGGCGTCGATGCCATCGGGGCGATCTGTTCCGCCGTATCCGCGCAAATTGGGCGCCCACACCTTGTAGCCGCTATCGACGAGCGCCGGGATCTGGTGTCTCCAGCTGTAATGAAGCTCTGGAAAACCATGCAGCAAGAGCGCCAGCCGGTCGCCCTTCCCGGCGGTTGCGACCTCGAATGTCAGGCTGTTGGCCTTCACCCACTCGATTGCGATGCCGCTTCCATCGGGCGGGTTCCAGCTGGCTGTCCTGTCCATGGTCAGCAATTCCCCCTCATCAAACGGTCAATTTACGCGGCGCGATACGCCGCAAGTGCCCGCCATTGGCAGACGCCCAGCGGCGGCCAATGCGCGCGCTGCCTCGCGGCCGCGGTCGGTGGCCAGCACGTCCACCCCGCCCTCACTCAGTTCGACATAGCGTTCATCGGTCCCGAACCGGTCGATCACATTATCGATGGAATTGGGCGAGCGGCCAAGGGTGCCGAAAATCACCTCGATATCCGCATCCTCCAGCACCCGGTATAGATCGGGGCGCGGAATGCGGGTGCCGGTGAAGGCGACGATGTTTCGCGCCGGTATCCCGGCTGTTTGTGCAGAGGCCAAATCCTCCGCGCCATCAAGCGAGACCGACAGCAGCATATCAGGCGCGAGGTCCGCCAGCCGCTTCGCCGCGTCCAACGAATAGGTAATGAGAATCACGCGGTCCTCCATCTCCGTCTCGCGGATCATCGCTATCACCTCTTCGTAATCTGCGGATCGCTTGAAGTCGATTTGAAGGATCGTGCGATCCTTCGCCCATTCCAGCGCGGCCTTCAGCGAGGGCACGGAATACGGCGTCACCCACCCTGCCTCGTCCACCAGTCTGAGCGAGCGGATGCCGGCCCAGTCCTGTTCGGCGGCGGTGCCAGTGCCGTTGGTGGTCCGGTCCAGCGTATCGTCATGCATCAGGAAATGAACACCATCGCTGGACCGCGCGACATCCACCTCCATGATTGCCGGCACCGCTGCCATCATGGCGTCCATCGTCTCGATCGCGTTCTCCGGCAGTCCGGCAGATGGCCCGCCGCGGTGAGCGGAAACCAGAGTCCTGCCCTCGCCCTCAAGGCAATCGAGCATCGCTGAAAGGTCGCCTTGCGGATCCAGCGTGTAACCAGCGGGTTCTGCCGCCGAAACGACGCCGGAAATCGTCAGCGCCCACGCCGCAACTCCGCCAGAAAAGCCTGATATCCTGCGCATCACTTATGTCTCCTCAAAAAACCGCTCCGCGCCAGCCGCTTTACAGTGGGCGCACGATACGACATCCTGCGGCCCATAGAGGGAGAGAGTGCGATGGCACAGTACGATTGCATCATTCGTGGCGGCACCATTGTGGATGGCACCGGCGCGCCGGGCTTTATCGGCGATGTTGCGATCTCTGGCGGACTGATCGCAGGCGTCGGAGTGATTTCCGGCGATGCGTTTCGCGAAATCGACGCGACCGGCATGATCGTCGCCCCCGGCTTTGTCGACATCCACACGCATTACGATGGTCAGGCGACATGGGATCAGGAAATGGCCCCATCCAGCTGGCACGGCGTCACAACCGTCGTCATGGGCAATTGCGGCGTAGGCTTTGCGCCCGCCAAACCCGATCGGCACGATTGGCTCATCAGCCTGATGGAAGGGGTGGAGGACATTCCCGGCACTGCCTTGGCCGAAGGGATGACGTGGGATTGGGAGACCTTTCCCGAATATCTTGACGCGCTTGAGAAATTGCCGCGCACTGTCGATGTGGGCACTCACGTCCCCCACGGCGCGGTGCGCGCCTATGTGCTGGGTGACCGCGAACAGCCCGGCGCCGTGCCTACGCAGGCCGACATCGCGGCGATGTGCGACATCGTGGAGGAAGGGGTGCGGGCGGGCGCTTTGGGCTTTTCGACCTCGCGCACGGTGCTGCATAAATCGGTCGATGGAGAGCTGGTCCCCGGCACCACCGCCACGGCAGACGAACTGGTCGCCATTGGTCATGCAATGGGCCGCGCGCAGAAGGCTGGCGGTCATGCCGTGTTCGAAATGGCGAGCGATCTTCAACGCGACTGGAACGAGTTCGAATGGATGGGCAGGCTCAGCCGCGAGGCGGGCGTGCCCGTAACTTTCGCCGCGCTGCAATCCATCGCCAAGGAACTCACCCTTGATGAACAGATCGCCCAGATGCGCGCCGAGAATGACAATGGCGCTCAGATTGTCGCACAGATCGCACTGCGCGGGAACGGCATCATCATGGCGTGGCAGGGCACGGTGAACCCCTTCGCCTTCCGCCCAAGCTGGAAGGCGATCGAGGAACTTGCATGGCCTGAAAAAAAGGCGAAATTGCTCGATCCCGCGTTCAGGAAACGGCTGCTCACCGAAGCCAATGACTATTCCGAGGCCTCGACGGACATCATCGGCGTCATCATGGTCATCACTCAAGGGTGGGCGCTGCAATACGAGATGGACCCCGATTTCGACTACGAACCGGAAGCCAGCGCCAGCATCAATGCCCGCGCCGCCGCTGCCGGAGTGGACCCGCAGGAATACGCCTACGATCTGCTGTGCGAAGGGGATGCAACGGGCTTCATCTACCTGCCGATCCTGAACTATGCCGACGGCAATCTCGATTTTCTCGTGCCGCTGCAACATGCCGACGATACGGTCAATTCGCTGTCCGATGGCGGCGCGCATTGCGGCACGATTTGCGATGCGGCTTCGCCCACGTTCATGCTCGAACACTGGGTCAAACAGCGCAAGCGTGGGGACCGCCTGACCCTTGAGCACGCGATCAAGCGGCAATGCCGCGACACCGCGCTGCTATACGGGCTGGAAGATCGCGGCGTGATTGCGCCCGGCTATCTCGCGGACCTCAACGTAATCGACATGGACGCGCTGAAACTGGGCAAACCGTGGCTGGCATTCGATCTGCCCGCCGGGGGAAAGCGTCTGCTGCAAAAGGCCGAAGGCTATGTCTGCACGATCAAGAACGGCGTCGTCACCTTCGAAAACGGCAAATGGACCGGCGAGGTTCCTGGTGGCCTGATCCGTGGCCCGCAACGCGCCGGGCTGGCGTCCGAAGAGATGGAGGCGGCGGAGTAGTTCCTCCGCGTGCAAAGCCGATCAAGGCTCGATCACAATGCCCTTCGCCGGGTCGACATGCCCACCGATCATTTCGAGATAGGTCTCGCGCGCAGCGTCCAGCCCTCGCAGACGAACGATCTCGACCGAGGAACCCGCCGCTTCAAGAAAACCTTGCCACGCAGAAGCTGCCATCTTCCCGCCTTCGACCGCGCCGTGTTCCTTGAAGAAAGAAACGAAATGATCGGGCGCGAAGAATAGCGTGGGCTTGGGTCCGGGCAGGCCGCCGGGGCCGCCCATTCCCCCGCCACGCTCCTCGATATGGGTCGCACCGACAAGGCAGGAATATTTAAGGTTGTCACCAAAGTGATGATGCATCCCGGCCAGCAGCTTTGAATTGCCCGCGAAATCGACGGTGACAGTACCCTCCACCGGAACCGTGTCCAGATCGTCATATGCATAGACCGCATCATACAATCCGGTTCCCGTCACGAAATCGACATTGCCCGCCGATGTCAGGCCGATCCGCCTGATCGCCGGCGAATTCTGCTGCGCCACGCTGGCAAGCCCCATTGCGGTCTTTGACGATGCGCTGGTCAGCACCACCTGCTGCGCGCCAAACCAGTCCTGACCGCGCATGAAATAGTCGATGACAAAGCCAGTCTTGAACAGCGGGCCAAAGATCATCCGCTCCGCCTCACGCGCGGGGTCGTGCTCGGGATCGGCGGAAAGCCGGGTGTAGGCGTTGTAAACCGGGCTCATCGGCTGGCGATAATCCGTCATGTCGGAAAATCCGCCGGGATGCACCTTGCCCGGCACCACATCCAGATGCGTGGCCATCGGCAGGTAGCCATAGACCCGCTCACCCACTGCAATATCGGGGCATTTGCTCTCGATCACCTGCGCGTGGCCCCACATCGGGACGATGCCGAGGCCTTCGGGATTATCCGCCTTGGGCGGGAAAAAGTCCCAGTATTTGAACCCGTCACCCACCACAGCATAGGTGATGTTGTTGGCCGTGACCGAGAAGCTCTCAACTTTCAGCCGTACGGCGCCCTCAGCCAGCGGCGGCGTCTCAGCCTCGACCAGCGCGGCATTGGTGAGTTCGTGCTTGTGGACGTGGACTTGTTGCAGGGTCATCATCGGCCTCCATCTGTTGGAGAGTGGCCTAGCCCATCAGCCGCCGCTTTCCCATAGCATAGCGCGTCACACCCGCATCGGCATCAGCACATAGAGTGCGGGGCTGGACTCGTCCTTGCGGATCAGAGTTGGCGCCCCGGCATCCGCGAGATGCAGTTCGACTGTATCGCTGTCGATCTGGGCGAGGATGTCCTTGAGGTAATTCGCGTTGAAACCGATCTCGAACGGCTCCGAAGAATACTCCGCCTCAACTTCTTCGGCTGCGTTGCCATTGTCGGGGGAGGTGACCGACAACACCACTTTGTCCTTTTCCAGCCCCATCTTCACCGCGCGCGTTTTCTCGGTGGCGATGGTGGCCACGCGGTCCACTCCGTCGAAAAAGACCTTGGGATCGACCTTCAGCAGCTTGTCATTGCCGGTCGGGATCACCCTGCTGTAATCGGGGAAAGTGCCGTCGATCAGCTTGCTGGTCAGGACCACCCCGCCCTCACCGCTCAGGGTAAAGCGGATCTTGCTGGCGGACAGATCGATAAGGACGTTGCCGTCGACCTCCTCCAGCAGTTTGCGGATTTCGCCCACCGCTTTGCGCGGTACGATCACGTCGGGCATCCCCTCGGCGCCTTCGGGACGGTCCAGCGTGAAGCGCGCCAGACGGTGCCCATCGGTGGCGGCGGCTTTCAGCACCGGCTTGTCCTCATCGGTGACGTGCAGGAAGATACCGTTCAGGTAATACCGCGTCTCCTCGGTCGAGATCGCGAATTTGGTCCGGTCGATCATTTCGGCCAGCAACTTGGCCGGAAGCTCGAACGAGGTCGGCAGGTCGCCCTCGACAATCATCGGGAAGTCATCGCGCGGCAGCGTGGGCAGCTTGAACTTGGCGCGGCTTGCCTTCACTTCCAGCCGGTTCTCCGCGGCGACCAAACTCACCTCGCAGCCTTCGGGCAGTTTGCGGATAATATCGTTCAGCAGGTGAGCAGAGACGGTGATCGCGCCTGCCGTTTCAACCGAACGCGCGCGCATCGTTTCAACAATCTGGAGGTCAAGGTCGGTCGCCATCACCTTTACGCTGCCATCGGAGTGCGCATCGATCAGCACATTGGACAGGATGGGTATTGTGTTGCGGCGTTCCACCACCGATTGCACATGGGACATGCACCGCATCAGCGTTGCGCGTTCGATGGTCGCCTTCATGATCCTGGAACCCTACCTTTTCGATACATCGGTCGCAGATGCGGAATCGCCCTGAGACAATTGCGAATGTCGTGCAAAACCTTAGCGCCGCCGACCATACGGGCAAGTTTGGCGTTTCCCCCACGCGGACTCGTCTGGGGATAAGCAGGTTTGCGGAGATATCTGGCCGCTTTTTCCTCTCATACCGCGATCAGCTCAGCATCGCCATGCCGCCATTCACGTGCAGCGTCTGGCCGGTGATATACCCAGCCTCGCGGCTGACGAGGAAGGCGGCGGCGGCACCAATATCCGCGCCCTCGCCCATCTTGCCCATCGGGATGCGCGCGTTGATCGCACCCTGCTGCTTTTCATCGAGTGCGCTTGTCATCGCGGTGCGGATGAAACCGGGCGCAAGGCAGTTGGCCGTGATCCCGCGGCTGGCGACTTCCTGCGCGAAACTCTTGGTCATCCCGGTCAGCCCGGCTTTCGCGGCGGCATAGTTCA
The DNA here is from genome assembly GCA_963838365.1 of uncultured Alphaproteobacteria bacterium. GTDB lineage: Bacteria > Pseudomonadota > Alphaproteobacteria > Sphingomonadales > Sphingomonadaceae > Erythrobacter. Next base: position 99,571 of record CAWIQR010000005.1, read on the forward strand.
TCTGGCCGGGATTGCCCGTCGCGCCGACGACAGATGTGATGTTGACGATCCGGCCAAAGCGCGCCTTCATCATCGGCTTTGCACTGGCACGCATCAGGCGAAAGGCGGCCTCGAGATTGATGCGGATCACATCATTCCATTCATCATCCTTCATCCGCATTCCCAGATTGTCACGCGTGATGCCGGCATTGTTGATCAGAATATCGACGCCGCCCAGCGTATCGAGCATCGCCGGGATCAGCTCCTCAACCTGAATGGTGTCGCCCAGATCGCAGGTAATCTCGACATGGCCGTCATGATCGTGATGGGCATAGGTCTGGTTGATCTCGTCACGAAACGCACGCAATTTCGCCGGATTGGAGCCCGACAGCGCGACGCGCGCGCCTTGGCTGGCCAGAGCATGAACTATTGCCGATCCGATCCCGCCGCTTGCGCCGGTGACCAGCGCGTTCATCCCCTTGAGTGAAAACATTTATCCGATCTCCCTGGCAAAGGCTTCCAGCTCTTCCATCGTGATAAGGCTGGTGGTGGCGGCGTCCTTGTCGATGCGTCCGATCATAGGGGTCAGCACCTTGCCGCCCAATTCGACGAAATGCTCGATCCCGTCGGCGCGCATCGCCATGATGCTTTCGCGCCAGCGCACGCGGCCCGTGACCTGCTCGATCAGCAATTCGCGCTCTTCTTCGCCGCTGGAAACCTTCGCGGCGGTGACGTTGGCGTAGAGCGGGACGCCAGGGTCGGCAGGCGTGTGTTCGCGCAGCGCATCCGCCATCGCCTGCGCGGCAGGCTGCATCAGCGAACAGTGAAACGGCGCGGAAACCGGCAGTTTGATGCCGCGCTTGATACCGTGATCCTTTGCGAGAGCGATCGCCCGGTCGATAGCGCCCGCGTGACCTGAAAGGACGACCTGCCCCGGATCGTTGTCATTGGCGATCTCGCAGACCTCACCTTCGGCTGCCGCCGCGGCGAGCGCGCTGGCTTTCTCGATATCGGCGCCCAGCAACGCGGCCATTCCCCCCTCGCCCACGGGCACTGCCGATTGCATCGCGGTGCCGCGCAATTTGAGCAGGCGGGCCGTCGTGGCAAGATCGAACGAACCGCTGGCGCACAGCGCGGTGTATTCACCAAGGGAATGGCCCGCGACCGCATCGGCGATATCAGCCATTGCAACGCCAAAATCACGCTCCAGCACGCGCAATGTCGCCATCGCATTCGCCATGATTGCAGGTTGCGCGTTCTGGGTAAGGGTCAGCTGATCCTCCGATCCGTCGCGCATGATCGCGAACAGTTTTTGCGAGAGCGCATCGTCGACTTCCTGAAAAACCTCGCGAGCGGCTGCGCTGGCTGAAGCAAGGTCTGACCCCATGCCGACTTTCTGGCTGCCCTGCCCCGGAAATACGAATGCGCGCATGATCTTCTCCCTGTGGTGCCGGGCCACCCGCGCCCTTCAAGACAAGCAAGCGCCTAGGCACCGCCAGAGGGACTCGCAAGTCCGAACGGGACAACCTTGTTGGCAGATGTGTGCCCGATCTCTGCCCTGCCAAGGTAGGGGATGCCCGCCCGCGCGCACCAGAATTGCGCGATTTCCTCTTCGGTCTGGCCGAATTCGACGTAGTTTTCGGGCACCGCCGTAATCGCTCCCAGTCTCAATCCGGCAAGACGCGGCAGCGTGCCTGCAAGGTGAAAAAACAGCCTGTCGATGGAATACAGGTGCTCGCTCACCTCCTCCACCATCACCACGTGGCCGCTCAGATCGGGCATGATCGGCGTATTGACGCACATCGCCAGCGTGATGAGGTTGAAGGCTGCGACAGGCGTGCTGCCGTTGAGGCTTGGCTCAAGACCGGAATTATCACCAGCAAACCATTTGAGAACGCGGCGCAGCGCCTGACGACCGCCCTCCGACCGCGCACTGACCGGCATCGAACCGTGCGCGCATTGCCCAATCCCGGCGCGATACAACGCAGCCAGCAGATATCCGCAATCGGAAAATCCGACATAGGATTTCTCCCGCGCCGCATCGTTCATGCGAGCAATCGCCGCTTCTGCAATGCGGTTCGATCCGTATCCGCCCTTGGCAAACCACACCGCATCGAAGGCTGGATCGTTGGCGCACTCGACCAGCGCTGACAGCCGCGTCAGATCATCGCCCGCAAAATGCCCGCTGCGCGCAAAGCACTGTTCGTGAAATGTAACGCGATGCATCGGAAATTCAGCAGCGACCAGCGCCTCCAAAGCGCTCGCATGGTCGCGGGTTATCGGAGTTGCGGGCGCGCAAATTGCTATGTTCGTCATGTTAACAGACCTAAGTCGCTTGTAAGTCCGGGTGCAAGCCAATAACCATGATTCGCATGGATCACCCGCTCGACGCCCCCGATATCGCCGGGCGCCCTTTCTTTTTCTGCGGTATTGGCGGGTCGGGTATGCTCCCGCTGGCGCAGATCGTCCGTGGTCTTGGCCATACGGTTGGCGGATCGGATCGCAGCCGCGATCAGGGGCGCTCGCCCGAAAAGTTCCGGTGGCTTACCGACAACGGATTTGAACTCTATTCCCAGGATGGCAGCGGAATTACCTCAGCCGATCAGATCCTGATCGCATCTGCCGCGATCGAAGATACCGTGCCAGAGGTATCGCGCGCTGCCGAACTGGGCTGTCTGCGGATGAGCCGGGCGCAATTGCTGGCAGCCCTGTTCAATCAGGCAGGCTATTCCATCGCAGTCGGCGGAACGTCGGGCAAATCGACCGTCACCGGAATGATATCCTGGATTTTGCAAGAGGCCGGGCATGACCCCACCGTAATGAACGGCGCGGTGATGAAGAATTTTGCCAGCCCACAAAATCCGTTTGCCAGCGCGCGGATCGGATCGCGCAATGTGTTTGTGAGCGAAGTGGATGAAAGCGACGGTTCCATTGCGCTTTACAAGCCGACCATTGGCGTGTTGCTGAATGTCAGCCTCGACCACAAGAGTATCGAGGAATTGCGCGTCCTTTTCGGTAACTACGTGAGCGAGGCGGGTTGTGCGGTGGTCAATTTCGACAATGAAGAGGCGCGCTTTTTGAGCGACAAGGCCTCGCAGCTGGTCAGCTTTGCCGTACGCAATCCCAGTGCCGATATTACGGTCGACGCCGATTCCGTCGACGAAAGCCCGTTTGGCATTCGCGCCGCACTGATCGACAATCGCAGCCGTGAGGTGTTTCCGCTAATCGTGCCGATGCCGGGGCGGCACAATCTGTCAAACGCACTCGCCGCTATTGCAGCGGTCAGCGCGGCAGGCATTGATGTGCGCAAGGCGGCCTATGCGCTGCGGTCTTTCGAGGGGCTTGCTCGCCGCTTCGACGTGATCGGCACCACGCCATCCGACATCACCGTAATCGACGATTTCGGGCATAATCCGGAAAAATGCGCCGCGACATTGCGCACACTCAAAGCAACGCCGGGGCGCGTCATCGCGTTCTTCCAACCTCATGGATACGGCCCGCTAAAGCAGATGGGTACCGAACTCGCGCAGACCTTTGGGCGCGAACTGGATGGCGATGACATCACGATCATGTGCGACCCGGTCTATTTCGGCGGAACTGTGGACCGCAGTGTGGGTAGCGAGCAGATCGTCGCGCTGATCCGGCAGGCGGGCGGTAACGCAGAGCATATCCCCTCGCGTGACGATTGCGGGGACCGCATCGTCGGCCTTGCCCAGCCAGGCGACCGCATTGTGGTGATGGGCGCACGCGACGATACGCTGACCACCTTCGCGCACGGCGTGTTCGAGCGCCTGACATGAAAATATATGAACGCGCTCGCAATCATGCATGGTGGATGATGGGCGCGCTGCTGGTGGCGATCCTTTTCGTTTTGGTAATCGACCGCTTTTTTGGCCATTCCAGTCTCGCCTTTGCCGCCGCCATCGTCGGGCTGATTGCAGCAAACCGGCAAATGCTCAGTTTCAATTGCCCCCGTTGCGGTAACAATCTGTTTTTCCGCGGTGTTCTTGTGGTTCCTTGGCCGAACCGCGTGTGCGACAAGTGCGGGCTTGAGCTGGAAGAATCATCCTGAGCCGTGTCGGCGGATGTGCGGCGACGGGTTAATGCGCCTCTTCGTGGCCAACCTTCAGCACTTTGTGCAACACGAACACGATGATAGCGCCAACCACCAGCGCGATGAACGCAGACAGCGCCGCATAGGTTAGCCAGCCCAGCACCCCGCCCACCGGCCCGGTCGCGCCTTCGACTGCGCTTTCTATACCGTGGGTCACGTCATACAGGCCGTGAAGCCCAATTTCATGGGTACCGTGCAGCAGGATGCCGCCGCCGACCCAGAGCATCGCGATCGTACCTATGAAGGAGAGAGCGATCAGCAGTTTCGGCATGGCTGCCACCAACCCCCGACCGACGCTCTGCGAAAACGCACTGGCACGCTTTGTCAGGGCCAGACCGAAATCATCCATCTTCACAATCAGTCCGACTGTTCCATACACCACAACGGTCACCACCACAGCGACCAGCGCCAGCGCGGCTCCGCGCGTCCAGATCGTATCGTCAATCGCCGCCGACTGCGTCAGTTCATTGAGTGTTATGGCCATGATTTCCGCCGACAAGATAAGATCGGTGCGGATCGCGCCTGCAACGCGCTGTTTCTCGAACGTCGCGGGATCGGTGATGACATCGTCGACTGTCTTACCGTGCTTTTCCCCGCCAAGTTTTTCGATAACCTTTTCAGCGCCCTCGTAGCACAGAAACAGGCCGCCCAGCATCAAGATATAGACGATTGCGCCGGGCAGGAATTCCGATAACAGCATCGCGCCGGGCAGCAGGATCAGCAGCTTGTTCTTGAGGCTGCCTTTCGTGATTGACCAGATGATCGGCAATTCACGCGATGGTGAAAGGCCGGTAACATAGCTGGGTGTCACCGCCGCATCGTCAATCACGACACCGGCGGTCTTGGACCCCGCTTTGCCAGCGGCGGCAGCGATGTCATCCACCGATGCCGCCGCTGCGCGCGCAATCACCGCTACATCGTCGAACAGCGCAACCAGACCTGACGGCATATGAAGAGAATCCCTGTTAGCTTTGTCTTATGCAATCGCCGCCTGCCCTGCCCGTTCCCGCGAGGCAAGACTTGCATTAAAACCCAAACACGTTATGTGCGCCGCTTCCGCGAGGACGCTTCAGGCTCTTCGCGGGAACAAAGAAAGTCGGAGGGGCCCCGTCATCCGGACGGACAAGCCAGCGATCGGCAGCAATTGAAAGGACGAGCGATATGGCTCTTTATGAGCATATCTTCCTCGCGCGTCAGGACCTCTCGCAGGCCCAGGTAGACGCGCTGGCGGCCACGGCGACCGAAATCGTCGAAGCGAACGAAGGCAAGGTCACGAAGACCGAAACGTGGGGCCTCAAATCCCTCGCCTACAAAATCGAACGCAATCGCAAGGCACATTTCGTGATGCTCAACATCGAAGGCCCCGGTGCCGTCGTTGCCGAGCTTGAGCGTCAGACCCGCATCAACGAAGACGTCATCCGTTACCTGACCATCCGTGTCGAAGAACACGAAGAAGGCCCCAGCGTAATGATGCGCAAGAACGAGCGTGAGCGTAAGCGCCGCTCTGACCGGGAGGACCGTGACTGATGGCACGCCCATTTTTCCGCCGCCGCAAGTCCTGCCCGTTTTCGGGTAACGACGCGCCCAAGATCGATTACAAGGACGTGCGCCTGCTGCAGGGCTTCATGTCCGAGCGTGGCAAGATCGTGCCTTCGCGCATCACCGCCGTTTCCGCCAAGAAGCAGCGCGAACTCGCCAAGGCGATCAAGCGTGCGCGCCAAATCGGCCTGCTTCCCTACATCGTGAAGTAAGAGGAGAAAGAACCATGGATATCATTCTCCTTGAGCGTATCGAAAAGCTCGGCACGATTGGCGATGTTGTCACCGTGAAGGATGGCTACGCCCGCAACTTCCTGCTCCCGCAGAAGAAGGCCCTGCGCGCCAACGAAGCCAACAAAAAGGTGTTCGAGGCCAATCGTGAGCGTCTCGAACAGGAAAACGCCGAAAAGCGCGGTGTTGCCGAAGAAGCGGGCAGCAAGGTGGAAGGCGCCGAAGTCGTGCTTATCCGCGCTGCATCCAACGCAGGCCAATTGTACGGCTCGGTCAATGTCCGCGACATGGTTGCAGGGCTGGTCGAACAGGGCTTCGAAATCGACAAGAAGCAGATCATCATGGGCGCGCCGATCAAGACGATCGGCATGCACGATGTGACTGTTGCGCTGCACCCTGAAGTTCAGGTTCTGGTGAAGGCAAACGTCGCCCGTTCCGACGACGAAGCCAAGCTTCAGTCGGAAGGCGTCGACGTGCTGGCGCAAATCTTCGAAGACGAACAGCGCGAAATCGAGGAACAGGTCGAAGCCAACCGCATCGACCCCAACCTTGAGCCGGGCGAAATCCCCGCCGAACTGCTCGACAGCGGCGCAGATGAAGCCGCTGCCGATGACGCAGCCGATGAGGACGACGCAGAGGGCTGATCCGCTCGCGTTCTTCGCTAAAGAACCAATCAGAAAGGCTGGTATCCGATGACTTTTGCTTCGGATGCCAGCCTTTTTGTTCATCAGATGGACGTGGCGAACGATCGCTTGCTGCTGATGCAAGTCAGCGAAGCGGAATTGCGCGCCGCAAGCTTCCTCGACCAGCGGTTGTTGCAAGCCGATCCGGGCGCGGCGCAAGGCTCGCCCGCTCTGCGCCCGATGCAATGGGGCAGTTGGAATGTCATCGCCCCGCAAACCGGCAGCGCACGCGACGATGCGCGCTTCATTTTCCATATCGGCCATGTCGGATCGACGCTGATCGCAAGGCTGCTGGGCGAGGCGCCAGACACGCTGGCATTGCGTGAACCGCAATTGCTGCGCCAGTTTGCCGAGTTGAAGACGCTCGAAGGGCAAGCGCATTCGCCATGGCCGCCCGGTCGCATGGCAGAGCGCCTGCCTTGTGCACGGAAATGGCTCTCTCGCACTTTCGCTCCCGATCAGCGCGCGCTCATCAAAGCCACAAGCTTTGTCAGCGAGATCGCGCCCGAATTGCTGGAGGGACAACGCAAGGCGGTGTTTCTGACCCTTTCGCCCGAGCGATATCTTCAGACTATCCTTGCAGGCGAGAATTCGCGGCAGGAACTCGGCGCGCTGTCCGGATCGCGGTTGCAGCGGCTCAATACTCGATTGGGCCACGCGGCCTTCAATCTTTGGGAACTTGACGAGGCACAGCGCGCCGCGCTTGGCTGGGCGTGCGAGATGACCGCGCTGAACGCATCGAACGATGACGATGTAATGTGGGTGGATTTCGATGCGTTTCTGGCTGCGCCTGCGCAAATGCTTACCGATATCGCAGCGCACCTTGAAATCGGCCTGAGTGCGCAAGCGGCGCACGCCCTCACCACGGGTCCCATAATGCAGCAATATTCCAAAGCCCCAGAGCATGGATATTCGCCGCAATTGCGAGAAAACGTGCTGGCCGGAGCCGCGCAAGACCGTGGCGCAGACATTCGCGCGGCGCTCGCGTGGCTTGAACGTGCAGCCGCCGATCATCCGGCGATTGCCCGCGCCCTCGCCCGCGCGTAAGACTGACAAGTATGTTCAGACTAATCGAAAACGTGCTTTCGCCCGCAGATATCTCGCAGCTTAAAGAAATTGCCGGGAAGGCAACCTTCGTTGACGGCAAGATCAGCAATCCGCATTCGAAGGCGAAGGCGAACCTGCAAATGCACGATCAGCAATTGCAGCAAAGCGCCGTCAACATCATGGCGCAGGCGCTGTTCGGATGCGAGGATTTCGTCAATTTCGCGATCCCTGCGCAATTCGCTCCGCCATTACTCTGCCGGTATGAGCCGGGGATGCATTACGGCCTGCATCCCGATGCTGCGTTGATGGGGGTGGGCAATGTCTCGCTCCGGTCGGACCTTTCCTGCACGCTGTTTCTGAATGACCCGGCCAGTTACGAAGGCGGCGCACTGCGTATTGTGCTGGGGACGGCAGAGCTGCGGTTCAAAGGGCCGGCGGGTTCGGCCATCGTCTATCCCTCATCCACTCTGCACGAGGTCGAAAAGGTCACTAGCGGGGAGCGGCTGGTCGGTATCACCTTCATTCAAAGCCAAGTCCCCGGAACGGTCGAGCGAGAGCTTCTGTACGAACTCGGAGAGGTGGCCGCGCTGGAAGGCAACACGATGAGCGAGGAGAATTACACCCGGTTGCAAAGTGTGCAGTTCAATTTGAAACGGATGTGGACGCGCTCCTGACCGATCAACAGCCCCACAATACCAGGTGGGGAAATGATGACGTTTGAACCCAACAGCGCCTTTGCCACGTCATAAAACCGATGCTAATGGCGCGCATGATCAACATTTCCGAAATACTCGACCAACTTCAAAGCCATTATGCCGATGCGGTGGCGACCCTTCGCGCCGATGTTATCGCCTTTGGCCGCGACGGAACCGTTCCTCCGCAGCGCAAGCGTGAAGATGGTAGCTATGCCTATCCCCAACTTACTCTGCACTACAGCGGAGCGGCCGCCAGCGTAGGGCAGATATCTGACCGCAGTCGCGCATTCGGACGTCTGGAGCAGCCCGGCACCTATACCAGCACAATCACTCGGCCCGATCTGTTCGCGGCATATTTGATAGAACAACTGGACCTGATTGGCGCGGAATACGAAGTCGAAGTGACCGTCACCCGGTCGCGGCAGGAAATCCCATTTCCTTATGTCCTTGATGGCGAAGCGGGCGCGGCAATGGTGGGCATTGCGCCGCAGGAAATTGCCCAGCATTTCCCTTCGACAGATCTCGCTTTGATCGGGGATGAACTGGCCGACGGAATCGATTACGATGAAGACGTCGATATGCCGCTGTCGCTGTTTGACGGGTTGCGCACCGACTATTCGCTCGCGAGGTTGGCGCACTACACCGGAACCGCAGTGGAGGACTTTCAGGACTTCATCCTGTTTACGAACTATCACCGCTATGTTGATGAATTCGTCAACTGGGGCGCTCAGCAGATCGGGGAGAACAGCTATACCGCGCTGCGCGGCGCTGGCGGCCTTGATGTCAGTGAGCGGATGGATAACGCGCAAGCCCAGCTCAACGATACCGCGTGGCGGCGGCACCAGATGCCCGCCTACCACCTTATGCGTCCGGACGGGCGAGGGATAACCCTCGTCAATATCGGCGTCGGTCCGTCCAATGCCAAGACGATCTGCGATCACCTCGCCGTGTTGCGTCCCCATGCCTGGATAATGATTGGCCATTGCGGCGGTGTTCGCTCCACCCAGAAGATTGGCGACTTCGTGCTCGCCCACGCCTATCTTCGCGATGATCACGTGCTCGATGCAGTGCTACCACCCGAAATCCCGATCCCGCCAATTGCCGAAGTGCAGGTTGCCCTTGCCAGCGCGGCAGAGGAGGTATCCGGTGTGCAGGGCGCAAACCTGAAACAACGTATGCGTACCGGCACCGTCGTCACCACCGATGACCGCAACTGGGAACTGCATTACGCGGATTCGGCGAAGCGTTTTTCCCAGAGCCGTGCGATCGCGGTCGAAATGGAAAGCGCCACGATCGCTGCCCAGGGGTACCGGTTCCGTGTTCCCTATGGAACGCTGCTGTGCGTTTCTGACAAGCCGCTGCATGGCGAGATCAAGCTGCCGGGTCAGGCCAACAAATTTTATGAGGAAGCGATCGCCGCCCACCTCCAGATCGGGCTGCAAGCGGTCGCTCGCCTCCGTGACGAAGGCGATCGGTTGCACAGTCGCAAATTGCGCGCATTCAACGAACCGCCATTCAGGTAAGGGCCAAATGGTGCGTATGGGGGTTTTACCGAGGTTGCATATCGCGATTGCCTAACCGTGGCAGGTGCAATCGAATGGTCATGACATTTCAGTCTGACCCACTTGTCGCTTCAGACCTCGGCCAGTCCTTTGAAAGACTGCCCGATTTTGAATACCTTCAGAGACAAACTCCGTTGCAGCGACCGGCATCGATCAGGCTGGAGAAGGTGCGCGCTCGCGGTGTCGTCGGTATCCTGCTGACAGGCTGGTCAGTCAGCATCGCCCTGATTGCCATGTGCCTGGTGCGCGAACCATCGCTGCTATGGGCCGGTATGCTGAGCGTCGCGTTGAACACTTTCCCCAGCGTGCAGGCGTTAAAGCGTGACTTTTCGACCGCTACGATCGCGTCGATTGTCCTGATGGCAACTGTGCAACCGTTCTTTATTTACTTTGTCATGCAGGAAAGCGGGATACCTCCGCAATCGCCGCTCGCCTATGTAGTGGCGGTGGTGACGATTGCCTTCCTTTGCGATGCGCGCGCCCTGATCTGGGGCACCGCTATTTGCATTGCGCAGATCAGCGTGCTGGCAGTCTTTACGCCCGACTGGATCTTCTATCAGGACAGCGTGGCTTGGCGCAGCCTCCTGCATATTATCGGTCTGGCCGTGATCGGTGCCGTTGGCACTGTTATCATCGCGACCGTCAGACGGCTTTTGAGCGAACTGGCAAGTGCCCGACAAAACAGCGAAGCACAGGTCGGATTGCTGCGCGAACAGGCGGAAGACCTCGCCAATGCCCTCCATCGGGTCGAAAATGAGCGCAAGGAACGCGAACGATTTCAGGCCGATCAGATCGCCGCGCGCAAGGCCGAACAGGCTCGTTTGGCAAGCGAATTCGAGGCGTCGATCAGCACCGTAACGCACTCCATCGCGCGCACCGGAGACATGCTGGCGCGCACCACCAAGACGCTCAGCGTCATAGCCCAGGATACGGGCCAGAGCGCCGCCGACGTCTCCCAGTCTGCCGAGGCGGCAAGCAATGCCGCGCGGACCGTGGCGCAGGGCGTGGCGGAGCTTTCCAGCTCGATCTCGAATATCGCCGTCAATGTCAGTCAGCAGAACGATCTTACCACCCGCGCGACCCAGCGCTCCAGTTCTGGCGGAGAGGCGGTCGGAAGCCTCGCATCGCATTCCGACACCATTGGCGAGGCGACCCGCGTTATCGTTCGCATAGCTGAGCGCACCAACCTGCTGTCGCTGAATGCGGCCATCGAAGCAGCGACCGCTGGCCCTGCCGGACGCGGTTTTACGATCGTCGCGCAAGAGGTAAAGGCCCTTGCCATGCAGGCCAGCGAGGCGGCGACAGAGATCGACGCATTCTTGTCAGGGGTGCGATCAGGAACACTGGAGGCAGAACGCAGTTTTGCAGCCATTGATACCGCAATAACCGAGTTGGCTCATGCCGCGACCGCGATCCGCTGGGATGTGGAAAAGCAGCGCAAGTCGGCCGATACTATCGAGAATTTCGCACGTGCGGCCGCAGATGACGTCAACGCCATGGCAAAGCGCAGCAAATCGCTGGTCGGTACGGCAAACGCTGCCGAAAAACTGTCTTCCCAGCTGGATCAGGCCGCAGCGGAAATGATCGGTAGCGTGCGCAATCTCGAACAATCGACTTCGCAATTCATGGCCAATCTGAAAGCCAGCTAGCCACCTGCGCGCGGCCTTGGCGCGACCAGCTCAGCGCGCAACGACTGTACGTTGCGACCGAATATCAGCAATTGCGCCTGCGCATTGGCGTAGGATATTCCGAACGCAGCGTTGATGTAGGTTTGCAGCAATACGGCTCCTTCGGGCGTGCGATACACCTTGGCCGTGGCGTTCACATCGTTGAACCGGTTGAGGAGCGCGTCGAGCGCGGACAGGTTGGTGTCCTCGCGCGCGGGAAATGTGGCGATGACCAACAATCCGGTGCATCCCTCATCCGCGGTGCAGGCCTGCGGCTGAACAGTGAAATTGATCCCATCCTGCGCGCTGACCCGGTACACGGCGCGGCCATCGGGCCCACCTTCGATCCGCCAGGTTGCCTGCCCGTCCAGCAGCAATCGCGAGACAGTGCTATCATCGAACTGGGTGATGACAACGAGAGGCTGCTGAGCACCGGCCTGAACACCCATCAACGCCGCCGCCATCATTAGCAACGCAAGCCAGACCGATCGTTTCATCGTCGGGATATCCATACCATTTTTCGCTGAACCGGTTTATCCGTGACCTTTGGTCTTTGTGCGGCCAACTTTCGCATTGGCGGTCATGAAGTCGATGATCTGTCCGGCGATGTCCTTGCCTGTAGCGTTTTCGATCCCTTCAAGGCCGGGGGAGGAATTGACCTCCATAATCACCGGGCCGTGATTGGCGCGCAGCAGATCGACGCCGCATACGTTCAGGCCCATATGCTTGGCCGCGCGGACCGCTGTGGAGCGTTCCTCCGGCGTGATCTTGATGAGTTGCGCGCTGCCGCCGCGGTGCAGGTTGGACCGGAATTCACCCTCTGCGCCCTGACGTTTCATTGCGGCCACAACCTTGCCGCCCACGACCAGACAGCGAATGTCCGAACCGCCCGCTTCCTTGATGAATTCCTGAACCATGATGTTGACGTTGGCGCCGCGGAACGCCTCGATGATGGACGCCCCGCCCTTCAGCGTTTCCGCCAGAACCACGCCGATCCCTTGCGTCCCTTCCAGCAGCTTGATCACCACTGGCGGGCCGTTCACCGCCTTAATGATGGCCTCGGCCTGCTTGGGATCGTTGGCATAGGCGGTTAAAGGCAGGCCCAGGCCATGCTTTGCCATGATCTGGGTAGAGCGCAGTTTGTCCCGGCTGCGCCCGATTGCGACGCTTTCGTTCAGCGGCCAGACGCCCGCCATTTCAAACTGACGCAGCACCGCGAGACCATAATTGGTGATCGATGCCCCGATGCGCGGAATGACCGCGTCGTACTGACCCAGAGTTTCCCCGTTATACATGACCGTGGGCCGATGACTGGCGATATTCACCGTGCAGCGCGTCGTATTGAGAATTTCCAGTTCATGCCCGCGCTGTTCGGCGGCTTCTTTCAGACGCTTGTGAGAATACAGGTTAGCATTGCGGGCGAGCATGGCGATTTTCATGGGTGTGGTGATCCTTTCAGGGATGACGGGATACTGTGGTGGGCACTTCCGGCGATTGCAGCCAGGAATGCCCGCTATCGACTACGAACCGGCGACGAAGCGCGGTGCGGCCGATCAACATGGGAAATTTCATATCAGTCCGGTTTGCAAGGCTCAGTTCGGCCCGAAACGAGACATTGCCGATGACTAGCGGCGTCTTGATGACATAGCGTTTTTGCGTCTCGCCATTGGAACTGGTGATGCCGCGCATGTCAACCTGCACCGCCTCGCCCTCGTGCGAAATGTCATCCCAGTCAACGGCAAAGCGGATAAAAGGATGGCCGTCACGCTCGAACTGGTCAAGCACGCGGGCGTGCAGCGAAGATGTGCGTGCGCCGGTGTCGATCTTTGCAGGGATCCCTGACAGGCCGATGCCGGGAAGCGAAACCAGCTCGCGCCAGCCGACGATGGGCAATGGAGCGCTTGCCGATCTCGTTCGTTTCACCATTGGTCGCCCCCGGCAGGCAATAATGCGAGACCATCGCCGCCATCGCCAACCTTGATGTGTCGCAGCACGGTGCCGCTGGAATAATCGACCTCCGCGACGGTGTTGCTGCCGGTTTCCGCGACATAGATGCGGGAGCCATCCGCGGACCAAAGAATAGTCACCTGGAAACGATCCTGTGCCAGCTTTTCGCTCGACACCGCAATGGTTCGTACCACGCGCGCACGATCAAGGTCGATCACGCTCAAGGACCCGTCTGCAAGGTTCGAAGTGACCGCGACATCACCTTGCGGCCTCACTGCCAGACGCAGGGGAAATCGCCCGGTGTTCAATGTTTCGATTACCTCCATCGTCACCGGATCAAGGCTGAAAGCCTGATTGGAGCCGCGCGCGGACACCCACAGCACGCTGCCATCTGGCGACAGCGCAATGCCCTCCGGCTCTTCTCCCACGGTAACAGATAAGGCAGGAACCTCGCCAATGAGGTCGATGCGGGTAACGGTTTTGGATGAAAGGTCGGTGGTCCACGCCCAGTGCCGGTCAGGGGAGACCGCCAGCATATGACTGCCTTGCTGGCCGGTCTGGCGGCGGATCAATTGCGGATCGGAAGCCAGCGGATCGGCGATTTCGATGACCTGTTCCAGACCTTCGGCGGTGACGAATATCTGTCCGTCGGGATGCCAGACAATCCCGTGCGGGCGCGCATTTTCTCCCAGATCAACACTGGCCCTTTTAACGAAATTTGCGGTGGACACGATATCGACCGTACGTCCGCCATAACAGGCTACCGCAACGTGCGCATTGTCAGGCGAGACTGCCAGTTCGTGCGGATTGGTGCAGGTTGGCACGCGGCGCACCTCTTGGCCCGATAGCAGATCGACCACCGACATATCGTTCCCGCGCTTGTTCGTGACCAGCAACGTGCCAGCTGCGAAATTGCCGCTATCCCAGCTCGCCTCGCGCATGCCGAGAAACACTTCATCGCCCGCGAGCCGCGCGCTTTCATCGAACGGGCCTTGCCCGAATTCAACCGCTCGACGTGCATATTCGCACGCGCTCAGTGATCCCATCGAAAGCAATGCAAGAAGAACACTTTTAATTTTCACGAAGCGATTTCCGCGTCCGCTGCCAGTTGGGATGCGTCCGACGAATCCTTTTCGTCGCCTTCAAACGCGACATCCCAGAAATCCTGCGCCACGCTGAGATAGCGTTCCAGCGCGCTCAGAAAAACGGGGGTGGGAATGCCCTCGCGCCCGGTAAGGATAGCCCATTGCAACAACGGGTCGCCCTCTTCGTCGCGCCAAATCGAAACGTAATTGTGGCGCTGATTAGCGGTTGCAATCGCCGCGTCGGAAATCGGCACAGTCCGATCCCACTTGGTAGACAGCACGAGCGTCTCGCAAAAGTCGGGGATCGCATCGTTGCAATCTGCAAACACGATCAGCGAGACGAGGCCATCGGAGTCAATCTCGATGGTGGCTCTGTCTTCCCCTTCCCGCTCAAACAGCTGCGCCTCGTACCCGGCCTCTGTTACCGCAGCCAGAACGCTCTGCGCCCGGGTTGCGGCAACTACGCCCGAGCCTGAAACGGAATGGCCGGGCACTGCATCCTGCGCCGCCGCTGCGGTAAAGGCCAGAGCCCCAGCCAGCCCCGCAGCGGCGAGTTTACAAACACGACGAACCAAGTCTTTTACCATCCCGATTTTTGCCCCTTGTTCTGTTCTTCCAGCCAATCCATCAATGGGGCGAAATATTCAACCATCGCCTTGCCGCTCATCTGGCGCTCACCCGTGAACGCCTCCAGCGCATCGGGCCATGGCTTCGACGCGCCCAGTTCGAGCATCGCATTCAGGTTTTTGCCGACCTCCTCGTTGCCATAGAACGAGCAACGGTGCAGCGGCCCTTTCCAGCCCGCCTGGTCGCAAGCCGCCTTGTAGAACTGGAATTGCAGCAGGCGGGCAAGGAAATAACGGGTGTAGCTGACATTGCCGGGCACGTGGTATTTGGCACCCGGATCGAACGCGTCTCCAGGCCGATCTACCGGCGGGACGATGCCCTGATATTCACGACGGATATCGGTCCACGCCTTGTTGTAATCGGCAGGAGCGACGCTGCCGTCAAACAGGCTCCAGCGGTATCGGTCGATCAAAAGGCCGAACGGCAGGAACGCGACCTTGTCCATCGCCTGACGCAGCAGCAGGCCGATGTCCTTGTCGGCAGACGGCACCTGTTCAGCGTTGAGCAAATCGATCCCGACGAGATAATCTGGCGTGATCGACAATGCGATCATATCGCCGATAGCTTCGTGAAAACCGTCGTTCGCGCCGTTCAGATGCAGATAGTCCTGCTTGTTGTAAGCGCGCTGATAGTAATTGTGGCCTAGTTCGTGGTGGATCGTCGTAAAATCGTCGGCGTTGGGCTTGATGCACATCTTGATGCGCAGATCGTCCACGTTGTCGAGGTTCCACGCGCTGGCATGGCACACGACTTCGCGATCGGCGGGCTTGGTGAATTGCGAACGCTGATAGAACGTCTCCGGCAGCGGATCGAAGCCGAGCGAGGAAAAGAACTGCTCGCCCACCTTCACCATATCGACCGGGCCAAGTTCCTTCTTCTCGATCAGATCGGTCAGGTCATAACCGATATCGCCGGCGCCCTCCGGCGCGACCAGCGGATAGATATTGCCCCATTCCTGCGCCCACATATTGCCTAACAGATCGGCGCGGATCGGGCCGGTGGCAGACTGCACCTCATCGCCGTACTTTTCGTTCAGCTTGCGCCGGACATAGGTGTGGAGCGCGACATAAAGCGGCTTCACCTCCTGCCACATGCGCTCGGTCTCGACGGCGAATTCATCGGGTGCCATGTCGTAACCCGACCGCCACATCGTACCCAGATCGTCAAAGCCCAGTTCCTGCGCGCCTTCGTTGGCAAGGCCGACGTATTTGGAATAATCTTCACGCATCGGCGCGCCGACATTGTCGTGCCAGCTCGCCCACATTTCGGCCAATTCGGCGGGAGTGCGTTCAAGGTTGCCCATTTCGGCTTCGATATCGGAGCCATTGATCGGCTGACCGTTCAAGGTGCCCTTGCCCTTACCGTAATCCGAATTCAGCTTCGTCGCGATGTTGGAAAGTTCCTCCGCTGCGCCGTCGCGCGATGGTGCTGGCAACGATATGCTGTAGCGCAGCATGTTCAGTTTGCGCTCAACCTCAGGATCAAGGCCGGGCACTTCTGCAAACTTTGCCGCTTCCTTGGCATAGGCCACGCTTTTCAGCGTCAATTCCGTCCCGTATTGAGCGGCCAGCGCATCGCTATCGTGATTGATATAGGTCGCATTGATCCAGGAAACCTGCGCGTAGGTGACTGAAAACCTGGCGAAGTCCTGCTCAACCATCGCAATCCAGTCGGCTGCACCCTGAGGCGTCATCGGGAAAGTCGCGGTCACTTTTTCGACGGGCGCAGTATCCATGTGCGCATCGGCCAGCGCAGGGAGAGTTGGCAAAGCTATCGCAAGCGCAAGCAGCGATGTTTTCAAAGGCAATTTGAGAGATTTCATAGGTGCGATCCTGTGGGTTCAGACGTTATGGGTGATTTAACGGGGACGCGCAGATTGGCAAGCGCGCTGCGACGACGATCCTCGGATACTCAACGGCACCTTAACGGGCCAGAAACTGCACGATTGCCTCGCCCAGATCGGGTTTGGTCACGCTGTTTAGGTGGGTGCCGGGGACTTCGATATAGACCGCATCGGGCAGCAATGTGGCGAGGTCTTCGGCAGAGCCGTTGTCTCCATCCTCGTCCCCGCAAATCACCGCAGTGGGCACGGTGATGTTGGAGAGCGCAGCAAGGTCGAACGGGTCCATCGCATCCAGCAACAGCCGCGCTGCTGTGTGATCCAACCCCTGCGATTTCAGGAACGTGCGCGCGGTGTAAAGCGGACTGCCGGGCTTGATCGTGTCGAATTCGTCAATCACCCGCTTGAAATGGGCCGCGCGCCGCTCCCACTCGGCCAGCCCTTCTACACCCATCCCGCACGCGATCAGGCGGCGTGGGTGGAGCACGCCATGGGCACAAGCGTGCAACGCAGTGCGTGCGCCCAGCGAGAACCCGACGAGATCGTATGCGCCATCCTCCAGTCCCAGATGCTCGACCAGCGCCGCGGCATCACGCAGCAGCACGCCGGGCGGATAAGCCGCCGGGTCTTGCGGCGCGTCGCTGTCACCATGCACCCGGAAATCGAGCATGATCGCCTCGAACCCTGCATCGGCAAGCCGTTGGTCGTGCCCCCACTTGATCCAGTTCATATGCGCGC
This sequence comes from uncultured Alphaproteobacteria bacterium, assembly GCA_963838365.1. Lineage (GTDB taxonomy): Bacteria > Pseudomonadota > Alphaproteobacteria > Sphingomonadales > Sphingomonadaceae > Erythrobacter. Next base: position 117,324 of record CAWIQR010000005.1, read on the forward strand.
TTGAGAACAGCCCGTGGAGGAGGATTACAGGCGCGCCCTTGCCCGCGCGATGGACAGCAAGCCGGGTGCCGTCAAAGGAGGTAAAGTGGCTAAGCGTGGTCACGTTTCGCCAACCCCTTTTGCTCCATGCGCCATTTTGCCATTTCGATCCGGTCCTGCCCGAAAAACGGCTCGCCCTCGAATACCAGTGTGGGGACGCCCCAATGACCTGCCGCTTCCAGCGCCTGCTGGTTGCCCTCGATCTCTGCATCGAGCGCTTGCGCCTCAGCCTGTGCTTCGGCGGCGAGTTCCGAATAGTCCAGACCCGCGCGCGCGGTTGCTGCGGCGAGATGATCGCCCTCGTGCCAGTTATCGACGGTGCCGGACCAGATTATCCGCGACACCTCATCGGCAAAGGCCAGCCCCTTGCCCCGCCGCGTCGCCGCCTGTCCCATGCGGCACAGGCGATGGCTGTGCGGCTGATCGGCGGCAATTTCGCGCGTCGCAAGGTTTTGCACCACCGGATCGGGGCGCGGCCAGCGATACGGTATGCCGAGCATCTGCGCCGACCGCGCGGCGTCAATGAAGATATACCGCCCGACATTGGGATTGCCGCTGAACAAGAGGTCTGGATTGCGGATCGCTATCGGCCAGACGGTCCGCAGCGCAATATCGACGTCGTAATCCTCCAACAGCGCGCGATACCGCCCGACCGCGAGATAGGAATACGGCGAACGGAAACTGAAATACAGATCGGCGGTTAGGGTCATACTCTGGTTCTGGCGCACCTTAGCGGAAAAAGCACTGCGTTCCCGAATACATCAGCGATATCGCATCTTCTTCAATGATGCCGCCAATGCGGTCTCCCAGCGAAAACTCCTCGCCCAACGTGCTTTCAAGGGCTTTGAATCCCTTGGCCTGCAGAGCGTCTGCGCGCGCGGTGCCGACTTGCACATCGCCGACAACCCGCAGATTTTCATCTGCTTCGGTAACGGTCCAGCCAACGAGCGATCCGTCCTGAAAGTTCAATGTCAGGTCTTCGCCAAAGCGGGTCATGACAATCGGCCCCGCGCCACATTCGTCATTGGTGGAACGCGCGGCGGTAACGCCCAGCACCTTTTCGACGGCGGCCTCCACCTCGTTTTGCCCGGCGGCAAAATAAAACGACTCCGATCCTGCAACCAGCCCGTCGGCGCGCAATTCAACCTGATCCGCGGCGACTTGTGGTGTGCTGGGGCGCAGGGCTTCCTGACCCGGAGGGGGAACTTCGCCGCTGTCGCAAGCAGCGATCATCAGAGCGAGCAAAGCAAGGGTAGAACCGCGCATTTTTGTCAGCCCTTCTTCAGGTGTCGGCGACCCAGCAATTCCGCGATCTGCACCGCGTTCAAGGCAGCGCCCTTGCGCAGATTGTCGGCGACGCACCACAGCGTTATGCCGTGTTCGACCGTGGGATCATCGCGCACGCGGCTGATATAGGTCGCGCTGTCGCCAGCGGCCTCGACCGGTGTCACGTATCCCTCGTCCTCGCGCTTGTCGATCAGCATGATGCCGGGTGCCTCGCGCAGGATATCCTGTGCCTGTTCCGCCGACATTTCGTTCTCGAACTCGATATTTATGCTTTCCGAATGGCCTACGAACACCGGCACGCGCACGCAGGTCGCCGTCAGCTTGATCTTCGGGTCGAGGATCTTCTTGGTCTCGACCATCATCTTCCACTCTTCCTTGGTCGATCCGTCGTCGAGGAAGACGTCGATGTGCGGGATGACGTTGAAGGCAATCTGCTTGGTGAAGACGCGCGGCTCCACCGGATCGCCGACAAAGATCGCGCGGCTCTGTTCAAACAGCTCATCCATGCCCGACTTGCCCGTGCCCGAAACCGACTGATAGGTCGACACCACCACCCGCTTGATCGTGGCGACATCGTGCAAGGGCTTCAACGCGACCACCAATTGCGCGGTTGAGCAATTGGGATTGGCGATGATGTTGCGCGCCGTGTAACCGTCAATCGCATCCGGATTTACCTCCGGCACGATCAGCGGCACGTCGGGGTCCATGCGGTAAAGCGAGGAATTGTCGATCACAACGCAGCCCGCTGCTGCCGCCTTGGGCGCGTATTCCTTTGCCGGGCCGCTGCCTGCTGCGAACAGGGCGATGTCCCATCCGGCCCATTCAAAATGCTCGATATTCTTGCATTTAAGCATCTTGCCCGTGTCGCCGAATTCGACCTCGCTGCCGTGCGAGCGCGAGGAGGCTACCGCTGCGACCTCATCGCAGGGGAACTCGCGCTCGGCGAGGATCTGCATCATTTCGCGTCCGACATTCCCCGTCGCACCGACGATGACCACCCGATAACCCAATGCACATACTCCGCTTCAAATGCTTTGCGTGCCTCGCTGACGCCCCTAGCATGGCTTGGCAAGGGGAAAGACATGGGCACCGATACACAGGACTGGATCGAACGGGCCACCCACTTCGACTTTCAGGGTCACCAGATCGCCTATTGGACTGGCGGTGATGCCAGTGCGAAGCCGCTGCTGCTGGTTCACGGCTTTCCCACCTGTTCATGGGACTGGGTGCCTGTGTGGGAGAAATTGGGGGCAAACCGTCGCCTGATTGCGTGCGATATGCTGGGCTTTGGCCTGTCGGATAAACCGAAATCGGGATACTCGATCCATCGTCAAACCGATCTGCAAGAGGCATTGCTGGCGAATTTAGGCGTGACCCGTTTCGATGCGCTGGTGCATGATTACGGAGTATCGGTGGGGCAGGAATTGCTGGCCCGCCAGCGTGACGGATCACGCGCGTCGGGGATGGACCAATGCGTGTTCCTGAATGGCGGCATCTTTCCCGATCAGCACCGCCCGCGCCCGATACAGAAGCTCGGCGTATCACCGCTTGGCTTTCTGGTCGGGTTGCTGATGAGCCGCCAGAGTTTCGGGCGCAGCTTTTCCGAAGTGTTCGGCCCCGATACGCAACCGAGCGAGGCGGAGCTGGACGCATTCTGGACTTTCATCAGCCATAAGGGCGGCAATCGCATAACGCACAAATTGCTGCATTACATCGCGGACCGGCGCACGCATAAGGTCCGGTGGGAGGCGGCGCTGGTAGCGGCGCAGGACCGCACTGGCCTGATCAATGGCGCGCTCGACCCGGTATCGGGTAGGCACGCCTATGATCGCTGGCGAACAACCCTGCCCAATGCGCGGCACCACTTGATCGAGACGGTCGGACACTACCCGCAGGTCGAAGCGCCAGACGACGTCGCCGCCAAGGTGCTGGAGTGGCTGGCGCAAGAACCTATTCCGGCGGCGTAACCCCATTCGCCTCCAGAAAGCGGAACTTTGCATTCATCAGGTGGGGGCTGATCTTCTCACCGCGAATGGCATGGCCAAAGCCGGGATACAGCATCATTTCGAACGGCACGTTGGCCGCCTGCATCGCTGCCACAAGCTCTGTTGTATGATCCAGGACCACATTGTCGTCGGACATGCCATGGATCAGCAATAGCGGGTCACTGATCTTTGCTGCATCGGTGACGGCATTGGCGCTGGCATAGCCTTCCGGGTTGCCCTGCGGCGTGCCCATGTACCGCTCTGTCCAATGGGTATCGTACAATTCCCAGCGGGTGACAGGAGCACTGGCAATCCCGGCGGCGTAGAGACCCGGATCGGCCTGAAGCTGCTTTATCGTCATATATCCGCCATAGGACCCGCCATCGAGGGCAATCTTGTCCGGATCGACGAAATCGAGGGTTTTAAGAAACTGCGCGCCCGCTTTCTGATCGCGCACCTCGACCCCGCCCAGACGGTGGTAGATCGGCTGTTCGAATGCCACACCGCGATTGGCGCTGCCTCGGTTGTCCAGCACGAACCAGATATATCCCTTATCGACAATCGCCTGACGCGTTGCCCCATCCCAATTTTTGGTTACGCGCTGGGGCCCCGGACCGGCGTAGTGATGGAAGAACACCGGATAGCGTTTGCCCGGTTCGAGTTCCGGCATGACCATTTCCCAATACAGATCGGTGCCGTCCTCTGCCTTGATCGTGCCGTATTGCGTAGGGCGATGGCTCGCCAGATGGCGCGAGTAGGGGTGGCTATCGTCCAGCGCATTTTCCATCACCCACGCAATGCGTTTGCCGTCACGATCGGCAAGGTAGCTTTGCGGCGGCGTGTCGTCATTGGAACGCGTGACGAGCAATGTCTGTCCCTTGTCGTCCATTGTTGCCGCGTGGACGAATGCTGGATCGCTGATGAGCGTAATTTCACCCGGATTTGCAAGATCGAGCGCATAGATCTGCTGCGCCAGAACATCGTCCTTCGTGCCGGTGAAATAGAGCCTGCCAGCCGCCTGATCCATACCCACGAGGCCGGTGACCACCCACTCGCCCTGGGTGAGTTGGGACCATTCCCCATCCGAAAGCCGATACAGATGCCCGAAACCGTCGCGTTCCGACCACCAGATCAAAGAGCCATCCTTCAACCAGCGATAATTGCTGCCGAGATTTAGCCAGTAATCGGCAATCGCCGCTTTTTCCGTGAACAACACTTCGCTCGATCCGGTCGCAGGATCGACTTTCAGAATGTCGAGCGAGGTTTGATCGCGGTTCTGGCGATGCACATAGATTGACTTGCCATCAGGTGCCCAGTCGACGGCGGGAATGTAGATATCTTCGTTATCACCCAGATCAATCTCGACCCGGTCACTGCCATCGGGGTTCATCACAAACAGGGAGACTATCGCGTTGGGCGTACCGGCAAACGGATAACGCTGTTCGAAAATGCGCGTACCGTCCGCACCGATCGCCGCCCGGCGTGCGATTTCCACTCCGCTCTCGTCAAACCGCTCAACGACGATGCGCTCATCGTTTGGCCCCCACCAGAAACCCTGGCTTCGACCCATTTCTTCCTGAGCGACGAATTCCGCCTCGCCCCAGCGCACATCCTTGTTGCTTTCGACAGGAGTGATCGGCCTCGCTTCGCCGCCGACCTCGCCGACCCATAGCTGCCGGTCGCGAACGAACGAGACGAACTCGCCCTTGGCGCTCAACGCCGCATTGAGCTCTGTTTCCTCTGTATCGGTGAGGCGGATGATCGTGCCGTCCAGCTTGGCCAGAAACAGATCGCCGTCGAGCGGGACCAGCAGGCCTGTGCCATCGCTCGCCCACTGGTAGGAGACGATCCCGGTCAGGTTTCCGATCCGTCCGCGCTCGCGCTGCATTTTCTCTTCTTCGGAAAGCTCGCGTCCGGTGCCAAGTTTTTCGGAATCGACCAACATGGTCCATTCACTCGTTTCGCGGTCGAACGCCCACAGATCATACCGTTCCGTGTCGTCCGCGCGGTTTCGCAAAAGGGTCAGATAGCGGCCGTCTGGCGAAAGTTTTGCCGCTCGCGGGCTTTCGCCATTGAGGTCGGGGCTGGCGAAGACGCGCTCGAAAGTCAGGTGCGCTGTATCTGTCATTGAAAGGTCATCCGCGATGGCCGGCGTAGACAAAAGCGCAGCGGCAGCGGCGAGAAGCGGTAAGCGCATTTCAAGGATAGCCCCTTTGACGTCATCAAACCGCAATCTGTTGACGACCCGCAACCCAAACGCAAGCGTCCCCCAACGAAAAAGGGCGGCCCAACCGGACCGCCCTTTCATAATTCGCATTGAGGCAAGGCCTGCGCCTTGCGGCCAATCAGCTCTTGCCGGTCGGATCGCGACGCTCAGCGATGCGAGCGCGCTTACCGGTGCGGCCACGCAGATAGTACAGCTTTGCACGGCGCACGACGCCGCGACGCACCACGGTGATGCTGTCGACGATCGGCGCGTACAGCGGGAACACACGCTCCACGCCTTCGCCAAAGCTCATTTTGCGCACGGTGAAGTTGCTGTTGATGCTGCGGTTCGAACGGGCAATCACGACGCCTTCGAACATCTGGATACGTTCGCGCTGGCCTTCGACGACCTTCACGCCCACGCGCACGGTGTCACCTGCGCGAAATTCGGGAATCTCTTTGGAAACCTTGGCGATTTCCTCGGCTTCGATTTGCTGGATCAGGTTCATGGCCTGCGTTCCTTGTCTTTTCGCCGCGCGCCAGAGGCAGACTGAACCCGAACACCATCGTAGCGTTCCCAAAGGTCCGGCCTGCGTAACCGAGTGTCGGTTTCCGCCTGAGCTTTTCGCCAAGCAGCAACCTTCGCATGATCCCCCGATCGCAGCACTTCGGGGATCGTGCGCCCTTCCCATTCCTGAGGTCGGGTATATTGCGGGTATTCCAGAAGTCCGTCCTCGAACAATTCTTCGGTCCCGCTATAGGCCGCGCCCATTACGCCGGGAAGCAGCCGAATGCAAGCATCGAGTATGGCAATCGCCGCGGTCTCTCCGCCCGACAGCACGATGTCAGCGAGGGATACCTGCTCGATCTGCGGGCGCGCTTCGAACAGGCGTTCGTCAAAGCCTTCGAACCGTCCGCAAATGATCGTAACGCCGGGGCCGCTAGCAATGTCGCGAATACGCTCCTGCGTGATCGGTTTCCCGCGCGGGGTCATGGCGAGGATGGGAGTATCCTCCCCGGAACGGGGAGGGGGACCATCCGCAGGATGGTGGAGGGGCGAGCCATCGGCGGCAGTCCGCCCCTCCACCCCGCTTCGCGCGGTCCCCCTCCCCGTTCCGGGGAGGACGCTATCCAGCGCCGCCGCCATCACATCGCACTTCAGCACCATCCCCGCCCCGCCGCCTGCGGGCGTATCATCAACGGTGCGGTGCTTGTCCGTGGCAAAGTCGCGCGGGTTGACGGTCGCGCAGGTCCAATCGCCGCGCTCAAGCGCCTTGCCCGCAAGCGAAATGCCGAGCGGGCCGGGAAACATCTCCGGATAGAGCGTGAGGATGGTGGCGGCGAAGGTCATGCCTTGAACCGACGCGCCTTCCAGAGCCGAACCACGAACGCGACCGGCAAAGCGACCGCAAGATAAGCAACCGGCAATACGGCTCCGAAAAAAACCAACGCGACGAAGTCAGCGCTTCCCGTGTCGAAATAACCTTCCTGCCACCCTTCCGGGATTGAGCGCGGAAGAAGCATCACGGCCAATGCCAGTCCGAAGGACAGAAGCGGCACGACTGCAACACCCCACCACCACTTGGGAAGCTTGCCCTCTGCCCGCATGGTTCGCATCAGCAGCGAAACCGCGGTCACAAATGCGCCAGCGATAAGGATATCGACTGCTTCAGACATCGGACAGGCCGCTCCAATTCACCCCATCCTTCGCCCGCGTATCTACATTAAGCTCAAACACATCTGGCCGCGAATAATGCCCGTCGGTGTCGAGGCTCGCCAGACCCTGCCCGATCTCGCTCAGGTCCAGTTCGGCGTGGAGAATTTCCTCGCCCTCACCCGCCTGCGCCACGCACCCGCGCATCGGGCGCGATGATCATCGAGCCGCCGCGATTGAGCACATCGCCCTCGATCGCTTCGAACAGCGCCTTCGCCTCCGCATTGCCACCCACCCGCTCCAGCCCGTCGAACAAATCATCGCGCCGCTGCACCAGCCCCGCTGCCAGCACAAAGCACCGCCCCTCCATCGCATAATGCCGCGAGGCCAGCGCGTATTCCTCGCGCACGGTCGGCCATGCCGCCACATGCACGCTCTCGCCCAGATTGTGCATCGCCGCGCGCGCCAGCGGCATCCAGTGCTCCCAGCAGATGAGGTTCCCCGCCCGGCCCCATTCGGCCTGATGCACGCCCAGCGTCGAGCCATCGCCGCGCATCCAGATCAGCCGCTCGCCATGCGTCGGCACCAGCTTGCGGTGGTCAAGCGCCGGTTGGCCGGGGCGAAACAACAGCTGGTTGTTGTAGAGGCTCTGGCGCACCCGCTCATGCGCGCCGATTGAAACGCACGCGCCGGTGGCATCGCACAGCTCCTGCAAGGGCAGAAGCCGCTCATCACCGGGCACAATTGCCTGTTCCAGCATTATGCTGTGCAGCGCCTTAGTCCCCGGATGATCCCACAGCGCGGCTCCCGGAGCCTCATCCAGCCACAGCGGATATCCGCCCAGAAATGTCTCTCCGAACGCCACGAGCTGCGCCCCGCCCTCGATCGCCTCGCGGGCAAGACGGGTCGCCTTCTCAATCCCGCCATCAAAATCGAGCGGGATCGGCGCGGCCTGACAAATGGCTACGTTCAATTTGTTCATGGCGATGCGCCCTACGCCTGCGGCTCAGCCGCCGCAACCACCGCAACCACCCCCGCCGCAGCCCGATCCAGCCTCACCGCCTCCACACGTGCCACCTCCGGACGACGCGGCATCCGAGCTTCGAGCCTTTGCGGTGTGGAGATATTGAAACGGAGTGCCTACCAGTACGCCAGTGCCAAACAACGAAACTGCTAGCGCAGCCTCATTGCCTTCAGGCGCTCGGCGCAGTCGCGAGGCCCGATTGTACCAGCTGCTCAGCTCTTCATCGCCAGCTTTGGTTCGCGAATGCAAAGTGACCAACCGGATGACGATGCAACAGACCGTCAGGCCCATCAACGCGATCAGAAATCCGGTCGCTTCACCCTCAGCCGCCCCTGCCTGTTGCCGGTAAAGACCGATCAGGAATAGCGCGGCCAATGGCGCTGCACTGAATATATGCATCTTGAGGCGCTCGTTTTTGCGCATCAGCAGGCCGCGCCGCTCCAGATCGGTCGCTATCGTCTCGGCATGGGTCTTGAGCGTGCGACGAACGTCGCCGAGCGTGAAATCACCAACCTTGCGCAGCACCGCCGATGCTGCGTGTCCATGACCTGAAGGCGTGGCGGTCGCAAACATCTTTCCGCTTACGGGAGTGCTGATCGCGCGCTGCGCCACAAGGTCGGCCAGGACCGTGAGCGCGTGACGCGGCGCGCCGCCGGTCAGAACCGCGAGTTGCTCGGCATCGTCGATTTCCACCCGGCGACCCGCAGGGCGAAGATGCGCCGGAACCAAAATGCCGAGGCCAACGCAGACAACCAGCATCACAGCGTAAAAAGCCAGGAAATCCGCCCCGGTCCAGGTCGCGAAAATCTGCATCAGAAATCTCCTGCGAACAACAACCCAATGGCAAGACCTGTCGTCACGAGCAACAGGCCAAGCGCGATCGCGTCGGCTCGTTTAAGCACCATAGCATCGGCGGAGTTAACGCGAAAAGACTTCGGATCGATAATGAAACGCCGCCGCGCATTGGGCCAGATCTCGGGCGCAGCGGTAATGCCAAAGGCGTCCTCATAGACGCGTAGAGTGGCGGCATATTGCTCATAGTAACGGGTGCGGTCGGCTTTTGTCCCGGCGGTGGGACCGTGATGGAGGTCCGTGCGCAACACATGCGGACAGAACACCTGCCAATAGTCGCGGCTGTAGGTCAGATGCAGGTGCCACGCCTGATCAACCGCGTCACTCGGCGTCACCTCCACTCCGGCGGTGCAGGCCAGGTAGCAGAACCGCCGGTATTCAAGGATTACGCGTTCGGTATATTCTGCGCTCCAGCGATTTTCGCGCGCGAGCCGGGTGGCAAAAGACAGCTCCGCATCTATCGAACCGATGTGATGCGCCTCGATGCGCCACCACAATTTCGTATCAGGCGGAGCAGCCACGGTAAGCGTATTCAGGACGGGAGGCGTTGCCATCGCCGTCACTGATCGACGAAATCCCTCGCGATCACAAGATTTTCGGCGTCCCAACTGATAACCGCTTGCGGGATCATCGGCACCATGAATGTCTTCATGCCTTTCTCCGGCGCGGGGTCTTTCGTGATTTCGAGAATGTCGCTTGCGCCGTAATTCTCGACAGCGATCACCCGGCCCACCATTTCTCCAGCGTCAGTGCGAACAGGCAGGCCGATCAGGTCCATGTGATAATATTCGCCCTCCACCAAAGGCGGCAGCGCCTCTCGCGAGACGGCAAGCACGGTCCCGCGCAGCCGTTCGGCCTCGCCGCGGCTGGTGCTTTCGGCAAAGCGGGCGACCGCCCCGCCCTTGTTGTCGGAGCGGATTTTCTTGAGCGTCAGAACGCCGCCCGGCACGTCTGCGACAAATTCGCTGTGCCGGGAGAGCGCCTCGACGCCCTCCCCGAACAGCTTGAGGCGCACCTCACCATTTATCCCATGAGCGCCGCTGACCGCGGCAAGCTGGATTGGCTTGTCGCTCATGTCCGGTGCCCCGTTCGCCCTGAACCTGTCGAAGGGTTGCCTTTTACCGCCTTGCAAAAGGCCAGTTCCTCTAAAAGCTCAGCGCGAACGGGCATCGGCATCGGGTGATTAGCTCTCTGACTTTTCTTCGCCAGCATCGTCAGCAGGCTTGTCTTCTGCCGGACCACCTTCGGCAGCCTGTTCGGCCATCGCGGTCTTGTCTTCGTCGGTCGCATCAGCAGGAGTTTCGTCCGCGACCGCGTCGGCCACAGCCTCAGCTGTTTCTTCGGTCTTGACCGAGCCGGTTGCCTCATTCTCGGAAGCTTCGGCTGCAGTTTCTTCAACGGGAGCTTCCTCGGCTGCGGGTTCTTCTGCCGGTGCTGCGGCTGCGGCCTTGGCTTCTTCCTCGGCAGCGGCCTTAGCTTCTTCGGCGGCTTTCACCTTTTCAGCCTTTTCCTCGACGCGTTCCTTGGCTTTTTCGCCCGGCTCCGCCTTTTTCGGGTTGCTGCGCGCAGCACGTTCGAGAATCCCGGCGGCATCGAAGAAACGCAGCACACGGTCGGAAGGCTTGGCGCCGACGCCCAACCAATAGCGAGCGCGATCTTCTTTGAGCTTCACGCGGTTTTCGTCGTCCTTGGCCAGCAGCGGGTTGTAGGTGCCAATCTGCTCAAGATACTTGCCGTCACGCGGAGCGCGCTCGTCCGAGACGACGATGCGATAGTAGGGACGCTTTTTTGCGCCACCGCGCGAAAGCCGGATTGCAACTGCCATGATGTATTACCTTTCAAGTGTAAGTAACTGAATTGTCGAATTCTGGATTAATTTTTCTTCGGCCCGCCAAGGCCGGGGAAACCGCCGGGTCCGCCCAGACCGGGAAGCCCGCCGCCAGCGCCGCCACCCATTCCGGGCATTCCCATTCCCGGGCCGCCACCGCCGAACATCGCAGCGAGGCCCTTCAGCCCGCCCATCTTGCGGATCTGCTTCATCGCGCGCGACATTTCCTGATGCATCTTCAGCAGCTTGTTCACGGTCTGCACGTCCGTGCCGCTGCCCGCCGCAACACGCTTCTTGCGCTTGGCATTGAGCAGGTCGGGGCGGGCACGCTCCTTGGCCGTCATCGAACCGATGATCGCGTCCATGTGAACCAGCACCTTGTCATCCATGTTCGACGCAGCGAGCGCGGCCTTCGCCTTCTTCATGCCCGGCATCATGCCCGCCAGCATTCCCAACCCGCCCATGTTCTGCATCTGGTTCAATTGCATTCGCAGATCGTTGAGGTCGAACTTGCCCTTTTCGAAATTGCGGGCGAGTTGTTCGGCCTCTTCTTCCTTGATCGACGCTGCGGCCCTTTCCACCAGGCTGACGACATCGCCCATGCCCAGAATGCGGTCGGCCACGCTGCCGGGGCGAAACGGCTCGATCGCGTCGAGTTTCTCACCGGTACCGGCAAACTTGATCGGCTTTCCGGTAACCGCACGCATGGAAAGTGCCGCGCCGCCGCGGGCATCGCCATCCATGCGGGTGAGCACGACGCCGGTCAGCGGCACTTCGCTGGTAAAGCTCTGCGCGACATTGACCGCGTCCTGCCCGGTCAGCGCATCGACCACCAGCAGCACCTCTGTCGGAGCAGAAACGCTGGAGACAGCCTTCATTTCGGCCATCAACGCTTCGTCGACATGCAGGCGGCCTGCGGTGTCGAGCAGCAGCACGTCAAAATTCTGGAGCCGCGCCAATTCCATCGCGCGCCGCGCAATGTCGACAGGCTGCTGACCCGCGACGATAGGCAGGGTCGCCACATCAACCTGAGTACCGAGCACTGCCAGCTGTTCCTGCGCGGCGGGGCGATTAACGTCGAGCGAGGCCATCATGGCCTTCTTCCCGTGCTTTTCGCGAATCAGCTTGCCCAGCTTGGCGGTCGTGGTCGTCTTGCCCGAACCTTGCAGGCCGACCATCATGATGACGACCGGCGGTTTTGCATCCAGCTTCAGCCCGGCGCCGGCGATGGCTTGTTGCGCATCGTCCGGATCGCCGCCCAGCATGGCGACCAGTTCATCGTGGACGATCTTGACGACCTGCTGACCGGGCGTGACCGACTTGAGCACGTCTGCGCCCACTGCCTTTTCCGTTACCGCGTCGATGAAACGGCGCGCCACCGGCAGGGCAACATCAGCTTCGAGCAAGGCGACGCGCACTTCGCGCATGGCATCGCGCACGTTCTGTTCGCTCAGCGAGCCGCGACCTTTGAGCTTGTCAAAGACGCTGCCAAGGCGGTCGGACAGATTGTCGAACATCGTCTTTGCTTCCCTCGATCAGGTTCAAACGCGAAAAACGCCGGCGAACGAAACCTCGTTGGCCAGCGTTGCGAAATTCCTGATATGGAACCCCGACTTTGAATATGGTTCGATGGTGGAGCCTAGCGGGATCGAACCGCTGACCTCAACACTGCCAGTGTTGCGCTCTCCCAGCTGAGCTAAGGCCCCATTTCCATCGTTGCGCGGCCCCTTGAAACGTAGGTCCGCATCCCCGCTTTCGCAAGGAGGGCGCGAATTAGTGCGCCCCCTTGCAAAACGCAAGAATAAATTAGGTGTCGTCGTCGTCGTCGTCGCCCTTGCCCTTGGCCACGCCGAGGTCGTCGTCGCCGCCCAGATCGACATCGTTGTCGGGCGAATCATCGTCGTCGTCGATGTTTTCGATATCCTTCAGATCATCGTCATCATCGCCGCCCAGATCGCTGTCAGCTTCCACATCCTTCTTCTTTTCGTCCGGTTCGAACGGGATCGGTTGCTTGGACTTGAGCACAGGCTCCGGCGTCCAGGTCTCGGCGCATTCGATGCAAGTTACCGGGTCATCCTTGCCCAGGTCATAAAAGCGCTCTCCGCATTTGGGGCAGGTACGCTTGGTACCCCATTCAGGCTTCGCCATTTGAAATCCTTATAAGTGGCCGCCAGCAGGGCGGTCCGGTAAAAGTCGCAATGTATTGGGATCGGGGCAGCCCACAATCAAGGCCCCTGATCCAGTCATGGCTCTGACGTCTCAAACATGCAGCGCCGCGCGCCTTGCCAGAAGGGGTGTGCGCTGTCAAAGACCGCAGCCCGATGGCCGTTCATACCTTCACAGCTTCCGGTCCCCTGAAAGGGCGTTTGCGCGTTCCGGGCGACAAGTCGATCAGCCACCGTGCGCTGATGTTCTCTGGCCTTGCGGTGGGCGAAAGCCGCATCAGCGGCCTGCTTGAAGGGGAAGACGTGCTCGCCACCGCCGCTGCAATGCGGCAACTGGGGGCGCACATCGCGCGCGAGGATGACGGGACGTGGCGGGTAAATGGCGCAGGGCTTGGCAGCCTGCTGGAACCTGCACAGGCGCTCGACATGGGTAATTCGGGCACCTCCACCCGGCTGATGATGGGACTGCTGGCAAGCCATGGGCTGACCGCGACCTTCACCGGCGACGCGAGTCTTTCCGGCCGCCCGATGAACCGCGTGATCGAACCGCTCAGTCAGATGGGTGCGAGCATACAGGCGTCATCTGGCGGCACATTGCCGCTGATGCTGCGCGGTGCCTTGCCTGCGGTGCCGATCAGGTACCGCCTGCCGGTCGCCAGCGCGCAGGTGAAAAGCGCGGTGCTGCTGGCAGGTCTCAACACGCCGGGCATCACCACCGTGATCGAGCCGATTGCGACCCGCGATCATACCGAACGGATGCTGAGCTGGGTTTGGCGCAAAGCTGGAGATTGGCGAGGAGAACGGCGCGCGCATCATCTCCATCCACGGCGAGGCTGACCTTGCGCCGTGCGATGTGGTGGTGCCGGGCGATCCCTCCTCAGCCGCGTTCTTCATTGTTGCCGCGCTGATCGTGCCGGGCAGCGACCTGGTGATCGAGAATGTCGGCCTTAACCCCACCCGCGCCGGGATCGTCACCGTGCTGCGGCAGATGGGCGGCTCGATAGAGGAACTGAACCCGCGCGAAGTTGGCGGAGAGCCGGTGGCGGACCTGCGCGTGCGCCATTCCTCGCTGAGCGGTGTTGATGTGGACCCCGCCCTCGCCCCCAGCATGATTGACGAATTTCCGGTGCTGTTCGTGGCCGCCGCGCTGGCCGCAGGCACCACGCGAACCAGCGGACTGCACGAATTGCGGGTCAAGGAAAGCGACCGGCTGGCGACGATGGCTGCGGCGCTGACGCTGGCGGGTGCGCGGGTAGAAGAACATGAGGATGGCCTGACGATCCAAGGCACGGGCGGCGATCCCTTGCGCGGAACGCCCGATGGGGCGAGCGTTGAAACCCACCTCGACCACCGCATCGCGATGAGCATGGCCGTGGCCGGTTTGATGAGCCGCAATGGGGTTCGCGTGGATGACACCGCACCTATTGCAACGAGTTTCCCAACCTTCATGGACCTGTTGAAAGCGGCTGCGCAATGATCGCGGCCCAGCTTGATTGGGCCAGCTGCGTCGGCTTTGCGGGCACTGCCTGCATCATCGGCGCCTATGCGTATCTTACGCTGGCGAAGGCGACCAATCCTTTCGTGCTGCACGGCACCAATCTCGTTGGTGCGGCGCTGCTGACGGTTTCACTATTGTATCACACGAACTGGGCGAGCCTTGTGCTGGAAGGTTTTTGGGCCTCTATCGCGATTTTCGGGTTGGTGCGGGCGTGGCGCAATCAGTCCACTTCCCACCTGCAAGAGGGGTTGGGGGTGAGCCCGCCGGAAGGTGAGATCTTATCCTCACCCCCGGCCAATCCAGCACGCGGGAGAGGAGAACAATGATTATCGCTGTCGACGGCCCCACTGCCTCGGGCAAGGGCACCATCGCCAAACGCCTCGCGGAGCATTTCGGCGTCCCCCATCTGGACACCGGTATGCTGTATCGCGCGGTCGGGCGGCAGGTCGCGAAGAATGATGGCGACCCCGACTCTGCCGAAGACGCGCTGTCTGCGTGCGATTTCGACGATGCGCTGCTGGACGATGACATTCTGCGATCAGAGGAAGTGGGCGGACTGGCAAGCCGCGTCTCGGTCCACCCTGAGGTGCGTAAGGCTTTGTTTGAACGTCAGCGCAATTTTGCCGCTCAACCGGGCGGCGCGGTGCTGGACGGGCGCGATATCGGCACCGTGATAGCGCCCGATGCCAAGGTCAAACTGTTCATCACCGCCAGTGTGCAGGAACGCGCGCGGCGGCGCTGGCTGGAAATGACCGGGCGCGAGATCGACATAACGCTCGGCGAGATTGAAAAGGACATCGTCGCACGCGACGCGCGGGACATAAACCGTGCCGACGCGCCTTTGCGTGCGGCCCCCGATGCCATGGTGATCGACACGACCAGCTTTGATCGCGAGCAAGCATTCGAAACCGTGCTCGCGGCCGTCGAACAGCATTTGAAACGCTAGGCGCTGTGGCCGTGCGCATTGCGCGCAGCTTTAGCGTGCAGATCCGGCGGCGTTATCGCCCCAGCCCGCCTGCTCGGTTTCGACGCGCCTTACCGCTGCAGCTTGTTGCTCCCGAACCCATTTTTCGTCCGGGGCAAAGCCGTTTTTCTGTATATCGGGCATCTTCTTGAGCATGACCATAGCCATTTCCTTGCCAAGATGCTCCGCATCAACCGGGTTGCCCGTAAGCATTTGGTCGATCAGCGCCGCAATCTCCAGTTCGAAATATTCGGCGCCAACATCAGTGATCGCTGCACCGGTCTCACCGCAATCCGGGGTGATGCGGGTATTGTTTGCATCAACTTCCTCAAACCGGACCACACACGAAGACGCAAAGGCGCCTGCGTTTGGCAGGGTCACACGAACGCCATCCTGCGTCAACCCCGCCCGGTCGCATAACGCGGGTCTGCGAACCGGACGTGTACTGCGCCTGAGTGCTGCTGATCTTGGCCTTGGCCTGCGCCATATCAATGGCATAGACGTTTTTATCCTCGCCGCACGCAGTCAGCATGGAACACCCGGCCAGCAGCGCAGCCAGAATTCCGGAGTGTTTTCTAATTTTGAACATGATCGGCTTTCCCACACTGGGTGATGATTGACCCATGAGGGAATAGCGCAGGACGGTTAAATTTCGCTTCCAATCCGCTTCCCCGGCACCAGACGAGCGCCCGCTTTCAGGTCCAGCGATCGCAAATCGGTTGCCTTTCGCGCGATTTTGACCTAGGCGCGCGTCCGTTCTCGCAATCTTTTGGGTTGAAGGAACCTTCGCGGTGGCAATCGGCCCTGCGGAGACGTCGGCCTCTTGCCCTGTCAGCCCCCGCAATGGTGCGTGGGAAGCAGTTTAAGACCCGGGAAAACCCGTGGCCGGTAGCAAAACGAAGCACAGGAAACGCCAAACCTATGGCAACTGCACCTAATCCGACGCGCGACGATTTCGAAGCGCTTCTCAACGAACAACTCGGCGGCGCCGGCGAAGATGGCTTTGAAGGCCGCGTCGTCAAGGGCACCGTTACCGCGATTGAGGCCGGAATGGCCGTGATCGACGTAGGCCTCAAAAGCGAAGGCCGCATCTCTCTCAAGGAATTTTCGCGCGGCGATGACGACCACGGCCTGACCGTTGGTTCCGAAGTCGAAGTGTATGTCGACCGCGTTGAAAACGCCGACGGCGAAGCGATGCTGAGCCGCGACCGCGCCCGCCGCGAAGCCGCGTGGGACAAGCTCGAAAACGAATTCGGCGAAGGCAAGCGCGTCGAAGGCCGCATCTTTGGCCGGGTCAAGGGCGGTTTCACCGTCGACCTCGATGGCGCCGTTGCGTTTCTGCCCGGTTCGCAGGTCGATATCCGCCCGGTGCGCGATGTCACTCCGCTGATGGAAGTGCCGCAGCCCTTCCAGATTCTCAAGATGGATCGCCGCCGCGGCAATATCGTCGTCTCGCGCCGCGCCGTGCTCGAAGAAACGCGCGCCGAACAGCGCAGCGAACTGATCAACGATCTGGCCGAAGGTCAGGTCATTGACGGCGTGGTCAAGAACATCACCGATTACGGCGCATTCGTGGATCTGGGCGGCATTGACGGCCTGCTGCACGTCACCGACATGAGTTACAAGCGCGTCAACCACCCCAGCGAGATCATCGAGATCGGCCAGACCGTGACCGTGCAGATCGTGCGCATCAACGCCGATACGCAGCGTATCAGTCTGGGTATGAAACAGCTGGAAAGCGATCCGTGGGATGGCGTGTCGGCCAAGTACCCGGTCGGTGCGAAGCTGACGGGCACCGTCACCAACATCACCGAATACGGCGCGTTCGTGGAACTGGAAGCAGGCATCGAAGGCCTCGTCCACGTTTCCGAAATGAGCTGGACCAAGAAGAACGTCCACCCGGGCAAGATCGTTTCGACCTCGCAGGAAGTCGAAGTCATGGTGCTGGAAGTCGACAGCGAAAAGCGTCGTATTTCGCTCGGTCTCAAGCAGGCCCAGCGCAATCCGTGGGACGAGTTTGCCGAAAAGCACCCGATCGGCACCGAAGTCGAAGGCGAAGTCAAGAACGCCACCGAATTCGGCCTGTTCGTGGGTCTGGATGGCGACGTCGATGGCATGGTTCACATGTCCGACATCGCATGGGGCATTTCGGGCGAAGACGCCCTCGCGCTCCATCGCAAGGGTGAGATGGTCAAGGCCGTCGTGCTCGACGTCGATGTTGACAAGGAACGCATCAGCCTCGGTATGAAGCAGCTTGAAAAGGGTGCCCCGACCGAAGCGGGTGCGGCTGCTGCTGGCTCGCTGCGCAAGAATCAAACGGTTACCGTAACGGTTCTCGAAGTACGCGATGGCGGCCTGGAAGTGCAGGTCGGCGACGACGGCGCAACCGGCTTCATCAAGCGTTCGGATCTTGGTCGCGACCGCGACGAACAGCGCCCCGACCGTTTCCAGGTTGGCAGCAAGCTGGATGCGATGGTCATCGGCTTCGATCGCTCGAAAAAGCCCAACTTCTCGATCAAGGCGCGTCAGATCGCCGAAGAGAAGGAAGCAGTGCAGCAGTTCGGTTCGTCCGACAGCGGCGCATCGCTCGGCGACATTCTGGGCGCAGCGCTCAAGAAGAACGAAGAGTAAGAGCAAGATAGCATTCGCCCAGACGGGCGCGTGCAGCCACAGGAACGGCCCGCCCTCCCAACCGGAGCGGCGGGCCTTTTCTATTGCGACCGACAAGCGTAGGATGCGCGCTATGCTCAGCGTCCATCAATTCCCGTGCCTGTCCGATAATTACGGATTTCTGCTTCACAATTCCGTGACAGGCGATACCGCTGCAATCGACACCCCCGATGGCAAGGAATATCTCCGTCAGGCAGCGGCTAAGGGGTGGACCATTACCCACATCTGGAACACCCATTGGCATCCCGATCACGCTGGCGGAAACGCGGATATCGTCGCAGCAACCGGCGCACGCGTGCTCGGCCCCGCAGAGGTTGAGAAAATCGCGCCAGTGGACCGCATCGTGAGCCACGGCGACAGCGTCAATCTGGGCGAACATCGCGCCGATGTGATCGACGTATCGGGCCACACCAACGGCCACATCGCCTACCACATCGTAGAAGAGGGCATAGCATTCGTCGGCGACGCGGTATTCGCGCTCGGATGCGGCCGGATGTTTGAGGGCGAACCAAAGCAATTCTGGAACAGCCTTCAGCGGATCAAGCGGATGTCGACCGCTACCACGCTGTATTGCGCGCACGAATACACAGAGGCGAATGCAAAGTTTGCGCTCCACGCCGATCCGGAAAATGCCGCGCTGCAAGACTACGTTGCCGAGATCAAGGCGAAACGCACGCGCGGCGAACCTACCGTACCAACCGTGTTGAAACGCGAGCTTGCGACCAACCCCTTCCTGCGCGCCGACGATCCGGCGATGATGGCGCGCTGGGGCGGCAGCGAACCGCATGAAACCTTCGCGGCGCTGAGGGCTGCCAAGGACAACTTCTAGACATTCATGCAGGCTCTTCGCGTCGAGCAATTGTCAGCCGATCTTTCCGGTGTTGCCTTGGTGGACGTCCCCGTCCCCGCTCGCGCGACCGGTGACGTGCTGGTGCAGGTGCGCGCAGCCTCGCTCAACTATCCCGACCTTCTGATGACGCGGGGCGAATACCAGTTCAAACCCGATCTTCCGTTCATCAGCGGGCTGGAATGCGCTGGTGAGGTGATCGAGGCTGACCCGGACAGCGGCTTTGCCCTTGGCGACCGCGTCATGGGCGGCAACAAGACCGGAGCGTTTGCGGAAATTGCCAGCATTCCGGCACGCGCGCTTTCGCTTGTGCCGCGCGGCATGGGCTTCGCTGACGCAGCAGCGATGGGTGCGGCCTATTCGACCGCCTACACTGGGCTGGTTGAACTGGGGGGTCTAAAGGAAGGCCAGTGGGTGCTGGTCCACGGCGCGAGCGGCGGGGTAGGCCTTGCCGCCTGCGATCTTGCAATAGCATTGGGTGCGCGGGTGATAGCGGGGACGGGAACCCTGCGAAGATGGAACGCATCGTGGAGAAGGCCGGGGTCGGCCCGGGTTTGGATCACGTCATCCTCGCCGAAGGGCAATTCCGCGATATGGTGTCTGAAATGACTGACGGTCACCTCGCCGACATCGTCTTCGACCCGGTTGGCGGCGATGTGTTCGACGAATCGACCCGCTGCGTGGCGTTTGGAGGCAAACTGGTGGTCGTCGGTTTCACCAGCGGTCGCATTGCCGATGTCGCGACCAATATCCCGCTAATCAAGGGTTTCAGCATCGTCGGCCTGCGTGCTGGCGAATATTCGCGCCGCTTTCCCGAACGCGGGCACGCTATCACGGCTGCGGTCCGCGAGCTGGCCGAGGCTGGACGCATCACCCCCGCCATAGACCGCACCCTGCCACTTAGCCGGTGGCGCGAGGGTTTCGGGGCGATGGCCCAGCGCAAACTGGTCGGCAAGGTGGTGTTCGAGCCGGAGGCGTAAGTCTTCCATATACTGCGGTCGCCAACGAGAAAGGCGGCCCGTGCAGGACCGCCTTTCCCCTCTCCAGCTCAGTATTCCAAGCACGACGCGCGCGGCGCCGCATCGCCTACAGCGAAGATATTACTTCATCGGCCATCTTGCTGTCAGCCACTTCATCGTGACGTTCCGCAATCAGGGTGCGCGATGCTTTTGCAGCCGCGTCCACCGCGCGCTTGCGCACGTCGTTCACCGCATCGCGTTCGGCAGCGCTGATCTTTTCCTCGGCCATGCGTTGACGGCGTTCGATCATCTTTTCGCCATCGGACTCTGCTTTGGCGAGGATCGTGTCAGCCTCACGCCGGGCGCCGTCCATCATCGCTTCGGCGTCCTTTTCGGCGCCTGCAATCTTGGCAGCATATTCATCCCGCAGGACTTCGGCTTCGGCGCGCAGGCTCTTGGCCTCATCCAACTGGTGACGGATTTCCGCGATCTTCTTGTCAAGCCCGCCCAGCAACATGCCAGGGACTTTTTGCCATACGAAAATCAGCAGCAGCACGGTCATCGCTGCTGCCACCCAGCCATAATCGTCTAGGCCGAGCGCAGTGTATTCATTTTTCAGATAGACACCGCCATCTTCTGCTTCGGCAAGCATAGACTGTCCGGCAGCGGCGAGGAAAATCAGCAAATCAGGCATGAGCCAGCGCCTCCCTAACGGCGCGTGTAGCCATTGCCTCGTCAACATCGTTACCGGCAAGCCGGGCGACGATATCGCGAGTGGCATCCGCGGCGACGTCCTCAATCTCGGCCATGGCGCTGATGCGCGCGGCTTCGATCCGGGCCTCGGCATCGGTAAGTTGCGCATCCAGACGCTGCTGCGCGTCCGCCAGCTTTGAGGCGCTGCTGGCCGATGCTTTTGATTTTGCCTCCGCGATCAGAGCCTGCGCGGCTGCGCGGTTCTCGTTCTCGCGCTGACGCCAAGCCTCTTCCTGCATGTCCGCCGCGTCGCGCGCTGCCTGTGCAGCGGCGAGGTCATCGGAAATCTGCTTGTCACGCAGTTCGACCGTCCCCATCACCTTTGGCACCATTCGCCGACCGATCAGGAAATAGGTAATGCCAAAGAACGCCAGCAGCCAGAAAAGCTGGCTGGAGAAGATTTCGGAGATTTGATCTATTTGAGGCATCGGGCATTTCCGCGTGTGTAAGCGTGATCGGGCGGGACTGCCTTATCGCAATCCGCGCCCATCTGCATCGTCGACGTTGGTCAGGCGACGAAGATAAGGATCACGGCCACGAGGAACGCCAGCAGGCCGAGAAGTTCGGCAGCGGCGAAACCGATGAACAGACGCCCCTGCTGGCTGTCTGCGGCACCCGGATTGCGCAGCGCGCCTTCGAGGAACTTTGCGAAAACATTGCCCACACCGAGCGCTGCGAGGCCTGCACCGATCGCTGCGAGACCGGCACCGATCATCTTTGCGGCTTCCATATCCATTGTATTACTCCTTGAGAAAAACTTGTGTTTGCTTTGATTAATGAAGGTTTTCTGCGTCGTTGATATACAGCGACGAAAGCAGGGCAAAGACGTATGCCTGAATGCCAGCCACCAGAATTTCGAGCGCGCTGATCGCGATCATCAGAATAAGCGCCGCCGGCCCAATGGTCGCACCAAAGAGCGGTCCGGCGTTGACGCTGTCAATAACGAAAGTCGCGAGGATTTTGAGCAGGACGTGCCCGGCCATCATGGCCACGAACAGCCGCAGTGCGAGACTGATCGGGCGGATGAGGAATGAGAACAGCTCGATCACGAACAGCAGCGGTATCATCGGCGTCGGGGTGCCGTGCGGAATGAAGAGGCTAAAGAAGTGAAAGCCGTGCTTCCAGAAACCGACGAGCAGCACGATCGAGAAGCTCATCAGCGCCAGAACGCCGGTGATCGTGAAGTGGCTGGTGAAGGTGAAAGGGTGCAGGCCGATCAGGCCAATCGGCAGTAGGCCAAGCAGGTTGCCGAACAGGATGAACATGAACAGGCTGAAGATATAGGGCACGTATTTGCGCCCTTCCTTGCCAATATTGGCCGCCAGCATATCATCGATAAAGCCGGTCGTCGTTTCGACCGCCATCTGCCAGCGACCCGGCACCAGCTCACGCTTCATGCCTCCGAAAACGAAGGCCCACAGCAGAATGACTGTCAGCGCCATCCACAGCGCGGAATTGGTGAATGCGATGTTGAAGCCAGCGATTTCCCAGTTGTTCGAACCGAAAATCGGTTCGATCTGGAACTGCTTCATCGGATCGACTTTGCCCTGTTCGGCTGCCACTTCGCGTCGGTCCCTAATGCCCTGATATGAAACGCGCGCCGCGGTGATTGCGTACGACTTTCAGAAATTAATCCGAAGCGTCGCCTTGATCGTCGGGGCGCGTGCTTGCGCTGATAATAATGTTTCTGAAGGCCACACCTATTCCAAGGAACAGGCACGCCAACAGACCCCATGGCGCGGTTCCGATAAGCCAGTCAATGGCCCACCCGACAGCCGCTCCCCCAAGAATCCCGCCAAGAAGATCAGCCAGTACCCGGTTGCCGCTGCTGTAATTCGCATCGACTGGCTGGACCTGGCTCTGATTGCGTTTTTCTTCACGCTCGTTCGCGGCTTTTAACCGCTGTTCGAGCGCGTCGATCCGCGCATCCTCAGCAATGGATTCCCGTGCGGGTTTTTCTTCACTCATGCCTGTATTCCCCAAAAAGAGCGTCAGGCACGCGCGAAGAGCTGCCCGCCAAGGGCGCGGCCCACTTAGAAGGGGGGCAAACTCAAGTCAACCGTGGCGCGGGTGTAATCCGTTATCCTTCGCCAACCCGACAACGGTTCACGCGGGACAGCGAGGGTCGCGATCTGGCGCCGCCGCCGTGCGAGTTTTCCATGTCCCATCGGGGGCCTGATACTTTTCCCCGACGACCGTGCGCGCAATTGCCTGGCATCCTGCCGTCATCGCATATTGCTCAAGCGTTGCGTTGTTTTCCTGCGCTTTTTGCGCGTAAACCGCGCGGCGTTTGATGTTGATATCGTCCACCAGCCGCTGCAATTGCGGGGTCGCGGCCCCAACAATCCCGAGATAGCCATCGACCTTTTCGCCGATGCTGCCCGAAGATCGCGCGGCTGCATACGCGGGATCGCGCTGCGCCGAGGCAGGAACGGATAGTGACGCAAACGCCACAGCCGAAGCTGCTCCGATAAGAAACAGGCCGCGCGCAGATTTGCCAAAAGTTTTGCCAAGGGTATTCATCATAAATCCTCCTGCACGATCACGGGCAAAAGCGGGCAAAGTCAAAAAATATCCGCATTCTCGTCAATCGTGTTGGCCGCGTCTTCTGCAAGCCGGTAAATCACCTCCTGCCGGATATTGATGTTAAGCTCGATCACGATCGGCTCATCAGGGGCGGCCACGTTGATGCAACCGCCCAATGTGCCCGCGCCGGTCATCAAGGCTCCGACAGCCATAATCCTTTGCCGCGCCGATCCTGCCATGCCCCACCCCTTTGAATTACGTCTCTCAGGTGTGACAGTGCCGCACGGTCCGGTCAAATTCTGGTCTCTCATGGCAGTTTGTCGCTTTCTGGAGGTTGAACGGAAGGATCATCGGGGCGACGCGGTTCGATTGGGGTCGACAGGTCATCGGGCGGCGGATCGGGGGAGGCAGGTAAAGGCGCAGGCGGCGCACGCGGCACGAAGCGCCCGCCTTCAAGTTTCAGCACACCCTGATCCACAGGATCGGGCAGTGCCTCGGGATCCCAGAATGTGCGCACCATCGTCGCCAGTTCATAGAAATTTTGCGAGCGCACATTCACGTTGAACCGGATCGGCAATTTCGCGAGTTGTCTGGTGATGAAATTGGTGGTGGCCCCCTCACCCTGGCTGATGCCGTCGAACTTGAACCGGGTAATGATCTCGCCCGCCAGGTCGCCGTTCAGTTCAACACTCATCTGAGTGTAATCAAGGCTGCGCAGCGACTGGAATGCATAATTGGTGATCGCGCCGAGGTCTTCGTAGGTCAGTTCGCCGATATAGGAGACGTTGCCGCCGGGCGGACGGCTGATCAACAGACCGCCATCAATGCGGCCATTGCCCTGCGAATCGAAAACTATGGGCACAGTGCCATCGAACAGCCCGGTCGCGCCAAGATTGCTCAGCTCCATCTGAGTCACGAATTTGGCCGCATCCAGTGCGATCATCTCGAACACGTACCGCTGGCCCTCCTCGCTGCCATAGCGCAGGGTCACGGGCCGCACGATCAGTTCACCGCCCATGAACGGCCATCGCCCATCCTCGATGGCGATGACTTCGCCATTGGTCATCGAGAACTTCATCCGCCCGCCCAGCACCTCGATCCCGGGATTGACCGCGCCGATCTCCAACACCTGTCCCGGCGCCGTGGTGAGGTTGATAAGATCGGTAAAGCGCACCTCCCCGCGAAGCCCGCGGATCGGGCCGAACGCCGCCGCCAGATCAAGACCATCGGTGCGGAATGTGCCGCTGCTGGTGATATCTTCGCCAGTCCAGTCGATCCGCCCGTTCCCGCTGACGGAGCCTTTGGTGTAGGCGATCACTCCCTTGGCCAAATAGGTGAGATCGGTCAATTTCAGACCATCGCCAAAGGTCAACCGATCCACGTCGATCAAGGCCGATCCCCTTGATGTGGTAAGATCGTGAGTGATCTGCACATCGGTAATCGCGGTGCCGGATGCGCGGTGGCGCAACGTGGCGTCTGCAGTGATGGTATTGTCGGCCAGCGACAGTTTTGCGCCTTCGCTGAACAGCGGTTCAAACCGGGCCTGCCCCTCGATCCGTTCGGTTACGGTGAAGACTGCATCGGCAATGTTGAGCGATGCGTCAACATAGCTCCAACGACCGGCCATCTGGGACAGGTCCAGAGGCACTGCAGCCAGTCGCGCCGATGCGCCCGAGAATTTCCCTCCAATTTCCGCACCCAATGTCCCCGTCAGCGATGCGGCGTTGAGATAGATGGAGTTGTCCGGCGGCCCCAACACCGCCGCCAGATCGTCAAGCGCGAACGGGCCGGGATAGCGCAGCACGGCGCGCGCCGCAGTGATTGTGGCGGGAGTCTCCGCCAGCTCACCCGATAGCGCGAGGTTCTGCGTTTGCGCCGCAATGGAAAGGGTATCGGCTGCCCCCAACCCCATCGCTACCATGGGTCGTCCGTCAACCGGGCACAGCCGCGTGGCCCGACCCCGCAGCGTCAATTGATAGAAGGACAAGCCGTCAAACCGCACCGTCTCGCATTGTGTGCCGACCCGCAAACCACTGCGCGTGTCGAACCGACCGTTAATTGGCAGGACCAGCCCCGATACGGAACCGCCCGGCAGATCGCCGCTGGCCGTGATCGTGCCGTTAAAGGTCACATCCCCGCCCGGTTGCTGTCGAGCGGACAGGCGCGGCATTGCCAGCCGGTTCGCGCCCTCGGCGTATTCCGCCATCGTCATGCGCAGGGCGAGCGCGCCGTTTGCATCCTGCTCCATGCGCCCGGTGACTTCGGGCAGACCTGCGCCCCCGGTAAGGAAATTGCCACGCAACGTTCCAAGACCGCCCGCGCTGCTCCAGCCAAAGCGTGACACTGCCAGCACCGTTTCGCCCGCGCCGCTGCGCAAAGTCGCCTCCGGCACGACGAGCGTTTGCGCACCGTCGGCTTGACGCCAGGTGACCTCACCGTCGATTCTGCCACCCCGGGCGGCGGCCGCCAGATTACGTTCGAACTTCGCCAGCAGCGGCGCGAGGAAGGTGCCCTCGCTGCCAGTGCGCGCAGCGGCCAATGCGCCTTGTGCGCCTTGCGTAAAATCGCCGCCCTTGCCCGTGATGTCGGCGGTCCAGTCGCTGCGTTCGAAATTATCCTCGCTGCGCAGCGCGCCATCGGCGGACAAGCTCGCCACGCTGCCATAGGGCGTTGCAATGTTCTGCAGACCGACGTCGTGCTTCAACCTCAACGCGCCATCGTGATAGGTCAAACTTGCCGTGCCTGCTCCTGCGGCGGCCCGGTATTCACCAAAGCCAAGGCGGCTGATCGCCATGTCCAGCGCAGCATCAATGCGCGAAAACTGATCATCGGTTGAAAGCTTGGCCATCACATCGCCAGACTGCAGAGTCGCACCGCCGCATCGCGCATCGCGCAGCCGCACCGGACCGGCAAATCTGGGCG
This sequence comes from uncultured Alphaproteobacteria bacterium, assembly GCA_963838365.1. Lineage (GTDB taxonomy): Bacteria > Pseudomonadota > Alphaproteobacteria > Sphingomonadales > Sphingomonadaceae > Erythrobacter. The sequence goes on from CAWIQR010000005.1 coordinate 143,502, forward strand.
CTCCCGCACGGGTGGTGAGATCGCCATAGGCAGTCAGGCTGCTGGCTGTGCAACCGTCTACGTCCAGTCCCGGCGCGTTCACGGCGAGCTTTCCGGAAAAGCCATCGTCCAGCATTCCCGCCCCGTTCAGCGAGGCGCCGATGTTGCCGTAATCAGTCTCCAGCAGCATGCCCGCGTCCACGATCCTGAGGTTCAGTTCCGGCAGACCCTGCGGATCGTCCGTCTGCGCAAACAGCACCTTGTCGAGCGCGCCAAAACTTAATTTCCCGTTCGCGATAACTGCCGAAAAGCCGCGCGCCCTCTACCGTGGTCCGGCCGATTTGCAGGCCGAAAAAACCATATTCCAGATCGACCAGCACCCGCTCAATCGTCAGATCGGGCGCAGCCGGATCGCCGATCACGAGGTTTTCGATGACCTGCCGCTGCGGGCTGATTTCGGCGATGTCATAGGTGGCCGCGATTTCGTTTTTTACGAGCACATCGTCGATGATGTTGCCCGCAATCTGCTCCCGCGAGAGCCACGCAATTGTGATTGCGCCGATAACCAGGACAACCAGTCCGATCAGTGTGAAACGCAGCCAACGCCACCGGCTCGGCGGGAGCGTTTGACTGTCGGCGGCGTCTGTGCGGTCCCGCTTTAAAATATCTGTCTCGAAAGACCCCATGGCACCGTCACACTTGCGCGCATCGCCCGCCAAAGGCAATGAAGCAAAAGGCAAAAGCGCCCCGAAGCGGGCCGGAGCAGGTGTGGCGCACGATACTGACGGTTTTAACTTTGGGGACGGTGCGCAGGCGGGGGCCGCGCCTGGGCAGGATGTGCCAAAATCCGATGCAGGCAAGATCGCGGGCCAGGGCCATCGCGCCCGCTTGCGCGAACGGTTGCTGAAAGGCGGGGCAGAGGCGCTGGCCGATTACGAGGTGCTGGAGTACCTGTTGTATGCCGGGATGCGGCAGGGCGATACCAAGCCTGTGGCGAAGGCTCTGATTGCGCGGTTCGGATCGCTTGCAGGAGTGCTCAACGCCGATCCCAGCGCCCTGCAACAGGTGAAGGGCGTTGGCGAAACCAGCGCCGCCGCGCTGAAAAGCGTCGCCATCGCAGCGCGCCGCATGGCCCGCAGCGAAGTGATCCAGAAACCGGTTCTGGGGAGCTGGCAGGCGCTGATCGATTACCTCTCCATCGACATGGCGCATCTGACCAAAGAGCGCGTGCGGGTGCTATATCTGGATGCCAAAAACCGCCTGATCGACGATCATCACGCCTCCGAAGGCTCAATTGACGAGGCCGCAATCCATCCGCGCGAGGTGATCGGGCGAGCGCTTGATCTGGGGGCGAGCGCTTTGATCCTCGTCCACAATCACCCAAGTGGCAGCCCTGAACCAAGCCGCGCCGATATTCAGATCACCCGCAAGATCGCCGAAGCGGGGATGCATATGAGCGTGACTGTCCACGATCACGTCATCATCGGGCGCGAAGGGCACGTTTCGCTTCGAGCGAAAGGGTTGATTTAGCTTCCGCTCAGCCGCGCATGGTATTCAGGTAGATGCCGGAATGCCGCGTGCAATAGTCGCCGCCCCCGCGCCAGCGTGGACAGGCTGGCCGTCCAAGACACGCTCCACTTGCCAAGCGGTGCATTTCGCGCATAGCCGCGCTTCCAACCCCTTCACCATGCCCAATCGAGGAAAGCACGCCATGGTCCCCCGCTACGCCCGCCCAGAAATGTCCGCTCTGTGGGAGCCGGAGGCGAAGTTTCGCATCTGGTTCGAGATTGAGGCGCACGCGACCCAGAAACTCGCCGATCTTGGCGTCGTGCCCGCATCGGCGGCAAAGGCGCTGTGGGACTGGTGGGCGACCGGGCCCGCGATTGATGTGGACGCAATCGACGCGATCGAGGCGGTGACGAAGCATGACGTAATCGCTTTTTTGACTTGGGTGGCCGAACAAGTGGGCGATGAGGCTCGTTTCATGCATCAGGGCATGACCAGTTCGGATGTGCTGGATACAACGCTGTCGGTGCAACTGGCGCGCGCCTCCGATATCCTGCTGGCCGATCTCGACGGGCTGCTGGCAGCGATCAAGGTGCGCGCGCAGGAACACAAATACACCCCGACCATCGGGCGCAGCCATGGCATCCACGCCGAACCGGTGACATTCGGACTAAAACTGGCGCAAGCCTTTGCCGAATTCGACCGGTGCAAGCAGCGTCTGATCGCCGCGCGCGCAGAAATCGCCACCTGCGCAATCAGCGGCGCTGTGGGCACGTTCGCCAATATCGACCCTGCGGTTGAGGAATATGTGGCGGATCAACTGGGCCTCGCGATAGAGCCGGTCAGCACACAGGTCATCCCGCGTGATCGACACGCAATGTATTTCGCCACGCTGGCGGTGATTGCGGGCAGCATTGAGCGACTGGCGGTCGAAATACGCCATTTGCAACGCACCGAGGTGCTGGAAGCGGAGGAATATTTTTCCCCTGGCCAGAAAGGGTCGAGCGCGATGCCGCACAAACGCAATCCGATCCTCACCGAAAACCTCACCGGGCAGGCGCGCATGATCCGCGCATATGCACTGCCCGCTCTGGAGAATGTAGCGCTGTGGCATGAGCGCGATATCTCGCATTCGTCAGTTGAACGCTTCATCGGTCCCGATGCGACTATTACGCTCGATTTCGCGCTCGCGCGGCTGACGGGTGTCATCGAAAAACTGCTGATCTATCCCGAGCGGATGCAAACAAACATGGATGCGATGGGCGGTCTGATCCATTCACAGCGCGTCTTGCTGGCGCTGACGCAGGCCGGTGTCAGCCGAGAGGACGCTTATCGACTGGTTCAGCGCAACGCGATGAAAGTATGGCAAAGTTCCGGCCAGCTGCGATTGCTGGATCTGCTGAAGGCCGATGCCGATGTAACCGCTGCACTATCGCCGCAGCAACTGGAGGAAAAGTTCGACCTCGATTATCATTTCAAGCATGTCGACACGATCTTTGACCGGGTATTTGGCTGAGATTGGCCACTATCGTTGGAAAGCCGGATGAAATCGCATAGGGTCGCGATAACGGCCACACAGGGAGGAACGGGAAGCCCATGCAGATAGTGCGCACCATAGTCTGGGTTCTGATCCTGTTCGGATTGCTGGCCTTTTCGTTTTTCAACTGGGAAACGGTGGAAGTGACACTGTGGGAAAACGTCATCCTTGAAACAAAGGTGCCCGCGCTGGTCATTATAGCATTTCTCCTAGGCCTTGTGCCGATGTGGGCATACCACCGCAGTGTGAAATGGAGCCTCAACCGTCGCATCCGTAGTTTGGAAAGCGCGGCGCGGTCCAATGCGCTGCAAATGCGAGGTGAAGATGGCGGTACAGCAGAGGTCGCAGGTGGTTCCGTACTTGTGGATAACATGGATAACTCTGTGCAAATCCCGGCAGAAGCTGGGGATGATGTGGACCCGAATTCTCCTGTCCGGACGCCCGGCCACCCTTTGAGCGGCGTCTGAATTGATGAGCAATCCGATTTACCTCGCGCTCGATTTCCCGCAGATCGAGCCGGCAAAGGAGCTGCTGGCCAAGGTGAAGGCGCATATCGGCGGGGTGAAACTCGGCCTTGAATTCTTCTGCGCGCACGGCGCGCACGGCGTGCACGAAATCGCACATATGGGCTTGCCGATCTTCCTCGATCTGAAATTCCACGACATTCCCAATACCGTCGCCGCCGCAATGCAGGCGGTGCATGTCTATGAACCCGCCATCGTCACCGTCCACGCCAGCGGCGGACGCGCGATGATGGAAGATGCAAAGGCCGCCGCCGCCGAGGGGTGCAAGGTTGTGGGCGTCACCACGTTGACCAGCCTTGATGCGAACGATCTGGCTCGTATCGGTATCGATGGCAGCGCTGAAACGCATGTTCTCAGACTGGCTGACCTGGCGCGCGAAGCCGGGCTGGATGGGATCGTGTGTTCGGGCAAGGAAGTGGGAAAAGTGCGCAAGACAGTGGAAGGACGGTTTCTTCGTGGTACCCGGCCTGCGCCCCAATGGCGCGGGAACAGGTGATCAAAAACGCGTCGTCACTCCCCGCTCTGCCCGCGACAACGGCGCCAGCGTGCTGGTGATAGGCCGCCCGATCAGCCGCGCCGAAGACCCGGAGGCCGCTGCACGAGCGATTGAGGCGACGCTTTAGATCTGCGCAATGACCGACCGCGCCACACCCAACCTGCCCGCGCGCGATTTTGCGGCAACGGCGGGCTTCTATGCCCGGTTGGGTTTCAAACAGGACTATTGTTCCGAAGGGTGGATGATCCTTTCGCGCGGGCACGCGATCCTAGAATTCTTCCCTTATCCCGATCTCGATCCGTACCAAAGCTCGTTCAGTTGCTGCCTCAGGCTGGATGATCTGCCCGCAATGATGCGGGCGATCGAGTCCAGCGGCGTGCCCGAAGCGCGAATTGGCATCCCGCGGTATCACCCCGCCGCACGCGAGAACAGTGGCCTCACCATTGCGTATCTGGTTGACCCGGACGGAACACTGCTCCGCCTGATCCAGAACGATTGAGCCAAAGAGACGTCCTGTGATCCTCGTGACAACCGCGTCCCGTGCCGATGCATCCGATCTTAAAGCCCTGCTTGAAGCGGCCTATCGCGGCGAGTCGGCGCGGCGGGGATGGAACCACGAGGCTGACATCCTTGACGACGAACGCGTTGCCAAAGGAGAGCTGGAAGAGCTGTTGGCCGATGCTGCCGTCACGATGATTGTCGCGCGGGACGGCGAAATTCTGGTCGGCTGCGTGGCGGTGTCGATCAAGGGCGCTGCCCTCGCCTATCTGGGGATGCTGTGCGTGGCGCCCGATCTGCAATCGGCGGGCCTTGGGCGGCGGCTGCTGGATGCAGCGGAAGATCACGCCCGCGCGCGGGGGATTGCAGCGATGGAGATGACCGTAATCGACAGCCGCGATGCACTGATCGCGTGGTACGAGCGGCGTGGATATGTCCGCACGGGCGAAACCCGGCCCTTCCCCCTCCTGCGCGATCCGCCGGTGACCTTCGTGGTGCTGGAAAAGCCGCTCACTGCGGCGTAAGGACGCGCCATGTCGGCCACCCTCATCAAAATCTGCGGCCTCTCCACGCCGGAAACCATTGTCGCCGCCGCCGATGCCGGGGCCACCCACGTGGGGCTGGTGCATTTTGCGGCCAGCCCTCGCCACGTCTCGCTGGAACGCGCGGGAGAATTGCGCCGCATGGTGCCCGAAGGTGTGCAGGTGGTGCTGCTGGTGGTCAATCCCGATGGGCTGACGCTTGCCAATGCCGTGGAACTCGTACGCCCCGATGTCATCCAGTTCCACGGTGATGAACCGCCAGAGGCTCTGGTGGCAGCAAAGCGCCACGCCGAGGCTGAGGTGTGGAAGGCGATTGCCGTGCGCGATCCCGCAGCGCTGGCCGATGCTGCGCGCTATGCCGTGGCGGCGGACCGCGTACTGCTGGATGCGCCCGCGCCGCAAGGATCGGACCTGCCCGGCGGCAATGGTGTGGGCTTCGACTGGTCCTTGCTCAAAGATCACGAACACCGCCTCCCTTGGGGCCTTGCAGGCGGACTGACCCCGGCCAATGTCGCCGACGCGATCCGCGCAACCGGAGCGCCGTTGGTGGACGCGTCCTCGGGCCTGGAGAGCGCGCCGGGCGTCAAGGATGTGGACTTGATCCGCGCCTTCTGCAAAGCCGCGCGCGAAACATGAGAGCCACGATGAACGATACTCCCCCAAACTCATTCCGCACGCAGCCCGACGAACGCGGGCATTTCGGCGATTACGGCGGTCGCTATGTTGCCGAAACGCTGATGCCGCTCATCCTCGATCTGGAGCGCGAATATCGCAAGGCGCAGGCCGATCCCGCCTTCGCCGCCGAATTCGACGACCTGATGAAGCATTATGTGGGTCGGCCCAGCCCGCTCTATTTTGCAGAGCGCCTGACCGAGGAACTGCGCTCTGACGCGCCTGCCGGTCACGGTGCGCAGGTCTGGTTCAAGCGCGACGAGCTGAACCACACCGGCGCGCACAAGATCAACAATTGCATCGGTCAGATCCTGCTTGCGATCCGCATGGGCAAGACCCGCATCATCGCGGAAACAGGCGCAGGCCAGCATGGCGTTGCAACCGCGACCGTGTGCGCGCGGTTCGGCCTGCCCTGCGTCATCTACATGGGCGCAGAGGACGTGAAGCGGCAATCGCCCAACGTGTTCCGCATGAAGCTGCTCGGGGCCGAGGTGGTCCCTGTAACAAGCGGCGGCGCGACCCTGAAAGATGCGATGAACGAAGGTCTGCGCGACTGGGTCGCGAATGTGCACGACACGTTCTACATCATCGGCACGGCGGCCGGGCCGCATCCCTATCCCGAAATGGTGCGCAATTTTCAGAGCGTGATCGGCACCGAAGCGCGCGCGCAGATGCTGGAGCGCGTTGGCCGACTGCCCGACCTGCTGATCGCGTGCATCGGCGGCGGATCGAATGCGCTGGGGCTGTTCCACCCTTCCTTGACGATCCCGAGGTGACGATGCTCGGCGTCGAAGCGGCAGGGCATGGCCTTGACGGCGACGAACACGCGGCCAGCCTGCTCGGCGGTGCGCCCGGCGTGCTGCATGGCAACAAGACCTATCTGTTGCAGGACGAGACGGTCAGATCACGGAGGGGCACTCGATCAGCGCTGGCCTCGATTACCCCGGCATCGGCCCCGAACACGCTTGGCTGAAAGAGTCGGGCCGGGTCGAATACACCGCCGTTACCGACGACGAGGCTTTGGAAGGCTTCAAGCTGCTCTGCCGCACCGAAGGCATCATCCCCGCGCTGGAGCCGCCCACGCGATTGCGGCAGTGGCAAAGGTCGCGCCAACCATGCCCAAGGACAGCATCATGCTGATGAATCTGTGCGGACGCGGCGATAAGGACATCTTCACCGTGGCGGAGAAGCTTGGGGTGGAGCTTTGAGGCGACTACTCGTCAAGTCGCTTATCCAGGCAGTCCTTTGGACAGCGTTGATGTTCGGCGCCTTTGCCTTTCTGCACTGGATTGGACTGACCGATTACACAACCAACTCCTTGCCGTTCTTGCTGGGCGTCGCAGCAGTCATGACTTTGGTCACGATTATCGCCATTCTTCTCGATGAGCGCTGGGCAAAGCGACGGGACCGCACCAAGCGTTTGAAAGATCCTAACTTCCAATGACCCGCCTCTCCACCGCCTTCACCGCCCCGCACCCCGCTTTCGTCGCGTTCATCACCGCAGGCGATGGCGACACTGCAGCCAATCTCGATGCTCTCGTCGCAGGCGGTGCGGATGTAATCGAGTTGGGCATGCCCTTTACCGATCCGATGGCCGATGGCCCGGCGATTCAGGCGGCGAACCTGCGGAGCCTTGGCGCGGGCACCACCACCGCAGACGTGCTGCAAATCGCGACCGAGTTTCGCGCGCGCCACCCGGAAGTGCCGCTCGTCCTGATGGGTTATGCCAATCCGATGATCCGGCGCGGTCCAGAATGGTTTGCCGACGCCGCCAGCAAGGCAGGCGTCGATGGCGTCATCTGCGTCGATATTCCGCCCGAGGAGGACGACGCGCTCGGCCCGGCGCTTCGCGCCAAAGGCATTGCTCCCATTCGCCTCGCCACTCCCACCACCGATGCCGCACGGTTGCCTGCTGTGCTCGCAGGCTCCGAAGGTTTCGTCTATTATGTCTCGGTCGCGGGGATCACGGGCAAACAGCAGGCGGCCACCGCCTCAATTGAAGAGAACGTCGCACGCATCAAACAATCTACCGATCTGCCGGTCGCAGTAGGGTTTGGCGTGCGCACGCCCCAACAGGCCGCCGATATCGCGCGGGTCGCAGACGGCGTTGTTGTCGGCTCCGCCTTCATAGATCTAGTCGAGAAATTTGGCGAAGCAGCGCCCGCAAAGCTAAAAGAGCTGACGGCCAGCATGGTCGCCGCCATCAAGGAAGCACGCACATGAGCTGGTTCAATCGCGTTCGCAAAACCCTCGGCTTCAGCGAGGAAAAGAAGAGCACTGAAAAGGATTTGTGGATCAAGTGCCCGTCCTGTCAGGAAATGCTGTTCGTGCAGGAATACGAGGACAACCTCAGCGTTTGTCCCAAGTGCGATCATCACGGGCGAATCGGTGCAGATGCGCGGCTGGCGTTGTTGCTCGATCCCGGATTCGATCTCTTGCCGCAGCCCAAGGTTGAAGAAGACCCGCTCAAATTCAAGGATACGAAGAAATATACCGACCGGCTGAAAGCCGCGCGCGCCGCCAATCCGCATGAAGATGCATTCGTCGTCGGATCGGGTGAGATCGACGGGCAGGCGGCGGTGGTCGGCGTGCAGGACTTCGGCTTTATGGGTGGGTCGATGGGCATGGCGGTGGGTCAGGCGTTCTGCGACGCGGCCGAGCGTGCGCTGGGGCGCAGATGTGCGTTTGTAGTGGTGACGGCGGCGGGCGGCGCGCGGATGCAAGAGGGTATTCTGAGCCTGATGCAGATGCCGCGCGCGACCGTGATGACGCGGCGGCTGAAGGCGGCCGGGCTACCCTATATCGTGGTGCTGGCCGATCCGACGACGGGCGGTGTCACTGCCAGCTATGCCATGCTGGGCGATGTCCACATCGCAGAGCCGGGCGCGCTCATCGGCTTTGCAGGGCAGCGCGTGATTCAGGATACAATTCGCGAGCAGTTGCCCGAAGGGTTCCAACGCGCGGAATACCTGCACAAACACGGCATGGTCGATATGGTGGTCCACCGCCGCGATCTGAAAGCGATGCTGGCCAATGTGCTCGATTATCTGCAGCCCAGCAAGGCGGCCTGACCTCCCGACGATTTGCGCAAGGGGAGGCTGATGGACTTCGGTAAATCCGACGACCCACGCGTGCAGGCGCAACTGGACCGGCTGAGCGCGCTCAGCATCCCACAAGGGCGGCTGGGACTGGAGACAATCCGCGCCCTGATGGAGCGGCTGGGCAATCCGCACCGACACTTGCCCCCGGTGTTCCACGTCGCAGGCACCAATGGCAAGGGTTCGGTCTGCGCCTTCCTGCGCGCCATGCTGGAGGCCGACGGCAAGCGGGTGCATGTCACCACGTCTCCGCATCTGGTGCGCTACAACGAGCGTATTCGGATCGCTGGCGAACTGATTACAGATGAAGCTCTCGCCGCCTTGCTGGAAGAGGTGCTGGATGCAGGAGAGGACCTTACGCCAAGCTTCTTCGAAGTCACCATCGCCGCCGCTTTCCTTGCCTTCAGCCGGACGCCAGCCGATGCCTGCGTGGTCGAAGTGGGCCTTGGCGGCAGGTTCGATGCGACGAATGTGCTGGAACCCGAAGCGGTCGCCGCGTGCGGTATCGCCGCGCTGGGGCTGGACCACGAACGCTTTCTGCTCGCACCCGAGGAAGGCGTGCCGCAGGAGCCGATGGCGCGGATCGCGTTCGAGAAGGCGGGGATTGCCAAGCGGGGCGTGCCGCTGGTGACGATGGGCAGGCACTATCCTGACGAGGCACAACGAGCCATCATGCATGTGGCGCAGCGGGTGGGCGCACCGCTCTCGGAGTTCGGCTCGCAGTGGGTCTCGAATACCGCGGAGGGCGGTTCCCTTTATTTCTTCAAGTACGGCGAAGCAGGCGAAGACCGCGACTTTCCAATGCCAACGATTCCCGGCGCACATCAGGCGCGCAACGCAGCACTCGCCATTGCGATGATCAAGGCGCAGTCCAAGCTCCCTGTATCGGTGGCGGCTATCAAATCAGGCCTGTGGAATGCGCGTTGGCCAGCGCGGCTGCAAATGCTTGGACAGGGTCCGCTGACCGTCCTTACCTCTAGCCGAAAAATCATGCTCGACGGCGGACATAATCCAAGCGCAGGTTTGGCGATTGCCGCCGCACTGCCCGATGATCCCGCTTCGCTTCACCTTGTCCTCGGAATGCTCGCCAACAAAGACCCGCGCTCGCTGCTCGATCCGCTTGGCGATCGGGTGCGCAGCCTCACCGTCGTTCCGGTGCCGGGCCACGAGTGTCACCCGCCCGAAGCCTTCGGCCCCGGTGCACGCGCCGCCGCCGACCTCGAGGATGCACTGCTCAACATCCCATCGCGACGATTACCCCATCCTCATCGCAGGCTCGCTTTACCTCGCGGGCGAAGTGCTCAGGCTCAACGATGAAATACCCGATTAAGTCGCCAGCGCCGGGTCGGGCTGCACCACACCGCTCGCCGCACCCGCGCGCGCCTGCCGCCACCATTCAAGCGCACACAGCACTACCGCCACAACGCCAATCAGGGCCGTAAAGATGAAGACGTAGTAATATCCTCGAACCTCAATCATCTGCCCAAGCGCGCCGCGACCCAGCGTGCCGATCAACAGTGTCAGCGATGCAAGCAGCGCGAATTGCACAGCGGCATACCTCTTGGCCACGATGCTGGAGAGCCATGCGATGTAAGCCGCCCCGGCAATCCCGATGGCGAGGTTTTCCCAAAAGATCGTGAAGGCAAGCCTCGCCAACCCATCCGATGGCGGCGCAGCGACAAAGAACAACGGTGCCAGCGCATTCGCGATGACGTTCACCAGCCAGGTAAAGCCGATGGCATCGCTCGCTGCCTGCATTGTGGCTCCACCCAGAGCCAAGTCGGCGTAGAGCAGGTTGGTCGCAGCTGCGATCACTGCGCCCAACGTCAGCATGAACATCCGCCCCAGCACGGTGATCAGCCAGCCCCCCAGCGCCAACCCGATCAGGATCGCGATAATGCCGAGGATCTTTGACGCAAACGCCACGTCCTCCCCGGTATAGCCAAGCTCGCCGAGATAGAACGGGTAAGCAAAAACGCCCCAAACCGAGTCGGTAATGCGGTAGGTCAGCACCAGTGCGAGGACCAGCATCAGCGACCAGCCCATCCGGGTCACGAATTCAACCAGCGGTAAAACCAGCGCACGGTAAAGGTGGTCGGTGAACCTGACCTCTCGCGCGGTCTTCACGCCGGCATTTGCGAAGATCACGTTCGCGCCATCACGCTTCTGCTTCACCACCCATGCGGCGATGAAAGCGGGCAGAACGATGGTGGCAAGCACGATCAGCGGGCCATAGGTGGTCGTGAACAGGGTCACATCAGGGCGCGTTTCGGGGCTCTCCGTCATGGAGCGAACCATGAAGACGACCACCGTGCCGATTGCCCAGGCCCACAGCAGGCCGACCGCCAGCAGTGCCTTGATCCGGACTTTTTCGGTCACCTCGCCCACATCATAAAGCTCTGCCACCTCGTCATGATTTGCGGCGGCGTTGGCGACGCGGTCTTCGGTCACATGGGCATCGGGAGCGAACAAGCCGGCAATACCGATCACCAGCATGAACCCGCCGAACATGACATAGACGAACGGCCAGCCGTATCGTTCGGCCATTATCAGACCGATTGCACCGCCGACCAGCGAGGCCAGGCGAAAGCCCATCTGCGTGATGGTCGATAGAATGTCGATCGTCGCCACTTCATCGGCCACGTCGATCCGCCATGCGTTGATGGCAATATCCTGCGTGGCACTGGCAAAGGCGCCAATCGCCGCGAGCAGGCTGAACCAGGCGAGCGCATTCTTGGGATCGAGAAAACTCATCACCACCAGCGCGATGCCAATGACAAGTTGCATCGGCGCAATCCATTGCTTGCGCTTGCCCAGTTTGCGCAGGCCCGGAATATCTACCTTATCGAGCAGTGGGGACCACAAGAACTGGAAGGCGTAGGCCAGCCCCACCAGCGAAAACACGCCCATCGTCTCCAGGTCAACGTCAGCCTCGGACAGCCAGGCATACAGCGTACCGAGAAACAACGCCGGAGGTAACCCCTGGGCAAAGCCGAACACCAGCATGAAACCGGCCTTTGGGCTGCGCAGAGCGCGAAACAGCGTCCGCCAGCCGGGCTTTGCCTTCATGTCTGTATCCCCGGCCATGCGTAAGCGTCCTTCCCGTGAGCGCGAATTTCTGCGACATTAGCCACGCATGAAAGGATTGGGGAAGAGAGCATGAACTCAAGTGATACCGCTGTCCCCACTTTACGCACCACAGCAGGGCAGCTCGCACTGGCAGAGGCGATTTGCGAAGGTCGCCCGCGGGTGACCGATGCGCTGCAAACCGTGCCCGCCAGCCGATATACGGACCCTGCGCATTTCGCAGCGGAAAAATCCGCGCTGTTCGGCCGGTTGCCACAAGTCCTCGCCCCATCGGCGCTGCTGCCCGATCCCGGTATGGTGGTGCCCCACGATGCCACGGGCCGCCCGTTGCTGATCACGCGGGACAAGGATGGGGCTGCGCATGTCTTCCTCAACGTCTGCCGCCATCGCGGCACGCGGTTGGTAGAGGGAGATGAAGTGCAATGCACCGCGCGGCTGGTCTGCCCGTATCACGCATGGACGTATCGGCTGGATGGGAGGCTGCTTGCCCTGCCCCGGCCCGAAACCTTCCCCGGCCTGGACAAAAGCGAACACAGCCTCCTCGAACTGCCCACATTTGAGGCAGGTGGCCTGATCTGGTTCGCGCCGCAGCAAGACGCCGATTTCTCCGATGCTCAAAAACTGGGCAGTGATTTCGAGGCCTTTGGAATGCCTGACGCATTTTTGTTCAGGCGCAAGACGCACCGGGTTGCAGGCAATTGGAAACTCATCATGGATGCCTTCCTTGAAAGCTATCACGTCACCCGACTGCACTCGGACACGATCGGCCCGTTCTTCAAAGACGGGGTGACCGCCGGGGACGAGGTCGGCCCGCACATGCGCTCTGCCGTGGGCCGGGCGGAGGAGATGGCGGCGGTCGACCTCACCGACATGGCGGCGCTGCGCCGGGTTGTGACCTTTGCCTATCAATTGCTGCCTGCAACCATCATCGTGCCCAGCCCCGATTATGTGAACGTGATGGTGCTGATGCCGCAGGCGCATAACCTCACGCTGGTCGAGGATTTCATGCTCATTCCCGAGGCGCCCGCGACAGACAAGGCACGCGATCACTGGGAGCGTAGCTGGAATCTGCTGGATGGCGGGGTGTTTGCCTCTGAAGATTTCCGCGCGGCAGAGCTTGGCCAGCAGGGGCTTGAAAGCGGCGCGGTGGACACGCTGACGCTGGGCACGCTGGAAGGCGGGATCGCCCGCTTCGATGCGATCGTGCAGGAAACCTTGCAGGCCGCCCGGTGACAGCGTAGCGGCGCGGCATGGCCAACAGCTCAGACAAATCGAACACACCCAACCCCTCTGCCGATCAACCGAACGGCGACCGGCCAGAGGGCGACAGAATTGCAAAGCTGCTTGCACGCGCAGGGGTCGCCAGCCGCCGCGAGATCGAACGGATGATCGAGGATCGGCGCATCACTCTGCATGGAAAGCCGGTGGAGACGCCTGCAACCTTTCTCACCAGCCTTTCCGGCGTCAGCGTCGATGGCAAACCTGTTGGCCCGCCGGAACCGACGCAGTTGGTCGCGTTTCACAAACCCACCGGGCTGATCACTGCAGAGCGCGATATGGCGGGCCGCGCTACGATCTACGATGCGCTGCGCAACGCGCTGCCCAAGGGTACGCCGCGCCTGATGCCGATTGGCCGGCTGGATCTCAACACCGAAGGTTTGCTGCTGCTGACCAACGATGGCGCGCTGAAACGCCGGATGGAATTGCCATCGTCCGGCGTGCCGCGCACCTATCGCGCGCGAGCTTTTGGCGAGGTGTCGCAAAGCCAGCTCGAAGAATTGATCGAGGGCGTAGAGATCGACGGGATGCGCTATGGCTCGATCAATGCCAACCTTGAACGCAGCGGCAGTGGCGGCGGCTCTGGATCGAAGAACAACTGGATCGAAATGACGATTACAGAAGGCAAGAACCGCGAAGTGCGCCGGGTGCTCGAATATCTCGGCCTGAAGGTCAATCGCCTGATCCGCACCGGTTATGGCCCGTTTGAACTGGGCGATCTGCCGCGCGGTCAGGCAGCAATCATCCGCCATGGCGACCTGTCGCGCTTCCTCAGCCAGCTCAAAAAGGGTTACGGCCAGTGAGTTTGGGCAGATGAGAGTAATTGCGGGCAAATGGCGCGGGCGCAAACTGGTGGCGCCCAAGGGTGAACAGACGCGCCCGACCGCCGATCGCACACGCGAAACACTGTTCTCCATGCTCAACAGCAGGCTCGGCAGCTTCGAGGGAATTGCGGTCGCGGACCTGTTTGCAGGATCGGGCGCGCTGGGGCTGGAGGCGCTGTCCCGCGGCGCTGGCAACTGTCTGTTTGTCGAAAATGACCGGCCCGCGCTGGATGCGATCCGCGCCAATATCACCGCGCTGGATGCACGTGCAGCGACACAGGTGGATGCTGCATCGGTGATGCAATTGCGCGCCCGCTCCGCGCCGCTGGACCTCATTCTGCTCGATCCGCCCTATGGCACAGGCGCAGGCGCGGTCGCGCTTGACCGGTTGCTTCGCCTTGGCTGGATAGGAGAGGCGACGTGGATTTCGCTGGAAACATCCGCAAAGGAAGAAACCGAGGTCGCAGGCCTGACAATCGAAGCGGAACGACAAGTCGGCAAGGCGAAGCTGACGCTGCTGCGCGCGTCGCGCTAGAGGGCATCAGCCCCGGCCTTGCCGACTCTGTTGCCGCTGCGGGCTATTGCTCTGGAGATTCAGCCGGAGGGGCGCTGCGTGCCTCGATCCGGTCCCACGCCGTCGCCTGTTCTTCAGCCGACATTCCGCTCAACGTAACCTTGTCGGCGTCGGTCAAAGCCCAGAACATCATCTGACGTTCGTCGGATAGGGTCCAGTAATAGGTCTGCGTGTCGGCGGGCCAGGAACTATAGGATGCCTGCTTTTCCGCTGACCAGCTGCCAATAATGGTAGCCTGATCGGTGCCTTCATCAGTGGTGGCGGCGGGTGGCTCCTCGGCCGATTGCGCCATGATCGGAACAGGTAACAATGTAAGCACGGCGACAGCAGTTACAGACAGTGGGATACGCATGGGATTCTCCTTGTAGTGGTCCCAAGCGCGAACGAACGCGACCCATCCGGCTGTGTTCTCCCCTCAACCGGACACCCAATAAATGGTCGTCTATCCGGCATAAGGCCATAGCAACGCCGTGCGCGCGCCCGATGCACGGCACCGCCCGGCGACACCTGTGGCGAAAGCGCGCCGATGCGATTGAGGTTGCACGCCAGAGGTGGCACAATGATCACCCATCCAGTCATCGCCAGCATCCCTACCCCTTGCCGCAACGCTGTTTGTTCTATACTTGTTCCACATTAGCCGTCTTGCGAGTCCTATGCCCGATCCGTCTTCTCTTCCCGCACCCGCGCCGCCCGCAGATGATCCGGGTGCAGAGCGTGTGCCTGCCTACGCTGCGCAGCTGAACCCGCCGCAGCGCGAGGCGGTGCTGACGACGGAAGGCCCTGTGCTGATGTTGGCCGGGGCCGGTACGGGCAAGACTGCGGCGTTAACGGCGCGGCTGGCGCATCTGGTGGCGACGCGGCGCGCCTATCCCAGCCAGATCCTGTGCGTTACTTTCACCAACAAAGCTGCGCGTGAAATGCGTGAGCGGGTGGGCAGGCACCTTGGGCCCCATTCCGAGGGGATACCGTGGCTCGGCACGTTTCACTCAATCTGTGCCAAGATGCTGCGCCGCCATGCTGAACTGGTGGGGCTTCAGAGCAATTACACGATCATCGACACCGACGATCAGTTGCGGCTGCTCAAACAGCTCATCACCGAGAGCGATCTCGATGAAAAGCGCTGGCCCGCGCGCCAGCTCGCCGGGCTGATCGACCGGTGGAAGAACCGCGGACTGAACCCTGCTGATCTCGATGAAATCGAGAACGAGGCCTATGCCAACGGGCGCGGGGCAGCGATGTATGGTGCCTATCAGGACCGGCTGAAGGCGCTGAACGCCTGCGATTTCGGCGATCTGATGCTGCACATGCTAAACATCTTCCGCGCCCACACCGATGTGCTGACGGATTACCAGCGGCGCTTCCGGTACATTCTGGTAGACGAATATCAGGATACCAACGCGGTCCAGTATCTGTGGCTGCGACTGCTGGCACAGGCGCACAAGAACATCTGTGTGGTGGGCGATGATGACCAGTCGATCTATTCATGGCGCGGAGCAGAAGTTGCCAATATCCTGCGTTTTGAAAAGGATTTTCCCGGCGCGCATGTGGTGCGGCTGGAGCAGAATTATCGCTCTACCCCGCACATTCTGGGCGCGGCATCGGGGCTGATCCGCGCCAACAGCGAACGCCACGAAAAATCGCTTTGGACCGAAGTAAATGGCGGCGACAAGGTGCGTGTCATCGGCGTCTGGGACGCCCCCGAAGAAGCGCGCCGTGTGAGCGAGGAGATCGAGCGGCTGGAGCGCGAAGGCGCGAGCCTCGATCAGGTCGCCATTCTTGTACGCGCGCAATACCAGACCCGCGAATTTGAGGATCGTTTCATCCAGACCGGGATCAATTACCGGATTATTGGCGGTTTCCGCTTTTACGAGCGTGCTGAAATCCGCGATGCGCTGGCGTATCTGCGGGTTATCGCGCAGCCGCAGGACGATCTCGCGTTCGAGCGTATCTATAATCAGCCGAAGCGCGGGCTCGGTTCCAAGACGCTGGAGAGAATGCACACCCACGCGCGCGCCACACAGATGCCGCTGGCCGCCGCTTCGCTGGACCTTGCCGACAGTGATGAATTGCCCGCCCGCGCAGCGAACACGATCGGAGCGTTGCTACGCCAGTTCTTCGCCTGGCGTGAGGCGGCAGAAGCGCTGTCCCCGGCAGACCTGTTGCGACTGGTGCTGGAGGAATCTGGCTATAACGAAATGCTGGCCAAGGATCGCAGCGCCGAAAGCGCGGGCCGGGCTGAAAACCTCTCAGAACTTGCGCGCGCGATGGAGGATTACGAGACGCTCGGTGATTTCCTCGAACACGTTTCGCTCATCATGGATAATGATCGCGGCGATGCCGAAGAAACCGTCACTATCATGACGATCCACGCGGCTCCGTGCATACGCGTGTGCATTGCAGCAATCGCGTACCGCCCGCAACGATGTGGAAAGTCTCCTCGTTCGCCAAACATGCTTTGAGCGATGGCCATGTGGCTTGCGGAAGCACGTGCCCTGACGCTGACCAGAGAGCTCGCCCTCCAAGCAGCTCGACCACGACGGCCCTGATGTCCTGTCGCTGATGGTGCCGGGCGTGATTGCGCAAGCAGCCTTGGCAGCCTCAGTGATGATTGCATGCTGCAGATCTATCGCTGCAATGAAAGCGTGGCTGACTCCTACCGAGCTGAGGCGGAATGCTTGGTCACGTGCGTAGAGCGTGCGGAACCGTCGAAGGAGGTACCTCGCCTAAGCAGAGGCAGTCGAGGCGTCTCAGCGGTGCCATGAATGTGTGTAATGCCATACTCCCGCAGACTCGGATCGCTGGTCTTCGCGAACGCAGTCCGAAGACAGCTTTTGCAACCTCGTTTCGTGACGCTTGTGCGCGCGGCGAATGCAAGCGTGCTAGACGCCTCTCTCCGCGCGTGCTGTAGACTCATCAGCGGTGAGCTCTGCGTCCTTTGGCCTCCTGCTGTAGCCTTAGCAGGCTCGCCGTCATGCCGTTTGACTACCGGCACGTCAGTTCACTGCTCAGTTGACAGGTTGCTGCAGGCGATCGCGCCGCAGCCGACCTCGGCGCCTGCAGTGGTGCAGTGCATGCAAGTCACAAACAAGCAGCGCAGATGAGTCACTATTTTGATATTTCTCAGGCAAGGCCCGGCACGAAGGCACGCATGCGCAAGCTATGTCTCATACTTGCGGCTATGCTTGCGAACGGGTGCTTCGATGTTTCAGTAGGGCAGTACAGGTCCAGACACAATGCACAATGCGGAGCAGAGCAGGCCCTTTTCCTGTGAAGCAGTTGTCGATGCGACAGGCTGAGCTTCGTGCAGTGCATGCTTTGCATGCAGCGCATCGCTTGCGCAGTGCTTGCAGGGCTGCCAGCTCTCTCGCTGGTACGCGATTCGCAGGTCGAGAAGGCTGCCATTCTTGGCCTGCAGCACTCTGGCCTCACTCTGACTAGCAGTGAATCTCTGTATGTTGCAACTTCGCCACAACGGTCCAGATGAGGCTTCCTCCAGGAGAGTGACTGCGTTGCTACGCCAGCAGG
Source organism: uncultured Alphaproteobacteria bacterium (assembly GCA_963838365.1). Classification (GTDB taxonomy): domain Bacteria; phylum Pseudomonadota; class Alphaproteobacteria; order Sphingomonadales; family Sphingomonadaceae; genus Erythrobacter. Next base: position 161,642 of record CAWIQR010000005.1, read on the forward strand.
CGACTCTTGGCACTGTGGGGGGTCTATTGTATCGGGTAGCCATATGGCTAGACGCAAAAAGGTCTCACCCGAAGCGGAGCTGGGACAACCCAACATGACAAGTTGCATGCACCGGGTTTGTCTCCGATGCCCGTTCGTTTGCACATTTCGGTCGGCCGTGGTGCAGACATCTCACTTACAAGGCTGGCCGGATGCAAGCCGATGCCAGAGCGCGCCGTAAAAATTTGGTCGCCCATCTGACATGGCAACAGCTTCCCGGCCCAGCTGCGTGCATGCGCGCACTCCTGACTGCTGTGTATTGTCTGCGCGGCTGTTGCAGTGGCGTCAGGCATCTGGACAGTGCGCTATAGAACGGCGTGATCTACCAGCCATGTGGCCTGCAAAAGCGCGGCTCCGCTCTGACCAGCAGGTCATGGACCAACGTGCGGCACAGGAACAGACCTGGACATGCTCTACGCTATGCTGATGTGATGTGAAGAGGTGTATGCATTCCTCAGAAGTGAGCGACAGGGACGCACGCATGCAAGAGCTGGAGACACCCTGTCAATGTGAATGAGCTGTCACTGCAACAGGCTGAGCACCGTGCATGCGCATTTCTCGCGCTGCAGCGCATCGCTTGCGCAGTGCTTGCAGGGCTGCCAGGCGTCTCACTGGTACCCAAATCACATGTCCAGAGGCGGCCGTTGAGTTTGCAGCATTCTTGGCCTCACTCTGATTAGCAGCTTCGCCGAAAGTTGCGCTTCCGTCACAAGAGCCTGCATGGGGCTTGCTCAGCTTGGTGACGGCATTGCAACGCCAGCAGGTCGACCTGGCACCGTCAGGGTTCCAAAGCGCTCGGGGGCCCGTTCCGGCTCGCGCCAAACAAGGCCTGTCCCCCAAGGCCACATCGATCACGAAACGTCACCAGATTTCACACGCGTAGACGCTGGGCTATACTCGTTCGCTTGCGCGTTTGGGGACAGGTGGTCAGACATCTCACTTGCGCGCTACAGGGAGTGCAAGCCGATGCGACGCGGCATAAGAATGTTGGTCGCCTTTCTGACATGGCAACAGATTCCGACCCAGCTGCTTGCATAGGCCACATTCTGACTGCTGTGTATTGTCTGCGCGGCTGTTGCAGTGGCGTCAGGCATCTGGACAGTGCGCTTTCAATGGCGTGAAGTACAGCCATGTGGCCTGCAACAGCGCCGGCTTTACTCTAATTAGTTTCGTTGTGTATTGCGACTTCGCCACAATAGTCCAGATGGGGCTTGCTCAGGAAAGTGGATGCGTTGCTACACCAGCAGGCTACTCTTCGGCACTGTGGGGGGTCTCATGTGCTCGGGTAGCCATATGGCTGAGCGCAAAAAGGCCTCACCCCACAGCAAAATCGGTCACAGAACGTGACCAAACTCTACACACACCGGCTTTGTAAAATGTCGTTCGCTTGCGCGTTTGGGGACAGGTGGTCAGACATCTCACTTGCGCGCTACAGGCGGTGCAAGCCGATGGCGAAGCGCGGCATAGAATGTTGGTCGCCTTTCTGACATGGCAACAACCTCCGACCCCAGCTGCATGCATATCCGCGCATTTGACTATGCTGTGTATTGTCTGCGCGGCTGTTGCAGTGACGTCAGGCATACTGGACAGTGCGCTTTCAATGGCGTGAAGTACAGCCATGTGGCCTGCAACAGCGCGACTCTACTCTGACTAGCAGCTTTGTTGTGTCTGCAAACTAGCCACAATAGTCCAGATGGGGCTTGCTCAGGAAAGTGGATGCCTCCACCAGCAGGCGACTCTTGGCATTGTGGGGGGTCTCATGTGCTCGGGTAGCCATATGGCTCAGCGCAAAAAGGCCTCACCCCAAAGCATAATGGGAGCACCAAAATAACAAACACACACATAGGCTTTGTCTGATGCCCGTTCGTTTTGCGCGTTTGGGGTGAGGTGGTCAGACATCTCATTTGCGCGCTACAGGCGGTGCAAGCCGATGCCAGAGCGCGCCGTAAAAATTTGGTCGCCCATCTGACATGGCGACAACTTCCGGCCCAGCTGCGTGCATGCGCGCACTTCTGACTGCTGTGTATTGTCTGCGCGGCTGTTGCAGTGGCGTCAGGCATCTGGACAGTGCGGATTATCAATGGCGTGAAGTACAGCCATGTGGCTGCAAAACCGCCGGCTTCACTCTGACCAGCAGGTCATGGACCAACAGACGGCACGAAGTTGACCATGGACAGGCTCTACGCTGTGCTGCTGCGATTGTGGAAGCGTGTATGCGTGCCTTGAAAGCGAGTGACAGGAACCGCATGCATACGCAAGCTCGAGCGACCTTGTTGTTGTTTCGGATGTTCCCATCTTCAGAGAAGCTCGGCTCCGTGCATACGCGTGCATTGCAGCAATCCGTCACCGCAACGATGTGGAAAGTCTCAATGGTCAGCGCGCCAAACATGCTTTGAGCGATGGCCATGTGGCTTGCGGAAGCACGTGCCCTGACGCTGACCAGAGAGCTCGCCCTCCAAGCAGCTCGACCACGACGGCCCTGATGTCCTGTCGTTGATGGTGCCGGGCGTGATTGCGCAAGCAGCCTTGGCAGCCTCAGTGATGATTG
>CAWIQR010000006.1:0-37297 GCA_963838365.1 uncultured Alphaproteobacteria bacterium
GCCAAGGGGCTCGAATTCGACAACGTGTTCTGCGTTGGCTGGGAAGAAGGCGTGTTCCCCAGCCAACGCGCAATAGACGAAGGCGGGCTCGCCAGCCTCGAAGAGGAGCGCCGGCTTGCATACGTGGCGATTACGCGTGCGCGGCGCGCCTGCACCATCCTGCACGCGGCCAACCGGCGCATTTATGGTCAGTGGACCAGCTCCATTCCCAGCCGCTTTATCGAGGAATTGCCCGAAGAACACATCGCGCAGGAAAGCACGATGTCCGGCGGTGCAAGCCTGTGGCGCGCGAACTGGTCCGAAAACGAAGACCCGTTCGCTCACGTCGCGCAGCACCGGCCCGACCGCACCCAGACGCGCGGCCCCGGCTGGCGACGAGCGGTAGAAGGCGGATACGAAACGCAGCAAAAACGCCTTGCCGAACCGGGCCGATCCGCCGCCAGTTTCGCCGCCGCCCCGCGCGCGGACATCCGCATCGGCGCGATGGTCAGCCACGCGAAATTCGGCACCGGGTGCGTGATCGACCAGGAGGGCAACAAGCTGGAGATTCAGTTTGAGGATCACGGGACAAAGCGGGTGATCGACAGTTTTGTTACCGTGGTGGAATAGTCGCGCACGCCATTCTTCGCTGCCCCTTGCCAGTATTTGCAGCGTGCCATAATCCTGTCTCCCTCATCACGGGGGAATTGCCATGAACGAACAGATCGGCCGCCGCACCATTCTCAAGGCCTCGGCATTGGCCGGTTTGGCCAGCACTATCGTCCCGTTATCCTCCGCAGCCTTTGCGCAAAGCGATGCGCGCGCCGCCATTCGCGCCGCCGCGCTCGCCAACCGCGATGCCGACATCCGCCGGATACAGGACTGGATCAGACTGCCCTCCATCGCCGCAGAAGACCTCAACATGACAGAGGGCGCGCAATACATGGCGGAACTGGCCAGCAGCGCGGGCTTTTCAGGCGTAGAGATCGTCCCGACAGATGGGCATCCCGGCGTATTCGGTTACATGGACAACGGTGCCGCGCGCACGCTGGGCATCTATTTCATGTACGATGTCAAACAGTTCGACGCGAGCGAATGGCGCTCCCCTCCACTGGCTGCCGACTTTGTCGATGTTGAAAATTGGGGCCGCGCAATCATGGGGCGCGGCGCGGTCAATCAAAAGGGGCCGGAGGCAACGTTCCTCGCCGCGCTCCATGCGATGAAACGCGCAGGAGTAACCCCGCCGGTAAATATCGCGCTGATCTGCGAGGGCGAGGAGGAAATCGGATCGCCCAATTTCCGTCAGGTCGCGACCAAGCCCAATGTGCTGGCCGCACTTAAACGGTGCGAGGGCATCTTCATCCCCGCAAGCTGGCAGGGCTCCAATGGGGAGGTTTCGCTGAACCTGGGATCGAAGGGGATGATCGAGCTTGAACTGATCGCCTCGGGTGAAAAATGGGGACGCGGACCAAAGGGCGACATTCACTCCAGTCAGAAGGCGATGGTGGACTCTCCGGTCTGGCGACTGGTTCAGGCGCTCAATTCACTGGTTTCGCCCGATGGCAATACGCCGGTAATCAACGGCTGGTTTGAAAATGTGCGGCCTCTGTCCGCGCGCGAGAAAGAGCTGATAAACGCGGTCGCCGCCGCCAGCGATGAAACGCGGCTCAAAACCTCGTTGGGCGTGACCCACTGGATCGACGATCTGCCTTTAAACGAAGCACTACAGCGCCTCGCGCAGGAACCGACGGTCAATATCGAAGGGCTGGTTTCGGGCTATACCGGGCCGGGCGGCAAGACGATTCTGCCGGGCAAGGCGGTTGCGAAACTCGATCTGCGGCTCGTCCCCGACCAGACAAGTGCCGAAGCCAAGGCAAAGCTGCGCGCCCATCTCGATGCGCAAGGGTTTACCGATGTGGAGATGAACGTTTCGGGCGGATACGATCCCACCGAAGTCGCCGAGGACAGCCGACTGGTGCAGGCGCAACTCGCCGCATACAAGGCGATGGGCGTGACCGCCAACCTCAACCCTCGCCTTGCCGGATCATGGCCGGGCGCGGTTTTCACCGCCTCTCCCGTGTCGATCCCGGCGGGCCATTTCGGGATGGGCCACGGCACCGGCGCGCACGCTCCGAACGAATATTACCTCATCGACTCCACAAATCCAAAAGTCGCCGGTCTGACCGAAGCGACGATGGGCTATGTCGAGATGATGTATCAAATAGCCTTGGCGAAATGACACGGCAAAAATGACGGCGCAGCGGTGAGGCTTTCCCTACGTCGCCCCGTCCGGCAATGGTTCGCGCTGTCTGTTACCAATGTCAGGGCCGGTGAGCCTGCCATCGGTTACCGTGCGCACAAGAAAAAGATGAGCGTATTCTTCCGGCAAAGTGCCAACTTTGCAATGTTGATGCGTGGGCCAGTTAGCCCGGCACGGCTCAGCCGAAGCCGACATCCAGGAAACCCGGCTTGGGACCGTTCCACTCGCCCTGCGGCACTGGATCGTCCTCATCATCCCGGCGACGAGTGCGCGGTTTGCTCTCGGGCTGATCCTCGCTGCGAGGCTTGCGCTCCCGGCGCGGCTTGGCCACCGGAGCACCTGTTTCCGGAGCCTTCGCTTCGGTAGCTTTAGCCTCGCGCAGTTCGCTTTGCGCCTCATCGGCATCGTCGCGTGTGTTGCGACGGCGGCTGGAACGCGGTTTCCTTGCTTGCAGCTGCTCGTCGTCCGTTGCGTCGGTCTCGGTATCGCGCTCGGGCTGTTTGGCTCGGCCCGGCTTTGCCTTGGGATCGGCCAGCTCGACGCGCACGTCATCCTTGCCGAACACCTTGATCTTCGCGCCGGTCAGCTTTTCGACGTTGGCAATCGCTTCGGCATCTTCATCGGCGACCAGCGTGAAGGCCCGGCCCTTGGCCCCTGCGCGGCCTGTACGGCCGATGCGGTGGACGTAATCGTCCGGGTGCCACGGTGTGTCGAAATTGAAGATGTGGGAAACACCTTTGATGTCCAGCCCGCGTGCGGCCACATCACTGGCGACAAGGATGTTTACATCCCCGGATTTGAACCGGTCCAGTTCCTTCAACCGCGACGACTGATCCATATCGCCATGGATTTCGCTGCTGGAGAAGCCATCGCGCTGCAATTGCTTGTTCAACTCGCGCACGGTGGTCTTGCGGTTGGCAAAGATGATCGCGGTTTCGACATGGTCGTTTTGCAACAGCCATTTCAGCGTGTCACGCTTCTGCCGCGCCTTCACCGGCACCTTGAACGCGGTGATATCCTTGTTCGTTGTAGCCGCGCGCGCAGTTTCGATGCGTTGCGGATTGCTGAGGAATTTGGCAGCCAGCTTTTCGATGGGCGGCGGCATGGTGGCCGAAAACAGCATCGTCTGGCGCGGATCGGGCAATTTGGAACAGATGAATTCGATGTCGGGAATGAAACCCATGTCGAGCATCCGGTCCGCCTCGTCGATCACCAGCAATTCGCAACCGTTCAGCAGGATCTTGCCCCGCTCGAACAGATCCATCAGCCGGCCCGGCGTTGCAATCAGAACGTCGACGCCCTCGTCAAGCGTCTTCAACTGCTCACCCATCTGAACGCCGCCGATCAGCAGCGCCATCTTCAGATCGTGGTTCTTGCCATATTTCTCGAAATTCTCAGCCACTTGCGCGGCGAGTTCGCGTGTCGGCTCCAGAATGAGCGAACGCGGCATCCGCGCGCGGCGACGGCCAGACGCCATCACGTCGATCATCGGCAGCACGAAACTGGCGGTCTTGCCAGTGCCGGTCTGGGCAATACCGATGATGTCGCGCATCATCAGAATGGAGGGGATCGCCTGCGCCTGAATGGCAGTCGGCTCTTTGTAGCCCGCATCTTCAACGGCGGCGAGCAATTCGGGTGAGAGGCCGAGATCGGCAAAAGTCATGTTACGCGTAATGTCCGGATAATTGAGCGAGCGAAACGCGCGCCGTAAGCTTTGGCCAGGATCGCCTTTTCCGCGGTGTGCGAAGGAAAGCCCTGAACCGATTATGCAATGTGCAAAAAGTGCCGGAAAGTCAAGAAATCGCCACCCAGTAAAGCGGAAACCGCACGGGCTGCCAACCATCGACGCTCACGCCGACTGTGATGTGGTCAATCTTTAAGCGCAACCAAATGCTTCATGCTCTCTATCTCGCAGCGCACACCGTTGCGCGATTGCAGCTTGTCGCGGTCGACGCACAGCTTCCCATCGGATGCGCGCTCAACGTAAAAACCGGAATAGAAATCGCGCGCCCGGCACGCTTTCTCCAGATTAAGGCTCATGATCTTGGAATCCTGCAGGAACAGCAGCAGGCGGCTGCCGCTTCCGGTCTGCACTCCGGCAATGCGCTCTACCGCCAGGCATTTGTCAGCCTTGCGCTCTTCGTACCGGGTGTTGACCGCGCGCTGCGGCAATTGCGCCAACAGGCTCTGACGGCTGGCGCTGCGTTGCGGAGCGATGCGCACGATAACGCGTTGTTCGATACGGATCTGGCCGACGCGCAAATCCTGATTGACCGCATCGAGCGAGGTTGGCGCGGCCCCTTGGCTGACTGGAAACGTCTGACCTTCAATCTCGGATGCCTCCGCTGCTGCGGCAGATGCGGCGACCACCGGCAGCGAGGCTCCTGGCACGCCCTCGCCCACCAGCGCAGGTTCAGAAAGCGCCAACCCCGAGAGCGGAAAGGGGGCGGACGCCAGACCCAGCACGGGCAGCGCAAGCGCCAGAGGCGCTGCAAGTTCTGCGATGCTGAGCATGATGCGTGAAAGCCTCCCGAATACCCGTCCGACAGTTTCACCAACTATCACAGGCAATTGAACGGTGGCTTAACTTGCCCATCTTGCAGGGCAAGCAGATCACGGCGAACTGGCAAATCGCAGGCTGTTTGTGGCAAAGGTGCAACTATGACGATAGCAACACGATCCATTGCCGATGCCTTTCTTGCAGAGGCTTGCGACCTGCTCGGACCAAAGGGTTTCACCCGCGATCCCGATCTCGTCGATCCTTGGCTAACAGACTGGCGCGGGCGCTATACCGGGCGGGCGCTGGGCCTTGCCTCACCCGCAACCACGCAGGAAGTCGCGGCGTTGGTCGCGCTGTGTGCGCACCACTCCATCCCGATCGTACCGCAAGGAGGAAACAGCGGCATGGCGGGCGGTGCCACCCCCGACGATAGCGGCGATGGCATTGTGCTGTCATTGCGACGCATGAAAGCAATCCGCGCTTTGAATAACGACGCGGGGCAAGTGGTGTGCGAGGCAGGCGTGATCCTGCAAACCCTCCATGAAGCGGCCGAGGCGCAAGGCTTCCGGTTCCCCCTTACACTGGGCGGCAAGGGATCCGCGACTGTGGGCGGTCTCATCTCCACCAATGCAGGTGGAACGCAAGTGTTGCGGTACGGCACAATGCGTGCGCAGGTGCTGGGGATAGAGGCGGTGCTGGCTGATGGGCAGGTGTTCGAAGGGTTAACGGCGCTGAAAAAAGATAATCGCGGATTTGACCTCAAGCAATTGCTGATTGGATCGGAAGGTACCTTGGGCATCGTCACGGCAGCGACATTGCGACTGCTGCCCGCACCGCAATCGCGGGTGACGGCGTGGGTCGGTTTGCAAAGCATCACCGCTGCACGTTCCCTGTTGCAAATGGCGGATCGCGCGATGGGGGATGCGCTTGAGGGCTTCGAGGTCGTGCCTGCGCACTGCCTTCACAGCGTTTTGGCGCATTTGCCCGACACCCGCGCGCCATTGGTTGAGGCCCACCAATGGAACGCTCTGATAGAGTGCACGTCGCCCAATCCGGATGAGGCGGCACTCCGCGAAAGCTTCGAAACCACACTGACGCAGGCATTGGAGACCGGGCTGATCGCGGATGCCGCCATCGCTGCGAACGAGGCGCAAGCCGAGCAATTCTGGCATCTGCGCGATTCGATATCCTCGGCAGAGCGTGCTCTTGGCCCGGCCGTGCAGCATGATATTTCTGTCCCGGTTGATCGGATGCCCGAATTCATTCTCGAAGCGATCCCCGCCATTGAGAGCGAATATCCCGGAACGACTTGCGCTGCGTTCGGACATCTGGGCGACGGCAATGTGCATTTCCACGTCATCGCTCCGCCAGACGCGGTTCCGGGCGAGTGGGAGGCGTGCGCGGGCAAGGCAATAAGCGCGCGCGTGCATGATCTGGTCACGCAGCGGGGCGGTTCAATCAGCGCAGAACACGGCATCGGGCAGATGAAGGTGGACGAACTAGGCAGGCTAGGCGACCCGGTAGCGCTTTCGATCATGCGGCGGGTCAAGCTGGCGCTGGACCCGGCCAACATCCTCAATCCAGGCAAACTCGTGCCCCCGGCGTAAAGGTCAACTGGCGCAGGACTTGGTTGGCGATGGCTTAGCTTGCGCGGGCGTGTGAACCCGCCTAAAGCGCGCATTCATCGGTGCCATTGGGCGGATTGTGCGAAGCTGCGCTTTGCATCATCCCTCGCAGGGACCAGATCACAACATTCATTTCCCTGTTTTGGAGAGACACCATGGCCAGTGCGCCGCAGCCGCAACTTCCGCTGTTTTACAAAGACCTGCTCCCGCTCAACAGTCAGGAGCACGGCGACTGGAAGGTCAGTTCCTTCAGCGATGCCGGTTTTTTGGCAGAAACTCACGCAGTCCCGCTGACGGTAGACGAATTCATCGACGCCCAGCGCGATTATCCGATCGTGTTCACCGCTGGTGAAAACCCGCTGCCGATCGCGCTGTTCGGCCTCAACGAAGGCGTCAACACCTTCATCGGCGAGGACGGCAAGCTGGTTTCAGATGTCTATGTCCCGGCCTACATCCGCCGTTATCCATTCATCCTTGCCAAGTTGCAGCAAGGATCGGAAGACATGTCACTGTGCTTTGACCCCACATCGGGTGTCGTGGCCAAGCAGACCGAGGGTCAGGCCCTGTTCGAAGGCGAAGGCAAACCGAGCGAATTCACCAATGGCGTCCTCGATTTCTGCAAGAAGTTCGAAGAATCCGGGCAACGCACCCGCTCCTTCCTCGATGAGCTGAAAAAGCTCGACATTCTGATGGACGGCGAAATCGCAATCACCCGTTCGGACAATCCTGACAAGCCGTTCGTTTATCGCGGTTTCCGTATGGTCGATGAAAACCGGCTGCGCGAATTGCCGGTCGAGAAGCTGGAGGCGCTGAACAAGAATGGCATGATCATGCTGATCCATGCTCACATGTTCTCGATGAACCTCATGCGTCGCATTTTCGAGCGGCAGTCTGCGCTGGGCAAGGTTCCGACACCGCAAGCCAACGGCGCCGCAAGCTAAGCGCAATTTTTGCCGCTTCCGATGCGAAAATTGCAACGGATATGGAACAATCGGGCGGTCGGAGTGGCTTGAAGCTGCTTCGGCCGCTGCCTATTTGAGCTCCGTGGGCGGTTCCCCCCTCATACACCGCCCCAACCTGCCCCATTGTCGGGCAGGCCTCCCTGAACCTGGCCACCTCGCACATTGCGTGCGGGGTGGTTTTTTATTGCTTGGGCAAAGGGTTATTCAGCCGCCTCGTCCAATTGTTCGCTATGCCCGAGCCGTGCGGTCCCTGCGCCCAACTCGCGCACCAAGCCAGCCAGCATTTTCGCCAGCGGCTCCAGCCCATCGCTGGTTTCGCGCAGGTCTTCGTCAAGATAGGCAGACCGGCAAACCTCAATCTGGATGGCATGAATATTACGCGAGGGCGAAGCGTGGCGATCAAGCACGTAGCCGCCCGAATACGGACGGTTATGAGCAGCCTCGCACCCCCACAACTCCAGTTGTCTGAACGCCTGCGCAATCAGGCTGCGGTGGCATGATGCACCAAACCGGTCGCCCAGCACAATTTGTGGTGCGCGCGCCCGCCCAGACTGCACAGGCAAGGGCGGCATGGAATGCAGATCGACAAGCAACGCTGCGCCCCAATGCTCGCGTATCCGCTCAAGCTCCCGCGCCAGAAATTCATGATAGGGGCGATGAATGTGGTCGATCCGCGCATCCAGTTCATTGCGCGGCAGCGGGCTGCGCCATATCTCTCCAAAACCGGGTAGGCGGCGCGGGACAAGACCAAGTCCGCTTCGTGCACGGCGATTGGAACTGCCTTGTGGCGCACCGGGATTGTGCTGAGGCACTGCGGGATTGCGCCGCGCTCCGCTGATCATATCCCAGTCGATATCGTCGTGTGCGCGGTTCAGATCGAGCATCGCGCGCGGAGCGTGTGCCACCAGCAACCCAGTCCCGGTGGCCCGCGCCACGCTGACTGCAAGCTGATCGACGTGGCGATCCTCCAGCCGAAGCTGCGACAATTCCTCGTCACGCATTTCGCATAGCACATGGCCAGGATAGGCGCGCCCGGCATGAGGCACCGATATCAAGACGGGCAGCGGCATCGAACGCGGCGCGATATGAGTAAATGCGGGGCCGAAATCGGCGCCAGGCCGGCCGAGCGGCACTTTGCCTCCTGAAGTCTTTATCAGTTCTGCGGCGGACGCATGAGCCGACCCTTGCCCACGGGATTGAGAATTTCGGATGACGGTCACGATCTGCTGCTGCCCGGTTTCCGTTTGCGAGTCAAAAGCTGGATTGCTCAGGCGATAAATTCATAACCGGTGCCGGGTCCGTCTCAAAAAAGGTCATGTCAGATCGTGAGAGGATTTTTTAAGCGCGCGGTGCTAAGGGCACTGGATGACAAATGCCCACCAACCGCGAATCCTGCTGGCCGAAGATGAAGAGGCGATGCGGGCGTATCTTGCGCGCGCGCTCACCAATGCCGGGTACCGGGTCGATACCGTCGATCGCGGCACCGATGCTATTCCATTGCTCGAATCAGAAGACTTCGATCTATTGTTGTCAGACATCGTCATGCCGGAGATGGACGGCATCGAACTGGCCCAGAAATGCGCCGAAATCAGCCCGCGCACGAAGGTAATGTTCATCACCGGCTTTGCTGCGGTTTCGTTGCGGGCCAGTCGTGAACAGCCACAGGCTAAAGTGCTGTCAAAGCCATTTCATCTGCGCGACCTTGTGTTGGAAGTGGAACGCATGTTCGAGGATCATCGCGAGGCGAGTCTGTGAGTTTCGTGTAACGGCACGCGAATCGCTTGCACCGGAAACAAAGCCGCGTTAATGCGCCGCTCCGCTTCGGGTAACGAAGCTGCAAATGATAGCGTGGGCGTATAGCTCAGTGGTAGAGCACTGTGTTGACATCGCAGGGGTCGGGAGTTCAACTCTCTCTACGCCCACCATCATTTGGTCCCATCTTACAGTCTGAAAATCATACCGCCCGGCAGCGGCTGATCGCTCTGTCACATAATGTTTGCCTTTCCCGGACCCAATGGCGTTCGCACTCGTATTAACGGGATGAAAAAGACACTTCTTTTGTTCGGTGCGACCGGGGATACTGGCCGCGAGGTTCTCAATCAGGCGCTGAAAGCGGGTCATAAAGTCCATGTGGCCGAGCGGGATTATCCCACCGGTTTTGGCGAACACCCTGACTGCATCAAACACGAAGCCGACCTGCTGGACGGTGATCTGGCGCATCTGATGCGCGACGTGGATTGCGTGATTTCTGCAGTGGGCTTGGGGCGCGACCCCAAAACTCTCATGTCACCTCCGCCGCTATATACCGAAGGCGCGCTGAACATGGTTAAGGCCATGCGCCAGACCGGGTTGCAGCGATTGGTTGTCATATCCGCTGCCTTTGCCGATCCAGATGCTACCGTTCCCGCTTGGTTCAAAGCGGCCACATCCCCCCTCGCCCGAATTTTTGGCCAGATGGCAGACATGGAACGCGTGATCGAGGCGGCGGAGGATATTGATTGGACCGCGGTGCGACCCGGCTGGTTGCTGGATCGCCCGCATACAGGCACCTATTCGGTATCGCTCGACGATTTACCGGCAGGCACCCTGCGCACCCGCCATGGCGATCTGGCGGAGTTCATGCTTCGTTGTGCGCAGGATGGGCTGCATATCAAGGAAAAGCCGTTTATTGCCCGCAAGGAGGAGACGCTGCTGGAAACCCCACCTGCGCTGATCGAGGAATTTGTTCCTTGGTAGCCCACTAGGCGCCCTTCCCCGACATTAGACTTTCCCTTCGCAGATGGCTTGCCGCATGGCTTGCAAGCGTCCCTGCCTCTGCTAAAGCGCGGCTCAGGGATACCATTCAGACATCAAACGACTTTGCGCGAGGCCATGCCCGGCGCGCTGGTCGCACCAAAGGAAGGCGGGACGCTTCTCATGCAGAAAATTCAGGTCAAAAATCCAGTCGTCGAACTCGATGGAGACGAGATGACGCGGATCATCTGGCAATGGATTCGGGAACGGCTGATCTTGCCCTATCTGGATATCGACCTGAAGTATTACGATCTCTCGATCGAAAAGCGCGACGAAACCGACGATCAGATCACCATCGATGCCGCAAATGCGATCAAGCAGCATGGCGTCGGCGTCAAATGCGCCACGATCACCCCGGATGAGGCGCGGGTCGAGGAATTTGACCTCAAGAAAATGTGGCGTTCGCCCAACGGCACGATCCGCAACATTCTGGGCGGCGTGGTTTTCCGCGAACCCATTGTGATCGACAACGTTCCGCGCCTTGTGCCCGGCTGGACCGATCCCATCGTCGTTGGCCGCCACGCCTTTGGCGACCAGTACCGCGCTACCGACACGCTGATCCCCGGCCCCGGAAAACTGCGGCTGGTGTATCATGGTGACGATGGTACGGAAATTGACCTCAACGTCTTCGATTTCCCGTCCAGTGGCGTTGCCATGGCGATGTACAACCTCGACAATTCGATCCGCGATTTCGCCCGCGCGTCGCTCAATTATGGGCTTGACCGCAAATGGCCGGTCTATCTTTCGACCAAGAACACGATAATGAAAGCCTATGATGGCCGCTTCAAGGATCTGTTCGAGGAAATTTTCGAGGCCGAATTCAAGGATGCATTCAACGCAGCAGGCATCAGTTACGAACACCGCCTGATTGATGACATGGTCGCCTCCGCACTCAAGTGGAGCGGCAAATTCGTGTGGGCGTGCAAGAACTACGACGGCGATGTCCAATCCGATACCGTGGCGCAAGGGTTCGGCTCGCTTGGCTTGATGACTTCGGTACTGATGACGCCTGACGGCAAAACCGTCGAAGCCGAGGCCGCGCACGGCACCGTCACACGCCATTATCGCCAACATGAACAGGGTAAGGCGACCTCTACCAACCCCATCGCCAGCATCTTCGCATGGACGCGCGGCCTGATGTATCGCGGCAAGTTCGATGAAACGCCCGATGTGGTGAAGTTTGCAGAAACGCTGGAGCGGGTGTGCATCCAGACGGTCGAAAAAGGCCAGATGACGAAGGATCTCGCCCTGCTGATCGGGCCGGGTCAGAACTGGTTGACCACAGAGCAATTTTTCGAGGCAATCGTGAACAACCTTGAAACCGAAATGAAGAGCTGGAGCTGAATACCGTCGTCATTCCGACCATTTATTGACATATGCGCAGGGCGGCCTTCCCATTAGCGGCAGGTCGCCCTTTGTATTTTTGCAGGAATCCCAACTACCCATGACTGAAGCTAGTCGCCCCGCCCGATCTGCCAAGGCCCGCCTCGAAATTCGGCAGGCAAAGCTGAAGGACGTGCGCGCCATCGGCGATCTTGTGCGCCGGGCGTATGATGATCTGCCCGCGTACACTCAGGGTGAAATTCGCGGTCAGATTAACAATTATGCCGAAGGCTGCTTTGTCGCGAAGCTCGATGGCAATGTGGTTGGTTATTGCGCATCGATGCGGCTGGATGCGAAAGTCGCGCTGTCCGATCACACTTGGGACGAGGTTACCGGCAATGGGTTTGGCAGCCGCCACGATCCCACCGGGGACTGGCTGTATGGCTATGAATTGTGCGTCGATCCGGCAGTTCGCGGCACCCGGTTGGGCCGGCGGCTGTATGAAGAACGCCGTGCGCTGGCCGAACGGCTCGATCTCACCGGTATCGTTTTTGGCGGGCGCATGCCGGGTTACGCAAAGGCTACGCGGCGCAAGAACAATCGCGCTGAAAGTCCCCAGGAATATCTTGAACTGATCGCATCCAACAAGGTCCACGATCCCGTCTTGCGGTTTCAATTGGCCAATGGATTCGAACCGCAGGGCATTCTTCCTAAATACCTGCCCGAAGACAAGGCGAGCCGAGGCCATGCAGTGCGCATGGTGTGGCGCAACCCCTATGTCGACGCCGACGCTCCGCCAAAACACCGCCTGCCGCGCGATGTGGAGGCCGTGCGGATCGCGACATGCCAATTGCAGGCGCGCGCGGTCAAGGATTTCGAGGAATTCATGCGCCAGGTCGAGTATTTCGTCGATGTGGCCTCGGACTATGAAAGCGACTTCATCGTCTTTCCAGAGCTTTTCACTTGATGCTGCTTTCCGCAGAAGAGCAGGAACTGAGCGCGCTCAAGGCAATTGAGCGACTGTCCGAATACACCCCGCTGATCCGCACGCGATTGTCGGAAATGGCGCTGTCGTACAACATCAACATCATCGGTGGATCGCACCCCACGCGGATGCCGGACGGGGACATCCACAATGTCGCCTATGTGTGCCTGCGCGATGGATCGATCTACGCTCAGGAAAAAATTCACCCAACCCCTAACGAGGCTTATTGGTGGAATATCAAGGGTGGCGACAGTATTGATGCCATCCCCACCGATTGCGGCCCGATTGGCGTGCTGATCTGTTATGACAGCGAATTTCCCGAACTTGCCCGGCGATTGGTCGATGAGGGTGCCCGCATCATCTTCGTCCCGTTCTGTACAGATTCGCGTCAAGGTTATTTGCGGGTGCGGTATTGCGCGCAGGCCCGCGCGATCGAAAACCAGTGCTATGTTGTGATGAGCGGCAATGTCGGCAACCTGCCCAATGTTGCCAACATGGATATCCAGTACGCGCAAAGCTGCATTTTAACCCCCTGCGATTTCCCATTCGCTCGCGATGGGATCGCAGCGGAATCCTCTGAGAATGTTGAAACCCTGACGATCAGCGACGTGAATCTCGCCGACCTGCAATGGGCGCGGGCAGAGGGCACCGTTCAAAACCTCGCCGATCGCCGCTTCGATCTCTACCGGATCGAATGGGACAAGCGCGTGGGCAACATCTCCGATCCACTGGGTGAGCAAACCGGTGCGGCCCCTTCGCGACCCACGGGAGCCAAGGGGCATGGCGGTGGATGACTTGACCTCTGCGGGAAGCTATTACTGAAGCATGGCAGGCGAGCTATCCTTATCCCCGATGATGTCGGATACGCTGGTGATCCTGGGCGCAGCCGGAATCGTCATTCCGGTGTTTGCCCGCTTTCGCATTACGCCGATTATCGGGTTTATCCTGATCGGCATTCTGGTTGGCCCCTATGGCCTTGGCGCGTTGGTCGAGCAGGTGCCGTGGCTCAAACACATAACCATATCCGATCCGGAGGCGCTCGCTCCATATGCCGAGTTCGGGATCATCTTGCTGCTGTTCGCCATCGGACTGGAACTCAGTTTTAACCGCCTGTGGCAGATGCGCAGGCTGGTGTTTGGGCTGGGCTCGCTCGAATTGCTGATCATAGGAAGCGCGTGCGCAACATTCCTGTATTACGCCAGCGGGATGGACCGTACAGGAGCACTTGCCCTTGGCTTTGCTCTCGCGTTCTCATCAACGGCCATCGTGTTGCCAATCTCAGGCACGCGATCGCAAGTGGGCAAGGCTGCGCTTTCGATGCTGTTGTTCGAGGATATCATGATCGTGCCGATCATCTTCATCCTCGGCGCTCTCGCCCCCAATGCGCAAGCGGACGGCATGGGCGAATTGGTTGCCACGCTGTGGCAGGGCGGAGTGGTCGTAATCATCCTGCTGGTTCTGGGTCGCTATGCGCTCCCCAGCCTTTTCAGTCAGGCTGCGCGTACCAAAAGCCCGGAACTGTTCCTTGCCGCGTCATTGCTGGTGGTGATCGGCGCCAGCCTTGCAACCTCTGCAACCGGACTGTCGCCCATCGTCGGTGCACTGATCGCGGGTCTCCTGATTGCCGAGACCGAATATCACGGCGAGGTCGAGAGCATCATGGAACCGTTCAAGGGACTTGCGCTCGGCGTGTTCCTTATCACCATCGGAATGAGCATCAACTTGCTTACGATCTGGGAAAATCTGGGTCAGATCATGTTGGCGGTCGTCGGCGTGCTGGTGTTCAAGGCCTTGGTGACAGGTGTGCTGCTGCGCTTGATGGGCGCGCGACGCAGCACGGCGGCAGAAACGGGCGTGCTCATGGCAAGCCCATCCGAAACGACGCTGATCGTACTCGCCGCAGCGACTGCTGCGCTGGTCGTGGATGCAGAGACAGCACAATTCTGGCAAATCGTGACCGCAATCGGTTTGACGATAACTCCGCTGCTCGCCAAACTGGGGCGCGTTATCGCCCGACGGGTCGAGGCTACTCCCGAATTGCCGGAAGACGACGAGCACGAGCCGCGCACCATCATCATTGGCGGCGGCCGCGTCGGGCAATTGATTGCTGACATGCTGAAACGTCACAACCAGCCTTATATTATCCTGGATTCCGATCCTGACACGATCAGCGCAGCGGCTCGCCATGGCTACCGCGCGGTGTTTGCCGATGCCGCGCGCGGGGACGCGCTGTCACGACTTGGTATTGAGCTTGCCTCGGCAGTCGTCCTGACGATGGACGAACCGGTTCTTGCGCAACGCCTCGTCGGGAAGCTGCGGCATGACTATCCCGATCTTCTGATCGTGGCCCGTGCACGCGATACCGATCACGCCGCTGCCCTCTACCGCGCCGGGGCGAGCCATGCCGTGCCCGAAAATCTCGAAAGCTCGCTGCAATTGTCCGAAGCGGTGCTGGTCGATATCGGCGTCGCTATGGGACCGGTGATCGCCTCCATTCACGAAAAGCGCGACGAATATCGTGAGCGGTTGGAGATCGACGGTGGCCTTAGTCAGAAGCCAAAACTGAACACCTCTCGGCTGCAAATCTGACTAGGCGACCGTCTGCGCGCCTTCCTTCAGAACCTTTTGCGCGCTCGACCGTTGGTATTTCAGAGGAGAAAATCTGATGAGCGAACACAATGATCCGACGAAACCGGTGCCAAATTCCGAGAAGTTCAAGCCGCAGAACGTAAAAGGCCCGCTCAAAGACACAGCCCCCACATCAGCGCCCCGCGGGCAACCGGGCGATACCGGCGGGAATGACGTGGCGCGTGGAAGCGACGGGCAGACAAAGAAAACCCCCAACGCGTCCTGATCCCTGCAAGCGTCAACTACGATGCGAGGATAGCCTGTTTCACTGCAGAAATCGCGGCCTCCGCCTTTTCTCCATCAGGCCCGCCGCCCTGGGCCATATCCGGTCGCCCTCCCCCGCCTTTTCCGCCCAGTGCTTCGACGCCAGCGCGCACCAGATTGACGGCGCTAAACCGTTCAGTCAGGTCATCGGTGACAGCGGCCGCAACTGCAGCTTTGCCGTCATTAACCGCAATGACTGCGGCTATTCCGGAGCCTAGCCGAGATTTCGCTTCATCCAGAAAAGGGCGCAGTTCCTTCGGGTCCAGCCCCTGGATCACTTGCCCACTGAAAGTGACGCCCGCGACCTCCTCGTCACCTGCGCCGGACGCCGTCCCACCGCCCGCGCCTCCGCCGGTATTGCCGCCGAGCGCCAGCGCTTTTTTCGCTTCGGCCAGCTCTCTTTCCAGCCTTTTGCGTTCCTCAAGCAGCGTTGCGATCCGTTCTGGTACTTCTTCAGGGGTCGCCCGAATGGCACTCGCCGCAGCTTTCAACGCGTCCTCGCGAGCTACCAGCCAGCGCCGTGCTTCTTCCCCGGTCAGCGCCTCAATCCGGCGCACGCCCGAAGAAACCGCGCTTTCGGAAATGATCCGGAAAATGCCAATATCCCCGGTCGCGCGCACGTGCGTTCCGCCGCACAATTCGACGGAGTAATTGCGCCCTTCCTTGCCGGAGCGACCCATTGCAAGCACGCGGACCTCGTCACCGTACTTTTCGCCGAACAGCGCGAGCGCGCCCGCTTCGACAGCATCGTCGGGGCTCATCAGCCGGGTCGATACCGTTTCATTCGCGCGAATTTCTGCATTCACCTCAGCCTCGACTGCGGCAATGTCTTCGTTGCTGAGCGCGGTGGGATGGGAAAAATCAAAGCGCAGCCGATCCTCGGCGACCAGCGAGCCCTTCTGCGTGACGTGATCGCCAAGACGATTGCGCAACGCTGCATGGACCAGATGCGTGGCAGAGTGGTTGGCGCGAATGGCGGTCCGCCTGTCCGCATCGACCGAGAGTTGCACGGTATCGCCCACGCTGATCTCCCCAGCTACAATGGTGCTATGGTGGGCGTGAAGTCTGCCGAGCGGCTTGCCCGTATCGGTGACATTCGCACTCAGCCCCGCTGGTGTGCTGATGGTGCCGCTGTCGCCAGTCTGTCCCCCGCTCGTCCCGTAAAACGGCGTCTGGTTGGTCAGGATCGCAACGTTGTCGCCTGCAATGGCACGATCGACTTCGACACCGTTGCTGACAATGGCGACGACGGTGCCCTCGCCCGAATCGGCGGCATAGCCGGTAAACTCGCTCGCGCCTTCGCGTTCGGCGATGTCGAACCAGACTTCTCCCGATGCTGCCTCCCCCGATCCTTTCCACGCGGCACGCGCGGCCTTTTTCTGGCGCGCCATCGCAGCATCAAACCCGCCGCGATCGACACCAATACCGCGTGCGCGCAGGGCGTCCTCGGTCAGGTCGTAGGGGAAACCGAACGTGTCATAGAGCTTGAATGCGGTTTCGCCGTCCAGTTCGCCGCCTTTGACCATAGAGCCGGTCGCCTCGTCGAGCAGCTTGAGCCCCTTATCCAGAGTGCGGCGGAATTGCGTTTCCTCGCGCAGCAGCACTTCCTCGATCAGCGCCTGGCCGCGCACCAGTTCAGGGTAGGCCTGACCCATTTCAGTCACCAGAGTAGGCACGAGACGATGCATCATTGGCTCGCTTGCACCGAGGAGGTGAGCATGGCGCATGCCGCGGCGCATGATCCGTCGCAGCACATATCCGCGCCCTTCGTTGGAGGGAAGCACGCCGTCTGCCATCAGGAAGCTGGTGGAGCGCAGGTGGTCCGCGATCACGCGGTGGCTGGCGGTCTGTTCATCCGATGTCGGCGCACCGGTAAGCTGTTGCGAAGCGCCAATCAGCGACCTGAACGTATCGGTATCGTAGTTGTTATGAACCCCCTGCATGACTGCCGCGACTCGTTCCAGCCCGCTGCCCGTGTCGATGGAGGGGCGCGGCAAATCAATCCGCGTGCCGTCGGCCTGCTGGTCGAACTGCATGAACACCAGGTTCCAGATTTCAACGAAGCGGTCTCCATCTTCGTCCGGGCTGCCCGGAGGGCCGCCAAAAATGTGGTCGCCGTGATCGTAGAAGATCTCGGAGCATGGCCCGCACGGACCCGTTTCGCCCATCGACCAGAAATTGTCGTTGGTGGCGATGCGAATGATGCGCTCTTCAGGCAGGCCTGCGATCTTGCGCCACAATCCGAACGCTTCTTCATCGGTGTGATAAACTGTCGCAGTGAGGCGGTCAGCAGGCAGGCCCCATTCGCGGGTCAGCAAGGTCCAGGCATGCTCGATCGCCTGTTCCTTGAAGTAATCGCCGAACGAAAAATTACCCAGCATCTCAAAGAAGGTGTGATGACGCGCGGTGTATCCGACATTGTCGAGATCGTTGTGCTTGCCACCTGCGCGCACGCATTTTTGTGATGAGGTTGCGCGCGGTGCGGGCGGGGTTTCCAGCCCGGTGAACATGTTCTTGAACGGGACCATCCCCGCATTCACGAACATGAGTGTAGGATCGTTATACGGCACCAACGGGGCGCTTGGGATCTCGGCGTGGTCCGCCCGCTTGAAAAAGTCGAGGAACGAGCGGCGGATGTCATTGGTCGATGTCATGATAAAACGCAGTTAGGCAATCGCGCCCGAAGCGACAAGCCGAACCGTGCATCGGATATGACAATCGGTAAGGAGGAAGCGCAGTTTTCTTTCCCGAGCGCCACACTAACGCGGCCAATGGCGCGAAGCGCGAACATGGCGGATACCGGAAACGGCGAGGCCCCGCCTGCCTAATTGCGAAGCGGGGCCTGCACTTGAACACACAGCATTATCGAACCATTGAGCCGATCATCTGGACACGCACTCAGCGTAATCGCATCCGCCGATCACCGGCCGGCTCAGACAGCCGGGTCAATCATCGTCAGAATCCGAATCGGTATCCGGACCGGTCATCATTTCTTCAGCGACCTCATCGGTTTTGCTGCGAATGGCTGCCTCTAGGCGAGCGCCGATTTCCGGGTTTTCCTTCAGGTAGGTCTTTGCGTTTTCACGTCCCTGCCCGATGCGGATGCTGTCGTAGGAAAACCAGCTTCCCGACTTCTCCACGATTCCAGCTTTCACGCCCAGATCGAGGATCTCCCCAATCTTCGAGATGCCTTCGCCATACATGATGTCGAATTCGACCTGTTTGAACGGAGGCGCGACCTTGTTCTTTACCACTTTCACGCGGGTGGTGTTACCGATCACCTCGTCACGGTCCTTGATCTGACCGGTGCGGCGTATGTCGAGACGAACCGAAGCATAAAACTTGAGCGCGTTACCGCCAGTCGTCGTTTCCGGGTTCCCGTACATCACGCCGATTTTCATGCGCAGTTGGTTGATGAAGATCACCATGCATTTCGACCGGTTGATCGAGCCCGTCAGCTTGCGCAGCGATTGCGACATCAGACGCGCCTGAAGGCCGACGTGCGAATCGCCCATCTCGCCCTCAATTTCAGCGCGTGGAACCAGAGCCGCGACCGAATCGATCACCAGGACGTCAATCGCGTTGGAGCGCACCAGCGTATCGACGATTTCCAATGCCTGTTCACCCGTATCGGGCTGTGAGACGATCAGTTCGTCGATATCGACGCCCAGCTTCTTGGCATATACCGGATCAAGCGCGTGCTCCGCGTCGACGAATGCTGCCGTACCGCCCGCCTTCTGCGCTTCAGCGATGACATGCAGCGCCAGCGTGGTCTTACCGGAGCTTTCCGGTCCGTACACCTCAATCACGCGGCCCTTGGGCAAGCCGCCAATGCCAAGCGCGATATCCAGACCCAGCGAGCCGGAGGAAATCGATTCGATCTGCATTGTCTCCTTCGAGCCAAGCTTCATCGCCGAACCTTTGCCAAATGCCCGGTCAATTTGTGCGAGCGCTGCATCGAGCGCTTTCTGACGATCCAAATCCTTACCCTTCTCTACCAACTTCAGCTGCGTAGCCATCGCATGACCTCCTTGAGTTGCCTAGAGCGGATTAAGGAGTTTTAACCGTCCTTTTTCCGTTCCACTGCGATTGTATGTATCGCATTTGTTCCAATGGAACAAGAGTGGAACAGAACTTTTCCAACAAATCGGGAAATTCGCACATTCAATCGGATAAAGTGGCGACATCCTGCTTGCTGCTGCGCATCACCCCGGCCACCTTATCGCCGATGGCGGAGATGCTGAACGGTTTGGCGATGAAATGCATGTCGGGGATGTCGATATCCTTGCGCAGCTGTTCTTCGGCATATCCGGACATGAACAGCACCGGGATATCGGGACGCTGCTGACGAATGGCGCGAACCATGGCAGGGCCATCCATCCCGGGCATGACGACATCGCTGACGACGATATCGAACTCGGCGCCTTCCGCGATTGCTGCCAGCCCTTCCTCCCCGCCGGAACACGCGGTGACCTGATAGCCTGCTCGGCTCAAGGCGCGTTCGGCGACCGCGCGAACCATATCCTCATCCTCGACCAGCAGGATGTTGCCCCCAACTGACCAGTCCGCAGGCACGGGTGCCACCGGCTCCTTGCGACGGGGAGCCTCGCCGCGGTGCACGGGGAAATAGATCGTAAAGCGCGCGCCCGTCGGCTTGCCTGCGCTGTCGGTTGCATTGTCGGCGAAGATAAAGCCGCCCGATTGTTTGACGATGCCGTATGCGGTGGAAAGGCCCAGCCCCGTGCCCTTGCCCTGTTCCTTGGTGGTGAAGAATGGTTCGAACAGTTTGGGCAGGACGTGGGGCGGGATGCCGCCGCCAGTGTCCTGCACGATCAGCACCGTGTAATCGGCTGCAGGCAATATCTCGGAACCCAGCTGAATTACTTCCTTGGCCTCAAGACTGCGCGTCAACAGCGATATGCGCCCTGCTACGGGCCCGGCTTTGGGAGCGTTGGAATTGATTGCATCGCGCGCGTTCACGGCGAGGTTCATGATGACCTGTTCCAACTGTTGCGGATCGGCACGAACCGGCCCCAGATCGCGATCGTGCTGGACGTAATAGCTGATCTTTTCGCCCAACAGACGTTTGATAAGGGGGCCAACTTCGCTCACCACGTCGGGCAATTGCAACACTTCGGGCCGCAGCGTCTGCTGCCGCGAGAAGGCGAGCAATTGCCGCGTCAGTGCGGCGGCGCGGTTGGAATTTGCCTGAATCTGCTGGATATCGTCATAGTCGCTATCGCCCGGCGTGTGGCGCAGCAGCATGAGATCGCAGGTGCCGATGATCGCGGTCAGCACATTGTTGAAATCGTGCGCAACGCCCCCTGCCAGCTGGCCGACCGCCTGCATTTTGGTGGCCTGAGCAACCTGTCGTTTGAGCTGATTCTCCTCGCTCGAATCCGCAAGGCTGAGCAGCACTGCCGCCTCCCCCAGTCCACGCACCCCGGCAAGACCGAGCGAAACCGGCTCTTCGGGTTGGGAGACGAGGCGCACGGCCATATCGCCGCTGGTCGCAGGGCCGCGACCATGGCGGCGCACGGCATCGGATAGGGCCGCCTTGTCCTCGCGCACGACCAGATCGGTGGGAAACGCGGGGAGACCTCGTCCCTCACGATCGACCGAGCGCAGGAAAGCATCGTTGCCAAACAGAAAACGCCCATCGCGATCCGTCATCGCAAGGCCGAGCGGCAATTGCGCGAGCAGCGCATCCAGCTTCGCCACCCCCGCTTGCGAGGAGCCGTCCCACCCGCTGCCAATCCCGACACCGCTGTCGATCAGCAGCATGAGCGATGCAGTTTCATCGGCGCGGGCGTGGTCATCAAGGCCGACATCGCCCAATGGCACGTCGATCAGGGTCTGCGGAGTGCCGCCCCGCCCTTCACGCGCAAAGAATATGCGGTCGCGATCATCGGAGCGCAGTACCGATACGAAGTCCTGCCCCGCAAGTGTGGCAGTGCGGTCGCCCACGGCACGTTCCGCGAACCCTGCGCTTACTGATCGGATAACCCCTGCGGCGGTAGTTATAACAGTTTCAATTCCAGCGCGGCTCAGCATCTGGCCAAACGTGCCTGCAAGATCCAGCGCCTGTAATGCGCTCGCCTCGCTCGGCAGGATCGGGGTAAAGCGCCAGATGAGGTGATCATCGCCCCGGCCACCACGCACCGCCGATACGTTCCAGCCAAGATCGCCATCGGGCAGACCCGGCATCGCGGGCAGCGCGGCGGTCCCATCGCGCCAGGCCTCGCGCGCCATTTTCGTCATCGCTTCCAGCCCGGCGCGCTCCAACGGCAGGAACGGCGGCGCGCTGCCTGCTCCAAACGAATTGATGAACGCTGTGTTGGCGCACACCAATCGGTTTGCCCGATCGGTGATCGCAATCGCTTGCCCGCTGCCGGGGGCATCGCCTTCAATCGCTGCGACCGTGACCGACCAGTCGGGAGCAATAGCTACCGAAACGTCGGGCGCGGATTGGGCCCGGTCAAATGCGAACACGCCGCCCAGCAGGATTATCAGCGCCAATCCGAACACTGAAGCCAAGACAGCATCGCCCGATGCAAGAAAGACGATGCCCACACTCAGGACGAGGCCCAGCCCCAGCGCCGCCAAAACGGCAGGGCCGGTATCAATCAACCGGTGGCCGCTGGATTGCTGCGCGAGATGATCTGGGGAACCGAGGCTGGTCACGCGTGCTGTCCCTTTACAAGGCTTCTGGTTGGCAGTGGTCCCGATACGTGATGATCGAACCGGTGGGAGCCTGTATTACTGGGCGTTGAGCCGCTGGTCGAGCCGCGCTTCCATCAGTTTGAGGCGTTTTGCACGCCTGCGCGTGACCAGGATGCGCCAGATTGCTCCTGAAACGACATATCCCAGCGACGATGTGACAATAGCAAGAACCACAAAGCCAAAGGCGGTGACACCGGCGAGTTCGAACAGTTCGAGCAACCATTGCAACCAACCGCCATTCAATTCCTTCGTCGCCATGCCACCGACCGCCTGATCGACGTTCAGCGTCGCTTCGCCAACCTTATTCGCGGCTAGCAGCCAGAATGGAAGGGTGAACGGATTGGTGACGAACGTAACCAAGGCCGCAAGCGGAACGTTGGCGCGCGCGGGCAGTGCCAGGAACGCCGCCAGAAAAATCTGGCCCAGTGGAATGATAAACGCCGCAAACAGCCCCAGAGCCACTCCGCGCGGCACGGACCGGCGCGTAAAGCGCCACAATTCAGGCGACAGGAACCGGTGCGCAATCGGTGCTAGATAACGGTTGCTCGCCATCTCCTCGCGCGAGGGCATGTGTCTGCGGATGAGATCGGAACTGAACGTCTTCGACCAGATCGAAATTTTGCGCGCCGGGCGCGGAGAAGGTCGCCCGTGCGGTGTTCCGAGCGGCGTTTCGTGCCGGGTTTCGTCAGAATCACCCGTCACCGGAACGGCTCTCCAAAAATGTCAAAAAGCGCGCCAGCAAAACCAAGACTACCAATCATAGCAAAGTGTCGATCAAGGGTTTGGGCGGCCTCCATATCTTCCATATGGGTAATCCTTGCTCCCTGACAATCTCGTGAATTGGCCAGTGCGAACAATTGCAAGTCGACCGGTAAACTTTTGCTGAAAAATCAATTCACGTCGCTGCAGCGGCTCATCCGCGCTCGCGCATAAGTCGCGCCTTGTCACGCTTCCAGTCGCGATCCTTGGTCGACGCGCGCTTGTCATGTGTCTGCTTGCCCTTGGCCAGCGCCAGTTCAACCTTTGCGCGGCCCTGACCGTTGAAATAGACCGATAGCGGAACCAGAGTCATCCCCTTGCGCTCAACCGCGCCGAACAGCTTGTTGATCTCGCGCTCATGCAACAACAATTTGCGCGGACGCTTGGGTTCGTGGTTGAGGCGGTTGCCGTGGCTGTATTCCGGGATGTTGGAATTAATCAGCCAGACCTGCCCGTCGCGCACCTCGGCATAGCTTTCCGCGATGGTCGCCTCACCCGCCCGCAGCGCCTTCACTTCGGTCCCTTGCAAAGCGAGGCCCGCTTCAAACGTCTCATCAATAAAAAAGTCGTACCGCGCGCGGCGATTTTCCGCGACGGTCTTTAGCTTGTCGAACGTCTTGGGTTTAGGGCGTGCCATTATTGTGTTGCCCATATAGCGCGCTTAGCGGTTTCGCAAAGGGAAGTCGCCAAAATGGGCAAAACGGTCATTGAGTTTGCGGGAAATTCCAGCAATTTCCCCAACTGGAGTTTGTCGTATTGCAAGTTTGCGGGGGTATTCATGTCTTTTCGTCTGACCAGCCTGTTGGTGCCGCTTTCGATGTTTGCCGCTTCGTTGGCCTTGCCAGTCGCTGCCGCTCATGCGCGAGATCCGTTGCCTATTTCCGAATATGGCAAACTGCCGGACGTTGAAACTTCGGCGATATCGCCTTCGGGTGATCGTATTGCCCTGGTTACTACCGTTGACGGCAAGCGGGTGATCCTCGCACTGGAAAACCAGACAAAACCACTGCGCGTGGTCAATGTTGGCGATCTGAAAATCCGTTCGCTCAACTGGGTTGGCGAGGACCGGCTGCTCCTCGTAACCAGTCAGACCGAAGACCTTGGTTTCAACTTCACCACGGACAAGGCTGAATTCGCGATCGGGCGGGTGCTGCCGATTGCCGCTGATGAGGAAGGCGGACTGATCTTTGGCGGGATTCCGCGTCTGGTCAATTCGATCATCGGCAATTACGGTACGCGTAAGATCGACGGGCGGTATTACGGATTTTATGGCGGGATCGAGCTGGCGCGCGACCGCAGTGGGACGCGCACTGGTTATCAATTCGATCACTCTCGTCCGTACCTTTTCAAGGTCGATCTGGAGAGTATGAAGGTCGAACGCATTTCCGCCTCCGCGCAAGAAGGTTATGGCAAGGAATGGCTTATCAATGCCGCCGGTCAGGTGGCCTATACACTGGAAGTCAGCTATACGACCGGGTCTTGGAATATCCGCAATTCGCAAGGCGACAAGGTCGCAGACGGTCAGCAGGCCGGAGCATATATTGATCTTGTAGGGCTCGGCTTTGACGGTACCAGCGCAATCTACGTCGAACGCGGCGAAGAACGCGCACAATGGTACGAAATCGGCCAGGATGGCGGCGCGCCCAAACCATTTCTGGACGATGTAGAATTTGAGCGACTTTTTTTCGATCCGGAAACCGGCCGTTTGATGGGCTACACCATTGGCGAGGATGAAAACGAACAGCATATCTTTGCCGACAAGTCCTTGCAGGACAAGGCGGAACGGGTTCGCACGGCGTTCTCATCCTTCAAATCATGGATTACAGAATGGAACAGCGATCTGAGCGATGTGATCGTGCGTACCAGTGGCAATGGCAATTCCGGGACGTACTATGCAGTCGATCTTGAAACATCA
Organism: uncultured Alphaproteobacteria bacterium; assembly: GCA_963838365.1. Taxonomy (GTDB): domain Bacteria; phylum Pseudomonadota; class Alphaproteobacteria; order Sphingomonadales; family Sphingomonadaceae; genus Erythrobacter. The sequence continues at coordinate 24,717 of CAWIQR010000006.1, forward strand.
AAGGCTAACGCGCTCGCCTATGAAAGGAATGCGATTGTCCCGGATCTGGTTGGGCCGATCTCTACCTTTGAATACACAGCAGGCGACGGGATGGAGATGGATGGCATCCTGACCCTGCCGCCGGGAATAGAAGCGAAGAACCTGCCGGTCGTCATGCTGCCCCATGGTGGCCCGCATAGCGCCGATACCGAGACTTTCGACTGGTGGGCGCAGGCCTTTGCCTCACGCGGGTACGCGGTGTTCCAGCCCAATTTCAGAGGCAGCACCAACCGCACTTCTGCATTCCGGCGCGCAGGTTACGGTGAATGGGGGCGCAAGATGCAAACCGACAAATCCGATGGTCTGATGGCGCTGGCCAAGGCAGGGATTGTCGATCCGGAGCGCGCGTGCATTGTCGGTGCATCGTATGGCGGCTACGCTGCGTTGGCAGGTGTCACAGTGCAACAAGGCCTTTATCGCTGCGCAGTCGCGGTCGCTCCAGTCAGCGACATTCGCGACATGTATCAGGAGGATTACCGCGCCAGTGGTCGCGACCGCACAACCAAGGTGGCGCTGCGCGAACAATTGGGAGACCCGTCCGCATGGACTGAGGTTTCTCCGCTAAAGCGGGCGAAGGAAGCGGACGCGCCAATAATGCTGATCCATGGCAAGGACGATACGGTTGTGCCCTATTCTCATTCGACCAGAATGGCGGATGCTCTGAAGGATGCGGGCAGGCCCTATGAAATGGTCACATTGGAGGGCGAGGATCACTGGCTTTCCCTTTCCACTACCCGTCAGCGGATGCTGGAAAAATCCGTCGAATTTGTCGAACGCCACAATCCGCCCCAATAAGGAGCCTGGATGGGCGAGTCGTTTGCGCCCTTTATAGAGGCGTCATATGTCGGATTCTGGCCACGAGCCGTTTGTAATTGGTGATGAAATTGTCTCTCCGGGGACGGTGAAAGACGTATCGCTTTCGGTAACAACAATGGCGACGGGTTACGATTCGCACATTAAGGTGCGCGTCATTCATGGTCAAAAACCCGGTCCGGTGGTGTTCATCAGCGCGGCAATTCATGGTGACGAGATCGTCGGTACTGCAATCATTCAGCGTATCGCGACATATATCACGCCCGAACAGCTCGCCGGCACGTTGTTGCTGATCCCGGTCAGCAACATCTTCGGATTTCTGAACCACACCCGCTATTTGCCTGACCGGCGCGATCTTAACCGGTCGTTCCCCGGCAATTCCACCGGGTCACTGGCCGGGCAGTTCGCGCATGTGTTCTTCAGCGAAGTGGTCAGCCGTGCGACCCTTGGCATTGATATCCACACCGCTGCCATACGCCGTTACAACCTGCCGCAAATCCGGATCGCTGCCGGGAACAAACGTCTGGTGGAACTCGCCATGGCATTTGGCGCTCCGGTCATTTTGGAAAGCCCGCTGCGCCTTGGGTCTTTGCGGGCGCTGGCGGCGGCGAACGGTGTCGAGATGCTGCTGATGGAAACCGGTGAAGCGCTGCGGTTTGATCGCCTCTCAATCGAAACCGGCGTTTCAGGGGTGCAGCGCGTGCTGGCGCATATCGGCATGATCGAGGTCGACGAAAGCCTCAGAGAAGTCGGTATCCCGGCACGGTCGAACAGGACGCAATGGGTGCGCGCACCACGTGGCGGAGTAACGCACCGAGTGCTGAAATCGGGCGATGCCGTGCGCAAAGGCGATTTGCTGGCAGTGGTTGCCGGGCTGTTTGGCGAAGAACCGCAGGAACTTGTCAGCCCCATTGACGGAATTATCATCGGCCACGCCACCTTGCCCGTTGTCCATCAAGGCGATGCACTTTTCCACGTCGCCAGCGTCGCCCATCCCGAAAAGGTCGGTGCGCGAATCGAAAGCCTGTCAGAAGCCATCTATGCCAGCGAGCCGGAAGGCTTTGCCGAAGCGCTGCTGGACGAAGACGAGGTTATCTAGGTCCGTTGGTTCTAAAGCAGCCCGGCAAACTCGAGCGCCTCATCAACCGCGCGGCGCGAATCCGCGCTGGCAACGACCAGCGGCAGTCGCACATCCTCGGTCACGTTTTCCATCACCCGGCTGAGCGCGTATTTGACAGGTGCGGGGCTGGCATCGGAGAACATGGCATAATGCAACGGGAAGAGCCGGTCGTTCAGTTCACGCGCCCTTTTCAGCTCATTTGCCGCGATGGCTGCATGGAACTCTGCGCACAAAGCGGGCGCCACGTTGGCTGTTACCGAAATCGCCCCCCTGCCCCCGGCGGCGGAATGAGGCAGCCACAATTCGTCATTGCCCGATAACTGGCAGAAATCGCGCCCTATCCCCATGCGGTGATCGGCCACCCGGCTAAGGTCGCCGCTGGCATCTTTGATCGCGACAATGCGCTCAGGGTATTTCTTGACCAGCGCGACCACGGTTTCATCTTCAATATCAGTCACGGTTCGGCTGGGCACATTATAAAGCACAATGGGCAGTTCGCAGTTTTCGGCCAGATAGCTGAAATGCGCGATCAGTCCGGCCTGGCTGGGGCGATTGTAATAGGGCGCAACGCACAGGCCAGCCGCTGCCCCCGCCTTGTTAGCGAAGTTCATGTGCAGCGCGGCGTTGCGCGTATCGTTGGAGCCGCATCCCGCGATTACCGGCACGCGCCCCGCCGCCTGTTCGATGCAGACCTCTATCACCCGATGATGTTCTGCGTTGGACAGTGTCGATGCCTCGCCCGTGGTGCCGCACGGGACCAATGCTGCGCTGCCCTGCTCGATCTGCCAGTCCACCAGCCTGCGGAATGCCTGTTCATCGAACGATCCATCGCGAAAAGGAGTTACCAGGGCGGGAATTGAACCGCTGAACATTGCTTTATCCCCGTGTCAGTACATTTCTTGCTTGAGCGCGGCGTTTCATTGCGTCAGCACAAATTTCAATAGACGTTCAGCGCCTGATAAGGAGCCTTCACCCAAGATGTCCAGCATGGTCAAAAAATTCAGTTTCACTCCCCTGTTTCATCTTGGCGCCTCGGCAGCCTGTATTGCTCTTTCTCTTGGGACCCCAGCCTTGGCGCAGGTCGGCGGGCAGAGCGGTGGGAGCACGATGCTTGCTCGCCAGCCGACTTCAATTGATGCCGCCATCGCGCGATGGGAATTGTTGCAGGCGAACAGCCAATTGGGTTTTGACGATTACGCTGGGTTTGCACTGGCCTATCCCGAATTCCCGTTGATGTCCGTTGTGCGCACACGCGCTGAAAACACACTTTCGGTTGAGGCACCTGCGCAGTCGGCGTTGTTGCAGTATTTCGACAAGCAGCCCCCTCTCACGAATGCGGCACGTGCGCGCTACGCGCTTGCGCTGGCCGGAGCGCAGCGGCCCGAGGCTTTTGATGTCGCCCGCGCTGCATGGCGTGGCGGCGAGATGAACGAGGCATCCGAGGCCTATATCACCGGGATGCACTCCAGCCGGTTCACCGCCGAAGATCATGCCGCGCGCATGGATGCGCTGCTGTGGCAAGGCCAACGCGATGCGGCGGCGCGGCATATGGTCAACCTCGACCCGGCACAGCGCCAACTGGCGATGGCGCGGCTGGCATTGATAGGCGGTGCAAGCCCCGACCAAGCGGGGATTGCCCTGCCATCAGGCGCACTCAGCGATGCAGGATACGTCTTCAATTACGTGAATTACCTGCGGTCAAACCGGCGCACGGGAGAGGCCGTATCGCTGCTTGCCAACCGACCGGCATTCAACGCGCCAGCATTCGATCCTGAGGATCTGGTTGGTGACATGCTGGCCCTCGCACAATCGACCAGCGCGATAGATGCGGTGCGCATTGCCAGCCGGACAGATGATCTGTTCGCGCCGGGCACCGATATATCCGAAGGGTCTTTCAAACTGCGCGACCGCTATACCGATCTGATGTGGCTGGGCGGGACCAAGGCGCTATGGGAACTGGGCCGGGGCGATCAGGCCAGCGGTCTGTTTGAACGCTATGGTCGCGCGGCACGCACACCGCTGACAAAGGCGAAGGGTTTTTTCTGGGGAGGCCGAGCCGCACAGCAGGCCGGCAATACTGCAGAGGCTTCGCGGCTGTATGAGCTGGCAGCACAATGGCCAGATTACTATTACGGGCAATTGTCGCTGGCGGCTCTGGGCCGTCCCATGCCAACATTCGCGGACCTTCCACGTACGCAAATTTCCATCGAAGAGCGGCGCGAATTTGATTCCCGTCCGCTTTCCCAGGCGATCCTTGCCTTTTCCAGAAACCGCCGTGATTGGCGCACCGAACGCCGGTTCTTTCAGGCTGTTGCGGAAGGCACTCGTGACGAGCGCGAACTGGTGATGGCACACGATTTGGCCGCGCGTGTGAACCTTCCGGAAATGTCCGTGGTGCTGGGCATGATGGCGGGCGAACTTGGCTACACCGGAGTTGAGCGGATCGGATTCCCCACCGTTGAAACGCCGTTGATCAATGACTGGACGATGGTTCATGCAATCAGCCGCCAGGAGAGTGAGTTTGACCGCACCCGCGTCAGTCATGCTGGCGCACGCGGTGTGATGCAGTTGATGCCGGGCACAGCGCGCGAGCAGGCAGGCAAGCTGGGCGTGCAATACCTTTCGGCCGATCTTATCGACGCACCGCAATACAATATCCGGCTGGGCGATTCGTATTTCGCCCGCATGATGAGCTATTACAACGGGGCCTATCCGCTGGCCGTTGGTGCTTACAATGCCGGTCCGGGTCGGGTGAACCAATGGCTGAGACTTAATGGCGATCCGCGAAAGGGCGAAATCGACTGGGTGACTTGGGTGGAGCGTATCCCCGCGAATTTCGAGACACGCTATTACATCATGCGCGTGCTGGGCAACGCGGTGACGTATTCGCACATGTACCCCGAAGAGGCCGGATTGGCTCGTCCGATCAGCACCTTCCTCCGCTAAAGCCGCGCCATGGCAGCTACACCCGGCCCGCCGATCACTCCGCAGGGCATGTCCGCCTTGAAGGCGCGCTATGATCATTTGCTGGGCAAGGAGCGGCCGGAAATCGTCGAGATCGTCAGCTGGGCGGCGGGCAATGGCGACCGCAGCGAGAACGGCGATTACCTGTACGGGCGCAAGCGAATGCGTGAGATCGACCGTGAACTGGCCTATCTTGCGCGCCGGATGAAAGCGTGCCGCGTCGTCGATCCCGCCAATCAGCCCGACCGCAGCCGGGTCTTTTTCGGCGCGCGTGTCGAACTGGCCGACGAGGATGACATGCGCCGCACAATGACTTTGGTGGGCGATGATGAACAGGACGCCGGCAAGGGACGCATTGGCTGGAACTCTCCCATGGCAAAGGCGCTGAGAGGCTCCAGCATTGGCGATATACGCACGGTGCGCCTGCCCGGCGGGGCAAAGGAATGGGAAGTGCTGGCGATCTGCTATGATTAGGCTGCTCGCTGCTCTTGCAGCTTTGCTCGCCGTCCCCGCAGTCGCGAGGGACAACCTTGGCGTCTATGACCAATGGGGAGCGTTCCGCGATGCGGAGCGCCCGCGCTGCTATGCCATCGCCAAGCCCGGCGGCAATGCAGCGGGCAGTTTTGCCAGCGTCGCCACTTGGCCCAAGCAGGGCATTCGCGGACAGCTGCACATCCGCCTTGCCAGCGCGATAGTGCCCAAATCCTCCGTCCGTCTCGCCATAGGCGACAAACGCTTTGAACTCGCAGCCTCCGGCCGCGATGCCTGGGCCACCAACAAAGCAATGGATGCCGCTATCATCGCTGCAATGCGCGCCAATTCGCGCATGAGCATCAGCGCAATCGGCAAGAATGGTCGAAGGGCGAGCCAGCGCTATTCGCTGGCAGGAGCGGCGACTGCAATGGATGCGGCGATCGTTGGATGCGCCGGCCTCGGCTGACTGGTCAAAGCGCGCAGGTGCGCCTATATGCGCGGGCCTGATGCCAGACACGACCCTCATGACCATTCCCGGCCAGATCGATCCGGTCCCCGTCGCGCGTGATATCACGCCGCGCGCCGATGGTCGTGCCGACCTGATCGGCCTGCCGCGCCCGCGCATTCGCGAATTGTTCGTTGAGGCAGGTCTGGATGATCGCCAGGCGAAACTACGCGCCAAGCAGGTATTCCACTGGCTGTATCATCGCGGCGTCACCGACTTTGCGGATATGACAGATATCGCCAAGACCATGCGACCGTGGCTGAGCGAACGGTTCGTGATCGGGCGGCCCACCGTGGTCGAGGCCCAGCACAGCTCCGACGGGACACGCAAATGGCTGCTGCAAACCGATGACGGCCACGATTTTGAGATGGTTTTCATCCCGGACGAGGCGCGCGGCACTCTGTGCGTGTCCAGCCAGGTCGGCTGTACCCTTAACTGCACGTTCTGCGCCACTGGCACGATGCGTCTGGTGCGCAATCTGACCCCCGGAGAGATCGTGGGGCAAGTGATGCTGGCGCGCGATGCTTTGGGCGAATGGCCCAAGGGCGCGATGCACGGCTTTGACGAGATCGAGGATGGTGAGGATGAGGCGGGCCATTACACCGCCGATGGCCGCCTCCTCACCAATATCGTGATGATGGGTATGGGCGAACCGCTGTATAATTTCGACCATGTGCGCGACGCGCTGCATCTGGTGATGGACGGAGACGGGCTGGGCCTGTCCAAACGGCGCATTACCCTTTCGACCAGCGGCGTCGTGCCGATGATGCAGCGCTGCGGCGAGGAAATCGGCGTCAATCTGGCGGTTAGCCTGCATGCGGTGACAAAGCCCGTTCGCGACGAACTTGTACCGCTTAACAAGAAATACGGCATCGAGGAGCTGTTGCAGGCGTGCGCTGATTACCCCGGCGCATCCAACGCGCGCCGCATCACATTTGAGTATGTGATGCTGAAAGACAAGAACGACAGCGACGATGATGCGCGTGAGCTGGTACGGCTGCTGCGGCAGTTCAACCTGCCTGCCAAGGTCAACCTGATCCCATTTAATCCATGGCCGGACGCGCGGTATGAGTGCTCCACCCCGGAACGCATCCGGTCCTTCTCCAACATCGTGTTCGCAGGTGGCATCAGCGCACCAGTCCGGACCCCTCGCGGGCGTGATATCGATGCTGCATGCGGCCAGTTAAAGACTGCCGCGCAGAAGAAAAGCCGCGCACAACGCGACCGCGAGGCCGCACTCGCTGACGAGCAGGCGTGAGCATCGATCCGGCAACGCTGGATTATTATACTACCCGCGCACCCTATTTCACGCACAGTTCCGCTGTTGGCTATTCGCGGGCGCTGGACGCCTTTCTCGACCGGCTCGATCCCGGCGCGCGTGTGCTGGAGCTTGGCTGTGGCGGCGGGCAGGACAGCGATCGGATGCGAAGCCGTGGCTTTGCAATCGACGCGACAGATGGGGTGGAGGCGATGGTCGGAAAGGCTAACGAACGCTACAATCTGAACGCACGCACGATGAGATTCGACCAACTGACCGCGCGCGCAGTCTATGACGCAGTATGGGCCCATGCGACGCTGCTGCATTGCCCACGCGCCGCCCTGCCCGATGCACTTGCGCGGATTGCGCGAGCGCTCAAACCGCGCGGATCGCATTTCGCGAGTTACAAGCTGGGGACCGGCGAAGGACGCGATCTGCTTGGACGACTGCACAACTTTCCCTCACGCGAATGGTTGCTGGACCGCTATCAGCAGGCCGGGTTCACCCTGATCGAACACCACATTTATGCGGGCAGTGCCAGCGACGGAACGCAGCGCGACTGGATCGACATTATCGTAAGAAAATCATGAAGCACATAATCGAGGCAATTTGCACCGGCACAGCCCGCCCGTTCAACGGCGCGGAGACCAGCGCCATCGCGAAACGTCCCCGCGAAGGCTCGGTGCAATTGCTGGCCGATGGCTTTGCCCCCGACGAACAGGCTGATCGGCGCGTCCATGGGGGACCGGAAAAAGCGGTGCATCTGTATCCACTCGACCATCACGAAGCCTGGCGCGGCGAGTTGACTGACCCCGCCGCGATTGCCCTTCTCGATCATCCCGGTGCGTTCGGATCCAACCTCGGTGTACGTGGCCTTACCGAAGGCGACGTGTTTATCGGCGATCGCTTTCGCATCGGCAGCGCGGTCATTGAAGTGAACCAGCCGCGCCAGCCTTGCTGGAAGGTCGATCACCGCTTTGGCGTGAAAGGAATGACCGCGCGAATCGTAGCTACCGGGCGCTGTGGCTGGTATTTTCGAGTGATAGAGCAGGGCGATGTACAGTCAGGCGACAAATTTGAGCGCATTGAACAAGGCGATACCGATTGGAATGTCGCACGAACTTTTTCTGCACTCATCGCGGGCCAAGCGAATGCACAAGAACTTGAAAAGCTTTCACAATTATCCCGGCTTTCTCCCGGTCTGCAACAGCGGGCAGCGGCGCGGCTGAGTAAGGTTCGCGGGTCAGATCCGAACGGCTCATCGCAATAAACCATCTTTTTAACGGCTAATTGCTTTTCCCAACAAGCCGTTCATCTCCGGTTCTTGTAATATGAACGAAATGGAGTTCACCCACTCAACGGGTCGGAAAGGATACTCCCATGAAGACTATCGCACTGATCGCCGCCACCGGATCGCTCGCCGCGATGACCGCTCCGGCCATGGCCGCAGATTTTTCCACGACCGCATCCGGCGCGCTGGCCAGCACCCCGGTCGCACTTGTCGATTACTCGGCCCCCTTTGCCGACCAGACCGCATTGAATTATGGTCATGGTCGCTACTACGATGACGACCGCCGGTACAAGCGTGGCCGTGGCCGTGGCCATCAGCGCCATGGCGATTACTACGATCGCGACTACGACGACCGGGTCTACGACCGTGACGGCCGTTATCGTGAGCCGCGCCGGGTCAGCCGTGATGACCGTGTTTGGCGCGGACGTGATGGCCGGTATTACTGCCAGCGCGACAATGGCACGACCGGTCTGATCATCGGCGCAGCAGGTGGAGCTTTGCTGGGGCGCACGATCGACACGCGCGGTGACCGTACGGTCGGCACCCTCCTCGGCGGCGCACTTGGCGCTGTGCTGGGCCGCGAGATTGACCGGGGCGGCGCACGCTGCCGCTAATCTTCACTACCTCACACTGGAATGCCAGGGGCGCTCTCGATCACATCGGTTGGGAGCGCCCTTTTCTTGTACGTGCGCTGCGCGATTGAAGCCGTGGGGTTGCGCTGATAGAGCCACCTCAATGGCCTTTATACTTACTCTTTCGCAACGTCCTGCATGACCCGCCCCGCAGTTCTGGTCACCGGCGGAGCGAACCGGATCGGCGCCGCCATAGTGCGCGGATTTGCGCAAGCTGGCTGGCATGTCATCATCCACTACAATTCCAGCGGCATTGCCGCGCAAACACTCGCGGCCACTCTCCCTTCGGCAGAAACGATCAGTTGCGATCTTTGTGATGGCGATGCGGCGGAAACGATGGCCGAGACGCTGGCTGCCCGTTTTACCGATTGGCGCTGCCTGATCAATTCCGCTTCGATTTTTCGGTATGATGATGCAACCAAACTCGATCCCGCAACGAACCAGCAGGCAATGCAGGTTAATGCAAGCTCACCTACGCGCATGGCACAAGCCTTTCTTCGGGGCGATCATTCCGCCCGCCTGCGCTGCGTGATTCAAGTTACGGACATGAAATTGGCCAATCCGAATCCCGATTTCTTCAGTTATACCATGTCAAAGCATGCGCTGGGTTCGACCATCGGAATGCTGGCGACCCATTACGCAAGCGATCCGCGCGCTCGCATCTATGGCCTCGCGCCCGGCGCGATTTTGGCCAGTCATGACCAGAGCGAGGCGGAAACCGACATTTCCCACCGGCTCAATCTGTTGCAGCGCAAGACGCACGCGGACGAGATCGTGGATGCTGCATTATTTCTGTCGCAGGGCGCGCTCAAAAGCGGGTCGACGGTATTCATCGACAGCGGGCAACATCTACTCAGCCAGCCGCGCGATGTGATCTATCTGGCCCGCAAAGCGGCTGCGGAATGAAACCTCGGCACGCAATCAGCACCCGATTGTGGCACTGGATCAATGCGGGCGCACTGATCGTCCTGTTCATGTCCGGTCTGGGTATCTCGAACGCGCACCGGCGCTTGTACTGGGGCGATTACGGTTTTGATCCGGCGGATGCCTGGCTCAGCGTGATCCGCTTTCCCGACTGGGCGACCCTGCCGCAACGCTACAGCCTTGCCGAGGCGCGCGACTGGCATAACACCGCCGCGTGGCTTTTCGCGCTGGCGCTGCTGGGAATGTGGATCGCGATGCTGGTCAACCGTCATTTCGTGCGGGACATTGCGGCTCCGGTTCGGGCATGGGCACCAGCCAATCTGTGGAGCGATGTGCGCGAGCATCTGCGCGGAAAATTCACTCCCGATGATGCCGCTGCCAAATACAACACATTGCAAAAGCTTTCCTATGGTGTGGTTCTGGGCGTACTGTTGCCATTGATGGTGCTTACTGGCCTTTCCATCAGCCCCGGCTTCGAGCCTGCCGCGCCATGGTTGGTCGATGCACTGGGTGGCCGGCAAAGTGCGCGATCGTTGCATTTCATCACCGCATGGGCGCTGTTCTCCTTTTTCGTGTTGCACGTGGCGATGGTGCTGGTGTCGGGACCGATCTCGCAAATGCGGGGCATGATCACAGGCAACATGCAGCCCCGGACCAAACATTCGGGAGACCCGCAATGACCCGGATTGCCCGTCGTTCGCTGATTGCAGGAATGGCCGCGCTCGGTGCAGGCGCGTGTTCCAAAATCGACGGTTTCGCGGATAGCGACACCGGATCGAGCTTGTTCGACACCGCCGAAAGCTGGCACCGCGCTGCGCATCGCACTTTGGCGGGGCGCGAACGCCTCGCCCCGGAATACGAACCCGAGGATCGCTCTCCCTCGTTCAGGGGCAACGGATCGCTGACGGTCGACAGCGAAGATTATCGCGCGGAACTGGCGCAGGGATTTCCCGAATGGCGGCTTGAAGTGCGCGGGTTGGTGGATCGACCGCTGCGCTTGTCGCTGGCCGATCTGAGGGCCCTGCCCCAGCGCACCCAGATTACCCGGCATGATTGTGTGGAGGGATGGAGCGCCATCGGAGAATGGACCGGGCCGCAGCTTTCCACCCTGCTTGATGCCGCGCGCATCCGGCCAGAGGCAAAATTTATCGTCTTCCGCTGTGCCGATACCCTGTACGGGCGCGACTATTACGAAAGCGTCGACATGGTCGATGCCTATCACCCCCAGACAATCATTGCCCATCTGATGAACGGCAAGCCCATCCCGGAAAAGAACGGTGCTCCGCTCAGGATGCGGATTGAACGCCAGCTCGGATATAAACATGCCAAATATCTCACCGGGATCGAAGCCGTCGCCAGCTTCGACCAGATCGGCGATGGCAAAGGCGGCTTTTGGGAGGATATCGGGGATTATCAATGGTATGCCGGGATTTAGCCCAGCACGCTTTCGCGGAGACTACGCATGAGTAAGGCCCTTCTGGCCCGATTTCTAGGCAGGGGCGTGAAGCAAGGCAGGCTTGGCGTTGTCTTTGCTGATGGCACCGCTCAGACCTTCGGCTCGCCCGCAACCGGCTTCCCCGAAATCGTGATCCGGTTCACCAATGACGCAGTGCCGCGCGATATCATCATGGACCCACGCCTTGGTGCGGCGGAGGCGTTCATGGATGGGCGACTGGTGATCGAAGAAGGCGATGTGATGGGCCTTGTCACTCTTCTCAGGGCGAATAACCGCTGGGACAAGGGCGGCGATATTGGCCCGCCCAGCCTGGCGCGCAAGTTGAAGAACCGTGCAACCTGGGCGTTCGAAAAGGTCAACAACCAGATCAGCGCCCGCAGCAATGTGGCGCACCATTATGACATAGGAAACGATCTCTACGCATTGATGCTCGACGACGAGCATTGGCAGTACAGTTGTGCATACTGGCCGCGCGAGGGAATGTCGCTGGGAGAGGCACAGACTGCCAAACTGGCCCATATCGCGGCCAAGCTGGCGATTGTCGAAGGTAACACCGTGCTCGATATCGGATGCGGCTGGGGCGGCATGGCGATCTTTCTTGCGCAGCATTACGATGTGCGGGTGCTGGGCATTACATTGTCGGAAGAACAGCTCTCCCTCGCCCGCCATCGTGCAAAGGAAGCCGGAGTGGCCGATCGGGTGGAGTTCGAGCTGTTTGACTATCGCGATCTCCCCAAACAAGGTCGACGGTTCGACCGCATCGTCTCGGTCGGAATGTTCGAACATGTCGGTCAACCCCAATTCATGCCGTTTTTCGAAGCCTGCGCCAATCTCCTGAATGATGACGGTGTGATGCTGCTCCACACGATCGGGCGGATGGGACAGCCGGGCATCACCGACGCCTTCACCCGCAAATACATCTTTCCCGGCGGCTATATCCCTGCCCTGTCGGAGACTTTGCGTGCCAGCGAGAAGTTTCGCCTGATCGCTGCTGACGTCGAGACTCTTCGCTTGCATTACGCGCACACGATCCGTCGGTGGTACGCCAATTGCCTCGCCCACGAAGACGCAATCATCGCACGATACGATGCGCGGTTTTTCCGAA